>NZ_CP149129.1:4822500-4889561 GCF_037818705.1 Aeromonas popoffii | reverse complement strand
TCTAAACTCCCGTCAATTGATTAACTAAAGACCGGCTATTCTACGTTTTTAGCGGCTGGATCTCTAGCTGCCACCTAGCGGATCCAGCAAATAAGATCCTTGACTTTCAAGGATCCAGCACCGCTGGATCTGATTTCATCCCCAAAGTTACCCACAGCCTGATCCATCCTGGATGACACCAAAGATCCAGACCTGAACCGGTTATTTTATATAACCAAATATCATTTATTCTTTGGCTTTTATTCCAATAACATCAGCTCACATTCAGTGATTACAACTAAAAATACAGAACAACAGAGAGAGGAATCCCCATGACATCATCCATCAAGCTGGTCTCCGGTGCCGCCATTCTGCTGGCAGCCCTGTCCGGTCAAGCCATCGCCCAGGAAACCATCAAGGTCGGCATGTCCGGCAAGTATTTCCCGTTCACCTTCGTCAAGCAGGACAAGCTGCAGGGCTTTGAGGTGGATATGTGGAACCAGATTGGTGAGCGCACCGGCTATAAGGTCGAGTTCGTGACCGCCAGCTTCTCCGGCCTGTTCGGCATGCTGGATACCGGCCGCATCGATACCATCTCCAACCAGATCACCATCACAGACGAGCGCAAGGCCAAGTACGCCTTCTCCCAGCCCTATGTCTATGACGGCGCCCAGATAGTGGTCCGCAAAGGCAACAGTACCATTCACGGCATCAAGGATCTGGAAGGCAAGAAGGTAGCTGTCAACCTTGGCTCCAACTTCGAAGAGCTGCTGCGCAAGAACGACCCGAACAAGAAGATCGATATCCGCACCTATGACTCCAATTTCGAGCAAGATGTCGCCCTGGGTCGCATCGATGCCTTCGTGATGGACCGCGTCTCCACCGCCCAGCTGATCAAAGAGTCCAAGCTGCCGCTGCAACAGGCTGGCGCACCGTTCGAGACTATCGAGAACGCCCTGCCCTTCCTGAATACCCCGGAGAAACAGGTGCTGCTGAAGAAGGTGGATGACGCCCTGACCGCCATGCGCAAAGATGGCACCCTGCGTCAAATCTCCGAGAAATGGTTCGCTTCCGACATCACCGACAAATAAATGATGGAATTTGACCTCGAGTACACACTAGGGCTGTTCCCCATCCTGCTCAAATACTTGGGCACCACGATGGAAATGGCCCTGTGGGGATTCGTCTTGGCACTCGTATTGTCGCTGACCCTGGCGATAGTACGGGTGTTTCGCATCCCCGTGATCCACTGGCTGGCGATGCCCTATATCTCGTTCTTTCGAGGTACTCCCCTGCTCGTCCAACTGTTCCTGCTCTATTACGGACTGCCGCAATTGTTCCCCATCTTCGTGGGGATGGATGCCTTTACCGCCGCCATCGTCGGGCTGACCCTGCACTTCGCCGCCTACATGGCCGAGTCGATCCGCGCCGCCATTCTGGGCATTAACAAGAGCCAGATGGAAGCGGCTCTCAGTATCGGCATGAGCCGTTACCAAGCGATGCAGCGGATCATATTGCCGCAGGCGGCCCGCATAGCAACGCCGTCGCTGATGAACTACTTCATCGACATGATCAAGAGCACCTCGCTGGCATTCACCCTGGGCGTAGCAGAGATCATGGGCAAGGCGCAGATGGAAGCCTCCTCCTCCTTCAAGTTCTTCGAGAGCTTCATGGCGGTGGCCCTGGTCTACTGGGTGGTGGTCATCATCTTCACCCGCTTGCAGCACCTGCTGGAAGTTCACCTGAACCGAGCCTATTAAAGGAGGTCTGCGATGATCAAATTAACCGGCCTCTCCAAGGCATTTCAGGACAACAAGGTGCTCAACAGCATAGATCTGGAGGTCAGGAAGGGGGAGATAGTGGTCATCATTGGTCCCTCCGGGACCGGCAAATCAACCCTGCTGCGCTGCCTCAACCTGCTGGAAACCCCGGATGCAGGCTCCCTTGCCATCGATGATCTGCAGCTGGACCTGGCCAACGCCAGCGAGCAGCAAGCCATTGAGCTGCGCAAACGTGCCTCCTTCGTGTTCCAGAACTACGCGCTGTTCGCCAACAAAACGGCGCTGGACAACATAGCCGAGGGGCTGATCACCGTCTGGAAGCAGCCGAAGGCTGAGGCTCGCACCACAGCCCTCGGCATCCTCAAGGACATCGGGCTTGCCGACAAGCAGGATGCCTACCCGGCGTCCCTCTCCGGCGGCCAGCAGCAACGGGTCGGCATCGGCCGCGCCATGGCGGCTCACTCCAAGGTCATTCTGTTCGATGAGCCCACCTCGGCCCTCGATCCCGAGTGGGTCGACGAGGTACTTGGGTTGATGAAGGAACTCGCCCGCCAGCACCAGACCATGGTAGTGGTGACCCATGAGATTGAATTTGCTCGTGATGTTGCCGATCGGGTGATCTTCATGGAGGGGGGCCGGATCGTGGAACAGGGCCCGCCGGATCAGATATTGGTCGATCCCAAGGATCCCCGCACCCGGGAATTCTTGCGAAAAGTGCTTAAGTAGCTCTCTCTTTTGGCGGCCTTGCCGCCTTTTTTATTGGAGGATCCTTGTTTAACCCCGGGTTGCCAGTATAATCCGGAGCCCTTGATCCTCCGGATCCTGCCAGCTTCTCCTGCTTACTTATGAGTCAGGGCAAGATGAGAGGGAACGGCGGATTGACTAAAAGCCGAACTCTGTTTAGAATTCGGCCTCTTTTGCTAGTCGTCACACGCTATAGCTGGCGCGTCGGCTAAGTGTGACAATCAAAACTGTACAGAAATACGGAATCGAATCATGAAACGTACTTTTCAACCGTCCAACCTGAAGCGCAAGCGCTCTCACGGTTTCCGCGCCCGCATGGCAACTGCCAACGGTCGTAAAGTTCTGGCCGCTCGTCGTGCCAAGGGTCGTGCCCGTCTGGTAGTTTAATGCCAACGCCGCACACCTTCTCTCGGGAGTTACGTCTGTTAACTCCCGAACACTTCAAACGCGTTTTCGCCGAGCCTGTCCGGGCCGCTTCTCCGCAAATTACTCTTCTCGCCTGTCCCAACACCCTCGAACATCCCCGTCTTGGCCTCGCTGTGCCCAAAAAAGCACTCAAGCGTGCCGTCTGGCGTAATCGTGTCAAACGAGTGGTCCGGGAAAGTTTCCGCCTCAATCAAGCCAACCTGCCCGCTATCGACATCGTCGTGATCGCCAAGGGCGGCGTCAAAGAGATGGACAACGAGGAGCTGTTCAAGTTACTGGAAAAGCTATGGCGCACTCTGTCACGCCGTTGCAATGGGTAGCTGTCAAACTGATACGCCTGTATCAGCTAATCATTAGCCCTCTGCTCGGGCCGCGCTGCCGTTTCACGCCAACTTGTTCCCAATTTGCGATAGAAGCAATCCGACTTCACGGTTTCATAAAAGGCGTTTGGTTAGCCAGCAAACGTCTATTAAAATGCCATCCCTTATCCGAGGGTGGTTATGACCCGGTTCCGCAACCAAAGCGAAGAAACTGAAGACTATGGAATCACAACGCAATCTCATCCTGATCGGTTTGCTGTTCGTGAGCTTTCTGCTCTGGCAACAGTGGGAGTCTGACAAGGCTCCGAAGCTGGCCCCGACTACCGTGGCCCAAACCGAACATTTCGTACCTGAAGCCGGTCAGACCGGTGATATTCCTCAGGTTTCCGAGCAAACCAACACGAACGCCGCACGCAAGCTGATCACCGTCTCCTCCGACGTGCTCAAGCTGACCCTGGACACCCAGGGCGGTGACATAGTGTCTGCCGAGCTACTGGCCCACAAGCAGGAAGAAGGCCAGGATCAACCCTTCGTCCTGCTGACCAGTCAGCCTGACCGCCTCTATGTCGCCCAGAGCGGCCTGGTAGGTCGCGACGGTCCTCACAGCCAGGTCCAAGGTCGTCCTACCTATGAAGCCACCCAGACCAGCTACCAGCTGGCCGATGGTCAGGATCAAGTCGTCGTTCCGATGACCTGGACCGACAGCAAAGGTGTGGTCTTCACCAAAGAGTTCGTGCTCAAACGTGGTGACTATGCGATTGGTGTCGAATACAAGATCGACAACAAATCCACCGAGCCGGTCCAGGTACAGTTCTACGGTCAGCTGAAGCAGACCATGACCACACCCAAGGATCAGGAAGGTCACGCCATGGTAGCCAGTGCTTACCGTGGTGGCGCCTTCTCCAGCGAAGATAGCCGCTACAAGAAGTACACATTCGGCGATATGAAGGATGCCGACCTGAACAAGACCACCAAAGGTGGTTGGGTCGCCATGCTGCAACACTACTTCGTCTCTGCCTGGGCACCGAATGCCGACGATATCAACAGCTTCTACAGCCGCGTGATCCCTGGTAAAGACCAGGCCATCATCGGCTTCAAGGCGCCGCTGGTAGACGTGGCTGCAGGCGAGCAGGCCGAAGTGACCAGCACGCTGTGGGTGGGTCCCAAGCTGCAAGACGAGATGTCCAAGGTGGCAAACCACCTCGACCTGACCGTCGACTACGGCTGGCTCTGGTTTATCGCCCAACCGCTGCACTGGTTGCTGACCGTGTTCCACGGTTTCGTCCAGAACTGGGGTCTGGCCATCATCATGCTGACCCTGCTGGTGCGCGGCATCATGTTCCCGCTGACCAAGGCCCAGTACACCTCCATGGCCAAGATGCGCATGCTGCAGCCCAAGCTGGCCGCACTGCGTGAGCGCTTCGGTGACGATCGCCAGAAGATGTCTCAGGGCATGATGGAGCTGTACAAGAAGGAGAAGGTCAACCCGCTGGGTGGCTGTCTGCCGATCCTGGTCCAGATGCCGATCTTCATCGCCCTTTACTGGGCCCTGATGGAATCTGTTGAGCTGCGTCATGCGCCATTCATCCTGTGGATCACCGACCTGTCGGTGAAGGACCCCTTCTTCGTGCTGCCAATCCTCATGGGTGCTTCCATGTGGTATCTGCAGAAGATGAGCCCGACCACGGTGACAGACCCGATGCAGCAGAAGGTGATGCAGTTCATGCCGATCATCTTTACCTTCATGTTCCTCTGGTTCCCGGCTGGCCTGACCCTGTACTGGTTGGTGAGCAACCTCATCTCCATTACCCAGCAGACCATCATCTATCGTCAGCTGGAGAAGAAAGGCCTGCACACTCGCAACTGATGCGCAGCTAATCTTCCCCCTGATAACAAAAGAGGCGGCCTTGGGGCCGCCTTTTTTATTACAATGTCCCCCAATTACCGAGCAAATGAGCCAAGCAAGATGACAACAGATACGATCGTGGCCCAGGCCACCGCGCCCGGCCGTGGCGGCGTTGGCATAGTCCGGGTCTCAGGCCCCGCCGCCGAACAGGTCGCCGAGATAGTGCTCGGCAAGCGCCCGCGGGTGCGCTACGCCGAATATCTGCCGTTCAAGGATGAGCAAGGCCAACCGCTGGATCAGGGCATTGCCCTGCTGTTCAAGGCCCCCAACAGCTTCACCGGCGAGGATGTGCTGGAGCTGCAGGGTCACGGTGGCCCCGTCATCATGGACATGCTGGTGCGCCGTATTCTGCAGATAAAGGGGCTGCGCCCTGCCCGTCCCGGCGAGTTCAGCGAGCGCGCCTTCATGAACGACAAGCTGGATCTGGCCCAGGCCGAGGCCATCGCCGATCTGATCGAAGCCTCCAGCGAACAGGCCGCCCGCAGCGCCATGCACTCCCTGCAGGGGCAGTTCTCCAGCAAAATCCAGCAACTGGTGGAGAGCCTGATCCGGCTGCGCATCTATGTCGAAGCCGCCATCGACTTCCCGGACGAGGAGATCGACTTCCTCTCCGACGGCAAGGTGGCTGGCGATCTCTACGCCATCATGGGGTCACTGGACGGTGTGCGCAGTGAGGCCAAGCAAGGCGCCCTGCTACGAGAAGGGATGAAGGTAGTGATAGCCGGTCGGCCTAACGCAGGTAAATCCAGCCTGCTAAATGCCCTGGCAGGGCGCGAGTCCGCCATCGTCACCGAGATAGCCGGCACCACCCGCGACGTGCTGCGCGAGCACATCCACCTGGATGGCATGCCGCTGCACATCATAGATACCGCCGGTCTGCGCGACACCCAAGATCAGGTGGAAAAGATCGGCATCGAGCGTGCCTGGGCCGAGATAGAACAGGCCGACCGTGTGCTCTTTATGGTGGATGGCACAACGACCGATGCGATCGACCCGCGAGAGATCTGGCCGGAATTTGTTGATCGGTTGCCAAAAAACATCGGCCTCACTGTGGTGCGCAACAAGGCCGACCTGACCGGTGAGGATCTGGCTCCAAGCCAGGAACTGGGCCACGCCGTCTACCGCATCTCCGCCAAGACAGAGCTGGGGCTGCCTGCCCTACGCGACCACCTGAAAGCCTGCATGGGCTTCCAGGGCAACACTGAGGGGGGCTTCATGGCTCGCCGCCGCCACCTGGATGCGCTGGAGCGCGCCGCCGAGCGGTTGCTGGTGGCCAAAGATCAGCTGGAAATCTATGTCGCCGGTGAACTGGTGGCCGAAGAGCTGCGTCTGGCGCAGGAGTCTCTGTCCGAGATCACCGGCGAGTTCAGCTCCGACGATCTGCTGGGTCGCATCTTCTCCAGTTTCTGCATCGGCAAGTAATGTGGTGAAAAATCAGCAATAAAAAGCAGCCAGTGAGAACATAACACATTGTAAATATTGGACTTTGTTTTTTACTGGCTATTCTTGCCTGATCTTGTTTCGTGAGAATTTACCCCGAGAGTACCCCGAAGTAACCTCTCGGGGTACTCTCGGGGGACACTTATGAAGATCAGCATCGAAATCCGCGAACCTGACGCCGAAGGCAAGCGCGCTCTGCGCTTAACCTACTACGCCGGTTCCTACCTTGATCCAGTTACGGGCATCCGCAAGCACAAACGCAGCAGAGAGACCCTGGATCTCTTCCTGTACGACAAGCCGCGTACCCCAGCACAGCGTCTCCACAACAAAGAAACCCAGCGGGCAGCCGAAGCCATCCGCGCCAAGCGGCTATTCGAATACGAGACCGGCAAACACCACCTAGATTTCTCAAATGCCCACAAGGCCAGCTTCTTCGAGTACTTCCAGGAAGTGACCGACCAAAAGGCGGCAGGCAGCAAGAGCAACCATTCCATCTGGGTGTCTACCCTTAAGCATTTGCGCCAGTTCCATAAACTGCCTGATCTGACTTTCGAGGAAGTAGATCAGCTGTTCCTGGAGGGGTTTCGGCACTACCTGATGCACAAAGCCCGCACCAAAAGCGCCACGCCACTGAGCCGCAACACCCAAAGTGCCTATTTCAACAAGTTAAGGGCAGCCCTGAACCAGGCAGAGCAGGAGCGGCTGCTACCGGATAATCCGGTACGACGTGTCAAAGCTATCCAGGGGGAGAAGAACAAGCGTGTTTACCTGACCGAGGACGAGGTACGGGCCCTTGCACAGGCCGAGTGCCGCTACGACGTTCTTAAGCGCGCCTTTCTGTTCTCCTGCTGCACGGGCTTACGCTGGTCCGACATTCATCAGCTGACCTGGGCCGAGCTGGAGCCCTTCTATGGTCACTACCGCATCGTCTTCATCCAGAAGAAGACCAGTGGCCTGCAATACCTGGATCTGAATGACATGGCAATGCAGCTGATGGGGCGCTCAGGAAAGACATCGGAGCGGATCTTCAAAGGCCTGAAATACTCGGCCTGGCACAATATGGAGCTCACCCGGTGGGCGTTGCAGGCGGGTATAACCAAGAAGGTCACCTTCCACAGCGCACGCCATAGCTTCGCCGTCATCCAGCTTAACCGTGGCGTCGATATCTATGCGCTCTCCCGCTTACTGGGGCACAGCGAGTTGAGAACCACCGAGATCTATGCAGACATCCTTGAATCACGGCGTAGAGATGCCATGCTCGATTTTCCCAACGTATTGGAGTGATAGAAGATGGGACGCGCCCTTGAAGAGATCCTGGCCAGTGAGAAGCCTGAAGTAGTCGCAGCCGCCAACCGGCAGGCTGCGCTGATACTTAACCAGTTAGAGCAGGAAGCGGATCCTAGCCAGGAAGAGCCAACAGAAACGCCAGCGCCACCCAGCGCTGGCGTAGATGATCTTAGATAATCTAGATCGAATCTCAGGATCGCCCTGCAGCCCAAGTAGCACCTGGGTTTAACTGATTAGGCCTGTGACCAATATCGTGAACTTTGTGACCACTTTCGTGATGGTTTGTGACCATTATCGTGATAGCGCAGGCCGGCCTATGGTGAACCGCCCCTTGGCATGTTCACTGATTGACCAACCCAGTTCAGCCAGTTCATCCAGTGCCTTGCGGACTCGCGATTGCCGCTTGCGGTGGGTGGCCATGCTGGCTTCCTCAGGAAAAACATAAGCAACCAAGGTGTCTAGCTGCACCGTCCGACTCTGGCCAACATCGACCCAGGCACATAGCCGCTGATGCAACAGTCTGGTGATGCTGCCACTCAGGCGCCGCACCTCTGTCATGTCGATACGAACATAGCGGCCAGAGCCCATAATGGCGGAGGTCAGCAAAGGATTGAGCGCCACAAAGAGCCCGTCGGTCAGGGCATCGCTGGCATAGTTCGCCAACAGACGAAAACCGCTGCGCTGGCCTGCTACCTGCGCTATCACCGACACCTTCCATAACCGCTCGACACAGCGGCGCACCGTATTGGTGTCACGAGGGTTGGCGTAGCCAATCTCCTTGGCCAGTTTGTGCAGGCTGCTTTTGACTACCAAGACTCGTTGCTGATTGGCTGCCCAGCGAGGCTCTAGCAGGGTACGTAAGTTGTTGCCCTCCCCGGTAGCGGCAATGGGCTCAATGATGGCGCTATAGTCCTCAACACCAGCCAGGGCAACCAGCCCCTGAAGCACACGAAGGTCATCGGCACCCAGCGGCTCTGGCCCGGAAAACTCAATCTGATTGCCCCCACCGAACCGATACACCGCATCCAGCTTGTCTCGGCGGCGCTGACCAGGAGCGATGGCTCTGAACAATCCTGGGGCCAGACAGTGCATATGGTCGTGCCGGGCATGGGTCAATTCAAAGCAAGGCACGTTTGCCTCCCGCTCGGCGTGTTACGTCCAACCTAGCGGGGTGCAGCACGCCGCCCTCTCCCCGCATCAGCCAGCGCTCTGGTAACGGTGGCACATAGTTGCTTTTACTGACCCCAAACCGCACATAGTGCTGGCTCTGATCCGGCGATACGCCCAGCTGCTGCGCCTCTTTCTTGGTCATAGTGGCGAGATAGGCCTGCCAGCGGACGTTGTCCACCAGTACCGACGAACCACGGCTTGCCTGCTGCAGATCGCCAGCTTCTTGGAATGCCGCAGATTTACTGGTGTGGTGTACAAACAGCACAGCGCATCCCAGCCCCATGGCCAGCCGCTCCAACTGACCCAGTACCTGCGTCATGGCACAGGCCGCGTTCTCGTCAGCATCGTGGAAGCGCCTCAGAGTATCGATGACAATCAACCTCACCCCTTTAGCCCAAATAGCAATCGCTTCCCACCAGTGGCTATCCAACACATTCGGACTGGCACCCTGAAGCGATATCAAACGAAGGTCTCGTTCAACGTTGGCACGAAGTTCAGCGTCAAGATATACGCCCAAGGAAAACAAGCGCTGGTGCAGTACAGGCCAAGGGTCCTCAGCAGGTAGGTAGAGCACAGCCCCCCTGCCCAGATTGCCAAGTCCAATCCAATCCGGCCCACCGGATATCTGCATTGCCAGTTGCAATGCCAACATCGATTTGCCCACTCCTCCCGGTGACACCAAAGCACCAACGCAGCCAACAGGCAGCCCCGGGAGGACAAAATCGAGGGGTTTTGGAGGTTCAACAAAAGCCGACCGGAGATCCTGAGGCCAGTGAGATGCAATGAGATCTCGCTCCATAACAGCCTCACAACCGCCTATGACTAGCTTGTCGTACACGCTTGGTCACATGCTCAGTGAGTTCGGCGTCCGGTGAAATGCGGTGGGAGAGCAGCCAATCGAGCAACTCGGCCCGCTTAAAGTAGATCTTTTTCCCTTGTGGCTTGTAATGCGGCAGACGCTTTTCACTGGTCAGCCGGTACACATAGCTGACAGAAACCCCCAGCAACTCAGCGCATTCCTCGGCAGAAATCACCTCCTTCTGCCCCTGCCCTTGCTGGATCACCAGCCGTTTCAGCTCATAAAGCTCTTTCAGAATTGACCCGTTAGGATCGCTGTAAACTGACGGATTTTGCTCACGCATGCAGATGATCTCCCTGTAACAAACATCAACATGCAAAGCGTACCGAGGACCTAACGAAATCCAGAGCGCTGTAAGTACCCGTTTTGGGCACTTACAGCGTTTTCGGGAAAAATTTCACATGTGAAATTTTGGCGGAGGTCCTGACAGAAGGTTTACCAGAATAGCAACTGACAACGGCTGCTAACTTGACACCCAAGGTGAGTGCCAAAGAAATCCAACATGGTTTTGTCCGCACACAATGGAAATTCCTGCATAAGAGAAATTTATAAAAACAATAAAAATCAACAGTTTAATGTTTCTTTGTACAAACAGAACAAACTAGTACGATTGTACTACTTGCATTGGTGGGATAAAGATAGGATACTTCTGATCGTAGTAGAGCAGTACAACTTGAGTTGAAGAGGCGGTGCTAAGTTGGCGCTTCCACCGCCTCTCGATACTAGACCCAGACCCCAATGAATAAGGTAAGCCTAATGTCAGATAAATGTTATCAAAATTCCAAACGGAATGCTACTAACCGCATTCCACGCACGATCATCATCAACCTACTCCTGATGGTCGTATTGAAACCGATGCCTTATCACTCCATAGAATACGATCTATCTATTAATATGGGTGATACAAAGATACGACAAATTGTCACCATAACCTCTAGTGAGGGAAAAGGGGAGTAATCCCCTTTTTAATAAAAACATGAGAAAAATTATAAAACTGAGTGATATTGCCGAAATAAAACTCGGCATGGCTTTTAAAGCTGCTATCAAAGAAGACTTTCTCACCGGGTCCTGTTATCTCATACAAACAAAAGATATAACTCCAGATGATAAAATTGACCTAAATAACTTGATAAAAGTGCAGCCTGAGACACATATATCACATCACGCCTTATCTTGTGGTAACATTTTGCTCAGGCTCAGGGGACCGGTGTTTTCTGCTGCTATATTTGAATCTTGGTCAGACCTACCTGTTGTTACAACAAATCAAACCGCAGTAATTATATGCGACAAACTCGAAGTATCGCCTCACTTTCTTCTCTGGTATATTAATTCCAACATAGGGCAACGCTACTTCGCTGAGGTTAGTGAAGGAACCAATATAAATAAAATATCAGCAAAAATAGTTGGGGACATGCCAATAGAACTACCTAGCAGAATGGACCAAGAGAGAATATCTAATATCAATCAAACATGGTTACAACAAAAACACACATACAAAAAACTCATAGAGAATGGCGATACGCTATTCAACCAAATATGTAATGAAATCCAACAGGATAAATTTAGAAATGAACAGTAAAGTAAACCAAGATACCATAAATAATATTCTTTGGAGTGTTTGCGATACATTCCGAGGCACCATCAGTGCCGACACCTACAAAGACTTCATCCTGACCATGCTGTTCCTAAAATACATCTCAGATGTTTGGCAGGACCACTATGAAGATTACAAAAGACGGCACCCTGGCGAACCGGAGCTATTCATTGAGCTAATGAAAAGCGAACGTTTTGTGCTGCCAGAAGAATCCAGCTTCTATCACCTCTATGAACGTCGTTATGAACCTGGCAACGGCGAACGAATAGACCGTGCGCTGCATGCGTTAGAAGAAGCCAATGGCACCAAGCTCAAAGATGGCAACAAGAGCGTATTCCAGGACATCAGCTTCAATAGCGATCGTCTTGGGGAAGAGAAACAAAAGAACACAATACTACGCCAACTATTAGAAGCATTTGCCCAAGATGAGATCAATCTAAAACCCAGTCGAGTAGGCAACCTCGATGTGATTGGCAACGCATACGAATACCTGATAGGCAAGTTTGCCGCCAACAGCGGCCAGAAGGCTGGCGAGTACTACACCCCGCCCGAGGTCTCCGATCTGATGGCCGAACTGCTGGATCCGCAGCTCGGCGATACCATATGCGATCCCGCCTGTGGTTCCGGGTCGCTCTTGATGAAATGCGGCCGCAAGGTGGTACAAAAACACGGCCAGAAACGTTATGCCCTCTACGGGCAAGAGGCCATCGGTTCCACCTGGTCGCTGGCCAAGATGAATATGTTCCTGCACGGGGAAGACAACCACAAGATCGAGTGGGGCGATACCATCCGCAACCCCAAACTGCTGGATAAAAATGGCGATCTGATGCGCTTCGATATCGTGACCGCCAACCCGCCGTTTTCCCTCGACAAATGGGGCCATGACGACGCCGAGCACGATAAGTTCGGCCGCTTCAAGCGCGGCATTCCACCCAAGACCAAGGGGGATTACGCCTTTATCCTCCATATGATCGAGACCCTGAAACCCAAGAGCGGCCGCATGGGCGTCGTGGTACCCCACGGCGTGCTTTTCCGGGGTTCGAGCGAAGGAAAAATCCGCCAGCAGCTGATCGACGAGAACCTGCTCGATGCGGTGATCGGCCTGCCGGAGAAACTGTTCTTTGGCACCGGCATCCCCGCCGCCATCTTGATCTTCAAAAAAGAGAAGGTGGACGACAACGTGCTGTTTATCGACGCCAGCCGCGACTTCAAGCCAGGTAAGAACCAGAACCAGCTAAGCCCGGAAAATATAGCCAAGATCGTCGCCACCTACCGCAATGGCGGCAATGTCGATAAATATGCCCATCTCGCCTCGCTCAAAGAGATCAAGGAGAACGACTACAACCTCAATATTCCTCGCTATGTCGATACCTTTGAAGAAGAGGAAGAGATCGACCTGCTGGCGGTGCGTGCCGAGCGCGAACAGCTTAAAACCCAACTGGCCGAGCTGGAAATCGAGATGGCTAAGTATCTGGAGGAACTCGGCTATGGTGCCTAAGGGGTGGAAAAGAATACCGCTAGAACAAGTTGCAGAGGTTAGGTCTGGAGTTGCAAAAGGTAAAACGGGATTAAAAGATCCTGTAACTGTCCCATATCTGCGAGTAGCTAATGTTCAAGATGGGCATATTAATCTGGATGAAGTAAAAGAGATCGAAATTGAACGGGACAAGATGGACCGCTTTTCCTTAAAGAAAGGTGATGTATTAATGAATGAGGGCGGTGATTTCGATAAATTAGGCCGCGGAGATGTGTGGCAGGGGCAGATTGAGCCATGTTTACACCAAAATCATGTTTTTGCTGTTCGCCCAAATTCCGAGATGATAGATTCATTTTTCCTCGCAGCGTTGGCCGCCAGCTATTACGGAAAAACATATTTTTTAAGTTGTGCAAAACGCAGTACAAATTTGGCTAGTATCAACTCAAAACAAATAAAAGAATTTCCTGCACTGGTTCCCCCGCTTTCAGAGCAAAAGAAAATCGCCAAAATTCTCTCCACTTGGGATAAGGCGATCAGCACTACCGAACAACTGCTGGTCAATAGCCAGCAGCAGAAAAAGGCGCTAATGCAACAACTGCTCACCGGCAAAAAACGCCTGCTGGATAACAACGAGATAAAGTCTAGAGCATCAAAAACTCCATATGCAACCCTTCCAAGTGATTGGGGGGAGATCGCCATGGAAGAGGTTTCCTCATTCATCACCAAAGGGGCAACCCCAACTACCTATGGTTTTGATTGGCAAGATACAGGCATACCTTTTCTTCGTAGTGAATGTGTAGGAGAAGATGGTTTTAAAGAGTCTGGCCTCGCTTTTATCTGTGATGAGGCTCACGAGGCTATGAAACGATCAAAAGTATTTACTGGCGATCTCTTAATCACAATTACAGGAAATGTAGGCCGAATTTGTAAGCTACCAGACCATATCTGTGAGGCCAACATTAACCAACATATAGCAAAAGTTACGTTGAACCCTCAACAGGTAAATACTGATTTCATTTACCACTGTTTGCGAGATATCAAGTATAGAAACTACTTTGAACGCATTACAACAGGACAAGCATATCCACAAATTAGTCTGGTACAGGTTCGTGATGTTGTGATACCGCTGCCTTCTCGTGAAGAACAACATAAAATAGCCAACGTTCTATCCACCGCCGATCAAGAAATCACAGCCCTGCAACAGAAACTGGCTGCCTTACAGCAAGAGAAAAAAGCCCTGATGCAACAACTGTTGACCGGCAAACGGCGAGTCAAGGTGGAAGAGGCAGCATGAAAAAAGTGACCATTCACCCCATGACCGAATCCGAGGTGGAGTGGCTGGAGCAGCGGCTGATGGACTATGGCAACGACGATTCGATGCTTAGTTTGTCGGCGCTCGACGGCTTTCTGACTGCGGTACTCTCCGGCCCCGAGTTGGTACCGCCGAGCCAGTGGTGGCCGGTAGTCTGGGGTGGCACGCCCCCTGAGTGGTCGTCCGAGCGGGATATGAAACGGGCGCTGGATTTGATCCTTGGCCATATGAATATTCTGGCCCACACCCTCTGTTATCAGCCCGAGCACTTTATCCCGGTGCTGATGGCCAACTATGTCGAAGGGCAGGAGATCTGCAACGCCGAAGATTGGTGCTTTGGCTATCTGCGTGGCATGGCGCTGGGGAACTGGCCAGCCTTGCCAGAGGAGCAGGAAAGCTCTCTTGAGGTGATCCGCCTGCATGGCAGCGATGACCTGCTGCCACAGCTTGCCAGCCTTTCGCTACCGGAGCATCAACAGAGCGTGGCCGAGGTGGGCACCGCCGCCTTGCGGCTGCACGCCCATTTTCTGGCCCAACGGGGGCCAAGCACAGCGCCGATAGCCGCACCAGCACTCACTCCAGTAACCCTGCCGGTTAGAGCGGCCCCCAAGATCGGGCGCAATGACCCCTGCCCCTGTGGCAGCGGCAAGAAGTTCAAGCAGTGCTGTTTGCATTAACCAGGAGCCCGGGATGAATAGCAGCAATGATCTGATCCTCTATACCACCGACGATGGCGAGTCCCAACTTGTACTACGTGAGCTAGGGGGTCAGGTATGGCTAACCCAGCAGGAGATCGCCGAGCTCTATCAGACCACCAAACAAAATATCAGTTTGCATGTTCAGAACATTCTGGATGAGGGTGAGCTTGTTCAAAATCTAACCGTCAAGGAAGACTTGACAGTTAAAACTGAGGGGGCGCGTCAAGTCAGGCGGCGGCTGCAACTCTATGCCCTGCCGATGATCGTCGCTATCGGCTATCGGGTACGCTCGACTAGAGGCACCCAATTCCGCCAATGGGCTACACGGACACTTGGTGAATACCTCACCAAGGGGTTCGCCATGGATGATGAGCGCCTTAAGGATCCCAAGTGGGATTACTTCGATGAGCTGCTCGAGCGCATCCGCGACATACGTTCATCGGAGAAGCGCTTCTATCAGAAGGTTCGTGACCTGTTCACCTTGGCAGAAGATTATCGAGCCAGCGAGCAAGAGACCCAGTTGCTGTTTGCCGAGGTACAAAACAAGCTGTTTTATGCCGTCACGGGCCACACCGCCGCCGAGCTGATCGTTCTGCGCGCCGACCCGGGGCAACCCAATATGAATCTCCGCAGTTTTGCCGGGAAACGGGTACGTAAGGCCGATGTCGTCATAGCTAAAAACTACCTGCAGGGAGAGGAGCTAGAGCAGTTGAATAGGCTGGTCAGCATGTTCTTCGACTTTGCCGAGTTCCGGGCCAAAAGCAGACAGCACCTGCGAATCAAAGAGTGGCGTGACTACCTCGACAAGTTTATGACCTTCAATGAGCAACCGCTGCTGGCTAATGCCGGTCAGGTCAGCCGCAAGCAGATGGAACAAATCGCCTATGAGCGATACGAAGCATTTGACCGTCAGCGCAAGCAGCAAGAAGCCATAGCCGAAGATCAAAAAGAACTGCGTGAGTTGGAACAGCTCGCCGAGCGTATGAGCAAGCAACACAAGGACAGGCCATGACTCACCCCGCGCCAAAATTCCAGGAAGAGTACAGTGCCAAGATCCCGGCCCTGACCCTGCTGACCCAGCAGGGCTGGACTTTTCTGCCCCCCAAGCAGGCACTGGTGGCCCGTAACAATAAATATGACCAGGTCGTGCTGAGCCAGATTCTGCGCGAGGAGCTGAGCAAACGCGGCTTTGTGTATGCTGGCAAGAGGTATCCGCTTTCAGCCAAGTCGGTCGACAATCTGGTGAGTGAGCTGTGTAATCCAGCGCTTAACGAAGGGCTGATGACCGCCAATGAACGGATCTATAACCATTTGATCTACGGCATGTCGGTCACCGAATTCATTGACGGCAAGAAGGTGAGCCCGACCATTGCCCTGATCGACTGGCATCAGCCGCACAATAACCGCTTCACCTTTACCGAAGAGTTTCATGTCACCCGAGCCGGGGGAATAGAGTCGCGTCGTCCCGATATCGTCTGCTTCGTCAATGGCCTGCCATTGGCGGTGATCGAGGCGAAACGCCCGGATAGCAACGCCAAGAAGGGGCCAACAGTCAAAGAAGGGATCTCCCAGACTATTCGCAACCAGCTACACGGTGAGATCCCGCACTTGTTCGCCTATAGCCAGTTGCTGCTCTCTATCAGCGGAATCGAAGGACGCTATGGCACCTGCGGCACACCGGAAAAATTCTGGGCTGCCTGGCGTGAAGAGGACATAAGCGACGCGCAGATGGCCGAGATCAAGAATCGGCCGATTCCCCAAGATGCCCTCTCGACACTGTTTGATCATCGCCCAACGGCCACACTGGATTGGTACCAGACCCTATTGGCCGCCGGCGAGTTGGCGGTGACGGACCAGGATCGGCTGCTAATCAGCCTGCTGTCACCTGATCGGCTGCTGGAGATAACCCGTCTGTTTACCCTGTTTGACAAGAAAGCCGGCAAGATAGTGGCCCGCTATCAGCAGGTGTTCGGCATCAAGCGACTGATCGAGCGGATCAGCCACAAGCGCCCTGATAGCGGCCGCCAAGGCGGGGTGATCTGGCACACCACAGGATCAGGCAAGTCGTTCACCATGGTCTTCCTGAGCAAGGCGATGATCTTGCATGATGCTCTGAAAGCCTGTCGCATCATTGTCGTGACCGACCGGGTGGATCTCGAAAGCCAGCTCAGCAAGACCTTCTCATCCAGTGGTGAACTGGCTGGCAAGAAGGACAAGGACGCGGCGATGGCCACCTCGGGCAAGCGACTGGCCGAGCAAATTGGCAAGGGTACCGAGCGCATCATTTTCTCGCTGATCCAGAAGTTCAACACTGCTACCAAATTGCCTGAGTGCGTCAATAAGAGCCCGGACCTCATCGTGCTGATTGATGAGGGGCACCGTAGCCAAGGGGGCGAAAACAACATTCGCATGCAACTGGCCCTGCCCAATGCCGCCTTTGTGGCCTTTACCGGCACCCCTCTACTGAAAAACGACAAGACGACCAACAAGTTTGGCCCCATCCTGCACGCTTACACCATGCAGCGAGCCGTTGAGGACAAGGCGGTCACCCCCCTGCTCTATGAAGAACGCATCCCGGATCTCGATGTGAACGACAGGGCGATTGATGCCGGTTTTAACCGCATCGCCACCAACCTGACCGAGGAGCAAAAGGCTGACCTGAAGCGCAAATACACACGCAAGGGTGAGCTCTACAAAGCCGATGACCGGCTCCAGCTTATCGCTCGCGACATAGCCGAACACTTCGACAAAAACATTCCGGAAGGGCTGAAAGGTCAGCTCGCCTGCGACAGCAAATCTTCCGCCATCAAGTACAAGCAATATCTCGATGAGGTTGGATTGTTCGAATCCGCCATTGTTATCAGCTCCCCCGATAGCCGGGAGGGCAATACCGATGTTGATGAATCTACCCTCTCTCTGGTCGTGCAATGGTGGAAAGATAACGTGGGTAGCCAGGATGAGCAGCTCTACACCAAGCAGATTATCGAACGCTTCGCCGACAAGGATGATCCGCTCAAGCTCTTGATCGTGGTAGACAAGTTACTGACCGGTTTCGATGAGCCCAAGAATACGGTGCTTTACATCGACAAACCCTTGAAGGAACACAACCTGATCCAGGCCATCGCCCGGGTTAACCGGTTGCACCCGGACAAAGAGTTTGGCTTGCTCATCGACTACCGCGGCATTCTCTCGGAGCTAGATACCACTATCGCCAAGTATCAGGATCTCGCCTCACGCACTCAGGGCGGCTACGACCTTGACGACATCGCCGGCCTCTACAACCAGATGAGCTCCGAATACAAGCGCCTGCCACAGCTCTACAAGAATCTGTGGAGCATCTTTGCCGGGGTGAAGAACAAGCAGGACATAGAGCAACTGCGCCAGGTGTTGGTCCCCAGAATGGAAGAGGTAGAGGGAGCGCTGGTGGATGTGCACCTTAAGGTGCGTGAAGACTTCTATGAGGCGCTCTCCCGCTTTGCCAGTTGCCTGAAAGTGGCTCTGCAGTCGGCCTCGTTCTTCGAGGACACCGCCTTTACCGAAGCGGATCGCCGCCACTACAAAGAAACGCTGCAGCAGTTCTCCAGCCTGCGGCAAACCGTGCAACAGGATGCAGGTGAACGAGTCGACTACGACGAGTACGCCCAGCAGGTGAAAAAGCTGCTCGACAAGCATGTGGTTGGCGTCGAGGTCAAAGAGCCCGGTGGTGTGTATGAAGTCGGCAAGATGGGACTGCAAAAACCGCCGGAAGAGTGGAGCAAAGAGAAGACCCGCAACGAGACTGACATCATCAAGACTCGCGTCACGCGCATGATTGAGCAGGATCTCAGGGATGACCCTTATGCTCAGGAGTCTTTCTCAACCTTGTTGCGCCTCGCCATTGAAGAGGCGGAAAAACTGTTTGATCACCCTCTCAAGCAGTACATGCTGTTCCGCGAGTTTGAAGAGCAGGTTCAGGAACGCCGCCTAAACGATATGCCTGATGCGTTTGGCACTAACCGCCATGCTCAGGCCTACTTCGGGGTCTTCAAAAAGAACCTGCCACAACTGTTTGACAGCCAGGATGCTCAGGTTGAAGAAAAGTGGGTCAAACTCGCTTTCGAGATCGACCGGTTGGTTGATGCCTCGGTCGCTGAACACTCTATCAACCCGCAAAATATTGAAGCCGATATTCGCAAGAAGCTGCTGCCATTGCTGTTCACCGAGTGCAAGGCCATCGGCTGTGGCATGGATCAAGCCAAGCGCATGGTGAAAATGGTCGTGCAGATTACCCGAGTTGGTCACAGTGGGATGTAACTGCAGATGAGTACCTCCAGCAACATGGCCAATAGGCTCCAGCACTTTTCCTATGGCGGCGAGCTCATCCGGTTCGAACGGCTCACCAGACCCCAGGCAGGCAAACTGCTGATCAAGGTACATCCTGACTGCCGGGTTGAAGTGATGGCCCCGCCGCAAACGCCAGATGAAGAGGTGCTTGCGGCGGTAAAAAAACGTGCCCGCTGGATCTACGAACAGTTGCGTGACTTTCGTCAGCAGTTGGAACATGTGACGCCACGCCGTTATGTCAGTGGCGAGAGTCACCTTTATCTTGGCAAGCAATACTTGCTCAAGGTCATCGTTGCACCAAGCAGTGTGCAAGGGGTCAAACTGCTGCGAGGCAAGCTGGAGGTATCCGTCAGGCAGCCAGGACCCGAGACAGTGAAGGCTCAACTGACCCAGTGGTATAGAACCCGCGCCAGAGAGCTTTTCGCCAAACGTCTCGATGCCATGCTGGAACAAGCCTTGTGGGTTGTGGATCGCCCTCCTCTACGCCTGCTGAATATGCAAACCCAATGGGGAAGCTGCTCACCCAATGGCCGGATCACTCTCAATCCTCATTTGGTAAAAGCCCCCAGAGAGTGCATTGATTACGTCATCCTCCACGAGCTTTGCCACCTTGCCGAGCACAACCACAGCGAGCGATTCTGGCGCTTGCTCAGTCAGGTGATGCCGACCTGGGAGAAGACCAAACAGCGGCTCGACGGGATGGCCCACCGACTGCTGACATCCTGAAATATGAGGGGCAAAATTCCAGATAGATAGGAATCCGCCCCCATCAATTCCAGCACACCAAGGTCCATCATCCCTTCAAACAAGATGACCAATTTTCCAGAGAGAAAAACGGCCCGAAGTTTCCAGATAGATAGGAAGTCTTCGAGCAGAATTCCACATAACTCGTTCTGAACTGGCATTCCACTATGTGGAAAATTCGCGCCACTTTTCCAGATAGATAGTTATGTGGAAAGAAACTGGATAGGAATTGGTTGAGAATGACAAGGCTCATTTCATGGCCCCACATCCTGCGAGATTCCACACCGCCATGTTTGTCACTAACGTACAAAGTTCAATACTTTCAGTTAGTTGTTGATTTTTACCTGAGCGGAGTCCATGGTGATATGGAGTTTGGTCACACGATCACCTGATTGCATCCTTTATCCGCTACACCTGAGGCCATCACCATGAACAGCATCGTCATCCTGATCCTCCTGTTTTCATTCCTGATAGGGTTTGGCGCCTTTGCTGCATGGCTGTATATCGAGAAGCGTCACATGGATGCCTCGGATAAATGACCCGCTATTTTGCTGAACGGACCTCTTTTGCCACGCACGAAATCAGATGGCGGGAGCAGCCCAACATTTCCTGGATCACCGAGTAGCTGTGTCCGGTGCTCAACAACTGTGCGATGTGCTGACGCTTCTTTTCATCTTTCTGGCGACCGCGATATTTCCCCTCATCCCTGGCCTTGGCAATACCCTGCTGTTGCCTGCGTCGGCGATCTTCGTAGTCTTTGCGAGCGACGGCTGCCAGCATATCCAGCAGCATGCCATTTACAGCCTGCAAGATGGCGCTGGTGAACTCGGAGCGGCTGTCCCCCTGTAACGCCACCCAGGAAGTCGGAAGCTCCGGAGAAACGATGGAGAGCTGTTTCTGAGCTAGCAACTGCTTCAATGTTTGCCAATCCGTCTGATTGAGACGGGCCAGACGATCAATCTGCTCTACCAGCACAATGTCACGATCTGCAGCGTCGCGGATCAGCCTCATAAGCTCAGGCCTGTCCAGCGTCGCCCCCGACTCATTCTCTACATAGAAACTGGCAATCTGATGGCCATGCTCAGCAGCAAAACCAATCAGCAGCTCTCGTGCCCGCTCAGCATCCTGTTCCACAGTCGATGCACGTAAATACGCCCGTATGAACATTGAAAACCCCATCAGTCTGTTTAAAGTGGTTCCTAATTATTGGTTCAATATAAGTGGTTTCAATATGGTTTTCGAGAGGGTATTGGGTGGTTTTTATGGGGTATACCTTTTTAGAACCACCACATGACGATCGAAACACAACCTTTCGATAGCCTTTTGATCTGACAGCACAAACTTTAAGTGTGATCCGTCATCACAAAGTCGCTTTTGAGTTGTATTTGAGTATTTAAGCGACGTTGCTCACCATTCCTGATCTGCTGAATGGGATGCCAAAGGAGGAAATCTACAGAAGCTGGGCTTTGAGGTGAGTCATCTTTTCGACTCACCGAACAAGCCAGCAGCCAAGCGTAGCGCGGCAGTTCTTTACCCCATGGCTTGGTAATCTCCCCGTCTGCTGTTTTCTTACCCGCTATAGGGGATAAATGTTAGATACCGCCTACAGCGTGTAAGTTACATTTACCTCCTATAACAGGTAAATATTGATATACCTGCCATAGCGTGTAAATTGGAAGAAGGCACGCTACCAGGTTGTCGAATCATGAAAGTAACCAGCGCCAAGCAGCTGAGCGCCTGTATCAAGGATGCCAGGCTTTCTCAAAAGCTCTCTCAAGGCAAAGTGGCCGAGAAAGTGGGGATTAGGCAAGACACAGTCTCCAGCTTCGAGCTCAATCCTGAGTCCACCAAGCTGGAAACCCTGTTCAAGATCCTCGCAGCACTCGAATTGTCAGTGGATATCAAACCCCGCAATGAGTCATCCGAGAGTCCGGCATCGGGCTGGAAGGAGGAGTGGTAATGGCCAATCTGGCTGTCTATATGAACGGCTATCGGGTAGGCACATTCACCAAAACTACCAGCGGCGCCCATCAGTTTCAGTACCATGAGTCATGGCTAGCACAACCGGGCAGCCGTCCGATCTCACTCTCCATGCCATTGCGCCATCAGACCTACCGGGGCGATGAAGCCTATAACTTCTTCGACAACCTGCTGCCAGATAATGCGGAGGTGAGAAACAGGGTTGTAGCACGCTATCAAGCGGCATCAACCCAGCCCTTCGATCTGCTCAGTTGCATTGGCCAGGATAGCGTAGGGGCATTACAGCTGGTTACCGAAGGGCACGATGTTCCAGATGTCAGGCGAATCGACTACAAGGCACTTTCCGATGACGAGCTCGAGCAGATCCTGACCAGCTACAAATCAGGAATCCCTTTGGGGATGGTCAGGGAGCAAGAGGAGTTCCGGATCTCTATCGCCGGGGCGCAAGAAAAGACTGCGCTGCTCTATATCGATGGCCGTTGGTACTTGCCACTCAAAGCAACGCCGACAACCCACATTATCAAACTCCCTATCGGCAAGATTGAAAGCCACTCCTACTCGATAGACCTCTCCCAGAGCGTAGAAAACGAATATCTCTGCACTCTGATTGCCAAGGAGTTTGGTCTACCCGTACCTCACTGCTTCATGATGCAAGTTGGCCAGGTCAAAGCACTGGCTGTGGAACGCTTCGACAGACGTTACGCTGCCGATCGCAGCTGGATCATGCGCCTTCCCCAAGAGGATTTCTGTCAGGTATTGAATGTTCCGTCAGCACGGAAATACGAGAGCCATGGAGGACCAGGGATCACTGACATCATGAAAACCTTGCTGGGCTCTGCGACACCAGAACAGGATCGCTACCTGTTCATGAAATCTCAGGTCCTGTTCTGGCTGCTGGCAGCTACCGATGGTCATGCAAAGAATTTCTCAGTCTTTATTGAACCGGAAGGGCGTTTTCGCCTGACCCCTTTTTACGACATCCTATCTGTCTATCCAGTGTTTGGCGGCCGAGGCCTCAACCGAAGGGACGCCAGGCTCGCTATGGGCCTAGCAAGCAGCAAGGGAAAGAAGTACGCCATTGAGCAGATATTCCCGCGTCATTTCTTCCAAATGGCGAAAACTGTGGGATTTGAGCGTTCTGCTATGGAAGAGATCCTGACAGAACTGGCCAACTCCGTTGATGATGTTATTAAGCGCGTTACCCAGCAATTGCCAGCAGACTTCCCCGATACCATCAGCAGCACCATTCTAGAGGGCCTAAAAGCCCGCTCAGCCAGGCTGATAAAGGGCTGGGATTAAATTGGCTGTATGTGGGATGATTGCACGGTTAGCCAAACTACCTATGGGAAGCTTGCACGGTTCGAAGAGTAAAAGCGGCTTTCCAAGCACCAAGCGATGCTATAGTCGGTTCAAAATACGCTCAAAACGCACCTAAAAGGCGGCTTTGACTGCATGTGGGGGCCTCGCATTGATTCATATGGGAAGGCGGCACGATTGAGAATGGACTATGTGGGAACGCTGCACGATAGCAGAAACCCGTGAGCGGTCTCTCAATATGCTGTTTTAGTTACTTTTACCCCAAGCGGCCCCCGAAAAGTCACTAACATATTGAATATAATAGATTATTTACATTCTGCATCGGCAAATAAGTCGGTACGGCAAACAGTAAAAAGCCCGGGTTCTTCCCGGGCTTTTTTTGTGCGTTTTTCATCCTAAAACCGGGAAGCGGCGCAGACACCGCATGAAGTAAGCGCCCCCTAACAGGGCGGAAACCAACCCGACCGGCACCGCCAGCGGAAAGAGGATCTGCTGGCTGATACCATGAGCAAAAACGGCCTACGATGGAGCAATCAGCACGCCTTTAATCAGCCAAACGGGGTTGTCTGATGCCAGCTCGGCCGCATGGATGATCGAAGACAATGAACAGCAGAGGCATTGTTTGTACATAAAACAACCCATGTAAAAGCCAAACCATAAACCTGATTTCAGCAATAGTGCACGCGTCACAACATAACAGGACTCGTAAGGTAACTACTATTTAGGAAGAAATTCAGAGAGGCTGCAGAAAGATCGCCGGGATTGATCCGGCTGCATTATCTGGCTGGATCCATTATCCCCAAGCTTTATCCATATTTATCCACACCCTTTGGCGGTAGAATCCGGGTTCCGCATTTTTCAGGATCCATTCCATGGCCAAACTCAATCTCGTCGTCGGCTCCATGCTGGGCGCCGCCGAATATGTCGCAGACCACGTCGCCCACCTGCTGGAACAAGCGGGCCATCAGGCCGAGATCCACAATCCGGCCAAGCTGGGCGAGGTGCTCGCCGAGCCGGACGCCATCATGCTGGTGATCACTTCCACCCACGGTGCCGGTGACATACCCGACAACCTGCAACCCTTCGCCAAGGATCTTGCCGAGCAGCATCCGGATCTTAATGCCTTGAAATATGGCGTGATCGCCCTCGGCGACAGCAGTTATGACACCTTTTGTCAGGGTGGCAAGACGCTGGATCGGCTACTGGCAGAGTGCGGCGCCAGCCGGATCGGGGATCGTCTCGACATCGATGTCACCCAACACGAGATCCCGGAAGATGCCGCCGAAGCCTGGATCCAGAGCTGGATGCCGTTGATCGCCTGATCAGGGCCAGGGAGATCCTGCAGAAAAGCCTTGATCTCCCCGTTTATCCCCCGATCGCTATCCACCAGGTTATTAACAGATTGATCCTGACAAATTGTTCTACATGTTTACCCACAACGACCGGGGGTAATGTGTATAACTACCGTGTAAAGCTCTGCAAAACCTATAGTTATCCATGTATGAGATCCAGCCCGCTAGCCTCCTGTGTATAAAAGCACTGGTTATCCCCCTGTTCACGGGGTCAGGATCCAAGCTTTTCCACAAGCTGAGATCACCTTTAACCAGATGATCTTTATGATCAAAAAGCGCTTATCAACAGAAATGGTGGATCCTAATAAAAGATCCAATAAAAGATCGATCTAAAGATCCTTAAGATCTATTAAGTGGATCCTCCCTCCATACTGACCGTTAAGTAGACGTTCCCCTCAGGGCGCGAAACAGATAGAATATTCCGCCCCTGAGCCCAGGCAAACAACGATCTTCAGACGTGCAGATCAAGGTGATCCCCAATGCAATACCATGAACAATTTGATGTGATCGTCGTCGGTGGCGGTCATGCAGGAACCGAAGCAGCAACAGCGGCAGCCCGTATGGGTCTGAATACCCTGTTGTTGACCCACAATATCGATACGTTGGGACACATGTCCTGTAATCCGGCGATCGGCGGGATCGGCAAGGGACACCTGGTCAAGGAAGTTGACGCCCTCGGCGGGATCATGGCGCGAGCCGTCGATCTTGGCGGGATCCAGTTCCGTACCCTGAACTCCTCCAAGGGGCCCGCGGTACGAGCCACCCGTGCTCAAGCGGATCGACTGCTCTACAAAGCCGTCGTACGTCAGATGCTGGAGAACTACCCGAACCTGAAGATCTTCCAGCAAGCCTGTGATGATCTGATCATGGACGGGGATCGTGTTGCTGGTGTGGTCACCCAGAGCGGGATCCGCATCAGCGGCAAGACGGTGGTGCTGACCGTAGGCACCTTCCTGAATGGCTTGATCCACATCGGGATGGAAAACTACAAGGGCGGCCGCGCCGGGGATCCTCCCTCGATCGCCCTGGCTCAACGGCTGCGCGAGATGCCGCTGCGCATCGATCGTCTCAAGACGGGTACACCGCCGCGGATCGATGCCCGTAGCGTTGATATCTCCGTCATGCAGGCCCAGTACGGCGATGATCCGCGCCCCGTCTTCTCGTTTATCGGCGACGCCAGCCAGCACCCCCGTCAGGTGCCCTGCTACGTCACTCACACCAACGAGCGTACCCACGATGTGATCCGCAACAATCTGGATCGCAGCCCCATGTACGCCGGGGTGATCGAAGGGATAGGCCCGCGCTACTGCCCGTCGATCGAAGACAAGATCACCCGCTTCGCGGACAAGACGGCGCACCAGATTTTTGTCGAGCCGGAAGGCCTGACCACCCACGAACTCTATCCGAACGGGATCTCCACCAGCCTGCCATTCGACGTGCAGGTGCAGATAGTGCGTTCCATTCGTGGTTTCGAAAATGCCCATATCACCCGCCCCGGCTATGCCATCGAATATGACTTCTTCGATCCACGGGATCTCAAGGCCAACATGGAGAGCAAGTGCATCGGCAACCTGTTCTTCGCCGGCCAGATCAACGGCACCACGGGTTACGAAGAGGCTGCGGCCCAGGGCCTGATGGCCGGTTTGAACGCCGGTCTGCGTGCCCAGGACAAGGATCCCTGGCATCCGCGCAGGGATCAGGCCTACATGGGCGTGATGATGGACGATCTCTCCACCCTGGGGACCCGCGAGCCCTACCGCATGTTCACCAGCCGCGCCGAATATCGCTTGCTGCTGCGGGAAGACAACGCTGACCTGCGTCTGACCGCCATCGGCCGCGAGCTGGGTCTGGTGGATGACGAGCGCTGGGGCAAGTTCAACGCCAAGATGGAACAGGTGGAGCTGGAGCAACAGCGCATGCGTTCGACCTGGATCCACCCGCAGCATCCGTCGCTGGAGGCGGTCAACGCCCTGGTCAATGCCCCGCTGACCCGCGAGCAAAGTCTGGAAGAGTTGCTGCGTCGTCCCGAAGTGACCTACGATGCGCTGATGGCTATCGAGGGGGTGGGGCCGGCACTGAGCGATCGCGCCGCCGCCGATCAGGTGGAGATCCAGATCAAGTACGCCGGTTACATCGAACGTCAGCACGACGAGGTGGAGAAACAGCTGCGCAACGAGAACACCCTCTTGCCGCTGGACATGAACTACCGCGACGTCAACGGTCTCTCCAACGAGGTGATCGCCAAGCTGAGCGATGCCAGGCCACAGACCATAGGTCAGGCTTCCCGTATCTCCGGCATCACCCCGGCTGCCATCTCCATCCTGCTGGTTCACCTGAAAAAACACGGCCTGCTGCGCAAAACCGCCTGAGGATTCTTACCGTTGGAAAACATGCTGGAAAGATTGAACGGCCTGCTCATGCAGGCCGGTATTGTTATCACCGACACCCAAAAGACCCAGTTGGTTCAGCTTGTCGAGTTGCTGCACAAGTGGAACAAGGCTTACAATCTCACCTCGGTGCGTGATCCGGACGCCATGCTGGTCAAGCATATCCTCGACAGTCTGGTGGTGAGCCCTCACCTGCACGGTGAACGTTTCATCGATGTGGGGACCGGTCCAGGGCTGCCTGGCTTGCCGCTGGCCATCATCAACCCGGACAAGCAGTTCGTGCTGTTGGACAGTCTGGGCAAGCGGATCAACTTCATCCGCCAGGTGATCCAGGAGCTGGGCTTGACCAATGTGACACCCGTCAAATCCCGTGTTGAAGAGTATCAACCCGACGTCGGGTTTGATGGTGTACTGAGTCGGGCCTTTGCCTCGCTGGAGGACATGCTGACCTGGTGTCATCATCTGCCGTCGGCCCAGGGCAGCTTCCTGGCGCTCAAGGGGCAATACCCCGGGCCCGAGCTGGCTCAACTGCCTGCCAACATACGTCTGGTCGCCTCCCATCAACTGGTGGTGCCGGAACTGGAAGGCGAACGTCATCTGCTGGAATTTAAACATGTCCAGCCCGAATAGGGTCGCAGTTTCATTTAGGGGATAGTGTGGGAAAAGTCATCGCCATAGCCAACCAGAAGGGTGGAGTGGGTAAAACCACCACCTGTGTGAATCTGGCCGCCTCCCTGGCCGCCACCCGGCGCAAGGTGCTGGTGATCGATCTGGATCCGCAGGGCAATGCCACCATGGGCAGCGGTGTCGACAAGTACGAAGTCGAACGGACTGCCTATGAGCTGCTGATCGAAGACGCCCCTATTGGCGAGGTGATCATCCCCGAAACCTCGGGGGGCTATCACCTCATCGCCGCCAACGCCGACGTGACTGCGGCCGAAATCCGCCTGATGGAATTCTTTGCCCGCGAAATCCGCCTGCGCAATGCGCTGGCCTCGGTACGGGACAAATACGATTACATCTTCATCGACTGCCCGCCTTCTCTCAACATGCTGACCGTGAACGCCATGGCCGCCGCCGATTCCGTGCTGGTGCCCATGCAGTGCGAATACTATGCACTGGAAGGGCTTACCGCCCTGGTCGACACCATCAGCAAGCTGGCAGCCGTGGTCAATCCGGAGCTGAAGATCGAAGGGGTGCTGCGCACCATGTTCGATCACCGCAACCGGCTGGCCAATGATGTGTCCGATCAGCTGAAACAGCATTTCGGGGACAAGGTCTATCGCACCATCATCCCCCGCAACGTAAGACTGGCGGAGGCACCGAGCTTCGGTGCTCCGGCCATGCACTATGACAAATCATCGGTGGGTGCCAAGGCCTATCTGGCGCTGGCGGGCGAGATGCTGCGCCGCCAGGAGCAGGAGCGTCAGGTGACCATCGCAGACCGAGAGAGCATATGACGCCGAAAAAACGTGGACTGGGCAAGGGGCTGGACGCCCTGCTCAGCACCAGCACGGCCGCGCGCCAGAAACAGGTGATGAGCGACCAGCGTACCGAGCAGGCTATGGCCCCCACCAATCAGGGTGAGCTGCGCAGGCTGCCGGTGGAGTGGTTACAGTCCGGCAAGTACCAGCCACGCAAGGACATGTCGCAGGATGCACTGGAAGATCTGGCCAATTCCATCCGCGCCCAAGGGGTGATCCAGCCGATCGTGGTGCGCCCCCTTGGCGAGCAATCCTTTGAAATCATCGCCGGTGAGCGACGTTGGCGTGCCTCCCAGCTGGCCCGGCTCGATGTAGTGCCCTGTATTGTCAAGGATGTGCCCGACGAGGCTGCCGTCGCCATCGCGCTGATTGAGAACATCCAGCGTGAAGATCTCAATGCCATCGAAGAGGCGGTCGCCCTGCAGCGGCTGCTGACCGAATTCGAGCTGACCCACCAGCAGGTGGCCGAGGCGGTAGGCAAGTCCCGCACCACGGTCACCAACCTGTTGCGTCTCAATCAGCTCAACGACGACGTCAAGCGTTTCGTCGAGCACGGTGATCTCGATATGGGTCATGCCCGCGCCCTGCTGGCGTTGAGTGGCCAGGCCCAGTCCGAACTGGCCAAGCTGGTCGCCCAGAAGGGGCTGACAGTGCGAGATACCGAGAAGCTGGTTCAAAAAACACTCGAACCGGCAAAAGCCAAGGTTGAACCTGTCCGTGATCCGCAGTTTGGTTACCTGGAGCGCCAGATTTCAGAAAAAATTGGTAATCAGGTACAGCTTCAGCCGGGGAAGCAGGATAGCGGCAAGTTAGTAATAAGTTACGAGAACTTAGCCGGTTTGGACCGGGTATTGGGCTATTTTGGCCTGTCAGAAACGTGATTTTTACGCTTTTTGTAGTAATAAAACATCTATTCCTTTTGATATGAACGTAACCTTGATTCTGTACGGAAAGCCGCAAAAATTAAGGGTTTTTGTCATATTGCAATCACCGCCTTCAAGGGTATAATTTGACCGGCTTTTTGGGCTGTCATTTCGTGTGTGTCAACATGTCGATTTTTACAGTTCTGTAATGTTCAGGGGGCATTTGGTGGAGCAAAAATTAGCCTGGAAAGGTTTGACACTGGCCTTGGCTATACTTGCTTGCCAACTTACCCTGATCTTGGTTGTGAGTGCCGTTTGGGTTCACCTGAGAGGCATTCCTGCTGGATACGCGTCCCTCTATGGGGGAGGTGTATATCTGATTCCACAACTCCTGTTCAGTCTCTTTACGTTGAGCCGGAAGCTTGGCCCCGGGAGTGCGGGCTGGGTGTTGTGGGATTTTTGTGTTGGAGCAGGGATCAAGCTGGTAAGTACAGTCGCACTCTTCGTGACTGTACTCCTGTACGTCGAGGTGGAACATCTCCCCCTTTATGTCACCTATTCGCTATCCCTGTTTTTCCAATGGGTCATAACGATCGTTCTCAATAACCGCTACTAGGAAAACTCATGGCTGCAACCGGAGAAGCCCTGACTACTCAGGGATACATCTCCCACCACCTGCACCATCTGCAAGTGGGTTCGGGGTTCTGGACGGTAAATATCGACTCCATGATATTTTCCGTTATCCTCGGCGCTCTGTTTATCTGGATATTCCGCAAGGTGGCCGTGACGGCGACCAGCGGTGTGCCAGACAAGCTTCAGTGTTTTGTAGAAATGGTTGTCGAGTTTGTGGATGACACTGTCAAGGGTATCTTCCACGGTAAGAGCAAGCTGATCGCTCCGCTGGCACTGACCGTGTTCATCTGGGTTTTCCTGATGAACTTGATGGACCTCATCCCGGTTGACTACCTGCCCTACACAGCACAATTGCTGGGCGTCCCCAACTTGCGAGTAGTTCCTTCCGCCGATGTTAACATCACTATGTCCATGGCTCTGGGAGTCTTCGCCTTAATCATCATTTACAGTATCAAGATGAAAGGTGTCTCGGGCTTTGTGAAAGAGTTGACCCTCAGCCCTTTCAATCACTGGGCATTTATCCCTGTTAACATTGCGTTGGAGTTGGTTACCCTGCTGTCCAAACCCGTTTCTCAGGGTTTGCGTCTGTTTGGTAACATGTATGCCGGTGAACTGGTATTTATCCTGATCGCTGGTCTGCTACCGTGGTGGTCCCAATGGCTGCTTAGCGTGCCTTGGGCACTGTTCCACATTCTGGTAATTACTCTGCAAGCCTTTATCTTCATGGTGTTGACCATTGTCTATTTGTCGATGGCCAGTGAAGACCATTAATCCTGTTACGTTTACTCGCTCTGTTTGGAGAATATAAAGATGGAAATGATTTACTTTGCCGCTGCAATCATGCTGGGTATGGCCGCTGTCGGTGCCGCTATCGGTATCGCTCTGCTGGGTGGCAAGTTTCTGGAAGGCGCTGCGCGTCAGCCTGACCTGATGCCTATCCTGCGTACCAACTTCTTCATCGTAATGGGTCTGGTCGATGCAATCCCGATGATTGTGGTCGGTATGGCTCTGTACCTGATTTTCGGGGTTGCAGCCTGATAAGTGATGCTGTTGTTATCACTTTCTTTTTAAATTTCATATAGAGAGGTCTTGGTTGTGAGTATCAATGCCACCCTCCTCGGTCAGACAATTGCTTTCATCATTTTTGTCTGGTGCTGCATGAAGTTTGTATGGCCGCCCCTGATGGCTGCCATCGAGGCTCGTCAGAAAAAAATTGCTGATGGCCTCTCTTCCGCAGAGCGTGCCAAGAAAGATCTGGATTTGGCCAAGGCCAACGCCACCGATCAGCTGAAAGAAGCCAAGCTTCAGGCTGCAGAAATCATTGAGCAGGCTAACAAACGTAAAGCCCAGATCATTGATGATGCTGCTGTCGGAGCCCAGACTGAGCGGGAAAAAATCCTGGCTCAGGGCCGAGCCGAGCTCGAAGCTGAACGTCATCGTGCCAAAGAAGAACTGCGTAAGCAGGTTGCTGCTCTTGCCATTGCTGGTGCAGAGAAGATCCTGGCGCGTCACATCGACCAGGCTGCCAACAGCGACATCGTCGACAAACTGGTAGCAGAACTGTAACGGGAACGGGGCTATGTCTGAACTGACTACAATCGCTCGCCCCTACGCCAAGGCTGCTTTCGAGTTTGCCGTTGAGCACAAGGCGGTTGACCAGTGGCTGGGGATGCTCGGCTTCGCTGCACAAGTAGCGGAGAACGGGACAATTCACTCACTGGTACACGGCTCTGTGGCTGCCGAAGAGCTCGCAAACCTGTTTGTGGGCGTCTGCGGTGAGCAACTCGACGAGCATGGCCAGAACCTGATCCGGGTGATGGCCGAGAATGGTCGCTTGGGTGTGCTGCCGGCGGTCGTTGCTGAATTTGTAGCGTTCAAGGCTGAACTGGATAAAGAAGTTCAGGCTGACGTGATTTCGGCGACCGAACTGACCGACCAGCAGAAAGCCGCTATTCAGGCTTCTCTGGAACAACGTCTCGCGCGCAAAGTGAAGCTGAATTGCAGCATGGATGCGTCCTTGATGGCCGGGGTGCTCATCAAGGCCGGTGATCTGGTAATCGACGGCTCTGTCCGCGGTAAGCTGGATCGCATGGCTGACGCGCTGCAATCTTGATTGGGGTATTAGAGCATGCAACTGAATTCCACTGAAATCGCCGAGCTTATCAAGCAGCGCATCGCGCAGTTTGATGTCAAAAGCGAAGCGCGTAACGAAGGTACCATCGTCTCTGTGAGCGACGGTATCATTCGTATTCACGGCCTGGCCGATGCCATGCAAGGTGAGATGATCGAGCTGCCGGGCAACCGCTTCGCTCTGGCATTGAACCTGGAGCGTGACTCCGTCGGTGCTGTGATCATGGGTTCCTATGACGGTCTGTCAGAAGGAATGAAAGTAAAAGGCACTGGCCGTATTCTGGAAGTGCCGGTCGGTCGTGGTTTGTTGGGCCGGGTGCTGAACACCCTGGGCCAGCCGATCGACGGTAAAGGTCCGGTCGACAACGACGGCTTCTCGCCGATCGAAGTGATCGCCCCGGGCGTTATCGAGCGCAAGTCTGTTGACCAGCCGGTTCAGACCGGTCTGAAAGCCATCGATGCCATGATCCCCATCGGTCGTGGCCAGCGTGAGCTGATCATCGGTGACCGTCAGGTGGGCAAGACCGCCATCGCGATCGACACCATCATCAACCAGAAAGACTCCGGCATTAAGTGTGTCTACGTTGCGATTGGCCAGAAGGCCTCCACCATCGCCAACGTGGTGCGCAAGCTGGAAGAGCACGGTGCCCTGGCCAACACCATAGTGGTGGTTGCCTCTGCCTCCGAAGCGGCGGCCCTGCAGTACCTGGCTCCGTATGCCGGTTGCTCCATGGGTGAGTACTTCCGTGACCGTGGTGAAGACGCGCTGATCATCTATGATGACCTGTCCAAGCAGGCCGTAGCTTATCGCCAGATCTCCCTGCTGCTGCGCCGTCCGCCAGGACGTGAAGCTTACCCGGGTGACGTTTTCTATCTGCACTCCCGTCTGCTTGAGCGTGCTGCTCGCGTCAACGCCGAGTACGTAGAGAAGTTCACCAAGGGTGAAGTGAAAGGCCAGACCGGTTCTTTGACCGCATTGCCGATCATCGAAACCCAGGCCGGTGACGTGTCTGCATTCGTACCGACCAACGTGATTTCCATCACCGATGGTCAGATCTTCCTGACGTCACAGCTGTTTAACTCCGGTATTCGTCCGGCGGTTGACCCGGGTATCTCCGTATCCCGTGTGGGCGGTGCCGCTCAGACCAAGATCGTCAAGAAGCTGTCCGGTGGTATCCGTACCGCACTGGCCCAGTATCGCGAGCTGGCGGCATTCGCCCAGTTCTCTTCCGATCTGGACGAGGCGACTCGCAAGCAGCTGGACCATGGTCAGAAAGTGACCGAGCTGATGAAGCAGAAACAGTACTCTCCGATGAGCGTGGCCCAGCAGTCGCTGGTGCTGTTCGCCGCCGAGAAAGGCTATCTCTCCGATGTCGAGCTGAACAAGATCGTCGACTTCGAAGCCGCTCTGCTCTCTTACGCCAATACCCAGCATGGTTCGCTGATGGCTGAAATCAATGCCAAAGCAGACTACAACGACGCGATCGTTGGCAAGCTGACTGCGTTGCTGGATGACTTCAAGGCAACCCAGACCTGGTAAGCGTGTGTGGCAGCGCGAGCTGCCACCTGATGGAGAGTAAGAGATGGCCGGCGCAAAAGAGATACGTAACAAGATCGGGAGTGTGAAAAACACTCAGAAGATCACCGGCGCTATGGAGATGGTGGCAGCAAGCAAGATGCGCCGTGCGCAGGAACGCATGTCTGCCAGCCGTCCGTACGCTCAAACCATGCGCAAGGTGATCGGCCATATCGCCCAGGGGAACTTGGAATACAAGCACCCCTACCTCATGGAACGTGAGGTCAAGCGAGTGGGTTACATCGTCGTCTCCACCGACCGTGGCCTGTGTGGCGGTTTGAACATTAACCTGTTCAAGGCTGCCCTCAATGATATGAAGCAATGGAGCGCGAAAGGTGCCAAGGTTGACCTGGCATTGATCGGCAACAAGGCCTCCAACTTCTTTGAACGGCACGGCGCCAAGGTGAAAGCTCATGTCGCAGGACTGGGTGACAACCCGAGCGTCAATGACCTGATTGGTTCAGTCAAAGTCATGCTGAAGGCTTACGACAACGGTGAGATTGACAAGCTGTACCTGGTGTACAACAAGTTCGTCAACACCATGGTGCAGCAACCACGAGTCGATCAACTGCTGCCTTTGCCCGTAACTGAAGACAGCAAGCTCGCCAAGCAGCAACCCTGGGATTACCTCTATGAGCCGGATCCCAAGCAACTGCTGGATACCCTGTTGATTCGCTACGTCGAATCCCAGGTGTACCAGGGGGTGGTAGAAAACTTGGCAAGTGAACAGGCAGCCCGAATGGTTGCCATGCAAGCCGCGACTGACAACGCCGGTAACCTGATTAACGATCTGCAACTGGTATACAACAAGGCCCGTCAGGCCAGTATTACCCAGGAGCTGACAGAGATCGTATCCGGTGCTGCTGCGGTGTAAGGCAAGGGTTATCAAAGGTTTAGAGGATTTGACATGAGTAACGGTTTCATCGTCCAAATCATCGGCGCTGTGGTGGACATCGAGTTCCCGCAGAATGCCGTGCCCCAGGTGTACGATGCACTGAAGGTCGTCAGCGAAGGTCAAGGCTTGGGTCTGGTGCTGGAAGTGCAGCAACAGATCGGCGGCGGCGTCGTTCGTTGCATCACCATGGGCTCCTCCGACGGTCTGCGTCGTGGGTTGGAAGTAATGAATAGCGGTAAATCCATCCAGGTGCCGGTCGGTGTATCGACTCTGGGTCGGATCATGAACGTACTGGGCGATCCGATCGACGAAAAAGGTCCGATCGGTGAAGAAGAGCGTTGGTCCATCCACCGCGCGGCCCCCAGCTACGAAGATCAGTCCAACAGCAACGACCTGCTGGAGACCGGCATCAAGGTTATCGACCTGGTATGCCCGTTCGCCAAGGGTGGTAAAGTCGGTCTGTTCGGTGGTGCCGGTGTCGGCAAGACCGTCAACATGATGGAGCTGATCCGTAACATCGCGATCGAACACAGTGGTTACTCTGTATTCGCCGGTGTGGGTGAGCGTACCCGTGAGGGTAACGACTTCTACCACGAGATGATGGAGTCCAACGTACTGGACAAAGTATCTCTGGTTTACGGTCAGATGAACGAGCCGCCCGGAAACCGTCTGCGCGTGGCGCTGACCGGCCTGACCATGGCCGAGAAGTTCCGTGACGAAGGTCGTGACGTGCTGTTCTTCGTGGACAACATCTACCGTTATACCCTGGCCGGTACCGAAGTATCCGCACTGCTTGGCCGTATGCCGTCTGCAGTAGGCTACCAGCCGACCCTGGCCGAGGAGATGGGTGTTCTGCAAGAGCGCATCACCTCCACCCGGACCGGTTCCATCACCTCAGTCCAGGCCGTTTACGTGCCTGCGGATGACTTGACCGACCCGTCTCCGGCGACCACCTTCGCCCACTTGGACGCCACCGTCGTTCTGTCCCGTCAGATCGCGGCACTGGGTATCTACCCGGCCGTTGACCCGCTGGACTCCACCTCCCGTCAGCTGGATCCGCTGGTGGTAGGCAAGGAGCACTACGAGACCGCTCGTGGTGTACAGACCGTACTGCAGCGCTACAAAGAGCTGAAGGACATCATCGCCATCCTGGGTATGGATGAACTGTCAGAAGAAGACAAACTGACCGTAGCCCGTGCCCGTAAGATCGAGCGTTTCCTGTCTCAACCGTTCTTCGTGGCAGAAGTGTTTACCGGTTCTCCGGGCAAATACGTGCCGCTGAAAGAGACCATCCGTGGTTTCCAGGGCATCCTGAAAGGCGAGTACGACGATCTGCCTGAGCAGGCGTTTTACATGGTTGGCAGCATCGACGAAGTCGTCGAGAAATCCAAGAAACTGTAAGCCTCGATAGGAGGGCCCATGGCTGAGATGATCTCCTTTCACCTGGATGTGGTGAGCGCCGAAGGGAAACTTTTTTCCGGTCGGGTGCAATCTGCTCAGGTATCAGGCTCCGAAGGTGAGCTGGGTCTCCGTCACGGTCATGCTCCGTTGCTGACTGCCATCAAGCCGGGCCTGGTCCGCTTGATCAAGCAAAATGGTAGCGAAGAGGTGTTGTATATTTCCGGCGGCATGCTGGAAGTGCAACCCGAATCCGTGACCGTGCTGGCGGACACTGCGATTCGTGCTGACGACTTGGATGAGGCGAAAGCCCAGGAAGCCAAGCGCGCAGCCGAAGAGCGGATCCACAGCTCCCATGGTGATATCGACTACGCCCAGGCCGCCACCGAGCTGGCCAAGGCGATGGCCCAATTGCGGGTTATCGATATCGTCAAAAAGAATTACCGCTAATAACGGTGATGCAAAAAGCGACCTTCGGGTCGCTTTTTTTTTACTCGTTGGATAGACTCCGCCGAGTATTTATTCATGTTCCAAAGGTCGAGTTATGTCCCTCAATGTCGTGATCCTGGCGGCGGGTAAAGGTACCCGCATGCGTTCAGTCCTGCCCAAGGTGCTGCACCCGGTAGCCAATAAACCCATGGTTTCCCATGTGATTGACACCGCCCGCAAGGTGGGTGCCGAGCAACTGCATCTGGTGTATGGCCACGGTGCCGAGCTGTTGAAGGAGCGGATCCTTGCGCCCGACCTGAACTGGGTGCTGCAGGCGCAGCAACTGGGTACCGGCCATGCCGTTGCCCAGGCCATCCCGTTCTGGAAAGATGAAGATGACGTGCTGGTGCTGTACGGCGACACCCCGCTGATCCAGCCGGAGACCCTGCAACGGCTGCTGGCCGCCAAGGCTGACAACGGCATGGCGCTGCTGACAGTGGTGCTGGACAACCCGACCGGTTACGGCCGCATAGTGCGCGCCAACGGTCAGGTGGTCGGCATCGTCGAGCAGAAGGATGCCAACGCAGAGCAGTTGACCATCCGTGAAGTGAACACGGGTGTGCTGGTGGCCAACGGCGCCGACTTGCGTGGCTGGTTGTCGCGCCTGGATAACAATAATGCCCAGGGCGAACTCTACCTGACCGACGTGATCGCCATGGCCCATGCCGATGGTTGCCCCATCGCTGCCGTCCATCCGGACAGCGCCATGGAAGTGGAAGGGGCCAACAACCGGGTTCAGCTGGCACAGTTGGAGCGCAGTTACCAGAAGATGCAGGCCGAGCAGCTGATGATCGCCGGTGTCACCCTGATCGACCCGGCCCGCTTTGATCTGCGCGGAACCCTCGAGATCGGTGAAGAGGTGGTGATCGATGTAAACGTCATCATCGAAGGCAAGGTGACGCTCGGTAATCATGTGCGTATCGGTGCCGGTGCCGTGTTGAAGGACTGCGTCATCGGCGACCACACCGAGGTGAAGCCCTACTCCGTCATCGAAGGTGCCCAGATTGCCGATCAGTGCTCGGTCGGCCCGTTTGCCCGTCTGCGCCCCGGGTCCGTACTGGAGCAGGATGCGCACGTTGGCAACTTCGTCGAGATGAAGAAATCCCGTCTCGGGGTCGGTTCCAAGTGTGGTCATCTCACCTATCTGGGAGATGCCGAGGTGGGGGCCAAGGTGAATATCGGTGCCGGTACCATCACCTGCAACTACGACGGCGTGAACAAGTTCCAGACCATCATAGAGGATGATGTGTTCGTGGGTTCCGATACCCAGCTGGTGGCGCCGGTGCGCATCGGCAAGGGCGCGACTCTGGGGGCGGGCTCCACCATCACCAAGGATGTAGCCGAGAACGAGCTGGTGATCACCCGGGTGCCCCAGCGTCACATCAAGAACTGGGCTCGCCCGGTCAAGAAGAAGTGATGCCTGATCAATAAAATGCAACCGGCGCCTGATGGCGCCGGTTTTTTTGGCTTATAGCTGATGGTTGGTGTCACTGGTCGATGGCTGGGGCGCAGCCCATGTGGTGACGGGGGCGTTGTAGTCCATCACCTGATACCAGTCGAGCTTGCGGGTCAGCACCATGATCAGCGCCAGTATGGCGAACAGCAGCAGGGCGCCGAGCAGCAAAGCAATCTCCTGTGCTTGCAGCAGACCGAACAGGATGGCGTAGACCAGCCCGAGCAGCGCCGCAAAGCCTATCCCCTGTTTCGGGCCACCCAGCACATGGCTGAGGTAAAAGCCGTTGAGCAGCACGCTGGCCAGTGCGGCGACCAGATAGGCCCAGCCAAAGCCGAGGTGCTCGGTCAGCGCCAGCAATACCAAATAGAAGATGGCCAGCCCCATGCCCACCAGCGCGTACTGGATTGGGTGGACCCGGAGCCCCTTGAGTAGCTCGAACATGAAGAAGCTGCTAAAGGTGAGGCCGATAAACAGCAGGGCATATTTGGCCGCCCGCTCGTTGAGCTGATAGTGATCCACCGGCTGCACCAGGCTGACGCTGAAGGCGGGCAGCGGCTCATCCCCTCTCTGCATCATGCGGATGAAACGGCTCTCCATGTCGGTGGCAAACCAGCTGCTCTGCCAGCTGGCGTCGAACCCCTGGGCGGTGAGGGTGCGGCTGCCCGGCAGAAAGTCGCCGATGAAGTTGGGGTGGGGCCAGTTGCTGGCGAGGTTGAGCTTGCTGTCCTGGCCGAGGGGCACCACTTCCAGCTCATTCATCCCCTGCAGATCCAGCTCGATATGAAAAGTACCGCCCTCCCCCGGTAGCGCGGCGAGCGGCGCATGGATGCCGGCCAGCCCGTCACCCAACAGGGCGCCGGGGGCAAACGGGATGCTCTGTTCACCCAATTGCAGCTCCGGCACGCGGTTGATGCCGCGGGCATCGGACAGCACCAGGCTCAGATAGGGTGTCCCCGCCACCAGCGCCGGATCGGTGCCATCGACGCTCAGTTCTGGCTCGCCGCTTATCGGGGCCTTGCTGTTCAGCCCAGTGGGCAGGCGTCCGGAGAGGGAGAGCTGGGCGTGATAGACCTGAGCCTGATAGATGCCGAGCTTGCGGGGGGTGACCTCCATGTTGGCCCGCACCTCCAGTTGCTCCGGCAGCAGGTAGCAGTAGATCTGCTGCTTGCGTTCGAAGCGCTTGCCATCCTGCTCCACTGTGACAATGCGGGTGTAAGGCTGCACCACAACCGGCCCCATCAGCCGCTGCGGACCACTGCTGCTGGCCATGATGCTGTGAATGGCCTGACTGCGGTAAGCCTGACGCTCCCGGTTCAGCTCCATGATGGATTGCACCGGCACCATTAGCAGCAGGCTGAGCAACAGCAGCAGAAAGATCTTGTGGGTGAATATCTGTTTGACCATGACACGTCTCCTTGTTGGATGGAACGAGTCTGTCAGCGCGAAGTGAAGGGGAGATGGGCTTGTGTGAAGTGGGGGTGAAGGGGGATAAAAAACCGGCGCCTTGCACCGGTCTTGGCATCACAGCCTCTTCAGCTGTTCGGGCAGGGCGGCAAACACCTCTTCCTTCGCCTTGAGTGAGGCGAATTGCTTGCCGGGTTTTTGCACTACCGTGTGGACGAAGATGAGTTGCTTGCCCGGCTTGCTGGCCCAGCCGACAAACCAGCCGATCTGCTGATCCCGGTTGAGGCTGCCATCCAGCAGCTTGGGGTAGCCCATGCCGGTCTTGCCGTGGATCTGCCAGCCGTCGATATCGGGCTGACGCAGGATATTGGCCGTGTGCTGCAGGGTCTGGGCGGAGACCGGCAGCTTGCCGCTCACCAGCTTGCCGAGGAAGCGAGCCTGCTCCTGGGGGCTGATGGCGAGGCTGGAGCTGAGCCAGGCCTGGGTCAGACCGTCGTGCTTGCCGGGGTTGCCCGAGAGATCCCGGTTGCCGTAGTCGAAGCGATCGACGTACTGCTGAAAGCGCTCCATCCCCAGCCACTCGGTGAGGCGCTGGGAGTACCAGATCACAGAGTGGGTGAGCCAGCGGCTCGGGGTTGTGGTCTCGCGCCAGGCGGGCAGCCAGTCATCGTCGCCGGGTTTGAACGGCAGGGCCGGCAGCGTTTCATCCACCAGGAAGCCGCTGTCATACCCCATCAGTGCCAGCGGGATCTTGAAGGTGGAGGCGGGAGTCAGCTGGCTGGAGCAATCCCCCTGGCTGCTGATGGGCTTGCCGCTGCCATCGGCAAACAGCAGGCAGCCGGAGGCGGCGCTGGTCGGCAGCGAGAATAGCAGGCCTGCAGCGAGCAGGCCGGGTAACAGAGTGCGTGACATGGGGTCTCCTTGGGCAAATGGGGCTAAGGGCCGGGAGGAGCGAGTATGACGCCGCTTTATGTGGCCAGTGTGAAGAGTCAGCCGGTGGGCAGCCAGAGCTCGGCCAGCACACCGCCATCGGGCTGGTTGCCGAGGCTCAGGTGGCCGCCGTGTTGGCGGGCCACCTCGGAGGCAAAGCTGAGCCCCAGGCCGCTGCTCTTGCCCTTGTCAGGCCTGGGCAGGGAGTAGAAACGCTCGAAGATACGTGGCAGGGCATAGTCCGGAATGCCGGGCCCCTGATCCCGTACCCGAAAGCCGTAACCGTCGGCGTGCATCTCGCCGGTCAATCTGATCGTGCTGCCAGCGGGTGAGAAGTCGAGGGCGTTGTCCAGCAGGTTGCCGAGGGCCTGCTCCACCAGCAGCGAGTCCCACTTCTGCTTCTGGGCCTCGCCGAGTTCGGCCACCAGCGTCACCTGGCGGCGCTGTGCGATGATCTGGCGGGCATCGAGCGCCCGTCTCCCTAGCCTGGCGGGGTCGGTGGCCTGGCGATCCAACCCCTGCCCCGACTCCAGTTTGGCCAGTTGCAGCATACGTTCTATCAGCTGCTGCATGCGGGCCGTCTCCAGATTGATGTTGCCGATAAAGCGCCGCGCCACCTCGGGTGGCGGCGCTTCCACCAGCAACTCCCCTGCCCCGCGAATGGCGGCCAGCGGGCTTTTGAGCTCGTGGGTCAGGCTGTGCACATAGGCTTCGATATAGGCCTTGCCATCCAGCTGGCGTCGCATGGTCTCCAGAGATCGGCCAAGCCGGTCCAGCTCTGGGCTGTAGAGCGGTGGCAGGCTGGCCGGCTGGTTGTGGCTGACCGCATCGGCGTAGTGCACCAGCTTGCCGATGGCGCGGTTGAGCCACCACACCAGCAGGGCGCCGATCAGCAGCGAGATGAACAGCAGCAGGGCCGCCCCCTGCAACAGCTGGTGCTCGCTGCGCTCTATCATGGGCAACAAAGTGCGGTTGGGCTTGGCGACCGTGAGGGATCCCAGGATATCGTCCCCTTCCCGCAGCGGCGCGGCCACGTGCATCACGGAACTGGCGGGATCGTCGGGATCGCTGCGGGTGCTGCGGGCTCCGTATTCACCGCGCAGGGTGCGATAGACATCGTTCCAGCGCGAGTAGTCCTTGCCCAGATCCATCCCGTCCGAGTCGTAAACCACCTTGCCCCAGCGGTCGACTACGTAGATGCGGTACTCTGCCTGCTGTTTGAGGTGGCCGTCGATCAGGGCATTGATGGGACTCTGGTTGAGGCGGGCGAAGGCGCTGGCCAGCCTGCCATCCGCCATCTTTCCTTCCTGCAGATCGTCCAGCGCCAGCGGCGCCAGCATCTGGGCCATGTCGACCAGGGTATCTTCGGTAGCGCTGCGTACCCCGGGTTTTATCTCCTCGACGAAGATCTCCAGTACGAACCAGGCGGCCAGTGCGAAGATCAGCACCAGCCCGCACAGCAGTTGCAATCCAATTCTCATGTCGACTCCCGGCCGGTGCCCGGCCGCAGCATGTTCATGCCAGTTCCAGGCTGTAGCCCAGCCCGCGATGGGTCAGGATCAGGTTGGCGTCCGGGTCGCGCTCCCGCAGCTTGGCGCGGATGGTCTTGATATGGGTGTCGACGGTGCGATCCAGGCTCTCCTCCGCCCCGCTCCATACCCGATCCATCAGCTGCTGACGGGAGTAGACCCGGCCCGGTGCCTGCATCAGCGTCTTGAGCAGCAGGTATTCGTAGCGAGTGAGCGCCAGTGGCTGACCGTGAAAGCTGATGCGGGCCCGCTCCTCATCCAGTGCCAGCAATTGGCTCGGTTGGGGGAGTGTGGGCTGGCTACGGCGCAGGATGACCCGCACCCTGGCGCAAACTTCCCGTGGCGAGAAGGGCTTGGCCACATAGTCGTCGGCCCCTATCTCCAGCCCGATCAGTCTGTCTATCTCCTCGCTGCGGGCGGTGAGGAACATCAGGGGGATGTCGGTCAGCGCCCTCACCTGCTTGCAGAGTTCGAAGCCGCTGATGTCTGGCAGCCCCACATCCAGGATCAGAAAATCGGGCCGCGTCTGTTCCAGTCGCGTCAACAGCGACTGACCAAGGGGGAACCACTCCACCTCGAAGCCGTCGGTTTGCAGCGCATAGATCAGGGTGTCGGCGATGCTGGCCTCATCTTCCACCAGCCAGATGACTTTTTTTTGCATGGCGTCCTCGTCGCAAATCAGCGTCCCCATTCTGGCATCGAACCAAATCGGATCCTATTTGCTGTTTTATTTTTCCAAAAAAGGCGCTAAAATTTCGATATTATTTCGAATCGAAACTTAAAGATGACCAAACGTAATACTCAGCAGCGTCGCCACACCATAGTGAGCCTGGTGCAGGAGCAGGGTGAAGTGAGCGTCGATACCCTTGCCAAGCACTTCTCCACCTCTGAAGTGACCATCCGCAAAGATCTGGCTGTGCTGGAAACCGGTGGCCTGCTGTTGCGTCGTTACGGTGGTGCCATACCCCTGCCCAGCGAGATGGTGGTGGACTGCAATCCCGAGCAAGTTTCGAAACGAAAGCTGGCCATAGCCCGTGCTGCCGCCGAACGGATCCGCGATCACAATCGCATCATCATCGACAGCGGCAGTACCACCAGCGCCATGATCCCCATGCTGGGAAACAAGCGCGGCCTCATCGTGATGACCAACTCCCTTAACGTGGCCGGCGCCCTGCGGGAATTGGAAAATGAGCCTATTCTGTTGATGACGGGTGGCACTTGGGACCCTCACTCTGAATCCTTCCAGGGTCAGGTAGCGGAGCAGGTATTGCGCTCCTATGACTTCGACCAGCTGTTCATTGGCGCCGATGGCATAGACCCGGAGCGGGGCACCACCACCTTCAACGAGCTGGTTGGTCTGTCACGGGTCATGGCTGAGGTGTCGCGGGAGGTCATCGTCATGGTTGAGTCGGAGAAGATAGGCCGCAAGATCCCCAACCTCGAGCTGCCTTGGGCGAACATCCAGACCCTGGTGACCGACGAAGGCTTGGCCACCTCGGCCAGAGAACAGATTCAAGCCCGGGGGATCACGCTGATCTGCGCCCCCGTGGCGGCTTAACCTGAATATCCAAACGAATTTCCATTTTTACCTCTTGAGGAGAAGTCTATGTGTGGCATCGTCGGGGCCGTCGCCCAACGTGATGTGGCTGAAATTCTGGTCGAAGGCCTGCGCCGTCTGGAATACCGTGGCTATGACTCGGCCGGTGTGGCCGTGTTCAGCGCCAACCAGCCGCTGCAGCGGGTTCGCCGTCTGGGCAAGGTGGCCGAACTGGCCAAGGCGCTGGAGGAGCAGTCCGTCCACGGTGGTACTGGTATCGCCCACACTCGTTGGGCCACCCACGGCGAGCCGTCCGAGCGCAATGCCCACCCCCACATCTCCGAGCACATAGTGGTGGTACACAACGGCATCATAGAGAACCATGAAGAGCTGCGGGCCGAGCTGCAAGGGCTGGGCTATGTGTTTAGCTCCGACACCGATACCGAGGTGATTGCTCACCTGGTGCACCACGAGCTGAAATCCGCCCCCAGTCTGCTGGTGGCCATGCAGGTTGCGGTGAAGCAGCTGCGCGGTGCCTACGGCACAGTCGTGATGGACAGCCGTGATGACAGCCGCGTTGTGGTGGCCCGCTCCGGTTCCCCGCTGGTGATCGGTCGCGGCATCGGCGAGAACTTCATTGCCTCCGACCAGATGGCACTGCTGCCAGTGACCCGTCGCTTCATCTTCCTGGAAGAGGGCGATGTGGCCGAGGTGACTCGTCGCGACGTGCACATCTTCGATACCCATGGCGAGGCCGTGGTGCGCGAAGAGCTGGAGTCCGAACTCTCTCACGATGCCGGTGACAAGGGCGAGTATCGTCACTACATGCTCAAAGAGATCTACGAGCAGCCCAAAGCCATTACCAATACCCTGGAAGGCCGTCTGGGCACAGATCACGTTGTGGTCGAGTCGTTCGGCAACGGCGCACGTGCCATCTTCGACAAGGTCGAGCACGTCCAGATTGTCGCCTGCGGCACCTCCTATAACTCAGGCATGGTCGCCCGCTACTGGTTCGAAGAGATCGCCGGTGTCTCCTGCGACGTGGAGATCGCCTCCGAGTTCCGCTATCGCAAGTCGGTCGTACGCCCCAACAGCCTGTTGGTGACACTCTCCCAGAGTGGTGAGACCGCCGATACCCTGGCCGCCCTGCGTCTGGCCAAGCAGTCCGGCTACATGAGCTCGCTGGCCATCTGCAACGTGCCGGGCTCCTCCCTGGTACGCGAGTCGGACCTGGCCTTTATGACCCGTGCCGGTGCCGAGATCGGTGTGGCCTCCACCAAGGCGTTCACCACCCAGCTGGCTGGCCTGCTGATGCTGGTGGCCTCCGTTGGTCACTGCCGCGGCAACCTGAGTGCCGCCGCCGAGGCCGAGTTGGTCAAGGCGCTGCAAGCATTGCCACTGCGCATCAAGGAGAGCCTGGCGCTGGCCAAGGATATCGAGGCTATGGCCGAAGAGTTCGCCGACAAGCACCACAGCCTGTTCCTCGGCCGCGGCAGCCAGTACCCCATCGCCATGGAGGGGGCGCTCAAGCTCAAAGAGATCTCCTACATCCATGCCGAAGCCTATGCCGCCGGTGAACTGAAACACGGCCCGCTGGCGCTGATCGATGCCGAGATGCCCATCATAGTCGTGGCGCCGAACAACGATCTGCTGGAGAAGCTCAAGTCCAACGTGGAAGAGGTCCGTGCTCGTGGCGGTATCCTTTACGTGTTCGCCGATGCGAACGCCGGCTTCAAGAGCGATGCCACCATGCGGGTGATGAGCCTGAACCACGTGGAAGAGATGATAGCCCCTATCGTCTACACAGTGCCGTTGCAGCTGCTCTCCTACCACGTCGCGCTTATCAAAGGCACGGATGTGGATCAGCCGCGCAACCTGGCGAAATCGGTGACCGTGGAATAAGCCGTTGTCAGAAAGGAAAAAAGATGTGGGATGAAAATAAAGTTTCATCCCTACAAATAAAGTATCATCCTTGAAAATAGAGTTTCACCCTAAGCCAACGTGCGCTATGTTGATGGTATCAACTAGGACGTTGGCTTTGTTATGGCTGGAACATTCAAGGGCCTGACTCAGGCTCAGATTGATAGAAGGCTGAAGGAGGGGCGCGGTCAAGGCCGGGGATCTGACTACAAGCCGTTCATTTACACTAGGGATGTCTCTTCTTTGGGGCGTTCTCACCGCTTATTCGGCAATAAATGCCGACGTATGCACCATCTCCTCTCCGACTTAGAACTCGCCGTCTTCCTCACTCTGGATTGGTCTCCGAAGGTCATCGATATCCGGGAGCAATTTCCCCTTCGGGTCGAGGACACTGTCCGCCTTGCTGAAACGTATGGTCTTTCCCACAGCAAGTTTCAGGGAGTCCCGCAGGTCCTTAGTTCCGACTTTCTGGTGGACTTCGAGGATCCCACACACCCGGCTATGGCGCTCCAAGCAAAATACAGCGCAGACCTCGAGAGACCTGAAGTCATCGAGCGCCTAGAGCTCGAAAGGCGTTACTGGGAAGAGAAAGAGACCTCCTGGGCCATTGTCACCGAGAGGGAGATCTCCCGGACGGCATTTGCCAACATCCAGTGGCTCTACCCCGCCCAGGCCGAGGAAGATATTGTCCTCAGCGACCTCGAACGCTACTACAGCTTGTTCCTGTACGAGTTCCAACGCCATCCTGAGCAGACGCTGACGAGCATTGTTCAGAGCCTAGATGTGGCTTACGAGCTTGAACCAGGGCAGGCACTCTATTGGTTGCGTCAGTTGCTTGCTCGCCACTATTTTCTCTTCGATATCAACAAGCTCTACAGAGAGCTCAAGCTGGGTGATCTATCCGTAAATCCCCATCAAGAACAACAGGAGATACGCCATGTTCCCGGTTAACTTGGTGCTCCAGATGGGTGAGTTACGCAGACGTTTGCTCTGGTGCGACACAGAGCTGGTCATCTGGATCGATATTGACTCGAGCTTGGCATTTCCAGAATCGGCTTCAGTCGCAGAGCTGGAGGGGTTGCTTATAGCCGGGGAGCTGAAACGCATAGATGACCCTTTTCTGGATGTGACTCTTCGGGAGGTTGAGGCGGGGTCAAGTGACCAGCAAAAGCGCGATTCGGCCTGGGAGATGCTGGCAGAGACAGTTCGTGACACCGGCCTGTTTGAGCGCCGAGCCAGAGGGGAAATCGTTAAAGGCATAATGGATCGCCACGGTGTTACCAAGCAGACGGTGTACCGGCTTCTCAGGCGCTACTGGCAACGGGGCATGTGCAAGAATGCCCTGCTGCCGGATTACGCCAACTCGGGAGGCCGTGGTAAGCGACGCAAACCGGACCAGGCCAAACTGGGGCGGCCTAGGATGGTCAGAGATGGGCGGGGAAGCAACATTACTCCCGAAATGGAGCGTATTTTCAGGCGCGTCATAGAAGAGCGCCTGCTCAAGGAAAAACATCCGTCGATTCCCGACGTCTACGCTGCCAGCCTGAGCCTGCTCGGTACTATGTTTCCCGACTTGCCGACACATGATCTGCCGACGGTGGAGCAGTTTCGTTACTTCTACAAGCGCGAGTACCACTTTACTGAAATTTTGGCTCGCCAGGCATCCGCAGTGGATTTCGCCAAGGATATCCGGCCGATCAGGGGAACGTCGACGACAGAGGCTCTGGGGCCTGGTTACCGCTACCAGGTCGACGCCACCATTGCTGATATCTACCTGATATCGGATCATGATCGCAGCCTGATCGTAGGCAGACCCGTTGTTTACATAGTGAACGATGTGTTTAGCCGGATGGTGACGGGCATGTACATCGGGTTCGAGGGGCCATCCTGGATCAGCGCCATGGTGGCCCTGGCTAATACCACTGCCGACAAGGTGGAATATTGCCGCCAGTATGGTGTGGAGATTGACGTTGGAGATTGGCCTGTGCAGGGCTTGCCCGATGTGGTGCTGGCGGACAAAGGTGAGCTGAACGGCACCAAGGTCGAGGTGTTCGCCGAATCCTTCGGAGTTCGTATTGAAAATGCACCAGCCAGGCGTGGGGATGCCAAGGGTATTGTCGAGCGCCAATTCAGGACGGTACAGGAACGTTTTAAGCCCTACGTTAGCGGCGTGGTCGAAGGTCACATCAGCCGCAAGCGCGGTGGCCATGACTACAGACTCGACGCCAGTCTGACATTACCGGAATTCACCAAATGCATCATCGCAAGTGTCCTCTGGCACAACAACTTCCACGTCCTGAGTAAATACGACAGGACTGCCGGTATGCCCGGTGACCTGCCCGCTATACCTGCCAGGTTGTGGCATTGGGGGCTGGGTAACCTGACGGGCCGGTTGCGGGTTGCACCCCAGGACCTGGTTCGCATCAACCTGCTGCCCCATGATCAGGCCACAGTTTCGGAACTGGGTATAAGGCTATTTGGTTGCTTCTATACCTGTCAGGAGGCTCTGAAGTCCGGCTGGTTCCACCGGGGACAAGGCCATAGACCCGAAAAGGTGATGGTGGCCTACGACCCACGCAGTGCAGAGCACATCTACATTCGTCCCTCCAACAACCTCAAAGAGTACTGGATTTGTGATCTCGCCGATCGCAGCAGACGCTTCCGGGGGATGACCTTCTGGGACGTCTGGCTGCTGTCCAAGGAGGAGCGCAGAAGTGATGCCAACGCTGCCATGGAGGGGATGAAGGAGAGGGGCAGGCTACTCGAGAAGATCGAGGCCATCGCCGCTTTGGCGGAGAATGCCAGTCCCATCAAAACCGGCATGTCCAAGAAGGATTTGGGAACCCAGATTCGCGAGAACAAGCAGGATGAAAAGCGCCATGAGCGTCGCCAAGGGGCCTTCAGACCAGCGAGAGAGCAGTCAGGCAAGCCCGCCGATGTGGTCCCGCTGAGGGGTGAGAAACCAGAGGACTATGCCTATCCGGATCTGGGCGACCTTATCTTCGGGGAGGGGGACAATGACTGACGAGATCCGCAGCGGCGCCATCCCCTTGGCCCAATATCTGGAGCAGCAACTACCAGAATATCAGGACAATCCGCTTATCAGCGCCTTGCCCCCCATACCCGACCTGCAAGAGGTGGTTACCCAACTTCAGGCTGTACCCAGCTTCGATCCTCAGGAGGCATTCCTTGACGGGCGGCTCAGGGCCCACGCCATTGCCCGCCTGTTGCATGGTTTCTTTCAGCCTCTGACCCACCACCTTGAGTTGGAAGCCAAGATCAGCCTGATGATCCGCCAGGGTTACATCGGTCGGAACCCTGCCAATGGTGCCTGGTATTCCCATCTACAAAACGGTTACCGCCGCGTGGAGGAAGAGGATTTAGAGGCTGCGGTCTACCGGAGCGTTTCTTCGACGGCCAGCAGTCTGTCGCTGTTCGGCTGCTCTGGCTGCGGCAAGACCCGCACCCTAGAGCGGATCCTGAGTATGTACCCCCAGGCCCTCCATCATCACGACTACAACATCACCCAGCTGACCTACCTGAAAGTTGACTGCCCCATTGATGGCGATCTGGACGAGCTTTGCCTGAGCTTTTTCAACCAAGTGGACAGGGTTCTGGGAACTCATTACAGCCGCAGTCATGGTCGTAAGAAACTGGGTACCAAGCGCCTGCTGGCCAGTATGTGTCAGATCGCCAATCTTCATGCTCTTGGAGTACTGATCATCGATGAGGTTCAGAACCTCAACGAGGCCCGGTCTGGCGGGGCCGAGAAGATGCACAATTTCTTCGTATCCTTGGTCAACACCATAGGAGTGCCCATCATTCAGGTGGGCACACACAGGGCCAGCAAGTTCTTCCAGCGCACATTCAGGGCTGCTCGACGTATCTCCGGCTTGGGCAGCATCCGCTGGGACAGGTTGCCAAGAGACGAGCACTGGAAACGGCTTTGGAAATATCAGTGGGTGCGGGAGGCCTCTCCCCTGGACGATGAGCTTGAGGCGACCATGTACGAGCTCACCCAGGGGGTCATGGATATCGTCATCAAGTTGTTTGCACTGGCGCAGATCCGGGCCATAGTGACGGGTGCTGAATGTATCAAACCAATGTTGCTGCGCAAAGTCTACGAGGATGAGTTCAAGCCGGTCCATCCCATGCTGGCAGCATTACGGAGCAACAGGCCGGAACTCATCGCCAAATACGACGATCTTCTGATGCCAGAGATAGAAGGCAAGCTGCTCTCCCTTACACAGTCGTTGGACAGAATTACAGAATCCAAGCCACTGGCCCCACCGGTTGATGACAGGGCTAAAAAGCTGGCTGCCTTGCTCGAGGGAATGGAGATCCCCAAGGATATTGCCATTCCCATGGCGGACAAGCTGCTGGCCGAGTATCCCGAGATCCCCTTGGCCGTCTTGATCCACAAGGCGACATCCTACCTAGTTCAGGACAAACCCAAAGCTTCTGGATTTTCCAGAGTGAAGCGGACGGAATGGAGTCAGTTACCTCAAGACGACCTGCGGCGACGCTATGCCAACGGACAAGAGGGCGAGGTTTACGGCAGGTTCAAAGAGGCTGGCCTGGTGTTCGAGCTGCAGGTGTTGCTGGGCAAGGCAAGCTGACATGTATTTCCCCAGACTTTATCCAGACGAACTCCTCTACAGCGCCGTAGCCCGCTGTCGGGTTCATTTGGGTGTGGATAGCCATAAGAGCCTATTGAGGGAGCTGTTTGGCGATACCAAAGTAGCGGCGATTACCGACCTGCCCAGCCATTTGGAAAGCCTAGCGAGCAACACCGGCTTGGACACCGGTGATCTGGTGGTCAACCACACCCTCTTCCCGCTTTATTCGCCTTTCATCCCGCAGGAGCGCCGGCAAAGACTTCTCCAGGCCATGCTGGCTCCAAACATGCCCGTAGTTATAGGCCTAGCTGGTGCCTCCACAGCATTGGTCAAATGGCCCGAGTGGTTGCGTTATTGCCCGCCCTGTATAGAGGAAATGGTGGCAAAATTCGGGGAGCCTTATTGGCTGCGAAGTTGGCAGGTTCAGGGTGTGGACGTCTGCTCGGCCCATGGTTGCGCGCTTGTAGATTCGCCCATCCCATTCAGGCGGGCACAGAGACACGAATTCCATGCTGCCTCCTCCCTGTTTCTGCACCCTAGCTCCACTGTCCAGCCCTGTGGGAAAAATGCCGTTAGGCTAGGGGACGCATTAACGCAGCTCCTGGCCTTCAGGGGAGCAAGCCCCTCTGGTTACGAGGTGTGGACCAACTTTTACCGGCATCTGGCTGCTGAGTGTGGAGCCATGAAGGGCCAGCAAATCAAGACCTGGATCATATGGGAAAGGCTCCTTGAGCTCTATCCGAGGGACTGGCTTGCAGCCAATGGCCTATGGGCTACTGAACCGCCGTCTTGGCTCCAATCCATGTTCAGGAAGCACCGCAAGGCATTTGGCTGCCTGCAACACCTCATTGTTTGGACAAGTCTGAGGTCTAGGCAAAGCGTCGATGAAATTATGGCTGACGTAATGGTCTGCTCGGCTGAAATTGCTCCCCATCCATCTATGCCACAGCTACCTGCCGATGCTGGCGTGAGGAAAAAGTATCGATCTCAGTGGCTTGCTGCCCTGAATACATATGGCGGAGCTAAGGCTGCCAGAAGTGCAGGCTTCCAAGCTGTTTATGCTTGGATCTACAGGCATGACAGGGTGTGGCTGCTGAATGTCGACAAGACCAAGCACGCTCGGCAGGGTAACAACAGCTGCATCAATTGGGCAGCCAGAGATAGAAAGTTGGTGCGACTCTTGGTGAGAATAGGGGAACGCGCTGAAGCGGATCTAAGCCTGCCACGCAAGAGCCGTAGCTGGTTCCTACGCCAGCTTCCTCATCGAGCATCCGTCGAGCGCCACCTGGATGAACTATCCCTCTGTCGCGCTTATCTGGATCGATATGCCGAGTCTGTTGGGGAGTACCAGATCCGTCGTTTGACCAATGCCATGATCGAAGATGCTATGGCAAACAAGCATTCAAGAGGCTGGCAACTGGCACGACGCTGCGGATTGCAGAAAGGGAAGATCACCCCCCTGGCAGCCTCATTCATCGCAAGCATAGGAGGATTGGATTGAGTCGTATTTTGTTCCGCCAGATCCCTAAAGATGCCAAGTTGCTGGCCGTAGGTAATTTTTTCAGAGCTAATTCATCAGGATCATCGTGGCATTTAGCGTCGATTTTCAGTCAAAAAAACGAGATGGAGCAACGTCAGTTTGGCTTGGAGATGAGCTGTATTTTGGGCATTGGCCGCGAGTTTGTCGCAGAAGATGACGTCCCTTATCGCTCGCATGGCTTCCAGAAAAGACTCAAGCTACCACCGATAGCTGAATGGCGCGAAAAGCTGCTGGGCGAATGTCCCCGCCTGTCCAGAAGGCTTGCCCGCAATCCTGAGGTGGCCAGCCAACGATGCTTCGTGTTTGAGGCGGATGGCCTCACCGTCTGGCTCCCCAAGTTTGAGCTGGCTCGCAAGCTCTTCTTCCATGCCGGTTTCCTGGCCCGGTCAGCCTTTGAACCCAGACATGATCTTCTCGGTGCAGAGGGATCAGGACGCCATCCATATCCACACCCCAGCTAAGACAGGGGCTCCGGCCCGTCTGCTCCAGATGGAATCGTATCGTGATCTCTTCAGCTGGCTGCTGCTAAGTGATGGTGTTAAGCAGTCTTTCGAATCTATATGGCGATGCCTCAATCAGGAGCAGCGTTCATCTGGCGGACGATATACACGCTGGCAGTTCAACTTTGAGCCACCGGCCACCATTTCAGGTGTCAGCATGGATGTTCTTGGGCCCTTAGATTGGGACAGTAAAGAAATGCTGGTCTGGGAGATTAAGACTCTACTAGGGCTTGAGTTGAACTGTTTTCAACCTATAGCGTTCCATCACCCAGCACTCAAACTCTCAGTTAGTGGAGAGGGGAGAGGAACCAGAAATCCAAGTTCATCTAACGATGACATCATATTGGATGGTGAGGAGGATACGGATGAGGACAAGGATCGCCAACTGTTGGACCTGCCGATGGAAGGGCTATCCTTCCGTGGTCAGCGGCATACGCGGGCCATCTACCAAGGACAGAGAGCAAGCCGTTTTGGTCAGAAGCTGGAAGGTGAAGAGCTTCCGGGCGACGGTATTTTTCTCGGATTGTGCGGCGACGTAACCGGAGGAGAGATCCCCCCGGCAGAACTACAGCAACTTGAAGGGCAACAGGAAGAGCAGCAGGTGACGGAAGAGTTGCCCAACCGGTTTGAGTTACTCAAAGGAATCATCAAGCAGATAGCCAATGAGCCAGATATCGATTTGCTGGAACTTGAGGTGAAGCCTTTACCTCAAGTCCTCCGTCGTAGCTATCACCAGATGGATGATGGTTCACCGCGTGGCTATTTGAAGGCCAACTTCAGGTTGAAAAATGGGCTAGAAAAGTACCTTCTGGAGGTGGACACCAGCGATAACAAGAAGCACTTGTCTACACGTATCGTCAGGATGAAGCCGGGAGTGAATCCATCCCAGGCAATCGTGCAAATATTGAAAGACACTGTGCAGGGCTCACTGCGATGGCCGATGAGCATCGGAGTGTACTGTGACACGAATGAGGCGATACATCATCCCAAGGATGGCGATGACATTCGCCAAAAGAGCTGGAAACAGCGTCTGTCATTATGTTTGAGGCTTGAATGAACACTGGTGAAGTGAATGTGCAAGTCAATAAAAATTATTTAAAAACAACACGTTATTTCTTAACTCTCTATGTTTAATAATTGTGATGCAGCATATTGAGCATGCCTTTACGTTAATAGATTGTGATGCCAATCGACTGGTATTTAGATGGGGGTCAATACAGGCCCTGATGCAAACGTGATATATACTAACGCTTCGCCTTCGAATGGGTCCTTTTTTCTATCGTTCTTTCCGTCAACACCGGGGGCCCGATCATTGAGCTTATAGGAAGCACCCATTGTACCAGCGCCCATTTATCAATAGTTGGAATAACTCATGGCAAGACACAAAGCAAAACACTCAAGTAGTAATAGCATCCTGATTATTTTTGTACTGGTCTTCGGGATTGCTGCAGCAATCCCGAAGCATGCTTTCGCCATTGTGGTCATAGCTTGTATTTGGGTTGTTCTATGGCAATTAGGCAAACGCGCAAAACAACAGAAGAATCAAATACCAACATCCGCTTTAGTGGCCACTCGCCAGCAAGACCCCCAAAATACCAGCATGAGTGTCTCTAGATCTGAGAGTTCAATGGGTGACATAGAGACGGAGGACGCTTCCGGATTGTTTACCATTCAACTCGGTTCACACCCTTCCACAACGTTTGGAATTCCAGATGCTGGCAGACAGAAATCTGATGCCCGCTGGGTACCAGCAGGAGAGTCTGTCACTGTATCTGGTTTTTCGCTCCCCGGTGGCATGTTCTATTTGGGAACCACATTAGGTGGTCGGTACGACGAGCAAGAGCCCTCTCTAATCAACTCAAAACTTCGGATCGCCAAGTCATATGTCGATATCAAAGAGCGGCTAATGCCTTATTGGCCAAGTTTTCACTCAATCACACCAGAGGCTCGTCGTGGCTATCTTCAGTGGCTTGCTGGAGGACGCCATGAGCCATTGGTAGATTTAGGTTACGTCTTTCTCTTTTTCTATGGGCTGGAGCGCCGGGTTTTCGTTGATGCCGTAAATGAGCCCGAGGTGAACGCTGAGATTCCTTTGATAGTTACAGAAATCCAGCGCCTACTGAGTATTTATGGCGAAAACCGATCATTCAGGGGATATGCGGAGGGTTTTCTGGATTATCTGAGAAGCACTACAACTGTTAATCCAAACATCTATCTCAGCCCACCTCCCAAATTGACAGCGTCCACCTCCGAGATGCCGCTGACACTACGCATAGGGTTAGGGCAACATGCCTCTAACAAAAAACCTCTTGATGCAGATTGGGCTTTAGCTTGGGCTTTAGCTGACCCCAACATCAATAAACGGACCCCTGCCACACGCTGCAAAGACATCTTTGCAACCCTGTTCAAGCTTAAGTACACAGACTTGTATCCTAATGGTCTGATCTTGGTGAAAAACAAGACCAGGCTTAAGGCTAGCTACCGTCCAGCATCTTCGGCATTGAAGGTACAGACGCTTAATCTTGGTGATCTTCCCGATGTCATGGCAACCTCGGGCACACGTAAGCATCTACACGAACTAGTTGAGCTATGTACTAGTGAGCTTGAACCGTACAGCCGGTATTTGGGCCGAAACCTTGAAAATGCAGAAGCCCTAGAAGGCCTCCTTCAACTTCCGGCTGCACTATGGCCAGCAGCGGCACGCGCGGAGTTAGATGAGCTAAAGTCTAGAATTGGCGATGACTTGGTTGTCATGAGCTTTGGCGAACTCGCAGGCCGCTTCAAGAGCGCTGGGACACTGTCTCGCAATAAGGTGCTTGCGCTTGCTCAAGCGCTGGAGTCACTTCATATCGGTTTGGAGCCAGACGTACTGGCCGGTTGTAAGACACCGAAAGCTGAAGACCGAATCGCATTGTTCGTAACCCAGCCAGAAGACGGATCACTCCGGGCTTCTGCGGCGTACAATGCCGCATCGGTAACCCTTGATCTGGCCAGTGCAGTAGCATCTGCCGATGGTGACACCTCCAATGATGAAATCATGCTGCTTGCTCAACACATAGACTCATGGGATCACTTGAACGTTGCCCATCGCAAGCGTCTCAAGGCTCATTTGCAAATTCAACTCCAGCAACCACCCACTCTCGCAAGTCTTAAGAAAAAGCTTGATCCATTGACCGTCGAAGCAAAGCGTACAATCGCCAGCTTCTTGGCTCACCTGGCTCAAGCCGATGGCACCGTCAGTCCGTCAGAGGTGAAGCTTCTTGAGCGAGTGTATAAGACATTGCAACTGGATAGTCAGCTGCTATATGGCGACCTTCACGGAGCAGCATCTGGAGCGAGTATTGCGCCCGTTAATCCTGTAACAGGCTATCCCAAATCCGAAGCACAAGTCTCCGCAACTGCGAAACAAGGCTTCGTGCTAGATCATGAGCGGATTGCACAGTTACAACGAGAGACTGCGGAGGTTTCTGTTCTACTGGCCCAAGTGTTCATTGATGATCAGGTTCCGGAGGTTGAGCAACACATTGAAACCATAGAGCCTGATCAGGTGTTGAGTGCTGATGTTGTCGGTCTAGACTCAGAGCACTCTGCATTCCTTCGTTTGTTGATCTCTCGCCCCGAGTGGAGCCGTCTCGAGCTTGAAGCTGTAGCCAGCGACATGGAACTGATGCTCGATGGTGTTTTGGAGCAAATCAACGACATGGCTTTTGAACGTTTCGACATGCCCGTCACAGAGGGTGATGATCCTATCGAAATCAATTCAGACATTCTGGAAGAATTAGCCCTATGAGCAAAATCAGATCCAAAGATCGCGACGCGGTCATTCAATCACTGCGCGCCGGCGTGGTTCCTCGTATCGGACAACATTTGATTCAAGTTGGCCGGGTTGGCGAACTTGATGCACTGATCAAAGATGTAGATCGACTGGCCGATAGTGGTTCAGCCTTTCGAGTCGTGATCGGCGAATACGGGGCTGGCAAGACGTTCTTCTTGAACTTGGTGCGAGCAATTGCTATGGAACGGAAACTCGTGACCATGCATGCCGATTTGAACCCTGACCGTCGGCTGCATGCCACTGGTGGGCAGGCTCGCTCACTTTACTCTGAGTTAGCCAAGAACATGTCAACGCGGACAAAACCCGATGGAGGGGCACTGCAAGGCATCGTTGAAAAATTTATCTCCCAAGCTAAATCTGAAGCCAAGGTTGCAGGTGTAGAGAGTGAAGCTGTTATTCGCAAACACCTAAGTGAACTGACCGAGATGGTCAACGGATATGACTTTGCTGAAGTGATTGCTGCGTATTGCCGGGGCTTCGAGGAGGGCAATGAGCAACTCAAAGCTGATGCAATCCGCTGGTTACGTGGAGAGTTTACCACCAAGACGGATGCCCGAGCAGCCTTGGGGGTGCGAACTATCATTGATGATGCCTCCGTCTACGATCAGCTCAAGCTGCTTTCGAAATTCGTCAAGCTTGCAGGTTTTGGTGGTCTAATGGTCTGTCTCGATGAGTTGGTGAATCTCTACAAGCTAGCTAACACGCAGGCTCGTAATGCCAACTATGAGCAGATCCTACGTATCCTCAATGATTCCCTTCAGGGATCATCCGAAGGACTTGGTTTTGTATTGGGTGGCACTCCAGAATTTTTAATGGACACTCGCCGAGGCCTATTCAGCTACCCGGCCTTGCAGTCCCGACTGGCCAAGAACTCCTTTGCTAAAACCGGGTTAGTGGATCTTTCAGGGCCTGTTATCCGTCTCATGAGTCTTACCCCTGAAGACTTCTATGTACTTCTTCAGAAACTTCGACATGTATATGCAAGCGGTGATGCTGAAAAGTATTTGCTGCCTGACGAGGCACTCCCACAGTTCATGGCACACTGCAACCAACGATTGGGGGAAGCCTACTTCCGTACTCCGCGCACCACGATCACTGGGTTCATCAACCTACTGGCCATTCTGGAGCAAAACCCAGGTTCCGATTGGCGGGCACTCATTGGAGGCGTTGAGATCGCCAAAGACTTAGGCGGTGAGAACGACATAAAGGTCGATGCAGATGATGAACTTGCCACCTTCACACTCTGATTCATCGGGTTTCGATCAGCTAGAATACCGGATCCAGCGATGGATTTGGGCTGAAGGCTGGACGTCTTTGCGCGACGCTCAAGAGTGGGCGGTGCCAGTGCTAGTGAATGCCGACCAAGATGTCATCATCGCCGCAGCGACTGCCGCAGGTAAAACAGAAGCTGCATTCCTTCCCATACTCACCAACTTGCTTAACCAGGATGATTCACTGGGAGCTGTGCTGTATATCAGTCCCCTCAAGGCTTTAATCAATGATCAATGGGATAGATTAAGCCGCCTCTGTGAGCAGCTTGAAATTCCGGTAGTGGCTTGGCACGGGGATATTTCATCGAGCAAAAAACACCGCTTTCTAAAATCGTCTGAGGGGGTGCTATTAATCACCCCAGAATCTCTTGAAGCTCTGTTCGTCAATCGTGGCTCAAGTCTTGGTGGGGTATTCCAAAATCTGCGTTATATCGTCGTTGATGAGTTGCACGCCTTCATCGGAAGCGAGCGAGGTAAGCAGCTTCAATCCCTGATACACCGCGTAGAACTTGTTGCTGGCTGTCGCCTTCCTAGAGTTGGGTTGTCAGCGACCCTAGGCGACATGAAGATGGCATCGGAGTTTCTACGACCGGGGTGCGCCGATACAGTGACTGTTATTGAGTCCAAAAATTCAAACCAGACTCTCCAGGTGCAAGTCCGTGGTTACATCCAACCACCGATGAGCGAGCTGATGAAGGCGCGTGTTGAGCTTTCTCATGATGGAGAAAATGAGGCTGAGCAAGAAAACGAGGCAGCAAGCCCTGATTTTGCGATCGCTAATCATATCTACAAAGTATTGCGCGGCAGCAATAATCTAGTTTTCCCGAATAGTCGGGCACAGGTTGAATGGTACGCAGACCAGTTACGTCGACGGTGCGAAAATGATGGTGTGCCCAACGAATTCTGGCCTCATCACGGTAGCCTCTCAAAAGAGCTGCGGGAGCAAGCTGAGCATGCGCTCAAAGTAGGTAATCAGCCAGCATCAGCAATTTGTACCACGACGCTTGAGCTCGGAATCGATATCGGTAGTATCAAGACAGTTGTTCAGATTGGGGCCCCACCATCGGTGGCGAGTTTGCGCCAACGACTAGGGCGTTCTGGCAGACGCCATGGAGAAAAAGCGACACTGCGCGTTTATTGCAAAGAGTCGCCACTCACTGATGGCTCGAGTCTTTCTGATCAGTTGCGACAAGGACTGGTCCAGACCATTTCTATGGTTAGACTGCTAGCTCGTGGATGGTTTGAACCTCCCAGAGCTCAGGGCATACACGCGTCCACCCTTGTTCAGCAATGCCTTTCCGTCATTGCTCAGTGTGGTGGCGCATCTGCTGCGGATCTCTGGAAAAGCTTGATTGCCGAAGGAGCATTTCCGAAGGTTGAGAAGTCAGACTTTATGGGACTGCTCAAATCCCTAGGTGAGCATGAACTCATTATTCAAGATAGTTCAGGGTTATTGCTTCCTGGGGAGGTTGGAGAACGACTGATCAACCATTATGAGTTCTACAGTGCATTCACCAGTGATGAAGAATTCCGCCTGGTGTGTGATGGTAAAACGCTGGGGTCAGTCCCCGTAAGCCGTCCGCTGACCAAGGATCAACGCATTATTTTTGGAGGCCGTAGATGGCAGGTGCGTGATGTTGATCTACAGGCCAAGGTCATCATTGTTTCAGCCGCGCGCGGCGGCGCACCTCCCCAGTTCGATGGTTTGGGGGCAATGGTGCATGACGTCGTACGTAAAGAGATGCGCGCAGTTCTGGCCGATTCGGCCCCCTGCCCGTTTATTGACAGTAGCGCTCAAGCGTTACTCGACGAGGCTCGAAAGACTTTTTCCTCATTGCGCCTTGGTGACGGTTACTTGATCGAGTCTGGCAGTAAGTGTTCATTGATCAGCTGGCTAGGTGACTACGCCAACGATGCACTACGCCTGTTGCTCAATCATGTGGGTCTACCTTGCCATAATACGGGTCTTGTTATCGAGATTGATGCGAACATAACTCAAGCAAACGCTGCACTAAATGCAGTAGGTAGCCTAGACCCAGGCGATCTCAATTCGACTCTTGCAGATGTAGAAAACATGCTGCGCGAAAAATGGGATTGGGCGCTGCCAGAGCCGTTGCTTAAGAGATCGTTTGCTTCAATATCGCTGGATATCCCGGCCGCAATATTGTTCGCCCAGAGACATTTTGCGAGCTGAATCTGAATCACTATTAAGCAAGTGACACTTGGCTTGGTATAGTGACTTATTCGCATTATCCCAAAGCTGTCGCACGGAATTTTGATGGATATTGAACCGATAAATCATCGATTACAGCAGATTGCGGAGCAGATCGCCGAACTGGAGTTGGAACGAAAACATCTTGAAACACAGTGTAGCCAGTTGGCTCGTGCTGTGGTGTCCCCGCCATCGTGTGCATCTCTTTCTTCCGAACAGAAGATTACACTCTTCGCCGAACGTTTCATCGGACGACCTGATGTGTTTGCTACTCGCTGGGAGAGTAAGGCTGGCAAGTCCGGTTACTCGGTGGCTTGCGCGAATGAATGGAAGCCCGGTGTCTGCTTAAAACCAAAAATCAAATGTGGTGAGTGTCAGCAACGCAAGTTTTTACCGGTGCTCGACCAAACACTGCGTGCCCACCTGACAGGAAAGTGCACAGTTGGGATCTACCCATTGCTGCCTAGTGACATGTGTCGCCTGCTGGCCGCTGACTTTGATAAGTCAGATTGGCAACCTGCCGTTACTGCCCTGAGAGAGGTTTGTGAGGAGCTGGGCGTTCCCTGTCTGGTCGAGCGCTCCCGCTCCGGTAGCGGTGCTCATGTATGGATTTTTTTTTCGGAGTTAGTGTCGGCACAAAGGGCGCGCTTATTGGGCGCGGGTCTCCTCGATAAAGCGATGGAGCGCTATCCAAAACTTGGATTCGATTCTTATGACCGTCTATTTCCTAATCAGGATCATATGCCTGCAGGAGGATTTGGGAACTTGATTGCTTTGCCATTGCAATATGGTCCTAGGCAAAACGGCAACAGCACCTTCATTGATGCCGATTTTAATGAGGTGGTAGATCCTTGGCTGACATTGATGCAAACCGGCACGATGACCAGTGCAGAGATTGAGGTCATCATCGAGCAATTTGGTGGTGAACTGGCGCATGCGGAGCATACCGCCTCATCAGAAACTCCTTGGGAAGCAAAGCTGCCAGTGGCGAAAGGCCGTATTGCTGGTTGCCCTAGCCAAGTCGAGTTGGTTTTGGCAAACATGATCCATGTTCCAACGGCCTCATTACCTTCGCAGCTTGTTGCGCGGTTAAAGCGTCTGGCGACATTTTCCAATCCTCAGTTCTTCAAAACACAGGCCCTACGGTTTTCAACCGTAGGGATCCCTCGCCACATCTGTTGTGCGAGGATGGAGGGAAACTACTTGAGTTTGCCGCGAGGAACGCAGGGGGCGTTGCTCGAGTTGCTGGCAGAACAAGACATTATCGCTGAGCTGCGTGATGAGCGGACTAAAGGAATGCCATTGAAAGGGATCCGCTTCCTGGGTCTTTTGCGTAAAGAGCAGCAGTTGGCTGTGAATACGATGGCAGAGCAGGACGTTGGGATCCTCCATGCACCGACGGCATTTGGGAAAACAATCACGGCGATAGGGATGATCGCCAAGCGTCGGGTCAATACCTTGGTTTTGGTGCACAGCAAGGAGCTGGTGTTGCAGTGGCAGGAGCGTCTTCAGTCATTTCTAGCTGATGTGGAGATTGGTGTCGTTTACGGGGGACGGGCAAAGCCAACGGGCCAAATAGATGTGGCAACATATCAAAGCTTGTTGACTCGTACTGACAACACAATCAAGCCGTTTGCATTCGAATATGGTCAAGTCATTGTAGATGAATGCCATCACTTGTCGGCTCCGCGGTACGAACATCTCCTGAGTGAACTCAGCCCTCGTTATGTCATAGGGGTGACGGCAACACCTCAGCGTCAGGATGGGCACCAACCGATCATCTTTATGCAAGCTGGCCCAATCCGTTTCCACGCTAAAGCGAAAGAACAGGCGGATTTTGCGAAGACGCTGTATCGCAGTGTAATCAACACAACTCCGCCAGCTGCATTGATGGACAAGGAACACAAGCCACATATTTCCGCAGTCTTCAAATGGCTTATTGAGGATGAGGCGAGGACATCACGGATCGTGTCGGACATCGTACGCAGCATTCAGCTGGGACGGAGCCCTATCGTGCTGACAGAGCGCCGTAGCCATGCAGAAGATCTGGGCAAACGCCTTGAGGTATTGGGTTACCAGACTTCAACATTAAAAGGTGGTATGAAGGCATCGCAGATGCGGGAAGAGAAAGCGCGTTTAGGACAGGCCGATGTGGTTATCGCCACCGGCAAGTATGTCGGTGAGGGATTTGACTTACCACGCTTGGACACGCTGTTTTTGGTGCTGCCGATCTCTTGGAAAGGAACTCTGGCGCAATACGTCGGTCGGATCCATCGAGTGAGTGATGCTAAAGCAGAGGTTCAAGTTTATGACTACATCGATATTGGCCATCCCATGCTGGAGAGAATGTTCGGTCGTCGAGCCAAGGGCTATGCTGCGATGGGCTATCGTTTCGAAGAGGCTGAACTGAGTGATTTTCCAAGACAAGGTGTCATCACGGGGCTTTGAGAAATATTGATTCACCTGAAGCCGCCTCGACGGACGATGATGACCGTCCCGCAAGAGGGCCGGTTAAGCGACAACTTAATCCTGACACCCGGGGGGCATCGCCAAACCCGGAGTTTGGTTTTAGTGAAAAAGCCATATGCTCCCACTAGCTAGGATGAAACTTTATTTTCATGCATCTCGGCCTATGTAGTTTTATGGCCGGATTTAGGATGATACTTTAGCTTCTATTTTGACCGAAAAAACGGCCGTTTTTCTGCTATGTGGGATGAAACTGTATTTTCATCCCACAAAAGAGCCGCATTGCGGCTCTTTTTTTGTCTGGTTGGCTGGCGAGGTGGTCGCTATGACAGCCGCAGGTTGGTGATGGTCACGTCCTCCAGGGAGGGTACTATGATGCCGCTGGAGATGCTCTTGGCGATCGCCTGGTTGCGGTTCTTCGAATCTGTCTTGTTGGTGACCTGATTGAGGTGGAAGTTAACGGTCCGTTCGCTGATGCCGAGTATGGTGGCGATCTCCCATGAGGTCTTGCCCTCACTGGCCCAGAACAGGCACTCCTTCTCCCGATCCGACAGCTCTGTGAGGTGCTTCATCAGATCCGGTCTGCTTTTTATCAGCTGCAACGCCGAATTGAAGATGTAGCTGGCGCAGAACGACAACAAGGGGACGTTTTCAAACATCAGATCGGAATTGGATTTTTCCTTGCTGATGAAAGAGAGGATGCCGTGTTCCCCCTGCGGGGTGTGCAGCGGGAAGGAGACGCCATTTCTCACTCCGAAGTCGGCTGCCAGATTCATCACCTCCCGGCTGGCGCTGGGCAGCCAGGGAGAGTCGCAGTCGAGCTTGTTCCAGAAGATGGGCTGGGTCTGCTTCAGGCCCAGGAAGACCACTGGGTCCTGGGTCAGGTAGTGCCGCTCGCTGTAGGCTTCGAACCAGCTGGTGGGGCAGTTGTTGAACAAGGCCACGTGGGATTTCTGCATGCTGATGGGGAAAATAATCAGCAGACGGAAGTAATCAAATCCCATCTGATGACTGAAGCGCTCCAGTTGCTGCTGGATATCGCTGGTCCCCTTGGCCTTGGTGAACCGCTCGATGTGTTCCCAGATCGCATCGTTAAACATGTAGATCTCCTTTTTCGATCTCTATCACATTGATCGAAAAGATATTTTTTATTAACTAATTTGGTGTTGTGACGACCAACGCCAGTGACTCCCGTGCTTGCTTAAAAATTATCCTGTTTTTCGGCCGAAGGCCAAGAAAATCATCTGATTGCCTCTGACCTCACTCTTTGAGACAATGAGAATAGTTATCATTGTTAAGATTTGTATCATGAACAAGTTTTGGAGTTTGGCCTTGTTGCCATTGTCAGTCCACTTTGCTGCCATCGGGGATGAGCTGGTTGCTCCTGCCCTCAACACCAGCATAGCTGCCGGGAAAGCCTCCCAGCAGCGGGTGGAAAAAGCCGCCGATGCCGCCATTGCCGCACGACTGGAGCTGCAAAATACCCAGCTGCAACTGCGCGACCTCGAAGCCTACAACCGCTACATGCAATCTCTGGTGGCCGATCAGCAAAATGAGCTGGGCAAACTGAGCCAGCAGCTGGAAGCGGTGCAAGAGACCCGTCAAGGCTTGATCCCGCTAATGTTGCAGATGCAGGCGGACTTGGAACAGCTGGTGCAAAACGACATCCCGCTGCGCAAGGAAGAGCGGCTGGCGCGGGTTGAACAGTTGAACGCGACGCTGGCCCGAGCGGACGTGAGCGAGGCCGAGAAGCTCCGTCAGCTGCTGCAGGCCTATCAGATTGAAGCCGAATATGGCAGTCGGATGGATAGCTATTCCGCCGAGCTGGAGCTGGATGGTGCCCCGCGTCGGGTTGATGTGCTGGCGCTGGGTCGTGTCTCCCTGCTGGCGATGACTGCCGATCGCAGTCAGGCATGGCGCTGGTCAGCCGAGGCGAAGCAGTGGCAAGCCCTCGATAGCCAGTGGCTCTCCCCCATCGCCGAGGCGATGGATGTGGCCGCCGACAAGAAAGTTCCCCAGTTGCTCAATGTCCCCCTCTCTGTCAGCCGCAGTCAGGAGGCGCAATCATGAGAGTCACCATGAAGTGGTTTCCCTTCCTTATTGCCCTCTCCTGCGGTGCCAACGTGGCTGTCGCCAATGATGAGTGGCAACAGCAGGAGCAGGCTCGTGAGCAGCGGGCTCAGCAAGATCTGGCGACCGTTGCCAAGGAGCTTGGCACGGCCCGCGCCAAACTGGCCGAAGCCCAGCGTCTGAGCAAGGAGCTGGCCAGCCAGTTCGCCAGCAACGAGAAGCAGCTGACTGAGCTCAGCGCCCAGTGGGAGCAAGCCTCCGGCGACATGAACGAGATCTTCGCGGTCACCCGTCAGGGTGCCAGCGATGCGGTCAAGCTGCTGGCCGACTCTGCGGTCGAGGGCCAGCATCCTGAGCGTCTCGCCCCGCTGAAAGCCATGGCACAGGATAAACAGGTGCCGGATCGCGCTGCCCTTGCCCTGCTGCCCGCCACTCTGCTGCAGGAGATCCGCGAATCTGGCCGGATTGCCCAGTTCAATGGCAAGGTGCTCGATGCCCAGGGGGCTGCCAGCGAGCAGTCGCTGACCCGGGTTGGCAGCTTTGCCCTGCTGGGGAGCGACGGCTTCCTGCAACCGACCGCTGAAGGCTTGAGTCCGGTGCTGGGTCTGCCCGGTAGCGTGCTCTCTGCAGTCGCGGCGTATCAGGGTCAGGAAGGGGAAGCGCTGCCGCTGGATCCTGCTCATGGCACTCTGCTGGCGATGCTGGCACAGGCGCCCACCTTCTGGCAGCAGGTACAACAAGGTGGTCAGGTTGGCGCCATTATCGTGCTGCTGGCTGCCATCGGTTTGGGGATCGCTGCGGTACGGCTGTGGAGCCTCTCCCGCGAACTCACGCTGGTGCGTCGCCAGCTCAAGAGCGGTGAATATCATGCCGACAATGCCCTCGGTCGGGTGCTGACGGTGGCGGACAAACACCCCGAGCTGAGCATGGAGACCCTCGAACTGCGTCTTGATGAGGCGATCCTGCAGGAGACGCCCCGCATGGAGCGTGGCATCGGCATGGTCAAGGTGATCGCGGCCATTGCCCCCATGCTGGGTCTGCTTGGTACCGTGACCGGGATGATCGGCACCTTCCAGGCCATCACCCAGTTTGGGACCGGCGATCCCAAGATCATGGCGGGCGGCATCTCCATGGCGCTGGTCACCACAGTACAAGGCCTGGTAGCAGCCATTCCGCTGATCCTGGCTCACAGCCTGTTGCAATCGCGTTTCACCGAGCTCTCCAATGTGCTGGAGCAGCAGGTGGCCGGCATTCTGGCCGAGCGTGCCGAGAGCAATAACGGCGGGATGGAGCGAGCAGCATGATGCTCGACATCTGGCAACAGCTACAGAGCTTCATGGGCCGTGGTGGCCCGGTGCTCTGGGTCATTCTGGCCCTGCTGGTGCTGATGTGGATTTTGATGATCGAGCGGCTGCTCTACCTCAATCTGGGTTTTGGCCCGTTGCAGCAACAGCTGCTCGGCCGCTGGCAGGCCCGCCGCGAGCGCCATAGCTGGCACGCTCGCGCGATCCGCAGCCGCTGGCTGGCGCAGGCGGAGCTGGAGCTGAACCGTCATCTGATCTTCATCCGCACCCTGGTGGTGCTCTGCCCCATGCTGGGGTTGCTGGGCACAGTGACCGGAATGATTGGCGTATTCGATGCGTTGGCCGCAGCCAACCGCTTTAACCCGGAGAGCATGGCGGGCGGGATCTCCCGCGCCACCATCCCCACCATGGCAGGCATGGTGGTGGCGCTCTCCGGCGTGTTGTTACTCAGTCGGCTCGAGAGCCAGGCCAAGCGTGCGCTGGCCAAGACCCGGGACGGCCTGCGAGAAGAGAAGGTAATGCAATGAGACGGCAATCCAAACGCCAGCGTGACGAAGTGCAGATCGACATGACCCCCATGTTGGATATCGTGTTCATCATGCTGATCTTCTTTATTGTCACCACCTCCTTCGTACGCGAAGCCGGGCTCGAGGTACACAGGCCCCAGGCCAGTCAGGCCAAGGCGCAGAAATCCTCCAGCATCATGCTGGCGATCGGGGCTCAGGGTCAGATCTTCCTCGACCGCAAGCAGATTGATGTGGAACGGGTACAGGCTACTATCGCCCGCCTGCTGGCGGAGCAGCCCGATGCCAGTCTGGTGATCCAGGCCGACGAGCGGGTGCCCCACGGCAAGGTGGTGCGAGTGATGGATGAGGCCAAGGCGGCGGGTATCGCCAATATCGCCGTGGCGGTGGCGCCGAAATGAAATACAAGCTGATGAGCCTGGGACTGGGGATCGCCCTCAGTCTTGGCATCCTGCTGTTCATGGCTACCCTGGTTGAACCGCCTCGAGGCGAGAAGGTGGCGAGTGAGCAAAAATCCATCGTCATCAATATGCAGAACGAGGTGACCGAGGTGCAGGTGCGCGAGCGTCCTGTGCCGCAGGAACTCGATCCCTTGCCCGAGCCTCCCGCTGCATTGGCCTCGACACCGTTGCCGATGCCGGCTGCGGCCCCCTTGTCGGCCGTTGAGCCGAGCCTGGATCTGGTCTCCAGCCTCAGCGCGGTGCAGGTCTATGCCCCAGGTGTGGCGACCAGCACCACTCCAGAACTGAGTGGCAACTACCACGGGCAGCAGCAGGGCGCGGGTATCGGTGTCGGAGACATGCTGATGCCGCTGCAACGGATCGAGCCGGTTTACCCCTATCGTGCCCAGCAATCAGGTATCGAAGGATTCGTCACCCTGCGTTTTAGCGTGAATGCCGAAGGTGGCGTGCAGGATGTGGAAGTGGTCGAGGCTAGACCTAAGCGTCAGTTCGAGCGGGCGGCCATTCAGGCGATCAATAAGTGGCGCTATCAGCCGAGACCGGGCACCACCGACAAGCTGGTGCAAGTCATCACGCTCAAATTCAAACTGGAGTCATAACTATGTTGCGGATCTGGATCTGTCTGCTGGCCCTGGTCGGCCAAGCCTGTCTGGCGATGGAGGTCAGCCCTCACTTCTCCCGTCAGCTTGAACCCGTGATGAAGCTCTATCAGTCCGGCCAGTGGCAACAGGCCCAGAGCAAGGCTTCCGGCCTCAAGCCAAATAGCGATGCCGAGCGCGCCTGGCTGGCCCAGCTGCAAGCCTCACTGGCAGCCAACCTGCAACAGACCGCCCAGGCGAGCCGCTACGTCGAACAGGCCCTTGCTTATAAAGATTGGCCGGAGCAGCAACAGCTTCAGCTGCTGCGTCTGCGCGGTGAT
>NZ_CP149129.1:4752500-4817500 GCF_037818705.1 Aeromonas popoffii | reverse complement strand
ACCGTAACTTCGGGAGAAGGTTCGCTCCTGACAGTGAAGTCCCTTGCGGATGGAGCAGTTGGGAGTCGCAGTGACCAGATGGCTGGGACTGTTTATCAAAAACACAGCACTCTGCAAACACGAAAGTGGACGTATAGGGTGTGACACCTGCCCGGTGCCGGAAGGTTAATTGATGGGGTTAGCGCAAGCGAAGCTCTTGATCGAAGCCCCGGTAAACGGCGGCCGTAACTATAACGGTCCTAAGGTAGCGAAATTCCTTGTCGGGTAAGTTCCGACCTGCACGAATGGTGTAACCATGGCCATGCTGTCTCCACCCGAGACTCAGTGAAATCGAATTCGCCGTGAAGATGCGGTGTACCCGCGGCTAGACGGAAAGACCCCGTGAACCTTTACTACAGCTTGGCACTGAACATTGAACCTACATGTGTAGGATAGGTGGGAGGCTTTGAAGGCGTGACGCCAGTTGCGCTGGAGCCGTCCTTGAAATACCACCCTTGTATGTTTGATGTTCTAACGCAGGGCCCTGAATCGGGCTCGCGGACAGTGCCTGGTGGGTAGTTTGACTGGGGCGGTCTCCTCCCAAAGAGTAACGGAGGAGCACGAAGGTTGGCTAATCCTGGTCGGACATCAGGAGGTTAGTGCAATGGCATAAGCCAGCTTAACTGCGAGACGGACAGGTCGAGCAGGTACGAAAGTAGGTCATAGTGATCCGGTGGTTCTGAATGGAAGGGCCATCGCTCAACGGATAAAAGGTACTCCGGGGATAACAGGCTGATACCGCCCAAGAGTTCATATCGACGGCGGTGTTTGGCACCTCGATGTCGGCTCATCACATCCTGGGGCTGAAGTCGGTCCCAAGGGTATGGCTGTTCGCCATTTAAAGTGGTACGCGAGCTGGGTTCAGAACGTCGTGAGACAGTTCGGTCCCTATCTGCCGTGGGCGTTGGATGATTGAAGGGAGTTGCTCCTAGTACGAGAGGACCGGAGTGAACGAACCTCTGGTGTTCGGGTTGTCACGCCAGTGGCACTGCCCGGTAGCTAAGTTCGGAATCGATAACCGCTGAAAGCATCTAAGCGGGAAGCGAGCCCTGAGATGAGTCATCCCTGACCCCTTGAGGGTCCTAAAGGGCCGTTGGAGACCACAACGTTGATAGGTGGGGTGTGTAAGCGCAGTGATGTGTTGAGCTAACCCATACTAATTACCCGTGAGGCTTAACCATACAACACCCAAGAAGTGTTTCTGGCCTTGTAGCGAATGAACGAACTACTTACCTAATTCAGTGATAGTGATAAGCCAAGCGCAACATCGTTATTCACGTCAGCTTTCCAAGATTGAAGAATTTGCCTGGCGGCCATAGCGCCGTGGAACCACCTGATCCCATGCCGAACTCAGAAGTGAAACGCGGTAGCGCCGATGGTAGTGTGGCATTCGCCATGCGAGAGTAGGACACTGCCAGGCTTCAATTAAGCAACTACAGCGATGTGGTTGGTCGCGATACAACGTCAGGTTGTGTTGGACAGAAGATTTAGATAACGCACGCAGTGCGGTCTTTACCGGTTAGTGTGCTGATATGGCTCAGTTGGTAGAGCGCATCCTTGGTAAGGATGAGGTCCCCAGTTCGACTCTGGGTATCAGCACCAGTAAATATTAAAGCCTCCCAATCGGGAGGCTTTTTTGTATTCGCCTTTCTCAGTTTACCGAAATCTGTCTGGCATCGAGATAGAAGCGAGCCTGCCCCGAGGCCTCTATCTGGATCGCTGCGACCAGTCGTTCGTTGTGTTTGTATTCCCAATGCTTGTCGAACGAGGTCAGACTAGCGCTGCCGATCTCGGCTAATCCTGCTTTCATCCCAATTAACGCCCTTTTATTGTTGCTGTTGACCAATAGTGGCGGTCTCATATGTATTCAATATGAACGCTTTTCTATTAAATTGATCCAAGCTAAGTTGTGGATTGGAAAAGGTAATCGGTGTCAGAAAAAGGAAGAAAAACATGCTGATAAAGAATGTGCGTCTGGCCGGTAGGGAGGGGTTGTGGCAGGTCTTGTGCCAGGATGGTCTGATCCGGACCATAGCCCCCATGAGCCAGCCTCTCCTGTCTACCCGGGAGCTGGATGGGGAGGAGGGGCTGGCCATGGCCCCCTTTATCGAGCCTCATATTCACCTCGATACGACCCAGACTGCCGGGGAGCCGAGCTGGAACCTGTCCGGTACCCTGTTCGAGGGGATAGAGCGCTGGGCCGAACGCAAGGCGCTGCTGACTCATGAGGATGTAAAACAGCGTGCCATCCAGACGCTGAAGTGGCAGATTGCCAACGGCATCCAGTTTGTTCGCACTCACGTCGATGTCTCCGATCCGAATCTGATTGCCTTGAAGGCGATGCTGGAGGTGCGAGAGGAGATGAAGGAGTGGGTGGAGCTGCAGATAGTGGCCTTCCCGCAGGAGGGGATCCTCTCCTACCCCAACGGCAAGGCGCTGCTTGAAGAGGCTCTCAAGCTGGGCGTCGACGTGATAGGCGCCACCCCCCATTTCGAGTTTACCCGAGAATATGGGGTCGAAAGTCTGCACTACATCTTCGATCTTGCCGAGAAGTATCAGGTTCTGGTCGATGTACACTGCGATGAGATAGATGACGAGCAGTCCCGCTTTATCGAGACGCTGGCGACCCTGGCTTACGAGCGGGGTATCGGCCATCGGGTGACTGCCAGCCACACCACCGCCATGCACTCCTACAACGGGGCTTATGCTTCCCGCCTGTTCCGGCTGCTCAAGATGGCGGACATCAACTTCGTGGCCAATCCGCTGGTGAATATCCACCTGCAGGGGCGCTTCGATACCTATCCCAAGCGCCGCGGTATCACCCGGGTGAAGGAGATGCTGGAGGCGAACATCAACGTCTGCTTCGGTCACGACGATGTGTTTGATCCCTGGTATCCCATGGGCACCGCCAACATGTTGCAGGTGCTGCACATGGGGCTGCATGTGTGCCAGATCATGGGGTATGAGCAGATCAACGATGGTCTGAAACTGATCAGCAGCCACAGTGCCCGTACCCTGAATGTGCAGGATCGCTATGGCATCGAGGTCGGCAAGCCGGCTAATTTGCTGATCCTGCTCGCCGAGAATGGCTTCGATGCGGTGCGCCGTCAGGTGCCGGTGCGCTACTCCATCCGCCATGGTCGTGTGATTGCCGAGACCCAGCCGGCCCAGACATCGCTCCACCTGGATCGGGTCGAACCGGTCGACTTTCGCCGCTGAGGCGGTCGATATCGATTAATTGCCCCGCTGTCCCCGCTTGCCGACATTTTGCATAATGTTGGCCTGATACTATGGAGTCTGCCCTATGCAAACCTGGTTATTTGTCGCCGCTGGCGGCGCCATCGGTGCTTGCCTGCGTTTTGGTATCGCCGAGCTGATGGCGCTGTTGTTGGGCCGCCATTTTCCCTACGGTACCCTGGTGGTCAACGTGGTGGGCTCTTTTATCATGGGTATCGCCTTTGCGCTCATCAGTCAGGGTCATGTGATGGAACACCCGATGAAACCGCTGCTGATGGTGGGGATCCTCGGGGCGCTCACCACTTTCTCCTCCTTCGCACTGGATACTGTGGTGCTGGCCCAGCAGGGTGCTTATCTGAAGGCGGTGCTCAATATAGGCCTCAACCTTTTCCTCTGTCTGGCCATGGTGTTGCTGGGCATGCAGTTGGTCGCCAGCAGGGTTTAAGGTGTCCGCACGCCATTGGCTCTGGTAAACTGGCGACCATTCTTTGCTCTATGGGTGTTTAAGGGATGTCAGAACAGACTACGACAACGCATTTTGGCTTTAAAACCGTGGCTGCGACCGACAAGGAAACGTTGGTGGCTGGCGTCTTCCATTCGGTTGCTGCCAAGTATGATCTGATGAACGATCTGATGTCGTTCGGCATCCACCGCCTGTGGAAGCGCTTCACCATCGACTGCTCAGGTGTGCGCAAGGGCCAGAAGGTGCTGGATCTGGCCGGTGGTACCGGTGATCTGACCGCCAAGTTCTCCCGCATCGTCGGTGAGACTGGTCAGGTAGTATTGGCGGATATCAATGATTCCATGCTCAAGGTGGGTCGCGACAAGCTGCGCAACCTGGGGGTGGCGAACAACGTCTCCTACGTACAGGCCAACGCTGAGGCGTTGCCCTTCCCGGATAACCACTTCGATGTCATTACCATTGGCTTTGGCCTTCGCAACGTAACCGACAAGGACAAGGCGTTGGCCTCCATGTTCCGGGTGCTGAAACCGGGCGGCCGTCTGCTGGTGCTGGAGTTTTCCAAGCCTGCCAGCGAGGTGATCGCCAAGCTGTACGATCTCTACTCCTTCAAATTGCTGCCGAAAATGGGCGAAATCGTTGCGAACGACGGTGAAAGCTACAAGTATCTGGCGGAGTCCATCCGCATGCATCCGGATCAGGAAACCCTGAAAGGGATGATGGAAAATGTCGGTTTTGAGCAGGTTGAGTTCTACAACCTGACCCAGGGTGTGGTCGCCCTGCACCGCGGTTACAAGTTTTAAGGTCGCCTATGCCGATGGATGCCATGGTCACCGCCGTGATCGAAACCAGCCTCAACCAGTTGCTGACGCTCGACAAGCAGAGTTCCGAGCGGTTGCGCAAGCTGACGGGCAAGGTGCTCAAGCTGGAGCTGCGTGAGCTCAAGCCGCTCTGGTTTGTCTTCTCCGATCGCCGGCTGGATGTGCTTGCCCGCCACGAAGGCGAGGCCGATGCAGTGCTCAGCCTTTCGCTGACGGCGCTGGGCCTGTTGAAAGACCCGTCCGCCCTGACCCGCTATATCCGTGAGGAGAAGCTGGATCTGAGCGGTGATCCCCAGCTGGTACAGGCGTTCAGCGTCTTGTTGGGTGAACTGGATATCGACTGGGAAGAGGAACTGTCGCGCTATACCGGCGACGTGCTGGCTCACACCCTGTTCAGTGGTGCCCGTCAGGCACGCCGCCTGGTCGGCCGCGAGCTGTGCCGCAGCCGCAGCCAGCTGGCGGAATACCTGACCGAAGAGATCCGCCTCGCACCGGGTCCGCTGGAGGTGGCGAGCTTCAACGACGATGTCGAACTGCTGGCGCAACAGATGAAAGCGGTCGAACTGCGACTGGCCCGCTTCGAACAGCAGGTGGCCTGATGACCCCGAAGGAGTTCAAGCGCCTCTATCGCATCATCACCATCCTGCTGGAGCAGGGCATCGACGAACTGGTGCCCGCCCGCTATCAACCCTGGCCGGGTCGTCTGGCCCGTCGTTCCTTGTTCTGGCTCAAGAACAAGCAACCGGATCTCAGCCGCGGTGCCCGCATTCGTCTCGCCTTCGAGGCCCTTGGCCCCATCTTCATCAAGTTCGGTCAGATGCTGTCGACCCGGCGCGATCTGTTGCCGCCGGATATCGCCGAAGAGCTGGCCATGTTGCAGGACAGGGTGCCCCCCTTCTGTGGTCAGGCGGCGCGTCTCAAGATCGAGGAGAGCCTGGGTTGCTCCGTCGAGACGCTGTTCGACGACTTCGATGAGACGCCGCTGGCATCTGCTTCCATCGCCCAGGTGCACACGGGTCGATTGAAGGAGAATGGCCGCGAGATTGTCATCAAGGTGATCCGCCCCGACATCGAGCCGGTCATAGAGGCCGATCTGCGCCTGATGCAGACCCTGGCCCGTCTGGTGGCCCGTTTTGTGCCACAGAGCGCGCGCCTGCGCCCCATCGAGGTGGTGGAAGAGTATCGCAAGACCATCCTCGACGAGCTCAACCTGATGCGCGAAGCCGCCAACGCCATCCAGTTGCGCCGTAACTTCACCGGCTCCGATGCGCTCTACGTGCCCGAGGTGTTCACCGAACATTGCCGTGAGCATGTGCTGGTGATGGAGCGTATCTACGGCATACCGGTTTCCGACATTCCTGCACTGGAGGCCAACGGCACCAACATGAAGCTGCTGGCCGAACGCGGCGTTGAGGTGTTCTTCACCCAGGTGTTTCGTGACAGCTTCTTCCACGCCGACATGCATCCCGGCAATATCTTCGTCTCCTATGAACATCCCGACAATCCGCTCTGGATCGGTATCGACTGCGGTATAGTCGGTACCCTGACCCGGGAAGACAAACGCTATCTTGCAGAGAACTTCCTCGCCTTCTTCAACCGCGACTATCGCCGGGTGGCCGAGTTGCACGTGGAGTCCGGCTGGGTACCGCCAGACACCAAGGTGGATGAGTTCGAATTCGCCATCCGCACCGTGCTGGAGCCCATCTTCGAGAAGCCGCTGTCCGAGATCTCGTTTGGCCACGTGCTGCTCAACCTGTTCAACACCGCCCGTCGCTTCAACATGACGGTGCAGCCGCAGCTGGTGCTGTTGCAAAAGACATTGCTCTATGTGGAAGGCTTGGGGCGTCAGCTCTATCCCCAGCTGGACTTGTGGCAGACCGCCAAGCCCTATCTGGAAAACTGGATGCACGAGCAGGTTGGGCCGAAAGCCGTGTGGAATGCCATTAAAGAGAAAGCGCCATTCTGGGCAGAGAAACTGCCTGAATTGCCGGAGCTGGTCTATGAGACCCTGCGCCAGACCCGTCACCAGCAGCGCCACTTCGACCAGATGTTTGCCGATTTCCGCCGTCACAGCCGTCGGCAGGGACAGGCTCGCTACCTCTTGGGGGTTGGCGCCAGCCTGCTATTGGCGGGTGTATTCTTGCTGACCCAAAAACAATATATTGAGTGGGGACAACTCAGCCTGGCCGGCACAGGGTTATGCTGGCTGCTGGGGTGGTTCAAGGCTCGCTCCCGTCAATAACACACGCGTGCAGTTTGGCGTCAGTTTTGAAGTAATTACGGGCTGGCATCAGCATCGTGATCGTTAATAACACACGTGCGCACCTTAGCGTCAAATTTGGACTTGGAGAAATATCATGGGTGGTATCAGTATTTGGCAATTGTTGATCGTCGCAGTCATCGTCGTGCTGCTGTTCGGTACCAAGAAGCTGCGCGGGATCGGTGGCGATCTGGGTGCGGCCGTCAAAGGTTTCAAGAAGGCGCTGTCCGATGAGCCGGCTGCTGATGCCAAACCGGATCAGAAAGATGCCGAGTTTCCCCCCAAGCAGTTGAACGAAGCGGCCAATAGTGCCGAGACCGCCAAGCAGAAAGATAAAGAACAGGCCTAAGCCATGTTCGATATCGGTTTCTGGGAGCTGGTTGTCATCGGTGTCGTCGCCCTGGTGGTGCTCGGTCCCGAGCGGCTGCCCGTGGCGATCCGTACCGCCAGCCACTGGATCAGGCTGATCCGCAGCACTGCCAACTCGGTCAAGTCCGAGCTGGAGCAGGAGTTCAAGTTGCAGGAGCTGCACAACGACCTGAAGAAGGCCGAACAGTTGCAGATGAACAACCTGAGCCCCGAGCTGCAGGAGTCTATCGAGCAGCTCAAAGCGGCCGCGCAATCGGTGACCCGCCCTTACGAACAGCAAAACAGCATCCACCCCGCCCCGGCTGCTGCCGAGGTGAAGGAGGAGACTCCCGATCAGCCAGCCGTGACGGCGGCTCATGACGAGGAAACCGCCATGATCCCTGCCCAGGGTGCAGACCCGCGTGTCGATCAAGGGGAGGTGAAGCCATGAGTCAGGCCGAACAACCCCTGATCACCCATCTGGTAGAGCTGAGAACCCGCTTGCTACGGTCCATCTCGGCCATCCTGCTGGTGTTCATCGCGCTGATCTATTTTTCCAACAATATCTATGACTTCGTGGCCCAGCCGCTGCTCAGTCAGTTGCCGGCAGGCACCAGCATGATAGCGACGGATGTGGCGACCCCCTTCCTGACGCCGATCAAGCTGACGCTGGTGGTCTCCTTCTTCGTGGCGATCCCCTATCTGCTCTACCAGGCCTGGGCCTTCATCGCCCCCGGTCTGTACAAGCATGAGCGGCGTCTCATCATGCCGCTGGTCGTCTCCACGGCGGTGTTGTTCTACAGCGGTATGGCGTTTGCCTACTACGTGGTGTTCCCGCTGGTGTTCGGCTTTTTCACCAGTACCGCGCCCGCCGGGGTGACAGTGGCGACTGACATCGCCAGCTATCTGGACTTCGTGCTCACCCTGTTCTTCGCGTTCGGGGTAGCGTTCGAGATCCCGGTGGCCACCATACTGCTGTGCTGGACCGGGGTAACCACCCCCAAGAGCCTGCGGGAGAAACGCCCTTACGTCATCGTCGGGGTGTTCGCGGTCGGCATGTTGCTGACGCCGCCTGATGTCTTCTCCCAGACCTTGCTCGCGATCCCGATGTGGGCGCTGTGGGAGATAGGTCTGTTCTTCGCCCGCTTCTATGTGAAGAAAGAGGATGAAGAGCAACAGGAACAAGCGGAAGGGGGGAGCTGAGGCTCCTCTTAATTTGATAGAGCCGATACATGGTTACGAAAACGGATTTACAAGAATGGGTGCTTACTGCGTTAGCAGATCGCGGAGGTAGAGCTCCAATTGTTAGTATCGCTGAATGGATATGGACACATAAAGAGCAAGAATTGAAAGGCGCCGGAGAGCTGTTCTTTACATGGCAATATGACATGCGCTGGGCTGCTACTGAGTTAAGAAAGTCTAAGCAAATTAAGGATACAAGCCTGACTCCCAAAGGGGTTTGGGAGCTGGCATGATCGATATCGGTTTAAACCTGACCAGCAGCCAGTTTGCCGGTGAACAGCCTGAACTGGTGGCGCGTGCCCGTGCCGCCGGGGTCGAGGCATTGATCCTGACCGGCACCGATCTGGCCGGTAGCCGCGAAAGCGCTGACTTGGCTGCTCTGTGGCCGGGTTACTGCTTCTCCACCGCCGGGGTCCATCCCCACGATGCCAAGAGTGTCGATGAGACAACCCTGCCCGCCCTGCGCGAGCTGGCGGCATTGCCGCAGGTGGTGGCCATCGGCGAGTGTGGTCTCGACTACAACCGCGACTTCTCCCCCCGCCCGGTGCAGGATGCGGTATTCGATGCCCAACTGGCGTTGGCTGCCGAACTGGCAATGCCGGTGTTTCTGCATTGCCGTGATGCCCATGCCCGCTTTGTCGAGATCTTGCGTCCCTGGCTGCCCAGCCTGCCAGGCGCAGTACTGCACTGCTTCACCGGATCCGACGAGGAGCTGGACGAGTGTCTGGCGCTGGGGCTGCATATAGGGGTGACGGGCTGGCTCTGTGACGAGCGCCGTGGCCAGCTGCTGCGCGAACAGGTGGCCCGCATTCCGGCCGGTCGGTTGATGATTGAAACCGATGCCCCCTATATGGTGCCGCGGGATTTGAAACCCCGCCCGAAACGCAACGAACCCGCTTTTTTGCCGCACATCGCCCAGGTGGTGGCGGCCTGTCGTGGTGAAGCGCCCGAGGCCTTGCTGGCCCATACCCGGGCCACCTCCGCCGCGTTCTTCCAACTTCCTCTTTTGGAGTGATTCATGGCTACAACTCTTCCGGGCGCCTTTCCGGGTCGCCGCCTGCGCCGGGTGCGCAAACATGATTTCAGCCGTCGTCTGGTGCGCGAGAACGTCCTGACCGTCAACGATCTCATCTATCCCGTGTTCGTGCTGGAGGGGGAGAACCGCCGTGAGGCCGTCACCTCCATGCCGGGGGTGGAGCGTCTCTCCATCGATCTGCTGCTGGCGGAAGCCGAAGAGCTGGTCGCCCTCGGCGTGCCCGCCATCGCTCTGTTCCCGGTGACCCCGCTTCAGAGCAAGAGCCTGCTGGCGGAAGAGGCCTACAACCCGGACGGGCTGGCCCAGCGGGCGACCCGCGCCCTCAAGGCTCGCTTCCCCGAGCTGGGTGTTATCACCGACGTGGCGCTCGATCCGTTCACTACCCATGGTCAGGACGGCATCATAGATGACGAAGGCTATGTGCTGAACGACATCACCACGGAAATCCTGGTGAAGCAGGCGCTTTCCCACGCCGCCGCCGGGGTCGATATCGTCGCGCCGTCCGACATGATGGATGGCCGTATCGGGGCAATTCGTGCTGCGCTGGAAGAGAACGGCTTCATCAATACCCAGATCATGGCTTACTCCGCCAAGTACGCTTCCTGCTACTACGGCCCGTTCCGCGACGCGGTTGGCTCTGCTGGCAACCTCGGCAAAAGCAACAAGGCCACCTATCAGATGGATCCGGCCAACAGCAACGAAGCCTTGCACGAGGTGGCGCTGGATATTCAGGAAGGGGCCGACAGCGTCATGGTCAAACCGGGCATGCCCTATCTGGACGTGATCCGTCAGGTGAAGGATCAGTTCGGCGTGCCGACCTTTGCCTATCAGGTGAGTGGCGAGTACGCCATGCACATGGCGGCGATACAGAATGGCTGGCTGAAGGAGAAGGAGAGCATCATGGAGTCCCTGCTCTGCTTCAAGCGAGCCGGTGCTGACGGCATCCTCACCTACTTCGCCAAGCGCGTGGCGCAGTGGCTGAAGGAGGACGCCAGACGCTGATGCCTGCCTTGCGCTTTCGCTCACAATGCCGACCTCCGGGTCGGCATTGTCGTCTCTGGCTGCCTTGTTGCCGATTTAATGAGCACATTCTCGCTAAAAGTGGGGAGCTGGCCCACCTCTCGGCGGCAAAGGCTTGATTAATGAGGTTTCTGCCTACATCTTAGATGGTCCAAGCAGGCTTCTGGACGGCAGGGGCTGTAGAGAATTTAGAGGTACCGCAGGATGAATAACCCTTTGCTGACAATGGACTCGCTGCCCCCTTTCAGCCAGATCCAGCCCGATCAGGTGCACGCTGCCGTGACGCAGGCGATCGCCGATTGCAAACAGAAGATCGGCGATGTGCTGGCCCAGCGTGACCCCCATACCTGGGACAGCCTGATCGCGCCGCTGGAAGAGGTGAATGACCGCCTGGCGCGAGTCTGGTCACCGGTCAGCCATCTTAACTCTGTGCTCAACAGCGAAGCGCTGCGCGCGGCCCATGACGCCTGCCTGCCGCTGCTCTCCGAATTCCAGACCTATGTCGGTCAGCATGAGGGGCTCTATCAGGCCTATCGCGAGCTGGCCGAGAGCGACGACTTCCCACTGCTGAGCGGCGCCCAGCGCAAGGAGATCCAAAATACCCTGCGCGACTTCCGCCTGTCCGGTATCGGTCTACCCGCCGAGGCGCAGCAGCGCTACGGCGAAATCCAGGCCCGTCTCTCCGAGCTGGCCTCCCGTTTCAGCAACAACGTGCTGGATGCGACCCAGGGCTGGCAAAAGCTGGTGGCCGACGAGGCCGAACTGACCGGCCTGCCACAGAGCGCGCAGGCCGCCGCCCGCCAGCTGGCGGAGCAAAAGGGTCAGCAGGGCTGGCTGTTTACTCTGGATATTCCCTCCTACCTGCCGGTGATGATGTATGCCGACACCCGCGAGCTGCGCGCCGAACTGTATGAGGCCTTCACCACCCGCGCCTCGGATCAGGGCCCGAACGCCGGCAAGTGGGACAACTCCGCCATCATGAGCGAGCTGCTCTCCCTGCGCCGCGAGCTGGCCCAGCTGCTTGGCTTTGCCAATTACGCCGAGCTGTCGCTGGCCACCAAGATGGCAGACAAGACCGAACAGGTGGTGAACTTCCTCACGGATCTGGCCGCCAAATCCCTGCCGCAAGGCAAGGCCGAGCTGGAGGAAATCCGCGTCTTCGCTGCCGAGCAACATGGTCAGAGTGAACTGGCCGCCTGGGATCTTGCTTATTACGCCGAGAAGCTCAAGCAGCACAAGTTCTCCATTTCCGACGAGCAGTTGCGCCCCTACTTCCCTGCCAGCAAGGTGGTGAAGGGGCTGTTTGAAGTCGTGAAACGGGTGTTCGGCATCAAGGTGCGCGAGCGCCTCGGCATCGACACCTGGCACCCGGATGTGCGCTTCTATGACATCTTCGATGCCGAAGACGAGCTGCGCGGTAGCTTCTATCTCGACCTCTATGCCCGCGAACACAAGCAGGGCGGTGCCTGGATGGATGTGTGCCTGGGTCGTCGTTATCGTCAGGATGGATCTTTGCAAAAGCCGGTGGCTTACCTGACCTGCAACTTCAATGGCCCCGTGGATGGCAAACCGGCCCTGTTCACCCACAACGAAGTGGTCACCCTGTTCCACGAGTTTGGTCACGGTATTCACCACATGCTGACCCAAATCGACGTTGCCGGCGTTGCCGGTATCAACGGTGTGGCCTGGGATGCGGTGGAGCTGCCGAGCCAGTTCCTCGAGAACTGGTGCTGGGAGTCCGAGGCGCTGGCCTTTATCTCCGGCCATCATGAGACCGGCGAGCCATTGCCTGCCGATCTGCTGGAGAAGATGCTGACTGCCCGCAACTTCCAGGCTGCCATGCAGATGCTGCGTCAGCTGGAGTTCGCCCTGTTCGACTTCCGCCTGCACCAGGAGTTTGACCCGGCCAACCCGGATCAGGTCCTGACCCTGCTGGCCGAGGTGCGCAGCCAGGTGGCTGTGATGACGCCGCCCGCGTTCAACCGTTTCCAGCACAGCTTCTCCCACATCTTTGCCGGCGGCTATGCGGCGGGCTACTACAGCTACAAGTGGGCCGAGGTGCTCTCTGCCGATGCCTTCTCCCGCTTCGAGGAGGAGGGGATCTTCAATCCGGCCACCGGCCAATCCTTCCTGAAGCATATTCTGGAGAAGGGGGGGGCGAAGGAGCCGATGGAGCTGTTCCGTGCCTTCCGTGGCCGCGAGCCCAAGGTCGATGCGTTGTTACGCCACAGCGGGATCGCCGCCTGATGCCCAGCGCCGCCGTGAGCTTCAAGCCGGTACACTTTTGCGGCATAGTGGGATCCTTGCATGATTTTTGAGATAAAAAGGGACCTTTTGGTCCCTTTTCTCAAGGCTTTTTAATATCTTGCAGAGTGCATGTTTGCACTGTCCCCGCCTCTTCAGTAGAGTCGGGTTCTACCTTCCAAGGAGAGAAAGAACCTTGCCATGAGGCGAGCACTCGAGTCTGTCTATCAAATCATCTCAAGTCTGTCTCATTCGAGTGGCCAGGGATATTTCGATACCTTTGTGAGTGAAATCGCCGCAGCGGTCAGGGCCGATTTCGTCCTGATTTCAGGCAGGGATCAAGCTGGGCTGTTTTTCAAGGTACACGCCGTCCACCCTGCGTCTCTCGACACCACCCATTTCAGTTTTCCGGTCAGTGCCACCCCGGGGGAGGTCGCCCTGCAACAGGGGGAGGCCTGGTTCAGCGATCGCGTCCAGCAGCTGTTCCCTCATGCCGCCGTGTTGCAGGACTGGCATATTCAGGCCTATGCCGCCGTGGCCCTCAAGAATGCCCAGGGCGAGACTATCGGCCTCTGCAGCGTGCTGTTCAAGCAACCGCTCGCCAACATGGACAAGGTGATGGGCTTGCTGCGGCTGCTGGCGCCGCTGGCGGGCCGCGAGCTGGCGCTGATGTGTCAGCAGTTACCGGTGCTGAATCAGCCTGAGTATCACCACTTTCTGCACACCATGATGTCCCACGCCCCCGTGGGGATCGGCAAGCTGGATCTGGATGGCAGGATCCTCTGGACCAACCCGGCCATCGAGAAGATGCTGGGTTACAGCCAGAAGGAGCTGCAGCACCGCCCTGCCGCCGAACTCAACCATCCGGAAGACTGGCTGCGCAGCGCCCCCTGTTATGGGGAGCTCAAGCGCGGTGAGCGTACCGCCTTCACTCAGGAGAAGCGTTACCTGCACCGGGATGGTCAGGTGTTGTGGGGGCGGGCCACAGTCACCCTGGTGCGGGACGAGCAGCTGCAGCCCGACTACCTGATGGTGGTGCTGGAAAATATCGATCCTCTCAAGCGTCATGCCGAGCAGCTCAAACTCTCCCACCGGGTCTATGACAATCTCTCCGAAGCCATTTTGGTGTGTGATGCCGACAGTCGCATCATCTCGGTCAACCCGGCATTCGAGCAGATCACGGGGTACAGCGAGAGTGAGGTGTGCGGTCAGTGCCCCAGCATGCTCAAGTCCGGGCTGCACGATCAGGCCTTTTACGCCGACATGTATCACGCGCTGGAGCGGGTAGGAGTCTGGCGTGGCGAGGTGTGGAACAAGCGCAAGAACGGCAAGCTCTACCCCCAGCAGCTGATGATCAGCACCTTGCGGGAAGGGGGCAAGATCAGCCAGTACATAGGTATCTTCAGCGATCTCTCCCAGACCAAGCTGGCGGAGCAGAAAATCGCCGCCCAGGCCAACTACGACAACCTCACCGGCCTGCCCAATCGCTGGCTGTTTGGCCGCTGCCTCAGCCGCTTCTGCGAGCGGGGCGAGCGTTTCGCACTCATGGTGCTCGACCTCAACAATTTCAAAGCGGTCAACAACAGCATGGATCACCACGCCGGTGACGCCCTGCTGCGGGAGGTGTCGGATCGGCTGGTGAGCCGGGTACGTACCGATGATCTGGTGGCCCGCATCGGTGGCGACGAGTTCGCCTTCCTGGTGCCCGGTATAGTCAACCGTCGGCAGGCCGAGGTATTCGCCAAGCAGGTGGTAGGGGGCTTCGCCCGTCCCTTTATGCTGGCCAACCAGCACCTTTATGTGACCGCCACCATCGGCATCACCCTCTGCCCCGGGGATGGCGTCGAGAGCGACGAGCTGCTGCGCAACGCCGAACAGGCGCTGTTTGCCGCCAAGCGGCAGGGGCGCCAACTCGGCACCTACTGCGTCTCCATGCGGGAGGAGGTGCGCCAGCGTCACCAGATGCAGCAGGATCTGGCGGAGGCCATCAAGCTGGAGCAGCTGACCATGGCCTATCAGCCCATCTGGGACAACCGCCGCGGCCGGGTGGCCAAGCTGGAGGCGCTGGTGCGCTGGTATCACCCCCAGTGGGGCCAGGTTTCGCCGGCGGATTTCATTCCGCTGGCGGAAGAGGCCGGGCTCATTCAGGGGCTGGGAGCGCTGGTGCTCTGGCAGTCGTGTCGGGATCTGGCGCGGTTGCAGCAATCCGGCTTCCCGGATCTGCAGATGTCCATTAACCGCTCCACCCAGGAGTTCCAGACCATAGATCCGGAGGCGAGCGAGTGGCTCAAGGTGATCCATCACTTCGGGCTCGACCCCTGCGATATTGTCATCGAGATCACCGAATCCCTGCTGATGGAAACCAGTGATCAGCACAGGGTGCGGATCGATGCCCTGCGCGAGGCGGGCTGCAAGCTGGCCATCGACGACTTTGGCACCGGCTATTCGGCTCTCAACTACCTGCGCAACTTCCCGGTGGATCTGGTCAAGATTGACAGGGCCTTCGTGCGCCATATCCCGTTCAACGAGCAGGACAGGCTGCTGCTCGATGGCATCATCAACATAGTGCACAACCTCGGCATGCAGGTGGTGATCGAGGGGGTGGAGACTCGCGAGCAGCTCAACTTCCTCTGCCAGAAGGGGTGTGCCTTCACCCAGGGCTTCCTGCTCAGCCGTCCACTGGCATATGACGACCTGATCGAATACCTGCAACTCAACGACAAGAGCATGTTCCTGCAGAGCAGCTAGCCGATACCTGTTCTAGCGCCAGGGTCAGCCTGTCGTGTCTTCTCGCCATGCCATTTTGCCCCGATACGACACACCCTACAGCCGCATAAAGGGGCTGTGATACACTCCGCCCATTGAACTTAGAACGCAGCCAAGATCATGCAAATCCTCCTCGAAGACCCCACCAAGGCCGCGCAGGCACACGTGTTGGCCAGCCAGCTTGACCAGACCGACTACCCCCAGTTCGCGCTGGTGTTTACGCCCGAGCGGCTGGAGCTGCGCAAGCTGGACGAACCCAAGCTGGGTGCCGTCTATGTGGACTTTGTGGAAGGAGCCGTAGCCCACAGACGCAAGTTCGGCGGCGGGCGCGGTCAATCCATTGCCAAGGCGGTCGGGCTCAAGGCCGGTGCAATGCCTACCGTGGTGGATGCCACTGCCGGGCTCGGCCGCGATGCCTTCGTGCTGGCTTCCCTCGGCTGCAAGGTGACCTTGATTGAGCGCAGCCCTGTGGTGGCGGCCCTGTTGCAGGATGGATTGAGACGGGCGGCGCAGGATCCCGAGATAGGCTCCTGGGTCAGCGAGCGGATGTGCCTGCTGCAAGGACCGGCGGTTGACAACCTGCTGGCGTTGACCGAGCGGCCTGATGTCATCTACCTCGATCCCATGTTCCCCCACAAGCAGAAGTCGGCGTTGGTGAAAAAAGAGATGCGGGTGTTCCAGTCGCTGGTGGGGCCGGATCTCGATGCGGATGCCCTGTTGCCGGCGGCCCTCAAGATGGCGGAGAAGCGGGTGGTGGTAAAGCGCCCCGACTACGCGGGTTGGCTCAATGAGCACAAACCCAGCATGGCCATCGAGACCAAGAGCAACCGCTTCGATGTCTATGTCATGGCGGCGCTGGCGGCGGGTTAACGGTCTGTGTGAGCCGCGGATGTAAAAAAGGAGGGCCAACACCATGTTGGCCTTCCTTTTTTGTACTGTATTCAGTGAGTTGGAGCGAAGCGGATCAGCTTCTCTTCCCCTTGCCAGTTCAGGCGCAAGGTCGCCAACTCTGCCAGGCTGAGCCGCTCGCCACTGTGCAACAGCAGATACTCAACCCCTTCGCTGGCTTCTATGGTGCGGATCTTGTCATGCCACTGGTAACCATCACGGCTGGTGAGGCTCACCGGCAATTGCCAGCTGGCGGCAATTTCAAGCCAGTCGTAGAGATCGCAGCTGATAGGTTGGTAATCCGGCATGATCGGCTCCCAAACAAGCAAGTTTCTGGATCAGGCTTCCAGCAAGCGAGTGGGCCAGCCCATCTTTTGCTGGCGTTCCACTTCGAGTCGCAATTCGCTGGCGCGCAGGTAGTGTTCATCCATCCATCCCTTGGGCAGGGTCAGAATCAGTGCCTCTTCATCGGCCTGCAGGGTGAAGCTGGGTACTGTGCCCTGAGTGCGACGCATGCAGAGGATCAGCGCGATGCGCAGGATACGGGCCAGGCGGATCGCCTGACGACCGGTGACGGCACCCTGTTTCTCCAGGGTTTCCAGCTTGAATTCGTCCCGCTGGTTGAACAGCAGGGCCGACAACAGCTTTTTTTGCGCAGGGGTAAAGCCCGGCATGTCGATGTTGTCGATGATGTAGGCGGCGTGCTGCGGCGCCTTCTTGTACTCGATACAGAGGCCGATCTCGTGCAGCAGGGCTGCATAGCGCAAGATCGGGCGCCCGTAGCGTTTGGAGAGTCGCCAGGCCGGTTGCAGCTGGTTGAATGCGTCGACGGCGGTATCGCGCACCCGCTCGGCGTGCTCTGTATCCAGCTGATAGCGGCTGATCAGGCTGTCTGCGGTGCGATCCCGGGCATCACAGTCGTGATTGTTGCCAAGCAGACCGTAGATCAAGCCTTCTCGCAACGCGCCACCCGCGAGGGTCATGCTCTCGATGTTCAGGGTTTCGAAGATGGCGATAAGGATGGCGAGACCGGAGGGGAACACGGTCAGCCGCTCGGCCGCCAGCCCTTCCAGTTGCAGCTGATCCAGCCTGCCACAGGCGATGGCCTGACCCATCAGCTCCTGCAGTTTCGGCAGGGTGACCCGCTCGCTCTTCCCTTGCGCCAGCATGATCTCTTGCAGCGCCTGTACCGTGCCGGAGGCGCCGACGCAGGTGCGCCAGCCCAGCGTACGGTAGTCTTCCGCCACCTTCTCCAACACCGCCTTGGCGGCCGCGATGGCCTGTCCGAAGCGGGCTTCACTCAGCTCGCCATCACCGAAGTGGTTGTTGAGCCAGGTGACGCAGCCCATGTGCAGGCTGTTGAGCAGTTTCGCTTCGCTATGTTCGCCGATCACCAGCTCTGTGCTGGCGCCGCCGATGTCGATCACCAGCCGGTTGCCTTCCCCGGCAGAGGTCCAGGAGACCCCCTCGTAAATGGTCTTGGCCTCTTCCTCGCCAGAGATGATCTCTATGCTGTGGTTGAGCACCCGTTCCGCTTCGCTGAGGAACTCATCGACGTTGGTGGCAAGGCGCAAGGTAGCTGTGCCCACCACCCGGATGTTGTCGGCCGGAATGTCCTGCAACTGCTCGGAGAACAGGCGCAGGCAGTCCCAGCCCCGCTCCATGGCGGCACGGCTGAGACGAAATTCCGGGTCGAGCCCGGCGGCGAGGCGAACCTTGCGCTTGACCTTGGTGACGGTGCGCAGCGCACCGGCGACCTCGCGCACCACCAGCATATGAAAGCTGTTGGAGCCAAGGTCGATGGCGGCATAGAGCGGCGAGTTGTACAACTGGGCCTGTCCTTCAGCTCTTGCGCGGCGGACGACGACGGTTGTTGCTGTTGGCACCACCCTGGCGATCCCGCATGTTGCGGTTCACCGGCTGGCGGTTACGAACGACCCGTTTCGGTGCGGTCACGTCATCCAGCAGCGCCTCGCGGTCATACTTGCTGACCGGGATCGGGTGGTGGATGTACTCCTCGATGGCAGGCAGGTTGAAGGCATAGTCTTCACAGGCCAGGCTGATGGAGTGACCGCTCTTGCCGGCACGACCGGTACGCCCGATACGGTGCACATAGTCCTCGGCGTCGTCGGGCAGGTCGTAGTTGAAGACGTGGGTCACGTCCGGGATGTGCAGACCACGGGCAGCCACGTCGGTGGCGACCAGGATGTCCAGCGACCCCTTGGTGAACTCTTCCAGGATCTTCATCCGCTTCTTCTGCGGCACGTCACCGGTCAGCAGACCTGCGCGGTGGCCGTCATTCTCCAGCCACGCCTGCACGTCTTCACAGATATGTTTGGTGTTGGCGAACACGATGGCTTTTTCTGGCCACTCCTCTTCCATCAGAGAGAGCAACAGCAGCATCTTGTCTTCGTTGGAGGGGTAGAACAGCTCCTCCTTGATGCGCACGCCCGTCATCTGTTCAGGCTCCACCTGCACGTGTTCCGGGTGGTTCATGTGCTCGTAGGCCAGCTCCTGCACCCGCAGGGAGAGGGTGGCGGAGAACAGCATGCTCAACCGCTCGGTCGGGGCAGGCATGCGGCGGAACAGGAAGCGGATATCCTTGATGAAGCCCAGATCGAACATGCGATCGGCTTCATCCAGTACCACGACCTGAATATTGCTCAGATCGATGACCTTGGACTTGAAGTAGTCGATGATGCGGCCGGTGGTGCCGATCAGGATGTCGACGCCCTGCTCCAGCACGGCCAGCTGCTTGTCGTAACCTTCGCCGCCGTAGGCGAGGCCGAGTTTCAGGCCGGTAGAGGCGGCTATGCTGTCGGCATCGTTGTAGATCTGTACTGCCAGTTCCCGGGTGGGCGCCATGATGATGGCTCTGGGTTGGTTAACCAGACGGGGATTGGTCAGCGGGTGGGTCAGCAAATAGTTGAATGTCGCGGCCAGGAAGGCAATGGTCTTGCCGGTTCCTGTCTGGGCCTGACCGGCGAGGTCATGGCCTTCTACCAGCAACGGCAGAGACAGAGCCTGGATGGGCGTGCAATAGTGAAATCCCTTTGATTCCAGACCAGCCAGAACTTCGGGTTCGAGGCCCATTTGGGCGAATTTTTCGGTCGTTAAGTGTGTTTTGCTCATGGCGGTAGGTTATCAGGTTAGGCTTGCAATAATAAACAGGATCATTTCAAATAGGGCAACTATTGCCTTTGTTGATACGTCAATAAAGCCTTAATTACTGACTGGAGTTGGAGATGAGTGACAAGATTGTTCAGCTGAGCGATGCCAGCTTCGAGGCAGATGTAATCAAAGCCGATGGCGCCGTTCTGGTCGACTTCTGGGCCGAATGGTGCGGTCCGTGCAAGATGATTGCCCCGATCCTGAACGAAGTCGCCCAAGAGTATGCCGGTCGTGTGACAGTGGCGAAATTGAACATCGACCATAACGCCGACACTCCGCCCAAGTATGGGATTCGCGGTATTCCGACCCTCTTGCTGTTCAAGAATGGCGAAGTGGCTGCGACCAAGGTCGGTGCCCTGTCCAAGACTCAGCTGAAAGAGTTTCTGGACGGTAACCTGTAATAATCAAAAAGGAGCGCATTGCAATAATGCGCTCCTTGTATTTTATCACCTAGACGCTCGTCCCGATTGGTGCTAGTTTATCGTTCGTTTGCTAACCTTTTTGCCTGACTCTTTGCTTAACAACAGCCCGGCAAATCAAATCCGATCAGCATCAATCCAGCAGACTGTCTCCTCATTTCAATCCTTGCTTACAGACTTTCACCACTATGAATCTGACTGAATTAAAGAACACTCCTGTGTCCGAGCTGGTCAAGCTTGGCGAATCCATGGGGTTAGAAAATCTGGCTCGGGCGCACAAGAAAGATATTATTTTCGCGATCCTCAAGGCACATGCCAAGGGTGGTGAGGATATCTTTGGCGACGGTGTGCTGGAAATCCTGACCGATGGTTTTGGCTTCCTGCGCAGTGCAGACGGCTCCTATCTGGCAGGCCCGGACGATATCTATGTCTCCCCGAGCCAGATCCGCCGCTTCAACTTGCGTACCGGCGATACCATCTCCGGCAAGATCCGGCCACCGAAAGAGGGCGAACGTTATTTCGCGCTGCTCAAGGTCAACGAGGTCAACTACGACCGTCCGGAAAACGCCCGCAACAAGATCCTGTTCGAAAACCTGACTCCCCTGCATGCCAACGAGCGTCTGCGCATGGAACGGGGCAATGGTTCGACAGAAGATATCACTGCCCGCGTGCTGGACCTGGCTTCCCCCATCGGTAAAGGCCAGCGCGGCCTGATCGTGGCGCCGCCCAAGGCCGGTAAGACCATGCTGCTGCAGAACATCGCCCAGAGCATCGCCTACAACCACCCGGACTGTGAACTGATCGTCCTGCTGATCGACGAACGCCCGGAAGAAGTGACCGAGATGCAGCGCATGGTGAAGGGTGAAGTGATCGCTTCCACCTTCGACGAGCCGGCATCCCGTCACGTCCAGGTCGCAGAGATGGTGATCGAGAAGGCCAAGCGCCTGGTCGAGCACAAGAAGGATGTGGTCATACTGCTGGACTCCATCACCCGTCTGGCCCGTGCTTACAACACCGTCATACCCTCATCCGGCAAGGTACTGACCGGTGGTGTGGACGCCAATGCCCTGCACAGACCCAAGCGCTTCTTCGGCGCCGCGCGTAATGTTGAGGAAGGCGGCAGCCTGACCATCATAGCGACCGCGCTGGTTGATACCGGTTCCAAGATGGACGAGGTTATCTACGAAGAGTTCAAGGGGACCGGCAACATGGAACTGCACCTCTCGCGCAAAATTGCCGAGAAGCGCGTTTACCCGGCCATCGACATCACCCGCTCCGGTACCCGGAAGGAAGAGTTGCTGACGACCGGTGACGAGCTGCAGAAGATGTGGATCCTGCGCAAGATCATTCACCCCATGGGTGAGATCGACAGCATCGAGTTCCTGATCGACAAGTTGGCTGCCACCAAGACCAACGACGAATTCTTTGACTCCATGCGGCGTCAACAGAAGTAATCTGGTCGGACAATGACGAAACCGCGGCTTAGGTCGCGGTTTTTGTTTATCTATTTTCCGGTCGCTTGAGTAGTATGAAACCTCGATGTCACAAGGACAGGGACGTCATGAAGCTGGTACTTCTGATAGGACTCGGTTGGCTGATGGGCATGCCGGTGCATGCTGCCCCCCCCTCGGTGCCCAGATCCGAGCTGGTCGCCGATGAAGGGCTGCAGGGCCATATCGATTATCTGGGCAGCCGTCTGCAGCAGGGGCAGTTTGCTGCCATGGACTCGCTGTTGGACTCGCTGGCCGTGGGCCAGCGGGAATACCTGCTGTGCCGGCTACTTACCACCCTGGATGCCAGCCCCAGCGCAAGCTCCCCCGAACTGCTGCTGTGGGTGCGTGCCCAGTCGGTGAAGGCACCCCGTTGGCTGGTGGAGAAGGAGGTGGACGGTTTCCTGGTCCAGCAGCCTGCCTATGATTTTGCCGCTGCGGCGCGGCTGGTACTGAGCCGCTGGCAGCAACAGGTCTGGCAGGACAACTACCGCCAGCTGCTGGAGCAGAACAGCTTCGAATTCAAACAGATCTACAACAGCCGCAACCGGGACCTGGCCTTGCAGCAGCAGGCGTTGCTGGCAGTCCTCGAGCGGCAGCCGCGCTTTGTCTTGCAGCGCGAGGCGCGCAAGCTGGCCGCCATGAGCATCTTCCTGCCCGACAATCAGCTGCTGCGACAGCTGGTCGAGCGCACTGGCGATACCGCCCTCTATCAGAAGCTGTGGCACCAGCCGGTGGATCACGACAGCATCGCTGCCCTCATGAGCGTGGCCCGTTTTCATCAGGGGCAGACGGCGAGCGACCTGCTAATCGCCGCCAGCCGCAACAGTCGTTTGACATTGCCCGCCCTGCAACAACTCAGCCAGCTCTCACCCCTGCCCGACTCGGCGCAGAAGTTCCTGCTGGCCGAACTTGGCAATCGTCAGTACAGCGGTCAGGTGGCCAGTCTGCTGTTGCAGATGGATGAACCCAGGCTGCTGGCCCAGCTCGCCGATCGGCTCACCCAGCAGGAAAAGCGCCATGCCAGTCCTGTGATGCTGCCCGATACGGGTACACCCGTCGCTCAGCCGGGGTTATAATGCGGCATCGCCTGAACACAGGGTACCTGCATGAAATACAAGGATTTGCGTGATTTCATCGCGCAGCTGGAACAAAACGGACAACTCAAGCGCATCACCCGCGAGATAGATCCCTATCTGGAGATGACGGAGATCAGCGATCGCACCCTGCGTGCGGGTGGCCCGGCCCTGCTGTTCGAAAATCCCAAAGGTTACCGCATGCCGGTGCTGACCAACCTGTTCGGCACCCCGGATCGGGTCGCCATGGGCATGGGCCAGCCCAACGTCGGCGCCCTGCGTCAGGTGGGGACCTGGCTCTCCTACCTGAAGGAGCCCGAGCCGCCGCGCGGTCTCAAGGAGCTGATGGAGAAGCTGCCCATCTTCAAGCAGGTGCTCAATATGCCGACCAAGCGGCTCTCCTCCGCCCCTTGCCAGCAGGTGGTGCTGGAAGGGGAGGCGGTCGATCTGGACCAGATCCCGATCCAGCACTGCTGGCCCGGTGATGTGGCGCCCCTGGTCACCTGGGGCCTTACCATTACCCGCGGTCCCTATAAGAAACGGCAGAACCTCGGCATCTACCGCCAGCAGAAGATCGGCAAGAACAAGCTGATCATGCGCTGGCTGGATCATCGCGGTGGCGCCATCGATTTTCGCGAGTGGCAGGAAGCCCACCCGGGCGAGCGCTTCCCCGTGGTGGTGGCGCTGGGCGCCGATCCTGCGACCATACTCGGCGCAGTGACGCCGGTGCCGGACAGTCTCTCCGAATATGCCTTCGCGGGCTTGCTGCGGGGCAGCCGCACCGAGGTGGTGAAGGCGCTGAGCTGTGAGCTGGAGGTGCCCGCCAGCGCCGAAATCGTGCTGGAGGGGTATCTGGAGCCGGGGGAGATGGCGCCCGAGGGGCCTTACGGGGATCACACCGGTTACTACAACGAGGTGGACGAGTTCCCGGTCTTCACCATCACTCACATGACGATGCGTCGTGATGCCATCTACCACAGCACCTACACAGGCCGTCCGCCCGATGAGCCGGCGGTACTCGGCGTGGCATTGAACGAGGTGTTCGTGCCGCTGTTGCAGAAGCAGTTCCCAGAAATAGTGGATTTCTACCTGCCGCCGGAAGGCTGTTCTTACCGGATGGCGGTGGTGACCATCAAGAAGCGTTACCCGGGCCATGCCAAGCGGGTGATGCTGGGGGTCTGGTCTTTCCTGCGCCAGTTCATGTACACCAAGTTCGTGATCGTCTGCGATGACGACATCAACGCCCGCGACTGGAAGGATGTGATCTGGGCCATCACCACCCGGATGGACCCGGCCCGGGATACCACCCTGATCGAACACACCCCGATCGACTACCTCGACTTCGCCTCGCCTGTCTCCGGCCTTGGCTCCAAGATGGGGCTGGATGCCACCAACAAGTGGCCGGGGGAGAGCAACCGCGAGTGGGGGCAACCCATAGTCCAGGACGAGGCGGTGAAGCAGAAGGTGGATGCCATCTGGGATGAGCTGGCTATTCTCGGCTAGGCCTGGTTGCTTGGGATTTATATCACGCGGGCCGGGTCGACCCAGCCCGGCCAGCCAGAGGATCCGTGCTGCCACCGCCGTTCGGGTATAAAAGGTTGATGATCTCCGGGCGGAATTGGGTATGCTCGGGAAACCTGACCAGCTGCACTGGTCGTCAATCTACAGTGAATCAATGAGCGAAAGCGGGCCGAGCGAGCCCGTCACAAGGATAAGAATGCAACGTATCAAGTGCCGCGTAGAGGAACTGCGCGAATATGTCGACACCATCTGGCACGTGGCCCTGACGCCGCAGCAAGCGGTCAGCTTCAAGCCGGGTCAGTATCTGCTGGTGGTGATGAGCGATTCGGACAAACGCCCCTTCTCTATCGCCAACTCACCGACCCGCCCTGGGGTACTGGAGCTGCAGATCGGCGCCACCCCCGAGAACGCTTATGCAGGTCAGGTGCTGGCCCGCATGCGCGAGCAGGGAGAGATAGAGATCGAACTGGCGGCAGGCAAGGCCTTCCTGCGGGAAGAGTCGCCCCGTCCGTTGATCCTGATGGCGGGGGGCACCGGTTTTTCCTATGCCCGCTCCATTCTGGAGTTCCTGATAGACACCGGCAGCAAGCGCCCCGTCTTCGTCTACTGGGGGGTGCGCCAGGCGCACTGGCTCTATGAACAGGAGCAGATGCAGCAGTGGGAGCGCGACTATGCACCGCTGACCTTCATCCCTGTGGTGCAGGAGCCGGAAAGCGACTGGACCGGCAAGACGGGTCTGGTGCACAAGGCCATCATGGATGACTTCGTCAGTCTGCATGACTACGACATCTATGTGGCTGGCCGTTTCGAGATGGCTGGAGCGGCGCGAGAGGAGTTCAAGATCCTCGGTGCCGAGCCTGAGCGCATCTTCGGCGATGCCTACGAGTTCATCTGAGTTGAGCGTGCGAATCGGTAGGCATCAAAGCGGTGTCAGTCGTATATGACGGCCGATTGCGATGGCGCTTGAGCTTCAGAAACAACAAACCCCAGCCTGGCTGGGGTTTGTTTTATGCGCCGTGCGAGCCGGCGGTGTCAGCGTGTTACTCGCCTTTGGCAGCGAGCTGCTGTTCCAGCTGCGTCAGCTTGGCCTCGAGGGCGGTCAGCTTCTCGCGGGTGCGCAGCAGCACCTTGGTCTGCACGTCAAACTCCTCGCGACTGACCAGATCCAGCTTGTTGAGCTGGGACTGCAATACCTGACGGATCTTCTTTTCCACCTCTTCACCCATGCTGCGAATGCCGGGCGGCAGGGAGTTGTGCACCTGTTTGGCGATCTCTTCCAGTTTCTTCGGGTCGATCATGTGGTTCTCCTTAAGCAATGGCGACATTCTACCGACAATTAAGCCGCTTTGCCGAGATCGGGGTGGCTTTTTGCCATCAGGAGCTGGGGGCGTTGCTGGTCGGGTCTGGTATCCGGGGTGAAGCTGTTAACCTATCGGGTCCCGTTTCTATTCCAATTCCTTGATGTTGTACACAAAAAAAGCAGATCAGATGACCGACCAGAACGCTTAAAAAATGTTGCGTTGCTGTTAATATGGTTCGGTCGGGTTTTCACCCTACCCCGTCAGCACATCATGGATAACAACTAAAAAGAGATAAGGATATGAAAAAGAAGCTAATTTATGCCGCAGTTGTCAGTGCCCTGTTGGCTGGCTGTGGTGGCAGTGATGATAACAAAGGCGACACTTCAAGCTATCTCGACTATCTGTTGACCGGTTCCAACGCAGTGCGCCCCAGTGCCCTGGCGGCCCGGGCCAGCGATGGTACCCTGAAATTCTCCACCGAGACCGCAGATCTCTCTAACCCTGTTTCCGCCATGTCGACGCTGGATGGTTGGTCTACGACCCAGGCTATCCAGATCGTGCCGGTCACCTCGTCTGGCATCACGGTTCAGGCACCGACGGCGGCAGAGTTTGGCGCTTCAGTGGCTCCGCTCTACCTGCTGGAGTTGACCTTCGACAGCACAGCGCTGCGCCCGAGCGGCGTGAAGAAGGTGCTGACCTACGGTGTGGACTTCGTGGTGGCCGCCTCGGCCGGCAAGCTGAACCTGGTTCCGCTCAAGCCGTTGAACCCCTCCTCCTACTACATGATAGTGGCCACTGATTCGCTGAAAGATAGTCGCGGCGATGCCCTCAAGGCAGGCAGTGACTACGGCAACTACAAGAACAACGCCGGCAGCAATGCCCAGGAGCAGACCATCAACGGTCTGATCGCGCTGCAGGAAGGGCTGTTCAAGGCCGCGACCGGCATCGCCACGGATCATGTCATCTTCTCCGACTGGTTCGGTACCCAATCCGGCGCCGATGTGCTGGTGGCGGTGAAGAGTGCCGCCGCTTCCGTGCTGAAGAGCCCGACCCTGGATGCTGCCGCCCTGTGGAAACAGGATGCCAAAGGCAACACCAGCCTGCCCGGCACTTATACCCTGGCAGTGACCGGCAACAATGCCTTCCTGACCCAGCTGAATACTGAGCTGTTCCTGCCGCAGGATCAGAAAGATGCACTGACAGCCGCCTTTGGCCCTGGCACTCCGCTCAACGGTGTTGCCCAGCTGACCAAGGTTTACACCGGTAGCGTCAAGCTCCCTTACTTCCTCTCTACCCCAGCGATAGCCGGTTCATGGGACAAGGCCAAGACCCAGTCCTGGCACGGTGCCATCCCCAGTCTCTATGCCATCGCCAATGCGCTGAAAGCGTCTGACAGCGAAGTGATCGCCGGGCTGGTGGGGGCGGGCGTGGATCCGGCCCTGCTGGGTGAGCTGATTGCCGATCCGACCCGCCAGAGCGAGCTGCTGGCCGAGGCGAGCAAGCTGATCGGGGTGACGCTCACTTCCGGCGGCAAGCCGCTGGATGCCGAGCGCAATATCGGTCGCTTCAACCCGCTGCCGATGCTGGAAGAGGTGCAATCCGTGCCGATGCGGATCTTTGCCGCCGCACCGCTCAATACCATTACTGATGTGATCATCTATCAGCACGGGGTCACCTCCATCAAAGAGGACTCCTATGCGCTGGCGCTGGGCCAGATCGGCGCGGGCATGGGGGCAAGTAAAAAGGTGGCCGTAGTGGTGATCGATCATCCGCTGCACGGTGAGCGTGGCTATGCCCTGAGTGGCAGCACGGATACCGTCACCACCTCCGACAATCCGATGCCGTACCTGAACCTGAGCTACCTGACTGTGGCGCGGGACAACCTGAAACAGAGCGTGGCGGATCTGCTGGGCCTGCGTCTGGCGGTTGGCCTGGCCAACGCCCAAGGGGCCATCGGGACGGCCGGCAGCCTCAAGGTGCATTTCCTCGGCCACTCGCTGGGGGCCATTGCCGGAGCCAATCTGCTGGCAGTAGCCAACCAGTCCATAGGCAACGCGCAGGCGGATGCCCTGTTCAAGTTCGACACCGGTGGCCTGGCCATGCCGGGTGGCGGCATAGCGCCGCTGTTGCTGAACTCGCCGGCCTTCGGCCCGACCATCAAGATGGGCGTGCTGACCGGCGGCAGTGCCGAGCTGAAGGCCGGTTTCGCCGCCTATGCTCCCAACTGCCAAACGGCGGTGCCGACCTGCTTCGTCAACGAGTTCCTGCCGAGCCTGGACGCGGCCACTCAGACGACCGCAGCCAGCACGCTGCAGAGCTACAGCTTCGCGGCTCAATCGCTGCTGGATTCGGCTGACCCGATCAACCTCGGTCGCGGCATCAAGGCGGACTTCCCGCTGTTTGCCACCGAGATCGTGGGTGACGGTGCGCTGAGCCTGTCGGATCAGGTGATCCCGAACAGCATTGCGTCCGCGCCGCTGGGTGGTACCGAGCCGTTGTTCAAGGTGCTGGCACTGCAGCCCCTGACCGCCACCGGCGCGGCCAGCCGCAACGCGGCCCGCTTCGTGGCCGGTGGTCACAGCTCGCTGCTGGCACCGGACGAGAACTTCGACCCGAGCGGTGACGTCACCACAGAGATGCAGTCACAATTTGGCAGCTTCTTCATGAGTGGCGGTACCCTGGTCCAGGTGACCAATGGCAGCCTGCTCAAGCAGTAAGCCAGTCGGCTAATAAAAACGCCGCCCTTCGGGGCGGCGTTTTCGTTTCTGCGACTGGGGCAGGGCAAACCGTCAGGCTGGCTGGTGGTTTCTGTCCAGCCAGCCTTGCAGCAGACCGACCAGCAGACCCACCAGATGAGCCATGTTGGCTGTGCTGGTGCCGAGCAAGTCGAAGAAACCGAGCACCAGCCAGAACAGCATGAAACCCATCAGCGCCGGTGGCAGAGTGAGGCCGCAGGCCGGTTGCATCTTGCCGCGCAGCCAGCAGTAGCCGAGCAGGGCATAGACAACACCGGAGAGGCCGCCAAACCGCGGGCCACTGACGAAGAACTCGGCGATGTTGGGCAGGGCAGCCCCCACCAGCAGCAGGATCAGCAGCTTGCCGCTGCCGAGGCGCTGCTCTATCTGGCCCCCCAGATACCACCACCACAGCAGGTTGAACACCAGGTGCAGCACCGAGAAGTGGATAAAAGCCGGGGTGAAGTAACGCCACGCCTGCCAGTCGGTAAACTGGGCCATGGTCAGGTGGAACGCCAGCTCGTCAAAGATCGGCAGGCCGATGGCATTCAGCGCATAGATGGCCAGACAGGCAATGATCACCACCAGGGTCAGCGGCCCCGCCTGATGGAGGAAGTCGGTGATGGGATCCGTCATTCCCTTGCTGTAGTCGATGCGGGCATCGGCGCTGCCTGATTGCCAGGAGGCCTCCATGTAGCGCGGATGGGTCGGCTCGGCCAGGAAGCGCTTCACCTCCAGCTGGGCCTGGGCGAGGCGCTGCTCGTCCGCCAGCCAGACCGAGACGCCGAGCTCGGACTGGGTCAGCTCGCAGGAGATGCCCAGCGTCGCAAGGTAGTCCACCAGCGCCTGGGCCATGCGGGCGTTATCGAGCACCAGCAGCTGGATCATGCCGGTTGAGGAAGACTTGCCCGCCCCTGTCATGCGTCGCCTGCCTGAACGGGGAATGCTTTGCGCCACGCCTCGAAGCCGCCATCCAGGCTGTAGACCTGGTCATAGCCCTGTTGCAGCAGATACTGGGCTGCCCCCTGGCTGCTGTTGCCGTGATAGCAGATCACTATCACGGGGGTATCGAAATCCACCTCATCCATGAAGCGCACCAGGGTGCCATTGGTGAGGTGGAAGGCGCCGACCGCGTGGGCAGCCTCGAAGGATTGCGGATCGCGAATATCCACGAGGCGGGCTTCACCAGCGCTGAGCTTCTGGTGGGCATCATGGGCACTGATATGGGCAAACTGGTCCATTGAGAGGTCCTGCGAATAGGTTGATTACCGGTCAGTGTACCGCAAGCCGGGGCGCAAACTAACCCCACAAAAGATAAGGGAGCCAGCGGCTCCCTTGTCATTATGGTGAACGTCGACACGCCTGTCAGCCGCCGAGATAAGCCTGCCGCACGGCCGGGTTGGCGAGCAGGGCTGCGCCTGTGTCATGCAGTACCACATGGCCGTTCTCCAGCACATAGCCCCGATCGGCCAGCTTGAGTGCTTGGTTGGCGTTCTGCTCCACCAGGAAGATGGTCATTCCCTTCTGGCGCAGCTGCTCTATGGTGTCGAAGATCTGCTGGATGACGATGGGGGCCAGCCCCAGTGAGGGTTCATCCAGCAGCAGCAGGCGCGGCTTGCTCATCAGGGCGCGGCCGATGGCCAGCATCTGCTGTTCGCCGCCTGACATGGTGCCTGCCCGCTGCTCCAGCCGTTCGTGCAGCCGCGGGAACAGGGTGAACACCTGATCCAGCAGCCCATGCTGTTCGGCCTTGTCGACGAAGAAAGCGCCCATCAGCAGGTTCTCCTCCACCGTCAGGCGGGCGAAGATGCGACGCCCCTCCGGCACCACGGCGATGTCCTTGCGCATGATGCGGGCCGTGGTGAGGGAGCTTATCTGCTCCCCCTCGAACCAGATGCTGCCGCTGCTGGGCTTGGGCTCGCCGCACAGGGTCATCAGCAAGGTGGTCTTGCCGGCGCCGTTGGCGCCGATCAGGGTGACGATTTCCCCCTCTTTCACCTCGACGCTGACGTCATGTAGTGCCTGGATCTTGCCGTAGTGGGTCGATACGTTGCGAAGTTCTAACATCGTGACTCCTTGGGTCCTACGATTCGCCCAGATAGGCCTTTATCACGGCTGGATTGTTGCGGATCTCATCCGGCTTGCCGTGGGCCAGCGGGGTGCCCTGATTGACCACGAAAATGCGGTTGGAGATGCCCATCACCAGCTTCATGTCGTGTTCGATAAGCAGCACAGAGACGCCAAATTCGTCCCGCAGGTTGATGATCAGCTCGTTCAGTTCATCGGTCTCGTGCGGGTTGAGGCCGGCGGCTGGCTCGTCCAGCATCAGCAGATCGGGCCGGGTTGCCATGCAGCGGGCGATTTCGAGCCGGCGTTGCTGCCCATAGGCCAGGTTGCCGGCGGTGCGATTGGAGAGATCCTTGAGGCCCACCTTTTCCAGCCAGAAGGCGGCGTGTTCCAGCCCCTCCTGCTCGGCACGGCGAAAGGCCGGGGTCTTGAACAGGCCGGCGATGAAACTGGTGTTGAGGTGGCGATGCTGGGCCACCAGCAGGTTCTCCACCGCCGTCATCTCCTTGAACAGCCGCACATGCTGGAAGGTGCGTACTATCCCCTTGCGGGCTATGAGGTGACCGGGTAGCCCCTGGATCTCCTCACCCTTGTAGCGAATAACGCCGCCGCTCGGGCGATAGAAGCCGGTCAGGCAGTTGAAGACGGTCGTCTTGCCCGCGCCATTGGGGCCAATGATGGAGATCACCTCCCCTTTGTCTATGTCCAGCTTGACGCCGTTGACTGCGAGCAGCCCACCGAAGCGCATCGACAGATCAGAGACGTCCAACAACTTCTGATGAGTGCTCATTTCTGTAGCTCCAGGTGAGGTCTGGTCATCGGCAGCAGTCCCTGTGGTCGCCAGATCATCATGAACACCATCAGCAGGCCGAACATCAGCATGCGGTACTCGTTGAATTCACGGGCCAGCTCCGGCAGCACCGTCATCACGATAGCGGCCAGCACCACCCCGATCTGGGAGCCCATGCCGCCCAGCACTACAATCGCAAGGACGATGGCCGACTCGATAAAGACGAAGGATTCCGGGCTGATAAAGCCCTGGCGCGAGGCGAAGACGCTACCGGCGAAACCGGCAAAGGTGGCGCCAATGGTGAAGGCGGTCAGCTTGATGATGGTGGGGTTGAGCCCCAGTGACTTGCAGGCGATTTCGTCTTCCCGCAGTGCTTCCCAGGCGCGGCCCAGCGGCATGCGCAGCAACCGGTTGATGACGAACAGGGTGGCCACCACCAGCACCAGCGCCATCAGGTAGAGGAAGATCACCTTGTGGTTGGCGTTGTAGGCGATGCCGAAGAAGTCGTGGAAGGTGCCAAAGCCACCGTCCTTGACGGTGCGGTTGAACTCCAGGCCACCGAGCGTCGGTTTGGGAATGCCGGAGATGCCGTTCGGACCGCCGGTGAGGCTGGTCATGTTGTTGAGCAGAATGCGAATGATCTCGCCAAAGCCCAGGGTGACGATGGCCAGGTAATCTCCCCGCAGCCGCAACACAGGAAAGCCGAGCAGGAAGCCGAAGGTAGCCGCCATCAGGCCTGCGATGGGCAGACACTCCCAGAAGCTCAGCCCGAAATAGGTGTTGAGCAGGGCATAGCTGTAGGCGCCGACCGCGTAGAAGCCGACATAGCCCAGATCCAGCAGACCGGCCAGGCCCACCACCACGTTCAGCCCCAGTCCCAGCATGATGTAGATCAGGGTGAGGGTGGCGAGATCGATGGCGCCTCGCGAGGCCATGAAGGGCCAGCTGACCGCAAACAGCAGCACCAGCACGGCGGTCAGGTTATAGAGCTTTGGTGCCTCTTCCGGGCTTGGCAGCACCAGCTTGTTGAAGCCGATGGAGAAGCCGCTGATGGAGCCGTTGAACAGCCGGCTGATCTGGCCGCGCAACATCTGGAACCAGAATACCAGGGCGGCACCACCCACCAGCCAGGCCAGTGACACGTCGAGGCGGCTGATGACCAGCAAACGGGTGCCGTCGGTCTCGAGCTTGAAGCCGAGCAACCAGAAGGAGAGTACCAGCAATACCAGGCTGGCGATGCAAGCGTGAATGAATTGGCTTTTCATCAGTCTTTCTCCCCTTCCGGTCGGCCGAGAATGTCGCTGATGGACATGAAGAGCCGCATCAGACAGGAGGCAGGTGCATGAATAAATTGATGTTTTATCATACTTTTTCGACCTCCGGGCGACCCAGAATGCCGGTGGGCATGAACAGCAAGACGCCGATCAGCAGGACGAAGGCCATCACATCCTTGTACTCGGTGCTGAGATAACCGGCGGTGAGTGCTTCCACCACCCCCAGCAGCAGGCCGCCAAGCACGGCGCCGGGAATGCTGCCTATGCCACCCAATACCGCTGCAGTGAAGGCCTTCAGGCCAGCCATAAAGCCGAGGTAGGGGTTGATGACACCGTAATACATGCCGAGCAGCACGCCCGCGACGGCGGCCAGGGTGGCCCCCAGCACGAAGGTGATGGAGATGACCACGTGGGTATCTATGCCCAGCAGGTTGGCCATCTTGATATCTTCCGAACAGGCGCGGCAGGCACGGCCCATGCGGGAGCGGCCGATGAACTGGGTCAGTACCAGCATGGTGATGAAGGTCACCACGAAGATGATGAGCTGCATGTAGGAGAGGCTGGCCTGGAAGCCGTCCCCGGCGCCCAGGGTCCAGCCCCCGGAGATCAGGGTAGGCATGGCGATATCACGCGAGCCCTGCGCCATTCGCATCATGTTCTGCAAGAAGATCGACATGCCGATGGCGGAGATGAGGGGGATGAGGCGGTTGCCGCTCCGCAGCGGGCGATAGGCGACCCGCTCTATGGTCCAGCCATAGGTTCCCGTGATGATGATGCTGACCAGGAAGGCGCCTCCCAGCAGCAGGAAGGTGCTGTCGATGCCCATCATCATGAGCCCGGCCATCACCATAAACGCGACATAGGAACCAATCATGTAAACCTCGCCGTGAGCGAAGTTGATCATGCCGATGATGCCATAGACCATGGTGTAGCCAATGGCGATCAACGCATAGGTGCTACCTATGGTTAACCCGTTCAGCAGCTGCTGAACCAGGTAAAGGAGGTGTTCGGACATACTGCGATCCCTGTGCTTGCCCGCAAAGAAAAGAGGGGTGACTCATGTCACCCCGACCGGCAGATTATTTGACTTGGGTGGAGGTACCGTCGGCGTGCCACTGGAACACACCGAATTCAAAGCCTTTCAGGTCACCACTCGGCGCCCAGCTCAGGGTGCCCATGACGGTATCGATCGGTGTGGCCTTGATGGCGGCAGCGACCGCAGCAGGGTCATCCTCACCCGCTTTGGCAATACCGGCCGCCAGGGTCTGCACCGCAGCATAGGTAGTCCACACGAAGGGACCGGAAGAGTCCTGACCCTTGGCCTTGAACGCCGCCACCAGCGGGGCGTTGGTCGGCACCAGATCGTACTTGTTCGGCAGGGTCACCAGCAGACCTTCGGAAGCTGGGCCACCGATGGCGGAGATGTCCTTGTTGCCTACTCCTTCCGGACCCATGAACTTGGCTTTCAGCCCCTTCTCCCCTGCCTGACGCAGGATCAGACCCAGCTCAGGGTGGTAGCCGCCGTAGTAGACGAAATCGACGTTCTCTTTCTGCAGCTTGGCGATCAGGGCGGAGAAGTCCTTGTCACCGGCCGTGACGCCTTCAAACGCCACCACTTTCACGCCAGCCTTGTCCAGAGATGTCTTCACGCTGGTGGCGATGCCTTCACCGTACTGTTTCTTGTCGTGGATAATGGCCACGCGCTTGGGCTTGACCTGATCGATGATGTACTTGGCGGCGGTCGGGCCCTGGTCGCTGTCCAGACCTATGGTGCGCAGCACCAGCTGATAGCCGCGCTCGGTGATCTTGGGGTTGGTGGAGGCGGGGGTGATCATCAGCACGCCTTCATCTTCATAGATGTCGGAGGCGGGCAGGGTGTTGTCTGAGCAGAGGTGGCCGACCACGAACTTGACACCGTCGTTGATCACCTTGTTGGCGACCGCCACGGCCTGCTTGGGATCGCAGGCGTCGTCATAGATGATGGCTTCGATCTGTTTGCCATTGATGCCGCCAGCCTTGTTGATTTGCTCGACCGCCATCTTGCCGCCGGTGAACTGCATGTCACCATACTGGGCGACCGCACCGGTGACCGGGCCGGCAATGCCGATCTTGATGGTGTCAGCCGCCTGGGCCAGTGATACCGATCCGAACAGAGCCATAGAAACCGCTGCCCTGACTGCCATTTTGCTCAACTTATTCATCGATTCGTCCCTTAATCAGTGGATTGTTTCATTGCCCGTGTGCCATTCCGGACCGAGATCCCGCCAGTCCGGTAATAGTTATGGTTCTATCATTCCTCGCTGGGCAATAACAAGCTGTTAAAGATACTAACCAGAGCGGGTGAGATAGTGCTTTTTTGAAGCAAATAGCTGATTTGAAATTATTTTTCAGACGTTAACACTGATTTGTATAGTTAACATCTTCATAACAAGGTGTGCTGGTGACAGATGGTAGATGAAAAAACTGATGATATTTTACTCTGACACTGCTCCCGTTTTGACCAAAATCCGTTTGCGCAAATAGAAAGGAGCACCTAGATTAGCCTGCATTGACAATTCATCGGCAGTGCCTGTTAAAACCAAGCCTTTATTTGGGAAATCTGCTAATGTTCCGCTTTTGATATTCAGGAGACAGAGATGGCCACTATCAAGGATGTCGCCTCACGGGCAGGCGTATCCATCTCCACCGTCTCACATGTACTCAATCACACCCGTCGGGTCAGCGAAGATGCAACCCAAAAAGTGCTTGAGGCGGTGGCAGAACTCAACTACGCGCCCAACTCGGTAGCGCGCAGCCTCAAGATAAACTCAACCAAAACCATAGGCATGCTGGTCACCACCAGTGCCAACCCCTTCTTTGCTGAAGTGGTGCAGGGGGTGGAAGCGTACTGTTTCGAACAGGGTTACAGCCTGATCCTGTGCAACACCGAAAACCAGCCGCCCCGCCAGCAGCATTACCTGAGAATGCTGATGGAGAAGCGGGTCGACGGCCTGCTGGTGCTGGGAACCGATATCGACACCCCGCTGCGTGACATGCTGCGCATTCACAAGAATGTGCCGCAGGTGGTGCTGGATTGGGGAACCGAGTGCGATTTCGCCAACGTGATCAACGACAACGCCCGTATAGGTGCGCGTCTGGCCGTGCGCCATCTGCTGGAGCAGGGGCACACGGACATCGTCTGCATCACGGGCCAGATCGCCAAGCCGACCACCCAGCAGCGACTGGATGGGGTACGCGACGCCTTGGGCGAACATGGCCTGACCCTGAAAGACGCGCAGATCTTCGAAGGGGATTACGAGAGCCAGAGCGGCTTCGATGCCATGCAGCGCATCCTGGCCCTCACGCCTCGCCCGACGGCTGTGTTTGCCTTCGACGACCCCATGGCCATCGGTGCCATCTGCGCCGCCTGGGAAGCCGGGGTCAAGGTGCCGGACGACATCTCCATCATCGGCTATGACGACGTGGAAATGGCGCGCTTCTCCAGCCCGCCGCTCACCACCATTCGTCATCCCAAGGCCGAGCTTGGCCTGCTGGCGGTGAAGCACCTGGTGAGCCGGATCCGCAACAAGGCGCTGGAAGTCGAGTCCATGACGGTAGAGCCCGAATTGATCGTTCGTCGCTCGGTCAAATCCCTGCGCTGACCGAACAGCAGCCGTTGGCACCACGAAAAGCCCCCTCGTTCACCGAGGGGGTTTTTGTTTATGGGCGATTTATTGCAGCGGCGGCCAGTAATCCTTGTTGGCGGCCACCAGGTCATCCAGGATGGCCTTCGCTACCGAGGCGCTCGGCACCGTTTTGGACAGGGTGATCGCCTGCCACAGCTTCTGGTAGGAGCGTTCGACCCAGGCTTCCACCACCAGCTTCTCGACCGCCACCTGCTGGCCCATCAAGCCCTGCTGGAACAGGGGGATAGTGCCGACCTGCAAGGGCTCCGGCCCGCTGCTGCCCACCAGGCAGGGGATCTCGACCATGGCTTCGGGGTCGAAGTTGCTGATGGCGCCCCGGTTCGGGACTATCAGCAGCATTCGCTCCTGGGTGTTGAAGGCGATGGCGGTGGCCAGATCCACTATATAAGAGGCGTGTTCGTCAATCTCCAGCTCGCCCGCTGCTGAGTGACCCGCCTTGACGATGGCACGGCAGGCGCTGAACACCTGTTTCTCGCGATGCTCCATCACCTCATTGGCGCGGGTATGCTCCGGGTTGGCATGGGCGACCACATAGTCCGGGTAGAGGTAGTACTTCAGGTAGGTGTTGGGCAGGGTATCCGGATCGAGCGCCCACACATCCCTGGCCTTGGCGAAGGTATCGTTCCAGCTTGCCTCGGCATGACTGGCGTGATCGGGCACATAGCCGTGGCGGGCGACATGCTCCTTGATCTGCGGCATCAGGTCGTTGCCTGCCAGATCCTCGATACGGGTCCACCAGCCGAAGTGGTTGAGGCCGTAATAGCGTACCCGCATCTCCTTGCGTGACTTGAGGCCGGCGATCTGGGCCATGCGCCCCTCGATCCCGATCGGCATGTCGCAGATGTTCAGGATCTTGGCGTTGGGACGCAGGCGACGGGTCGCCTCCGCCACTATGGCTGCGGGGTTGGAGTAGTTCAGCATCCAGGCGTTGGGGGAGTACTGCTCCATGTAATCGACCAGCTCCAGCACGCCACCGATGGAGCGCATGCCGTAAGCGATGCCGCCCGGGCCGCAGGTCTCCTGACCGACCACGCCGTGACGCAGGGGGATCTTCTCGTCCAGCTCGCGCATGGGGTATTTACCGACCCGGATGTGGGCCATGACAAAATCCACCTCGCTGAAGGCCGCCTTGGGGTCGGTGCCGTAGCTGAAGGCAATCTCGGGTGCCTTCTCCTTGAGCAGGATCCTGCATGCCTCGGCGATGACTTCCTGGCGGGCACCGTCGTTGTCGTAGAACTTGATCTCCTTGAGCGGGAAACGATGCTGGTTCTCCAGCAACATCAGAACGATACCAGGAGTAAAGGTGCTGCCGCCGCCGGCGATGACTACAGAGAATTTTTTCATGATCATGACTCCGTTACGAAAGAAGAGGATTGAGTGGGGTTGTTCATTATCGATTCCATATTTTCACGTACCTGAGGCACATGCAGACCGATAATGATTTGGATGCTGTCGCCATGGCGAACCACACCATGGGCGCCCAGTTTTTTGAAAATGTCATCTGCCGCCGCCTGGCTGGCATGTATCAGCGATATTCTTAAGCGGGTGGCACAATTATTCAGGCTCCTTATATTGTTGCTGCCGCCGAGTGCCTCGATAATTTGAGTCGCAATATCACTGCCTCGTTGTTGTTTGGCTGCCTGATAATCCGCTTTGGAATACAGCTTTATTTCGCTGTCTTCCCGCCCCGGGGTTTTCAAATTAAATTTCAGGATCAGACTTTTGAATATCAGGAACCAGAGCCCGGTGAACGCCAGGCCTATGGCTATCTGGGTAAACATCATGCTGGCATGGTTGTGGAACATGGGGATCCAGTTCTGCGGCAGGAACTGGTCGAGCAGGCCGCCGCCCATGTTGCCGACGACACCGAACAGGTACATGGCGGTGGCCATGGTGGCGGCCAGCAGGGCGTGGATAGCAAACAGCAGCGGCGAGATGAAGAGGAAGGTGAACTCCAGCGGCTCTGTGATGCCGACCAGCATGGCGGTCAGAGTGGCCGGGATCAGCAGGCCTGCCACCTTGGCCTTGTTCTCTTTGGTTGCCGTTGCGTAGATGGCCAAGGCAATCCCCATGGCACCGAAAATCTTCGAGTTGCCATGCAGGGCAAAGCCACCCTGAGGGAACTGCTCAATCAGCGGGCGAGTGCTCTGGCTGAACTCCTGCAGATGCTGCGCCCAGTAGAGCTGGATGCCACCTTCCACTGCCGCAGGGCCGAAGATAAAGGGGCCATAGATAAAGTGATGCAGGCCGGTCGGGATCAAAATTCGCTCGAGGAAGGTATAGACCCAGACACCGAGCGGGCCCGAGATCAGCATGAACTCCTGCAGGGAGGCGATGCCCATCTGTACCTTGGGCCACCCCAGCAGGGTCAGCCAGGCGCAGGGGATCATCACGAAGAAGGCGACGATGGTGACAAACGAGCTGCCCTGAAAGATGCCGAGGAAGACTGGCAGCTGACGGTCAAACAGACGGTTGTGCAACGCCGTCACTATGCCGGAGATGACGATGGCACCTATGATGCTGGTATCCAGCGTCTTGATCCCGGCCACCATGGCGAGGCCACTTTCACCCCCCACATCCTGACTGAAGTCGACCCCGAAATAACTGCCCCAGGTGATCCCCATGGCGTTGATAAAATAGTTCCAGGTCATGAAGCTGACCAAGACGGAGAGACAGGCTCGCGCCTGTGCCTTATTTGCCAGCCCAATCGGCAAGCCAATGGCAAATATAAGTGGCATGTTTCTGAATACGGCCCAGCCACCCTCTTCAATAATATGGACTATTTGAAAAAACAACCCTTGCGGGTTGGCCAGCGACTCTCCCACGAACATGGGGTTTTTCAGCATGATTGCAATGCCCACTACCATACCTGCAAATGGAAACAGTAGTACAGGAGTAAACATTGCTCCGCCAAAGCGTTGAATTTGACTGAGCATATATTGTCCCTTTATTAAAAGCGTTTTTGATAGGGTGTCGTTGGTGTTGCTGAATTGAACCTAACAACAATGCGTCAAGCCCTCATGAAATAGATGGTGGTTATGTGATCCGGCGCATGCTCTTATTTAGACAAAGAGATCTAAATTTTGAGATATTGTTGTACCTCTTGTTTTTGTGACGTTCTTGTCGTTTTATTTGAATTTAAACTTATTTATTTTCAATTGCTTGGGTCTGATGAGCCTCAACGAGGGGGTCGCAGGTACAGGTTGAGAGAGGTCTAGCAGTGATCTATAAATCGGTGGCGGATCGGCTGCGTATCCGGGTCAATGGCGCGGATTGCCGGGTGGGAGACGTATTGCCGAGCGAGAAGATGCTGGCGAGCCAGTTTGGCGTGTCACGGATGACGGTGCGCAAGGCGGTGGACATGCTGATCGAATGGGGGCTGGTGGCGCGGCGCCACGGCAGCGGCACCTATGTGACCAAGAAGGATGTTCAGCACGAGACCAAGGGGCTGAGCGGCTTTACCGAGCTGATGCGCGATCAGGGCCGGGTACTCACCAGTCAGGTGCTGGAGTTTCGTACCATGCCGGCCCCGCCTGCGATTGCCAGCCAGCTCAGGGTCAAGGTTAACGAGCCCGTCTACTACTCAAGCCGGGTGCGGTCTGTGGATGGCCGGGCCCTGCTGCTGGAGGAGAGCTACATGCCGGTGCGACTGTTTCGCACCCTGTCGGTGGCTCATCTGGAGGGCTCCAAGTTTGCCTATATCGAGAATGAGTGCCAGCTTCCCATCGCTGGCAACTACGAGAGCTTTAGCGCCGTGCTGGCCGACCGGCAGATGGCCGAGTTGCTGCATATCGAGCAGGGGGCGCCCATCCTGCGGCTGACCTCCCTCTCTTATGGCGAGAACGGGGAGTTTCTCAACTACTCCATCATGTTTCGCAACGCCAACGACTATCACGTTGACTACCACCTGCGCCGTGCCCGCGACTGACCCCGCCGCTGGTGGACTATGCCGCTGTCCCGACCATCGCACAGGCAGCACGACCCCCCGTCACCGAGGGGGTGTTTGTGGGCCCGGTGCTGCTCAGGGTTTGAGTTCAAGCAGTCTGGCGAGCCGGTGCAGGCTGTCGCCATCACTCACCCATTGATCCGGCCACACTCACCCGCGAGTTCGTGCCCTCACGGGTCTGGCAAGGTGGGGGCAAGCCGCCCGGATCGCCCCGTTTCGGGTCGTGTGGGTGACCCAAACAGGCAAGCGGATTTGATACCGGGCGGGCTGGAGGGTAAAGTCGCCACGGCGAAACGGTGGGCAGGGCGCGTCAGCACCCTGATATGCCGCCGGATATCGGGTTCATTCCCTTCGCGAGAACAACAAATCGTCCCCTGTCATGGGCAGGGCGAACGTCAGGGCGCAGCCGTGGCTGCGCCATTTTTTTGCAGTGAGAACAGGGTAGGAGAAGTGGAATATGGGGCATAAGCCATCGTTGGTGGGCGGGGCATGTATCATTGCCGGCGTCTGTGTGGGGGCCGGCATGCTGGGCTTGCCGAGTGCCGGGGCGGGTGCCTGGACCATCTGGTCCATCCTGGCCATCACCCTGACCATGGTGGTGATGACGGTCTCCGGCTGGATGCTGCTGGAGTCCTATCAGGGCTACCCGCTGCGCGTGTCGTTCGATACCGTGACCCGGGAGCTGCTGGGAGAGAAGGTCAACGCCCTCAACAACCTCACCGTCTACTTCGTCGGTGGCATACTGCTCTACGCCTACATCACCTCGGCCGGTCTCATCATAGATGGCATGACCGGCATCGGCAGTCACTGGGGCTCCATCCTGTTCACTCTGGGTTTCTCCGGGCTGGTGTGGCACTCGACCCGGGCGGTGGATCGCATTTCGGTCGTGCTGGTCATCGCTATGGGGCTGAGCTTCGTGTTCGGCATCTCGGGGTTGTCGCTCAACATCAAGCCGACCCTGCTGTTCGATACCCTGAGCCAGCATGCCAGCTATGCACCCTATGCGCTGGCCATGCTGCCGGTGGCGCTCACCTCGTTCGGTTATCACCACTCGGTGTCGTCCATGCGTGCCTACTACGGTGAGGAGCGCCGCGCTCGTTACGCCATCCTTGGTGGTACTGCCATCGCGCTGCTGTTCTACCTCATCTGGCTGGTGAGCGTGTTTGGCAACCTGCCGCGCAGCGAATTCGGGCCTGTGGTGGCGCAGGGCGGCAACGTTGACGTGCTGCTCAAGGCGCTGGCCTCGGTGATAGAGTCAGAGGCCGTTGCCAATGCCCTCAACCTCTTCTCCATGGCCGCCATCCTCTCCTCCTTTATCGGGGTCGGTCTGGGGGTGTTCGACTATCTGGCGGATTTGTTCAAGTTTGACAACAGCCATCAGGGCCGCGCCAAGTCGTGGGCTGTCACCTTCCTGCCACCGCTGCTGCTCTCCCTGCTGTTCCCGTTCGGCTTCCTGATGGCCATCGGTTACGCCGGTGCCGTGGCGACCCTCTGGACCTGCATCATACCCGCGCTGCTGGCCTGGAAGGTACGCGCTGGCAAGCGTGCTCAAAGCGGTAAGGGCGATGGCTTCCGCACGCCGGGCGGCCTGCCGATGATAGTGGGCGTCTTGTTGTTCGGGGTGCTGACCGCGCTCTTCCATCTGCTCAACATGGCGGGTCTGCTGCCTGTCTATACCGGCTGAGTTATATAAAAGGCGGTATGCAGTAAAACGGCGCCTTGGGGCGCCGTTTTGCTGTGGAGTGGTTCTCACATATCACCCCCATCCAGCCCAAGTTGTGCAAGGGAAGGATTAAATTTGGAAGGATTAAATTTGGAAGGATTAAATTTGGGATTAAATTTGGACACCCACCTGATGTGATTAAATTTGGGATTAAATTTGGACACCCACCTGATGGAAAATGATGAATAGCTTGGGAGGCTCCATTCGTACGCAGGCTGGTTTAGGGGTTGGAAGGCATGAAACAGCAATGGGAGTACAAGCTGTGAGCTTGAGCGAGCGTCAGTGGCTGCCAGTTGGCAATCAGTGCCTGTACAGCGTCAACGAGGATTGCTGATTGGTGGTGAACTCACGAGGCTTTCCGGTATCAAGGATTGGGCTGATAACATCGCGTCTGGCCACAATGCGCGGCGTAGCGCTGGCAGCAAATCTTGTCGCCAATCGCCCGGATACCGTGACGCCGAAACAGGGTGACTTGCCCCAACCATTGCCCCTCTTCTATGCCCAGGCGCTGCAGCACAGGTGCGAGATGGTGCGGGATATGGCCACGCTTATCCAGACGAATTACGCGTCCTGTCCAATCCACTAGTGCCAGATAATCGGCAAAACTGCAGGGGAGTTCTTCGGGCTTGCCTTCTCTTGCAAAAGGCAACAGCAAGGAGGCTGGTGCGGATAAATCAGCTGTCTGTTCAATCCGTCGCTGGATGCTGGTGAAATCGCTCTCCTCCGGTGTGGTGGCGATGCCAGCCCGGATGGGATTGAGGTCAACATAGGTCATGCAGGCCAGCAGCGCCGACTCGCTGAGCAAGGCCTGGCTTTTGAAGCGTCCTTCCCAGAAGTGGCCCTTGCAGCCATCTTCCTGATTGGCCTGGCGGGCCAGCGACTCGTTCAGCAAGCGCACCAGCCAGCTGATGGAATAGAGGCGTTCCCGCCACTGAGCTATCAGCTGATGCACAACGTCCAGCTCGGGTTCTATCAGTTCATCTCCCTGATACCAACGACGCACCAGCAAGGGCCACTGAAACAGACGGAACCAGCGTTCAGCCACCTCTCGTTCACTCCACTCATGGGCAATATGGGCCTGCACCTTGAGTACCAGATGATAGTGATTGCTCATCACTGCATAGGCGCAGACACCGATGGCAAAGACCTGCGACAGCTGGCCCAGTTTGTCGGCCACCCATTGGCGTCTGTGCTCGTAGCTTTGGCCGGAATGATCATCCTGGCCACAGAGAAAAGCACGCCGAACGCAGCGGCTGACCACGTGGTAGTAAGGCGTATCTGCGAGGCTGATCTGGCGTGAACGGGCGATGGTCATGGCGGCTCTCTCCTCGGGGCTCCCGGTTTAAGGAAAGTGGAGGGGGAGTGAGTTGTCAAAGCTGGGTACAGGTGGGTGTCCCAGCTTTGCCTGGTTGTGGCCAGCCGGAGGGGGGAATTCGGCTGGCCGTTATGACGGAATAATCCATTTACGCGAACGTCCGATTACGCCGGACGGCTAATCGAACCTACAGGCGTTCCTTGGATTGTTTCATTTATACATAAATCCTGCCAGTTATTACTAATCATCTTTTGTATGGACGAAATAATCATATTGAAGCCACTTTCACAGAGTTCATGGTTATCCATAATTTTATTTTCTATGTGATTATCAATATCAACTGGTCTTATTGGGTGTGGTACTTTGTATCCTCCATGAACTAAAGAGCTTCTGAAATCATACATTTTTCTTAAGGTCTTCTTGGTTTTTTCTTTTTGCTTATCATCCAATTCAAGGAGAAGGGATATTCTATTTATGATATTGCTAAAGCCTTCGCCAACCTTTGTGCCAAAAAGAGCTTCTAGAGCATGAAAAATCCAAACTATGGTCGTTTCATCGAAGTTTTCTCTTTTACAAATGTGCATGGTCGAAAATAAAGCTTTTTCAATGTTTGTTTCTGATATTGTTTTAAGTGTTGAGTTTACATTCTTATACCAAAACATAACTAAATCAAAATCTAACTGATGAATTGGTAAGGATTGGTTTTTGATGTTTTCCATATACATACATTCGAAGAAGTAAGACGATAGAAACAGCTTTTCTGGATGCCCATTTTTTCTTGGAAATTCAATGTTCAGAAAGTCACAAGAACCAGGAGATGCTAGGTTAGCGATCATAAATACATCATAAAGATATTTTTCCAAAATTATTTTTGGTAAAAATGCTTCTTCAGATTCTGTAAGTGTGCCATCAATATCAATTTTTGCTATTAATGGTATTTTTTTAAAATATAGTGCAGAGAATTGGTCGAGAAAATCAGAGTCATAACTCTCAGTAGTGACTTGATCACTTATTCTATTTGTCACCTCATCAAGAGCTTTCTTATGTTTCACAACAGGCAACCAGCTAACCTCAACTGAGGCCGATAAACTTTTATATAAAATGCAATAATTACTAAGTTTGTTGGTGATCTCTTGCCATAAGATGTCATCTTGGGATTGTATTTTTATATCCTCGTCAGGAGAAATCTCTGACAATCGACTATATCTTCCCAAATTAAATTCAATAATTTTCTGCATGGTATTAATCCCATTTTGCTGTAAAAACGGCACCAAGAGGTGCCGTTTTTAATATCACTTACTCAACCCTAATCACTGCAGCAGGGAGATATCCGCGACTTGCAGGAACAGGTTACGCAGGTTGTTCAGCAGTGCCAGACGGTTGGCCTTGAGGGCTTCGTCGTCGGCCATCACCATCACCTCGTTGAAGAAGGTATCGACCGGCTCGCGCAGGGCGGCCAGACGGGTGAGGGCAGCCTGATAGTCACCGGCCGCGAACAGCGGGGCCAGTTCGCCTTGCAGGGCAGCAACCTGGGTGGCCAGCGCTTTCTCGGCGGCATCGACCAGCAGTTCCGGTTTGACGGCAGTCGGCAACTCGCCTTCGACCTTGGCCAGAATGTTGCTCACGCGCTTGTTGGCGGCAGCCAGTGCCAGTGCGGCATCCAGAGTGCGGAAGTGGCTGACGGCCTTGACGCGACGATCGAAGTCGAGCGGACGGGTCGGGCGGCGGGCCAGCACGGCCAGCACCACGTCGGCACCGATGCCTTCGTCCTGATAGGCGGCGCGAAAGCGCCCCAGCATAAAGTCGACCACGTCGGTGACGACGGTGTTGTTGGTCAGCTTGTCGCCGTAGACGCGTACCGCTTCTTCAACCAGTTCAACCAGATCCAAGTCCAGCTGCTTCTCGGTCATGATGCGCAGGGCACCGATGGCGGCGCGACGCAGGGCGAACGGGTCTTTGTCACCTTTGGGCAGCATGCCGATGCCGAAGATACCGGCCAGGGTGTCGAGCTTGTCGGCCAGCGCGACGGCGCAGGCTTCCAGAGCGGACGGCAGTGCATCACCGGCGAAGCGCGGCATGTACTGCTCGTTGAGGGCCACGGCCACCACTTCGTCTTCGCCATCGTGACGGGCGTAGTGCATCCCCATGACACCCTGGGTGCTGGCGAACTCGCCGACCATGTTGGTCATCAGATCACACTTGGAGAGCAGACCGGCACGCTTGGCCTGAGTCACATCGGCGCCGATACGCTCGGCGATAAAGCCGGCGACGGTCTCGATGCGCTCGACCTTGGCCTTGACGGTGCCCAGCTGTTGCTGGAACAGCACGGTTTCAAGGCGCGGCAGGCGGGAGGCCAGGGTTTGCTTGAGGTCGGTCTTGAAGAAGAACTCGGCGTCAGAGAGACGGGGGCGCACCACCTTCTCGTTGCCGCTGATGATCTGGCTCGGGTCTTTCGACTCGATGTTGGTGACGAAGATGAACTTCGGCAGCAGCTTGCCGTTCTTGTCGTAGACCGGGAAGTACTTCTGGTCACCCTTCATGGTGTGCACCAGCGCTTCGGCGGGAACGGCCAGGAACTTCTCTTCAAAGTTGGCGGTCAGCACCACCGGCCACTCGACCAGTGCGGTGACCTCTTCCAGCAGGGCATCGTCCAGATCGGCAACGCCACCGAAGGCGGCAGCGGCCGCTTCGGCGTCAGCCTTGATCTTGGCCTTACGCGCCATGAAGTCGGCAACCACTTTGCCTTTTTCCAGCAGGATCTGCGGGTACTGGCTGGTGTTGTCGATGGTGAACTCGGGCTCGCCCATAAAGCGGTGACCACGAATGGTGCGGGCAGAGTCGATACCCAGAATGGTGGCGGGAACCAGATCCCCATCCAGCAGCAGGGTCACGGTGAACACCGGACGCACGAACTGGATGGTCTTGTCGCCCCAGCGCATCATTTTCGGGATGGGCAGCTTGGCCAGTGCAGCAGCAACCAGCTCACCCAGCAATTCTTTAGCCGGACGGCCTTCGACCTTGGCGGTGTGAACCAGCCACTCACCCTTGTCGGTGACCAGACGCTCGGCTTGAGCAACAGTGATGCCGTTGCCACGGGCCCAGCCTTCGGCAGCCTTGGTCGGCTTGCCTTCAGCATCGAACGCCTGAGAGACGGCCGGGCCGCGCTTCTCGACGCTCTTGCTCGGCTGCTCGCCAGCCAGCTCGCTCACCTTCAGTGCCAGACGGCGCGGTGAGGCAAACCACTCGACACCGCCGAAGGCCAGATCGGCCTTGGTCAGCTCAGCTTTGAAGTTGTCGGCAAAGGCTTCGGCCAGGGAGCGCAGGGCTTTGGGCGGCAGCTCAGCCGTACCGATCTCTACCAGAAATGTATGTTGTGCCATGTCCGTTCCTTAACCTTGCTTGTTCTCACTGCGCTCACGCATGTCGTCGCTACGCTGGCACATAGGGAAGCCCAGCGCTTCGCGGGAGGCGTAGTATGCCTCTGCCACGGCCTTGGTCAGGGTGCGAATGCGCAGTATGTAGCGCTGACGCTCGGTGACCGAGATGGCCTTGCGGGCATCCAGCAGGTTGAAGGAGTGAGCGGCTTTGAGGATGCGCTCGTAGGCAGGCAGCGGCAGCGGTTTTTCCAGTGCCAGCAGGTTCTGGGCTTCCTTCTCGTACTGCTCGAAGCAGTGGAACAGGAACTCCACATCGGCGTGTTCGAAGTTGTAGGTGGATTGCTCCACTTCGTTCTGGTGGAACACGTCGCCGTAGGTGGTCTTGCCCAGCGGGCCGTCAGACCAGACCAGATCGTAGACGCTGTCCACGCCCTGAATGTACATGGCCAGACGCTCGAGACCGTAGGTGATCTCGCCGGTGACCGGCTTGCACTCGAGGCCGCCAACCTGCTGGAAGTAGGTGAACTGAGTCACTTCCATGCCGTTGAGCCACACTTCCCAACCCAGACCCCAGGCACCCAGCGTCGGGTTTTCCCAGTTGTCTTCCACGAAGCGGATGTCGTGGATCTCGGGATCCATACCCAGCTCTTTCAGGGAGCCCAGATAGAGTTCCTGAATGTTGTCGGGGGAAGGCTTGATGATCACCTGGAACTGGTAGTAGTGCTGCAGGCGGTTCGGGTTTTCACCGTAGCGGCCGTCAGTCGGACGGCGGGACGGTTGCACGTAAGCGCAGGCGATGGGCTCCGGGCCCAGGGCACGCAGACAGGTCATGGGGTGGGAAGTACCGGCACCCACTTCCATATCCAGCGGCTGAATAATGGTACAGCCCTGGCGGGACCAGTAGTCCTGCAGCTGCAGGATCAGGCCCTGAAAGGTTTTGACATCGAATTTTTGCATAATTTTTTTCGCGCGAAATGAAAATCAGAGCAAGATTTGCTGAATGTGAACCGAGGGAGTATACCGTCTGGCATGGTCGGATAATAGGCGAAATTGCAGGGGATTCAGGGATTGCGCTGCGCCCTGGCTGGTCGGGCGGGATGTCCGGTATATGATGTGAGCAGTGCCGCCTGCTGAGTGGGCAGGGTCAGGGAAACCGCTGAAATCACAAGGGAGAGGAAATGGAACTGCGCTGCGCATGGGTGACCAAAGACCCGGAATACATTGAATATCATGACAAACAGTGGGGCAGGCCGGTGTATGACGCCCGCGAGCTGTTTGCCAAGCTCTGCCTCGATGGTCAGCAGGCGGGGCTGTCGTGGATCACCATCCTCAAGCGCACCGCGAGCTACTACCGCGCCTATGCTGACTTTGATCCTGTGCTGATCGCCCGGTTCGACGAGCAGGATGTGGAGAGATTGATGCAGGACACCGGCATTATCCGTAACCGGCTCAAGGTGCAGTCGATCATCAGAAATGCCCGCGCCTATCTGGCGCTGGAGGCCGAAGGCGTCGACTTTGCCGGTTACCTGTGGGGCTTTGTCGGTGGTACTCCCATGGTCAACCAGCGTCAGGGCAACGGTGATATTCCGGCCACATCAAAGGAGTCAGATGCCATGTCCAAGGCGCTCAAGAAGCTCGGCTTCAACTTCGTCGGCAGCACCATCTGTTACGCCTTTATGCAGGCAGTGGGGATGGTGAACGATCATCTGGTCAGCTGTCCTTGCCATGTCGAGTGCCAGCACTCCCCCCATTAATCCCGCCAACAAAAATGCCAGTCCATTGCTGACTGGCATTGGCTGACGCCGCTAGCGTGGTGAGGGGGCGCTTATGCCATCCCCGCCTTGATCATGCAGGCGCTCTCCTGCGTGCCCACCCTGAAGATGCGATCGAGCAGCCCGTTCTTGAGGAAGATGATCAGCTCCCTGTTGCGCTCCTGTTCGTCGCCACCTTGGCGGCGGATCCGGGCTCCCTGCGCGGCCAACAGCCTGACATCCTACTACTTGTGGCGTTGCAGTTCGGGGTAGCAGGCCTGCTCCATGCTTTTCTCCTCATCGGCAACGTGCTGGGTTGCCAGCTTGAGCAGTTCGTCCAGCCGCTGTTTGCACTGCTGGGGTGAGCTGTTGTCACGGATGGCGTGGTAGAAGCGGTTTATTGCCTCGAACAGCCCCTGATGTTGGCGATCCACGCTCGGCACATTGACCATGAAGGAGTCGTTCCAGTGCTGCGGGTCGTGCTCGCGACCATTGAGGGGGCTCGAGCTGACTTCGAACTGATCGCTGACAAGACGAATCTCCTCGTTCGCTTGGTTGAGATCCCGGGTATGGGTGCGGCTCTCGTGCGAGAGGTCCAGACATTCGCGGGCGATGTTGGCGACCAGCATGACGTTGCGGTTGGTCTCTTCGGTCACCTTGGCCTGTTGTTCTGCTGCGGTGGCGATCTGGCCATTCATATCGGCAACCCGGGTGATTGCCTCGACGATGGCGTTCAGAGTCTCACCGGTGCCGGCCGCTTGATTGACCGCCTGTTCGCTCACATTGCGGGTGGTATGCATGGTGTTGACCGCGTGGCGGGTATTGTTCTGCAGCGCCTCGATCCGCTGCTGGATATCGACGGTAGCCGCCTGGGTACGGATAGCCAGCTGGCGTACCTCGTCAGCCACGACCGCAAAGCCGCGCCCCTGCTCGCCGGCACGGGCTGCCTCGATGGCGGCGTTGAGTGCCAGCAGGTTGGTCTGTTCCGAGATGGTGCGAATGACCTGCAGTATGTTGCCTATCTGGGTGCTCTCCTGATCCAGCAGGGTTACTTCACCGGCGGATTGCTCGATATGGTCGGCGACCTGGCGGATGAGGGCGATGGTCTGGCTCACCTGTTGCTGGCCATCGTGGGCTTGCTGTTGGGTGAGCAGGGTATCCTGACTGGCCTGCTCGGTGTTGTGCTCGATGTTGTGGACGGTTGCGGTCATTTCGTTGATGGCCGTCGCCAGCATGTCGGTGTTTTGCTGGGCTTGCTGCATGCTGTTGAAGGTGCTGCCGGAGTGATCCATCAGCAGTGCCATCTTTTCATGGGTCTTGTGGGAAACCTGCTGCACCGAGCCAATCAGGCCGTCGATATTATCGAGGAAGCGGTTGAACACCCTGGCCAGATAGGCAAATTCATCCTGCCCCTGAATGTGCAACCGGAAGGTGAGGTTGTGGCTGCGATTGGCCAGCTCGACCAGCTGTGTCATCAACTGCTGCAGTGGCTTGACGGTTTTGAGGTGGATCAGCAGCAGCATCAGCAGGATAACGGCCAGGCTGACGGCCAGCAGTGTCATGTCCTGACTCTGCAGGGCATGGTTCTGGTTTTCGATAGCCAGCTCCTGTTGCTGTAGTTGTTGCCGCTGCTGCTCGAGCGCCTGTTCGACCGTGCTGGCGATGTTGCCGGTCAAGGCATCGAACCCCTGATCCGGTTCCTTCATCAGGCGGTTGCCCGCTTCGCGTCCCTCTTTGAGGTAGGCATCGACCATCCGCTTGCCCACTTCCAGCTGGCGCGCCAGCTGGGGTGACAGAATGCTTTGCAGCTGGGGCAGGGTGTCGAGCTGCTGACGAGCTGCCTGTGCATGCTGTTCTGCTTCACTGATGGAGTCCTGCTCCCCGGACACGGCCGCATCGGTGAGGAATTGTTGTACCTGGGTGGTGTGGTAGCGCAGCTCCTGCAGCGCTATCTGCACATTGGTGATCTTGATGACTTCCCCCGGTAACAGGCCGAGCTGGCTGGTCAGGGTACTGCGCCAGATGTTGCTCAGCACCATGGTCAGCAAGATGATGAGACTCGCTCCCAGCAGCAGATGCCGGATCGAAAGATTTCGAAGCAGTGAAGACATGGAACCCTCTGATGCCTTATTGATAGTGGGTTCAATAGTAGTCAATGGAGCCACACTACGGCCTGCCTTTCATCACAACTCCGGTGTCTTTATCGGGTTTTTCCCGCTGGTTCAGGGGCGATCCAGTTCAATGGTCGATACTGCTTTTTTCTGCCTTGGGTGACTCTCTTGCTTCTGACGTCACACCTTGGCACACCTCTGGGGTAGAATGCCGCCCTTTAATTTATCGTGTTGTTTTTGAGGTTTTTTTTCATGCATTTCAAGACTCTGGTTCCCGCTGTCGCCCTGACCGGTTGTACTACCAATCCCTATACCGGTGAATCCCAGACCTCCAAGGGTGCCTGGGGGGCACTGGCTGGCGCTGCGACGGGCGCCGCCGTGGGGGCGCTCTCCTCCAGCAAGGGTGATCGCAAGAAGGGGATTCTGACAGGTGTGGCCGCCGGTGCCGCCCTGGGTGGCGGTATCGGTTACTACATGGATGTGCAGGAAGCCAAGCTGCGCGAGAAGCTGCAGGGCACTGGTGTCAGCGTGACCCGCAATGGCGACGAGCTGATCCTCAACATGCCGAACAACGTCACCTTCGACAGCTCCAGCGCCCAGCTGAAAGCGGCTGGTACCAATACTCTGTCCGGCGTGGCCATGGTAGTTGCCGAGTTCAACAAGACCCGCCTGAACGTGGTTGGTCACACCGACAGCACAGGCTCCCGCGATCTGAACATGAGGCTCTCCGCCCAGCGCGCCGACGCCGTTGCAGCGCAGCTGATTGGTCAGGGTGTGAGCGGCAGCCGTATCACCACCACAGGTGTGGGCCCGGATCAGCCGGTTGCCACCAACAGCACTGCTGCTGGCAAGGCCCAGAACCGTCGCGTGACCATTACCCTGACCCCGACTGCTTAAGTCGTCCAGGTTTTGGTAACGAAAAGGCCCCGCCAGTGATGGCGGGGCCTTTTTATTGATGCCGTTGCGAGCAGTGGCGCCCTGTTCTTTGCTCCCTTCTCCCCTTGCGGGAGAAGGAACAGACCCGGATCTCGCAACTCCTTCAGCCATCGGTCACGGTATAGCATCGCGCGGTTTAGACGGCCGCAGTCAGCTGGATTTCAACCTTGTAGCCGTCGTGGGCCAGGCGGGCCTGTACGCAGGCGCGAACCGGTGCGGTACCCGCCGGGATCCAGGTATCCCACTGCTCGTTGAAGGCGGTGATGTCCGCAATGTCCTTGAGATAGATGTTGGCCATCAGGATCTTGTCGACCCCGGAGCCATTGGTTTCCAGCAGGCGCTGCAGGCTGGTCAGCACTTCGCGGGTCTGCTGGTGAATGTCGGCCTCTTCGCTCACGGGGACTTCCACCACATAGAGGGTGCCGTTGTGAATGACCACGTCTGACCAACGCTGGGTGGTGCCGACTCGGGTAATGGCTGTCATGTTTGCTCCGAAACTGGGCTTATTGACCCTTGCGGATCAGATAGCGGTAGGGGGTCTGCTCTGTCTCGCTGGCGATCAGGGTGTGATCCATGAAGCGGCAGAAACTGGGGATGTCGCGGGTGGTTGAGGGATCGTCGGCGCTGACCAGCAGGGTTTCCCCTTGTGCCATCAGCCGCACTTTTTTACGCACCATCATCACAGGCTCGGGGCAACGAAGCCCGATTGCGTCCAACTCGTGAGTTGCGTCGCAGAATAAAGCACTCATCAATAATTAACCTTCAACCAATTCAGCTGCCAATGATACTCACGGCGAAAAAATAATCAAATAACCGGGTCAGGAAGCAGCATATGTAACCAAAGTGTTATCTGGCCCTATCTAGTCCCCGTCTTGTGAGTAATATAAAAATTGAACCATATTCGACAAGGAGGTGTGAATATGCAGGTCTCCTACGGCAGATTGCAAGCCTACGCAGGCATGGGGTTCTTGGCTTTTGCCATGATAGTGATGGGCAGCCCGATCGGTAACACTGGTACCTGGTTCGGTTCCATGGTGATGATCGGACTGGGGCTCTGGATCGAGCTCAGCGATTACTACGACGAAGATGAGGACGAGAACGACAACACTTAGCTCCCGGATTTCTCCCACAACGACAAAGGCGGATGCATCATCCGCCTTTGTCGTTTCTGGCCGTAGGGAAAGGGACTAGCGGGTCGAGCGCATGGCCCGCTCCAGACGCAGCGCCGTCTGCTCCGGATTGGCGTTGGGGTCGTTGAAGAAGTTGCTCAGCACATCGAGGATTGCCTGGCGCATATTGGTCGGCGTTGCCATTCCTTCCGCCATGCTGGGCAGCAGGTTGCCCTGTTTTTCCGCGAGCAGGAAATCCTGATAAGAGTGAACGGCGCAGCGGTCGAACTTGCTCATATCAGGGTTGGTCAGCGCCGGGATTGAGCCTTTCACCCGGTTGAACGCCTCCTGAAATTTCGGCGTCATCAGTAGCTGAGCCAGATCGCCCTGCGCCTGTAGCTGGGCGGGATCCCGCTGTTTGAACATGGCGATGGAGTCCAGGTTATAGCTAAACAGCCCGGCACTGCCCGGGCTCGGCAGGCAGGCGATAACCTCACCCGGCCGGTAGTTGCCAGCGCTCAGCTCTCCCTTCACCCAGTCGCCCATCACTTGCATGGCAGCGCCACCGCTCTCCAGCAGATTGGTGGCCTGATGCCATTTCAAACCGGCGTATTTTTGCGGCACGTAGGCGCGCAGTTGCTGGAAGCGCGTCAGCACTCGCACCATGTCGGGACCGGTCAGGGTCGCGCTGTCTTGTTCGAGAAACGCCTTGCGATAGAACTCTTTGCCGCCCTCGCCCAGCGCCACCGTTTCGAACAATACCGCCAGTTGCCAGGGCTCGTTACCGATGGCGAGCGGTGTGATGTTTTGCGCCTTGAGCCGTTCGGCCACGGCCACGAACTGGTTCCAGTCGGTGGGCGGCGTCAGCCCCTGCTCGTCGAACAACTTGCGGTTGAGCCACAGCCAGTTGACCCGGTGGATACCGGTGGGCACCGCCATCAGGGCGCCATTCTGGCTGAGGGTTTCCCGCACCATGGAGGGCATTTTGGTGTACCAGCCGAGGTGTTCGGCCATGGGGCTGAGGTCGCGCAGGAAGCCGAGCCCGGCCCACTCCCTCAGCTCATAGCCCTTGAGGTGTGCCGCCTCCGGCGGATTGGCTGCCAGCGCCCGGCTTTTCAATACCGTCATGGCGCTCTTGCCGCCGCCGCCCTGCACTGCGAAGTCGTTCCACTGGTTGCCTTGCTCGGTCCACTCCGATTTGAGCACTTCCACCGCGTTGGCTTCGCCGCCGGATGTCCACCAGTGCAGCACCTCCACTTGGGAGGCGCTCACCGGTAGTGATAACAGGGCGATGACAGAAAAAGACAACCACTTCATAAGGTTACTGCCTTGGTAGAGATAGCGTGGCTTGCAGGCCACCTTGCGGGCGATTTTCCAGCACCAGATCGCCGCCGTGGGCGTGGGCTATGTTGCGGGCTATGCCCAGACCAAGGCCGGAACCGGCCAGATCCGTGCTGAGCCGGTAATAAGGCTCGAAGATGCGCTCGAACTGATCGTCCGGCAGGCCTGGCCCCTCATCCATGATGAACAGGATCAGCATCTCTTCGTCGTCCATGAGGATGATGCGCACCTTTTGGCCGTACTTGATGCCGTTGTCCACCAGATTGCCGATACAGCGCTTGAGGGCCAGCAACTTGCCGCGATAGGGCCACTTGCAGTGCCCCTCGATAGTCAGTCGCTCGTCGTGCAGGTTCATCGACTCGGCCATCTGCTCCAGCAGGGCATTGATATCGATCTCTTCGATGTTCTCGTGGATATCTGTCTCTTTTACCGTCTGCAGCGCCCCTTTTACCATCAGCTCCAGCTCGTCGAGATCCTTGTTGAACTTGCTGATCTGCACCTCGTCATCGAGCAGTTCGACCCGCAGCCGCAGCCGGGTGATGGGGGTCTTGAGATCGTGGGAGATGGAGCTGAACAGCCGCTCCCGATCATCGATATAGCGGCGGATGCGGTGTTGCATGATGTTGAAGGCGCGAGTGGCCGCCACGATTTCGGAGGCGCCCTCCTCCTTGAGGGAGGGTTGGTCGATATCCTTGCCGAGATTAACGGCGGCCTTGGCGAGGCGGCGCAGCGGGCGGGTCTGCCAGCGCACCAGCATGAAGGTGAAGAAACAGAGGAACACCGTCATCAGGGCGATGAAACGCACCTGATTACTCGGCATGACGGTATCGTCGAGGGTCATGTAGGGGGCGGGCAGCAGAGCCGCCAGATAGAGCCACTCACCGGGCTCTATCTCGATCTGGGTCACCAGCACGGGCGGGTTGAGCGGCTCCAGCGACAGCGTATAGCGGGCCCAGGAGGAGGGCAGATCCGCCAGCAGGGTGTCGTTGTTGAAGACGTGCAGCTCTTCCGGGCGGGAGAAGTCCACCTTGATGGCCATGGCATCGGAGAGCTTGCGGGTCAGCACCCCCTGCACCTCTTTCAGCACCAGCGTTTTGCGCTCACTGTCGGGGATGGCGCTGATGTGGATCTCTTCCTCGTTGAGTGACACGAAGAAGCGACTGCCCCCCATGTTGCGCAGCTGATCCAGTGCGATGTGGCGGTACTGCAGCGGCAGCGACTTGAAGAAGTTGACGGTAGAGGCGGCCGACAGCGCCAGGTTGCGGGTGGTGCTGATCATCCCCTCCAGCTCCCGTTTCTGGATCTGTTGCATCCAGATGCCGGTCAGAATGGTCTGGGAGAGCAGGATGGCGAGCAGCAACAGCAGCAGCATTCGCGACAACAGGGAGCGGGGGACCAGCGTCCGCCAGAACCAACCGCTGCTCATGGGATCTCGCGCCTTGTGCCGATCAGCATGCTGTTGCTACCTTTTTGCCCTTCATGGGATCTCGTGCACTTCTGCGATCAGCATATAGCCACTGCCGCGGATGGTTTTGATGATGCGCGGACTCTTGCCGTTGTCACCCAGCTTCTGACGCAGACGGCTGATCTGCACGTCTATGCCGCGTTCCATCGGCAGGCTTTCGCGGCCGCGGGTGGCATCGGAGATGGTATCGCGATCCAGTACCACACCCGGCTGTTGCAGGAACATGCCGAGCAGCAGGGCATCGCTGCCGGAGAGATCCAGCAGGCTGCCATCGTCGTGGGTCAGCTGGTGGCTCAGGGTGTCCAGGGTCCACTCGGCAAAACGCAACCGGCGGCTCGGTTCTTTCTCTTTTTCCGGCTGGCGGAATTCGGCGCGGCGCAGCAGCGCCTTGATGCGAGCCTGCAGCTCGCGCGGGCTGAATGGCTTGGCGATATAGTCGTCGGCGCCGAGTTCGAGGCCGATCACCCTGTCCGCCTCATCGGAGGCGGCGGTCAGCATGATGATGGGTACCTGGGAATCGCGACGTATCTGTTGGCAGAGGGTAAAGCCGTCGTCACCTGGCATCATGATATCGAGAATAATCAGGTCCGGGCTGTGCAGGGCGAGCTGCTGGCGCATTTCGTTTCCTTCCGCCGCCGTTAATACCTGGAAACCCGCCCTGGTCAGGTATTCATTGAGCAGCTCGCGGATCTCTTGGTCGTCGTCGACGATCAGCAGTTGTTTGCTCGTTGACATATGTATGTGCATCCACCCATTTTTTTGTGCAGATTGAACCTGTCGGGGGAGCAAAAAGCAAGCAAGCCCCCCATCTAATGTGAGGTTATGGGCATTATCCGCCCATATAGCGCCATTTAAATAAAAAAGGCCGACCCAAACGGGACGGCCAACACGCAGATTCCGACGACAGGAGATCACCCCGTGTGGCGATCTCAACAGACTCAATGACGGGCCGGCAAGGTCGGCCCCAAAAGAGAGTATTCTGGCTCGCCCTCACTGTCGCGGTGAGGGCGAGCCGTTTACATCACACCCGTTCGAATACGGTGGCGATGCCCTGACCCAGACCGATACACATGGTGGCAACCCCCAGGGTGGCATCCTTCTCCTCCATCAGATTGATGAGAGTCGTGGAGATGCGCGCACCGGAGCAGCCGAGCGGGTGGCCCAGCGCAATGGCGCCGCCGTTCAGGTTCACCTTCTCTTCCGCTACGTCCAGCAGCCCCAGGTCCTTGACGCAAGGCAGTGACTGGGCGGCAAAGGCCTCGTTCAGCTCGAACAGATCGATATCACCAACGGTCAGACCGGCACGTTTGAGTGCTTTCTGGGTGGCCGGCACCGGGCCGTAACCCATGATGGCGGCATCACAACCGGCGATGGCCATGGCGCGCACCTTGGCGCGGGGCGTGAGGCCGAGGGCCTTGGCGCGATCCGCACTCATCACCAGCATGGCGGCGGCGCCGTCGGACAGGGCCGAGGAAGTACCAGCGGTCACTGTGCCGTTGACCGGGTCGAACACCGGGCGCAGCTGGCTCAGGGTTTCGACCGTGGTCTCCGGGCGGATCACTTCGTCGTAGTCGTAGAAGAAGCGGGCGCCGCTGGCGTCATGCCCTTCCAGACCGACGATCTCTCTGGCGAAGCGCCCTTCCACGGTCGCGGCATAGGCGCGGCGGTGGGAGCGGGCGGCAAACTCGTCCTGCTGCTGACGGCTGATGCCGTGCAGCTTGCCCAGCATCTCGGCGGTCAGCCCCATCATGCCGGAGGCTTTCGCCACCGACTTGGCCATGCCCGGGTGGAAGTCGACGCCGTGGCTCATCGGCACGTGGCCCATGTGCTCGACGCCGCCGATGATGAAGATATCCCCATCACCTACCTGAATGGCGCGGGAGGCGTCATGCAGCGCCTGCATGCTTGAGCCGCACAGGCGGTTGACGGTGACGGCCCCCACCTGTTTCGGAATACCAGCCAGCAGCGCGGCGTTACGGGCGATGTTGAAGCCTTGCTCCAGGGTCTGTTGCACGCAGCCCCAGTAGATATCCTCGATCTCGTTCGGGTCGAGGTTGGGGTTGCGCAGCAGGATGGAGCTCATCAGGTGCGCGGACAGATCTTCTGCACGCACGTTGCGGAAGGCGCCGCCCTTGGACCGGCCCATGGGGGTCCGGATACAGTCGACAATGACTACGTCTTTCATGAATGGATCTCCTTTCCGCAATCAGTAGAAGGTTTTGCCCAGGGCGGCCATGTCACGCAGCTTGTCGCTGACGCGGTAGAGCGGGCCCAAATCGGCATACTGGTCGGCCATGGCCACGTAGCGATCCAGACCAATGGTGTCCAGATAGCGGAACACGCCACCACGGAAAGGAGGGAAGCCCAGACCGTAGACCAGCGCAATGTCGGCTTCGGCTGGCGTGGCGACAATGCCCTCTTCCAGACAGAGCACCACCTCGTTGATCATCGGGATCATCATGCGGGCTATGATGGCTTCCTTGTCGAAGTCCTGCTTCGGCTTGGCAATCGGTGCCAGCAGCTCGTAAGCGGCCACATCGGCCACCTTCTTCGGCTTGCCCTTCTTGTCCTGCTCGTAAGCGTAGAAACCCTTGCCATTCTTCTGGCCGAAGCGGCTGGCGTCATACATAACATCGATGGCGGTGCGGCCTGCCTTGCTCATGCGCGCCGGGAAGCCTTGCGCCATGACGTCACCGGCATGGTGACCGGTGTCGATGCCGACCACGTCCAGCAGGTAGGCGGGGCCCATGGGCCAGCCGAACTCCTTCTCCATCACCTTGTCGACGGCGGCGAAGTCGGCGCCATCGGCAACCAGCTTGTTGAAGCCGAAGAAGTAGGGGAACAGTACCCGGTTGACGAAGAAGCCTGGGCAGTCGTTGACCACTACCGGGGACTTGCCCATGGCGGCGGCATACGCCACCACGCGGTTGATGGTTTCATCTGAAGTCTGCTCGCCGCGGATGATCTCCACCAGAGGCATGCGGTGCACCGGGTTGAAGAAGTGCATGCCGCAGAAGTTCTGCGGGCGCTTCAGCCCCTTGGCCAGCAGGGAGATGGGAATGGTGGAGGTGTTGCTGGCGAGCACGGCGTCTTCGCCAATGATCCCTTCCACTTCGCCCAGTACGGCGGCCTTCACCTTGGGGTTCTCGACCACGGCTTCGACCACCACATCCACATGCTTGACGTTGTCATAGCTCAGGGTCGGGGTGATGGCAGAGAGCACCTGGCCCATCTTGATGCCGTCGATGCGGCCCTTTTCGAGCTGGCCGTTGAGCAGCTTGGTGGCTTCGCCCATGCCCAGTGCCAGCGCCTTCTCGTTGATATCCTTCATTACGGCCGGAATGCCCTTGCTGGCAGACTGGTAGGCGATGCCACCCCCCATGATGCCGGCGCCCAGCACGGCGGCGTGGCGAGTGGCCTTAGCTGCCTGCTTGGCAGCCTTCTTGGCCAGCGTCTTGATGTGCTGATCGTTCAAGAAGATACCGACCAGCGCCTTGGCCACATCGGTCTTGGCCAGCTTGATAAAGCCTTGCGCCTCGACGACCAGAGCCTCGTCACGGCTCATGCCAGCGGCGGCTTCGACGGTTTTCACCGCAGTCATGGGGGCTGGATAGTGCTTGCCCGCCACGGCGGCAACCATGCCCGCAGCGGTGCTGAAGCTCATCATGGCTTCCAGTTTGGAGAGGCGCAGCGGGGCTTTTTTTGCGGCGCGACGGCTCTGCCAGTCCAGCTTGCCCGCGATGGCGTCTTTCATCATCTGCAGCGCGGCGCTGTGCAGCGCGTCCGGTGCGACCACGGCATCGATGGCGCCCACTTTGAGGGCATCATCAGCACGGTAATCCTTGCCGGTGGTGATCCACTCCAGCGCGTTGTCGGCACCGATCACCCGCGGCAGACGGACTGTGCCGCCAAAGCCCGGCATGATGCCGAGTTTGGTCTCGGGCAGGCCAATCTTGGCGCTGGTGTCAGCCAGACGGAAATCGGTGGAGAGGATGGTCTCGCAGCCGCCGCCCAGGGCGTGGCCCTTGATGGCACAGAGGGTCGGTACCGGCAGATCTTCGATGGCGTTGAAGATGTCGTTGGCCTTTTTCAACCAGCCGAGCAGATCTTCTTGCGGCAGATCGAACAGTTCCAGGAATTCGGTAATGTCGGCGCCGACGATAAAGGCGTCTTTGCCGGAGGTGAGGATCAGGCCCTTCAAATCGGCTTGTTGCTGTAATGCGGCGATCGCTTCGCTCAGTGAGAGCAGGGTAGCGCGATCCAGCTTGTTGACTGAACCCGGGGCATCAAACCTCAGTTCGGCAATGCCGTTTTCGAGGTAGCTGACCGACAGGGTTTCGCCTTGGTAGATCATGAGAGTGTCTCCTTGTTCCCACTCGGTGGGGGGTGTTGCTCCTTTATCCCCAGCAGGGGGCGAGGCTCACTATTGATCCAAAAGGAGATATTTTCAACACCTATTTAAAACATTTGTTTAACAGTTCTCGAGTAAAAGCTCCTCATCACAAAACGGGCAAAAGAGAGGCGCCTTGCGGCGCCTCCAATGGATATGAGTTTTGTATCAACAGGCCAGTTCGGGCCGGTCGCGATACTGGCTCAGTACCTCAGGATCGGCGAGGGCATGGGTGTTGTTGACGGGTCTGTTGTGCACCACTTCCCGCACCGCCAGTTCGACGATTTTGCCGGACTTGGTACGGGGGATGGCATCCACCTGCAGGATGCGGGCGGGCACGTGGCGGGCGGTACAGTGTCGTTTGATCTGCTGGCGGATCCGCTCGCGCAGCGGCTCGTCCAGCTTGCAGCCCGCCTTTAGCTTGACGAACAGCACCACCCGCTCGTCCTGCTGCCACTGTTGGCCGATGACGATGCTCTCTTCCACTTCGTCGAGCTGTTCAACGTAGCGGTAGATCTCGCTGGTGCCGATGCGCACGCCCCCCGGGTTGAGGGTGGCGTCGGAGCGGCCATAGAACAGGATGCCGCCGGTCGGGGTCAGCTCGATCCAGTCGCCGTGGCACCAGATGTTGTCGAATCGCTCGAAGTAGGCGGCGTGGTATTTGTCGCCGCTGTCGTCCCCCCAGAAGGCGATGGGTTGGGCCGGGAACGGCTTGGTGCAGACCAGCTCGCCCTTTTCGCCCTGTACCGGCTGGCCCGCTTCGTTGAACACCTGTACCGCGAGACCGAGGCCACGCCCCTGACTCTTGCCACGGTAAACAGGGCTGAGCGGGTTGCCGATGACGAAGCAGGAGCAGATATCGGTGCCGCCGGAGATGGAGCTCAGCTGTACATTTGTTTTGATCTGCTGGTAGACGTAGTCAAACCCCTCAGGCGACAGCACGGATCCGGTACTGCAGATCAGCCGCAGCTGTGGCAAGTCGTGGGTGTTGATGGGGGCATAGCCCTGCTTGTGGAGCGCATCCAGATACTTGGCCGAGGTGCCGAACAAGCTGACCTGCTCGTCGCGCGCCAGATCCCACAGCACGTTGCCGTCCGGATAGAAGGGGGAGCCGTCATAGAGCACCAGTGTGGCGCCGGAGGCGAGCGCGCTCACCAGCCAGTTCCACATCATCCAGCCGCAGGTGGTGAAGTAGAAGATCCGCTCCCCCGGCTTGGTGTCGCAGTGCAGTTGATGCTCTTTGAGATGTTGCAGCAGGGTGCCGCCTATGCCGTGCACTATGCACTTGGGCTTGCCTGTGGTGCCGGACGAGTAGAGGATATAGAGCGGATCGTTGAAGCCCATGGGCTCGAAGCGAAGGACAGCATCCGGCTCGCTCGCCAGCACGTGCTGCCAGTCGTGACCAAGCTGCAGGGGATTGCCGAGCAGCGGGATCATCACCGTCTGTTCTATGCTGTCGATCTGGCTGACTACGCCAGCCACCTTGGCCTGGATGTCGATGGCCTTGCCGTTGTAGCGATAGCCGTCCACCGCAAACAGCACTCGCGGCCGGGTCTGGCCGAAGCGCTCCACCACGCTGGCTTCCCCAAAGTCGGGGCTGGTGGAGGTCCAGATAGCGCCCAGGCTGGTGGTTGCCAGCATGGCTACTACGGTTTCGGGGATATTAGGCAGGTAGGCGGCGACCACGTCGCCACTGCTTATGCCCTGGCGGCGCAGCCACTGAGCCAGCCTGGCCACCTGATCCGCCAGCTCATGCCAGCTCAGGGTGCGGCTTGGGCTGCCTTCAATGCGGGAGATAATGGCCGGGCTCTCGTCCTGACGGCGCAGCAGGTTTTCGGCGAAGTTGAGGCGGCTATCGGGGAACCAGCGGGTGCGCTGCATATCCTGGCGGTTTTCTGCCACTATGTCCCCCAGCTCGCCCTTGACGCCGCAGTGTTGCCACACCAGCGGCCAGAAGCGGGTCGTCTTTTCCACCGACCACTGGTAGAGCTGGGCATAGTTGTGCAGCTGCAGGCCATGGAAGCGGTTGACCTCGGCCATAAACTGCTGGAGGTTGGATTGTTGAATCCGCTCCTGCTCCGGTTGCCACAGGCAAAGGTTGTGCATGAGTAGTCCCTGACTGCATGTATCTACCGGCAGTGTATTGAATTGTTTTTTATTTGTTAATGATTGGTTTTTATTTCATAACAAAAGCCTTGTAACGTATGCGTTACCTCACGAAGCGATAGCTTGACGGTTCGAGCCCTGATTCGCTTGATGTTATGCTGAAATCACATTTTTCCCGGAGCAGGACGCCATGAGCAGCTACAGCCAACTTTTTGCCCAGCACCTAGATACCTTGCAGCATCGCACCCGCGACATACTGCAACAGCAGGGGCTCAGCGGCCTGGCCATCCACTCCGGCCAGACCCACCGCATCTTCCTCGACGACCAGGATTACCCCTTCAAGGTGAATCCGCACTTCAAGGCCTGGCTGCCGGTGCTGGACAACCCCCACTGCTGGTTGCTGGTGGATGGCGTGAACAAGCCGGTGTTGCTGTTCTACCGGCCAGTGGATTTCTGGCACAAGGTGGCTGACTTGCCCAATGCCTTCTGGGTCGACTTCTTCGATATCCACTTCTTGACGCGGCCGGAGCAGGTTGCCGATCACCTGCCTGCTGGCAAGCAGGAGTGGGCCTATCTGGGTGGCCATCTCGAGGTGGCCAAGTTGCTGGGGCTGGGTCAGCCGAACCCGGAATCCGTGCTCAACTATCTGCACTATCACCGAGCTTACAAGACTCCTTATGAGCTGGAGTGTCTGCGCGAAGCAAACCGGATCGGGGTGCGTGGCCATGTCGCGGCCAAGGACTCCTTCATGGCGGGGGCGAGCGAGTTTGAGATCAATCTGGCCTACATGAAGGCGGTTGGGCAGGGGGCCAATGAGGCGCCGTACGGCAATATTGTCGCCATCAACCGCAATGCGGCCATTCTTCACTACACCCATTTGTCTGCCTTGCGGGTGCCGGATGCGGAGCGCCACTCCTTCTTGATTGATGCCGGGGTGGATTTTCACGGTTATGCCTCCGACATCACCCGTACCTGGGCCTGGCGCCGTGGCGAGTTTGCCGATCTGATCGCGGCGCTGGATGCGCAGCAGCAGGAGATCATCGAGGAGATCAAACCGGGTCGGCGTTACAGCGAGTTGCATCTGCAGATGCACCACAGGCTGGCGCGCTTGCTGCAAACGGTCGAGTTGGTGGACATGTCGGTAGACGAGATGATCCACACCGGGGTGACCAACGTCTTCTTCCCTCACGGTCTGGGTCATTTCCTGGGTCTTCAGGTGCACGATGCAGGCGGCTTCATGCAGGACGAGCGTGGCACACACCTGGCTGCTCCCGAGCAGTTCCCCTATTTGCGCTGTACTCGGGTGATGGAGGTGGGCCAGGTGTTCACCATAGAGCCGGGCCTCTACTTCATCGATAGCCTGCTGGCGCCGCTGCGTCAGAGCGAGCAGTGCAAGCGGGTTAACTGGAACAAGGTAGAGGCGCTGCGTCCGTTTGGCGGCATCCGCATTGAGGACAACATAGTGTTGCACGCCAATGGGGTGGAGAACATGACCAGACAAGCAGGGCTCTGATGGCGGCAGCGTACTCCATTCCGGCCGCCCCGCTGGCGGTGAGTGAAGAGATCAAGAAGAGCCGCTTCATCACCCTGCTCGCGCACACGCCGACGGTTGAGGCCGCCAAGGCGTGGGTCAACGAGATAAAGCAGCAACACCCCGGGGCCCGGCATCACTGCTGGGCCTTTGTTGCCGGCGCACCACAAGACAGTCAGGTTTACGGTTTCAGCGACGATGGTGAGCCCTCAGGGACCGCTGGCAAGCCCATGCTGGCCCAGCTGATGGGCTCCGGACTGGGTGAGATAGCCACCGTGGTGGTGCGTTACTACGGCGGTGTGCTGCTGGGCACTGGCGGTCTGGTCAAGGCCTATGGGGGGGGCGTGGGGGCTGCGCTCAAGCAGCTCGAGACCCGGATCAAGCGCCAGCAGACTCCCTCTCTCATCCAATGTGACTATGCCGATATGGGTGTGGTGGAGGCGCTGATCGGATACCATCACGGCCAGTTGCTGGATGCCGATTACGGCGCTCGCGTTACCCTGCGGGTCGCGTGGGAATCCTCTGTTTGGGCCCAGGTTGATCGGGAGTTGACCGACCGCACCCATGGACGGGTATCCCTTCGCTCCTTAGATAGCTAGAATCCACCGCTCTTTTAGCCTGAAGAGGGAGCCGGAATGCACATTCTGAGCATTATTCGCATCGTTGGCCTGTTGGTTGCGCTATTCAGCTCGACCATGTTGTTGCCTGCAATGGTTGCGTTTGGATATCGGGATGGTGGTGGTGCCGAGTTCGTCAGCTCCTTTCTCATCGCGCTGTTGCTCGGTGTGCTGCTCTGGTTTCCCAACCGCTACCACAAGAAGGAGCTGCGCTCGAAAGAGGGCTTCCTTATCGTGGTACTGTTCTGGACTGTGCTGGGCAGTGTGGGGGCCGTGCCCTTTTTGCTGGGGGATGTGCCAAGCATGTCGGTCTCGGAGGCCTTTTTCGAATCTTTCTCCGGCCTGACGACAACGGGAGCGACCGTGCTGACCGGGCTGGACAATCTGCCCAAGGCGTTTCTGTTCTACCGCCAACTGCTTCAATGGTTGGGGGGCATGGGGATCATAGTGCTGGCTGTCGCCATACTGCCGCTGCTCGGCATCGGGGGCATGCAGCTCTACCGCGCCGAGATCCCCGGGCCGGTCAAGGATACCAAGGTGACGCCGCGTATCGCCGAGACGGCCAAGGCGCTCTGGTTTATCTACCTGTTGCTGACCATGCTCTGCATCCTGGCGTACTGGCTGGCCGGTATGACGCTGTTCGACGCCATCTGTCACTCCTTCTCCAGCCTCTCCATCGGTGGCTTCTCCACCCACGATGACAGCATTGGCTTCTTCAACAGCCCGGCCATCAATCTGGTCACTGTGTGCTTCCTGTTGATCGGCAGCATTAACTTCGGTCTGCACTTCATGGTGTTCACTCACACACCGGTGCGCCTGCTGAGCTATCTGCGTGACCCCGAGGTGAAGGTATTTTTGGGGATTCAGCTGTTCCTGTTTCTGTTCTGCGCCGCCGTGTTGCTGCAGCACAACCACTATGAACACTGGCAGGAGACACTCAACCATGCCCTGTTCCAGTCGGTATCGCTGGGGACCACCACGGGTTACAGCACCACCAGTTATGCCGACTGGCCAGCCATACTGCCGATGATGCTGATGTTCTCCTCCTTTATAGGGGGTTGCGCCGGGAGTACCGGTGGCGGCATCAAGGTGATGCGCTTCATGATCCTGTTCATGCAGGGAGTACGGGAGTTGAAGCGGCTGGTGCACCCGCGTGCCGTCTATACCCTCAAACTGGGGCGTAAGGCGGTATCGGATCGGATCGTCGAGGCGGTGTGGGGTTTCTTTGCCGCCTACATCATTTTGTTTGTGTTGTTCATGCTGGCATTGATCGCCACCGGGATGAACGAGGTGACCGCCTTCTCGGCGGTGGCGGCGACCCTTACCAACGTGGGGCCGGGTCTGGGTGATGTGGCCTCCAATTTTTCCGGTATCAGCGCGGTGGCAAAATG
>NZ_CP149129.1:4700000-4747500 GCF_037818705.1 Aeromonas popoffii | reverse complement strand
GTTTATCAAAAACACAGCACTCTGCAAACACGAAAGTGGACGTATAGGGTGTGACACCTGCCCGGTGCCGGAAGGTTAATTGATGGGGTTAGCGCAAGCGAAGCTCTTGATCGAAGCCCCGGTAAACGGCGGCCGTAACTATAACGGTCCTAAGGTAGCGAAATTCCTTGTCGGGTAAGTTCCGACCTGCACGAATGGTGTAACCATGGCCATGCTGTCTCCACCCGAGACTCAGTGAAATCGAATTCGCCGTGAAGATGCGGTGTACCCGCGGCTAGACGGAAAGACCCCGTGAACCTTTACTACAGCTTGGCACTGAACATTGAACCTACATGTGTAGGATAGGTGGGAGGCTTTGAAGGCGTGACGCCAGTTGCGCTGGAGCCGTCCTTGAAATACCACCCTTGTATGTTTGATGTTCTAACGCAGGGCCCTGAATCGGGCTCGCGGACAGTGCCTGGTGGGTAGTTTGACTGGGGCGGTCTCCTCCCAAAGAGTAACGGAGGAGCACGAAGGTTGGCTAATCCTGGTCGGACATCAGGAGGTTAGTGCAATGGCATAAGCCAGCTTAACTGCGAGACGGACAGGTCGAGCAGGTACGAAAGTAGGTCATAGTGATCCGGTGGTTCTGAATGGAAGGGCCATCGCTCAACGGATAAAAGGTACTCCGGGGATAACAGGCTGATACCGCCCAAGAGTTCATATCGACGGCGGTGTTTGGCACCTCGATGTCGGCTCATCACATCCTGGGGCTGAAGTCGGTCCCAAGGGTATGGCTGTTCGCCATTTAAAGTGGTACGCGAGCTGGGTTCAGAACGTCGTGAGACAGTTCGGTCCCTATCTGCCGTGGGCGTTGGATGATTGAAGGGAGTTGCTCCTAGTACGAGAGGACCGGAGTGAACGAACCTCTGGTGTTCGGGTTGTCACGCCAGTGGCACTGCCCGGTAGCTAAGTTCGGAATCGATAACCGCTGAAAGCATCTAAGCGGGAAGCGAGCCCTGAGATGAGTCATCCCTGACCCCTTGAGGGTCCTAAAGGGCCGTTGGAGACCACAACGTTGATAGGTGGGGTGTGTAAGCGCAGTGATGTGTTGAGCTAACCCATACTAATTACCCGTGAGGCTTAACCATACAACACCCAAGAAGTGTTTCTGGCCTTGTAGCGAATGAACGAACTACTTACCTAATTCAGTGATAGTGATAAGCCAAGCGCAACATCATTACTCACGTCAGCTTTCTGGATTAAGAATTTGCCTGGCGGCCATAGCGCCGTGGAACCACCTGATCCCATGCCGAACTCAGAAGTGAAACGCGGTAGCGCCGATGGTAGTGTGGCATTCGCCATGCGAGAGTAGGACACTGCCAGGCACCCAACATTGAAAGCCCGCTCAGATGAGCGGGCTTTTTTATTGCCTAAAATCAGTCATTTATAAGCTATAAAATAGCTTATTCCCTTCTTCATTGACCCTGACTGGCACAGGGTAGCTCCATATTGGCCACCCCATCTTCCAGCTGGATATCGATCTTGAAGCCAAGACGCTTGGCCAGATTGATCATGCCGCGATTGCTGGGCATGGTCATGCCGGATAGCTGACCAATGCCCCGCTCTTTGGCGTAGCGTACTATCTTCTCCATCATCAGCTTGCCGAGCCCAAGTCCTTTCAGGTCGGAACGTACCAGAATGGCAAACTCTGCATCGGATTGATCCGGGTTGGAGATAGCCCTTACCACCCCGAGGATCTGCTGACTGAAGGCCCCGTCCTGTCCGATGGCCACGAAGGCCATTTCCCGGTCGTAATCGATCTGGGTCATGCGGGCCAGCTCTTCGTGACCCAGTTCACCCACATCGGCAAAGAAGCGCTTGTACCTGTCTTCATCAGACACCTTGAGCACAAACTGCTTATGTGCGGGTTCATCCTCCGGCCGGATCGGGCGCAGCAGCACATGACTCTGATCCTTGAGCCAGGCTCCTTCTTCCAGTTCGGTGGGATAGGGGCGTATGGCTAGCGTATTACGTCCCTGCACCACAGGCATCAGCGTCAGGCTGGCATCCAGAATGACCATCTCGGCCCCACATGCCTGCAACGGATGCAGGTCCAGCTCCTGGATCTCGGGGAAGGCCAGCAGCAGCTCTGACAGCTGGCACAGCACTTGACCCAGTGCATCGATATCGAGTTTTTCGGGTGTAGCTTGCTCGCGGATCTTGCGACTCTTGAGGGCACCTATGATCTGGTAGCGTGCCAGCGCTTGGTTCAATGGCGGGAGTGCGGCCACCATCTCTTGCGGCTCGGCCCCCGATTCGCCGAGCAGGATGACGGGGCCGAAGACAGGATCCTGTTGCAGGCGGATCCTCAGCTCCAGACCGCCGCTGCGGCGCGCCATCCGTTGTACCAGCAACCCTTCGATACGTGCCCCCGGGTCGTGTTGCCTCACCCTGTCGAGAATGGCATCCGCTGCCTGGGCGACTTCGGCCGAGGTGCGCAGGTTCAGCATGACGCCGTGCACTGCAGACTTGTGGGTAATATCCGGTGAGCGCAGTTTGACCGCGACGGGATAGCCGATCTGCTCTGCGGTCAGGGTGGCCTCGATGGCATCGGAGACGATCCAGGTCGGCAGAGTAGAGAGCCCGGCGGCTTGCAGTATGGGGTGAACAAGGTGGGTATCAAGCGTGAGCTGCTTGCGCTCCAGCGCTTGGCGGATCAACTGCTGACATAGCTCGACGTTGAGCTTGTCGCCCTGCAGGGAGGCGGGCGTTTCCATCAGCTGCTTCTGGTTGCGGCGGTATTCCACCATGTGCATGAAGGCGGCGACTGCGCTTTCCGGGGTACGATAGGTCGGAAATCCAGCCTCGCTGAACAGACGACGCCCCTCTTGCGCCGAGTATTCTCCTGCCCAGTTGGTCAGTATATTGAAGCGCCTGGCCCTGGGATGTTGTTTGACGTAGTCGATCAGGCTGCGGGCCAGCGCGGCCCCGCGCGCTGTGAGGGAGGGGGCGTGAATGAGCAGGATGGCGTCGGCGTTATCCCCTTGCAGCAGGGTCTCCAGCGCCTGCTGATAGGCGGCAATATCGGCATCACTGCCGATGTCCCGTGGCGGCATGGCCAGTTTGCCGCCCCGCTCCAGCAGCACGTCGACCGCCATGTTGGCCAGCCCGCGGCCATTGGAAATGATGGCCAGTCTTTCCCCCTTGAGGGTCAGGGAGTGGCTCAAGGTTTCGACTGCGGCAAACAGCTCGTGGGTATCTCGCACCCGCAGCATGCCTGCACGCCGAATGGCTGCATCGTAGACGTTGTCGAGGCCATTGGCCGGATCGTGGCGACCGCTCTTGAGTACCAGAATGGGTTTGTTGCGTGAGGCCGCCCGCGCTGCCGAGAGGAAGTGGCGGGCGTCGTGCAGCTTGTCCATGTAGAGCAGGACGGCGCGAGTGGTTCCATCGCGGGAGAGCTGATCCAGCAGTTGGCCGAAGTCGATGTCACAGTGATCGCCGAGGGAGATAAAGGCGGAGAAACCCAGCTCATGTTGCTTGGCCCAGTCCAGAATGGTGGTGCTGACGGCGGCTGACTGGGAGAGAAACGCAACCTGGCCAGGTTTGGCTGCGATGGGGGAAAAGCTTGCGTTGATGCCCTGACCCGGCAACAGCATGCCCATGCTGTTGGGGCCGAGCAAGCGAATGTCGTATTGGCGGCTTAGCTGTTGAAGCTGTGTTCTCTCCTGCATGGAGAAGTCGGCAGCCAGTATGATGGCCGCTCCGGCGCCTTTCTTGCCCAACTCTTCGATGAGTGGCAGTACCCGTTCGCGTTTGGTACATATGATGGCGAGATCGGGGGAGAGCGGCAGGCTGCTGATATCGGGATAGGCCAGTACGCCGGCGATGGCCTTGCTGTGCGGGCTGACCGGCAGTATGGGGCCCTTAAACTGGCCCGCGAGCAGGTGTCTGATGACCACATGACCCGCCTTCTGCGGGTCGGTTGAGGCACCGATGACGGCGATTGACTGGGGTTTGAAGAGCCGATCCAGGCCGCTTGGTTTCATGGGCACTCCCGTGGGTGGCGGATGGTGCCAGTGTAATACGCTTTGACTGCCTGTTCTGTGACCGGTTGCGGATCACTGTTTGGTGAGGGCACTGGCTCGCAGATAAAACTTCATCTTGCCCTGGATCTGACGCACCGCCGCCATATGGCGTTCCTGCAGATAGATGTCCTGCTCTTGATCCAGCGAGGTCTGCGGTACACCCATGCTCTGCAGGTACTCTTCAAACAGCTGTGAGCTGTTGATTTCGATCAGATGACGCATCATGGCGAGGCTCCTTCCATTCAGGTTGAACGTAGATTCTAGCCTGTGACCAGCGTCTCGTTATGACCATTGTCAGATTTGACACGAAGCAGCTCATACATCTGCGGGGGAGTGCTCTGGCTGTCGGGCCCGGAACCTGCTGCGGGGTCATCCTCATCCGGCAAGGGGATGAGGGGCGTTTTGCCAGGGTTCACCCCTTGACTGACTGGCATTACCCCGGGCTCACCATAGGTCAGCGCCGCTACCTGCCTGCTCAAGACGAACGATCCCAGGATTGTAGTCGGCAGTTTGTAGGAGGCTTTGTTCAACATGCTGCGCAAGCCGCGTGCGCGACTTCATCGGAGCACAAGCCGCATCCGGATTTGAACATCGAGTCTCATCTGGTGTTTCGTTATCCGCTGGCGCTGCTGTTTTTTATCTTGCCCAAATATCCCGAGCTGGCACAACGCATTGAGCTCGGGTTGCAGCGGGTGCGCCAATCGGGTGTCCTCGAGCATTTTGTTGGGGAGGGGGTTGGCAGTACTATTCGTCGGCTGAAGCTGGATAACCCGGATCTTCCCGCCAGCTGCCGTGCCATGATGGCCGACGTGGTTAGCTTGTCAGCGCAGTGACCCCTGGCCGCGCGCGGTATCCCAGAAGGCGCGGATCAGCGGCTCTTCCAGCCGCTTCTTGAGTACGGCGATGCCGACATCGAACGGCTTGAGCGCCGGTCTGGGCTCGACTATGCGCACTTTCTCCCCCATGGGGCTGTGATCGATCACGGCAGCAGGCACCAGCCCGACGCCAAAACCGAGCGCCACCATGGCGACTATCCCCTCGTTGCCCGCCACCTCGGCATAGATGTTGGGGGCGATGCCCTTGTTGCGAAACCACTGGTCACATCGCTTTCGCGCCAGACCCTGCTCGGAGAGGATCAGCGGCAGCCGCTCCCAGTCGGGCTCTCCCTGCAAGAACCACTGGTTGGGTTGAGGCGGGTTGCGTGGAGCGATGAACACCAGCGGTACCTGTTGCAGGCTAGCAAATTCCAGCTTGGCGGAGAGCGCATCGGGCCGCGCGGCGATGGCGAGATCGGCTTCGTCGGCCAGGATCCTGTCCACTGCCAGCGCCGGGTCGCCAGTCTCCAGCTTGATCTCCAGTTGGGGATAGCGGCGACGAAAGCGCTCCAGTACCTCGGGCAGCAGAAAGTAGCTTGCGGTGACCGAGCAGAACACCCGCAGCCGCCCTTGCAGCGGTTCGTCGCTGCGTTTGAGCTCCTGCTTGAGCTGACGCCACTCCTGCAACAGGCCACCGCCAAACTCACGCAGCTTCTCGCCCGCCGAGGTGAGTCGTACCGAACGGTTGTCCCGTTCGAACAGCACGCAGCCAGTCTCCTGCTCCAGTCGCTGGATGGCACGGCTCAGGGTGGAGGGACTGACCGCCATGGCATCGGCGCTTTTGCCGAAGTGAAGGGAGTCGGCGAGGTGGAGAAACAGCTCGAGATTGCGAAGGTCCATTTTTCAATTCCTGCTGCGGCGCGCTTGCTGACTTGGGATGACACTGCGTGATATTACCAAAAATCATCTTTCAATTCTTGCAACATACTGTTTCGAATATATCAGTTCAGGCAATAAGTGTCCCGCGCTATAGTGGTTCAGACAACGCCGCTACCCGGCATGGAATCAATCGAACGGAGCAATCACCATGGCTAACTATTTCAACACCTTGAACCTGCGTCAGCAGTTGGCCCAACTGGGCAAGTGTCGTTTCATGCAGCGGGCGGAATTCGCCGACGGTTGCGACGTGCTGAAGGGCAAGAAGGTGGTGATTGTGGGCTGTGGTGCCCAGGGTCTGAACCAGGGTCTGAACATGCGTGACTCCGGGCTGGATATCTCCTACGCCCTGCGCAAGGCCGCCATCACCGAGAAGCGCGCATCCTGGCAGAAAGCCACCGACAACGGCTTCGCGGTCGGCACTTATGAAGAGCTGATCCCGACCGCCGATCTGGTATTGAACCTGACCCCGGACAAGCAGCACTCCGATGTAGTGAAAACCGTGATGCCGCTGATGAAGCAGGGCGCCGCGCTGGGCTACTCCCACGGCTTCAATGTGGTGGAAGAGGGTCAGCAGATCCGCGCCGACATCACAGTCGTGATGGTGGCGCCCAAGTGCCCGGGTACCGAAGTGCGTGAAGAGTACAAGCGCGGTTTCGGCGTGCCGACCCTGATCGCCGTTCACCCGGAGAACGATCCCAAGGGTGAAGGCATGGCCATCGCCAAGGCGTGGGCCTCTGCCACTGGCGGCGACCGTGCCGGGGTGCTGGAATCCTCCTTCGTGGCGGAAGTGAAATCTGACCTGATGGGCGAGCAGACCATCCTCTGCGGCATGCTGCAGGCCGGTTCCCTGCTCTGCTACGACAAACTGGTTGCCGAAGGGACCGACAAGGCTTATGCCGGCAAGCTGATCCAGTTCGGCTGGGAGACCATCACCGAAGCCCTGAAGCAGGGTGGCATCAGCCTGATGATGGACCGCCTCTCCAACCCCGCCAAGCTGCGTGCCTTCGAGCTTTCCGAGCAACTGCGTACCCTGATGAGTCCGCTGTTCGAGAAGCACATGGACGACATCATCGCCGGTGAGTTCTCTCGCGGCATGATGGCCGACTGGGCTGAAGATGACGTCAAACTGTTCACCTGGCGCGAAGAGACCGGCAAGTCTGCCTTCGAAAATGCCCCGGTGTTCGCTGGCAAGATTGCCGAGCAGGAGTATTTCGACAATGGCGTGGTGATGGTGGCCATGGTCAAGGCGGGTGTCGAGCTGGCGTTCGAAACCATGGTGGCTTCCGGTATCTACGAGGAGTCTGCCTACTACGAATCCCTGCACGAGCTGCCGCTGATCGCCAACACAGTTGCTCGCAAGCGTCTGTATGAGATGAACGTGGTCATCTCCGATACCGCCGAGTACGGTAACTACCTGTTCGCCAACGCCGCTGTACCGTTGCTGCGTGAGCACTTCATGCCGACCCTGAAAGCGGGCGATCTGGGTGCCAGCAAGGCGGAAGGGCAGAGCGTTGATAACCTGGCGCTGCTGGCGGCCAATGAGGCGACCCGCAACCACCCTATCGAAAAAATCGGTCAGGTACTGCGTGGTTACATGAAGGACATGAAGCGTATCGCCGTCGGCGGTTAAGCCTGCATTGGGCAGGGTGATGAAGGGGCGGGGATGACGATCCCCGTCGCCGGTCGGACTGGACACCCGACCTGCCAGCCAGAAAAATCAGCCCGACCCGACATAAAAAAGCCCCGCTCATCGAGCGGGGCTTTTGCATTCAGAAAGGCTGGATAAATCAGGCTTTCCACGCTTTCCAGGTGTTGATCAGACCGTTGGTGGAGCCGTCGTGGCTGGTGACAGCCTCGGCGGTGTTGAGCTCCGGCAGGATCTTGTTGGCCAGCTGTTTGCCCAGCTCCACGCCCCACTGGTCGAAGCTGAAGATGTTCCAGATTGCGCCCTGTACGAAGATCTTGTGCTCGTACATGGCGATCAGGGCACCCAGGGTTTTCGGGGTCAGGCTCTTGAACAGGATGGAGTTGGTCGGGCGGTTGCCTTCGAACACCTTGAACGGCACCAGATCCTGGACCTGCTCCAGGGTTTTGCCAGCCGCCAGGAACTCGGCTTCGACCTGCTCTTTGCTCTTGCCGAAGGCCAGTGCCTCGGTCTGGGCGAAGAAGTTGGCCAGCAGTTTCGGGTGGTGGTCACCGATCGGGTTGTGGCTGATGGCTGGCGCCAGGAAGTCACAGGGGATCAGTTTGGTGCCCTGGTGGATCAGCTGGTAGAAGGCGTGCTGGCCGTTGGTGCCCGGCTCACCCCAGATGATGGGGCCAGTCTGGTAGTCAACCGGCTTGCCGTTGCGATCCACGTACTTGCCGTTGGATTCCATGTTGCCCTGCTGGAAGTAGGCAGGGAAGCGGTGCATGTACTGATCGTACGGCAGAATGGCTTCGGACTCGGCACCATGGAAGTTGTTGTACCACAGGCCAATCAGCGCCAGCAGCACCGGCACGTTCTGTTCATAGGAGGCCGTGGCGAAGTGCATGTCCATCTCGAAGGCGCCTTGCAGCAGGGCTTCGAAGTGCTCGAAACCGACGGAGAGGGCGATGGGCATACCGATGGCAGACCAGGAGGAGTAACGGCCGCCAACCCAGTCCCAGAACTCGAACATGTTGTTGGTGTCGATACCGAACTCGGCTACGGCCTTGCCGTTGGTGGAGAGGGCAGCGAAGTGCTTGGCAACGTGGGCCTTGTCACCGGCGATCTTGATGAACCAGTCGCGGGCGGTCAGGGCGTTGGTCATGGTCTCCTGAGTGGTGAAAGTCTTGGAGGCCACCAGGAACAGGGTGGTTTCCGGATCAATCTCTTTGAGCGTCTCGGCGATATGGGTGCCATCGACGTTGGAGACGAAGTGCATCTGCAGGTGGTTTTTGTAGGGGCGCAGTGCCTCGGTGATCATCACCGGGCCCAAGTCAGAGCCACCGATACCGATGTTGACCACGTGCTGGATCGCCTTGCCGGTGTAGCCTTTCCACTCGCCTCCGATTACCTTCTCGCAGAAGCCCTTCATCTTGGCCAGTACGGCGTTCACTTCCGGCATCACATCCTTGCCGTCGCACTCGACGGGGCGGTCGGATCGGTTGCGCAGGGCCACGTGCAGTACGGAGCGGCCTTCGGTCATGTTGATCTTGTCGCCATTGAACATGGCATCGATCGCGCTGCGAAGATCGGTCTCTTTGGCCAGATCAACCAGCAACTTGAGGGTTTCCTCGGTGATCAGGTTTTTTGAGTAGTCAACCAGGATATCGCCGCCGAAGGTGAGGGAAAACTTGTCGAAGCGCTTCGGGTCCTGCGCGAACAGATCCTTGAGTTGTGTCTCTTTGTTTGCAGCAAAGTGGGCTTCCAGTGCCTGCCAGGCCTGGGTTTGGGTTGGATTGATATTTTTCATAGGATTCCTGAAATGCCAAGTTGTGTTTGAACCTTGCAGGCAAGGTCCCGCCAAACCTTATTATCCGAACATTATACCGAGCACGGCGTGCGGCCCGTGTAACAGAGCTTTACCAATTGTCTGCCATCGAAGGAGTTTACAACCAAAACGCTGCGATTATGAGTCACTCATGACCAGGGGATCTTGAGTTTGCTCATACTTCACCCGGCTTGTACGGGTTGAAAGGGCTTTCATCAATGGTTGGCCGCAGCTTGCTCCCTGGCAAGTGAGTGTTACAGCTAAAGGGGTATTTGATCGCCGCCTTTTGGCTCATTTTATGAGCAAGCGCAAATTGTCGGGGGTGGGCCTTGGCTAGCATAGGAGCCGAATGGATGAGATCTCCCAGGGATGGCCACAGTCTGGAATAAGGAGATCGATATGAAACACCTGTTATGCCTGTTTGCCCTGAGCCTGCTTGCCACTGGCTTCATCGGCCTGTTGACCATGGTGCTGACCAGTGCTGCGCCAACCCTGGAGATAAGGGTGCTGGCCGTGATGGGTGCCGTACTGGGGGGTTATGTGCTGGTGCAGCCGTTGCTTAACCGGGTCGCTCGTCGACTGGTCTGAGGGAACTGCCTGCCCTATGGATGGGCGTGCTGGCCATGGTGACAACGGCGCAAGATCCGGCCCCGGGTGGCCGGATTTTTTATGCCTGCGCCGTGCACATGAGGCCCATAAACAACCATGCCAGCGCTAAGGCTGGCATGGTTGTACTCAGGGCCTGCTTCAGGCCTGGGGTTTTTGCATGTGCATGACCATCTGCGGGAAGGGGATCTCGACACCCTCGGCGTCGAAAGTCAGCTTCACCTTCTCGTGAAAGTCGAACCAGACACCCCAGTAATCGGCGGTTTTCACCCAGGGACGCACCACGATATTGACCGAGGAGTCGGCCAGGGCTGCGACGGCTATGGTGGCGGCAGGATCTTTCAGGATGCGCGGCTCTTCATTCACCAGGCGCTCGAGGATCTGCTTGGCCTTGCGCAGATCCGAGCCGTAGCCGATGCCGAAGGTCATGTCGATGCGACGGGTGTCCATGCGGGAGTAGTTGACTATGGTGCCGTTCAGGATGGCGGCGTTGGGTACCACTACCATCTTGTTGTCACCCGAGGTAAGGGTGGTGGTGAACAGCTGTACCGACTGCACTACGCCCGCAGTGCCCGCCACTTCGATGAACTCGCCCGCCTTGATGGGGCGGAAGATGATCAGCAGGAAACCGGCGGCGAAGTTGGAGAGCGAGCCTTGCAGCGCCAGACCGATGGCCAGACCGGCGGCACCTATGATGGCAATGAAGGAGGCGGTCTGTACCCCGACCCGACCCAAAGCAGCGATCACCACGAACACCAGTATGGTGTACTTGAGTATGCTGCCGACGAAATGGGTGATGGTGGTGTCCAGCTTGCGGGCCTGCATCATCTTGACCACTGCGCTGCTGAGGATGTTGGCGGCGATGTAACCGACCAGCAGGGTGATCAGGGCGGCCGCCATATTGACGGCATAATCGATCAGCCGGTCCTGGTTATTGACCAGCCAGGTATGCGCTTCGGTAATGATTTCGGGTTCCATAGGATGTCCTGTCAGGCAGTAAAGGTTTATAACGCATGAATCTAACACTGGAATGCGACAATCCGGGTCGCATCTGGTGCTCACCTCTCTTTTTTGCCACAAAAAACAAGGGAGGCCAAGGCCTCCCTGTTTGCACCAACCTGTATGGATCAGCTTTGCAATAGCTGGCTGCGGATGAACAACCACTGATCCTCGAAGCCGGCAGTGGGCTTGAGTTTGAACTCGGAGCGGACGCATTGGCCGATCCGCCCCCTCTGGTTCAGCTTTGTAGCAGCTGGCTGCGGATGAACAACCACTGATCCTCGAAGCCTGCAGTGGGCTTGAGTTTGAACTCGGAGCGGACGCATTGGCCGATCCGCCCCTCTGGTTCAGCTTTGTAGCAGCTGGCTGCGGATGAACAACCACTGATCCTCGAAGCCTGCAGTGGGCTTGAGTTTGAACTCGGAGCGGACGCATTGGCCGATCCGCCCCCTCTGGTTCAGCTTTGCAATAGCTGGCTGCGGATGAACAACCACTGATCCTCGAAGCCGGCAGTCGGCTTGAGTTTGAACTCGGAGCGGACAAACTGGCTGATGCGTCCCTCGGTATAGGCCAGCAGCAGATTGGCCAGCATGGTCTCGTCGAGCTGGAAGCCCTGACCTTCCCGCAGCCGCTTTTCCCGCAATACCTGCTTGATCTGGGTTTCCAGCTTGTCGAACAGGATGCTGATGCGATCCCGCAGTCTATCGTGCTCACCCAGCAGGGCGTCGCCGTTGAGGATTCGGGTGATGCCGGGATTGCGCTCGGCGAACACCAGCAGCAGTTGAAGGATATGATGGCAGCGGGCCATAGTGTCCTTCTCTTCGGCCATGATCAGGTTGACCCGTGACAGCAGGGAATCCTCGATAAAGTCGATCAGCCCCTCGAACATCCGCGCCTTGCTGGGAAAATGTCGATAGAGGGCTGCCTCAGAGACACCCACCTCGGCCGCCAGACGTGCCGTGGTGATACGCTGGCCAGGGCTGGTTTCCAGCATATGGGCGAGTGCTTGCAGGATCTGATCGCGCCGACTCTGTTTCTGATTACTGCTTGCCATGGATTCCCCTAAAAAAACAATGGCTTGATTCTATTATCAGGCACAGGCCAAAGGGCCGGTGTGGTCTGTTATTGGCGACCAGAAGAACCAAAACCGCCTTCACCCCGTTCACTCTGATTGAACTCATCGACCAGTTGGAAGCTGGCCTGAACCACCGGCATGATCACCAGCTGGGCGATGCGCTCGCCGGGTTGCATGGTGAAGCTATCGTTGCCACGGTTCCAGACCGAGACCATCAGCTGGCCCTGGTAATCGGAATCGATGAGGCCCACCAGGTTGCCCAGCACTATGCCGTGCTTATGGCCGAGGCCGGAGCGGGGCAAAATGGTGGCACACAGAGCCGGATCCTGAATGTGGATGGCCAGACCGGTCGGTACCAGTGTGGTATCGCCCGGTGCCAGGGTGATGGGCGCATCCAGCAGGGCGCGCAGGTCCATACCGGCAGAGCCCGGTGTGGCATAGGCAGGCAGCGGGTACTCGGTGCCGATGCGGGCATCCAGAATCTTCAATTCAATTTGTGTTGTCATGGATAGTTCGTTTTTCAATGAGTTCTTGTGTGGAGACCCTGCATGTTCAGTGCGGTCTGTGTCGTCGTGAATCGTTCGCCTGCCGGATGTTAGCCTCGGTAGTGGCGTGCAATCAGGGCGATGAGGTGACGGGCCAGCGTCAGCTTATCGGCCAGCGGCAAAGGGGCTTGCCCCCCTTGCCAGAAGACGGTTAGGGCATTGTCATCGGCATTGAAGCCCTGACCCGCGCGGGACACGTCGTTGGCGGCGATCATGTCCAGCCGCTTACGCTGCAGTTTATCGAGGGCGTATTGTTCCACATCCACGGTTTCGGCGGCAAATCCGACGGTGAAGGGCTTTTCTGACAGTGCTCCTACGGCGGCGATGATGTCTGGATTCTTGACCAGGGTCAGCACCATCTGGTCGTTGTCGCCGGTCTTCTTGATCTTCTGGTCGGCGACCTGCTCGGGGCGATAGTCGGCCACGGCGGCGCACCCAATGAAGAGATCACAGCTGGCCACGCGGTTCATCACCGCCTGATGCATCTGCTCGGCGCTTTCCACATCGACTCGCGCTACTCCGCTCGGTGTCGGCAGGGCGACCGGGCCGCTCACCAGCGTCACCTCGGCACCCGCCTCACGGGCAGCGCGGGCGATGGCGTAGCCCATCTTGCCGGAACTGTGGTTGCTGATGTAGCGCACCGGATCCAGTGCCTCGCGGGTTGGTCCTGCGGTGAGCAGCAGCCTGACGCCCGCCAGCAGGGGCTCGGCGGCCAGTTGCTGGCAGCAGCGCTCAACCAGTTCGAGGGGATCCAGCATCCGGCCCGGGCCCACGTCGCCACAGGCCTGGCTGCCGGAATCCGGCCCCCACAGCAGGATGCCGCGACTGGCCAGGGTCTGAAGGTTGGCCTGAGTGGCTGCGTTGAGATACATCTGCTGATTCATGGCCGGGGCCAGTGCCACCGGTGCCGGTGTCGCCAAACAGAGGGTGGTCAGCAGCTCGTCAGCCATGCCAGCGGCCATGCGGGCCATCAGGTTGGCGCTGGCCGGGGCGATCAGTACCAAATCCGCCCACTTGGCAAGCTCGATATGGCCCATGCCCGCTTCGGCGGCAGGATCCAGCAGGCTGTCTGCCACCGGATGGCCGGAGACGGCTTGCAGGGTCAGCGGCGTGATGAACTCTTTGGCGGAGCGGGTCATCACCACCCTTACCTCGGCTCCCTGATCTTTCAGGCGGCGTACCAGTTCGGCACTCTTGTAGGCGGCGATCCCGCCACTGACACCCAACAGGATGCGTTTATCGGCCAATCTCATCTGCTGCTTCTCTTCCGGCTCACTCTGACTGGTCGGCTAAGATACCACAGGCAAGGGATGACGACAGAGGCTGACATGAGGGACTTGTGGTCGGGGGCGTGCAATTTTTTGCTATGTTTTTTCTCAACAGGGATGAGGGAGAGACAAATGAGCATCAAGGAGTGGCCGGAAGATGAACGACCCCGAGAGAAGCTGTTGCGTCAGGGGCCCGGCACCTTGTCCGATGCCGAGTTGCTGGCCATCTTTCTGCGCACCGGCGTCAATGGACTGAGCGCGGTGGATCTCTCGCGCAAGCTTTTGAATCAATTCGGCTCTTTGCGCAGCTTGCTGGGTGCGGATCAGCGGGCATTTTGCGAGGCGCATGGCCTGGGCCCTGCCAAATATGCCCAGCTGCAGGCGGTGCTGGAGATGGGCAAGCGTCATCTGGCCGAACAGCTGCAACGGGGCGATGCGCTCACCTCACCCCAGCTGACCCGGGACTATCTGCAGGCCCAGCTGCGGGATCGGCCGCGAGAGGTGTTTGCCTTGTTGCTTCTGGACAACCAGCACAGAGTGATTCAATTCGTTGAACTTTTTTACGGAACCCTCGACTCGGCGAGCGTCTGGCCCAGAGAAATCGTGCAGATCGCGCTCAAACATAATGCAGCCGCCGTGATTCTGGCGCATAATCACCCGTCCGGCGTGGCCGAGCCCAGTCGGGCCGACCGCCAGATCACGGATCGGATCTTGGCCGCCTTGGCCCTGATCGATATCAGAGTGCTGGATCACTTGGTGATCGGTGATGGCATCACGGTTTCTTTTGCAGAGCGTGGTTGGTTGTAACTGGCTCTGGCACTGTATTAGTTGATCTTTGATCACGGATGCTGTATAAAATGCCGCCTTCTGTTTGCCCCGCAATCGAAGGCCAGCGGGGCAGATATTTGCTCGAGCAATGAAGTAAGATTTGGAGAGACTGACATGTCTAGAGTATGCCAAGTAACCGGCAAGCGCCCGGCAGTTGGTAACAACCGTTCGCACGCTAACAACGCTACCAAGCGTCGTTTCCTGCCGAACCTGCACACTCACCGTTTTTGGGTTGAGGGTGAAAAACGCTTCGTAAGTCTGCGCGTATCCGCAAAAGGCATGCGTATCATCGACAAGCGTGGCGTTGAAGTGGTTCTGGCTGAACTGCGCGCCAGCGGTGTTAAGGTATAAGGAATTAGATCATGGCTAAAGGTATTCGCGAGAAAATTCGTCTGAACTCCAGCGCCGGTACTGGTCACTTCTATACCACTACCAAGAACAAGCGCACCATGCCCGAAAAAATGGAGATCAAAAAGTTTGATCCCGTTGTTCGTCAGCATGTGATCTACAAAGAAGGCAAAATCAAGTAATCTCTTGGTTTTGTCTCAAAAACCCGGCCTTGTGCCGGGTTTTTTTATGGCTGGAATTCAGTACACTGCCGGTTCGAAGGGAGGCTTGCCATGTTCAGATTGAGCCGCAAAGGCTGGAATAACGTGATCATAGTGGCCGTACTGGCGGTGATCACTCTGCTGCACCAGCTGGAGACAGCCCAGCAGGAGAACAGCGCCCAGCGTGCCCGTCCCCTGTTGCCGGATAGCGCCGTTGTGCTCACCTGGCAGGGACCTAGCTGGCAGATCGAGCGCATCGGTCAGGGCTGGCGCAGCGGGCCGGATCTGGGGCTTAGCAGTGCCCAGCTGGCCGCTCACATCGAAGAGTGGCAGGGGTGGCTATTGCCACCGGGTAGTGCAGTGCGGGGTGCGCCGGTCACCCTCAAGATATGGATCGCCGGTCAGAGCGATCCGATAGAAGTGGGGCTCTATCAGGACAGTGGCCAGTTTGCCGCTCTGCTGCCTCCATCGACCTGGCTCAGCCTGAGTCAGGAGCAGTACCGCAGCTTGCTGCGTCCCACCCCCTAATCCATTTTCGAGCGAGAGGACCCTATGCCTGAATTACCGGAAGTCGAAGTCAGCCGCCAGGGCATCTCTCCCTGGCTCACCGGCATCAAGGTCACTCGTGTCGTGGTGCGGGATGGTCGGTTGCGCTGGCCGGTGCCGGGCGAAATCCAGGAGCTGGTGGATCTCACCATCCACAGGGTCGGCCGCCGTGCCAAGTACCTGCTGCTGGAGACCGACTTTGGCACCGCCATCCTGCACCTGGGTATGTCGGGCAGTCTGCGGGTGCTGGATATCGGCACCCCGGCCGAGAAACACGATCACGTGGACATAGAGCTCGCTAACGGCAAGCTGCTGCGGCTCAATGATCCGCGCCGCTTCGGGGCCCTGCTGTGGACCCGTGAACCGGCTGAGGCACACGCCCTGCTGGCCAAGCTGGGGCCGGAACCGCTGACCCAGGCCTTCAGCGCCGACTATCTGCAGGGGCGCGCCAAGGGTCGCAGCACCGCCATCAAGACTTTCCTGATGGATAATCATGTGGTGGTCGGGGTTGGCAACATCTACGCCAACGAGGCGCTCTATGCCGCTGGTATTCATCCCAAGCGGGCGGCGGGCAACATCAGTGCCGAGCGGCTGGCGACTCTGGTGGGCGAGATCAAGCGGGTGCTGGCCGAGGCCATCAAGCAGGGCGGCACCACCCTCAAGGATTTCACCAGCGCTGATGGCAAGCCGGGCTATTTCGTGCAGCAGTTGCAGGTCTATGGGCGGGGTGGTCAGCCCTGTTTTCATTGTCACACTCTGCTCAGTGAAATCCGGCTAGGGCAGAGAACCACGGTGTTTTGCTCCCACTGCCAGCGCTGAATGACCGTTATTTTGGCCTGAAACGGCCAAGTTGTAAGAGAGTATTTCCAGTCTGTTGAAGATATGCGCACCCGTCACTAGTATCTCGACCGTTCAGGCAGTTTGAGAAAATAAAATGACAGCTAAATCAATAGACTGGGATCATTTATCCCGGCATGGGCACTATTGTGCCCAAAAAATGGCCCGCTTCCTCTATCCCGATGACAGTGCCCGCAAGACCTTCAATCGCGCCAAGTTCGTGCTGCGCAGCCTGCTCTATCGGCAGCAGCTGAGCCGGGTATTCGAGCTGTTTCAGGCCGAACCCCTCAAGGCTCTGCCTGCCCACTATCCCGAGCTGCTCGACAAGCCGATGCGGCCCTACCGTTTTGCCAACTCTACTGCGACCGAACGGGCCGAGATGCTGGAAAACCACTACCGGCTGCTGCTGGCCCATTATCCGGCGCTGATCGATCCGCTCTATCTGGGGGAAGGCATAGCGCTTGGTCACTATCCCGAGAGCGAGTGCCGCATCGTGCTGCGCCACGATGGCACCTTCCGGCGCGAGGCCGAGCTGGCGCTCTCCATCGTCGATCGACAGGGCAAGCGCCTCTACACCTGCGCCTTCTCGCTGGCGGGTACCCCCAACAAGCTGGCCCTGATGATCGGTTCTGTGCAGGGGCCCGAGCCCTGCGTCGAGCAGGCGCAGGACAAGGTGCGGGCGCTGACCAAGGAGGGCCAGGGCCTGAGGCCCAAGTCGCTGGTGGTGATGCTGGTAATGCTGCTGGCCGAGGCGATGGGGGCCGAGCATATCTCGGCGGTGCGGATGAAGGCGCACATCTACCAGGCCAGGCGCTACAGCAAGAAGAAGAAAGCCTGTCTGCAGGCCGATTATGACGAGCTTTGGCAGGAGTTTGGCGCCGTGGATCTGGATGACAACTTCGTGCGGTTACAGCCTGCCCAGCGCAAACCGCTGGAGGAGGTCGCTTCCAAGAAGCGGGCCATGTACCGGCGTCGCTACGAGTGGCTCGACACGCTGGCGCTCTCCTGCCAGCAGATGCTGGCTCGCCAGGCAAGCTGATGGTCAATGCCTGCAAAGGCTGGCGGGATGCATGCGCTCCTCATGAAACAGGCTACCTTCGGGCAGCCTGATTTTTTTGATCACTTGCCTTGCTTGGCGGCAATCGCCTTGGCGACGATCGGGTCGACGAACTGGCGGATATCGCCACCATGCAGGGCGACCTCCTTCACCAGGGTCGAGGAGATGAAGGAGTTCTCCTCCGCCGGGGTGAGGAAGACGCTCTCCAGCTCCGGCATCAGGCGGCGGTTCATGTTGGCCAGCTGGAATTCGTACTCGAAGTCGGAGACGGCGCGTAGGCCACGGATCAGCACGTTGGCCTGCTGCTCCCTGGCGAAGTCCACCAGCAGGCCGGAGAAGCCAACCACCTTGACGTTGGGCAGGTGGGCGGTCACTTGCTGGGCAAGCAGGACACGTTCTGCCAGATCGAACAGCGGGCGCTTGCTCGGGCTGTTGGCAACGCCGACCACCACGTCATCAAACAGTTTGGCGGCCCGGCCAATGAGGTCGGTGTGGCCATTGGTGATGGGGTCGAAGGTGCCGGGATAAATTACCTTGTTGGTCATGCTGTTGATTCCTGCAACCTGGAAATTTGGTCGCATTATAGGGTCTGTTGGCGTTTTGTCGCGACCGGATGGGGTAAATGCCGGGGCGAGGCGCTAAGTTTGGTCGTTCAAATCGGTGTCGCCAGGCGTCTTCGCTTGAGAATAGCCCTGCATCAGGCAAGAATACCCGCACCGCGCATCAAGCCTCCTTGCATTGGTGACAGGGAGCAAAGGGATTTTTTATGAAACGTATTCTGGTAGTACGCAACGACAAGATTGGTGACTTCATGCTGGCCTGGCCGAGTTTTGCCATGCTCAAGCGTTCCATGGATTGTCATGTGACTGCCCTGGTTCCCGCCTACACGGCGCCGTTGGCCCGCCTCTGTCCCTGGATCGACGAGATCATTCTGGATCCGGGCTCACGGGCCGACAAGGAACAGCAACGTGCCTTGCAGGCGCGCATCAAGGCGGCCGCCTTTGATGCCTCCATCTGCCTCTTCTCCAACTCCCGTAATGCCATGCTGGTGTGGAAGGCGCACATCCCTTACAGGTTGGCTCCTGCCACCAAGCTGGCCCAGGTGCTCTACAACCAGCGGCTGATCCAGCGTCGCTCCCGCTCCCAGAAACCGGAGTACGAATACAACCTGGATCTGGTGCGCCGCTTCCTCGCCGACCAGCAGGTGAGCGTGGTAGAGCCGCAGGGCCCTTACCTCAGTGTCGATCCCCAGCGCCTGCAGCAGGTGCGCGAGCAGGTCGCCACCCGATTAAAGCTGGATGCCAGCCGCCCCTGGCTGATGGTGCATGCCGGCAGCGGCGGCTCGGCCAACAACCTCTCCATCGAGCAGTACGCCCGCCTCATCATCAAGCTCAATCAGTCCTGCCCCGAGTTGCAGTGCATACTGACTGCGGGGCCGGGGGAGGAGAGGGTCGCCGAACAGCTGGCCGCCGAGCTGCTGGCCCACGGCGGCAACGGCTGGATCTACCGCTCTGACGAGGGGCTGCCCACGTTCTGCCAGGTGATGGCCAATGCCGCCCTGTTCGTGGCGGGCAGCACGGGGCCGCTGCACATAGCGGCGGCGCTGGATGTGCCCACTGTAGGGTTCTTCCCGGCGCACCGCTCGGCCACCCCGCTGCGCTGGCGCCCGCTCAACAGTGAGGGGCGCCACCTGGCGTTCAGCCCGCCGGAAGACAGCGATCATCCGCAAGACATGAGCCAACTCGATCCCAAGACAATGGCGACGGCGATCGCTCGCTGGGCACCGCCCTTCTGGCGGACAGAGCGCTGACAGATGCAGACAGGGCCCCGAGGGGCCCTGTCTGCTCATGGGGGTTGGCTCGACAGTCGGGATTATCGGGGGGGCTGATCCGGCGCCTGCGGCTGCTGGCGGATCCAGAGGTCGGCGTACTTCACGAAGGTGGAGTGGGCCGACAGTATGGCCAGCAAGAGTCCCTGCTTGCCATCGAGGAAGCCTGCTTTGAGCAGGTACATCTTGAGGAAGCAGCCCAGCGCATGCACCAGTCCCTGGCTGAGGGAGCCCTTCTTGCCACGGGCGGTGCGTTGATCGGCCCAGGCTCTGGCATAGCTGGCGGACTTCACCAGATAGTGCTCCAGATCCCGATAGGTGAAGTGGAGCAGGTCACCATGGAGATTGACGATCTTCATGTTGGCACGCACCTCCACCTTTTCGTGCACCAGCACCTCGTTGTAGCTGGTCAGTGTCTTGGGGTAGAGGCGCAGCACCCGATCCGGATACCAGCCGCTGTGGCGGATGAAACGGCCAAACACCCAGGAGAGGCGGGGGATCGAGTAGATGGTATCGCTGGCCGGGTTGGCCATGACGGTGGCGATGGCCGCTTTCAGCTCAGGGGTGAGCCGCTCGTCGGCATCCAGCCACAGCACCCACTCTGACTGGACATGGGATTGGGCGAGCCGGCGCTGGCGACCGAAGCCCGGCCATACCGGGTTGACGAAGAAGCGGGCGCCAAATTCGGCGGCGATGGCAGGGGTTTCGTCCTGACTGCCTGAGTCCATGATGACGATCTCGTCCACCAGGCCATCGAGGGAGGCGAGGCAGGCTCTCAGGTTTTCGGCTTCATTCTTGACGATCAGGACGGCCGCCAGGGTCGGTTTTTTCACGGATTAAGGACTCTTGTTGGCGCCCGGTGGGCGGGCCATGCTCGAATTGGCGCCCATTCTAGCCTAAAACGGCAGGCGGAGCATGGTTCCGGCACCCGCTGTGTGTAGGCTTCAAACAGACTCTTTTTTGGCGTGAGCGCGTGTGATACGGGGATCTTCTGTTATTTCTCGGGCCATTCTTCGGGCATAATCTCGGCCAGTAATGATTAACCGCAGGGCTTGGCCCCAAGAGACGCGTGAGATGAAGATATTGGTGATCGGCCCCTCCTGGGTCGGCGACATGGTGATGTCCCAGAGCCTCTACAAGGCGATCAAGGCCAATCACCCTGACAGCGAGTTGCATGTGATGGCGCCCGCCTGGTGCGTCACCCTGCTGGAGCGGATGCCGGAGGTGGACAAGGCGATCACCATGCCCCTTGGCCACGGTGACTTCAAGCTGGTGGCACGCCGTCGCCTCGGCAAGCAGCTGGCGGCCGAGAAGTATGATCAGGCCATCATCCAGCCTAACTCCATGAAGTCGGCGCTGATCCCCTGGTTCGCCAGGATCCCGGTACGCACCGGCTGGAAAGGGGAGCACCGCTTCGGCCTGCTCAACGACCTGCGCAGCAACAAGTCAGCCTTCCCACTGATGGTGGAAGCCTATCTGGCGCTGGCCTATCCCAAGGCGCAGATGAAGAGCCGGGCTGATATTCCCGCCATTCCCCGCCCCTCGCTCAATGTTGACCTCATCAATCAGGGCAAGGCGCTGGACCGGCTCGGTCTGGATCGCGCCCGTCCCGTGCTGGTGCTCTGCCCCGGGGCCGAGTTCGGTCCGGCCAAGCGCTGGCCGGAAGGGCACTACGCCGTGGTAGCGCAGAAGCACCTGGATGAGGGCTGGCAGGTGTGGATCTTCGGCTCCGGCAAGGATGTGCCCGTAGCCAACACCATTCGCGACCGGATCAATCCCTTGTCGCGCCCCAACTGCCACGTGCTGGCGGGCAAGACCAGCCTGTATGAGGCGATCGACCTGATGGCGCTGGCCAGCCGGGTCATCGCCAACGACTCAGGCCTGATGCACATCGCCGCCGCCCTCAACCGGCCGCTGATCGGGGTTTATGGCTCCACTTCGCCGCTCTACACGCCGCCGTTGGCCGACAGGGTCGAGATAGTCCACACCGACATAGCGTGTCGCCCCTGCTTCAAGCGCACCTGCAAGTTCGGCCACCTCAAGTGCCTGATCGAGCTGATGCCGGAACAGGTGATAAAGGCGGGCAGGCGGCTGGAGTGCGGTGAGTCGCCGGCTCAACCAATAGTGTTGCAAGTGGGCGAGCCACCGCACTTCGTTTCCGACCCGGGCAAGCGCTCGGAGCCGCAATAGCATGCTCTCTCGGCTGCTCTACAACCTATTGATCCACTTGGGGTTACCGCTGGTGCTACTGGCGCTCTACAAGCCGAAGAAGGGCAAGCCCGGCTTCGGTGTGCGCTGGGCCGAGCATCTGGGACGGACGCCCGCCACCGGACAGGATGCGCCGCTCTGGATCCATGCGGTGAGCGTGGGGGAGACGCTGGCCATCACGCCGCTCATTCGTGCCCTCAAGGCCGAGCGGCCGGACTTGCCTATCCTGCTCACCACGACCACCCGCACCGGCGCCGAACAGGCGGCCAGACTCGGCGATTTGGTGGTGCATCGCTACGCGCCGCTCGACTACCCCTGGGCGGTGGCCGCCTTCCTCAAGCGCATAAAGCCGCGCGCCCTTTGGGTGATGGAGACAGAGCTCTGGCCGAACTGGCTGGTGGCCTGTGAGACGCGCCACCTGCCGGTGACTATCATCAATGCCCGTCTCTCTGAGCGCTCTTGCCGGCGTTATGCCCGCTTCCAGGGAGCGTTCGACGCCCTCAGCCGGCCGCTGACCCATCTGCTTTGCCAGCATCAGGATGACGCCGACCGTTTCGCCCGTCTTGGCATCGACCGCGCACGACTGGCGGTGACCGGTTCCATCAAGTTCGACCTCCAGCTGGGGGACGAGGTGCAGGCCAGAGGCCGAGCCCTGCGCCAGCGCCTGGGACAGGAGAGGCCGGTCTGGATCGCCGCCAGCACCCATCAGGGGGAGGACGAGCAGGTGCTGGTGGCGTTTGACGGGGTGCTGCAACACCATCCGCAGGCTTTGCTGATCCTGGTGCCGCGCCATCCGGAGCGTTTCGATCGGGTGGCCGAATTGTGCGCGCCTTACGGCTGCGTGCGCCGTACTGGCGATGCCCCGATCCGCGAGACGGACAAGGTCTATCTCGGCGATACCATGGGCGAGTTGCCGCTGATGCTGGCGGCGGCCGATGTGGCGTTTGTCGGCGGCAGTCTGGTGAAGGTGGGTGGCCACAACCTGCTGGAGCCGGCGGCGCTGGGCAAGCCTTGTCTGATCGGTCCCGCCTACTTCAACTTCAGTGACATCACCCGCCAGCTGGTGGCTCAGGGTGGTGCCGCCCTGGTAGACGATGCTGCCGCGTTGGGGGAGAAGGTGAGCGCGCTGCTGGCCGATGGAAGCGAGCGTCGTCAGATGGGCGAACAGGCCCACGCCGTGGTGCTGCGCAATCAGGGGGCGCTGGCCCGCACACTCTCTCACTGCCTTGCCAGCCTGGAAAACGACTGAATCCGGGCGGATGGGCACGAAAAAACGGAGCGCGATGCGCTCCGTTTTTTTTGACGATGGCCGGGATTAGCGAACGATCAGCCCAAGCAGTATGCCTACCACGCCGAAGTCGGCATCGCTGAAGGTGGTGTTGGCAAAACCGAGATCGCCCAACACCGGCAGCAGGAACACCGGCAAGAAGGTGATCAGCAGGCCGTTGGCGAAAGCGCCAAGCAGGGCACCGCGACGGCCACCGGTAGCGTTGCCGAACACCCCGGCCGCCGCGCCGACGAAGAAGTGTGGCACTACGCCCGGGATGATGACAGTCAGTCCCAGCAGATAGAGCAGCACCATGCCTGCCAGACCGGCGGTGAAGCTAGACAGGAAGCCGATCAGCACCGCATTGGGGGCGTAGGGGAAGACGATGGGGCAGTCGAGCGCCGGTTTGGCGTTCGGTACCAGTTTGTCGGAGATCCCCTTGAAGGCCGGCACTATCTCGGCGATCACCATCCGCACCCCTTGCAGGATGACGTAGACGCCAGCTGCGAAGGTGATGGACTGCATCAGGGAGAACATGAACCAGTGCTTGCCTTTGGCGACGCTGGTGACGAACTCGGGGCCGGCGAAGGCGGAGGTGATGAGGAAGATGATGCCCATGGTGAAGGAGATGGCCACCGGGGTATCGCGCAGGAACAGCAGGCTTTTGGGCACCTGCACCTCTTCACTGCTGTGGGCCTTGTTACCGAATTTGGCACCGATCCAGCCGGCCAGTACGTAGGAGATGGTGGAGAAGTGGCCCAGGGCCACCTCGTCGGAGCCGGTGATCTGCTTCATGTAAGGGTGGGCGAGGGCTGGGAACAGCACCATGGTCACGCCGACCACCAGGCTGCCGACCGCGATCAGCGGTATGCCGCTCATGCCACCGGCGGAGAGGATAGCCGCCACCATCATGGACATGAAGAGGGTGTGGTGACCGGTCAGGAAGATGAATTTCCACGGGGTGAGGCGGGCGATCAGTATGTTCACCAGCATGGCGAAGAACATGATCATCGCCATCTCCTTGCCGAACGACTGCTGGGCGATGGAGACGATGGCTTCATTGTTGGGAACCACCCCCTTGATACCGAAGGCGTGCTGGAAGATGACAGCGAAGTCACCCAGCGAGTTCACCACCAGGGTGGCACCAGCCCCCAGAATGACGAAACCCATGATGGTTTTGACCGTGCCTTTGATGCACTCGGTCACGGGTTTTTTCTGGGCTATCAGGCCGATGAGCGCGATCAGGCCGACCAGCACGGCGGGCTCCGACAGCACGTCAAACATCAGAAAATTGAAAAATTCCATGGTCAGCTCCAATCAGATGGAAGAGGCGGCCCGCAGGCCGCATGGTGGATCCTTAGAGTGCGCCCAGTTCGCGCAGGGCGATGGAGAGCTTCTCTTTCATGGCGGCCTTGTCGACCATGTTGTCCAGGGACACCAGCCGGCCGTTGACCCCCATGCTGATGAGCTGCTCGGCGATGTCGCGGGTGGCCACGAACATCTCGGCGGTTTCACTGCCGGCAGAGGCGAGATCCCTGTGATCCACCTCGGCCGTCACGGCCAGCTCCTTGAGGATGCTCTTGATGCTCATCTCCATCATCAGGCTGGTGCCCAGGCCGTGTCCGCATACAACCAGAATTTTCATCGTCTCTTCCTTTGTCAGGGCGCCTTGGCGCAGCTCAGTAACGCGCCAGGATGCGCAAAATGTCATCTTTGGTGTCGGCCGCTATGATGGCCGCCACGTCCTCTTCATTCATGAACAGCTCGGCCAGCTGGGCAATGGTCTCCACGTGAGAGTTGCTGTCGCTGGCGGCCAGGGTGATCAGCAGCTGGATCGGGTCATTGCCCTCAGATCCGAAATTGACCCCGGTTTTCAGCACTGTCAGCCCCAGACCCAACCGGTTGACCCCATCCTCGGGGCGAGCGTGCGGCATCGCCAGGCCCGGGCCCAGTACGTAGTAAGGGCCGAGCTCCTCGTGGGAGCGAAACAGCGCCGCCACGTAGGAGGGCTCTATGGTGCCGTTGGCCAGCAGGGGGCCGGTAGCGAGCTCGATGGCATGACGCCAGTCGCGGGCACCCGCTTCGATGGAAATGACCTCTTCGGTCAGCAATTGGGTCAGCATGGCAATGTCCGGCTGGATAAGATGGCGCCAATCTAGCGATCTTGCTGCGTGGAAACTGTGAGGATGATCGCGAAAGTTAGCGCTATCAGGTAGCGCTAACATGAAACTGTGATAGCGCTATCATTTCATCCATTAACGGGAGTCATCTTGCCCCCGTGATCCGGGAAAGAGGGTAGAATCGGCCCTGAGCAAATAGTCTGTGTCGCACTTTTGTCTTAAAGTGGGCTGCCGCAAGTCGAGGATGGGATGGATGTTAGAAGCAAAGAAGCGCCGTAGCACGGGTCGGGTGACCCTCAACGATGTGGCTCAGCTGGCCGGAGTGGGTGCCATGACGGTCTCCCGAGCGCTGCGCACTCCCGAGCTGGTGTCAGACAAGATGCGCGAGCGCATCGACGCCGCGGTGGAAGAGCTCGGCTATATCCCCAATCGGGCGGCCGGGGCGCTGGCCTCGGGTACCTCCCATGTCATTCTGGTGATAGTGCCAAGCCTGCTGGATCGCGCCAGTGCCGAACTGATGGCCGGATTGCAGCCTGGGTTGATGAAGGTCGGTTATCAGCTGGTGCTGGGAGATGCCCAACACCTGCGCCAGCAGAGCGAACAGCTGGAGCATCTGCTGCAGTACAACCCGGCTGCTGTGATCGTGTTGGGTTGCCTTGAGTCACCAGATGACAAAGCGCTGTTGCGGCAGAGCCGCTTGCCGGTAGTCGAGGTGGGAGCACTGGTGCCACATCCCATGGATATCTGTGTTGGCGGCTCCAATCAGGAGGCTGGCTATCGGTTGACTCGTCATATGATCGAGCGAGGCTACCGCAATATCGGTTTTCTCTGTGCCCGCCAGGAGCAGTGGATGCTGCAGCAGCGGATGCGCGGCTGGCAACAGGCGATGCTGGAGAGCTATCTCTCGCCAGATATGGTGATCAATACCTCGGAGGCTCCCAGTTTCAGCACGGGGGCGGCCATGCTGGGTGAGTTTCTGTTGCGCTGGCCAGAGCTGGACGCGCTGATCTGCGTCAACGACGAGCTGGCGGCTGGCGTGCTTTTCGAGTGTCAGCGGCGACACCTGAGCGTGCCCGGCAAACTGGCTATTGCCGGTTTCGATGACTCTGATGTCGCCAAGGCCTGTTATCCTGCTCTGACATCGGTACATATTCCCTATCGCAAAATGGGCAGCATGGCTGCCGAGCTGATCCTGCGCAAGCTGGCTGGCGAGGCGCTGCAAGAGTGCACCCAGCCCCTCGAGTTTGAATTGCAAAAGCGCCAAAGCAGCTGATCGCCGTTTCACACGTCATCAAAGAGGCAACCATGTTCAAGGCTCTGTTACTGGAAAATCAAGACGGCAAGACTGTACCGACTCTGACCCGGCTGGCAGAGAGCCAGCTGCCGGAAGGTGAAGTGCGGGTGGCGGTCGCTTACAGCTCCATCAACTACAAGGACGGACTGGCCATCACCGGCAAGGGCAAGATAGTGCGCCAGTGGCCGCTGGTGCCCGGCATCGACTTCGCCGGTACCGTGCTCGAATCTGCCGACAGCCGTTACCAGCCTGGCGACAAGGTAGTGCTGACCGGCTGGGGCGTGGGTGAAGGCCATTGGGGTGGCATGGCCGAACAGGCGCGCGTCAAGGGTGACTGGCTGGTGCCGTTGCCCGCCGGGCTGGATGAGCGGCAGGCCATGTGTATCGGCACCGCCGGTCTCACCGCCATGCTCTGCGTGCTGGCGTTGGAAGAGGCGGGCATTACCCCCGCCAGCGGCGAGGTGCTGGTCACCGGCGCGGCGGGTGGGGTGGGTTCCACCTCGGTCGCCCTGCTGGCAGCGCTCGGCTATCAGGTGGCAGCGCTGACCGGCCGTCCCGAGGAGCAGGGCGCCATGCTGACTGCGCTGGGCGCCAGCCGCATCGTGCCACGCAGTGAACTGCTGGTACCCGCCAAGCCGCTGGAGAAACAGCTGTGGGCCGGGGCGGTCGACACCGTTGGCAGTCAGGTGCTGGCCAAGTTGCTGGCCCAGATGAACTACGGTGGCGCCGTGGCAGCCTGCGGGCTGGCGGGCGGCTTTGATCTGCCGACCAGCGTCATGCCTTTCATACTGCGCAACGTGCGATTGCTGGGGGTTGATTCGGTGATGTGCCCGCTGGCGCGTCGTCAGCAGGCGTGGCAGCGACTGGCGCAGGATCTGCCCGACAGCTTCTTCGCACAGGCGGTAACCGAGATCGGGCTGGAGCAGGTGGTTGAGGCCGCCGAGGCTATTACGCTGGGCCAGATTGCCGGACGGACACTGGTCAAACTTTGATCTCTCGCTGACTGGCGAGCCCGACATTTCCGGATAAAATTGGAGTGCGGGTGAACTATCCAAGGAGAGTGAAGATGGGTGGACACAAGCCGGATTACGACTCCTCTGATGACGAGTGGGATCCGGAATCCTGGGAAGAAGAGCTGGATCAATGGGAAGATGAAAGCTGGCAGGATGATGACACTTTCGATGACCAGTGAACGACAGCATTGAATGAACAGGCGGGCTTTGGGCCCGCCTGATTTTTTTGCCGCACTCACAAGGTTGGGTGTTTGCCCTTGGTCAGTGTCGGGCCACTGGGTAGAATGAATTGCGCAAACGACACTCAAGGATGACTATGCGACTCACCATCATATTGTTTGCTGCCCTGCTGGGTGGCTGTGTCTCCAACGATGATCCCTGCGAGAAGGTGTGGATCGAGGTGGGGGAGGCTGATGGCAAGCTGGGCTTTACCACTGAACGGGTCGAGTTTCATCAGGGGCAGTGTGGCAAGAAGGTGGATGTCGAACTGTGGAAACAGGGGCATCAGAAAGGACTGGCGTGGTATTGCCGGCCTGAGCATCTCTATCTGGCTGGCCGCTCCGGCAGCGAATATCGTGGCGTTTGCCCCAATGACGGACAGGCGCGCAGATTGTTCGAACAAGGGCGTCAGGGCTGGATCGATCAATAGCCTGTCACGGGGTGGGGATGACCCGTCTTACTCTTCTTTCAACCGCAGCGGCTGACACAGATAGCTTTTGTCATTGGCGCTGCGAGCACACTTGCCACAGACAAACTTGGGTTTGCGCACGATTTTGCGCAGGGTTTTGAGATCGCTCGGGATCTCGCTGCGACGCCATTCACACAGGGTCTTGTTGCCCATACCGACTACCTCGACAACTCAGTGGGGCCTAGTGTAATCAATTTTCATTTCGAACACAGCAATACGGCCACCCCGGGGTGGCCGTATTGTTTGACTATGTCGATTACTGGTAGAGGAACTTGGTGAAGATGAGCTCGCGTACCGCCTTCTTGCCGGTCTCTTTCACCAGCAGCTCGTTGACCTGGGTCAGGCACTCCTTGCGCAGCTCCTCGCGGTTCACCAGGGACTTGATCTGATCGGCGGTCTTGCTGCCCATCAGGCGTATGATGGCGTCGCGGATCAGGGGGTCGTGCTGCTCCAGCAGCTTGAGATCGGCCTCGTTCTCAGCCATCAGCTCCACAGTGACCCGGATATAGCCGAGGGTTTTGCCATTGCTCAGATAGTTGGTGATGATGTCGGGATCGAGGGCATGGTAGGAAAAACCGGGCTTGGCGGCGTCGGCCCCTTCGGCGGGGGGGGCCTTCTCTGACGAGGCCTGCGCCTGCAGGGCGCCACAGCTCAGTAATAACACCAGCAGAATTTTGAAGATCTTCATATCGATGGCTCATCAGCGGCAGATACCCCATTTTTGATGTTGCCATCGGGGCCGTCAAGCACGGATGTTCTTACAATTCTCGATTGATTTACGGATAATAAACCGGATTTTAACCTGATAACGGAAATCTCCGGATGGTGAAGCTGTGAAGTCCGAGTTGACTGTTCCCCTCGTCCAGCTCGTCCCGTGGCGGGCTCCCGCAGAGTGCGAGCCGCCAGAGGCACTGCGGCCCTGGTTGCTGGAGGCCGACTCCATGACCCGGCGCCTGCGTCGCCACAATCGCCACTTCTCGGTGCAACTGCTCGGTAACCGCAGCGTTTCGCTTGGCGCCGATGAGCAGCTGCTGGTGGCCGCCGAGCACCCCCAGGGCCTGTGTCGCGAGGTGATACTGCACGGCGATGGGGGGCCGGCTGTGCTGGGCTGGACCCTGTTTGCCGAAGCGGCTCTGCAAGAGAGCGGGCTACGCGAGCTGGGTGAACAGCCCCTGGGCGAGCGTATCTTCGGTGACGAGCCCGCTCGGCGTGATCACCTGCAACTGGCCTGTTTCGAGATTGCGAGCAATCCCTGGTGTCCGGCCGCCACCGTCTGGGGACGTCGTTCCCGTCTGTTTCTGGGGCAATGGCCATTGCTGGTCCATGAACTTTTCTTGCCCTCGCTGTCATCGAATAAGGAGCTGGAGTGAATTTGTTAACCAAGGAGCGGGGACTGGCCTATATACAGTTGGCCCGCATCGACAAGCCCATCGGCACTCTGCTGCTGCTGTGGCCGACCCTGTGGGCGCTCTGGCTGGCGGCCGATGGCCTGCCGGATCTCTGGACCCTGCTGGTGTTCGTGGTGGGGGTATTTCTGATGCGCTCTGCCGGTTGTGTCATCAACGACTACGCGGATCGCAACTTCGATGGCCATGTGAAGCGCACCGCCGGTCGGCCCTTGCCCACGGGCAAGGTCAAGCCGCGGGAGGTGCTGGCGCTGTTTGCCGTGCTGGCGCTTATCTCGTTCGCGCTGGTGCTGACCATGAACCCGCTCACCATAGGCCTGTCGTTCGCGGCCCTGCTGCTGGCGGTCTGCTACCCCTTCATGAAGCGCTACATTCCGATCCCGCAGCTGGTGCTCGGCATGGCCTTCTCCTGGTCCATTCCCATGGCCTATGCGGCCCAGGCCAACGCCTTGCCACTGGTGGTCTGGTTGGTATTTCTCGCCAACCTGCTGTGGACCATCGCCTACGACACCCAGTACGCCATGGTGGACAGGGATGATGACCTCAAGCTCGGCTTGAAATCGAGCGCGATTCTGTTTGGCCGCCACGACAAGCGGATTATCGGCGTGCTGCAGCTGGCCACCTTGTTGATCCTGCTGGCAGTGGGCCAGTTGACCGGGCTTGGGGCTTGGTATTACTGGGGGCTGTTGGGGGCTGCGGCCCTGTTTGTCTACCAGCAGCGGCTGATCCGGGAGCGGCAGCGGGAGGCCTGCTTCCAGGCCTTCCTCAACAATAACTATGTGGGGGCGCTGGTATTCATCGGTCTGGTGCTCAACTACCTGTTGCCGTGACGCATGTCAGGATAAAAAGAAGGCCGCATCATGCGGCCTTCTTTGTTTCCGGTCTCTGTCAGAGCCGGTTGCCCGCCTGTATGGTACGGCGGATCTTGGTGCTCAGCAGCGGCACTATGTTGTCGGCCAGTGCCTGGAAGCGGCCCAGATCCGGTTTGCTCTCGGGAGAGAGGTAGCCTTCGCTGCGCAGCGTGTGGATCAGGGTGCTGAACAGCTTCTGGTCGAAGAACTCGGGTGCATTGATGCCGTGCAGGGTGCCGAGGCGCTCCGCCACCATCAGGCCATCTGCTTCCAGCTGTTCCGCCTCGATATAAGGCTGGGCCAGCACCCGGGTCAGTACGATGGCGTAGCGTTGCAGCGTCTCCTGAATGCTTTCGGCCAGCAGCAGCAGGCGCATCTGGTTGCCCGGATTGACCCAGTAGCCGCCATCGCGCGCTTCGACCAGCTGCTGGCGTAGCAGCTCGGCCAGCAGGGCATCGACCAGCGCCGGCAGCTCATCCTCTTCGTAGCGCAGGAACAGCTCCGTCTTGAGCAGCGGGTAGATGTCGACGCAACGAGCAACGATCTCAGCGCGGGAGATCCCCTCGCAACGCTCGATCAGTGCCGCCACCAGGGAGGGCAGGGCGAACAGATGGAGAATGTTGTTGCGATAGTAGGTCAGCAGGATCGCCTGATAGCGGTCCAGGCTGATGATCTGGCCCAGCTTGTCCTCGCTCACCTCGAACTTGTTGAGCTCCATTGCCTGATCCAGCAGTGTCTTGGCATCCTCATCCGGGATTGTGCTCTGCGGGCTGTAGGGCACCTGCTTGAGCATATCCAGGTAGGTGTTGAGCTGGGCCAGCAGTTCGTCCCGTGTCAGGGCGTGTCGCTCGGCGGCCAGCAGCGCCAGCGCGCTCAGGGTCAGGCCGTTGACGGCGGCGGCCCCGTTGATGCGGGTCATCAGCAGCTCGGCCAGCCGGGTGACGGTGGGGGCCATCCACTCGGGGCGCTCTTCCTGACCGATATCGGCCTTCCACGCCGGTACATGTTCATTGAGGTAGCTGTTGAGGGTCAGTGGCTCGCCGAAGTTGACGAAGCCCCGGCCATAGTTGCGCAGCTTGCGCAGGATGCCGAGTACTTGCAGGAAACTCTCTTTCTCCTTGCGGCTGCCCTTGAGCTCGTTGTGGTAGGTGTTCACCTCCATCACGTGCTCGTAGCCCAGATAGACGGGCACCAGGGTCACGGGTCTGTCCAGCCCGCGCATCATGGCCTGCAGTGTCATTGCCAGCATGCCTGTTTTGGGTGGCAGCAGACGACCGGTGCGGGAGCGCCCACCTTCGGTAAAGAATTCCACCGAATAGCCCTTGGCAAACAGCAGGTTCAGGTATTCGCGAAATACGGTGCTGTAGAGCGGATTGCCCTTGAAGGTGCGGCGGATGAAGAAGGCGCCACCATGACGAAAGATCGGGCCTGCTGGCCAGAAGTTGAGGTTGATGCCCGCCGCGATGTGGGGCGGCACCATGCCCTGGTGGTAGATGACGTAGGAGAGCAGCAGGTAGTCCATGTGGCTGCGATGGCAGGGCACATAGACGATCTCGTGCCCTTCCTGCGCCAGCTGGCGTACCTTCTCGGCGCCGTTGACCGAGAGGCCGCGATAGAGTTTGTTCCACAGCCAGCCGAGGAAGCTTTCACTGAGGCGGATCAGCCGGTAGGAGAAATCGGAGGCGATCTCGTCCATGTAACCGTGAGCGCGCTTTTGCGCTTTCTCCAGGCTGATCCCCTCGCGCAGTGCCTCCTCTTCAATCGCCTGCTGGATCACGCTGGAGTCCAGCAACTGCTTGAACAACAGATTGCGGTTCGGCAGCTTGGGGCCGGTGGCTGCCAGTTGCTGGCGGCTGAAGTGGGTGCGGGCCACCCGCGCCAGCTTGTGGGCGATAGCCTCGTCGGTGCCGTACTTGTCCGCCATTTGACGCAGGGAGAGCGGAGGAGAGAAGCGCACCAGGTTCTCGCGGCCCTTGAGGATCACGATCAGCGCCTTCTTGAGGCGGTTCGGTGCCAGGCTGCTGATGATGTTCCAGCCGGAGGCATCTTCCCCTTCCCGGCCGGGGGCGCGGCCCCAGAACAGGGTGACGGGCACCACCTGAATATCCAGCGTCGTATCCTGCTTGTGCAGATCCAGCAGCTGGTGGAACTCCTGCAAGAAAGGCAGTGGCTTGTTGCGTTTGCCGAACAGGGGCGGCGGGCGATCCAGACAGACGTAGCGCGGTAACAACTGGCCGTTCAGCTCCAGCGGCGTAAAGGGGCCGGGCAGGCCGAGATCCTCGCAGCACTGTTGCAGAGTCATCAGGTCGGTGCTCGAGCTGGTTTTCAGGGCATAGACTATGGGTCTGGCCGGATCCAGCTTGAGCTCGGTGATGGGATTTTCCGGCAGGCTCTTGTGATTGACCAAGCCACTGACCGGCCATTGCAAGATGGCTCTGGAAATCTTCTGTCCAAGGGACATGTGCGTCTGCTCTCTGAAAAAATGCGGCATGAGCATAGCAAATCACCGGCGCCTTGTCGCCGAGAGGTACGATGAGTCGGTTGCGCAGGATCAAAACACCGCTAAATGAGTGCCAGGCCATGACAAATGTCAGCTGCGCCTTGCCTTGGCCACAGCACTGTATATACTGCCAGTGTGCTGTATAAAAAGACAGGTGCCAATGTTATGAAACCCCTTACCCCCCGCCAGGCCGAAGTGCTGGAGCTGATCAAGGTGAACATGAGCGAGACCGGTATGCCGCCGACTCGCGCCGAGATTGCCCAGAAGCTTGGTTTCAAGTCGGCCAATGCGGCCGAGGAACATCTGAAGGCCCTGGCCAAGAAAGGGGTCATCGAGATCATGCCGGGGACTTCCCGCGGCATCCGTCTGCTGATCGAAGAGGAAGAGGTGCTGGCAGAGAGTGGCCTGCCGCTGATCGGCAAGGTCGCGGCCGGTGAACCTATCCTGGCGCAGGAGCATATCGAGAGTCATTATCAGGTGGATCCTGCCCTGTTCCACCCCCGGGCGGATTTTCTGCTGCGGGTGCAGGGCATGAGCATGAAGAACATCGGCATTCTGGATGGCGACCTGCTGGCGGTACACAAGACCCAGGAGGTGCGCAACGGTCAGGTGGTGGTGGCGCGCCTCGATGAGGATGTCACCGTCAAGCGTTTCCAGCGCAAAGGCAGCCAGGTGTGGCTGCTGCCGGAAAACGAGGATCTGGAGCCCATCGCAGTGGATCTCTCCAGCCAGCAGCTCACCATCGAGGGGCTGGCCGTCGGCGTGATCCGCAACGCCGACTGGATGTAATCACCCTTGCCATGACACGGCCTCCCGCGGGAGGCCGTGTCATTTCTGTGTCTCTTCCCCCATGATTTCAATCAGATCCTGATGCCCGCCATTTTTGTCTGCGGCGAACGGCCGCAGGTGACTCATTTCAGATATATCATTTGGTTAGGCAGTGAATGTCTTGCACTGCCCCCGGATGCTCGGCAGGACGCTCTTTACCCACTTCGCCGGTGGGGCAGGAACCCAAGGGCTGCCGGGATGTATGACAACAGCCTCATGTGCGCTGGACAGCAATGGCAACCACTGAGAGAGGCGATATCGCGGGATAAGAAGGGAGAGTGGCCAGCATGGCGCTGACGGCAACGACCGTCCGGCGAATGAGGGCGCACTCACGCAGTCGACACGCGGCAGTCACAAGATCTGGCCACCTCGCGGTAGCAGACGATGCCGGTCGGCGTGACCTCATGGTCAAGGAGGACAGGTATGGCTTCAAGCTCGCCATGGGATCCGGGTCTGGCATCGCCCGTTTCTTCCATCACACGTTTCATCAAGGGTAACCGGATGACCCGTTTCTATGCGCTCTGGGTGCATCACAAGGGCGCCTGCTGGACCATCTGGCTGGGCTGTCCCAAGGACAAGATTGTCCGCCTGGTCCGTCTGTTTCACAGTCATCACGACAGGGGGCCGGCGGAGGCTCCCTGGACGGCCCCCGTCATACAGCTCCGTGCCCTGGCCCGCCGCCCCCATGAGCGGCGCAGGCTGCAACCCTGATATCCCCCGCATGCTGCTGACAGCCCCACCCTGACGGTGGGGCTGCTGTTTTCTGGCCTTGCTTGCCCGGCAACCTGCCCATAGCGTCATCACCAGCCCGACGCTGGATGCCAAACCGGCACCCGGTACATGGGATGGTCCGGTCCGGGATTGGCTGGGTTACAATGGGTCATCCATGCGGGCCCGGTCTGCGGGCATGTCGAAGTGAAAGGGTCTGTTGTTATGGTTAAACCGCGTTACCCCTTGCTGTTTCTGCTGCTGGTCGGGGGCATGATGGCCGCATTCTACTGGAGCCAGCCCTCCCGGCCCGAGCAGGCCGACTACTACCCGGCGGGGCGGGATATCAATCCGTTTGCCTTCACCGACGAGGACGGTCAGCCCTTTGTCCCGGCCAGTCTGCTGGGGCAGTGGACCTTCCTGTTTGTCGGTTATACCTTTTGTCCGGATATCTGCCCGACCACGCTGGCGGATCTGCGCTCCGTCTACCCGGCGCTGAAGAAGATCGCACCCGAGAGCCAGGTGGTGTTCATCTCGGCGGATCCGCAGCGGGATGACGTGGCCCGCCTCAAGACCTATACCGCCTTTTTTCATCCCGAGTTCAAGGCTGCGACAGGTTCCCATGACAAGCTGTTCCCGTTTGTACGCAATCTGGGCCTCATCTACTCCATCGCCGATCAGGGGGAGAGGGATTACCTGATAGACCATTCCGCCTCCATCGTACTGATCAACCCGGAAGGCAAGTTGAAGGCCGTATTCCGTCCCCAGATGAACGAGGGGCAGGTGCCGCACGTGGTCATGGCGACCCTGGTCTCCGATTTCGCCAGAATCGTGCGGCTGGAAGGCGAGTGATGCCAGACGAACGGCGGCTGCCATGCTGATCCCGCCCTGGTTGAAAGACGGCCGGCGCCATAGCGCCGTGTTTGCCCTGGCCTTGCCCATGGTGCTCTCCAATATCACCACTCCTTTGCTGGGGCTGGTGGATACCTGGGTGATCGGTCATCTTGGCCAGGCATGGTTCCTCGGTGGCGTCTCGGTCGGGGCGACCCTCATCAATCTCATCTTCTGGTTGCTGGGTTTCCTGCGCATGTCCACCACCGGGTTGACTGCCCAAGCCCAGGGTGCCGGCAGCCCGCACAGCCAGCTCGACACCCTGGCGCGGGCACTCGGCCTTGCCGTCGGACTGGGACTGGCCTTACTACTGCTGTTGCAGCCCTTCCTGCCTTCGCTCATTGCACTCGGTGGCGGCTCTGCCGAGGTGCAGGGCTATGCCGGTGAATATGTGTCGGTGCGGATTTGGAGCGCCCCGGCGGCGCTCTGCAATCTGGTGATCATGGGCTGGTTGTTGGGTATGCAGGATGCCCGCAGCCCCATGCTGCTGCTGATCTTGACCAACTTGGTCAATATGGCGCTGGATACCTGGTTCGTACTGGGGCTGGGCTGGCAGGTGAAAGGGGTGGCTGCCGCCTCGCTGCTGGCAGATTACAGCGCCCTGGGAGTCGGATTCTGGTTGGTGAGCCGTCATTTGCGGCGGCTGTCACCCGAAGTGTGGCAGGGGGCCTGGCAGCGCTGGCGTCAGTGGCCGGCCTTGCTGAGATTGCTCAGCCTGAACCGGGATATCTTCATCCGCTCCCTCTGTCTGCAACTCTGTTTCGCCTTCATGACCCTGCAGGGGGCGCGACTGGGAGACGTGGCGGTGGCCGCCAATGCGGTGCTGCTCAACTTTCTGATGCTCATCTCCTACGGGCTGGATGGCTTCGCCTATGCGGTGGAGGCCATGGTGGGCCGCGCCATAGGTCGGCGGGATCGGCAGGGGCTGCGCGAGGCCATAGTGCTGAACCTGGGGTGGGCGCTGCTCATCGCCATTGGTTTCAGTCTGCTGTTTGCTACGGGTGGCAGTCGGCTCATCGCCCAGATCACCGACATTCCGGCGGTGATCGCCGAGGCAAATCGCCAGCTGCCCTGGCTGATCGTCATGCCATTGCTGGCGGTCTGGTGCTTCCTGCTGGATGGGGTCTTCATCGGTGCGACCCGGGCCCGAGAGATGCGCAACAGCATGCTGGTGGCGGTATTGTGCGGCTTCGTCCCCATCTGGTGGCTCTGTCAGGGCTGGGGCGTGGCCGCCTTGTGGGCCGCCATGGGGGCGCTGATGGCGGGGCGGGGTCTGACGCTGGGGTGGCTGTGCTGGCAATTGGAGCGTGATGGCCGCCTGTTGCACTCACCCCACGATCTGGAACAGGCCGAAGGCGAGCCGTCATAGCCCGGCGGGCATGATCCAGTTGTCAGGGCGGGCCGGTGAGGCCCCTCATCACAGGGTCAGCAGCACTCGGTTGCTGCTAAGAACCCTCATAGCCCAGCTGGCGCCAGCTCTCATACACGAACACCGCCACCGCATTGGCGAGGTTCATGCTGCGGCTCTGGGGCAGCATGGGGATGCGCAGCCGCTGCTCGAACGGTAGGCTTTCGATGAGATCCGCAGGCAGGCCACGGCTCTCAGGGCCAAACAGCATGGCGTCGCCGGGGGCAAACTGCACGGCCGAATGGGCGGTACTGCCCTTGGTGGTGCAGGCGAATACCCGCGTGGGCGCCACTGCTGCCAGAAAGGCGTCATAGTCAGGCCAGCGCTTCACCTCGGCAAACTCGTGATAATCGAGCCCGGCCCGCTTCACCCGCTTGTCATCCCACTCGAAACCCAGCGGCTCTATCAGGTGCAGCCGGTAGCCAGTGTTGGCGCAGAGACGGATGATGTTGCCGGTGTTGGGCGGGATTTCCGGTTGGTAAAGTACTATGTCGAGCATGGCGGGATCCTGATGGGGGTCTAGATTGGGCCGAAAGGGGCGCCAGCATACCCAGCGCCCGGGTGGATGAAAAGAGGTGACTCAGCCGATGGGCAGGCGGATGGTAATGGTCAGTCCGGCCGGCTGGTTGCTGCTGGCGCGTATGGTGCCACCGTGACGCTGGATCGCCTCCGAGGCGATAGCCAGCCCGAGCCCGGTGCCGCCAGTTTTGGCATTGCGGGCATCATCCACCCGAAAGAAGGGCAGGAACAGCTGGGCCTGCTGATCCACCGGCACGCCGGGGCCATCGTCGCGTATGGTCATCACCCACTCCCGTCCTTCCCGATACCAGTCCACCTTGATGAACTCGCGTGCGTACTTGAGTGCGTTACGCAGCGGATTCTCCAGCGCCCGCACCAGCAGCTCGGGCCACATCCGGATCGACTCGGTCGGCAGGGGCGGCAGACGTAATTGCTTGCCGCTCTGGTTGGCCTCGAACATGGCGTCGTCCAGCATGGGCTCCAGCAACTCCGCCAGCGGCATCACCACAGGCACCTCCACGTGTTGCTGCACCCGCGACAGGTCGAGCAGGTCGCCGATCAGCTTGTCGAGCCGGCCAATCTCTGACTCTATCCGGGCCAGCTCGCTGCTGTCCCCCTGCTTGCGACGGATCAGCGCCTGCGCCAGCTGGATGCGGGTAAGCGGGCTACGCAGCTCGTGGGAGATGTCGGACAACAGCTGCTTTTGCTTCTGGATCATGTTCTTGAGGGTATCGACCATGTGGCTGACGTGATCCGCCAGCTGGCCGATCTCGTCACGCCGCCCCAGGTTGGGGATCTGCATCTCCAGGTTGCCCTCCGCCAGCTGGGAGACAGACCGCTGCAACTGCAGTATGGGGCGGGTCAGCCGCCAGGCCAGCAGCAGGCAGAGCGGGGTGCTGACCAGCATGGCGATGCCCAGGATCTGAACCGGGTGATCCAGGATCTGGATGAACAGGAACAGATAGGAGTTTTCGACATTGAGGCCGAAGTAGACGTGATAGATCTGGCCGCGATGTTCCATCTGGAAGGGGCCAGCGATGGCCTGCTGGTGTTCGCTGCCCAGCATGGGCTTGGCCGGGTTGTCCGAATCGAGCATGAAGCGGACCACGAACTTGCTCAGGTGAGTGGTGGATTGCATCTGGCCTGTTGCATCGCGCAGATAGATGTTGTCTACCGGCAGCAGGCCCGCCGCTTCTATGGCCTGGACCAGATCGAACTCCTGCGCGGGATCCGCCCCCTTCTGCAACGCCTTCAGATTGTTGTTCATCCGGGTCATCTCATGCGCCGGCAAGGGGATGATGTTGCGGGGATCCAGGGTTGGCAGTATCACGACGGCCGCCAGCACCACCAGCAGCATGAGCCAGAACCAGAGGAAGATCTGGGTGGAGAGGCCATTGAAGGTACGGGCCGTGCTCATGCCTGTTCCAGCCACAGATAGCCGCGTCCGCGCACCGTCTTGAAGCGGGGCTGGCCATCGGTACGCTCCGGCAGTTTCTTGCGCAGGTTGCTCAGGTGCATATCGATGGCGCGATCGAAGGGCTCCAGCTTCTTGCCGAGCACCTGCTCGGAGAGATGGCCCTTGCTGATGATCTGGCCGGGGTTGCGCAGCAGGCACTCCAGCAGCCCGAATTCGGTGGCGGTGAGCTCCAGCAGCTGATCACCGCTGCTTGCCTGTTGCAGGCCGGGTTGCAGCACCAGATCCATGAAGCGGAGCTCTTCGGAGATGCCGCCGCGCTGGGGCTGGGCATTTTGGGTCCGGCGCAGTATGGCGCGCACCCGGGCCAGCAGCTCCCTGTCGTCAAATGGCTTGGCGAGATAGTCGTCGGCCCCGGCTTCCAGCCCGTTGACCCTGTCCTGGCTGTCGCCACGGGCAGTCAGCATCAGCACCGGCGTGTCGTGGGTCGTGCGCAGCCTGGTCAGCATGGCGAAGCCGTTGAGCCTGGGCATCATGACGTCCAGCAGCACCAGGTTGAAGTCCTGCTCTGCCAGTCGCTGCAACCCCTCTTCGCCATCTTCGGCGACGGTGACCTGGAAGCCTTCCAGAGTCAGAATTTCGGTGAGCAGCTGGGTCAGCTCGAGATCGTCGTCGACCAGGAGTATTTTGTGCATCTGATAGTCATTCCGCTGATTTTTCACGCCAAGCCGGCGCAGGGGTCAGGGTATAATAGATTTTTAACCGCAAGAGGAAAGCCGGTTTTGAGCCATCAACAATATTCCCGCTGGGTGACGCTGGCCAGCATGGCCGCCGTTACCACGGCTACTGTGCTGATCACCGGCAAGCTGATCGCCTGGCTCATGACGGATTCATCGAGTCTGCTGGCATCGCTCACCGACTCCCTCATGGATGTCAGCGCTTCCATCATCAACCTGCTGGCCATTCGCTATGCGCTGGCCCCGGCCGATGACGAGCACCGCTTCGGCCACGGCAAGGCGGAGTCGCTGGCGGGGCTCATCCAGTCTGCGTTTATTTCGGGCTCGGCCCTGCTGCTGGTGATGCACGGCATATCCTCCTTGCTTAACCAGGCACCCATACTGCGGCTCGAAGCGGGCCTCTGGGTCAGCGGCGGTTCCATCGTGCTGACCCTGCTGCTGGTCAGTTTCCAGGGTTTTGTCATCCGCAAGACCAACAGTGTGGCCATCAAGGCCGACATGTTGCACTACCGTTCCGACCTGCTGCTCAATGGCGGCGTTTTGCTGGCGCTGGTGCTGGCGGGGCGGGGCTGGTTCTGGGCCGATGGCCTGTTTGCCATCCTGATCGGCCTGTTCCTGCTGTGGGGCGCCATCCATATCGGTTATGAGTCGGTGCAGGCGCTACTCGATCGTCAGTTGCCAGCCGAAGAACAAGCGAGAATAATGGCTCTCTGCTGTGAAGTCGAAGGTGTCCACGGGGTGCATGATCTGCGTACCCGTCAATCCGGTCCGACCCGCTTCGTGCAGTTGCATCTGGAGCTGGATGATCAGCTCCCTCTGATTAAGGCCCATCAGATCGCCGATGAAGCCGAACTGGCGGTGCGTCAGGAATTTGAGCGCATGGATGTCATTATTCATATGGACCCCATCTCTGTGGTGCACCAGGAACAGCAAGGCACTCCATCAGAACAACAGTAGGCTGTAACATGGATGATCTGGTTGCCAAAACCTGGCAAAAAATTGAGCGAGAAGCGGCATGCATGGTGACCGAAGAACCCATGCTGGCCAGCTTCTTTCATTCCACCATTCTCAATCACAAGAACCTGTGCTCGGCCCTCAGCTTTCAGCTGGCCAACAAGCTCGACAGCGCCACCATGCCAGCCATCGCCCTGCGCGAGGTGATCGAGCTGGCCTTGCGCAGCGAGCCCGATCTGTTGGCGGCAGTGGCGGCCGACATCTGCGCCGTGCAGGAGCGTGACCCTGCGGTCGATCTCTTCTCCACCCCGCTGCTCTACCTCAAGGGCTTTCATGCCCTGCAAGGGTATCGGGTTGCCAACTGGCTGTGGCGTCAGGGCCGTCGCTCGCTGGCGCTTTACCTGCAAAACCAGATCTCCGTGGTGTTCGGGGTCGACGTGCACCCGGCGGCGCGGATCGGTAAGGGCATCATGTTTGACCATGCCACCGGCATAGTGGTCGGCGAGACGGCGGTGATCGAGGACGATGTCTCCATCCTGCAGAGCGTGACCCTGGGCGGTACCGGCAAGGAGGGCGGTGATCGCCACCCCAAGATCCGCGAGGGGGTGATGATAGGGGCGGGCGCCAAGGTGCTCGGCAATATTGAAGTGGGGAGGGGCGCCAAGATAGGTGCCGGCAGCGTGGTGATCAACCCGGTGCCACCGCACACCACAGTGGCTGGCGTACCGGCCAAGATAGTGGGCCGCCCGGAGTGCGACAAGCCTTCGCTGGATATGGATCAGTGCCTCTGATCCCCTGACCGAGACGATTCGATGGCCAAACGCTGGTCAGGTTATCTGATCCTGGGGATGTGGCTGCTCAACCTGCTGCACCTCTATCTGGGATTATCCCCCTGGCCGGCGGCCATCGCTGCCTGGGCTGCCTCCCTGCTCACCTGGCCCTGGCTGGTGGGGGCGGCCAAACGGCAGGCCATGGCCCTGTACGGAGCGGCTCTGTTGCTGCTGATTTTCTCCTGGTGGCGGGGCGCGAGCCTCAACCCGGGCGCCTGGCTGCTGCCCAACATCAACATGCTCACCATGTTTGCCGCAGTGAGCACCCTCAACCTGGCGACGTCAGGCTTGCTGACCGGCACTGCCTCCTGGTCAGGTCGCAAGGGGCTGTGGAGCACCATGGCCAGCCTTAACCTGCTGGGGGCTGTCATCAACCTCTCTGTGCTGTTCATCATTGGCGATCGGCTGGAGCGTGGAGGCACTCTGGAGCGGCGCCAAGTGATGGTGCTGAGCCGGATCTTTTGTGCCGCGGCCTTCTGGTCCCCCTTCTTTGTCGCCATGGCGGTGGCGCTCACCTATGCCCCTGGCCTGCAATTGTCGAGCATACTGCCGTTTGGCGTGGTTGCCGCGCTGCTGGCGATGGGACTGACTGCCTGGCAGGTGGAGCGACTCGGGGTTGAAGACTTTGCTGGCTACCCGCTGCGGTTGCAGACCCTTGGGCTGCCAGTGGCCCTGGCGCTGTTGGTGCTGCTGATCAAGCAGATCTGGCCATCGCTCGGCATTTTGGCTGTGATCGCCTTGGTGGCCCCCGTGCTGGCGCTGCTCTTTATGCCGAGGGTCGGACGCAAGGCGGCGCTCAAGCGACAGGTGCTGGAGCGCTTCCCGGCCATCGGCGGTCAGCTGGTGCTGTTTCTGGGGGCCGGTTTGCTGGCCGCCGGTATCAACAGTGCGCTGTCGGTGCTCGAACTCGGTGGCGAGCACGGGCTGCCGCTCTTCAACCACTTCGGCTGGCTGGAGTCCTCGCTCACCCTGCTGCTGATCCTGCTGGTGGCCATCGTCGGGGTGCATCCGCTCATCAGCATCTCCGGGCTGGCGCCGCTGTTGTGGCCGTTGGCGCCGGATCCCAGCCTGCTTGGCATGTGCTTCTTGCTGGGCTGGGGGCTGGCGACCGGCACCAGCCCGCTCTCCGGATCCAATCTGGCATTGGCTTCCCGTTACAACCTGAGTGCCGGATTGATCCTGCGCTGGAACCTGCTCTATGGCCTGCTGATGTACGCTGTCGCCTGTCTGTTACTGGGGGCCTATATCGCCTTGCATGGATAAGGGCGGTTCCATCAGGATGGGGCCAATGATGCTCTGTTGGTGGGGCCGTTTACGCATAGTTCAGTGTGTTGTCGCGACTCGGGCGCAGGATGCGAGAAAAACAGACGCATATTTAGGCAATACATCTATGGAAGGCGCATTTTACAGCGCACTGGCTTGTTTGTGCTGATGCCCTCGGGGTATGCTGGCTTCACGCGCTTGAATCGCCCTCTGTGGGGCATCGCAATTGAACATACAGGTATGCATATGTCACTAGAAGTCCTTGAGCAACTCGAATCCAAAGTACAATCCGCCGTCGACAACATCTCTCTGCTGAAGATGGAGCTTGACGAGCTGAAAGAGCAAAACGGCAAGCTGCAAGACGAAAACCATCAGCTGCGCAACGAACATGTTGCCTGGCAGGAACGTCTGCGTGCCCTGCTGGGCAAGATGGATCAGATGGGCGAAACCATCTAATTCATCGCCTTCAGGCAGAATTGAAAACGGGCCGCTCCATGAGCGGCCCGTCTGTTTTTGGCGGGGTGCGGATTACAGTGCCAGCAGCTGTTTGACCGTCTTCTCGATGCCGTCCGCCGCTTCGACAATATTGTTGGCCAGCATGTAGGCGGGGGTGGAGATCACCTTGCGCTCCTGATCCACCACGAACTCGTTGACCGGGCAGTTGAGGTGGCTGCCGCCCATGGCCTCGATGGCGTTGGCTGTCCCTTCGTCATGGCCTATGGTGGCCAGAGTGCCGGCGCCATAGATGAGCGGGATCATGGCCGGTGCGATGCAGATGTAGGCCGCCGGCTTGTGGGCATTGGCAAAGCTCTGACAGGCTTTCAGCACATCCGGCTGGATTTGGCACCCGGCGCCCTTGGTGGCGAAGTCGCACAGGTTCTTGGCTGCGCCAAAGCCACCTGGCACCAGCAGGGCGTCATAGTCGGCCGCATCCAGCTCGGCCACATCCCTGATCTGGCCGCGACAGATGCGAGCGGCTTCGACCAGCACGTTACGGCTCTCCCCCTCGCTGATTTCACCGGTCAGGTGATTGATAACATGGAGCTGCGCCACGTTCGGTGCGAAGCATTGGGTGGTGGTACCCTGGCGGGCCAGTGCCAGCAGGCTGATGACGGCCTCATGGATTTCGGCACCATCAAAGACGCCACAGCCACTCAAAATCACGGCCACTTTTTTCATGGCAAACCCCTCGTTGTTGAAAATGTGAGCCAAGATGGATTGTTGTACTTTTGTATGGTTATCGCTCGCCATCCGCTGGTCAAGTCATCTTGCTGTGCTAGGATTGTTTAGTTTTGGATCCTGCCGTACCTACTCCCTTAAATCTTTTTCCACATTGATCGAGATCATTTCAACAGTCTCATGATCGGTTTTATATGTCTTAGTTTGCTGTTTTATATGGCTTTTTATATTTTTGTGCACAGTTTTATCACGGTCGATCATACTGCCCCCCATTTTTGAACACAGACTTATCCACAGCTTGAGTCCCTTTGGCTGCCCGTTTATGGGGCTGCAGCTCCCCTTGGTGTGAGGGGGGGCCTGTGGCATCCTAGCGGCTGTTTATCTCTGGCAGGACGATTTCATGGCCCCTAGCACCCCCCTTATTCTGGTCGACGGCTCTTCTTATCTTTACCGTGCCTTCTTCGCCTCCCAGCAGGCCGATCTGCGTACATCGACCGGTTTGCCGAGCGGCGCCGTCCGTGTCATGGCCAACATGATGCGCAGCCTGCGCAAGCAATACCCTGACTGCCATGTGGCCGTAGTGTTCGACGCCAAGGGCAAGACCTTCCGCGACGACATCTATCCCGAGTACAAGGCGACCCGTGCCAGCATGCCGGACGATCTGCGCAGTCAGGTCGCCCCCATCCATCAGATGATTAAGGCGATGGGTTTCCCCTTTTTAATGGTTGAAGGCGTCGAGGCGGACGACGTGATCGGCACCCTGGCCCGCCAGGCGACCGAGAAGCAGCTGCCGGTGCTGATCAGTACCGGTGACAAGGACATGGCGCAGCTGGTCTCCGACCATGTCACCCTGATCGACACCATGAAAGATGTGAAGACCAATCGGGAAGGGGTGATCGAGAAGTTTGGCGTGCCGCCGGAGCTCATCATCGACTATCTGGCCCTGATGGGTGACAAGGTAGACAACATCCCCGGTATGACAGGCGTCGGCGAGAAGACGGCGCTGGCCCTGTTGCAGGGGATCGGCAGCATAGATGAGATTGCCGCCAACCTCGACAAGGTGGCGGCCCTCGGTTTCCGCGGTTCCAAGGCGTTCGCCGACAAGTTCCGCGAGCAGGAGGAGCAGGTGCGCCTCTCTTATGTTCTGGCCACCATCAAGACCGATGTCGAGCTGGAGCAGAGTCTGGAACAGCTGCTGCTCAAACCGGTCGACAAGGAGTCCCTGCTGGCGGTCTACCGCGAATACGAGCTGCGTAATCTGATCAAGGAGCTGGAGTCCGGTGGTGAAGAGAGTGCTGGACAGGAAGAGGCTGGCGATGACAGCGCCGCTCCGGTTGCCGCCATCGAAACCGACTACCACTGCATTCTGGACGAAGCCGAGTTTGACGGCTGGCTGGACCAACTGCAGGCCGCACCGCTGTTCGCCTTCGATACCGAAACCACCAGTCTTGACTATATGGAGGCGCGGATCGTCGGTGTCTCCTTCGCGGTTGAGCCGGGCAAAGCCGCTTATGTGCCGTTTGGCCATGACTATCTCGGGGCGCCGGTGCAGTTGAGCGAGGCTGTGGTACTGGGCAAGCTCAAGCCGCTGCTGGAAGACCCGACCCGTCTCAAGGTGGGGCAGAATCTCAAATACGATCGCAACGTGCTGCTCAACCACAACATCGACCTGCAGGGTATCGCCTACGACACCATGCTCGAATCCTATGTGCTTAACTCCACCGCCAGTCGCCACGATATGGATTCGCTGGCCAAGCGTTACCTCGGGGTCGAGACCACTTCGTTTGAAGATATTGCAGGCAAAGGGGTCAAGCAGCTCACCTTCAATCAGATCGAGCTGGAGCAGGCTGCCCCTTATGCGGCAGAAGATGCCGATATCACCCTGCGTCTGCACCAGACCCTGTGGGGTCAGCTGGAAGCCGTGCCAGGCCTTTCCAGAGTATTCAGCGAAATCGAGCTGCCGCTGCTGCCGGTATTGGCGCGCATGGAGTTGCTCGGGACCACCATAGATCCCAAGCTGCTGCACCAGCAGAGTCAGGAGATCGAACTGCGTCTGGCCGAGCTGGAGCGTCAGGCCCATGAGCTGGCCGGACAGGAGTTCAACCTCTCCTCGCCCAAGCAACTGGGGGAGATCCTCTTCACCAAACTGGGGCTGCCGATCATCAAGAAGACCCCCAAGGGGGCGCCGTCCACCGCAGAAGAGGTGCTGGCCGAACTGGCGGAAACCTATGAGCTGCCGCGTCTCTTGATGGAGCACCGCACTCTGGCCAAGCTCAAGTCCACCTACACCGACAAGTTGCCGCTGATGATCAAGCCCCAGACCGGGCGGGTACACACCTCCTATCATCAGGCGGTGGCGGCCACGGGTCGTTTGTCATCGTCTGACCCCAACCTGCAGAACATCCCGGTGCGCAACGAGCAGGGGCGCCGGATCCGTCAGGCCTTCATTCCGAGCGCCGGTTACAAGCTGGTGGCGGCGGACTACTCCCAGATCGAGCTGCGCATCATGGCGCACCTCTCCGGTGACAAGGGTTTGCTGACCGCGTTCGCCGAGGGCAAGGACATCCACAAGGCAACCGCTGCCGAGGTATTCGTCGTGACGCTCGATGCGGTCACCACCGACATGCGCCGCAGCGCCAAGGCGATCAACTTCGGCCTTATCTACGGCATGAGTGCCTTTGGTCTGGCCAAGCAGTTGGGGATCGGTCGCGCCGAAGCGCAGAAGTACATGGACCTCTACTTCGAACGCTACCCGGGCGTGCTGGAGTATATGGAGCGCACCCGCCAGCAGGCGGAAGCGCAGGGCTATGTCGAGACCCTGTTCGGCCGTCGCCTCTATCTGCCGGATATCAAGTCCCGCAACGCCGGTTTGCGCAAGGCTGCCGAGCGGGCCGCCATCAACGCCCCCATGCAGGGGACGGCTGCCGATATCATCAAGCGCGCCATGATCAACGTGGACAGCTGGATCCGAGGTATCGAGGATGAGTCGATCCGCATGTTGATGCAGGTGCACGATGAACTGGTGTTCGAGATCCGCGAAGAGAAGCTGGAGGAGTACACCGCCATCATCAAGGAGAAGATGTCGGCCGCAGCCGAACTGCATGTGCCCCTGCTGGTCGAAGCTGGCACCGGCGATAACTGGGATCAGGCCCACTGATTTCCAGCCAGCCGTTCTGAACTGCTATATAGCTATATAAGAAGCTAAGCCCGGCATCATGCCGGGCTTCCTCTATCTGCCGATCCTATAAGGTCTCTTGCAGATACTCATCCTTGAGCAGGACATAGTTGTCGGCCGAGGTTTTGAGAAACGCAATCTCGGCGGGCTTGAGCGCCCGGGCCTGTTTGACCGGGTTGCCCATATAAAGGAAGCCGGCTTCGAGCCGCTTGCCCGGCGGCACCAGCGAGCCCGCGCCGATCATCACATCATCCTCAACCACTACCCCATCCAGAATGATGGCCCCCATGCCGACCAGCACCCGGTTGCCTATGGTGCAGCCGTGCAGCATCGCTTTGTGACCGACCGTGACATCTTCACCGATCAGCAGCGGATAACCGTCAGGATTGCCGGCACTCTTGCGAGTCAGGTGCAGCACGGTGCCGTCCTGAATATTGCTGCGGGCGCCGATGCGGATATGGTTCACATCCCCCCGTGCCGCTACCATGGGCCAGATACTGGCATCGTCGGCCAGCTTTATATCTCCTACCAGTGTCGCGCAGGGATCTACATACACCCGTTTGCCCAGTTGCGGGCGTTTTCCCTTGTAGGGTCTCAGTCGCAAGTCCATCTTGGCCTCCTTGTTTTCGGCCATTCTAGCAATCCAGAACCAGTTTCTGTGGATAAGTTTGTATAAAAGCTGTGGTTGGTTATGAATAACTAAATAAGTGCAGTTTTTTGCAATTTTATTGCCGATGAGGGGTTGCCAGAAAGAATCTGTTCCCTATAATGCGCCTCCATCGACAGGGCAAGCGGTAACGCAGTTAAGCCAGTCGGTGCCTCGAAAAGCCT
>NZ_CP149129.1:4225000-4697500 GCF_037818705.1 Aeromonas popoffii | reverse complement strand
GGTAAGAGACGCTATTACTCACAGATTTCCGAATGGGGAAACCCACCCAGCATAAGCTGGGTATCTATTACTGAATACATAGGTAATAGAGGCGAACCGGGAGAACTGAAACATCTAAGTACCCCGAGGAAAAGAAATCAACCGAGATTCCCTCAGTAGCGGCGAGCGAACGGGGATTAGCCCTTAAGTTTCTTGGAAGTTAGTGGAATGGTCCTGGAAAGGCCAGCGATACAGGGTGATAGCCCCGTACATGAAAACGACCTTGAAGTGAAATCGAGTAGGGCGGGACACGTGACATCCTGTCTGAATATGGGGGGACCATCCTCCAAGGCTAAATACTCCTGACTGACCGATAGTGAACCAGTACCGTGAGGGAAAGGCGAAAAGAACCCCTGTGAGGGGAGTGAAATAGAACCTGAAACCGTGTACGTACAAGCAGTGGGAGCCCTTCGGGGTGACTGCGTACCTTTTGTATAATGGGTCAGCGACTTACATTTTGTAGCGAGGTTAACCGTATAGGGGAGCCGTAGGGAAACCGAGTCTTAACTGGGCGTCTAGTTGCAAGGTGTAGACCCGAAACCGGGTGATCTAGCCATGGGCAGGTTGAAGGTTGAGTAACATCAACTGGAGGACCGAACCCACTAACGTTGCAAAGTTAGGGGATGACCTGTGGCTGGGGGTGAAAGGCCAATCAAACTCGGAGATAGCTGGTTCTCCCCGAAAGCTATTTAGGTAGCGCCTCGGACGAATACTACTGGGGGTAGAGCACTGTTTGGACTAGGGGGTCATCCCGACTTACCAACTCCATGCAAACTCCGAATACCAGTAAGTAATATCCGGGAGACACACGGCGGGTGCTAACGTCCGTCGTGAAGAGGGAAACAACCCAGACCGCCGGCTAAGGTCCCAAAGTTCTGGTTAAGTGGGAAACGATGTGGGAAGGCTCAGACAGCTAGGATGTTGGCTTAGAAGCAGCCATCATTTAAAGAAAGCGTAATAGCTCACTAGTCGAGTCGGCCTGCGCGGAAGATGTAACGGGGCTCAAACCAGGCACCGAAGCCGCGGATTCACACTTATGTGTGAGTGGTAGGGGAGCGTTCTGTAAGTCTGCGAAGGTGTATCGAGAGGTATGCTGGAGATATCAGAAGTGCGAATGCTGACGTAAGTAACGATAAAGGGGGTGAAAAGCCTCCTCGCCGGAAGACCAAGGGTTCCTGTCCAACGTTAATCGGGGCAGGGTGAGTCGACCCCTAAGGTGAGGCCGAAAGGCGTAATCGATGGGAAGCAGGTTAATATTCCTGCACGACTTGTAATTGCGATGGGGGGACGGAGAAGGCTAGGTGGGCCAGGCGACGGTTGTCCTGGTGAAAGTGCGTAGGTGGTGTTTCTAGGCAAATCCGGAGACACAACACTGAGACACGAGACGAAGCCACTACGGTGGTGAAGCCATTGATGCCCTGCTTCCAGGAAAAGCCTCTAAGCTTCAGATTACAAGTCATCGTACCCCAAACCGACACAGGTGGTCGGGTAGAGAATACCAAGGCGCTTGAGAGAACTCGGGTGAAGGAACTAGGCAAAATAGAACCGTAACTTCGGGAGAAGGTTCGCTCCTGACAGTGAAGTCCCTTGCGGATGGAGCAGTTGGGAGTCGCAGTGACCAGATGGCTGGGACTGTTTATCAAAAACACAGCACTCTGCAAACACGAAAGTGGACGTATAGGGTGTGACACCTGCCCGGTGCCGGAAGGTTAATTGATGGGGTTAGCGCAAGCGAAGCTCTTGATCGAAGCCCCGGTAAACGGCGGCCGTAACTATAACGGTCCTAAGGTAGCGAAATTCCTTGTCGGGTAAGTTCCGACCTGCACGAATGGTGTAACCATGGCCATGCTGTCTCCACCCGAGACTCAGTGAAATCGAATTCGCCGTGAAGATGCGGTGTACCCGCGGCTAGACGGAAAGACCCCGTGAACCTTTACTACAGCTTGGCACTGAACATTGAACCTACATGTGTAGGATAGGTGGGAGGCTTTGAAGGCGTGACGCCAGTTGCGCTGGAGCCGTCCTTGAAATACCACCCTTGTATGTTTGATGTTCTAACGCAGGGCCCTGAATCGGGCTCGCGGACAGTGCCTGGTGGGTAGTTTGACTGGGGCGGTCTCCTCCCAAAGAGTAACGGAGGAGCACGAAGGTTGGCTAATCCTGGTCGGACATCAGGAGGTTAGTGCAATGGCATAAGCCAGCTTAACTGCGAGACGGACAGGTCGAGCAGGTACGAAAGTAGGTCATAGTGATCCGGTGGTTCTGAATGGAAGGGCCATCGCTCAACGGATAAAAGGTACTCCGGGGATAACAGGCTGATACCGCCCAAGAGTTCATATCGACGGCGGTGTTTGGCACCTCGATGTCGGCTCATCACATCCTGGGGCTGAAGTCGGTCCCAAGGGTATGGCTGTTCGCCATTTAAAGTGGTACGCGAGCTGGGTTCAGAACGTCGTGAGACAGTTCGGTCCCTATCTGCCGTGGGCGTTGGATGATTGAAGGGAGTTGCTCCTAGTACGAGAGGACCGGAGTGAACGAACCTCTGGTGTTCGGGTTGTCACGCCAGTGGCACTGCCCGGTAGCTAAGTTCGGAATCGATAACCGCTGAAAGCATCTAAGCGGGAAGCGAGCCCTGAGATGAGTCATCCCTGACCCCTTGAGGGTCCTAAAGGGCCGTTGGAGACCACAACGTTGATAGGTGGGGTGTGTAAGCGCAGTGATGTGTTGAGCTAACCCATACTAATTACCCGTGAGGCTTAACCATACAACACCCAAGAAGTGTTCTGGGCCTTGTAGCGAATGAACGAACTACTTAAAAATTCAGTGATAGCGACAAGCCAATAGGCAACATCGTTATTCACGTCAGCTTTCTGGATTAAGAATTTGCTTGGCGGCCATAGCGCCGTGGAACCACCTGATCCCATGCCGAACTCAGAAGTGAAACGCGGTAGCGCCGATGGTAGTGTGGCATTCGCCATGCGAGAGTAGGACACTGCCAGGCACCCAATTAAACAGTGATGTGAAGAATCACGTCATTGGCCGAGAGGATGACACCTCTGATAATCGGCAGAAGATTTAGCGAAAAGCTAACCAAATAGCGGAGCGGTAGTTCAGTTGGTTAGAATACCGGCCTGTCACGCCGGGGGTCGCGGGTTCGAGTCCCGTCCGCTCCGCCACTATATAAGCCCAAGTGATTGAATCGCTTGGGCTTTTTTCTTGCCTAAAAATTGGGTATGCCACGCAGTGTGCCACAGAGCCTTGGCTGCCCTTCTCCTCGATAGCATCTCTTTGGACAGGTCATCGTCATTACTCCTTCAGTTTAACCAAAGCCAGAGAGGGCCTGTGGCCCTCTCTGGCTATCTATTTTGTTGGTCAGTGCAAACAGCACTGCTTGTACTTCTTGCCGCTGCCACAGGGGCACGGCTCGTTGCGGCCAATCTTGATGGGTGCCACCACTGGTTGAGAACGTTCCGCTCGCTCGCCACGTTGTGCCAGAAAGTAGGCATGTAGAATACGTGCGGCAAAGCGGGCCTTGGTTGCTTGCTCTTGCAGATGCTCATTGCTGAGAGCTTCCAGCGATGTAGGCATGGTCTTCAGCGGTTCACTTATCATCGCCAGTGCCGCAGCTTCTGGGGCCGGTAGCGTGGGCCATGGCGCCAGCTCAAGACCTCCCAGATAACCACCACACCAGTCGTGGATCAGAGGAACCCACTCACCGTGTCGCTCAAACTCCGGTGCAACTGGGAAATAGTCTTCTGTCGCATAGGTCAAGGTGGTCGCAATGTCGTTGCTGTGGCGCATCACCAGGTCGATAAAACGTTCCAGTTCGGCTTCGCTTTGCCACTCGGGTTGATCCTGCTCACCACCCCAGATCGCGTGGAGCCAGGTGCTCGGCATAATGAGGTGGGGGCCAGAGACCACTGCCGTCAAAAAGCCATCGAGCATCGACATCGAGGCTATGCTGTTCTCACTGCCGTAGTGCTCAAGCAGCGCCTCCAGCTCATCGAACTCTTCATCACTCAAGATTTCAAACGGTTGCATTTTTACCAACTCCAGTAATCCATCCGTTTTGGCATGGAGTAGTATATTGACTAAATGTCACCACCCACCCCTTTGAATTTCTCGACAAAAGCAGCGACCTTCTGGAAAACGCTCTGTTTTTTGGTCAGATACTGCGGGTTTAGCGGGCTCATCTTGGGCAGGAGTGAATTGAGTTCGGTGCCGTTTTCGCTGGCGAATTCACGCTTGAGCGAGGTGCTGATATAGCGCTTTGCCGCTTCCTCATTCAGATTTTCAGAGCTGATCAGCTCATCGGCTTCTCGTCGTTGCTCGGCCTGAGCAAAGGCGTAGAAAGCTTCGATGACGCTGGCGGCATCACCAATCTGGTCCAAGTCGGTTTGATTGATAAAATCGACCAGCAGGCTCTCCTTGGCTCGATTGCCAAGGCTTGCACGGATCAGGCGGCGCACTTCGTCTACCAGCTCAGCTTTGCTTCTGGTTTTCTTGTTGTGTTCATAAATCAGCTCAAGTATGTAGTCGAGGTTGATCTCCTGGGATTTGAGCAGATCCACCTCAAAGACGATGTCATCCCAATCGATGGTGGATTTGTCTTTTTCCTCTGCTGATTTTTGCCGACGCTGCCAATCTCGGATGTCATTGTAAGTAGAACGGTAGTCCTGGATCGTGCGTTCGGCTGGCAGGCGAATGGTCTGCAACTCGGCCAGCTTTGCATCATCCAGATAGTGTTCGGCTTTAAATGCTTCGACCGCTTCAGAATCTCCCATATCTACGTTTTGCAGGGCCTTCAGGCTGGCGAACTCGTCATAGTTTTGCAGCAGGTTCTCAACGCGCAGATACTCGCCAAAGAGTTTCGCGAACGCTTTTTTGTCGGCCTCTTTCTCAATGGCCGCAGGATCAGGAAAGCGCTGTTCCAGCTCGCTCACCACATCCATAAAGCCGCGCCGTGCTTGACCGGTTACGAGATCGGTAAAGCCTTCCATGTACTCCTTGTAGCTCTTTTCCAACACCACGTTCTTGGTGTTGTTATCACCGAACAGGGTGATGGCGTCGATGGTCGCCTGCTCCAGGTCGCGGAAGGTGACGATATTGCCGAAGGTTTTGGTGGCGTCAAAAATACGGTTAGTGCGCGAGTAAGCCTGCATCAGCCCGTGGTAGCGTAGATTCTTGTCTACAAACAGCGTGTTCAGAGTGGGGGCATCAAAGCCGGTCAGGAACATGCCCACAACGATCAGTAGATCGATCTCCTTGGCCTTTACCTGTTTGGCCAAGTCACGGTAATAGTTCTGAAAAGCATTGCTGTCCACACTGAAATTGGTCTTAAACAACGCGTTATAGTCTGCGATAGCCGTGTTTAAAAACTCTTTGGCACTGCTATTCATGGCAGAGACATCAAAGCTCTCATCCTCAATGTCACCCACAGCATCCTGCTCTTCATTGGCAGCAAACGAGAAGATTGTGGCCACTTTTAGCGGTTTTGTGCTCTTTTGCTGCAACACCTTGAATGATTCGTAGTAGAGCTTGGCCGCCTCCACACTGCTCACCGTAAACATGGCATTAAAGCCCTTGGCGTTCGCTTGCAGGCGATGGGTCTTTTGCCGGAAGTTGTTCAGGATGTACTGGGTGATCTCACGAATGCGCTCCGGATGTAGCAAGGCCTGCTTGTTTTCCGCCGCGCTTAGCTTCTTCTCGTCTTTCTCTGTTTCGATGGCTTTGAACTGCGGTCTAACATCGTTGTAGTCCACCTTGAACTTGAGCACTTTTTCATCGCGAATGGCATCGGTGATAACATAAGAGTGCAACTCGCGGCCAAACACACTGGCGGTGGTGTCTGCACCAAGTGCGTTCCCTTTGCGGATTAATTGACCATCCACAATGTCATCCCCAATGATTGGAGTGCCAGTAAAGCCAAACTGATAGAATTTCTTGAATTTCTTCTTCAGGTTTTTCTGAGCTTCGCCAAACTGGCTACGATGGCACTCATCGAAAATAAAGACCACCTGCTTGCCGTAAATCGGCAAGTCAGCTTCGCTCTTCATCAAATTGTTGAGCTTCTGGATGGTGGTGACGATGATCTTGTTGTCATCCTTGTCCAGATTGCGCTTTAGGCCCGCTGTGCTGTCCGAACCATTGACACTATCGGGTGAAAAGCGTTGGTACTCCCTCATGGTCTGGTAATCCAGATCCTTGCGATCCACTACGAAGAATACCTTATCGATAAACTCCAGCTCGGTCGCTAAACGCGCCGCTTTAAAGCTGGTTAGGGTTTTGCCAGATCCAGTGGTATGCCAGATATAGCCACCGCCATCGATACTGCACCACTGTTTGGCTTGATATGCACTGTTGATCTTCCACATAATGCGCTCGGTGGCGGCAATCTGGTAAGGGCGCATCACCAGCAAGGTGTTGCTGACGTCGAACACCGAGTAACGCAGCAATACATTTAGCAGCGTGTGTTTCTGAAAGAAGGTTGCAGTAAAGTCTTTCAGATCTTTGATAAGCGTGTTGTCTGACTTCGCCCAGTTCATGGTGAAGTCGAAGCTATTTTTATTGCGTGTCGTGGTATTGGAAAAATAGCGACTATCGGTGCCGTTGGAGATGACAAACAGCTGCAAATATTTGAACAAAGAGTGCTCACTATTGAAGCTTTCCTTGCTGTAGCGGTGGACCTGATTAAAAGCTTCGCGGATCGCCACACCACGTTTTTTAAGCTCGATCTGTACCAGTGGCAGCCCGTTCACCAGAATCGTTACATCATACCGATTGGCATGGCTGCCGGTTTGTTCAAACTGCTTAATCACCTGTACCTTGTTACGGATGATGTTATTCTTATCCAGCAGATATATATTTTTAATTCGACCATCATCAAAGACGAAGTCATGTATATAGTCATCGTGGAGCTTGCGGGTCTTATCAACGATGCTGTCGCTGGGCTTATCGAGGAAGGTCTCAACAAAACGCTGCCATTCGCCATCAAGAAACGCTACGTTATTGAGCGTTTGCAGCTGTTCGCGCACATTGGCGAGCATGGTCGCAGGGTTATTCAGGGTGGGCAGGAGCTCATAACCTTGATTGACCAAATCCTCAATCAGCTCGCGTTCCAGATCACTTTCGCTCTGATAGCTTTCAGCAACCGACCATTCCTTAGTGTATTTATCCAGCACGATAAATTTGTTGGTTTCTGCGATGGTTTTATAATCAGCCATTTTGATGCTCCTGCTGCCAGTAGCCATAGTTGCTCTTCAAATGCTCGAGCAACAACTTGACAATCGCTTTCTCAGCTCGCGTTGGCTCTGCAACGGTTTCGTTCGATAGTGTGTTGTGGCTTGTGAAATTAATTATTCTGCTTAGATAAAGTTGCTTGTCATCCGGCAGGAGTTCTGACCATTTGGGGTAACCCAAAAAGCTGGCTGTTTTCTCGTAGAGGTTTCGCAGCAAGGTGAAATGAAACCGTTCAACCTTGTTGTCCGCAATCGCCTGCTCAATGACCTGCTTCAGGTGCAAATGGTAGGAAAAGCTCTTGTTGGAATCGCCCTGTTTTTCCGTGAGGGCAAAGCTGCCGTCTTCAAACCGCTCCAGCATGTAGCAGGCCTTACCGTTCAGTTCATTGAAAAGCACGTTGTAGAACAGCGGGCTGTGCGTCGAGACGATGAACCTCAGATTGGATTTGCTTGATTTGATCAGGCTGGCCAGATTAACTGCCAGCTCAATCAAATGGTTTTCATCGAGAGAGCTGACGGGGTCGTCAATGAACACATACTCCAGCTGGTCAAAGGCGCTGGTCTCGCGCTCACTCGGCTCGGCAACATTGAGAATTGTCACCACCTGATCCAGCAGGGTGTAGAAAACACTCCAGATGAAATTGCTCTCTTCGCCTTTGGAAAGCTTGATATGCGGGGAAGGCTCTTCATTACCGCGGTCAAGAGAGAAGGTGACTTCGTCAAAGTCGGCGCTAAAATGCGGCGTGAGCTTGTCGTTCGCATAACGCTGGAAATAATGAACGATATTTCCATCCTGCCCCAGATCCTTGAGTAGCGTCAGCAGCCAGCTGGTGTAAGCATTGGGTTGGAGCTTCAGCTTGTACTCGGCATCACCCGCCAAGTCGTTATCCCAATAGAACAGGTCTTCGGTGAAGGCGTTGTAATAGAGAATCTTGTTGCGTGATAACTCGGGCGCGTCGGCTTCCCCATCGCCCTCTTCGCCATTGGCTTTGGGCGCAATCAGTTGCTTGAACTCCCGAGACAGGCGCGTTTTGCCTGTGCCGTTGAAGGCATAGATCAATTGAACCTTCGGCACAGGTTTGACTTCGTCAACTTCCTTAGTCTTCTCAGGGACAGTTTTTCTGACTGTCTTTGGCGTGCTCAGTTGCAGAGCAATTTCGGTCAGCGTCTTGCCCATGTTATGCCTCTACTGTTTCCGGCTTGGGGAAGTTCAGCAGCAGATCACGGTAATGCACGTACTGTTTCTGGCGCAGCTCGATCTCGCGGGGCAGCCCCTCGGTGAGGGAAGTCGTCAGGGCATCGAATTTGTCGAGGATGGCAACGATGCGCGCTTGTTCTGCAAGCGATTCTTCAGGGTCGTTCGGGACAGGAACAGGGATTTTTACTTCTTTTTTTACACCCTCGATCAGCAGGCGCTTCACCTTTCCACTGGACACATATTTCGTTTTCTGGGCATTGAAAGAGGCTGTTTGCATCGCATAGGAAATGTACTTGGGGTTCATGGAGTGGCGAAAAGCATAGCTATCGTCGTGGATAGCGACCTTATGAGTACCCATCCACGCAACAGCCTTGCCCACATCTTCAACGGTTTCGCCAACACCAGCCAATATCACGTCACCCGGCTCAGCGTACCGCAAGGAGTTAGCCATTTCCTCACGCACTTGGGAAAAAACCTTGTCTGTAAAAACGCCATATCGCGTGTATATCTCGCCGTAATGGATAACGTCTATGCCATCGTCCACATAGTCGGCCTTAGTAAATCGCTTCCCACGAATGAACTCGCCAATCTCCCCAAGAGGCTTCCACTCCACGTCTCCGTCTTCGAAACTCAACAACTGGTCGCGATAGTGGTTGTATTGCTTTTTACGGGCGGTAAGCTCGTTGGTAAGCTCGTTGGTAAGCTCAGTGATGGAGTCTAGTATGCGGACTATTTCGGCCTGGATTTCCAGCGATTTTATGGGATTATCTGGGCAGATAATGGGGATTTTAATTTTGCGAAAGCGCTCTTTTGATATATTAAATCGCGTAACGCCACTCGCTGTTTTTTTAATTTCAGTTCGCATGAAATCACAGCGAAACAAATGCTTTGCAAACTGCGGCGTTATGCAAATATCCATCTTAAATCTGATGCCAAACGAAAAACTGTTTAAGTAGACAGGGGAATCCAAGTAAGTCGTAACTGCCGATGACATGCCGGCTTCATCCGCAGTTTCAGATGAACTAGTAAACAAAATATCACCGTACTTAACGCAGTGCTGATTTTCGGACTCGGAAACCTTAACAGGCTCGAGCAAGTCCAAGTTTACCGCAAAGTTGGAAAAAATATTTTTATAAGTGATGTACTTTGCATTGCCGCCATCAAAGTCGGATTTGCTCTTTCCAGTGAGACCGCCGTAAATATCGGCCACGTCTCCCAACGGCTTCCATTCCACAGCTACCCCATTCAGCAGCTTTTCCAAAAAACTCACGCAGTTCATGCCCCCAGCTCCTTGTCTTCGATCTCTGCGACGATGGCGTCAATATCTTTGCGTAGTTGGTCAATTTTAGACACGGTGACTTTCAGCTCGCTATTGAGCTGGGTGATGTCCACCACCTCACGGTTGTCTTTCACTTCCACATAGCTGCTAACCGATAGGTTGTAATCGTTGGCGGCTACCTGATCCAAGGACACCGATTTGGCGAAGTGTTCGATATGGGCCTTGCTGTCGAACACCGCCATGATTTGTTCGATGTGCGCATCCAATAACACGTTGTTATTGGTTTCTCTCTTGAACAGGCCGCTGGCGTCGATGAACTGGGTCATCATGTCTTTCTTGTTTTTTGCCAGCACCAGAATATTCACCGCGATGGTGGTGCCGTAGAACAGATTGGGTGCCAGCGAGATTACGGTCTCCACATAGTTGTAATCCACCAGATATTTCCGGATCTTTTGCTCGGCCCCGCTACGGTAGAAGATGCCGGGGAAGCAGACGATGGCGGCGCGGCCTTTGGCGGAGAGGTAGCTGAGTGCGTGCAGCACAAAAGCAAAGTCGGCTTTGGATTTAGGGGCGAGCACGCCAGCCGGTGCAAAGCGGTCATCGTTGATCAGGGTCGGGTCATCCGAGCCTATCCACTTCACTGAATAGGGCGGGTTGGAAACGATGGCATCGAACGGCTTGTCGTCGCCAAAGTGAGGTTCGCGCAGTGTATCGCCGAGTTGGATGTTGAACTTGTCGTAGTTAATGTTGTGCAAGAACATGTTCATCCGCGCCAGGTTGTAGGTGGTGTGGTTGAGCTCTTGCCCAAAGAAACCATCTTCGATGATGTGGGCATCAAAGTGCTTTTTGGCTTGTAAGAGCAGTGAGCCTGAGCCACAAGCCGGGTCGTAAATTTTGTTGACGCTACTCTGGCCATGCATGGCAAGCTGGGCGATCAGCTTGGAGACATGCTGGGGGGTGAAGAACTCGCCACCAGATTTACCGGCGTTGGCGGCATAGTTGGAGATAAGGTACTCGTAGGCATCGCCGAAGAGATCAATATGACTCTCTTCAAAGTCACCGAAATTGAGTTCGGCTACCCCCTTAAGCACCGCTGCCAGACGGGTGTTTTTATCTTTTACCGTATTACCCAAGCGGTTGCTAGTTGTATCAAAGTCGGCGAACAACCCTTTGATGTCTCGCTCTGACGGGTAACCGCTAGCCGATGTTTCAATGTCGGCAAAGATATTCGCAAGATCGGTATTGAGGCTTTCGCTGCTATTGGCATTTTTGGCCACATTGACGAAGAGATCGCTGGGGCGGATAAAGTAACCCTTGGTCTTGATGGCATCCTCTTTGATTTCCGGCGTGATCACGCTATCGGGTAGTGCGGCATAGTTTACGCTGTCATCACCACCTTCGATGTAGTTGGCAAAGTTCTCGCTGATGAAGCGGTAGAACAGGGCACCCAGTACATACTGCTTAAAATCCCACCCATCGACAGCACCCCGAACCTCGTTGGCAATGGCCCAGATCTGACGTTGCAGGGCGGCGCGTTGTTGAATGCTTGTCATGCTGTGATTCCTGTGTGTCGCCTCGTAAGTTAGGAGGCGGAACTTTCTAATGAAATGATGTGCATGATACCGGAAAAATGACCCACATTCAGGTAACTGGCGCCATCTGGTTAACATCTAAAAATGGGGGGAAGGCTGGGCAAGCAGCCTTCCCCCTTCCTAAAGAGTGATGGCCGGGTAAAGCACCACATAGACATAGCCGTGACTGCCAAGGCTATCGGCTTCACAGGTGAAACCTGCGTGCTGGATGGTGATACGCTGCTGGCGTTGGGCATCCAGCTCACCGGTCAGCAGCTTGGTTTCCAGCGCCTTGATGATCTCCGGGAAAGCCTGGTCGAGCTTGTCTATCTGTGCCTCGCACCACTCACCGATAAGGCTGGCTCGGTCGGAAAGAAAATCGAGCCGGTAGCGGCTCTGTATCAGACGAGCCCCAAAGCGCGGCGTCACGGTATGGGGCAAGCCCCACTGCGCAAAAATCCGAGTGGGCTGGTCTGGCGCTACGGGTTGTTGGTCATTGGTGTGGGTGGTTGTCGTGGTCATGATTAGCGATACCTCAGTTGAATGTTGATGCGGGTGCCGGGCACGTTGTGGCGCTGGCGTAGTCTGGCTAGGTGCTCAGGGAGGTCTGTCAGGCTTGCCAGTCGCCCTCGGTAAAGCCGGGAGAGATTGATGTAGTCGGGATGGCTCACGGTGATGGTCACCTGATGCCCCTGCTGCCAGCGGCTAAACAGGCATGCTTTGGCGTCCTTGATGCTGGTAATGCCGGGCGCCGGTAACGTCTGCCGGTTGCGCAAATGCAGTTTGTTGAGTTCGGGAGCATAGCGATGCACCTCGAGCCCGGTGATAAGACGGGTCATGGAAAATTACTCCAATGATGCAAAGGGCCAGCCTGTGAGGGCTGGCCCTTTATGCTGTTTGTGGATGAGCGGGGCTGGCTTGTTGTGGCTGTTGAGCGCTGTCGGGTCTCGGTGACGGGCACAGTGGCTAGCCGTTGTAAAACAGGATGTAGTTCACGCCTGCCTGCTGGGCGGCAGTGAGCAAGGGCTGCAGCGCTGGCGGGATGGCATCGAGCTCCATGGCCAGGTTCAAGGTGTACTCATAGGCGGAGTCATCCTTCACTCCGACATGTTCATGGGAGGCCATACGCTTGATCCATTGCCATTCAGGCACCAGGTCTGCGTCATCGTAATCGCCAATGATTGAGCTCATGGCGACATCCAGCATCTGCATCACCGGATGGCCTGCCAATGGGTTCGTTGTTGCAGGTAGGGTGTTGGTCATTGCATCGTTCCTTGTTGTCTTGGCTGTGCGTTACATCTGATTGATAACCGGTTTGCAATTGAGCCGATCTAGCAGGTGTAGCGAACCGTATTGGGCCACCAGTCGGTCTATGGCCATCAGTGCACAGGTCGTTCTGCTGGGCTTATTCTCAGGTATTGCGTAACGAGCAGTGAGCCAGCCGCCGAGCAGTGCGATGCGATAGCCGCTCGGGATGTGGGTGAGCGAGGTGCCGATGCCCCTCCCATGAATGAGGAAGGGCACGGCCTGGCCGCCGATGTCGATATCCATGCGTTGCCCCTTGAGCTCAAAACTGGTGAGTTCACCGGTCTGCGGGTGTTTGCCCGGTACTTTGATAGTGATGTGTTTGGCCATCTCACACCTCCGGCTTGGTTTCAAAATGGTGGGTCACAACGCCAGCCTCTGGGTCGATACTGATAAACGCCGGGGCCTGCGGGTGGTACTGATAGAGCCGCGCCAATTCAGCGCGAAACGCCTCGACGTTCGGCGCAATCACATGGTTGGTATCCCCCTCTGCATAGGTAAAGGTCTCGCGCTTCTCTGTGTTAATCCAGATGCCGAAATACCAGGCGTCCTCCTCGGTGTCGTACTGCTGCCAGCCTTGGGCCAGCAGTGCTCTGTCGTAGTAGTAGCGGTCTGCCTGATGGCTACCCCGGTCGATGCGGCAGCCGGTTACGGTGAGCTCGAGTTGGATACGCCCCGCCTTGTGAGCCTTCTTGACTCGGCGCAGCAGCTTGAGCGCCTTGGCTCTGCTGCGTTGATTACCGAGCGGATGCTGCTGTGTGGCCCGCAAGGCCAGATGGGTCATTATCTTCGGCGCGGTGTTGTGGTTGAGCTGACCGATGGCAGTGGTGAGCTGCCGAGCGGTCAGGGTCTTGTAATCACGCAGGTCGTGCATGGGTGGGTTCCTTAAAATGCAAACAGCCCCTCGGTGTGAGGGGCTGCATGAGGTTGTGGGGAGGATTGTCTACAGCGATTGCTTGAGGCGGTTGATGTCTCGCTGATAGCGACGGCGGTGGCTGTGCCAAATCACCCGCTCGGCGGCAGCCTCCAGCAGTGCCGTGGTCACTGTGCGAGGCAAAACCAGATTTGCCCCGTCCCAGTTATCCAGGTCCAACACGCCGGAACGCACTAGGTTAGCCAGCTGTACATCGAGCCTTTGGGTCAGCTCCAGTGCAATGAACTCCTCGATATGTGCTCGGAGACTGGCGATAGCAGCCTCTGGGGCCATTGGTGATGCCGTGGGCGTTGTCATGGTCACGTGTGGCTGCTCCAATCCGGCACGTCGTTGCTGCCATGGTTGACGTAAGCCCCGACTATCACCCGTTGCCACTCGCCGACCGGCTGACCCGCAGCATTACAGGCACAGCGAAAGCGGGCGAAGTTAATCTCTCGTGGCAGGTGCTCACGCATATCCCGTGGACTGACAAAGAGCGTGGTTTTGTGCAGTACAGGGTTGGGGGCGACCAGTGGGCCGCCAATACGTCTCCCCTCCACATCGTGGGCATAGGCAAAGCCCGGCAGCATCAACTGCTGATTGATGAGTTTGGCAAGTGCTGGATGGGCACACATGGCCTCCGCCACGGCGGCCTGGCTAAAGCTGTCATTGAACGTAATCATTGTTGTTTCTCCATTTCCTCCGGTGAACGGTAAGCCGTTGCCAGCAGCGCAAACTGTTCGACCAGATAACTGATACTGATGCCCAGTTCATCGCTGACCCCATCTCCTAGACGGTGATGCAGGTGTGCCATGTCATTGGCGATACGTTGGGCTATATGGGCGGTTGAGCTCGGTGGTGAACCCGTCACCGTCAGGGTGATGGATAGACCCATCACATCTCCCCCCAAGGTGCTTGCTCCCACAGTGACAGCCGGGTCAGCACGTCTTGTGCGAGAGCCTGTTGCAACTGCTGTATCACCTTAACCAGCCGTGGTGCCTGCACTGGGCTCCCGGTCCATTCGTTCGACTGGTACAGGGCGCAGCAGGTGAATTTGTATAGGGCTACCAGTTCGGCATCGGTGAGTGGTGCTTGATGGTAACTATGGGCAGGTTTAAGCGGACTCAGCTTGGTCGAGCGGTGCTGACGTGGTTCCTTGTGGTCCTGCTGACGCCCCCGCTGATAGCGATGCCAGACTGCACGGCGGTTGGCGAGCATCATCAACCGTGCTAACCGGTCAACCCGCCACGTCCAGGTACTGGTCGTGTCTGCTGGCGGTATCCACCAGAGGGTGCGCAGTAACTCAAGGGTGTAGTGCGGTGGCATCGGGGCATTGCAAAATCGGTGCAACTGCACGGCAAAGGCAAGGTAATCCTGGCGGTCAATCATGAAAGCAGACATGGGGGTGACTCCTTGAAATGAACAAGGCCACCTGCAGTGAGGTGGCCCTGTGGGTTGTGTCGGCATATCCAGATCATGGTGTTGGACCAGATGATCCGGGTTTGGGGATGTTGGCGGGCTCTGCGTCTGGGTGAGCCAGAGCGAACAGGATGGCGTAGAGCATGGAATCAATGCCGTTGACGGCATCGTGGTACGGGTAATAGGGCGGCGTGTCTCTGGAGCGTTCGAAGTAGTCGCCAAAACAGCTGAGACACTCGCGTATCTCGATGGTGGAGCCTTGCAGCAAAGCCTCTTCAAACTCCTTGGTGTAGGCCCTGTCGTCACTAGCCTTGGTAACCGCCTTATCCAACAACGCCTGCGCCCCTTCGTTGCTGGCGGCTGCCAGGCCATCGCGCAGCTTGCCCAGGGTTTCTTCCAGGGAATAGGGGTTAGGTAATCGCACGGTGTTTGTCCCTTTTTGGCCTGATTAGTGCCGCAACTGATGCAACAGCGCATCAATGGCTTCGACACAGTCGGCCTGGGTGAGTTGGTAACCGTTGGGCAGGTGAGCGACGATAGCGGGCGCTGCCTGCATCTGGACGTTGTCTGCAAGCCAGCCACGCAGTTCGAGCAGGATATCGAGGGCGGTGAGATGTGCTTTACCTGGGATAAGGTTCATAGCAGGCCTCGCTCGGTCAGCGAGACTACGCCTTCTGCGCCGACTACCAGATGGTCGAGCAACCGGACATCGACCAGGGCCAAGGCCTCTTTGAGAGCCTGGGTAAAGACCCGGTCTGAGTGGCTGGGTTCTGGGTCACCGCTGGGGTGATTGTGCACCGCGATGATGGCCCCACTGTTGAGCAGTATGGCCCGCTTGACCACTTCCCGTGGGTAGATGCTGGCGCTGTCCAAGGTGCCACGAAACAGCTCCTCAAAGGCCAGTACGCGATGTTGGGAGTCGAGGAACAGTGCACCAAACACTTCATGCTCCCGGTCCTGCAGCAGGGTTTGCAGCCGCTCAGCGGCCTCTGTGGTACTGGTGATGGCGGAGCCTTTGGCAAGACGCTTGCGAGCAATCTGATTGGCGATACGTAGCAGGTCTTGCTCGGTCACCGGCTCAGTGACGACATAGGTGCCGGGGCATTCCCCGGCTTTGAGTTTGTGGTAACGCATGTGGGGTTCTCCAAATAAACAAAACCCCGGCACGCATGAAGCATGTCGGGGTCAAAGGTAGAGAGGTTGTTGGTTCACTGTGAGGGGTGTTCAGTTGGCCGTGGTGGTGACGCCTTCCCTGGCGGTAGGTTCCTGCTTCACCGGCATTAGTGGTTCGGGGACCTGCACGGTGAGCGGGATAGCGAGCGCAACGCTCAGCCGTTCCGCCAGTTTATAGGCTGGACCAATGGTGTCGCTGTCTGCCACCCAAGTGGCCAGCGCCAGTCCGCTGGCTTCCACGGCCCGCAGGTAGACGCTGTAGCCGTGCACGGTCAGGCCACTGTCACGCACCACCTGCGTCTCGCCATCTCGATTAATCGCTTCCAGCTCAACGGCTATCGGTTGTTTTGGCATCTTTCGCCTCCTCTTGAGGTAAGGGGTCACTCTCCACACGGTAGCCGTGGTGGATGCAGGTACGCTGCAGGTCACTCAGAAAGCTCCCCAGCACACGGGGCTGCTCAGTGAGTGGCACCGGTCCAGCCTGACAGTGCCAGAAACAGCGACGTTTTGGGTCCACACAGATTTCATCCACGGGCTGGCTCATGGCGTGCCAGTCCTCGGCATTGGTAAGGGAGAGCAGCTGCCACTGCACGCCAGACCAACGCAAATGCAGCGTGACGGTGCGGGCATTTGGGCTATCGGGAGTCAGGTGCAGCAACCAGCTATCGCCCTGGCGAGCTGGCTGTAGCTTGGTCTTGGCCGCAACCAGTCCCAGCCACTGGCGTGAGTAGTGGGAGAGCGGCAGTTCGTTAGTCATCACACACCTCCTAATCCCCGCTGACCGTGACGGTAAAATACCCCAGCTGGCCATAGGCGATGAAATTGCTCTGCCACAGGGCAAACAGTTCCCGCGCTTCCACGCCGGGCAGTGGCCCCCAGCCTTGCAGATAGTGCTCGTCACAGGAGAGGTTGAAGTCGAGCTCCTTGCAGAGCTCAGCATCCTGGCCCAGCCCCTGATAACTGAAGTCGGTGATGTAATCGAAGACCCAGCCGTGTAATCCCCGAATAAGTCGCAGCTCTACCGGATGGACGCCACCCGTTTCGGCACTGTAGCCGGGGCTGCGAAAGTTGAAGGTCAGTTGAGTCAGACGCTCCTGGTCGAGGCCTGTATTGGCGACCTCCTGATTGAGTAGCGCAAGTAATGCTTGGGCAACGGGCAGGGCAAAGCCGTCCCGGAAAAAGGGAATGGTCATGGTGTTTCCTCGTGGAACTCAAAGAGAGAGGGGGGTCACCTCTCGTCCAGACCGGGGGATGACTCAGTCGTTGAGCCAATCCCAGAGTTTGCTGATGCCATAGGCAGCGACGGCGCCCACGGCAAGGGGGGCTAACAGCGGGGCTGAAACAATACCGGTCACCGACACTACCGTTGCTGCGGCGCCACTACCGCCAGCAGTCGTGGCCAGCGTGCTGGCAGCAAGCCCTGCCGTTGCACTTGTGGCCGCTTTACCCAGCGTATGGCGAGCCACTTCGGCTGCCACCACCGTTGCTACAGCGGTCTGCAGCAGCTTGGGGGGGTGCTGAACCCCTTCAATGCACCAGGTGACAAACCGCTCGCTGCTAGCAAACGGTTGGCCTTGCTCACCTTCACTCAGTCGGGCGTAGGCCCGTGTCAGGCTTTCCTCTCGGCTGAAAAGGCGTTGGGTATGGGGCTTGACCTCAATGGTGCAGTGTTGGCTGAATTCAGCCAGGGAGGTCAGCGCCAGTTGGCCTGAGTGCTCTCCGGCAAGGGATGGTAGACAGTGAATGACCTGGTCATGGCCAACAAAGAGTCCGTGGTGGTGGCTTTCAGGCTGTGGCGCAATCAGGTGATCGCCAATAATGAAATGTCGTGTCATGGGATGATGATCCTCATCAAGAGTTGGAAATGAAAAAGGGCGTCACCATCACGGTGACGCCCTTTGGCTTTGTTTTTGCTGAGCGGGCTACTTGTTGCCCACGGTGATCTTCAGTGGTTGATGAAACTCAGGGGTGAAGGTCGAAACTGGCAGTCGGGTGACTTCGTTGTGAGCGAGCACCTCGGTCGCCTGAATGATGGCGATGGACTTGGCCTGCTCTACCTGTCCGCAGTCAACCTCCGTAAAGCCACCGCCATAGCGAGTGGTGGAGCTCCCGCCGAACGATTCAACCTCCAGAGTTGATTCGGCCAGCGCTTTGCCCTTCTTGTCATTGAATTGCAGCGTGATGTACAGCCGACCAAACTCATCGGCCCCACCGCTATCGAGGGAGAAGTGGTAGGCGCAGACGCCCTGGTTGGCGTAGACGGTGTCAGTGTGCTGGATAGCTAGATAGCGCTGATCTTCTGCATGGCTGACGGTTGTACAGAACAGTGCGGCAACAACGGTAGTCAATAGCGTGTTCTTGATAGTTATCATTTGGTTGATTACCCCCGGTAATATTCACACGGTGTCTGAAGCTGAACGGGCTTCATCTTCCATATCGCGACGGCAGTCTCGTCTTTATAAGCTGTGACTTTGGATGCGGCCAAGAGGGTGCTGACAAGGTCAGTCCATTGCGCCTGATTGGTTACCTTCGCGGAGAGACGCTTGCCATCGACCTCAATGGCATCGACAAATTGGCTACCTTTGCCATTGGTGTGTACCAGGCTTGAGGTGGAGCGCCCATCTGAGGTTTCAAATTTACGAGAGCACTGAAGCGTTAACAGATTCACGCCTTGGAATAGGTCGTACTGGGTGCCTTGGTTACTCATTTTCCATTCGGCATGTCCTACAGGCTCTTCAATCGACACAGGTTGTTTTTTTGCGTTCTCTTCTGCCTTTTTCCAGGATGCAACCTTACCCTCCTTACGTTCTTCCAAGTACATCCAGGTATCCAGTGGATAACGCTTGATGAGCCGGTCACCGACCATGACATCGACGTTGTTCAGCCGATTGTAGGTATTGACCTCGATACTGGCTGAGGGGCTGCAGGTACCGGTATCGAGCTTTTTAAAGCTGCGGCTGGCGTGTTCAGCAACGAACAGGTCACCGATGGCACAGCCCGTTTGGGAGCGGTTATTGACCAGGGCGACATAGTTGCGGTTTTTGTAGAGCGGCTCACAGGTGCTTTTGTTGTTGCATGACTGAGCCAGCGTGATGCCATCACTGTCTTGATAGGACCAGATGTCATTGGGGCTGCTTGCCATGGCGCTCGGTGCAGTGAGTGCCAGGGTGAGCAATGGAACGAGTTGTTTCATGAGAACTCCTGTTGCTTAGTTAATCGTGGGAAGGGGTAACACTATGTCGAGCTGGCAGGTAAAAAATGCCTAGTAACAACCTGTAGGGTCGATGTTCGCCTTTTGAGGTTCTTCATGTCAACGGGTCCACCCCCAACCATAAGGGTTGATGGGAGGACTTATGACAGATATCAACGTTGGACAGTTAGCCAAGAGCGTAGGTAAGGCGATTGGGCGTCAGCGCAACCGGGCAGGGTTTACCCAGGAGCAGGTGGCTGAGCACCTCAATATCGGGATGGAAGCGGTCTCGCGGATGGAGCGGGGCATTGTGGTGCCGACTGTAGTGCGGCTAGCGGAGCTTGCTCAGCTGTTTGGTTGTGAGCTGGCGGACTTTCTGCGTGAGACCAGCAACAGGCCCACTGAACAGGGCATTGTGCTGAGTAAGCAATTGGCCCGGCTCGATGATGCTGATCGGGCTTTGTTACTGGACACAGTCGAGCGGTTGGTTAATCGCTTAGCCAAAGGTTAAATCACCGATCTCCCTGAGAGCGGTCCATGTTTTCATGGAAGACATCGCGGTGAGATAAATAGTAAAAGGGACTGCTCTGTGCAGTCCCTTGGGTAGGTTCACTACAGTAAAATATATCTGTAATTACGTGTAATCGATGTGGTGATTAAATATGACTGCATCCGAAGCTACGATACCCATCATTAAAGGATTTGCTTTTGGCTTTGGTCATGTAATGGACTCGGTTCATGAAACCAGCCGGATAAATGCCTCGATCTACGGCCTGCTTAAGGAGGGCGTATTTCCCGTTGGTGGGGTAGTGGACTAAGTAATGCCCCTCTTCAGGAGACAGGCTTAATGCGCTGCACCACGCTGTTGTTATCATGGTTCTGAGGGTGCTGTTTTCAATGTTGTAATCTCCGAGATGGAAGAAGGCATCTTTGTTTAGCAGCAAGAGGATGTGAAAGTGACGCTTCCCTGTTTGGCTGAATTCACGCACCCAGGCATAACGGAGAGTGTTGGGATAAACCCGTTTACCTGCTTTGGCTCGTCGTCGTTGGTGGGATGCTATTTTGGAATTTAGAGAGTTAATGAAGCTATTCATGACACACCCTTGGTTATTGTGAAGGCGCGTCATCATATCTCCATGGTTTATAATGGCTGGGTCATGTAAATCAACCCGCAGCACTAAGGTTCTCGGATGCGTTACGAGAGCTGCGCGGATAAGGTCAATAATGCGGGTGTAGTAGTCGAGGATATGGGGGCCAAAGATGGTTTGATAGTATTTCATGTTGTTAATTCCTATATGGATTCATGTTTTCAGGTGCGAGCGTGTACGTTCCCCTTGAGGGGAATAGATGCTGCGGGTATCGTTATTTTTCTAATGTTCCCCTTACAGGGGCTGAGCGTTACAGAGTGATATGTCCTCCTTCATGAATATATTCTTAATCCGATAGCTCCCCTAAGAGGGACTGACGTTATCCTGGTCTCGCAGATTAATAATCGGCTATCACCGTGTTTATGTTGTCTGGTAGTTTTTCATGGCTGATACCCTACGCCTAGGGGCGTGCTAGCTAGCAGACCATGGGTTGTCTGTGTAAATAGAAGATGGTTTATCTGTTTGCGGTATCTGTAGTCTATAATGTGCCGCTACCCATGACTGAGGTCATGGTGTGATATAATTCCCTCATTATGGTTGATGTAATGTCATGTAGGGTCATTGATACAATACGTATATAATAACTATCCAACAGAATTGTTCCCCTCAAAGCTAGGCATGACATAGGGTTGATAGTTAAATATCACTCATTAATTAGTGGTTGAATATTTCAATCACGCATCTAGACCAATATCGTTTAACCGTCGAAATACTGATGTTCAGTGCGATTGCTGTATTCGCTTGTGTCATGCCTAAGAGCCGACATTGTTGGATAGCATTAGCAAAGTGACTGCCCTTGGGCCTTCCGGGTTTACATTGATGTCCCTCGCTCATCGGTCTATCATGCCTCTCAAGAGTGAATGGAACAGGGTTGTGCTACCGATAAAGCAGAGGCCAACGGGTTATGCAATGTGTCAATTCTGCTTACAAATAGTGTCATTAACCCTCCTTTTCGCCTATAAATTGAACAACGCCATTTCTGTGCCTATCCCCTCACGTTATGACTTCCAGCCCGAAGAGATTGATGATGATGGCTTTATCCATCGTCAGTTTTTGTTTTTTTACGTCGGTCGCCTTTATTACGGGCGTCATAATCACCATGTCATCAACGTAGTAGATCGGTATCCAGCAAACACAAGGGGCAGATATTGTTACCTGATGCTTCTTTAGTGCTTCTGTGAGCCCATGTGCGATGACATCAAGCATGGGCAATGGCGTCGAGTTTGCAAAATCAAAGAAATAACCATCATATTCCGATTGATTGATAAGCAGCGTGTTTGATAGCCCTCCAGCTTTCTGAAATTTGTGAGACACTCGTCTGTCGGTATAGATAAAAATGGCTTTTTCAACGTTCATTTTGCTGACAATGTTTTCAAGCATTTCCTTGATATAGGTTATTTCATCTTGCTCCATACTGGCTTTGGCTTTCTGATGTTCATGGAGCCGGTAGTCGATAATATTTCTGGGGTGTCGAATTTTCATCATCCATAGCTGATGGAAATGTTCTTCTGCGCTGATTGAAAATTGTTGTTTTGGCAGCAAGCAGTCTTGCTGCCCCAGCACATTCGTTAATTCATGCTCAAGGTTGTTTGCAGCATTGTAATGTTCGTTGATACATTTCAGTCTCGGCACTAATGCGTTCAGCAGGCTTGAAATAACTGCCGAGCGAGAAAGTTTTTTGGCTCGGCAATAATTATCTATCTCGCAAATAGTCGAATCTCTATCTGCTTGAAACGTGATACGTTTAGGCATATATCATCCTTTTGGTGTTACAATAATCTGATGCAGGTATAGCTGAGATAATTCCAATGCGAAGAGAAGATGTTTATCCGCGATTCAATATCCACTCATCGAGTTCAGATTCAATCCAACCCACGGACTGTTTGCCTAAGCGCCTAGGACGAGGCAAGGTCGGGTCGTATCGGGGGGAGTTGGGGTTGAGCCAGTCATAAACGGTTGAGCGCGCAACGCCTATTTTTTCTTCGACGGCGGGCATTCGTAATACCTTAACTCTGGGTTGTGTAGCCATGGTTTGCGTTCCTCTTGGTCGGTTGACTTTCGACGAGGTCAAGATTAGCGTTTTCACTTGGCATCGAAAATACGCGTGCTAACCAACAAATTTTACGTACACCAAAAAACTATAAGCGATTGATTTATGGCTACATTTTTATTTGATATATTGACTGCCGAGTACGAAGAACGTCTAAACGACCTGAGAGTGCTCTGCGTTCATGCAGAGTGGGCTCAGAGCAAGGTATGGTTGGCGCCAACAGATATACTGCAGACGCGTTACTCTGTTGATGAGCTGATGGATAAAATACAGCTGACCATTAACTGGATGACGATCGATAACGTGGAAAAAATTGCGGGTCTTGAGTTTGTCACCGAATGTGCTCGCGGTAATAAAAAGGATTTTCCCTCACGGGTATCAGAATATAGCAACATCGCTGCACTTTATTATCTGTGGAGTGAGAGGCTTAAAGAGACACAGCCAGAAGAAGCATGTAAGGCTCTCTTGGGAGCAATACGTGTACTGATGAAGTTGATAGGTTTACTAGAAGCGCTCGAGATTGCCCATATCCAAGAAAAGCGTGAAGAAAAGAAAATGGTGGCGAGGGAGAAGGGAGGGAAGGTAAAAAATGAACGCTATGATAGCGTGAAGCAAGAGGTTGTCAGGCTATTGCAAGCTGAGGGCGCTGGGAGATATGAAACGAAGCAAACGGCAGCAGAAGCGATATCTGAGGCGGTTTGGCTTTTCTGTGATCACTTGACGGCGGAAATTAAAGCCGAGAACCTTAAATTGCCAACCTTTCAACAGACCAGAAAGGTGCCTGGATTGAAAAAAGACAATCTCATCAGGCAGATGCTAGATTGGTCTCGTAAGGACGAGAGCGTGTCTGAGGCATTCAAGTTAGTTACGAATGCTAAAAAATAATGGTACTAATTCTATTTAGATATCTTGTTTTTATCACAAAGCACAGTAACAGCCTAAAAGGCAACCTATTGCTGCGATAGTTTTTTTTTCGTGTATTGATGTGATGGATTGAGGAAAAGCGATGAGCGAATTTCTAAAAGTGTTGTTGAATGTGCGTAGTCTGCGGGCCGCACTACGCGAGCTATCTCTGGACCAACTCAAAGAAGCCCATGAGAAAATCGAGCTGATTTATCTGGAGCGGTTGGAGGTGGCGGAGAAAGAACAAGCAGCCCAAGCTGAGCACCAGCAAAAGCTGGCTGAGTTCCAAGCGATGTTGGCTCAAGCTGGTATTGACCCCACTGAGTTGGTTGGCTGCGCCCCGGCAGCAGCGACTGCAGCTAAAGTTAAACGAGCGCCACGTCCCCCGAAATACCGTTATGTTGAAAATGGCGTAGAGAAAACTTGGACCGGTCAGGGCCGCACGCCCAAGTTCCTGGCTGAGCAGCTGGAGCAAGGCCGTCAACTTGACGAGTTCCTCATCTGAACATATTGGGCCGCATCAACGCTCGATGCGGCCTTATCTATCATTAGCTGGTGATAGATTGCGCCATCTGAGATTGTTGGTAATATTTAGTACGTTTATCGCTTATAAGCTGAATGCTTGACCACTACCCCGCTTCATTTCCTCAATACTGCCGACGCACTGACGCTCATCACCCAGTTCGATACGGCAACTGACGAGCACACCATCGTCACGCTGTTGCGCACCCTCTGCCAGCAGATGGGTTTTAACCATTTTCGGCTGGGATTCATTTTTCCAAGTTCTATCCAACGCCCCGAGGTGCGCATCTTTAATGGCTGTCCAGCCGAGTGGGTGCAGACCTATGACGCGCAGCGCTTCTTTGCGGTAGACCCAGTAGTGCGCAAAGGGATGACTCAGAGTACGCCTATCCTGTGGGCCAACCTCATCACCGAATGTTGCGACCGACAGGATACTGACGGGCTTGAGGTAATGCTGCAGGCTCATGAGGCCGGATTGCGCGATGGCATCACCTTCCCCTGGCATGGGGCCAACGGTCATGTGGGGTTGCTCTCACTTATTACCCGAACACCCCGTACTGAGCACCAGTGGCTGGCGGCCACGCCCTTTTTGAGCTGGCTGTCGGTGCACATCTTTGAGGCGGTCGTGCGGGTCTGCTTGTCCGATATACCCCCTCGGGATGCGCTGAGTCTGCGGGAGCTGGAGGTCTGCCAGTGGGCGGCAGAAGGGAAGCAGGTGAGCGATATTGCCCAGATATTGGGCATCACCCCTAGAACGGTGACCTTTCACCTGGAGCGTATTGCCGAGAAGCTGGGAGCCAGCAATAAAAGCCAGGCGATATCCTGGGCGCTCAAGCAGGGGCTGGTACGGCTCAATATCGATGCTGCGTTAGTGGGGAACGTTGATGAGGATGGTCAATAATTCTGACTGGCGCAATTTATTGCCCACCTATTAGGTTAAATCACTACCTGAGCAATATTTGCTGAGATATGTACGCCGTTTGAGCGAAGATTTGCTCAGGGTTGTGCGGTTGAGGCTATGGATTGGTGGTAAGTGATTGATAAATAATGAAACGAAAAGTTGGCATGGTCACTGCTAAGGGTTTGGTCGAGTGCTAGCTCATTTAACCCACCTATTTAGGAGCATACCCATGCCAACTCCATGTTATATCAGCATCGAAGGTAAAACCCAGGGCAACATCACCGCTGGTGCCTTCACCTCTGACTCCGTCGGTAACATCTTCGTACAAGGTCACGAAGATGAGATGCTGGTACAAGAGTTCCAGCACGTTGTCACCGTGCCGACTGACCCGCAATCCGGTCAGCCTGCTGGTCAGCGTGTCCACAAGCCGTTCAAGTTCACCGTTGCGCTGAACAAAGCTGTGCCGCTGATGTACAACTCCCTGGCTTCCGGCGAGATGCTGCCGAAAGTGACCCTGAAGTGGTATCGCACCTCTGTTGAGGGCAAGCAGGAGCACTTCTTCTCTACCGCGCTGACCGATGCCACCATCGTTGACATCGACTGCCAGATGCCGCACTGCCAAGACCCGGCGAAATCCGACTTCACCCAGCTTATCCAGGTCTCTCTGGCTTACCGCAAGATTGACTGGGAGCACACCGTTGCCGGTACCTCTGGTGCTGATGACTGGCGCGCCCCTATCGAGGCATAAGCTTGACGTTCTGATTTCGTTATTTCCTGTATTAGGTTTCGTATCTTGTGGCCGGTGTGCACCGGCCTTTATCCCGTGTTTCTCCGGTCAGTCTTTGGCTACCGGAGCCTTTTATGTTTTGCCATCCCCCTGCCCAGACATGGATGTCGTGGTAGTGAGAGCGGAGTGATGGCAAAGCACACAAGAGGTTTGAATTATGTGTCCCTCCATTGCACTGCTTGGTGACCTTGGCACCGACCACGATGGCTTTCCACCGACCCCGGTGATAGCCGCCAGCCCTGATGTTTTTCTCGATGGCAAGCCGGTGGCTCGTCAGGGTGACCCGCTGGCGCCGCACGACAAGCCGAATAACCCGCCCCACCCGCGCAGCATTGCCGGTGGTGTGGGCTCGGTATTGATGAACGGCAAGCCCATCGCTATCACCGGCACAGCGGTGGATTGTGGTGGCGTGGTGATTGGTTCGGGCAGCGGGCAAGCAGGATAAGGAACAAGGTCATGGCACAGAGCACAGGATTACAATTCACCGTCAAGGTTGGCGCCTTGGCTGACAACACCTTTGCGGTCGCAAGCTTCAAACTGGATGAGGGCTTGAACAGCCCGTTTAGCCTCAAACTGGACGTCGCCAGTCACCAACCGGACATCGACTTTGGCGCTGTGCTGGACCAGCCCTGCGAGCTGCTGGTGTGGTACCACGGCGAGCTGCAGCGCAGAGTGTGCGGGGTGGTGAGCGAGTTTGCGCAAGGGGATAGCGGCTTTCGCCGCACCCGTTACAGCTTGGAAGTCAAACCGGCGCTGTGGCGATTGGGCCTTCGCCAGAACTCCCGCATATTTCAGGCGCAAAAGCCTGACGAAATCCTCTCCATTTTGCTGCAAGAACATGGCATCACCGACTACGCCTTTGCCCTGAAAAACGAGCATGCCCAAAGGGAATACTGCGTTCAGTATCGCGAGACCGACCTCGACTTCTTGAACCGTTTGGCCGCCGAAGAGGGGCTGTTCTACTTCCATGAGTTTGAAGCAGGCAAACATCGCATTGTATTTGCCGACGATGCGGCTGCATTGACTGCTGGCCCCGAGCTCTTTTTCAACCTCGGCAACCGCTCGCTGGAACAGGGTGCCTATGTTCGCCAGTTCCACTACCGCGAGTCAGTGCGCCCTTCAGATGTGGAGCTCAAGGACTACAGCTTCAAGACCCCGGCTTATGGCCTATCTCACAAAAAGCAGGGCGCAGAGCTGGAGCACCAACGGGATACCTACCAGCATTTTGACTATCCGGGCCGCTACAAGCAGGACGGCAGTGGCAAGGCGTTTGCCCAGCACCGGCTCGATGCGCTGCGTAATGACGCGGTCAGCGGCAGTGGCAAGTCCAACAGCGCAGCCCTGCTGCCGGGCCAGACATTTTCACTCACCGAACACCCCAACGGCAGCCTCAATACCGACTGGCAAATCGTCCATATCCGCCACACCGGTGAACAGCCGCAGGCGCTGGAAGAGGAAGGGGGCAGCGGCCCGACCGTCTACCACAACGAATTTGGCGTAGTGAAAGCGAGCACCACCTGGCGTGCCCGTATCGGCAGCCCCGAGGCCCCCCACAAGCCGATGGTGGATGGCCCACAAATCGCCATCGTGGTGGGCCCTGAAGGGGAAGAGATTTACTGCGACGAGCATGGCCGGGTGAAGCTGCAATTCCCGTGGGACCGTTACGGCTCGAGCAACGACCAGAGCTCCTGCTGGGTACGGGTGAGTCAGGGTTGGGCCGGTGGCCAGTACGGCATGATGGCCATCCCCCGTATCGGCCATGAGGTCATAGTGAGCTTTTTGGAAGGCGACCCTGACCAGCCCATCGTGACGGGGCGCACCTTCCATGCCACCAACCGCCCCCCTTACGAGCTGCCCGCCAACAAGACGCGCACCGTGCTGCGCACCGAGACCCACCAGGGGGAAGGTTTTAACGAGCTGCGTTTTGAAGACCAGGCGGGGCAGGAAGAGGTTTACATCCACGGTCAGAAAGACCTGAATGTGCTGATAGAGAACGACGCTGCTTGGCACATCAAGCACGACCAGCACACCGATATCGACAACGAGCGGGTCACCCGCATCAAGGCCAACGACCACCTGACGGTGGAAGGCGAGAAGCGCGACCACATCAAGGCTGACTACTCCCTCACAATGGATGCATCGCTCCACCAGAAAATCGCGCAGGCGCTATTGGTGGAGGCGGGTCAGGAAATTCACTTCAAGTCGGGTCAAAAGGTCGTGCTGGAGGCTGGAGCTGAAATCACCCTCAAAGTTGGCGGCAGCTTTGTGAAGGTTGACCCGAGCGGCGTCACCCTGGTCGGCCCCACCATCAAAATGAACTCTGGCGGTAGCCCTGGTAATGGGTCCGGCTGGGGTGGACAGGCCCCCTCATTACCGAAAGCTGTCGCATCTGAGCCGTCTCCAGAACATGTCACTATCGTGCCACAAATCGCCACCCAGACGAGTGCAGAGGCCTTGTTAAAGGCGCTTCCGCCTATGGAGAAACCTGTCTGCATCCCTTGCATGCTACGGGCAATGAGACAGGGTGATGCTGTCGTACAGGGGGAATAATGATGCTACCTGAGAAGTTGTGGTCTGATGATGCTTGCTATGTATTGTTCGAAGGTGCAGAGCTGAAAGGTGAATTACGAGAGAGGCTGTTAGCCAGCGAGAGTGAATTTTTGCGTCCGCTATTGATCCATCCCGACCTTTTTGAACTGATTAACCTGGGCCCTTGGCTTTGGCGCTGCCAACAAGCCTCTGCGTCTTTACTCGAGTCAATGACTGAACAGGGGCTGGTACTGGGATTGATCCACAGCCAGCGTTCACTGGATGAGCTCCAGCAGCAACTGGCAATGGGCTGCATGGTGGTTGAGCCCAAGGGGCTGCATAGCCAATTACTGCGTTTCTATACGGCGCAGGCGCTGCCTTTGATGCTGGCCGAGCGTCAGGCGCCCTGGTATGGCGCTCTCTTTGGTGGAATAGAGTGTTGGTGGACATGGCAGTGTGAGGATAATTGGGCCGAGCATCAGATTGAAGCTATTGTCGCGCCTCTGTTGCCTATCCAGCTTAGCGAGCCCCTGTTTGCTGCACTGATGGGAGATAAGGATCTGCCCAGATTGCTAAATCAGTGGCGGGAGGGGCACACCTTTTCGCAATTCCCAGCCTGCCTGCGTACTGCTCAGGCGCTCAAGGCCCTGGGCAAGGCAGATAAGCGCGGCGCCTCGGCGGCAGACCGGCTACTTTGGGCCCTGATATGGCTGGAGGGGGGTAATAAAGCCCTCAATGAAGAGATTGAACAGAGCTGCGCTTAGTCAGAGGAAAAGAGAGATTTATGTCCCTTTATAGTGATTTATATGTATTTGTTTCGCTGACCTTGGCTTTGTGCTTTTCATTTTGCGCCAGGCGAAGTCGCAGATTGTGGCTGTTATCCTGTTTACAGCTATTGATGGCCTTTCCCAGCATATACGCTCTGTTTTCAGCCAAATATATCCCTTCTTTCTGGGCACTCTTTACCCTCAGTCAAAGTATTTACCAATGGGTGACCCTTATGGTGATCATCATGGGGTCGCTGGTCCTGCTAAAAAGGAGGCCCCATGTTCAATGAGATTTTATGGGCTTTGAGGCCAGACAACTTGTCGTGGGAGGGCTGGCTCTATGCCACCCTCTTCATCCTCAGTTTATGGCTGATGGCAAGGGGGCGCAGTGCATACGTTGTGATCGCTCTGGCTGCACTATTTCTACTGCTAGATAGTACCTATATTAGCTCCGCCCTTTCTGGCTATGGATTGCAGCAGGCAAGAAAGCAGGCAGAGAACCAAGAGGTCTGTGCCGATATTCAGGATCAGGAGCAGGTCGGTTCCTTGGACTTCAAATATCAGGAGTGTGTCGATAGCTGGGTGAACCTTCATGATCCCAAGATGAAGTTGATCTATCTTGCCGAGTTTATATTTATCGCCCTGTGCAACTTGTTGCGTGCTGCCGCCTTTTTGTGCGTGTTCGCCATGTTGAAAAACAATGAATTGCGGCGAGTCGGCGAGGTGATCAACTGGTATAAGGCAAGAGCACATCATGTCTAGTTCATGGGGGCTTTCCATGATAAATGCGGCTTGGGACTTGATGCCCCGCTGGGGACGCGGGCTGAGTGCCATTGTGCTGCTGCTCTGGCTGGGATGGGCGTTTCTGTTACAGGAGCGACATGGCGGGGCCTCTATCGTGCTCATGTCGGTGATCGATCGCCCCATCAGTTACGTCTATGTCAATAGCAAGATGGGGAGCAACACGTTGGCGTTTGATGGATTCGGTGCCGGCGGTGGCGGACGTGCAGGCCCCTATCGGCTCGATGGCGATACGGTGAAGATCGACTGGTTGCTGAGTACCACGCGAAACCAATTGGACAAGGAAGGGCTGCGGCCTGAAAAGCACTCTGTCACCCTACCGATGCCCAAGCGGGAAAAGGGGCAGGATGATTTTTGTGTACTGATGCTGCCTGACAATACCCCGATGGTACGCTGGGCCCATAGCTGCCCTGTTGAGCTGGATAGCATTGTTGATACCTATCGGACGAGGAAATAGTGATGGTGGTTAGGGATGACCAGAAGTGCTGTATTGATCGAGAAGAGAGCCTTCATCAGGCGGGGACCTGCTCACTGGTTGAGCGTTCGGCCCAGGAATAACAAAAGAGACAAGCATGACAGTAGAAAGAAATCTGACACGATTTATCTCCACGATGGCCACGGCTGCGTGGAACTTGATGCCCCGCTGGGGACGCTGGCTGAGTGCCATTTTGCTGGTGCTCTGGCTGGGATGGACGTTTCTGTTGCAGGAGCGACATGGCGGGGCCTCTATCGTCGTCCATTCGGTGCTCGACCGCCCAATCAGTTACGTCTATGTCAATGGCAAGATGGGGAGCAACACGTTTGCATTTGACGGGGTCAGTGCTGGCGGGGGCGGTAGTGCTGGCCCCTATAAGATCGATGGCGATACGGTGAAAATCGACTGGTTGCTGAGTACCACGCGAGACCAATTGGATAAGGAAGGGCTGCGGCCTGAAAAGCACTCGATAACCTTACCTATGCCCAAGCGGGAAAAGGGGCAGAATAACTTTCATGTCCTCTTTTTGCCCGACAACAAAGTGATGGTGCGATGGGGGGGGTGGGCTGAGCCTGTGATGAATGACGTGATTGATACCTATCGGACGAGGAAATAGTGATGATGGATAGGGATGACTTGCAGTGCCGGGTAGATCGAGAAGAGAGCCTGCATCAGGCGGGGATCGGCACCTGCTCGCTGGCGTTGCAGATTGGTTTCTTCTTCGATGGAACCAATCGGAATATCTATACAGATGAAGAGAGCCAGCGGCTAACCAATGTGGGACGTCTGTTTCGAGCCCATCCGGATAAAATCAATGCTGCACTCACCTCGTCCTATTCATACGCCAAGGTTTACATTCCCGGCTTGGGCACAGAGCTCAACGATATGACTTCTGAGCGGCTGGACAGCATTCTGGATGCAAGGCAGAAGGCGTTGGCTGGCGATTACCTTGACGATTTGAAAGGTCAGGCTAAAGAAACTGTGGTCGAGGCCGTCAAGGGGGATTGGAGCAAGGTTCTGACCAATAAGCTCGGCGATATGCTGACCCTGAAGAGTGGTTTCGAGGCATCCGTCTCAGCGGCCAAAAATGCGGCCAAGCGAGCACTGGTCGAAGCGGTAGCTCCCATCCGGGATAACCCGTTGGTCGCTGACCTGCTGATGACAGGGGTGGACGCCAGAGTAGATTTTGCCAAGAACAAATTCAAAGAAAACATTGCGCTCAGCAAGAAAGAGAACCAACTTCCCATCAAGTTGATTCAGGTGTCGGTCTTCGGGGCCGATCTGGGGGCGGCGCTGGCCCGCCGCTTTATTGCGGAGCTGCTGGAGTCAGTCTGTACCAAGGTGGGCAACGAATACCGCTACGAGGAGAGCAAGGTCGAGGTGATCTTCGCGGGCTTCTTCGACAGTTCACGGCGTAGCCTGCTCGATATGGGGGACACCGTCGCTGAGGTGTCTGACTGGGCCGGTCTGTTGACCAAGAATCCGGCTGGTGTGCCGTTGGGCGTGGTGGCGGGTGCCAAGGTGATCGACTATAACAAGCCCCTTCACCCAGCCGTCAAGCGAGCCCTGCATCTGGTGGCAGCCCATGAACGTCGTGACTATCGCCCACTGCTGCCCCTTGGGCCGCTCAAGTCAGGTTGGCGGGAGGAGCTCTGCCCTGGCATCAGCGAAGATGTTACTGGAGGTCTGCTGCCCAACGAACAGCGGCCCAGTGCCGAGCTTTGCCGGGTGCCGCTTAGAAAAATGTTTGATACCGCTCGTCGGGCTCAGGTGCCGTTTCCTAACTTCCGTACGCTGGACAAAAATGATCCATATGTGGCTAGCTACTTCGTTATGCTGGACAACCTGGCCGGACGCTCCGTGCAAGATTTTAGCGACCATTACCAGCAGTGGGCCGGTCGGGTCGACCCGACTCCGGCTGGGTTCGAACGGCATATGACTTGTTACTGCACATGGCTGGGAGAAAAGCTGTTCGACTACCGTGCTCGCCTGAAAGTGGCCAATGGTAGCGAACGTGATGAACTCAAGGAGCGTTGGGGCTGGCTTGAGCAGGTAGGAAAGGATGCCGATGACATCGTGATGTGGCAACGCTACCAGAGCAAGACTGTACAGGCCGCGAAATATGTAAAGTACTTTAACGAGTCTCAACGGGTACCACGTGAAGTGGATGCTTTCTTCAACTACTTCATGCATGACTTCAGCTCGAAGGAGCTCAAGTACGCCACACTCGACGCTCAGGCCAACACCATGCTCCGCAGCAACAACTTCTTCGTTCCCCGTGGCATTGAAGCTATTGATGAAGTGGTAGCCGATAGCAATGAAAATAGATGGAAAATACCTCCGCGTGGAATGGGCGCTCCGGTTTCCATCAGCACGGGTTTAATTGAGAAAAAAGTTGATGCTGTATCATATGTTCCTATAGGGAATGCGCTCAATAAAATCAATAGTGGGTTTATTTCTGCGGTGCTGTTGGATGGGGCAATGTTATCTGGTGATAAATGTATGTTTAGCATCGCGGAGAACACTCTTAATGATGCGAGTAAATTTTATTCGTTAGAGTTGACTCACCAGAGGGAAAGGGTGAATGCAGGTGCTAGAAAGCATGCGGAATATGCCTATTGGGCGCCCCAAGGTGGCTTTGTAGATATTCCTGCAAACCCTGAGAATGGTGAGCCTAACTATGTATTTACCCCAGATTTTTCAGGGTGTTGTTTAGTGGTAGACAAAATTAACGATACAACACTCAGAGTAAGGCATGTAGAGGGCGGGAAAGAAGAAGTGCAATATAACACTCTTCAGGCATCTGAGATTGGTAATGGAATGGTCGGACACATGCTATACGATGACTACGGAATAATTAATGGGAGTGAAAATAGGTGTGGGTTTGCGTTTATGGTCTATAGCGGAGGGCGCTGGGTTATAAAGTGGCAAGCGAACGTTGGAACCATGAAGTTGGTTAAAAAGAAAGCTACCGGCCTTTTTTCTAAAACAGAATTTGAGACTGCGTTAGTCACGATTCCACCTAAGGTTTTTGCAACGGGTAGTCGAGCTATCGAGGTTTAAAGAATACCAATTATGAACCGTGGTAGTTTGGGGAGGCAGAATGGATCTGGCAGCAAGGCTGCAGTGCCTCATCCATCACTTTTTCACTCTGCGAAGATTTTCCCCATGACACACCGAGCCTTATGGCTGGCGCTGGCAGCCAGTATGCTTGCAGCCTGTTCTTCCACTAAGTCACTCACTGACGTCGAGTTATCCCAAGCGGCAAAGCAGGGGGATGGCCGAGCCCAATACGAGCTGGCTAAACGTCTGGCTAGCGAACCAGATTACCCCAACGCCATGCACTGGATGCAGCAAGCGGCAGAGCAGTCTGGCCCTTTGGCCGCTGATCAGCAGATCCGCGCCAACGCTGCGTGGCAAGTGGGTGACTGGTATCAGGCTGGGCTCGGTGAGCCCAAAAATCCGGCGCTCGCTACCCAGTGGTGGCAACGCTCTGCGCGGCTTGGCAACACCCATGCTAGTTATCGACTGGGCGTGATGTGCCAGGAGCAGCATCAAGGCAAACTGGTGAGTGAATGCCTCGACTGGTTCGAGCAGGCCGCCAAGCGGGATCATGCCGAGGCGCAGTTAGTCCTGGCACTGTGGTACAGCAAGCAACCGGGTGCAGATACGGACGCCATCAAGTGGCTAGAACGGGCCGCAGAACTGGGCAACCGTGATGCGCAGTACCTGCTGGGTCAGCGCTATGAAATGGGAAAAGGGGTTGCCAAACGGCCGGATATTGCCCAGCGCTGGAATGATAAAGCCGCTGCCCAACAGCAACCGGACGCCTGGTTGCTGCAAGCTAAACAGGCGCTTCCTTCTAATGCTTTCGCTGCCTATCAGCGCGCAGCCAATACGGGCTCTGCCGAGGCTGAACTCTGGCTAGGGATGGCATATCTGGCAGGGGAGCAAGTCCCCGCAGATCCCGCTTTGGGGCGTTACTGGCTGGAGCTGGCAGCCGGACACGGCTCCCACGAAGCTGAGTACCAACTGAGCTTGCAGCAGGTAGACCGGGAGCAGCAGAGCTACTGGTTAGAGAAGGCTGCTGATGGTGGCGTAACCAAGGCGTTGTTCGAACTGGCGGAGCTACAGCAGGACCAAGGGGCTTTGGAGCAAGCCAGAGCCAGTTATGCCAAGGCCGCTCAACAGGGACACACTGTAGCGCAATACGCCTACGGTGAAATGCTGCGTTTGGGCCAAGGTGGCAAAGAGGATTACACGCTGGCTCTCAAGCAGTATCGCCTGGCCGCTCAGCAAGGTGACCGCATGGCCCAATACCGGATGGGGACACTGCGTGAAAAAGGCTTGGGGGCTCCGCGCAACCGGATACATGCCTATGCCTGGCTCTCATTGGCCGCCACCGAAGGGATGCCTGAAGCCATGCAGGCCCGTGATGAGCTGGAGGCCATGATGACCAAACCGGAAGTCAAACAGGCTCAGAAGTTGTCGGAACACTGGTTTGGCAAGATGTTATTAACCGTCAGGAAACGCTAAAAAAAGAACATAGCAGGAAGCGGCCATCTGGCCGCTTCCTGCTTATTCAGTTGGTAAATCACCAGACACAAACTGAGTACTGATGCTATATCCGATGTTAATACCTTAATTGTCAATAATATCGCCGCATATTAACCCTTTTGTCAGATTTATCTGAATTTATCTCGTTTGTGACCCTTGCATATTTTCCAGGTTGTTTTTTGTGCTCAGTGTGTATTTAATCGGAGCCAAATAAATGTTCAGGCTAGCTAGGTTGCGGCTTCATGACTGTGGGATACAGGCGTGAGGGTAACCTGCAAAGCATCAAAAATAATAAGTGCGGTGGGTTGTTAATATAAATGTGTCTCCTCTCTTCTTTGCGCCCAGCGTTGGTTTGGCGCACCGTTTTGTTATTTGCGCTATGCACACTGCATGGGTCATTCGCGTTCGCTGCCTCCCCTGCCGAACGGCAGGAGATTGAGCAGCGCCAGCGGGCCTTGCTGGAAGGGGCTGCCCGTCAGCGTGATGAAGTTGCCCGTCCACTGTCACTGCCCGCAGAGCCAGTCGAGCAGGTGCCGCAAGCGCAAGGCCCCTGTTTTGAGGTGAGCCAAATCAATTTTGAGGGGAGTACCCAGCTTTCCGCTAACCAGCAGGTTCAGCTCTCCTCACCCTACCTCAATAGCTGTATGGGGCTCTCCCATATCAATGCCCTTATCCGAGATATCAGTCAGTGGTATTTGTCAGCTGGTTTCGTCACCAGCAGAGCCTTTTTACCTGAGCAGGATTTGGCGACGGGGACGCTTACTATTGCGGTGCTTGAGGGACGTATCGAAGCCATTGTGGTCAATGGCGAATCTCATTCCATCACGCGGACGCTCTTTCCTGGACTGGTCGGGCAGGTGCTCAATCTGCGTGACCTGGAGCAGGGGGTGGACCATCTTTCTCGCCTGCGTTCGCTCTCCTATCAGCTTGATATCCAGCCGGGTAGTGCGCCCGGCCAGTCCGTGGTCAATCTGAAAGGGGCCAAAGGTGTGCCCCTGCAAGGGGCGCTGGAGTTCGACAACAGTGGTCAGCAGAGTACCGGTGAGGAGCAGGGGCGACTCTCGCTGACTGCCGATAGCCTGCTGTCACTGGCCGAGCAGTGGACCCTGCTGGCAGGCAGCAGCACGGATGGGCGTGCGAGCCACAATGCCACCAACTGGCAGGCCGGTTTAAGTCTGCCCTATGGCTTCTGGTTGTTTGATGCGGGCTACCAATACAGTGATTACCGCAACGATATCGTCTCTCGTGGCTATGTCTATGAAAGCCGGGGTGAGACGCGCACCACGACAGGTACGGCTACGCGAACCCTCTATCGCGATGGGCAGAGCAAAGTATCCGGTGTGCTGGGTGTTACCCATCGCCAGAGTCGCAACTTCATCATGAGCCAGTTGCTGGAAACCAGCAGCTATCAGCTCTCCTCTTTGCGGCTAGGCCTCAATCTGGCGACGCGTGCAGACCGTCACTTCTTCACGTTAAACCCGGCGCTGACCCTCGGCACCGATTGGTTCGGTGCTGACCAAGACAGTGGTCGCTCAGCCCTGTTGCCACAGGCCCAGTTTGAGAAGTGGGGGCTGTTTGGCAGCTACAGCACCGCGGGCGAGCGGTGGGGATGGCTCTCGACATTCAGCGCCCAGTGGACGCCGGACCGGCTCTATGGCGTGGAGCGTTTGTCACTGGGTGGTGAGGCATCGGTGCGAGGATTCAAGGAGCAGAGTATCAGCGGTGATGTGGGTGGATACCTTCGCAACGAAGCGAGCTGGCAAGGGGCGACACCGGCCTGGCTGGGCCAATGGCGTACTTGGCTGGCGCTGGATATGGGGCGGGTGGACATGGGTAATCAGGGTGATGAGTGGCGTGGCATGGTAGGCACAGCCATTGGCTGGGAGCAGCGTTACCGCCACTTCATCGGCAATGTCAGCGTGGGCTTTCCACTCAGCGCGCCAGCTTGGCTCAATGCTGACCCCTGGGTGTTCTATTACCGGGCCAGTGTGGCGTTTTAGCAAAAGCGGTTGGTAGCAAGGCGGCGAAAGCCGTGACGTGGCAATAAGACGTAAGCGAATTTGATGAGGGTGGTTGAGATGGATGCAAAAGCAACGAAGCAAGGTGAGCCCCGGTTTTCTCTGGTATGTCGCGCCGTGGTTTACCAGCTTTGTCTGATGATGGCTCTGCAGCCAGCACATCCTGCATTTGCAGGAGGGATTGCGGTTGCAACCGGTAACACCACCCTCAATCAGGCCGGTAACGGTGTCCCCATCGTCGATATTGCTACGCCCAATGGCGCCGGGTTATCCCACAATATTTATCACGATTTCAATGTCGGTCAGGTGGGCGTCATCCTCAACAACGCCACCGGCCAGCTGACTCAGACCCAGCTGGGGGGGCTGATCCAAAACAACCCCCACCTCAATGGCCAGGCGGCCAACCTCATCATCAATGAAGTGGTGGGCGCCAACCCATCGCAGTTGCAGGGCTATCTGGAAGTGGCGGGGCAGCAGGCCGGGGTGGTGGTGGCCAACCCCAATGGCCTCACCTGCGATGGCTGCGGTTTTATCAATACCCCCAATGTGACGTTGTCGACCGGCAAGCCGGTGCTGGATGCCCATGGTCAGCTGCAGATGCTGGATGTCAAACAAGGGGCATTGACAGTGGGGGGTAAGGGGCTGGATGGCAGCCGCCAGGCATCGGTCGACTTGGTCGCGCGCGCCGTTCAGCTCAATGGTGCCTTGCATGGCCAGACGGTCAATGTGGTGGCGGGGGCCAACAAGGTTAATCGCCAGACAGGGGAAGTCGTCGCCCAGGCAGGCAATGGTCCTGTACCCGAGGTCGCTATCGATACCGCCGCCTTGGGCGGCATGTACGCGGGCAAAATCCGTCTGGTCTCTACTGAACAAGGTGTGGGGGTCAATTTAGCCAACCTGGTGGCCAAACAAGGGGATTTGACCCTGGATGCCAATGGCCGCGTTCGGCTGCGTGACAGTGCTGCGCAGGGGCAATTAACCGTTAATGCACAGGGCAATGCCGAGCTCGGTGGCAAGTTGGCAGCACAGGGTGCACTGACGGCCAATGCCACGGGCGATATCACGCTCTCGCAGAGCCAGCTGGCTGCCGACAGTGCCAAGCTGGCGGGCAAGCAGGTCACCCTCTCAGGCAGTCGGGTGGATGCCCGCACCGTCAATCTGGCTGCCAAAGAGACCCTGACGCAGGGTGGTGAGGTGAGCGCTGCTGAGCGACTGGAGTTGTCTGGTAAAACGGTCGCCCTTACCGGTCGCCAGCAAAGTGGTGGCGGGGTAACGGTCACCGCCAGCGAGGGGGCGAACCTGCAAGGCACACTGGCGGCGGCAGGCCCCGTGACTATCAAGGGAGGTAGTCGCTGGGTGCAAGGTAAGGATGCCACTCTTGAAAGTCAGGGTCATGTCGATGTTGCCGCGGATGAGGTCACCCTGTCTGGCCGGATGCAGGGCCAGCAGATAGCGATTAACACCAAGACCCTCACCAGCGATGCCAGTGTCACGGCGGGACAAGCATTAGCAGTGAATGCGGAGCGCGCTACGCAACAAGGTGTCATGCACAGCCAGGGGCAACTGAGCTGGCGTGGCGGACAACTTGATAACCAGGGAACCCTCTCGGCCGATGGCAATGGTGAGCTCACGCTCGCTGAACTCAGCAATGGGCAAGCTGGCCAGTTGCTGACCAAAGGGCCGTTGACTGTCACCACCGATACGCTGACCAACCAGGGCAAGGTGGTCAGTGAAGGTGCCTTGGCGCTTACCAATAAGGGCGCTTTACTCAATACCGGTACCCTGGGTGGCGCCCGACTGACCCTCGACACGGACCGGCTGGACAGCCGTGGCATGCTGCTTGGGCGCGATGGCATTGCGCTCACCGGCCGCGAACTTTCTTCATCAGGACAACTGGTGAGCGATGACGCTCTCACCATCGGCGGCCAGTTACTGCTACTGAGCGGCATTACCAAAGGGCAGGATATTGCCATCAAGGCCCATCAGCTGGTGCTTGATGGTACGTTGCAAGGTGAGCGTGTCACGCTTGAGGCGGACCAGATAGCCAGTGGCCAGCAGGGGCAATTGCTTTCTCAAACCACCCTCAACGTGACTGCTCGCGAGGCAGTGCAAGAGGGAACCTGGGCCGCCAAAGGGGGGATGGGTGTTAACATCGGCACCCTGCTTAACCGTGGCACCTTGGCCAGTGATGCAACGCTTCGCTATCAGGGTAACACCCTGGTCAATAGCGGCACCCTCTCAACCCAGACGCTGGATATACACGCGCAACAACTGCGCAGCAGCGGGTTGCTGCTGGCAGCGCAAGCCGGGCAGATAACGAGCCAGACCCTGGACAACCAGGGACGCCTGCAGGCAGGCGGTGACCTTACCCTTAACACCACCGAGCTGCTCAATAGCAACCAGCTTATCAGCGGCTTGGCGCTGGCTATCACTACCGGCACCTTTACCAACAGCGGCACCACGGCTGCGGGTACCACCCTCGCCCTGCAGGGCGCGACGCTGACCAATCATGGCAAGTGGGCGGCTGGGGATGCCTTGCGTGTCAAGGCTGACACCGTCATTCAGGGGCAAACCGGCATCACCGCCAGCAACAGCGCCCTCGCCATCGATGCCACCACCCTGACGGGGCAAGGTGTCTTCTCGGCCAAAGGCCCCCTGGCCCTCAAGGCGACAACCCTCACCGTCGATGGGCAACTGCACAGCGACGATGCCTTGACCCTCGACGCCGACCAATTGACCTTGGCGGGCAGTGGCTACAGCAAGGGCGCGCTCAATCTTCGCGCCACCAATGCCACGCTCAATGGCACCCTCACTACCTTGCAAGATGCCAACCTGCAACTGGGAAGCAGTCTGCACCACAATGGCCGCATTAACGCCAATCATATTACGGTCAGTGCGGCGCGCGTGGATGGTAACGGTGACCTCTACGCCGAGAAAGCACTCAGTGTGAACGCCAACCAGCTTGCACAAGACGGCACCTGGCTCGCCAAAGAGAGCGCGAGCCTGCGCGGCGACACCCTGCAACTGGGTGGCACCCTGGCGGCACTCTCCGGGCTTACCCTCAACGCCAGCTCCGCCCTGGGCAGTAGCGACAGTGCCAAGGTCATCGCAGGCACTCAGCTCGCGGTGACCGCGCCGACCCTGCGGTTAGCTGGACGCTGGCAGGCAGGCACGGATGCCACCGTCACCACCCATCAACTCACCCAACCCGGTGACCTGGTGGCGGGCGGTAAGCTGCATTTGCAGGCAGATAGCTGGCAAGCGGAGGGTTCAACCCAAGCGGCTGGCACAATCGATGCGACCCTCACTGGCCATGGCGAGCTGGGGGGGCGTGTCAGCAGCAACAGCGATATTCGCATCACCGCCAACACCCTGACCCAGCGCGGCGAGCTGCTGGGGCAAGGTAATGTCAGCCTTACCGTACAAGGCATGTTGAAACAGATGGGCAAGCTGATGGGGCAACAAAGCCTCACCATCAGTGCAGACCAACTTGACCAGCAAGGTGAGGTCGTTGCAGGCAACAGCCTGGTCAATGCCCGCACCGTTAACCAACAAGGCAAGTGGCTGAGCGGCGGGCAATTTAGCTATCAGGGCAAGCAGCTCGATAACAGTGGGCAACTTCAGGCCACCGATATCCACTTGCAAGCCAGCCAAACCAACAACCGTGGCAGCGTACTGGCGCAAAACCAGCTGACCCTCACTGGCGAGCGACTGGGCAACCTGGGACAGTGGCAGGCCGGGGCGCAAACCCTGACCCTCACCACCTTAACTAATGGCCAAGGGGCACAGCTGCGCAGCCAAACCAATGGCATTATCAATGCGCAGCAGCTCGATAATGCCGGTCAACTGGTTGCCCAAGGTGCCCTGCAAATCAGCGGCAATACCCTCAGCAACCAAGCCAGCGGCCTAATCAGTGCCGATACCCTGACCCTGCGCGCCGACACCAGCCTCAGCAGTGCGGGCATCCTGTTTGGCTTGCGCCAACTGCTGGTCACCAGCACCACGCTCGATGGCAGCGGTCAACTGCTGGCAGGCAGCAAGTTAGGCATCGATACCGGGCGCATTACCCAGATTGGCCAATGGCTCTCGGGGGGCGATTTGGCGCTGAAGGTCGGCAGCAGCCTGACAAGTCAGGGGAGCATCAGCGCCAAGAACCAGCTTGAGTTGGACGTGCAGGGGGACTGGCTACACCAAGGCCAGTGGGTGGCGGGCAATGGCCTGCGCGCCACGACCACTGGCGCACTTGATAACCGGGGGCAACTTATCAGCACCGGCGCCCTGCAAGTGGGCGCCAGTAGCCTTGATAACAGCGGCAGTTTGCAGGCGGGCAGCACGCTACGTCTTGATACCAGCGGGGCGCTGCACAATACGGGCATGATAGCCAGTCTGGGTGACCAAGGTTGGGCGGGCGAGACGCTCTATAACGAAGGCACTTTTTACAGCGGTGGCCATTTGTCGCTGACCGCCAACAGCAACCTGACCAACCAGTACGGTACTCTGCTTGCCGAACAGGGCGCTGCGCTCAAGGTCAATCAGGGTCAGCTTATCAACGCATCAGGCACCATTGATGCGGGTAATGGTGAGCTGTGGTTGTCAGCTCGGGATGTTATCAATAAGCGCGCTGTTTTTGATATCTCGACCACCCGAGAGTCATCAAATCAGCAATTGCCGTTGAACTTGTACTTGTCCGCGGGTGACTCATTGCTACCGGAACATCAGGTTGTGTGGTCATTCAGCCATTTTCAGCCTAGTGCTAGTTTTTATTGGCGTCGCTCGGTGACGTTTTCGGGCGAGCAAGATGTCAAGCTCCAGTTATCCAAACAAACGCAGGAAGTACGCAGTAGTAGCTCTGCGAGCCTTATATTGTCGAGTGATGATCTCATCATTGATGCTGGAGCATTAACGAATGATGCCAGTGTGATAAGTGCTGGGAGAAACCTGACCATTCATGCTGGCGGCATTCTCAATAAGTCCTATGCACTCGGCGGCAGTATTGAGTATGCGGATTATGAGTTTCAGGGGTTAAAAGATGCCGGAGCCTCGTATCAGGGAGGGCCTTCTAGTCCACCAGAATATGGTTTTCCTGATGCTGAACTTTATTACAAGTTAACAGGGACACATCAAGAACAGACCGATACAGGTAGTGTCAACGCCCTTATATCCGCAGGCGGCAATCTGAACGGCACCGTGGCCGGCATGATTGACAACGTCACCATCAAAGCCAATGCGGGTCCCGTTTCCAGTACCACGACTCGCCCTGAGCTTGCCAATGTTGCGGTTGACGGCCCGAATGGCCCGAGCTGGCAGGCAGGCCCGAATGCCCAGCAAGTCACCTTCACCCCGGTGGGCGAACCCAACGGCGTGCCGCTGCCGGATTATCCGGTGCCGGGCGGTGGCAGTGGCCTGTTTGTGGTCACCGACAAGCCCGATAGCCAATATCTGATAGAGGTTAACCCGCTCATTAGCGAGCTGGGCTCGGCGGGCAATGCCGCGCTCTCCAATATCGACCAGGCGCTGGCCGCCGCCGCGCAGGCCAGTGGCCAATGGGATAGCTGGCAGACCATTAACACCGCGCAGCCAGACGCGCTACCCGATGGCGCGGCACTGACTCAGGCACCCGCTGTCGAGCAAAACCCGACCTGGACGGACCTTGGCACTTTCTTGGGCTCTAACTACTTCTTTGCGCAGCTTGGGTACAACCCGGAGCGCGATATCAAGCTCTTGGGTGATGCAGCCTTCGATACCCGCGTTATCCGCGATGCGGTGCTGGCCCAAACTGGCCGTCGCTTTATCAATGGTGAGATGGGCTCTGATTTAGCACAGATGCGCGCTCTGATTGATAACGCTGCGCAAAACCAGCGTGAACTGGGCTTGATGCCGGGCGTCGCCTTGACGGCCGCCCAAGTGGCACAGCTCGGCCGTAGCATGGTGTGGTGGGAGCCGGTGTGGTTCAACGGCCAAATCGTACTGGCGCCCAAGCTCTACCTGACCGAGGCCGATAAACGCCACCTCTCGGGGAGTGTCATCACCGCGGGCAATATCGACCTCAAAGCCGGTGGCATCAACAACAGCGGTACCCTCTTGGCCGATGGTACCCTGTCGCTTAAAAGTGGCAGTACCCTGACCAACCAGGGCGCGCTGCAAGCCGGTGGCGACCTCACCTTGCTGGCGATGGATGACCTCTTCAACCAGGGGCAGATATCCGGCCAGGATGTGACGCTTGCCAGCGCCAACGGCAGCATCATCAACCAGACCCAGACTGCGCAGCGCCATGTGGATGTCAATGGCATCCTCTCTGATGTATTGAGCGACCAGACCCGCTTTAGCCGCACCGACATTGGTGATGCCGCCAGTATCACGTCGGCTGGCAATCTGTTGTTGCAGGCGGGTAAGGATATCAACCTCTCTGCCGCCGAGCTGCTGGCGGGCGGCAATATGGCCCTGCTGGCGGGTAACGATATCACCATCGGCAGCACCGAGAGCCGCCATACCTGGGAAGAGGGACAAAACCGCTTCTCGCGCATCGACCAGTTGATGAGCGAGCTCAATGCCGGTGGCAATCTCTCCCTCACTGCGGGCAATGACTTAAACCTGGTGGCCTCAACGGCTGAGGCCAAAGGCGATGTGAGCCTCAGTGCGGGCAATAACCTGGTACTGGCCAGTGAAGCGAACCAGACCAGCGACGATGTGCGCCAGGGCAGCAAGCACACCATCGACCGCACCACCACCCAGGTCGGCGCCACCGTCTCTGGCGATAACGTGAGTCTGAGCGCAGGCAACAACCTGCTGGCCCAGGCCAGCACCCTCGAGGCGCAAGGCAATGCCAGCCTGCAAGCCGGTGGTGAACTGCAACTGCTCACGGCTGACAACGAGGTCTATCACTTCGAGAAGAGCAAGAGTGGTGGCACCTTCAAATCCAAAACCACTGAGATAGAACAGAAGGATGTGACGGCGCAAGGCACCACCATCACAGCAGGTGGCAATGTAAGCCTCGCTAGCCAAGGGGACATGACCCTCAAAGGCAGCGATATCAAGGCCACAGATAGCCTTGCTATTGACACCGACGGTCAGCTCAACCTGTTAACCGCCACTGACGAGCACTTCTACCGCAAGGATGAGCAGAAGAAGGGCTTCACTGTCACCGCTCAGGGCAATGGCACCAGCTCGACTACCGAGCGGCAAAACCAGCTCGAAGGCAGCGACATCACCATCAACGCAGGCCAGGGCGTGTTGCTGCAAGTGGGTCAGCGTGAAGGGGAAACCCTGCAAGCGAACCTCACAGCTCTGGCAAACGAACCGGGCATGGCCTGGGTCAATCAGGTCAGCAAGATGCCGGGCGTGAAGATGGAGGTGGTGCAAGAGGCCTATGAGCAGTGGGATTACAAGCAGCAGAGCCTCAACCCCATCGTTGCGTCGGTGATTGCGATTGCGGTGGCGGCCGCCTCGGGCGGTACTGGTGCTGCCTTACTGGGTACACAGACAGCTGCGACCACCGCCATGGCCAACACCGCCTTTGCCACGTTGGCGACCCAGGCAGCCCAGTCCATGGTGCTGCACGGTGGCGACCTCTCTGCGGTGCTCAAAGAGCTGGGCAGCAGCGCCAATATCAAGCAATTGGCGACGGCGGTCGCGACAGCGGGAGCGCTAAGCGGCTTTGACCAGTGGGCAGGGCTCGACAGTGCGGCCAAGCAAGCCAACAACCCGTTTGCCCAACCGGGGGCGGCGGACTTGATGAGCTGGGACACCTTCAACCGGGTGACCGGCCACGCCACCCTCAGTGCAGGTATCAACAGCACCATCAACGGCGGCAGCTTTGGCGATGCGTTTAAAGACAGTTTGCTGGCCAATATTCAGGGGCAAGTGGGCAAATCGGTTGCTGGCGTTATCGGCGATAACGGCAATGCATTGGGCGAGGCTGGCAAAGTGGTGGCCCACGGAGTAACCAGCGGCGCCATTGCTGAAATCACCGGAGGCAAATTTGCTGCTGGCGCAGCAGGCGGCGCCATGTCTGAGATTGCTAGCAACTGGAGCCTGGGCGCCTTTGGCGGCAACGAGGAGTATCAGGTTGCTCTGAACAAGGTGTTGGGTGGGCTAGCAGCAGCGGCCGTCACTGGCGATGAGCACGACTTTGATACCGGGGCAGATCGGGCAGAGACTGTGTATCGTTACAATAGTCTTCAGCATATTTATAACTTGGCTGCTGAAGCGAAGATGGCAGATGTGAACAGGGAACTTGAACCCATAATTAAAAAGGCTGATGAAGAGGCTAAGAAAGAAACACTAAAAGAAACAGTTAAAACAAGTGCCTATATTGTCGGTGCCGCATATTTGGGGCCTGCAGCAGCAGTCGAGAGTGTTGTCGCAGGATCATCGATATCAACAATGGCTAATGCTGCATATCAGTGGTTTGATATGCTACGACCTGGAAATGAAAACAAAACATGGGATTATTGGGGGAGCGCTAATGCAGCAGTTGCCGGAGCATTGGCACCTGGTAGAGGTATAAAAGAAAATATAGGTATAGCTATTGGGTCATCTCTGATTTTAGATGATTTAAGTCTTGATAAAGCTGGCGTTTCTGGGGTTGGCGCCGCCTTGGGGGGGGTATATGGAAAGTATATACCAGGGCTTTCAAGTAAAATCCTAGAGGGAGAAAAAATCCCTGGATTTGTTTTTGAAACAACAAGTAGTCTTGGTAGTGAGTTTTTTACTGGGTACTCGAATAAGTTGCTTTTAGAGCGAGTTGAAAAGAAAGAGGTTATAAAATGAAATATTATCTTAGACTATGGCTTTACTCATGTTTGTTTTGTGTCTTGTTATGTTTTTTTATTGGAGGGGTAACCTCCATTGTTTTTTATTTTAAAGCAGGAGAGTTTCTTGTTCCTAAAGGAGAGGTTGAACGGGCTGTTATATTTGGTTTTATAGCAGGAACATCGATGTCAATATATGTCTTCGTTGTCAGTCTCTTTAAAAAAAGTGAAAAAAAAGAGTGAGATAAAATATGTATGAATGCTGGTGGTAATATTCTGGTTTTAATGTCTGGTAAATTCTGGGAAAGCTCAGTTGATCGAGGTATGAATGTGTTTGAAAACATTGGTTCAATGCCACCAGCCCTTCTCATTAACTACGGCGCACTTTATGATAAATACAGTGCTGCAATACAAGGAACTAAAAATGTTGGCAAAAAAAATAAGGTTGTAGTACTGTTGTTTTTTGTTGCGACAGGATTGGTTGGTTGTGCTCCATCCCACTCGGGCTGGGAAGAAGAGTTGAATGCGGTAATTGGGGATGCTTTTGACAAGCATTACAAAATTTCAAATGGTCCTTTTTGGTCGCCAGTCAATGATAATAAAGTTGCAGACAAAATTGTCGACGAGAAAACTTGGAAAAGATACTATCTTACTTGGGTAAGGCAATGTAAATACTCCGTGCTGGTTGATGATAACGGTATTATTCGTTCTTGGCGTTATGAGACGAATGATAGAGGCAGTTGCTACGTTTTTTAATGTGTTCGGTGTGTCATTGCACTGTAATTAGTCATGTTTTGAATGACGCTCAATAATTTGGGACACCCACCTTTTTCTAAGCGGCTTTGACCAGTGGGCGAAACTCGACAGTGCGGCCAAGCAGGGCAAGATCGCGAACGTTTTTTGACCAAGAAAAACAGGTTTGACCCTGCGATCCAGCTGTGATCTTATGCTCCTTTTTCAGGAGTGCCTTCATGTCTATTGATGCTGTTTTTGCTCAGTTTTTCGATGATATTCCCGACCCTCGCCAGCATGCCAAGATTTATTATCCTTTCTACGATGTCCTGTTTCTCACCGTCTGCGCAGTGATCGGTGGCGCAGACGGCTGGGAAGATATTGAAGATTTCGGTGAGGTTCATCTTCCTTGGTTTCAATCCAAGGGGCTGTTTAAAAATGGTATTCCTGTCCATGACACCATCGCCAGGATCATCTCCGGTATCAAACCAGAGCCGTTTCAGGCCGCGTTCGTACGTTGGACTCAAGCCATCAACCAGCACACCGAAGGCGCCTTGGTCGCTATCGATGGCAAAACCCTGCGCAGTTCCTATAACCGTGAAGATCGAACGTCGACCATTCACATGGTAAGCGCCTATGCCGCCGCTAATAAACTGGTGCTCGGACAGATAAAAACCGACGCCAAGTCCAATGAAATCACCGCCATTCCCGACTTGTTGGCGTTGCTCGACATCAAAGGCTGCCTGGTATCCATCGATGCGATGGGGTGCCAAACCGAGATCGTCGAGACCATCCTCCAGCAAAGTGGCGATTACTTGTTGGCCGTCAAAGGCAACCAGCCCAAGTTGTTCGAGGCGGTCCGGCAAGCCCTGGCCCCGCTGGCGGCTACCCCATTATGCGCAGCAACGATGACACTTGATAAGGCTCATGGGCGCATCGATGGTCGTGAGTACCATATCATGGCGGCGGGTGAGTTAGCTGCCCAGTTTCCTCATTGGGAACAGTTGTGCAGCATTGGCGTGGCCATCTCTTATCGCATTGAAAAAATGGAAAAAATCACTCTTGAACAGCGTTATTACATCAGTTCCAAAGCGCTGACGCGGGATGAGTTTTCACGAGCGGTACGTGGGCACTGGGCCATCGAAAATAGCCTGCACTGGGTGCTGGACGTCACGATGGGCGAGGACGATTGCCCAATTTATCGCGGTGATGCCGCAGAGATCCTTGCGTGCATCCGGCACATGGGGCTGAACATGCTCAGGGCTGAAACTTCACGCAAAGCGAGCATCAGACGGAAGCAAAAGATTGCAGGAATGAGCAGTGAATACCTGGAAAAGGTACTCAATGCTGGCCTCAACAAATTGGGTGAATTTTAACAATATGTTCACGCTCTCGCCCTGTGCGGCCAAGCAAGCTAACAACCCGTTTGCTCAGCCGGGGGCGGCGGACTTGATGAGTTGGGACACCTTCAACCGGGTGACCGGTCACGCCACCATCAGTGCAGGTATCAATAGCACCATCAACGGTGGTAGCTTTGGCGATGCGTTTAAAGACAGTTTGCTGGCCAATATTCAGGGGCAAGTGGGCAAATCGGTTGCTGGCGTTATCGGCGATAACGGCAATGCATTGGGCGAGGCTGGCAAAGTGGTGGCCCACGGAGTAACCAGCGGCGCCATTGCTGAAATCACCGGTGGCAAATTTGCTGCTGGCGCTGCAGGCGGTGCCATGTCTGAGATTGCTAGCAACTGGAGCCTGGGTGCCTTTGGCGGCAACGAGGAGTATCAGGTTGCTCTGAACAAGGTACTGGGTGGCCTTGCTGCCGCGGCCGTCACTGGCGATGAAAACCAGTTTGATACCGGGGCTGACCGAGCAGAGACGGTATATAGGTATAATGCGATGGCTCATACGCTAGCCGCACTGAAAGCACGCGATCCTGAGCGATTTGCCAAGTTGATGGAGGCTAAACAAGAGCAGTTTAAAGCTTGCGGTGAATCACCTGAGTGTAAAAATGTGGCGATAGCGGGTTTCGGCCTCGTCGGTTTTCCATTGCTTTCATCCGAACTGTTGCTTGCCGCTGGGATTGGCGGGGGAGCAAGTGCAGGCTTTCAGTTGTGGGCGAACGGTGGGGATTTCAGTAAAGTTGATGCCACGGAGGCTGTATTTGCTGCCTACTTGAGCGCAGGTACAGCTGGTTGGGGATTCTGGTCAACAGTGAGTGCCAATGGCGCTGGCGGTGCATATATGAGTTATTTGAAGGGAGAAGATCCCCTCGTTGGTGGGGTGGCTAGTGGCGTGGGTGCTAGTATTGGTTACGGAGTGGGCAAGGTAATCGAAACTCCACTGAACGGGGCATTCAACCCTAATTGGAAAAACTATGAGTGGATAGATTTAGGGTTGGGTGTCAGTAAGCAGGCAGATATAAGTTCCATTCCAAGCTCTGTGGGCAATGCACTTGGCTCTGGTACATCTGAAATTGGAACTGATTACGTGGGGGAAAAATTGAACACAGTAGAGAGTAAAGATGAAAAATAAAATATCAATATTTTTTTATTATTTTTTTTCTGTGATGGTCTTGCCTGTGTTGATGGGGGCTATTGGTTTTTTAGTGCTCGGGGTGATACTTAACGGATACTTATATTTTAGATATGAGATTCCATTTTCAATCGACTATGAACTGTGGGTATTTGCAATCAAAGGTGGCATTGTTGGTTCGGTTGGTAGTGTTTTAACAATAATCATGTTTTTTTTAAGGCGATGGAGACGAATGTAGAAATGTTTTACGACAAAGAGTATCAATGGACAACCAGTTGACGCTCAGCATTACCCTCCAACGGGAGCTGAATTGAAGAGTTGGGGACAACAATGACTCTAGGAAACGTAGTGGCCGATAGGCTTGAAAAAACAGCTGTCGGTGGATTTGATGTTTTTAAAATATCAAAAGAGGCATTTAGTATTTATCAGGATCCAGAGCTCTCCCTCACAGAGAATTTAGATATGGCGTTGTTATCGCTGATAGCGATGGAGGATGGGCCAGAATTCGAAATGATAGAAAAAGAATTTTGGATCTTACTATCAGAGATTCGACAGATGTAGGGCCGGCTCGATTAGAGAAGCGTAATCGGGCTATCGCGCATAGGGGGTTTTCGGTTAATAAATGAGCGGCGTTAGCGGTATTGGCTCAGTTATGTGACATCACTGCTGCTCTTTAAAAATTCGGGGTCCACCTTTTTGCTGAGCAATATTCAGGGGGAAGTGGGTAAAGCCACTGCCAATTGGATAGGGGATCAAGGCATTAAATTTGATGCTGCCAACAGCCCGTTGGCAGAGGCTGGAAAAATCGCCGCCCATGGGGTGACCAGCGGCGCCATTGCTGAAATCACCGGTGGCAAGTTTGCGGCAGGGGCAGCAGGCGGTGCCATGTCTGAGATTGCCAGCAACTGGAGCTTGGGCGCCTTTGGCGGCAACGAGGAGTATCAAGTTGCCCTCAACAAGGTGTTAGGTGGCCTTGCTGCAGCGGCGGTTACTGGTGATGAGAACGACTTTGATACCGGCGCCGATCGGGCAGAGACGGTGCATCGGTATAACTACTTAAGCCACCAACAGAAAGCGACCCGTGAACAGGATTTTGCCTCGTGTCAGGGGGAACTGCTGTGTATCGCCCAACATGGAGCAAAGTGGGATGCCATCAATCTCTTGCAAGAAACCAGCTTTGGTGCAGGCATGTTGGCTGGTGTTCCCGCTGGGATAGTGGATAGCGTACAAGGGTTGGTGCAACTGGGGCTGAACCCCGCTCAGACGCTGGGTGCGTTGAAGGGATTAATCAACAGTGGCGAAATCCTTGGTAATGTAACGGAGGCAATAAAGCAGAGTTATTTGGCTCGAATTGAGACAGCAGAGGCCCAATACCAGAAGGCAGGAGCCAGCGGCTCGTTCAATGCTGGTGTGGAGTATGGCAAACTGCTGGCTGAGGGGGCTTCGCTGGTCGCAGGGGGCGTAGGCGTAGTCAAAGGCGGTGCGCTGCTGACCGAGAAGATCACGGCCAAGTTAGTGAAGGAGGGGGTGGGCGAGGTTGTAACTGCAGGGTCAAAAGGCTCTCTTCACACATCTTTACTTGATGAGCTAGCTGCTAGTGGTGTGAAATTTACTCCAGAGAATGTCATTGCAACGATTCGCAGTTCTAGCGGCCAGGTTGTATTCCTAGAGACTGGAAACTCAAAAGCTGGTTTGCAACACATAATTGAGGAGCATGGCAGCCAATTTGTTCGGATGGGGGTGTCTGAGGCGGAGATTCCTAGCGTGGTAATGAGGGCGGTTTCTGAAGGGAGACTCGTTGGTTATCAAGGCTCTGGAACTGGGCGACCAATTTATGAGTTAACAATAAATGGTCAGCCGCAGCGAATTGCTGTTACCGTTGGTAACAATGGTTTTGTCGTCGGTGCGAATCCAAGAGGAAGCGTTAAGTGAAAAATATAAAACTGATGGCGGATTATCAATGTCACCCGCTTTGGAATATGTCTCCCGATGAGTATGGGGACATAGACCCTTGTGAACTTCCTATATCTGAAGAGCTTCGGCGACGTTTATCAAAGTGGGCTGCCATGTATGATGAAACTCTAGACTCTGATTATCCGCCAAACTCTGGATTTAAAAGTGCAGAGTTAGAGCGTGAATTCAAGATGGAGGGGGCGCGATTAGCTGAAAGTTTAAGGAATGAGCTTGGGCCGGACTTTACTATTTCCCTTAAGGTTTAGAACCTATTCCAAAAGGAGCGTCAGATAAAAAATAGGGTGATGCCTCCAATCAGTTGAAATGGTGCCTTTCGATAAAGGCACCAGTCACTTTCTCGTGGATCTCAATGGAACGAGAGAAGCAGATGGTTTTGCGAGCCAATCGCTTGATGCGCGTTCTGAGCGTCAGGTTGTTACGCTCGATACGCTGGGTGAATATCTTCCCGGGCAGAGGTGTCTCATTTGGTGCCAAGAGTTGGTGCAACTGGGGCTGAACCCCGCTCAGACGCTGGGTGCGTTGAAGGGATTAATCAACAGTGGCGAAATCCTTGGTAATGTAACGGAGGCGGTAAAGCAGAGTTATTTGGCTCGAATTGAGACAGCAGAGGCCCAATACCAGAAGGCAGGAGCCAGCGGCTCGTTCAATGCTGGTGTGGAGTATGGCAAACTGCTGGCTGAGGGGGCTTCGCTGGTCGCAGGGGGCGTAGGCGTAGTCAAAGGCGGTGCGCTGCTGACCGAGAAGATCACGGCCAAGTTAGTGAAGGAGGGGGTGGGCGAGGTTGTAACTGCAGGGTCAAAAGGCTCTCTTCACACATCTTTACTTGATGAGCTAGCTGCTAGTGGTGTGAAATTTACTCCAGAGAATGTCATTGCAACGATTCGCAGTTCTAGCGGCCAGGTTGTATTCCTAGAGACTGGAAACTCAAAAGCTGGTTTGCAACACATAATTGAGGAGCATGGCAGCCAATTTGTTCGGATGGGGGTGTCTGAGGCGGAGATTCCTAGCGTGGTAATGAGGGCGGTTTCTGAAGGGAGACTCGTTGGTTATCAAGGCTCTGGAACTGGGCGACCAATTTATGAGTTAACAATAAATGGTCAGCCGCAGCGAATTGCTGTTACCGTTGGTAACAATGGTTTTGTCGTCGGTGCGAATCCAAGAGGAAGCGTTAAGTGAAAAATATAAAACTGATGGCGGATTATCAATGTCACCCGCTTTGGAATATGTCTCCCGATGAGTATGGGGACATAGACCCTTGTGAACTTCCTATATCTGAAGAGCTTCGGCGACGTTTATCAAAGTGGGCTGCCATGTATGATGAAACTCTAGACTCTGATTATCCGCCAAACTCTGGATTTAAAAGTGCAGAGTTAGAGCGTGAATTCAAGATGGAGGGGGCGCGATTAGCTGAAAGTTTAAGGAATGAGCTTGGGCCGGACTTTACTATTTCCCTTAAGGTTTAGAACCTATTCCAAAAGGAGCGTCAGATAAAAAATAGGGTGATGCCTCCAATCAGTTGAAATGGTGCCTTTCGATAAAGGCACCAGTCACTTTCTCGTGGATCTCAATGGAACGAGAGAAGCAGATGGTTTTGCGAGCCAATCGCTTGATGCGCGTTCTGAGCGTCAGGTTGTTACGCTCGATACGCTGGGTGAATATCTTCCCGGGCAGAGGTGTCTCATTTGGTGCCAAGAGTTGGTGCAACTGGGGCTGAACCCCGCTCAGACGCTGGGTGCGTTGAAGGGATTAATCAACAGTGGCGAAATCCTTGGTAATGTAACGGAGGCGGTAAAGCAGAGTTATTTGGCTCGAATTGAGACAGCAGAGGCCCAATACCAGAAGGCAGGAGCCAGCGGCTCGTTCAATGCTGGTGTGGAGTATGGCAAACTGCTGGCTGAGGGGGCTTCGCTGGTCGCAGGGGGCGTAGGCGTAGTCAAAGGCGGTGCGCTGCTGACCGAGAAGATCACGGCCAAGTTAGTGAAGGAGGGGGTGGGCGAGGTTGTAACTGCAGGGTCAAAAGGCTCTCTTCACACATCTTTACTTGATGAGCTAGCTGCTAGTGGTGTGAAATTTACTCCAGAGAATGTCATTGCAACGATTCGCAGTTCTAGCGGCCAGGTTGTATTCCTAGAGACTGGAAACTCAAAAGCTGGTTTGCAACACATAATTGAGGAGCATGGCAGCCAATTTGTTCGGATGGGGGTGTCTGAGGCGGAGATTCCTAGCGTGGTAATGAGGGCGGTTTCTGAAGGGAGACTCGTTGGTTATCAAGGCTCTGGAACTGGGCGACCAATTTATGAGTTAACAATAAATGGTCAGCCGCAGCGAATTGCTGTTACCGTTGGTAACAATGGTTTTGTCGTCGGTGCGAATCCAAGAGGAAGCGTTAAGTGAAAAATATAAAACTGATGGCGGATTATCAATGTCACCCGCTTTGGAATATGTCTCCCGATGAGTATGGGGACATAGACCCTTGTGAACTTCCTATATCTGAAGAGCTTCGGCGACGTTTATCAAAGTGGGCTGCCATGTATGATGAAACTCTAGACTCTGATTATCCGCCAAACTCTGGATTTAAAAGTGCAGAGTTAGAGCGTGAATTCAAGATGGAGGGGGCGCGATTAGCTGAAAGTTTAAGGAATGAGCTTGGGCCGGACTTTACTATTTCCCTTAAGGTTTAGAACCTATTCCAAAAGGAGCGTCAGATAAAAAATAGGGTGATGCCTCCAATCAGTTGAAATGGTGCCTTTCGATAAAGGCACCAGTCACTTTCTCGTGGATCTCAATGGAACGAGAGAAGCAGATGGTTTTGCGAGCCAATCGCTTGATGCGCGTTCTGAGCGTCAGGTTGTTACGCTCGATACGCTGGGTGAATATCTTCCCGGGCAGGGGTGTCTCATTTGGTGCCAAGAGTTGGTGCAACTGGGGCTGAACCCCGCTCAGACGCTGGGTGCGTTGAAGGGATTAATCAACAGTGGCGAAATCCTTGGTAATGTAACGGAGGCGGTAAAGCAGAGTTATTTGGCTCGAATTGAGACAGCAGAGGCCCAATACCAGAAGGCAGGAGCCAGCGGCTCGTTCAATGCTGGTGTGGAGTATGGCAAACTGCTGGCTGAGGGGGCTTCACTGGTCGCAGGGGGCGTAGGCGCAATCAAAGGCGGGGCGCTGCTGACCGAGAAGCTCACTGCTAAGTTGGTTAAAGAGGGAGTACATGAGGCCGTAACTGCAGGGTCAAAAGGTATCAGTCACGCACAACTTGTGGGGCTGGGGAGAGTGGAAAACACATACTCGGCCATCAGACCAGGACCTTTAGCTGATAATCTTGCGGAAACCTTTTCTGGTGGGCGATATACCGTTGTAACTCTTGAGAAGGATACTGTTCTTTACCGAGCAGGTACTGTCGATCAGCCTCTTGGACAATTCTTTAGCAGTGAGCCACCAATCGGAGTTGTACAGACTCGGATAGATAAGGCGGTTTTGCCTGAGTGGCCGGGGGGCGCTAAGTCTCCAATTAATACTACTTTTGCGATAAAGATACCTGCGGGCACTAAAGTGTATGCTGGTGAAGTCGGGTCCCAAGGCGGGTTCTACATCGGTGGTTCACAACAAATAGTAGTTCAAAAGCCTTGGTTAATTGATGGGGTTAAAGTGATTGGTTCGAGTCCATTGAAATGACAAAGTACAATACTGTTGACCTGAAACTTAAAAGAATGGTTGAACTGCTCCAGATAAACGATAGTGGAAGGGAGTGGGAAGAGGCTCTGGAAATGTTGCGAGTAGAGTTTCAAAACTCACCCAAGCATGCATCGTCGAAGTTATTATCCATGTATGGAGGAATGGGTTCTTTGAATGACATTATTCTCTATCGAAATGGTCAGTTGCTTCTTACAGAGAATAATGAGTTTGATGTGCTTAGGGAACAGCTATATGACCAAGTAAAAATGTCTGCATAACTAGATCGCTGTTAGATTGGGCCTAGGCTCAGCAAAAAAGAACATGGAAGGAAGCGGCCCACCAAGGCCGCTTCCTTCCTATTCAATTGGTGAATTACCGTATACAAACTGAGCCCATGCATCCATCATAGGCCGACGCTGATCCAGCAGGTCAGTGCGGTGGTATGCCGCTTCCACCTTATTTTGGATAAGGTGCGCGAGTGCTCGCTCAGCTAAGTCTCTGGGGTAGCCTTGTTCGCTACACCAGTCTCGGAACGTCGAGCGAAAGCCATGAGCAGTGGCCAGTCGCCCAAGTGTCGTGCTTGGGGCCTCGACTCTTCTGAGCAGGGTGGTCAGTGCCATATCTGTGAGCGGTACTTGTTTACGTGGGGACGGGAAAACCCATTCACCATGCAGCCCCCGCACCTTATCCAATACAGCCATAGCCTGAAGAGATAACGGAATGCGGTGAATGACTTGGGTCTTCATCCTATCAGCCGGAATGGTCCAGATTGCAGTATCTAGGTCGAGTTCTTCCCAGCGCATGCTTCTAGCCTCACCAGAGCGGCAGCCGGTCAGGATCACGAACGACAGTAGGGCTCGGCTGACATCAAAGCGCTCTGCATTCGCCAAGTGCTGTTGGTAGAACGCTGGCAGTATCCGCCAATCCATCGCAGGTTGGTGCTGGGTGCGAATTGCTTTACTGGGCTGTAGTGGTAGTAGCTTATCCACGACATCGACAGGGTTTGCTTGGCAGAAGCCATGCGCCCACGCCCAAGCCATCACGGCGTGTAACCGCTGCTTCACGCGGGTGGCGGTTTCCGGGATCTCCAGCCAGATAGGCTGTAGTACACTGGCGATATGTGCCGGGGTGATGGCGTTGATAGGCTGCCGACCGATGATCGGGAAGGCATATTGCTCCAGGGTCGAGATCCATTGTTTCCCATGCTTGGGGTTACGCCAGCCGGGTAACAACTGCTCGTGCACCTGACGAGCCGCAATTTCCACTGTGGGTATCGCAGGCTTACTGGCTTCTTCTTTCTTTACTTCCAAGGGGTCCAGTCCCTTGGCCAGTTGTTCACGCATCAGGCGAGCTTGGCTGCCCGCATCGGCAATCGAGATTTCAGGATAGATACCGAGCCCTGCGTTACGTCGTTTGCCGGTCATAGGGCTGACATAGCGTAATACCCATTTCCCACGCCCTTTCGTGGTTGAGGGATGCAGGGTAAGGCCGGTAATGCCGCCATGAGGTAGAGGTTTGTCATCGGGTTTGATGCTACGTGCTTTCGCATCAGAGAGGAGTGCCATAACAGATCCTTGATAAAGGCATGGTATGCCATGCAGTATGCCACTTTGAGTTGGTTATGGTTAAGTTGGATTGGACAGGAATGAACAAGGTTTCAGTGTAAGTGTATGATTTTGATTGTTAGAATGAATTTGGTTGGAGTGTGTCGGGCTTATTTATAGCGGTCGTCCGCTCCGCCAATAAATTGAAAGGCCTTCCCAATCGGGAAGGCCTTTTTGCTTTTTGGCATTTGTGAACGGGAATAACGGCTGGTTCTGCCATTCGTGGACCTGCTCGATCACGAGTTCGGTTACCTTGGACACCAGCGTCGCCGAGATGTCGGCGTCATACATCTCTTTGAACGCGTCAACGATATCACGTGTGCTCAAGCCTTTGGCGTAGAGGGCGAGGATCTGGTCGTCCATCTGGGTCAGGCGTGACTGGCTCTTGCGGACGTACTGCGGCTCGAAGGAAGCGTTACGGTCACGAGGCGCTTGGATGGTCACCTCGCCGTACTGCCCTTTTAAGCGCTTGCTCGAATAGCCATTTGCCGGTCCCATGGCCTTGTGGGGCGTGTTTCTCGTAGCCGAGGTGCTGGTCCATTTCCGTATTGAGAGCGATCTCGACGGTGAGCTTGATCAGCTGTTGGGCGAGGGTGCGGAGATCTTTTTCAGACTTGATATCTTTTGCCAGCTCAGCGGTGAGTGCTTTGAGTTTGTCTTGCTCCCTTTGCTTACCCACGAAGGTATCCTTTTGAAAAAGTTACTTATGCGTGGGCGGTTACACAATTGGATTTACAGGCTCTCTGTTGTTGAACATTGAACTGCTGTTCAAACTCTACCGCCAAGAGTTGTAAAGAGGCAAAAGAAAAGGGGACGGCAGTTGCCGTCCCCTCAAGTCATCTAGTCCAGTCCATGAACTGCAACGCTCCCTGCAATCCCTGACTTTATCCTAATCCTTCGGAATATCCCCTTCCCAATCCGTTGAGGTGTCCTGTGGCCATCCTAGCCTGGCAATCGATCCTGATTGCTGCACTCTCTCCATCCTGGAGGTGTCCGTTACCACATTCTGTGGTGTTCCTTGCGTCGTCCTGACAGATAACCATCCTAGCTATCACGCTTCATCCTGAAGCTGTCCTACTCGCATCGGGCGAGGTCCTGTTCTTCCTGAAGAGTAGTAATCCGTACCGCTCTGCCTCATCCTGAGGTGTCCTTGGCCACGTCCTGTGGATTATTCCCTGTTTATGCGCTGTTCCTGCATCCTGCCGAACCAGCTCCATCCCTGTGACGCCCATATTAAGGGAACCCCACAGAGGAACAAGGGCGTTTGGGCGGTTATCAGTATGAGCCAGCTTGATCAAACCTAGTCATTAACAATGTAAATATATATATATCATCAACTTAGTTTGTTTCATTGGAAAGCGTGTAGATTCAAAGACGCCTTCGCGTACGGGTCAACACAGCGGCCTCTTACAGCAGTGATGGCGGATCTCTCACACGCAAAAACTGGGGGAAAACGAGGGTACAAAGGGGCTCAATTCAGCGGATAAGAGTTAAAAAGTAGTTGAAAAAACATGCTTGAAAAGCATACAAAAAGCCGAGGCTGAGCTCGGCTTTTTTGGGTTAGCTGACTCGGCTGCCAGGCGTGGGATATGCCTTGCGCAGCGACTCTGGCGCCAATACTTCCAGGTTGCCGCTCATGTTGTTCAACCAGGTGCGAAATTCAGGGGTGTCCTGTACTTCGGTCTCCACTACCACGCTGCGTTTATCGTAGCGGGTCATGCGCGGGTTGTGGCCCGGGATCTGTCCATCGACCAGCGTCGGGCAGTTGGCATCGATACGACCGACGAAGCGGATCGGGCCACTGACGTCCTGATAGCCCTGATCGCGGATCAGCTTCTGGACATTGAAGTCCTTCGGCTGGGTCGCGCTGAAGTTGGTCAGTTCCACACCCTTGATGTGATCGAACGGTATGCCGTACACCTTGGGATCCAGCTCGGACAGGGTACAGAGCAGTATGGGACCGTCGGCCTGATTCAGAATGCCGAGGGGATTGATGCGGTCATAGCAGAGCCATACGGTACGTTCCTTGATGACACGCTGGATCTCGGCACTGAATTTGCGACCACGCCAGAGGGCATCGCGGATCAGGGTGCTGCGACGGATCTCAGGATTGCCGGCAAACGGACGTGGTGACTGATGCACGCTTTCAAGCCAGCGTTCGGCCAGTTCACTCTGGCTGTCGCGGATCACCTGACTGGCCTTGTCGACCAGCGGGTTCAATTCGGTCAACACACTTGCCGGCAGCAGTTGGCTTGCCTGATCACTCCAGGTTTTCAGGGCCACCGCCAGCGATAGCGGCATTATGTTGGCGAAGTCGTTGAGGCCATGGCGCTCGAAGCACCAGCCGTGGGGTTTGCTGCGTTCATCCGAAGTGAGGTCGAACAACCCCATGCCGGACATCTCCTCCAGGTCCCGTTGCACGGTACGCAGACTGACGTGTATACCTTCCTCTTCCAGTTTTACCTGGAGTTGGCTGGCGGTCAGCTTGTAAGGGCGGTGCGGGATGCAACGCGCCAAGGTCAGTTGTCGTAACAGCTTCTTACTCATGGTGCATGCCTTCACTGGTTTAGCGTTGAGTGTATCCTAGCCATGACTTGCGACAGTCTATGTCGCAACTTTTGCTGCGACAACTGTCGCCATTTTCATACAAAATGCTGTAACTAGATGATATTAAAACCAATATGTGTTTTGGTGGGGATCAATCGAGGCTTTTAAATGATGCGAAAATCGCAAATTAAAGTGCTGTCTTGCGGTTTTTTTGGAGAGGAAAAAATAAAAATAGCAGGAAGAGGCAGTAGATGATGTGGAGGGGCTCGGCCCCTCCACCAGATGAAGCTCTGTGATCAGGCCAGCCAGGACCAGGCTGACTTGGTGATGGCTGCACCCACCATGTAGCCGAAGACGGCCAGCGCGGCGGCACCGGCCACCAGCTTCTGGTTGCGGGCTGGTCGCTTGAGCGCCATGACGCCGAGACCTATGTAGACCACCAGTGCGATCAGCTTGGCCATCAGCCAGGGCTGCTGGCCCGGGCTCATCTGCAGCGTGACCGCCAACAGGAACCCGAACAGCAGCAAAAAGGTGTCGTTGACGTGGGGCGCTATCTTCAGCCAGCGCTGTTGCAGGCGCGGACTGCTGTTGAGAGAGAGCATCCAGCGATAGACAAACAGCAGCAGGCTGACGATGGCTAGGGTCATATGCAGATGTTTGAGCATGGGGTAATAGGCAATCATATTGCTTCCTTGTCGTTGTCGGGCAGTCCGCTGTTCCAGTTGTGAGCGTGAATACGCTCCTGTCCTTCCTGATCGTCTTGCAACAGATCGGAGAGGATATCCCGGTATTGCAGGCTCTTGTTGATATAGGTGTGTTCGTCGTCCAGGTAGTTGACCTGCTCCCGCAGCAACCAGTTGTCGTGCTGTTTGAAGGTCTGTCCTGCCCGCCAGGCCTGGTTGGCTCTAAATCCCAGCTGGGTCAGGGCTTCCACCCCCAGATCCACGGCGGAACCCAGGGTTTCCCGATACACGCTGCCCACGCCCTGGCGCAGGATCTCGTGAGCGTGAGGCCTGTCTTGGGCTCGCGCCAGTATCTTAAGGTGCGGGAAATGTTTCTTCACCATTTCAATTACGTCGAGCGAGGTGGCTGGATCGTTGATGGAGAGCACCAGCAGTTTGGCCTTGTGGGCGCCGGCGGCATGCAACAGGTCGAGCCGGCTGGCATCGCCATAGAACACCTGGTAGCCGTACTTGCGCAGCATCTCTATCTGACTGGCATCCTGCTCGAGGATGGTGGTGCCGATGCCGTGGCCATGCAGCAGACGCCCCACTATCTGGCCGAAGCGGCCGAAGCCAGCGATGATGACGGGGTGTTCCACCAGCTCAGGCTGCTCGTGTTGCGGTGCGTCGCTGTGGGTACGGTAATCGAACCAGGGCTGGATCACCCGATCGTTGAGGATCAGCAAGAGCGGCGTCAGCGCCATGGAGAGTGCCACGACTAACGTCAGTAGTGAAATGGTCTCGCCGGGTAGCACCCTGTTCTGGGCGGCAAACGAGAAGAGCACGAAGGCAAATTCCCCCCCTTGTGCCAGCGCCAGCGCGAAGGTCCAGCGCTGGCTCGGCGAGATGCGGATAATGAAGCCAAGCGCCATCAGCACCAGCCATTTAAGCACCATCAGCCCCACCACCAGCGTCGGAATAAGGAAAGGGTGTTCGGCAAACAGGCTGAAGTTGATACCGGCCCCTACCGACATGAAGAACAGGCCGAGCAAGAGTCCCTTGAACGGCTCTATGTCCGCCTCCAGTTCGTGGCGATATTCGCTGTCGGCCAGTACCACCCCGGCAAGGAAGGAGCCCAGCGCCGGGGAGAGCCCCACCGACTCCATCAACACGGCGATGGCAATCACCAGCAGCAGGGCGGCAGCGACGAAGATCTCCCGCATGTGGGATTGGGCTATGGCCCGAAACACCGGCCGCATCAGGTAGTGGCCACCCAGCACTATGCCGGAGATGGCCGCCACCACCAGCAGGCCGTGTTGCCAGCCAGCCAGCTCGGAGCCGCCATTGCTGGCCACCGGCGCGATGGCGAGCAGTGGCAGGATCGCCAAGATGGGAATGACGGCGATATCCTGGAACAGCAGTACTGCAAAGGCAGAGCGGCCGCTCTCGCTCTGCATCAGCTTGCGCTCTTGCAGACTCTGCAGCACGATGGCAGTGGACGATAGCGCCAGGATGAGACCTATGGCCAGCCCCTGTTGCCAGGGCAGGCCGATGAGATGAGCCACCCCGGTCAGGGCCCCTGTGGTGAGCAGTACCTGCAGGCCACCGGTGCCGAGGATGGGCCCCTTCAGTTTCCACAGCAGGGCAGGGCGCAGCTCCAGCCCGACCAGAAACAGCATCAGCACCACGCCGAACTCGGCGAAGTGCATCACATCCTTTTGCTGTCCCACCAGCCCGAGCAGGAAGGGACCTATGATGATGCCCGCCAGCAGGTAGCCGAGTACGGACCCCAGCCCCCAGCGCTTGGCCAGCGGCACGGCGATCACCGCCGCCGAGAGGTAGATAAGCGCATCAAACATTAATCCGTGGCCCATCAGCCAGCCCTCCGTTCGAATTTCTGGCCCGGCTCATAGGCTCGGCCAAATGACAGGCAGTGTTTCATGAGAGCACCTCCAGCAGATCCCGCAGATAGGGGCTGCCGCCGAGCTGGGCCGGGGTCAGTTGCTCGTCGCGCAGGGCACACAGCAGCTGGCGATAATCCTGGCCACAGCGACGCAGCGCCTTCGGATCCTTGATCTTGTGAAAGGAGTGCAGCACGAACGGTGGCAGCCAGCTCATGCCGCACAGCTGCGCCGTTTGCTGGAACGGCAGCAGGAAGTCGAGCAGCGGACGGCTGTTGTAGCCTTCGCTGCAATAGGAGTCGGGGGCCCCCCCCGTGGTGATGGCACTCAGCCACTGCTTGCCCTTGAGGGCGTGGGACTCGGGGCCGTAGGCGTAACCATACTCCAGCACCAGATCCATCCACTCCTTCATGATGGCGGGGCAGGAGTACCAGTAGAAGGGGTGCTGAAAGACGATGATGTCGTGTTCCGACAGCAGGGCCTGCTCCCGCTTCACATTGATGAACATGTCCGGGTAGTGCTGGTAGAGGTCGTGCACCGTGACCCCCTCCAGGTTGGAGACAGCTTGCAGCAGCTGCTTGTTGGCCCTGGAGCTCTGCAGGGCCGGGTGTGAAAAGATAACCAGAATGCGTTTCATGGGGTCATAACCTGAAGATGGGCCTAATACCGGTGAAAAGAAGATGTATTGAGCTGCGACGTTAGCAAGAAGCGCAATAGCCCGCCAGTTCCGGGATCAGATCGCGCAACGCCGGACGCGGGGATACGTGGGTGAATCGCGCCCCGCCAGACTACTTACATCCAACCATAGAGGGGAGGGCTTGACCCTCCCCCTGGGCCAGGGGTTACCATGGGGTTCCTCCGATCAATGAGTCATGTCATGGTTCTGACCCGTCGCCAACTTGCTCGCGCCCGCCGCTGGCTCCCTCTGTGGAGTCTGCTGATGGTGCTGATGTCGTTTGGCAGCCGGGCGGCGACCGATCTCTGTACTCTGACGCCCCATTGCAGCCAGAGCGAGCGCACCCTGGAGAAGGCCATGCCATGCGGCAGCTTCACCTCGGCGCTGGCCATGACGGTGCTCACCAGCGACAGCCTGACGGTGGCCGTGCTGGAACCGGATATGCCACAGTTTCTCTCCCCCTCCCTGTTCACGCCTGAGGTGCCGCTCGAGCGGCTGGATCGTCCTCCCCGTCATCCCGGTTGAGTCGAGTTCCCCTGTTTTTTTGGGTATTTCTTCTTATCTGAGGTGAGTTATGTACAAGTCCCTGTTACTGGCCCTGCTGGCCGGTACCGTCAGCTTCTCCGCCCTGGCCGCGGAGCAGATGACCGTCTACAAGTCCCAGTATTGCGGCTGTTGCAAGACCTGGATCAAGCACATGGAAGAGAACGGCTTTGAGGTCAAGGTCGTCGAAACCGAGCAGCTCGATCCCATCAAGCAGCAGTACGGCATCACACCGCAGCTGGCGTCCTGCCACACGGGTGTGGTGAATGGCTATGTGGTGGAGGGGCATGTACCCGCCGCCGATGTGCAGAAGCTGCTCAAGGAAAAACCGGCGATCCGCGGCCTGACCATTCCGGGCATGCCCCAGAGTGCGCCAGGCATGGATATTCCGGGTCAGCCCTACCAGGTGCTGAGCATCAGTGATGAGGGCGCGACCAGGGTCTGGTCGAGCTACTCCGGCTGACGCAAACTGGCCATGAGCAGGCACGACTCCATCATGTGAGGCACACCTGAGCGAACCTGTGTCGCTCATGGTCAGGTTTGAGGGCCGCTGTCGCGAGATAGCGGCCCTTTTACCTGTTCTTGCGGGTTTTACGGGGTGATAACTTGCAACTGGGGGCGACAAGGGGCAGATTGATCCCCTATCCAAGGAGCCAAGGCTCAGGTCTGCTAACCCTTTTAAAGCGCAAAGGATGCGACATGTTTACCTTTTCCCGAGGGCTTCTGCTGCTGGCTTGCCTGGCCGCCGTTCCCTGTTCATATGCCAATGATGAGTCCGCCATGCCCACAAGCGATACCCTTATCCAGCCTCCCGTGGCCACCAAACACCCTCACACCATCAAGAAACACGGAGATACCCGGGTCGACAACTACTATTGGCTGCGCGATGACGAGCGCCAGAAACCCGAGGTGCTGGCCTACCTGGAGGCGGAGAACGCCTATACCGAGGCCATGCTCAAGCCGACCAGGCCGCTGCGCGACCAGCTCTACCAGGAGATGGTGGCCCGTATTCCCCAGCAGGATGAGTCAGTCCCCTATGTGAAGAATGGCTACCGTTACCAGACCCGCTATGAGCCGGGCAAGGAGTACGGTATCTATTCCCGCAGCAAGGTGGAAGGGTCGCAGGAGCCCGAGCTGATGCTCGACAGCAACCAGCGCGCAGAGGGGCACGAGTTCTACGCCCTTGGCGCCCTGGAGGTGAGCCGCAACAACCGCTGGCTGGCGGTGGCGGAAGATTTCCTCTCGCGCCGCCAGTACCAGATCCAGTTCCTCGATCTGGAGAGCGGCAAGTGGGCGGCCGAGTCGCTTCCGAACACCTCGGGCAACCTGGTGTGGGCCAACGACAGCAAGACAGTGTTCTACGTGCGCAAGCACCCCAAGACCCTGTTGCCCTATCAGGTCTATCGCCACGAGCTTGGCTCGGATCCGGCGAAAGACACTCTGGTGTATGAGGAGAAGGATGACACCTTCTACGTCAGCCTCTACGCCACCACCTCGGAAGATTTCATCGTCATCGCCCTCTCCAGCACCACCACGGGCGAGGCGCGCCTCATCGACGCCAACGTGCCGACCCAGGCTCCACGGCTGTTCCTGCCCCGCCAGGTGGATCACGAATACAGCCTGGATAACTACCGCGGTCGCTTTTATGTGCGATCCAACAAGGACGGCAAGAACTTCGGCCTGTACGAGACCAAGGAGAGCCCGGTCGAGCGCTGGAAGGCGGTGATTGCCCCCAATCCGGACGTGTTGCTGGAGAGCTATGCCCTGTTCAAGGAGTGGCTGGTGCTGGAGGAGCGCAATCAGGGGCTTACCCGGCTGCGCCAGATCAACTGGCAGAGCGGCGAGCAGAAAGAGATCGCTTTCGACGATCCCGCCTATGTCACCTGGCTCGCCTACAACCCGGAACCGGAGACCAGCCAGTTGCGCTACGGTTACTCCTCCATGACCACACCGTCGTCCACCTATGAGCTGGATATGGCCAGCGGCAAGCGTACCCTGCTCAAACAGCAAGCGGTGGCGGGCTTCAAGCCGGAGCTGTACGCCAGCGAGCGCCTCTGGGTGACCGCCCGCGATGGGGTGACCGTGCCGGTGTCGCTGGTCTATCGCACGGATCTGTTCAAGAAAGAGAGTGCCGGGTCGCAAAAAAATCCGTTACTGGTCTACGGCTATGGCTCTTACGGCGCCAGCATGGATCCCGATTTCAGCACGGCTCGCCTGAGCCTGCTGGACCGGGGCTTCGTCTATGCCATCGCCCACATTCGGGGCGGCGAGGAGCTGGGCCGCCACTGGTATGAAGACGGCAAACTGCTGAAAAAGCAGAATACCTTCAACGACTTCATCGACGTGACCGAGGCGCTGATGGCGCAGGGTTATGGCGCCAGGGATCAGGTCTACGCCATGGGCGGCAGCGCCGGCGGCCTGCTGATGGGGGCTGTCATCAATCAGGCGCCCCAGCTCTATCGTGGCGTGGTGGCTCAGGTGCCCTTTGTCGACGTGGTCACTACCATGCTCGACGAATCCATTCCCCTCACCACCGGGGAGTACGACGAGTGGGGCAACCCGAAGCAGAAGCGTTATTACGACTACATGAAGGCTTATAGCCCCTACGATCAGGTCAAGGCACAGGCCTACCCGAACATGCTGGTGACCACGGGGCTGCATGACTCCCAGGTACAGTATTGGGAGCCTGCCAAGTGGGTGGCCAAGCTGCGCGAGCTGAAGACGGATGATAACAAGTTGTTGCTGAATACCGACATGGATGCCGGTCACGGCGGCAAGTCCGGTCGCTTCAAGGCTTATGAGGATATCGCGCTGGAGTTTGCGTTTATCCTGGATCTGGCCAAGCCAAAAGCATAAGTCAACAAGGTTGCAGCCCTTGCCAGTAAAGGGCTGCAAAAGAATCTTATCTCTATCCTCCCGCCTGCCAACCGGTAGCACATCCAATTAATCCCCGAGCAGTAAATTAATGATCGGCTTCAAATTTCTCGTCATTCATATCCATTATTTTGTGTTTTTGTTTGATTTATGTTGGCTCCATGTGCTTAATCGAAGCCGCTATGACGCTTTGATTGATCCCCTCCGGGTCAATTATCTTCGGTTGGCATGACGCCGACTGTCTCACCACAGGATGCTGGTGGCTTTTTGGGGAACGCTCGCCGTTCACCCGATTCCTCATATAGAGGTTATGGATGACCACCGGTGCAGAACGGTGGTTTGTCCGGCATTCGCCCGTGGAACGGGCGAGCTGAATCAATCAAAAAGGATGAACAACATGAAAGGATTTTCCCTGGCGTGTGCCCTGTCGGCTGCCCTGGTCGGTGTTTCGTTTGGTGGTCCGCTGCAGGCGCAGGAGCGCTTCGTGACCATAGGCACTGGCGGTCAGACCGGTGTTTACTATGTCGCTGGCCAGTCTATCTGCCGCTTCCTCAATCGCGGCGTTGCCGATCACCAGATCAAGTGCAACGCCCCGGCCAGCGGTGGCGGTGTGGCCAACGTCAACGGTATCCGCAGCGGTGAGTTCAACTTCGGTATCATGCAGTCCGACCATCAGTACAAGGCGATGAAAGGCCTGCCCCCCTTCCAGGCTGAAGGGGCCATGGATGACATGCGTGCCGTCCTCTCCCTGCAGAGCGAAGTGTTCACCATACTGGCGCGCCGTGATGCCAACATCGCCGGCTTCGACGACATGAAGGGCAAGCGCGTCAACATCGGCAACCCGGGCTCCGGCCAGCGTGACACCATGGAAGAGATAATGGCGGTCAAAGGCTGGAAGAAGGGTGACTTCGGCCTGGTCTCCGAACTGAAACCGGCCGAGCAGGCCTCCGCCCTCGGCGACAACAACATCGACGCCATGAGCTACTTCGTCGGTCACCCGAACGGCGCCATCCAGGAAGCCTCCACCACGACCGATGCGGTACTGGTACCGGTGACCGGCGCGGATATCGACAAGCTGCTGGCCGAGAAGAGCTACTACAGCAAGGCTGAAATCCCCGGCGGCATCTACAAGGGCAGCGACCAGCCAACCCCGTCTATCGGCGGCAAGGCGGTGCTCTCCACCAGCGCCAAGACAGATCCTGAAGTGGTCTATCAGCTGGTCAAGTCGGTGTTCGGCAACCTGGATCGCTTCAAGCGCCTGCACCCGGCCTTCGCCGACCTGCAAGAGGCCGACATGATCAAGGTGGGACTCTCTGCGCCGCTGCATGAAGGGGCTGCCCGCTACTACAAGGAGCGCGGCTGGCTCTGATTGACGGCCCAAGGGCCCAGGTCACTCTCTTCGACACCCGTCAGCCGCAGCCCAGTTGCGGGGGCGGGTGTCGCTCTTGTTGTACTCGTTGGCACAAGTTAACCCTATGCAAGATAAACAACTCTCTACCGAGGAACTGATCGCCCAGGATGTGGGCGCTCGTCTGCCGTTCGGCCTCATGGGCGGGCTCATCACCACACTGGCGCTGGCCTGGTCTCTTTTCCAGCTCTGGATCGCCTCGCCGCTGCCCTTCATGTTGGGCTTTGGCGTACTCAATGACACCGAAACCCGCGCCATTCACCTCACCTTCGCCCTGCTGCTGGCCTATCTGGTGTTTCCGGCGTTTCGTTCATCGCCACGTGATCGGGTGCCGATCGGCGACATAGCCTTGGGGCTCATTGCCGCCGGGGCGGCTTGCTACCTGTTCGTGATGTACCAGGCGCTGGCCCTGCGGCCGGGCAGCCTTACCACCGCCGATCTGGTCACCGCCTGTATCGGTCTGCCACTACTGCTGGAAGCGGCGCGCCGCGCGCTGGGGCCAGCACTGGCGGTCATCGCCATCGCCTTTCTGGTCTACAGTCTGGCGGGCCCCTGGATGCCGGGCCTGCTGGCCCACCGCGGGGTGAGCTTCACCGCGCTGGCCAACCATCAGTGGATCACCACTGAAGGGGTGTTCGGGATTGCCCTCGGCGTCTCCACCAGCTTCGTGTTCCTGTTCGTGCTGTTCGGCGCCCTGCTGGAGCGGGCCGGCGCCGGTCACTACTTCATCCAGCTCGCCTTCAGCCTGCTTGGCCACCTGCGCGGCGGTCCAGCCAAGGCGGCAGTGGTAGCCTCCGGCCTGACCGGCCTCATCTCAGGCTCGTCGATTGCCAACGTGGTGACCACCGGCACCTTCACCATTCCCATGATGAAGAAGGTGGGCTTTAGCGCCGAGAAGGCGGGGGCAGTGGAAGTGGCCTCCTCGGTCAACGGCCAGATCATGCCCCCTGTGATGGGTGCGGCCGCCTTCCTGATGGTGGAGTACGTGGGCATTCCCTACGTCGAGATCATCAAGCACGCCTTCCTGCCGGCCACCATCTCCTACATAGCCCTGCTCTACATCGTCCATCTGGAGGCGCTCAAGCTCGGCATGCAGCCCATAGGTGGCCATCAGCCCAAGCCCTGGCTGCGCCGTCTGACCGGTTTTGCCTTCGGCGCCACCCTCATCAGCGGCCTGTCGATGGCGGTTTACTATGGTCTGGGCTGGCTCAAACCTGTGCTGGGTGACTTCGCCCTGCCGGGGATCAGCCTGCTGCTGGTTATCACCTATCTGAGTCTGTTGAAGATAGCGGCCAGTAACGAACCGCTGGCGGCAGAGGATCCGGACAAACCGCTGACCGAGTTGCCCAACACCCGCGCCGTGCTGCTCTCCGGTCTGCACTTCCTGCTGCCCGTGGTGGTGCTGGTGTGGTGCCTGATGGTTGAACGGCTCTCGCCCGGGCTGTCGGCCTTCTGGGGAACCGTCATGCTGGTGATCATACTGCTGACCCAGCGGCCGCTGCTCAACTGGCTGCGCAGTGATGGCCTGCACGATTACGGCTCAGTGCAGGACGGTCTGATCGATCTGCGCGAGGGGCTGGTGGCCGGTGCCCGCAACATGATCGGTATCGGCATTGCGACCGCCACTGCCGGCATCATAGTGGGCGCCGTTTCCCAGACCGGGGTGGGTTTGGTACTGGCCGATCTGGTGGAGATGCTCTCCATGGGCAATCTGCTGCTGATGCTGCTGCTCACCGCCTTTCTGAGCCTTATTCTCGGCATGGGGCTGCCCACCACCGCCAACTACATCGTTGTCTCCAGCCTGCTGGCGCCCGTGGTGGTGACGCTCGGGCAGCAGAACGGCCTGATAGTGCCGCTCATCGCCGTGCACCTGTTCGTCTTCTACTTCGGCATCATGGCGGATGTGACGCCGCCGGTGGGGCTGGCCTCGTTCGCGGCAGCCGCCGTCTCCAAGGGCGATCCCATCAAGACCGGGATCACGGCGTTCTACTACAGCCTGCGTACCGCCGCGCTGCCGTTCCTGTTCATCTTCAACACCGACCTGCTGCTGATCGATGTGGACTTTGCCCACGGAGTGCTGATCTTTATCGTGGCGACCATCGCCATGCTGATCTTCGCTGCTGCTACCCAGGGCTGGTTCCTGGTGAAGAGCCGCTGGTATGAGAGCATATTGCTGCTGCTGGTCGCCTTTACCCTGTTCCGCCCCGGTTTCTGGATGGACATGGTGCACGATCCCTATCGGGTTACCCCGCCCGCCGAGTTGGCAAAAACCATGGGTGAAGTGGAGGCGGAGAGCACGCTGCGGCTGCGCGTCCAGGGTGAAGATGCGGTCGGAAAACCGCGCAAGTTCACCCTGCTGGTCGCCGTTCCGGATGGGGCGGATGGCGAGGAGCGGCTGGCCAATCTGGGGCTGAGCCTCTATGAACAGGATGGCAAGACGCTGATCGACAACGTCGCCTTTGGCAGCCCTGCGGCCACCATGGGGCTGGAGTTCGATCAGGAGATCCTGACCGTCAAGGCGCCCACCGAGCGCTGGCGCAAGGAGCTGATGTGGTTGCCCGGCTTCCTGCTGTTTGCGTTGATCGTCGGGCTGCAACGGCGACGGGCGGTGCGAGCCTAACAAGGGTCAATAAAAACGGCGCCATCGAGGCGCCGTTTTCATCTCCCCGGTCGGGGCTTATTCTTGCGGATCCTGCAACTGGTCCAGCGCCTGTTGCTCCTGCGGGCTGAGGCCAAGCTGTTCGCAGGCCTGCTCGAAGCTGATCCCCAGATGGCACATCATAATATCGATGGCGGGCAGATAGTTTTTCATTGCTTCTTCCATGGTGATCCTCCAGACCCGTTCCTTATGCCCCAGCAAGGGGGGCGAGGCAATTAGACTTTAGGTGTAGAGGGCTGGTGTTCTGAGCCCCCCTGCCACTGGGCGGGGGAATTTGCTACTCTGCCCCTGGTAAATAAGATGTTGCCGTATGAGTGCGAGCAACACGTGAGGAGCAGGGCATGTTATTGAGTTTCTTGATCATCGCATCGGGCTGGTGGCACATTCGTGCGGCCTACGGCTCAGACTCCCGTCAGTTCTACATCAGCAAGCCGCTGACCATGCTGCTCATCATAGCGCTGGCGTTTGGCTATCAGGGTTATGACCACGACGGCTCCCATGCCTGGATCCTGCTCGGCCTCTGCCTGTCGCTGGCCGGAGACGTGCTGCTGATGCTGCCAAGCGATCGGTTTATTCAGGGGCTGGCGGCATTTTTTGTCGCGCACCTCTGCTACATAGTCGGTTTCGCCCAGGGGCCGCTGGTGCTGAAGCTGATGGATGGCCTGCTGTTGCTGCTGGTGGCGGGCATGGTGTTCGGCCTGTTGTGGGGCAAACTCGGGGAGATGAAGGTCCCCGTGCTTTGCTACATGCTGGTGATCATTGGCATGGCCTGGGTGGCCGCCGGTGCCTGGCACGCCTCCTTGACCGCAGGCAGTGCCGCTGCCCTGGTGGGGGCCTTGATGTTCCTCTTCTCCGACAGCATGCTGGCGCTGGATCGCTTCCGCCGCCCTTTCCCCCATGCGACGGCCTGGGTGATGAGCAGCTACTTCGCCGCCCAGTTTTTGATCGCCGCCTCGCTGGCAGGGTGAAGAGGCGCCGGTGCCTTTTATCGCTCGCACTAGATCCCTGATCCTCGCCGGCGGGCGATGAACCGCGGCAAGGAAAATGGGCCTGTTTTCAGACCCTTGCTATGCCTCGAGCGGCTCGGCGTCGGCAGCCCTGGGTGCTGGCTGCTTGAGTAGCAGCATCAGGGCGCTGGCGATCAGCAGGAAGATGCCCATCACGTAAAACACCTGATTGTAGGCCATGATGGCCGCCTCGCGACTGATGGTGTTCGCCAGCATGGCCTGGGCCTGCTGCTGTGCCAGCTCGGGACCCGAGCCTTGCACCATCATGTTCTGGGCCAGCTGCAGCAGGTAGCTCTGCCCCTCTATGCTACTGGCGGCCAGGGTGCTGCTGATCTGGCTGACATGGACGCGGGTGTCGTTATCGATCAGGGTCGCGATGATGGCGATACCGAACGCGCCGCCGAGGTTGCGCAGTACGTTGAGCAGGGTCGAGGCGGAGGGGATCTCGTCATGGGTCAGGCTGGCGGTCGCCACCAGAGAGAGCGGCACCATGATGAAGGGTTGACCCAACGCCCGCACTATCAGCGACTGGATCAGCTGGGGGCCGGCGTAGTCGGCACTCATGTTCATGTTCATGAAGCAGCTGATGGCAAACACCAGGAAGCCGAAACTCACCAGGTAGCGCGGGTCTATCTTGTGGGTCAGTTTGGGCACCAGCGGCAACACCAGCAGCTGTGGTAGCCCCATCCACATCAGTACTTCACCGATTTCCAGTGCGTTGTAGTTGTGGATCTGCGCCATGTAGAGCGGCAGCACATAGATGGAGCCCATCAGCGCCATGCCGAGCACCAGATAGGCGAAGCAGGCCAGCGCGAAACGCGGATTGTGCAGTAGCCGCAGGTTGACCAGCGGATGGCGTCTGAGCAGCTGGCTGATGACGAAGAACACCAGGGCCACTACCGAGATGACGGTGAGCCGCACGATGAAGCTGGAACCGAACCAGTCCTCCCGGTTGCCCTCTTCCAGCACCACCTCCAGCAGACCCAGCCCCATCGCCATGGTGACTATGCCGATGAGATCCACCCGCTTGATCACCTCCCAGTCCACCGGCTGCTTGTCCAGCCCGTGGGCCAGCATGGCCATCACCAGCAGTCCCGGTGGCACATTCAGATAGAAGATGTAGTGCCACGACAGCTGCTCGGTCAGCCAGCCGCCCAGCGTTGGGCCTATGGCGGGGGCGAAGGTGGCACAGATGCCGAACAGCGCCATGCCGGTGGCCCGTTTGTGCAGTGGCAACAGGGTGACGATGAGTGAGAAGGCCATGGGAATGAGGGCGCCGCCGGTGAAGCCCTGCAATGCCCGGAAGACGATCATGCTGGTGAGGTTCCAGCTGAACGAGCAGAGCACGGAGGCGATGAGGAAAGCACCGGTGGTCCACAGCAGATAGCGGCGCACGCTCAGGCCCCTGCTGAACCAGCCGCTCAGGGGGATGGCGATCATTTCCGCCACCAGATAGGAGGTGGAGATCCAGGAACTCTCGCTCAGGGTGGCGGAGAGGGCCCCCTGAATGTCCTTCAGGGAGGCGTTGGTGATCTGGATGTCGAGGATGGCCATGAAGGCGCCAATGAGGCCCCCCATGACAGCGATCCAGTGGCGACGTGGAATGGGTTCCATCAGTGGGCGGCGACCAGGGGCTCGGGGTCCCGGGTGTCCACTATCACCTCGGTGGAGAGGCCCGGCAGCAGCTTGCCAGCCAGGGCGCCCGGCTCGGGGATGCGGATCTTGACCGGCACCCGCTGCACTATCTTGGTGAAGTTGCCGGTGGCGTTTTCCGGTGGCAGCAGGGCGAATCTGGCGCCGGTGGCGGGGGCCAGGCTGTCGATGATCCCCTCGACTGCTTGACCCGGATAAGCATCCAGGATCACCTTCACCTTCTGGCCCGGCTGCATGTGGAGCAGCTGAGTCTCCTTGAAGTTGGCCTCGACCCACACCTGTTGCAGCGGCACCAGGCTGGCGACCTGCATGCCGGATTGGACATAGAGCCCGGCCCGCAGGCTGCGTTTGCCGATAATGCCATCGGCCGGTGCCCGCAACTCGGTATAGGTCAGCGCCAGTTTGGCCTGCTCCAGCAGCGCCTCGCTCAGGGCCAGCCTGGCCTTGTTCTGCTTGGCTTCGGCATCCAGCACCAGCAGTCGTTCACGGGCTGCTTGCAGGGCGGCTTGGGCCTCCTGCTCCTGTGCCAGATTAACCTGCAGTCCAGCCCGTACCTCGTCGAGGCTGTCTTGCGAGCTGTAATGGCGCTGGTTGAGCTGGCTGACGCGCTGCACTTGTTGCTGGGCGCGCACCTGCTCGGCAGTGGCAGAGCTGACTTTGGCCTCGGCCTGACGGATCAGGCTCAGCTGCTGGGTGCGGGTCGCGGCCAGATTCTCCGCCGTCGCCTGATTGAGGCGCAGGTCGGCTTCGGCCTCGGCCACCTTGGTCTTGTACTCCCGATCATCCAGCCTGGCGATCAGCTGACCGGTCTTCACCGCCTGGTTGTCGGTCACCAGCACCTCGCTGATGTAGCCCGGCAGCTTGGAGCCGATCCCGGTCACCTCGCTCTGCAGGTAGGCGTTGTCGGTACTCTCGAAATAGCGGCCATGCAGATACCAGTAACCGGCGAACAGCAGACCGAGCAGGGCCAGCACCATGGCGGCCAGCAGGGGGATCTTCTTGTGTTGACTCATTTTTGGGGGGATTCCTGAACTTAAGAGGCGCAGGCTAACACTGGCCAACTGTTTCGATTAGTATCCATTTATGAGATAGACAGTTTCACTGGTGCAACAATGGATTTGAACGCGGCATTGATTTTAGTGCGGATCGTCGACAAGGGCTCCTTCACCGCGGCTGCCCAGGATCTGGGCATGACCAAGGCGACCGTGAGTCGCCGCATTGCCGAGCTGGAACAACGCCTCGGTGTGCGGCTGCTCTACCGCTCCACCCGGCAGCTCACCCTGACCGAGGCCGGGGAGCAGTATTACCTGCGCTGCAGCAAGGCGGTGGATGAGCTGGCTCAGGCCGAGCTGATGGTGAGTGCCAGCCAGCAGGAGGTGACAGGTACCCTCAAGTTGGCGGTGCCTATCGAGACGGGGCAGCTGGTGGTTGGTCGGTTAGTGGCTAAATTCTTGCAAGTCTATCCGGGCCTGCAGGTGGAGCTGGAGCTGACCAATCGCATCGTGGATCCTATCAACGAGGGGCTGGATGCGATCGTGCGCATCGGTGACATGAGCGACTCCAATCTGGCGGCGCGGCGGCTGTGGAGCACGGAGCGGCTGCTCTGTGCCAGCCCGGATTATCTGGCGCGCAGCTCAGCCATCACGCGGCCGGAAGATCTGCTTTTACACGAGCGGGTGGCGGTGAGCAGCGGCTTTCTGGCCTCTCACTGGTGTTTCGAGCGCGAGGGTAGGGAGGTGCTGGTTGACCCTCCATTCCGTTTTCGGGTTAATAATATAACCTGCGCCAGGGAGGCGGCGAAGGCAGGGTTGGGATTGGCCTCTCTACCTGCCATGCTCTGTCATGAGGAGCTGGTCAGCGGGGCGCTGGTGACCCTGCTGCCCGAGTGGCAGCAGCCCAAGGTACCGATTTATCTGCTGTTTCCTGAGCGGCGACTGATGCCGCGCAAGTTGCGGACCTTTATCGATTTCATGGTGGCGCAGGGGGCCGATTACGGCATCGACAACCTGCTGTGACCGGCGTGTTAGGGAAATAAGGGGGCTGGATCATGGGGTCCAGGTTCTATCCCGAGGATGGAAGAGGGACATGGTGCCGGTTATATGTGGCATCGACAACCGGTTGCAGGGGGAAGGCATGGATCAATGGATCAATCTTTATCGGGCTTCCCATTCACTGGAGGCCCATGCCCTGAAGGGGGCGCTGGAAGTGGAAGGGGTGCTGGTACGGCTCAACGGGGAGGCGCTGTCCAGCGCCCTGGGCGAGTTGCCGGTAGACATGTTGCAGGTGACCCTGATGGTGAGGGCCGAGGACCGCAGCAAGGCTGGGCGGGTCATAGAGCGTTACCAGCAGCGTCAGGGCAATGGCTGGCTCTGCGGTCAATGCGGGGAGGAGAACGGCGCCAACTTCGAGGTCTGCTGGCGCTGTCATCACGATCCCCACGATCATTAATCGCTCACCCTGCCTCAGCGCAGGGTGAAGTCGATATCCTCCCCCGCGCTGGCGTCGTGATAGGTCGCCAGATCCAGCTCCTTCTCGCTGCGGGCGATCAGCACGGACACCAGAATATCGCCAGAGACGTTGACCGTGGTGCGTGCCATGTCGAGGATCCGGTCGATCCCGGCGATGAGTGCCACCCCTTCCAGCGGCAATCCCACTGCGGTCAGCGTCAGCGTCAGCAGCATCAATCCGGTGCCCGGTGTGCCCGCCGTACCGATACTGGCCAGGGTGGCGATGCTGATGATGGTCAGGTAATCCACCATGTGCAGATCCACTCCGAAGGCCTGTGCCACGAACAGGGCGGTTACCCCCTGATAGAGGGCGGTGCCGTCCATGTTGATGGTGGCGCCTATGGGCAGCACCTTGGCGGTGATGGCAGGGGAGACACCGAGCCGACGCTCGGCGCAGGCCAGGCTGATGGGCAGGGTGCTGCTGCTGGAGCTACTGGTGAAGGCCACGGCCTGTGCATCAACGATGCTCTTGAAGTAGTGCAGCGGATTGAGCCGGGCCAGCAGGATCAACAGGCCGCTGTAAACGCCAAGCACATGGAGCAGGCAGCCGAGATAGACGGCGCCGATCACCTTGAGCAGCGGCATCAGCAGGCTCGCCCCGTATTTGCCTGTCATCCAGGCCATCAGGGCGCAGACGCCGTAGGGGGCCAGCGCCATCACCATCTGGGTCAGTTTGAACATCCCTTCCGCCAGCGAGGTGAAGAAGAGGATGGCGGGACGGCCGCGCCGGCCGGTGGCGTTGAGGGCGAGGGCGAGGGCCACCGCGAACACGATCACCTGCAGTATCTTGCCATCCACCATGGCTTGCACCGGGTTGCGCGGTACCAGATGGCTCAGCACGCTGGCCAGGGTCGGCTGTTCCAGCATACCGACGCGCTCATAGGGCCCCATATTGGCGCCCATGCCGGGTTCCAGCAGCCAGCCCATCATCAGGCCAATGCAGATGGCGATGGCGGTGGAAAAGAGATAGAGGCCTATGGCCTTGCTGCCGATCCGATCCAGACTCTTGCCCTTGAGCAATGAGGTGAGGCCAGCGATGACCGAGCAGAAGATGAGGGGCACCATCAGCATCTGTATGGTGTTGACGAACAGGACGCCAATGGGCTTGAGCTGCAACGCCTGTTCACTGAAACCAAGTCCCAGGCCGATCCCTGTCAGCATACCGATCAGGGTCTTCAACCAGAGAGGACGGCGGGTCCAGATCCGCCAGGGTTTGAAAGCCAATCCATGGAGCAGCATGACGCCAATGTCCTTATAGTCGGTCTGAGATGGCAAAAAGGGGCGTTAGTGTAGCCATCCCCTTGTCAGGTTGCCACATTATCGACAAAGCACTCCTCACAGCCAGCCCGACCGGAGGGAAATTGGCAATTTATTGGCTTATATCAAGGTCGCCAGTGGCGGGGCGGGATTTAATTGACATTAAATATGTTCATTAATGAGATTTGCAATGACTCAATCGGTACACGGTCACGAGGTGATGGAGATGATGCTGGCGCAGGGTGGCCAATTTACCCGGACCAGCCTCAGGGAGGCGATCGATGCGCGCTTTGACACCGACGCCCGTTTCCATACCTGCAGTGCCAGCGAGATGGATGCAGATGCGCTGATCGCCTTCCTTGCCCGGCGCGGCAAGTTCATCGCGTCGGAGCAGGGTTTTCAGACCCACGCCGGCAAGATCTGCCACCACGGGTGATCCCCCCGCAGCGAGCGGCCTGTGGCGCTCGCTGAATCCCGCCGCCTTTGTTATATTTTGCCCTCTTCCCCCTCCTTGTTGAAGGCTTAGCCTGGGCGTTGTATGGACACTTTTTCCGCAGCCGTCATGTTGTTTTTGATCATGGATCCGCTGGGCAACCTGCCGGTCTTCCTGTCGATCCTGCGTCATCTTGATCCCAAGCGGCGGCGCAAGGTGATGATGCGGGAGCTCTTGTTCTCTCTCGCTATCATGATGGCCTTCCTGCTTGCTGGTCAGCAGATCCTGGATTTCCTCAATCTGCGCCAGGAGGCGGTCAGCATAGCGGGCGGCATCATATTGTTCCTCATCGCCATCAAGATGATCTTCCCGAGTGAAGGCGGGGTGACCGGGCTGGCGGCGGGCGAAGAGCCCTTCCTGGTGCCCATGGCCATCCCCATGATCGCCGGCCCTTCCATTCTTGCCTCCCTGTTGTTGCTGGCCAACCAGGAGCCGACCCGGATGGTGGACTGGTCGCTGGCCCTGCTGATGGCTTGGGGAGCCAGCGCCGTGATCCTGATGTTCTACGAGGTATTCAACAAGCTGCTGGGTGAGCGAGGACTCAAAGCGGTGGAGCGGCTGATGGGCATGCTGCTGGTGATGATCTCGGTGCAGATGCTGCTGGACGGCGTGCACCACTATCTGGCGGTGACCGGCCAGGGCTGAAGTGTCAGGGCTGCTTTTCAGCCCCGGTTCCCCGCTTGCTCATGCCGAGGAGGAAGCGCGTCCCATGATCAGGGTTGTTCTATGGTGGAGGGTTCCAGTTTGCTCATGATGAGGGCGAGCAAGGTTTCCCGCAGCCAGCGGTGGCCCGGATCCTCCTCGTGGCGCTGATGCCAGATCAGCAGGTGGGAGATGCTGTCTAGCGCTATGGGCAGCGGCAGCGGCACCAGCGGATAGACCTGGGTAGCGTGACGGGCATAGAGCCTTGAAAGGGTCACTATCATGTCCGAGTGCATGCCCATACGCAGCGCCGCCTCGAACGAGGGCACGGTCGCCTCGATCCGGCGGTAGAGATCCATCCCTGCCAGCTTGTGATCCAGCATCCAGCGGTCCCGCCCCTCGCAATAGGTCTGCACATGGGGATAGGCCAGGTAACGGGCGAGATCCCACTCGGGCTCGTGCAGGGCCGGGTGATCGTGTTGCACCAGACAGGTGAGGTCATCGATGGCAAGCAACCGCTGGCAGATGGCGTTGGGCAGGGTGTCGAGCCGGAAATCCGAGCTGATGCAGTTCTCCCGCACCGTGAAGGCGATGTCCACCTGGCCCTGACTCATCTCTGTCAGACTGTTCTCGGTCCACTCCTCGTAGCGCAGCCGTATGCCCGGTGCCTGCCGTTTTAGCTCGCTCAGGTAGAGTGGGGCGAACAGGGTGAAGGCGCTGTCCATGCTGGCGATGACGAACTCCCGCTCGGTATTGGCCGGATCGAAATCTGGCGGCTGGATCAGGTTGTCCAGCGACAGCAATATGGGTTGCAGTTGCTGCTGCAGCGTCAGGGCGCGGGCGGTGGGCTCCAGCCCATAGGCGGAGCGCACGAACAGGGGGTCATCGAAGGTTTCCCGCAGGCGGCCAAGGGCCTTGCTGACGGCAGACTGGCTCAGATGCAGGCGGCGGGCCGCCCGGCTGCCATTCCGCTCTTCCAGCAAAACTTGCAGGATAATTAATAGATTGAGGTCGATACGCCCCAGCTGTTCCAGCAACATGATATGAATCTCCTTCAATTCTTAGATGAATTTATACCATTTGTTTTCATATCTTGGCGAATCTATGCTTCGGTTGTCTCTCGCCTTCAATGGCGGCTGGTACAGGATGTAGTGGTTGAGGGGACAAGTAGCATCAAGTGATACGGCGACCCTGGGTCGCCGTATTTTTTTGCGTGATTTATTTGCAAACTTGCACCTGCCTTGATTTTGCCCAACAATCCTTGCGCCTTCTTTTGATACAAACAATCGGTATCTATCAGTCAGGAGTATCCCAGTGGGACTCGGTGGAATTCATATCTGGCATTTGTTGATCCTGCTTGTGGTTGTGGTCGTGGTGTTTGGCAGCAAACGCCTGGCCGGCGCCGGTGAGGATCTGGGCACCGCCATCAGGGATTTTCGTAAAGCCTTGCGTGACGATGAAGTACAGCCGAAATAAGTAGGAGTTGAATGATGTCCGTAGAAGATAAAGTGCAGGAAACCTGTGACAGCTGTGGCTGTTTCGCCGAGATCGGCACCATCATAGGTGAAGGTGACGATGTCATGGATCTGGTGATCGAGGCGGCGGTAGAAGCCGATGCCCGTGCCAAGCTGGCCGCTTATGAGGCACTGGCCAAACAGGTGACTGCCGAAGCCAGCATCAGCAGCGAGCTGAGCCAGGGCGCCAACGGTGTGATCCTGAAAGCCCGCCTGCAGTTCACCTGCACCGCCGAAAAATTGATTTTCGAGATGCGTGCCCGCTCTATCTGAGCCCTGTGATGACACGGCGGGTGCGCCTGCCGTGTTGACCCTTCTGCTGTAGGTCTGCGTTCTATAGTAAGTTATCCCACAGACGGTTTTGCCCGACGCGAGTCGGCCAACAGAAGGCGACCACATAATGAGGCTGCGATGGATCTGGGGCCTGCTGGCCCTCTGGTGTCTTCCTCTGCTGGCGGCGGATCTCAAGCCACAGCGCCTGCCCCAACCCGGGGACCTCGAACATATACTGCAAAAGAAAGAACTCAGGGCCCTGGTGGTCTATGAGCGGGGATTCTTTTTCCTCGACAAGGGGACCCAGCACGGCATCCTGGTCAATCAGCTGCAGGGGTTCGAGCGCTGGCTGAACCAGACCTATCTGGCCAAGGAGAAGATCAAACTCAAGATCATCTACATACCTGTGCGCCAGGACAAGCTGCTGGACTACCTCAGCGAGGGGCGCGGCGATTTGGTGGCGGCCAACATGACGGTGACACCGACCCGGCGCGAGCAGGTGACCTTCTCCGATCCGGTGATCGCCCCCATCGAAGAGTGGGTGGTGAGCCAGCATTCCCTACCGACTTTCAACCGCATCACCCAGCTCTCCGGCAGGCGCATCTGGGTGCGCGCCAGCTCCAGCTATTATGAGAGCCTGCGCCAGCTCAACTGGCTGTTTCGCGAACTGGGGCTGCCGCCCATCTACATAGAGACGGTGCCCGAATACCTGCAGGACGGGGATCTGCTGGAGATGGTAGCGGCCGGCATCATACCGCTCACGGTAACCGACAGTTTCAAGGGGCGCATCTGGCTCGGCATGATCAGCGGCCTGAGAGCTCACAAGCTGATCCCGCTGCGGGACAAGGGCCGCAGTGCCTGGGCGCTGCGCAACAATAGCCCCAAGCTGCTCAAGGCGGTGAACGGTTATCTGGCCGATGCGGGCAAGCGTACCCTCTATAGCGACATGACCCTGCGCGGTTTGCTGGCCCGCAGCGATCAGATGAGCAATATTTTGGCGCCGGATCCTCTGGGGCGGCTGGCGACTATCCGCAAGGTGCTGGAGCAGCAGGCCGACAAGTACGGGTTGGACTGGCTGATGCTGGCGGCGCTGGCTTATAAGGAGTCGGGCCTCAATGCCGGCGTGCGCTCAGAGCGAGGTGCTGTGGGGATCATGCAGCTGTTGCCGAGTACAGGGGGAGAGGTGGGCATTCGTGGAGCCAGGCTCGCCAGCCTGGAGGGCAATGTGGAGGCGGCCTGCCGCTACATGCGACTGATCCTGGATACCTACTTCAACGATCCCGGGCTGGATGTGCTCAACCGCCATCTGTTTGCGCTGGCGGCCTATAATGCCGGTCCGAATCGGGTGCAGGCGATCAGGGCCAAGGCGGAAGCCGCCGGGCTGGATCCGAATGTCTGGTTTGGCAACGTGGAGCAGCTGGTGGCCAACGAGGTCGGCCAGGGGCCCATCAACTACGTCAGTACCATCTACAAGTACTACGTGGCCTATCGCTTCAGCCTGCCGCAGCTGGAGGGCAAGGCAGCCGCCATCGAGGCGGTGGCCCAGCCCTGACGTTCTCTCGCCCGTCTAGACAGGCTGAGTGGGCGGCACAAAGGGCTGATCCCTGTGCTGCAGATACCAGGGGGCCAGCTGGCCGGTCGGCGAGGGATCTGGCTGACTGGCTTGCGGTCGATAGCTGATGGCGGGGCGATCCGTGAGTTCCATGGTAAATTCCTTCATCCACGTTCCAATGAGGTCTGTAGCCAGCGTTATGCCATTTCCCCATGACAGGCAGATGACGCCATGATCCCCGGCGAGTTTGCACTGATTGATCAACCCGAGCTTGCGCTCAAGGTGCGCTGCCAGCTGATCCGCAGCGCCCGCAGCCGGATCCAGGCCCAATACTACAGCTGGGAGGAAGACAGCAGCGGCAAGCTGCTGTTGTCGGAGCTGCTGCACGCGGCCCGGCGCGGGGTGCGGGTACAACTGCTCATCGACGACCTCTATGCTGGCGATAACCGTTTCCTGGAGATGGTGGCCCATCAGCCCGGCATAGAAGTGCGGCTGTTCAACCCCTTTTGGCTGCGGGGCTGGCGTCCGTTGACCCTGTTTCTGGAGGGGATGTTCAGCTTTCGCCGCATCAATCACCGCATGCACAACAAGTTACTGCTGGTGGATGGCAACCAGGCGGTGATCGGCGGTCGCAACATAGGTGACCGCTATTTCGGGCTGGGCGGTACGCCCCAATTCGTCGATCTGGATCTCGCCTGCCGTGGTTTGCTTTGCCAGCAGGCCGAACAGGGCTTCGATCAATTCTGGCGCAGCCGCTGGAGTCACCCGATCCGCCGCTTGCTGCGTCGTCCCTTGGTGCGGGCCGAAGTGGCGGCGGTGAACGACTTTCTGCTTACCCTGACCGATCCGCAGGTGGCGGCCGTCTATGACCTGCCCGCCAGCCTGTTTGACGCTGAGCCTGCCTCCCTGAGCTGGCATCCGGGACAGGCCGAGGTCTGGTTCGACCGGCCAGGCAAGGGGCTGGTGTCGCGGCCGACCACGGCGCCCCTGCTCTGGCGCAAGCTGGCCGACAACCTGGGGAGTCTGAAGTTGGTGAGCCCTTACCTGATCCTGACCCGGGGGCTACGCCGCCGGCTGAGGCAGCAGCGCCGGGCGGGGGTGAGCATAGAGATTCTTACCAACTCCTTGGCCAGCACGGACGTGCCCCTGGTGTATGGCGTCTACCGGCGTCATCGCCCCTGGCTGATACGGCAGGGGATAGCGCTGTCCGAGTTGGAGGGGGAGGGCCTTAGCCTGCACGCCAAGCTGATCCTGATCGGGGAAGGGGAGGCGCTGCTCGGTAGCTTCAATCTGGATCCCCGCTCCCTGATGCTCAACACAGAGCTGATGTTGCACCTGGAGTGCCCCGCGCTCTGCGCCGAGTTGCAGCTGTGGCTGGCGGGGTGGCAGCAGCGGTCGTCCCATTCCGTTGTCGCACCACAGTCGACCCTGCGCCGATTGCTGGCCAGGGTGAGCGACTGGCTGCCGCTGCAGCGCTGGTTGTGAGCGGGTCATGTCTTGTGCGAGATCTCGCAAAGCCTTGTACGCCTTCGAGGATAACGTTTGCCATCCAAAGGCGATGAATGTTTTTATCGTATTGTTTTTCATCAGTTTGTTCAGGTGCAGGAATCCTGAGAGCGTCCAGTTACTTGCATACGCCAATGAATAAAACGGTTTTTTATTTTATTTAACTGCGTAATATTTCAGTTGCAAGGATAAACACGGTGGCTTGTCTGCCGTGTGGAAGAGGGTTGTGAAGAGTACTGGCCGACTGGATTACTCCAGCAGGCACCTGCTTCAGATGGGTAGCGGAAACTCAGGAAACAGGACAGGCACCCGACAGGACCGGATTCCAATATGGAACATGCTATTTGCGAGGGGGTGACATGGAAATGTCACCCCATTTTTTATGGCCCGCTGGCTGAGTCGCTCCCGGAAAAAGACCGCCGGTTGGCGGTCTTTGCTCTGTTCAGCCCGACGGCTCATGATCAGGCGATACCTGCCAGCAGTCGGCTCCAGTTGCGCTTGCTGGCAACGAAGCCATCGTGCAGATTGCGATATTCCAGCTGCAGCTTCAACTTGTCATAGTGGGCCAGCGCCTTGCGCTTGCGCTGTTCCAGCAGGCGCTTGCGGCTGGCGTAGTAGTGCTGTAACTGCTGGCTCAGCTTGTCGTACTCCTCCTGCAACAGTGCCTGCCATAGCTCCCGGTCATCGCGTTTGCGCAACTTGGCCTGCGCCCGTTTGAGCTGCATCTCCAGTCTGGCTTGTTCGATCAGTTCTTCCGGACAGGATCTCAGATCCCGGGTCAGCCCGCACCAGGAGGCGCTGCGGATCAGCCACTTGGTGGGATCGAACTGCCACCAGTGGATGCCGTTGCGATAGTCGTTCTCGAACAGGTGGTGGAAGTTATGATAGCCCTCGCCAAAGGTGAAGAAGGCCAGGATGCCGTTGTCCCGCGCCGTATTGCGGTCGGTAAACGGCTGGCTGCCCCAGATGTGGGCCAGGGAGTTGATGAAGAAGGTGGTGTGGTGGGTCATCACCATGCGCAGCACCCCGGCCAACAGCAGCATGCCGAGCAGATCGCCGTGGACAAGTCCCAGCAGCAGCGGGATCCCCAGGTTGGTGGCCAGGGTCAGCGCCAGATAGTGTTTGTGCTGGAAGACCACGACGGGGTTGTTCTGCAGATCCCGCACGTTGCTGTAATCGTTGTAGATATCGCGCTGGTACTCGCGCAGCATCCAGCCGATGTGGGAGTACCAGAAGCCGCGACCTGCGCTGTAGGGATCCTTCAGGTTGTCATCCACGTGGCGATGGTGACGACGGTGATCGGAAGACCAGTGCTGGGCCGAGTTTTGCAAGGCGAGGGCACCGCCGATGGCGAGGATCCACTGCAGGATCGGGTGGGCCTTGTAGGCTTTGTGCGACCAGAGGCGGTGATAGCCGGCCGTGATGGAGATACCGCTGTAACAGAACAGCAGCAGGAAGCAGCTCCACTGCCAGAGGTCATAGCCATGGGTCATGCCGTACCAGGGCACAGCGATCAGTGCGGTCAACCCGGAGAGGGCAAACAGCAGGGTATTGGTCATGATGATCGGTGGGCGTTCCATCTCACTCGGTTCCTTTCAGCGAACAGCTGTGCGCCATTCTCCACGCAGCCAGAATTCGGGTCAATGGTAAAAAAGTAGGAGACAAACCTGATCACGACTCGGCCTTCGGGTTATCATCTGGCCTCGATAACCTGAAGGTGACTGTTTTCGTGGGTATTCGCGCGCAACAAAAAGAAAAAACCCGGCGTACGCTGATCGATGCTGCGTTCAGTCAACTGTGCGCCAATCGCAGCTTTTCCAACCTCAGCCTGCGGGAAGTAGCGCGGGAGGCGGGTATAGCACCGACCTCTTTCTATCGCCATTTTCGCGACATGGAGGAGCTGGGGCTGACCCTGGTGGATGAAGGTGGCCTGACCCTGCGCCAGTTGATGCGTCAGGCGCGTCAGCGCATCGCCGGCGGCGGCAGCGTCATCAGCACCTCGGTACAGACCTTCATGGAGTTCGTCGAGAACAATCCGAACATCTTCCGGCTGCTGCTGCGTGAGCGTTCCGGTACCTCGGCGGCATTTCGGCAGGCGGTGGCGCGGGAGATACAGCACTTCATCGCCGAGCTGACCGATTACCTCGAAGCCACCACGGGGGCGCCGAGGGAAGAGGCCTACATCCAGGCCGAAGCCATGGTGACCATCGTCTTCAGCGCCGGCGCTGACGCCCTCGACATGACCTGCGAAGAGTGCCGGGCCTTGTCTGATCGCACCATACGCCAGCTGCGCATGATCGCCATGGGTGCCGAGGTTCAGAACCAGAAGCGCCGCCAACCCCTTTCTTAAACCAAGGATGGACACTTCCATGCATGATCAGAATCCGATCCCGAAGAAACCCCTGCTGCTGGCCCTGCTCATTGGCATCTGTTGGGATGCTTCCCTGTCCGTGCTGACCGAGTCGGTGCTCCCCTTCTCCTTCTTCCCCATGATTGCTCTGGTGCTGGCTGCCTATCAGCTCTACCAGCACTATCGTCACGTGTCGCTGGAGGGCAATACACCGCTCTGCATGCTGCTCTGTCTTTTCATCGGCGGCTTCGGCCACTCGGCGCTGGTCAAGGTGCAGTACCCCGAGCTTGGCAGCAACTTCTTCGCGCTCATCATGATGTTGCTGCTGCTGGCTGTGCTGTCGATCAAGCTGGGTATCAGTGTGGGGAAAAAAGAGAAGGAGTGACGCGCACTCCTTCCTGACAGACAGAGGTGCTGTCTTATTCGGCGTTGTTTATCTCTGTGCCATGCTGTTTGGCTTCTATGATGGCTTTGAGTCTGGCGCGGATATCCACCATGCCAAAGACGCCGAATACCAGTATCAGTATGACTTCAAGTTTTGTGACCACGAAATAGGGCTTGCAGGCAGACTTCACCATGCTGGCTTGCACTAGGTGGACCAGGGCGATGAGCAGGCCGCAGATCGGCAAAAGATCATTCAGCTTGCCAGGTAGCGGAGCCACCAGACTGACCAGCACGCCTAACCAGAAGAACAGGGTCAGCCCCATCGCCAACAGAGTAAATACCCGCTTCATCGTTTACCTCCCGTAGATAGAGTTGATAGCAGACCTGACCGGCCTGCTTGTCCTTGAGCCGTTGCCCAAATTGACGGGGAGGGGCACAGCGCCGATTTCCCCCCGCCCACCCGGTATTTAAACCGCAGCGTCATTCCTGGTGTCCCGCAAATAGAGTTGATAGCAGACCTGGCCGGCCTGCTTGTCCTTGAGCCGTTGCCAGCTGGCGGGCAGTGCCAGATCCGCCATCTCCTTCTCCCGCTCCAGATAGATGAGGGCATCCTTTGCCAGCCAGCCGCGCTGCTCCAGTAGCTCGCACACTTGGGGCAGCAGCTCGCGCCGAAACGGCGGATCGAGAAACACCAGATCGAACGGCGTGGCCGGACCTTGCAGCCAGCTGACGGCATCGGACTGGATCACCTGCCCCTGGCTGCTGCCGAGGGCAGCCAGATTCTTTTTGATCTGGTCGGCGGCGCTCTTGTCCATTTCGATCAGGGTCACCTGCTCGGCATAGCGCGACAGCGCCTCCAGCCCCAGACCGCCGCTGCCGGCGAACAGATCCAGACAGCGAGTGCCACGGATATGGGGGGCCAGCCAGTTGAAGATGGTCTCTTTGACGCGATCCGTGGTGGGTCTTAGCCCCTCCACATCCTTGACCGGCAATTTGCGGCCTCGCCACTGGCCGCTGATGATTCTGACAAAGCCTGATTTTCCCTGTGGGGCAGGGTTCTTGCTCGGGCTGTTATGGCTGGATTTCACTCTGGGCATCGCGTTTCGTCGTCAGAAAATAAAGTGGTAGTATAAGGCGGTTCATTTTTATGCCGACCCGCCAAGGGACGGCTATCTTAGCAGTCAGCCTTTGATGTGAGTATTTTTAGATGGCAAAAGGTTTGTTTTCCTGGCTGGGTTTCGGCCGCAAGAAAGAAGAGGCTGAGGCTGTCCAACCACAGACACCCCAAGCCACCCCCATTCCCGTTGAGCCTGAGATCGTAGCTCACTCCGCTCCCGTTTCCCATACTACGCCGGTAGTGCCCCCCGAATTGCCCGTCAGCGCACAGAATGATCTCCTGCCTGCTGGCGCTGCGCACCATGATGATTGCTGTACCCCCACCGAACTGGACGCAGGTCCGCTGGTGGTGGAAGAGTGTGCCTCCGAGCTGGAGCCCGTCATCGTCAATGAACTGCTGATCGAGCAGGAGAGTGCCGAGGCAGAGGCTGCCGAAGTCGCCCGCATCGCCGCCGAGGCACAAGCTGCCGAAGCTGCCCGCATCGCCGCCGAGGCACAAGCTGCCGAAGCTGCCCGCATTGCCGCCGAGGCAGAGGCTGCCGAAGCTGCCCGCATTGCCGCCGAGGCACAAGCTGCCGAAGCTGCTCGTATCGCTGCCGAGGCACAAGCTGCCGAAGCTGCTCGTATCGCTGCCGAGGCACAAGCTGCTGAAGCTGCCCGCATTGCCGCCGAAGCCGAGGCTGCTGAAGCCGCTCGTATCGCCGCTGAGGCGCAGGCTGCCGAAGCTGCTCGTATCGCCGCAGAGGCACAAGCTGCAGAAGCCGCCCGTGTTGCCGCCGAGGCAGAGGCTGCTGAAGTCGCCCGTGTCGCCGCCGAGGCACAAGCTGCCGAAGCTGCTCGTATCGCTGCCGAGGCACAAGCTGCGGAAGTCGCCCGCATCGCCGCCGAAGCGCAGGCTGCCGAAGAGGCTCGTCTCGCCAAAGAGGCCCAGAGAGCGGAAGATCTTCGCCTGGTCGCCGAGATGGAGGCTGACGCCGCCGCATTGGCTGCCCTGCCGCTGGCCGCCAAGGTGGATGATGATACCCAGGACAAGCCGCAGCGGGAGGGCTTCTTTGCCCGCCTTAAACGCAGTCTGGTGCGCACCAAGGAGAACATTGGCTCCGGTTTCTTCGGTCTGTTCCGTGGCAAGAAGATCGACGATGAGCTGTTTGAAGAGCTGGAGACCCAGCTGCTGACTGCCGATCTGGGCGTCGATACCACACGCCGCATCATAGATGGCCTGGTGCAGCATGCGGATCGCAAACAGCTCAAGGATGCCGAGGCGCTCTACGGCCTGCTCAAGCAGGACATGGGCGCTATGCTGGCTCAGGTTGAGCAGCCGCTGGTGATCGATACCAGCAAGAAGCCTTACGTGATCCTGATGGTCGGCGTGAACGGCGTCGGCAAGACCACCACCATCGGCAAGCTGGCCAAGCAGTTCCAGGCCGAAGGCAAGAGCGTCATGCTGGCTGCCGGCGATACCTTCCGTGCCGCTGCGGTTGAGCAGCTGCAGGTATGGGGTCAGCGCAACAACATCCCCGTGATCGCCCAGCATACCGGTGCCGACTCCGCCTCCGTCATTTATGACGCCATCGAGGCCGCCCGCTCACGCGGGGCCGACGTGCTGATCGCCGATACCGCTGGTCGCCTGCAAAACAAGAGCAATCTGATGGAAGAGCTCAAGAAGGTGGTGCGGGTGATGAAGAAGCTGGATGAAGAGGCACCCCACCAGGTCATGCTGACCCTGGATGCGGGCACGGGCCAGAACGCCCTCAGCCAGGCCAAGCTGTTCAGCGAGGCGGTGGGGCTGGATGGCATAGTCCTCACCAAGCTGGACGGGACCGCCAAGGGCGGCGTTATCTTCGCGGTGGCCGACAAGTTCCAGATCCCGATCCGCTATATCGGGGTGGGCGAGGGGATCGATGATCTGCGCCCCTTCGTCGCCAACGACTTTATCGAGGCACTGTTCAGTCGCGATGAGTAAGCTCAGGCGTGATGGTAAGCGCCACATGCTCCGACTCAGGTCGGGGCTTGTCAATGTCAGGGATCCGTTATGATTCGTTTCGATAAGGTCAGCAAGGTATACAGCGGCGGCCATCAGGCGTTGCAGAAGGTCAGCTTTCACCTGCGCAAGGGGGAGATGGCCTTCCTGACCGGGCACTCGGGGGCGGGCAAGAGCACTCTCCTCAAACTGATCAGCGTGATGGAGCGGCCGACCGATGGTCGCGTCTTCTTTCATGGCGACGACGTCAGTCATATCAAGCGGGGAGAGATCCCCTATGTGCGCCGCCAGATCGGCATGATATTTCAGGATCACCGGCTGCTGATGGACAGAACCGTATTCGACAACGTGGCGCTGCCGTTGGTGATCGATGGCTACAGCCATGCCGATATCAACAAACGGGTGGCCGCGGCGCTGGACAAGGTAGGGTTGCTCGGCAAGGAACGTTACCAGCCGCGCATGCTCTCCGGTGGTGAACAACAGCGGGTCGGCATCGCTCGTGCCATCGTCAACAAGCCACCGCTGCTGCTGGCGGATGAACCGACCGGCAACCTGGATCCCCAGCTCTCCATGGATATCATGCGGCTGTTCGAGGAGTTCAATCGCTTCGGCGTTTCCGTGCTGATTGCCACCCACGATCTGGGGCTGATCGCTCGCATGCGCTATCGCACGCTGACCCTCAAGGCGGGACGCATGTATTCGGCAGGGGAGGAGCGCTGATGGCTATCGTTCGTCATAAACAACCGCCGCTGCGCCGTTTCATGATGTACTGGGTTGACCACGCCCGTCAGGCCTTCTCCAGTCTGGGCGAGCTGTGGCGCAATCCGCTGGCCTCCCTGATGACGCTGGCAGTGCTTGGCGTCAGCCTGGCGCTGCCCTCCTGCTTCCATGTGCTGCTGAAAAACGCCGAGGTGGTGGAAGGGAGTTGGCAGACCAGCTCCCAGATCTCCCTCTATCTTCGCAAGGATCTGCCCGAGCAGAGCATTCTCGATATGCAGCAGCGGATCCTGCTCTATCCCGAGGTGGAATCCGTCACCTACATGAGCCGGGATGAGTCGCTCAAGGAGTTTCGCGAGATCTCCGGTTTCGGCGATGCGCTCGATTACCTCGACAGCAACCCGCTGCCGCCTGTGCTGAGCGTTATTCCCGATCCCCGCTGGCAGAATCCGGAAGGGGCTGCGGAGCTACTCAACAAGCTGAACAACGAGGATGGCGTCGAGCAGGGCAAGCTGGATCTGCAGTGGCTGACCCGCTTGCAGGGGATCATGAACCTGCTGCGCCACACCATCACAGGTATCGCCGTGCTGCTGCTCTCCGCCGTGCTGCTGATCGTCGGTAATACCCTGCGCCTGAACATCCTTAACCAGCGATCCGAGATCGAGGTTCTCAAGCTGGTGGGGGCGACCGATGCCTTCATTCATCGTCCCTTCCTTTATACCGGCATCTGGTTCGGGGTCATCGGCGGCATGTTGGCCTGGTGGCTGACCGAGGTGATGGTGATCTGGAGCGAGGGTGTGGTGAAGGAGCTGGCCGGGCTCTACAACAGTCATTTCCGGCTAGTCGGCATGGGTGCGGTGGATGGGATTAATCTGATTCTGCTTGGGGCTCTACTGGGGTTGATCGCTTCCTGGTTCTCGGTCCATCGCCACATTCGCGACATAGAACCATCCTGATTAATTTATCAGCATTTTAAAGCGCTGGATTTTGAGATACGGATCAAGTAAAAGAGTGGCCGTTTCTGGCATGGACAGCGTTCTGAGGGTAATCTGAACGAAACCGATCTTCGGGATCTTCTCTGGATCCTGCGAACCTTCTGATTTATAAGCAGTCTACAAGCGCTGAAGAACTTATACGGGTGTGGCCCTCTGCCTTGCTCGTCTGACTTGGCAAGCATGTGAAGGTTGCGAGCTCCGCAACAATGGACTTAGCATGCTACTTTTCGGGGGTCCTTGATTGTGACCCCCTTTTTTTGACTGTTCATTCATGATTCATCCTGCCGGCCTAAGATAAACGCGGTTCAGACATGCCCACTATGTTTGATACAGGCCGCAGAATGGCGTCCGGTCAGTAGACAGTCCCTCTCAGGGTGTTAGACTGATTCGATTGAAAAGAAAGAGGTAGAACATGGGAACTTCATTGCAACGCACTATGGCTCTGATTCCGCAAGGTAGTCTGGAAGGCTATACCCAGGCAGTTAACTCGATTCCTGTGCTGACCGCAGAGGAAGAGCGTGAGCTGGCTGAGCGTTTGCAGCAGGGCGGTGATCTCGAGGCTGCCCGTCAGCTGGTCATGTCGCACCTGCGTTTTGTCGTTCACGTCGCCAAGAGTTATGCCGGTTACGGTCTGCCCCAGGCTGATCTGGTTCAGGAAGGCAACATAGGCCTGATGAAGGCCGTCAAGCGCTTCGACCCGACCGTCGGGGTACGGCTTGTCTCCTTCGCCGTGCACTGGATCAAGGCCGAGATCCACGAGTATGTCCTGCGCAACTGGCGCATGGTCAAGGTGGCGACCACCAAAGCTCAGCGCAAACTCTTCTTCAACCTGCGCAAATCCAAGAAGCGTCTGGGCTGGTTCAGCCATGACGAAGTGCAGGCCGTCGCCGCCGAGTTGGGCGTTTCCCCGACCGATGTGACCGAGATGGAAGCACGTATGAGCAACTACGATCAGGCGTTCGATCTGGTCGGTGATGATGAAGACGAAGGCGGCTTTGCCCCGGTTCATTATCTGGAAGACAAATCGTCTGATCTGGCGGCCACCATAGAGAATGACAACTGGGATGACCATGCGACCCGTCGCCTGAGCTCGGCCCTTGCCACTCTGGATGAGCGCAGTCAGCACATCATCCGCGCCCGCTGGCTCGATGATGACAGCAAGACCACCCTGCAGGAGCTGGCCGACACCTATGGTGTCTCTGCCGAGCGGGTGCGCCAGCTTGAGAAAAACGCACTCAAGAAGCTGAAAGACGCCATGGAGGCCTGATGCTTCCCCCACAAAAACAGGGCCTGATGGCCCTGTTTTTGTTTCGCGAGTATCTGGTCGGCCTTGCCTTGGTTACCCTTGTCTATGTTATGTTGCCGCCACAGCCACAGTAGGGAGAGCAGATAGTGAAACTGTTGAACGACCTGTTTACCAACAACCGCGAGTGGGCGGAACGGATCAAGGCCGAGGACCCGAATTTCTTCGCTACCCTCTCCGCCCAGCAGGCCCCTGAATACCTCTGGATCGGTTGCTCCGACAGCCGGGTTCCCGCCAACCAGCTGATGGGCTTGCTACCGGGGGATGTTTTCGTCCACCGCAACGTCGCCAATCTGGTGGTGCACACCGACTTCAACTGCCTCTCGGTGCTGCAATACGCGGTCGAGGTGCTCAAGGTGAAACACATCATCATCTGCGGTCACTATGGTTGTGGTGGCGTCAAGGCGGCGATGCAGAATCAGGAGCTGGGGCTCATCGACAACTGGTTGCGCAATATCAAGGATGTCTATTTCAAGTATGGTGAACAGCTGGATGCCATCGAAGATGAGCACGAGCGTTTCGATTACCTGTGCGAGCTGAACGTGGCCGAGCAGGTAGCCAACGTCTGCCACACCACCATCATCCAGAATGCCTGGCGCAAGGGGCAGGAGCTGGCGGTGCACGGCTGGATCTATGGCATCAAGGATGGTCTGTTGCACGATCTGGATCTCTGCATCAGCGGGCCGGAGCAGATCCCCGATGTTTATCGCGCCTGGCCGGACATGCGTCCGCCCCACCGCCGTCGCTGAGGAACCTGCCGTTGGCACCAGCCCTTTATCTCCAGATCAAGCAGCACATCCTGGACGGGATCCGCGAACGCCGCTATCAGGCGGGGGACCGGATCCCGACCGAGGCCGCGCTGTGCGAGCAGTTCACCGTGAGCCGGATGACGGTCAACAAGGCGCTGCGCGAGCTGGTGGCCGAGGGTTGGCTGGTGCGTACCGCCGGCTCTGGCAGCTTTGTGGCGGACAGGCGCACCGAGTCGCCTTTGCTGGCCATTCGCAACATAGCCGACGAGATCGCCGAGCGCGGTAGCCAGTACAGCGCCCGAGTGATCCGGCTGCAACGCCAGGCCGCCGACGAGAAGGTGGCGGTCCAGCTCGGGCTGAGAGTCGGCGCTGCCATCTTCCACAGTCTCATCGTCCATCAGGCCGATGGGGAGCCGCTGCAACTGGAGGAGCGCTTTGTCGATGCCGAGCGTCTGCCCGGTTATGGCGAGCAGGATTTTACTCAACAGACCCCGAATCGCTACCTGATGGACGTCTGTCCTCTCTCCGAGATGGAGCATGTGGTAGAGGCTGTGTTACCGAGTGCCGGTGAAGCTGGTCTGCTACAGGTGCGGGTCGATACCCCCTGCCTGTTGCTGCACCGCCGTACCTGGTCGGAAGGTTATCTGGTCTCCTATGCCCGCCTGCTCTCGCCGGGTTCTCGCTACAAGCTGAGCTCCAAGACCAGCCTCAGTTAATTGTATATACATATCTTTTTAACGGAGCCCACCTCATGGTGGGCTTTTTTGTGCTTAACATCTAATTACAGCGCTGTTATCAAGATGTGAATTTGATCCTTTCTTTCCTGACAAAGATCGGATATAAATTAATGTATATACATTTAGAGGTCGGTATGAACAAGGAACTGTTGAACTGCGAGCGGGTCTGGCTCAACGTGACACCCGCCACCCTGCGCCCCGATCTGGCGGACTACGGTCTGCTGGAACCCCACGCCCTCGGCGTTCATGAAGGCAAGATCCACGCCCTGGTGCCCATGCAGGATCTCAAAGGCCCTTATCCCGCCCACTGGCAGGACATGAAGGGCAAGTTGGTGACGCCCGGCCTCATCGACTGTCACACCCATCTCATCTTCGCCGGCAGCCGGGCCGAAGAGTTTGAGCTGCGCCAGAAAGGGGTGCCCTATGCCGAGATCGCCCGTAAGGGCGGCGGCATTCTCAGTACGGTGCGGGCCACCCGTGCCGCCAGCGAGGAGCAGCTGTTCACGTTGGCGGCAGCCAGGATCAGGTCGCTGATCCGGGAAGGGGTCACCACAGTGGAGATCAAGTCCGGCTACGGCCTCACTCTGGATGATGAGCTCAAGATGTTGCGGGTTGCCCGCCGACTGGGGGAGGCGCTGCCCATTCGGGTCAAGACCACACTGCTGGCTGCCCATGCGGTGCCGCCTGAATATCGTGACGATCCCGACTCCTGGGTCGAGACCATCTGCCAGGAGATCATCCCGGCGGCGGCCGAGGCAGGCTTGGCCGATGCGGTGGACGTCTTCTGCGAGCACATCGGCTTCTCGCTGGCCCAGACCGAGCAGGTTTATCTGGCCGCGGATCAATACGGTCTGGCGGTGAAGGGCCACATGGAGCAGCTCTCCAATCTGGGGGGCAGTGCGCTGGCCGCCAACTTTGGCGCCCTGTCGGTGGATCATCTGGAGCATCTGGATCAGGAAGGGATCCAGGCGCTGGCCCACCGCGGCGTGGTCGCCACCCTGCTGCCCACCGCATTTTATTTCCTGAAAGAGACCAAATTGCCCCCTGTTGCAGCCCTGCGCAAGGCCCATGTGCCCATGGCGGTCTCCTCCGACATCAACCCGGGCACTGCCCCCATTGTGTCGCTGCGCATGGCCATGAACATGGCCTGTACCCTGTTCGGTCTGACACCGGTCGAGGCCATGGTCGGGGTGACCCGCAACGCCGCCCGCGCGCTCGGCGAGCAGGAGCGTTTGGGGCAGTTGAGAGTCGGCATGTTGGCGGATTTCCTGGTCTGGAACTGCGCGCACCCGGCCGAGCTGAGTTACCTCATTGGCGTCGATCAGCTGGTGAGCCGTATCGTCAACGGCGAGGAGACGCTGCATGGATAAGTTCAGCCAGCCCCATATGTCGGTTTGGCAGGGGCGTCAGGATCCGGAAGATGGCGAACTTGCCCTGCGTTGGCACGACAGGGTGCAACCCTGGCAAGCCACCGGGGCGGGTGGTGATGATGCCGCCCCCGGCATCGCTCTGGTGGGCTTTGCCTGCGACGAGGGGGTGCGCCGCAACAAGGGGCGCGCGGGGGCAGCCGGCGCACCGCTGGCGATCCGCAAGCTGCTGGCCAACAGTGCCTGGCATCTGAGCAAACCTGTCTATGATACCGGCGATGTGGGCTGCGACGACGGCGATCTCGATGCCGCTCATGCCCGTCTGGCCGAGCGGGTGGCAAGCCTGCTGGATGAAGGCCACTTCCCGCTGGTGTTGGGGGGCGGCCATGAGGTGGCGTTCGGCAGCTGGAGCGGTCTCAACCGTCATCTGGCTGGCCAGGGCCGGGTTGGCATCATCAACTTCGATGCCCACTTCGATCTGCGCATGAAGCAAGATCAGGCCAGCTCAGGTACTCCCTTCTTCCAGATCGCCGAGCAGTGCGCTGCCCAAGGCACGCCATTTCACTACGCCTGTCTCGGGGTGGCCGAGACCGCCAACACCCAGGCCCTGTTTGCCCGGGCCGATGAGCTGAGGGTCTGGTATGCGCTGGATGAGGCCATGACCCTGGTCGAATTGCCCGAGCTTCTGAACGGGCTGGATGGCTTTATCGCCCGCTGCGATCACCTCTATCTGACCATCGATCTCGACGTCTTGCCCGGCGCAGTGATGCCGGGGGTGAGCGCCCCCGCCGCTCGCGGCGTCGAGCTGGCGGTCATCGAACCCCTGATCGCCCATATCCGGGCCAGCGGCAAGCTGCGGCTCGCCGATTTGGCCGAGTACAACCCGAACCTGGATCAGGATAACCGCAGCGCCCGCGTGGCCGCCCGGCTGGTCCATCAGTTAACCAAGTAGCTGCCTGCCGAAGGCAGGTCGCCATGCTGCTGCATTGATAAAACAAGGAGTGTGTATGTCTGAGCAACACCTGGATCCCCGTCAGGATCCGAGCCGGGTCATCCGATCCCCCCGTGGTACCGCGCTGACCGCGAAAAGCTGGCTCACAGAAGCGCCGTTGCGGATGCTGATGAACAACCTGGATCCGGAAGTCGCCGAGCATCCCCAATCCCTGGTGGTGTATGGCGGTATCGGCCGCGCCGCCCGCAACTGGGCCTGCTACGACAAGATTGTCGAGGTGCTGACCCGGCTCGAGGAAGACGAGACCCTGCTGGTGCAATCGGGCAAGCCGGTCGGTGTGTTCCAGACCCACAAGGATGCGCCTCGGGTGCTGATCGCCAACTCAAATCTGGTGCCGCACTGGGCCAACTGGGAACACTTCAACGAGCTCGATAAGAAGGGCTTGATGATGTATGGCCAGATGACGGCGGGCTCCTGGATCTACATAGGCACCCAGGGAATCGTGCAGGGCACCTACGAGACGTTCTTCGCAGTGGCGAACCAGCATTTCAACGGCGAGCCTGCGGGCCGCTGGATCCTGACCGGTGGTCTGGGTGGCATGGGCGGCGCCCAGCCGCTGGCCGCCACCATGGCCGGTTTCTCGATGATCGCCGTCGAGTGCGACGAGACTCGCATCGATTTTCGCCTCAAGACCCGCTACGTGGACAAGAAGGCCCACAGCCTGGATGAGGCGCTGGCCATGGTCGAGGAGGCCAAACAGGGCGGCACTGCCGTCTCGGTCGGCCTGCTCGGCAACGCCGCCGATGTCTTTGCCGAGCTGGTGGCCCGTGGCATCACCCCGGATGTGGTCACCGACCAGACCTCCGCTCACGATCCGATCCACGGCTACCTGCCCCAGGGCTGGAGCGTCGCTCAGTGGCGCGAGTTGCAAAAATCCGCGCCCCAGGAGGTTAACCAGGCGGCCCGCCACTCCATGGCGCGCCAGGTGGAAGCCATGTTGACCCTGCAATCCCGTGGCGCTGCCACGCTTGATTACGGCAACAACATCCGCCAGATGGCGCTGGAGGAGGGGGTCAAGAATGCGTTCGACTTCCCCGGCTTCGTGCCTGCCTACATTCGCCCGCTGTTCTGCGAGGGGATTGGCCCCTTCCGCTGGGTGGCGCTCTCCGGCGATCCGGAAGACATCTACAAGACGGATCAGAAAGTCAAAGAGTTGATCCCGGACGATCCCCATCTGCACAACTGGCTCGACATGGCCCGCGAGCGCATCGCCTTCCAGGGTCTGCCAGCACGGATCTGCTGGGTCGGCGTCAAGGATCGGGTGCGTCTGGGCCTGGCGTTTAACGAGATGGTGAAAAATGGCGAGCTCAAGGCGCCCGTGGTCATTGGCCGCGACCACCTGGACTCTGGCTCGGTGGCGAGCCCGAACCGTGAAACCGAAGCCATGATGGATGGCTCAGACGCCGTTTCCGACTGGCCGCTGCTCAACGCCCTGCTCAATACCGCCGGTGGTGCGACCTGGGTTTCCCTGCACCACGGTGGTGGTGTGGGTATGGGCTTCTCCCAGCACTCGGGCGTGGTGATCGTCTGTGATGGCACAGAGGATGCCGCCAGGCGTGTTGGCCGCGTGCTGCGCAACGATCCGGCTACCGGTGTGATGCGCCATGCGGATGCGGGTTACGAGATTGCGATTAACTGTGCCCATGAGGCGAAACTGGATCTGCCGATGCTGACCGCAGCGGACAAAGGGGCTAAATAAGATGTTTGAACTCAATCTGTTACCGGGCAAGCTCTGCCTCAACACCCTGCGTCGTGTCAGCCGCGAGCCGGTTCATATCAGCCTGGCCCCGGCCGCCCTGCCGGGGATCCACGCCTCCGCAGCCGTGGTCACCAAGGTGATCGAGCAGAACCGAGTGGTGTACGGCATCAACACCGGCTTTGGCCTGTTGGCCAACACCCGCATCCCGGTGGAGCAGCTCGACGAATTGCAGCGCTCCATCGTGCTCTCCCACGCGGCTGGCATCGGCACTTACATGGATGACGCCACAGTGCGGCTGATGATGGTGCTCAAGGTCAACTCCCTGGCGCGGGGCTTCTCCGGCATCCGCTTGACGGTACTTGAGGCGCTGATGGCACTCATCAACGCCGAAGTCTATCCGGTAGTGCCGAAGAAGGGCTCCGTCGGCGCCTCCGGCGATCTGGCACCGCTGGCCCACATGAGCTGTCTGCTGATCGGGGAGGGCAAAGCCCGCCACAAGGGCGAGTTGATGGACGCCGCCACGGCGCTGAAGATCGCGGGCCTCGAGCCTATCGCTCTGGCACCGAAGGAGGGACTGGCGCTGCTCAATGGCACCCAGGCCAGCACGGCGTTCGCGCTGGAAGGCCTGTTCCATGCCGAGGATCTGTTCGCCGGCGCTATCACTATCGGCGCCATGAGCGTGGAGGCGGCGCTGGGCAGTCGTCGTCCGTTCGATGCCCGCATCCATGAGGTGCGTGGTCAGCGCGGTCAGATCGATGCGGCGGCTTGCTATCGTCACCTGCTGGTGGATGGCAGCGAGATCGGCATGTCTCATCACAGCTGCGAGAAGGTGCAGGACCCCTACTCGTTGCGCTGCCAGCCCCAGGTGATGGGGGCCTGTCTGGCCCAGATCCGCCACGCCGCCGAGGTGCTGGTGTGCGAGGCCAATGCGGTTTCCGACAACCCGCTGGTGTTTGCCGAGGATGAGGAGATCCTCTCCGGCGGTAACTTCCACGCCGAGCCCGTGGCCTTCGCCGCCGACAACCTGGCACTGGCCATCGCCGAAATCGGGTCGCTCTCCGAGCGCCGCATGGCGCTGCTGATCGACTCCCGCATGTCGGGCCTGCCCGCCTTCTTGGTCAACAACGGCGGCGTCAACTCCGGCTTTATGATCGCTCAGGTCACCTCGGCGGCGCTCGCCTCCGAGAACAAGAGCCTGGCTCATCCCGCCTCGGTGGACAGCTTGCCCACCTCCGCCAACCAGGAGGATCACGTCTCCATGGCCACCTTCGCCGCTCGCCGGCTGGCGGACATGGCGGAGAACACCCGTGGTATCCTGGCGGTGGAGCTGCTGGCTGCGGCCCAGGGGCTCGATTTTCGGGCGCCGCTGCGTAGTACCGAGCTTATCGAACTGGCCAAGGGACGGCTGCGGGCAGAGGTGAGCTTCTACGACAAGGACAGGTATTTTTCGCCGGATATCGAAGCGGCTGCCGCCCTGCTGGGCCGCGCCAGCTACAACGACCTGATCCCGGCCGGGGTGCTGCCCAGCCTGTAAGGGGTTATCCGCCCATAACAAAAGACCGCCCAATCGGGCGGTCTTTGCGTTTCTGACGTTGGTTGAACGCGGTTATTCGTGCTCGAACATCAGGAACAGATAGACCACGAACAGCACCGGGATAGGTGCTGGCGCCTGTTATTCGTGTTCGAACATCAGGAACAGATAGACCACGAACAGCACCAGATGGGTGGCGCCATGCAGCACATTGGTGCGACCGCTGCTGAAGGTCACTTTACAGACCATGAGAGTGGTGAAGAGCAGCACCATGTCGGCGGCGGAAAGGCCGAGGCGCACCTCCTGATCCAGCATGGAACCGATAAAGAGCACAGCGGGTACGGTGAGAGCTATGGTGGCCAGCACCGAGCCGAAGTAGAGGTTCATGGCGCGCTGCAACTGGTTGTTGAAGGCCGCCTTGAGGGCGCCCACCGCTTCCGGCGCCAGCACGATACAGGCCACGATAAAGCCGCCCAGTGCGGCGGGTGCTTCCATGACATGCACCCCGTAGTTGATGGGGATGGCTAGCGTCTTGGCCAGCAGGATCACCACCACCAGGTAGGCGAGCAGCAGGAGGGTGTGGTAGACATTGCTCTGCAGCGGGCCGTGGTACTCTTCGTAATCCTCGTGATCGCTGTCGACGAAGAAGTGGCTGTGGCTGCGGGTCTGGATCAGCAGAAAGACGCCATAGAGCAGGATCGAGACGATGATCAGCATCCATGACATGGCGCTCGACATGCTGCCGACCGTGCCGCCCCGGGTGAAGTTGGGCAGCACCAGACAGAGCAGCGCCAGCGGTATGATGGCCACCAGATAGGATTTGACCCCGTCCAGATTGAAGCTCTGGGTGTGGTAGCGCCAGCCGCCAAACAGCAGAGTGAAGCCCACCAGACCCGTGCTCACCAGCATCACCACCGCAAACATGGTATCGCGGGCCATGGTGGGGTTGGGCTCGCCGGTGAGCATGACGGAGGAGATCATCACCACTTCCAGCGAGATGACCGAGAGGGTCAGGATCAGGGTGCCGAAGGGCTCGCCCAGCTTGATGGCGAGGGCGTCAGAGTGGCGTACCACCGAGAAGATGGCCCAGGTGACGATGGCCAGCAGCCCGGCCGATACCGGAAGATAGATCCCGAGCGGAGTGGCCTCTGTCAGCAGGTTGCTCCCCAGGGTCTTGAAAAAGAGCAGGGTCAGCAGGCCAACGGGCAGGGCAATCTCTTGCCGGATAAATGACTTCATAGGGCAATGGTTCTCATCTCGGGGCGGCTGGGGCCGACGGGGTATGGAGGCAAAACGGCGACGCCACGGGGGTGGCGAGCCCGCTAATGATAAAGGGAGTTGTACTGCCTGGGGAAAATCATTTTGTTGCAAGATGTAATCTGCCGCGCCTGCTCGGTCGGGCCGGGATATAGATAGGTATCTGTCCGGTTACTGCGTAGCATGGGGTCATGCCAGTCGAATTCATGCTTCTGTGGGTCTGGCGGCATCTTGACCAGGGACTCCCATGTCTGTTGTACGTCTGCGTTATCACACCATAGAGTTTGGCGAACTCGACATTCACCTGTGCACGTTGCGCGACAACCAGCAGTTCTCTGATGACGAAGGAGAGGCAGAGGCGCTTGGCATCTCCTCGGCGTTCTGGCCGCTGTTTGGCATCGTTTGGGATTCTGGCAATGTGCTGGCCCATCTGATGGTGGAGCACGAGGTGGCGGATCTGCGGATCCTGGAGGTGGGGTGCGGCATAGCCCTGGCAAGTCTGGTGCTCAACCACAGGCTGGCGGATATCACGGCCACCGATTATCACCCTGAGGCGGGGGCCTTTCTGGCGGCCAATGTGCTGCTCAACAAGGGGGCGATCATCCCCTTTATCCGTACCGGTTGGGAAGACGCGGTCACCGAACTGGGGCGTTTCGATCTCATCATCGGCAGTGATCTGCTCTATGAGCGCGGCCAGGTCGAGACGCTGGCCGGCTTTATCGAACAACACGCCAAGTCCCACTGCGAGGTGATCCTGGTGGATCCGGGCCGTGGCCAGCAGGGCCGTTTCAGCAAGCTGATGATGAGCCTGGGCTATACACACAGCCAGCATAAGCCGTTGGATGTGAGCTATCTGAGCCAGCCTTTTCGCGGTCAGATACTGCAATACCGGCGTTAGCCTTCCCCGGCATGGTGTTGTTGCCACGCCAACAGCCAAATCTGTAGTTGGGCAAGGGCCATGGGCCTGGCATACACATAGCCCTGGATGAGATGCACGCCGTGCTGGCGCAGATAATCGACCTGTTCCCCGGTTTCGACCCCCTCGGCGATCATCTCCATGCCGGATTCGTGGCCGAAGGCGATGATGGAGTCCAGCAGCGTTCGTTTGAGGTCGTCTGTACCTATGGTGTCGACGAACATCTTGTCGATCTTGATCTGGCGGATACCGAGTCGCTGCAGGTAGGCGAAGCCCCCATAGCCGGTGCCAAAATCATCCAGCTTGAAGTGATAGCCCCGCTGCTGCAGTGCCGTGATCTCGCCGATCGCCGCCTTGATATCGGTGATCGGTTTGCGTTCGGTCAGTTCGAAGGTGAGCCGGGTCGGTGAGGGCCAGCCATGTCGCTGCAACAGGGTGCGCAGATGGGGTTGCTCTATGTGAGCGGCCACTATGTTGACGCTGACCCACTGCGCCGGCGCCAGCCGGGGAAGATCCGTCATGATCCGCTCCAGCAGCTGTTCCGTCATCGGCAGGATCAGCCCCTGCTCCTCCGCATAGTCGATGAAGGCGCCAGGTGGCACCATCTCGCGCTCCCGCTGCCACCGCAGCAGTGCCTCGAAGCCAACCACCTGCTGACTGCGGTTATCCACTATGGGCTGATAGAAGGGGACAAACTCCCGCCGGGCCAGCCCGGCTTGCAGCAGTCCCTTGAGAGATCGCCGATAGCTGCGCAGCCCCCAGTAGGCGGCGACCAGCAGGGAACCCAGCGCGGCGCCATACCAGAGCCCATAGTACCGAGCCTGCTGCCGGGCATAGTGCTCCAGCGCCTTGCCCGCCCATAACGTCTGCCTTATCTGATTTTCGGACTCAAGAAAGCTCAAACTTTGGTTGCCCTCTTCCTGTTTGATGGTTTTGTCACCTCGGGGGAAGAGCGGGGTAGCGTGGTCCCCATTTTGCTGGCTGAATTCAAGGTAGAAACAGTCGGCACAGGGGGTTTGTAGTAGCGTATGGCTCCAGCTGTTGTTCAGCACCCAGTAGGCGGTATTGCCATTCTGTCGGAAGTAGGCGATCAGCTCCTGTTCGGTATTGAACTGTGCGGGGGTGGCGGCCACCCCGTATTGCTCCTGCCCGGAATAGGGTGGCAGCGCGGTCGTGGTAAAGGGGACGGGGAGCCCCAGGCTGGAGCAGCTCGCCCCGGAGGCCAGGATGAGGCCTTGCAGGCGAATATGGAGGTTATAGAAGCGGGGACCCCGCAGCAGCGCCATGTCCTCAGGTCCGCAGTCGAAGGCGAACTGGGCCAGCTGGGTGCGGATACTCTCATCCAGCGCCAGGTGTCGTTCCACCAGTGCGGCTTCTATCTCCTCCCGTTTCTGTTGCAACATATGGCGTGCCAGCGGCTTGCCGAGCAATTGGCTGAGGGGCAGGCTCGCCAGCACGGGCAGGCAGAACAGCAGCAGACTGATCCAGAGAGGGGGAATTTTTCGCAAGGTACACCTGCCTGATGTGGAGATGGGATGCATATGAACGGCAATATCATAGTGCATTAGCTACATCGATTTGAGCTGTTCATTCCTTACTCGCAACGAAAAATCATAACAACATGATAAATAAAGACTTTGTTAAATCAGTTGATGAAGATTCAATCGCTTACCTGTCATAAGTGACAATTGTCCAGCTTATCTGAAGCGACTACAGTACCCGTGCGGTTTGACTCACCGTGTGTTCAATACTCCTGTATCTGTTTTTTTGTCAGTAGCACAGAGTGTTAGTTTTGATATGAGTGTTTCTTTCGGTCCCCTTAGTGGGACCATTTTTCTGCCTGAAAATCCCTGATCCCGCCGCCCATCTCTCGTTTCCTGTCCCTGTGGCTATTTTTCATGGCTTGCTTGCCGTCAGGCTTGGTGTTCCTGTGCCCATTTGGTTATGCTCGCCCGCTGAATTCCAGAAGCGGGATCTTCGTCCATAGGCGCGCTTCGGCGTTGGCTGATACGATGAAGCCACATGGATGTTGTCGGGCATACGGAAAGGTACATGAAACTGACCACTCAGCTTGTCTCGTTTATTACCCTGTGCGTGATCGCCGCCATGGCCATGGTGCTGCTCGGCGGAGTATTCAGCTTTCGTGAGCTGGGCATGGAGCTGCAGCAGAAAAAGGTCAACTCTCTGGTCGAGATCATCGACAAGCAGCTGGAGGTGGCCGAGGACCACCAGGATCTCACCCGCTGGCTGCCAACCTTGCTGCGTTCGGCCCATGTGGTGGAGCTGGAGATCCGTCAGGGCAAGCAGCGGGTCTACTGGTTTCGCGATGTGCAGCAGCCGACCGATGAGAGCCTGCTGATCCCCTACAGCCAGCCCATCTCCCATCAGACCGACATGCAGGCCGACTTCAAACTGGAGCGGCCGTTCAAGGAGTTTGAATACTCCATGCAGGCCATGTCCGGCATCTCCCTTGGCGTCTTCATCGTCATCTTCGGACTCTGGTACTCCATTCGCTGGCTGAGGCTGCAACTACGGGGTGCCGAGCTGCTGGCCGAGCGCGCCCAGCTGATCCTTGATAACAAGCTCACCAAGCTGGCGCACGATCCGGCCGATGAGTGGCCCGTCTCCGCCAGCCAGGCCATCGACTATCTGCTGGCCGAGCTGGCGGATGCCCGCAAGGAGCGCAGCCGTTTCGACAACTTCATTCGCAGCAACGCCTTTGTCGACAAGATGACCGGCATAGGCAACCGCCTGTTCTTCGACAACCGGCTGGAGAGCGCCATCATGGAGGCGAGCGTGATGAGCGGTGGCGTGTTGCTAATCGAGCTCGCCGGTCTGGAGGATCTGGACCCCGAGCTGAGTGGGCGCCAGAGCCAGGAGCTGCTGATGGAGGCGAGTGCCTCCATCGCCGCCTTCGTGCGCAAGCACAATGGCGCCCTGCAGGCCCGCTATGCCGGGCAGGTGTTTGCCGTGCTGTTGCCCAATATGTCCGAGAGCGAGATGGTGGACGGTGCGGGTCAGCTGCACAAGAGCCTGCAACGGCTGCACTGGCCCGAGGCGGTCAACGTCGAGACCGCCATTTACCTCGGCGCCGTCTGCTATCAGGCGCAGGATTCCCTGCTCAAGGTGCAGGAAGAGGCCGAGCTGGCGCTCAAGAGCGCGCGGCTGCAGGGTCACACCGGCTGGTTCCTCTACGAAAAGCAGTTGGATGAGGAGCAGAGCAGCAAGGGCACGGTACGCTGGCGCACCCTGATCGGTCGCCGCATCGAGGAGCACGGCATCGACTTCTACGTCCAGCCGGTGCAGCAGGAGCGGGATCAGGTGGTGTTGCAGCAGGACTTGCTGATCCGCATTCACGACGAGCAGGGGCGGGAGTTGCAGGCTGGTGTCTTCATGCCGATGGCCGAGAAGGCGGGGCTGCTGTTGCCACTGGATCGACTGGTGGCGGAGCAGACCCTGTGGCTGCTGCGTCAGCGCTCAGAGCAGAGCTGCCCCATCAGCCTGACTCTCTGCGCCCAGAGCCTGTTGCACCGCGAGTTCCAGCGCTGGCTCTTCTTCGATCTGTTCCAGCTGTCGCGCAGCACCAACGAACGGCTGATCCTGCAACTGTCGGAGGCCCAGGTGACCCGCCACTACGAGGCGCTCAAGCGGCCGTTGCGAGCGCTGCGCATGCTGGGTTGCCAGCTGGCCATCGATCATGCCGGCCAGGATGTGGTGAGCACCCAATACATCAAGGAGTTCGAGATCAACTTCCTCAAGCTCCATCCCAGTCTGGTTCGTGAGATCCACACCCGTCAGGTCAACCAGATGGCGGTGCGTAGCCTGGTGGGGGGCTGTGCCAATACCCGCACCCGGGTCATCGCCGTGGGGGTGGAGAGCGGCGACGAGTGGAAGATGCTGCGCCACCTCGGCGTCCATGCCGGCCAGGGGCCCTGGTTTGCCGAGCCGGAGCAGTTAGTGATGGAACCCGCCGGCGCCTGATACCGGTGACCGCAGGGGCGCCCTCAGATCCGGCCTTGCTCTTTCAAACCCGCGAGTCCCTGCATGCCCCCCGTGTGGATGAAGACTATCTGGCTGCCGCGGGGGATGCGCCCGGCGGCCAGTTCGCGAAACAGACCCCACATCGCCTTGCCGCTGTAGATGGGCTCAAGCGGCAGGCCAGTCTGCGCACTGAAGGCTTGCACCCACTGCCAGAGTCCCGGGCTGAATTTGGCATAGCCGCCATCATGGTGATCCAGCGCTATCTGCCAGCCAGGGGTGGTGGCTGCGGCCGGGTGAAGGCGCCGTACCTCGTCGGCGATGAAACTTGCCCCTTTCAGTACCGCGATGGCGAGGATCCGTTCCTGCTCCCGTTTGCCGGCGATGAGGCCAGCCAGGGTGCCGCCGCTGGCGCAGGGCAACACCCAGAGATCCGGTGAGAAGGGCACCTCGCCGACCAGCTCGGCTACCCCGGGAATGGCGAGCGGGCTGCTGCCTCCTTCCGGCACTATCAGGCTATCTGGCGCCGCGAACTGGGCCAGCCAGTTTGGCTCCTGCCGTCGCCGGTAACTCTGGCGATCGACAAAAATGAGATCCATGCCCCATCCCTTTGCCGCGCTCAAGGTTGAGTTGCTGACGGCCTCCGGTTCACCACGTATGATGCCGGTAGTTCTCAGGCCGGATTGGCCCCCTGCTGCTGCCAGTGCATGGATGTGGTTGGAGTAGGCCCCCCCAAACGAGATCAGGTGCTGTATGCCCTGCTCCTGAGCGTGTTGCACATGGTACTTGAGCTTGCGCCACTTGTTGCCCGAGATGGCTGGGTGGATCAGGTCATCCCGCTTGCACCAGAGCGTTACGCCATGCTCGGTCAGCAGCGGGTGTGAGATGGCCTGGAGCGGCGAGGGAAGCCGGGTCGGCTGCAGGGCCAACACCTGCGAGCGGGTCGAGTTGGGTTGCAATGCGTGATCCCTCATTTATATGGAGGCTAATATCCTGTTTATGCTAAGGTTTAATCCGTTTTATGCAGCCAGGTGCGGGTTTTAATGAAACAACTTTTCAGACGTTCAACCCCAAGCCATCAGGTAGGACTCCTGCTTGCCAGCGATCGGATTATGCTGGCCTCGCTAGGGCCTCAGCCTGTCTTCGCCACCCGCGCCATCCATGGCCCGCAGGAGTGGTCGCTTGCCATGAGCGAGCTGTTCAGCCGCCATGGCCTCGCCAAGTCTAAGGTGCGGGTCGCCCTCGCCGCCAGCCTTTATCAGCAAGTCCAGATCGACAAGCCCGCCGTGCCCGACGCCGAAATGGCCGGTGCGTTGCCCTGGGCGGTCAAGGATTACGTCAATGAACCCGTGTTGCAGCTCGCCATGGACTACGTGGATTTGCCCACGCCGCCGGCTGGCCGGCCGCGGATCAACGTGATCTGCGTGCCCAAGGTGCGGGTGCAGCAGCTGGCGGATGCGGTCAACGGCATCGCCTGCCTGGATGCCATCATCAGCGACGAGCTGGCCATGACGGCGCTCTATGAGGCTGACAACGCGGTGCGCATGCTGTTGTGGCAGCCCAGGGGACAGGATCTGCAGCTGCTGGTATTCCATCAGGGCGGCCTCTGCTTCTCCCGCCAGCTGCGCGGTTTCACCGCCCTCACCGGTGAGCATGAGCCGGACAGCATGCTGCTCGATTCGCTGGCGCTGGAGATCCAGCGCTCCCTCGATTACCTGGTCGGCCAGCTCAAGCTGCCGGAGCTGGGTCAGATGCAGCTCGCCATCGCCTCACCCTTCATCGGTACCCTGGTGCGTCACATGGAGCAGACCTTCGGCTTCGCCGTCTCCGCCATGGCCAACAAGGCGATACTGTCCGGTGTTGAATATCTCTCTGCCTATGCTGCCGCCATCGGGGAGGATGCCTGATGAAACATCAGATCAACCTTTATGGCGCCGAATTTCGCCCCAGACGCCAGTGGGCCAGCCTCAACCAGATGGCGCTGGTCTGGGGTGGCTGCGTGGCAGTGCTGCTCTGCATGGGCGCCTTCTACGGCTGGCAGCAACAAGGGGTTGGCCGTGAGCTGGCGCAGGTGCGCGCGGCGCTGGAGGTCAAGCGTGGCGAGGCCCAACGGCTGGATGCCGAGTTGACCCGCCACCAAGCCAATGCTGTGTTGCAACAGCAGCTGGCCAGCAAGCAGGAAGAACTGACTGCCAAGCAGGAGTTGATGCAGCAGCTGGGCAGTTTGGCGTTGCAAAAATCCCAGGGCTACGCTGGCCTGATGGCCGATCTCTCCCGCATTCGGGATAAGCAGCTCTCCTTGCAGCGGATCGAGATCGCCGAAGGGCGGATCAACCTGTCCGGCTTTGCCAACCATAGCCAGGATGTGCCCGCCTGGGTAAAGCGTTTCCAGCAGACCCCGTCGCTGGCGGGCAAGCAGTTTGGTGAATTGACCCTGAACCGTGACAAGGAGGGCCGGCTGGCCTTCCAGCTCAGTGGCATAGAGCGGGAGAAGCCCTGATGAGCCTGAAAGCACAATGGCAGGCATGGGCGGACAAGATTGCCGCCCTCAGCCAGCGCGAGCGGATATTGATCCTGCTGACCGGTCTGGTGCTGATCTGCGCTGGCGTCATCTATGGCTGGCTGGATGGCGCCGCCCTGCGGCTGGCGCAGGACAGGGTGGCCTTGACCACGGCCCAGCGGGATCTGGAAATCATGGATCTCGAGAACCTGGGCAAGCAGGCCAGGCTGGCGCGTGATCCCGATCAGAGCGTGCGCGAGCAGCTGGTACGGGTCGAGGGGGATATCGACAGGCTGGATGCCGAGCTCAAGGCCCAGACGGTGGATCTGATCCAGGCCCACGAGATGCCAGCCGTGCTGGAGGCTCTGTTGTCACGCTCCACCAATCTGCACATGCTGGCACTGACCTCCCTCGCCCCCCAGCCGCTGATGGCGGGGGATCAGCGCATCAACTTGTTCAAGCACGGTATCCGCCTCAAGCTGGAGGGCGGTTACTTCGACGTCTATCAGTACCTGAAGGCACTGGAGGCGTTACCCCGTCACTTCTACTGGAAGCAGTTTGACTACCAAGTGCAGGAGCATCCCAAGGCCGTGGTGGAGATGGAAATCTACACCCTGAGCACCAGCAAGGAGTTTATTCGTGGTTAGATGGCTGACGCTATTGTGTTGTCTGCTGGGCGCAGTGGCCCAGGCCGAGGTGCTGCAGGACCCCACGGAACCGTTGGACGGGATGAACAGCCGGGCAGGGGTCTCCGCCAGCCAGAGCGCCGGTTTACCAACATTGCAGAGCGTGATGCTGGGCAATGGTCCGGCACTGGCGGTGCTCAATGGAAAAAGTTACCGGGTGGGCCAGCAGGTCGAGGGATATCGACTGGTGTCCATCAGTGCAGATGCCGTGGTGCTGGAGAAGGGGGGCAAGCGCCAGTCGCTGACCCTGTTTGCCAGCAAGGTCCGCATCTGAACGCGCCCCACCCGAGATGGTGGGGCAAGGTTTGTCGAGTTTAATTGAAAGTCAGGGTGCACTCATTACATGAAAAAAAATCATCTCTGCCTGATCTCTGTGGCCGTGCTGGCGGCAGGCTGTACCAGCTACCAGCACCCCGAACCCGTGCAGGCCAAGGATGCACTGAAACACGCCATGGCCGAGCAGAACAAAGTCGGGGGATTGGCGACAGTGCCCAAGTCGGTACAGAGCGAGTTACTGCAGATGAATCGGCCGCCCCAGGCCTTCAGCATGCCGGAACCGCGGCTGCGTATCGCCGCCCACGATGTGGATGCGGTGGAGTTTTTCGGATCCCTTTTCAAGGGTTCCCGTTACAGCGTGGCCGTGCATCCCGGTGTGGCCGGCCAGATCTCCGTCGAGCTCAAGGACGTCACCCTGTCTGAAGTGCTGGCGGTGGTGGGTGACATGTATGGCTTTGATGTGCAGCGCAAGGGCAATGTGTTCCACGTCTATCCGGCTGGGCTGCGCACCGAAACCATACCGGTAAACTACCTGATGATGTCCCGTCGTGGTCTGTCCCGTACCTCGGTCAGCACGGGCGGGGTGACGGCCAACGGCAACAACAGCAATAGCAGTAACTTCGACAACGCCAACAGCGACAGTAACAACAGCAGCAATGCATCCAACGGCAATACCAGTTCGAATAACGGCAACGGCACCCGCATCGAGACAGACACCAACAGCGATTACTGGACAGATCTGCGTACCTCGCTGGAGATGCTGGTTGGCAGTGGCGATGGTCGTGCCGTCATCACCAGCCCGCAGGCGGGTCTGGTCACCATCCGCGCCTATCCGAAAGAATTGAAAGCGGTGCGTGAATTCCTCAGCCAGTCCGAGACCCACCTCAAGCGCCAGGTGGTGTTGGAGGCGCGCATTCTGGAAGTGGCTCTCAACGAGGGTTACGAACAGGGGGTGGACTGGAGCGGCCTTTCCGCCAGCTGGGATGGCAACAAGGGGATTACCGGTGGCGGCTCGCTCGCCCCGACCCAGCTGCCCACGACACCCAACCAGATCTTCACTGCACTGGGGGGCGGTGCCGGCTTCAAGATCTCCGATGGCAACTTCAACGTGGCGGTCAACCTGCTCAAGACCCAGGGTGATGTGAATACCCTCTCCAGTCCGCGGGTGACAGCGACCAACAACCAGAAGGCGGTGATCAAGGTGGGGACGGACGAATACTTCGTCACCAACGCCACTAGCACGGTAACCTCAACGACGGCCGGAACAGAACGCACCCCGAACGTTGAGCTGACACCCTTCTTCTCCGGTATCGCGCTGGACGTGACGCCACAGATCGACGAAGAGGGCAAGGTGTTGTTGCACATTCACCCCTCTGTCATCGACACCGAAGAGCAGAACAAGACGATAAATCTGGGCACCACGGGTGGCAAGCTGGAATTGCCGCTCGCCAAGAGCTCGATCCGCGAGTCCGATACCGTGGTGCAGGCCAATAACGGTGACATCATCGTCATCGGCGGCCTGATGAAGACCGACAAGCAGGAGATCGTCAGCAAGGTACCGCTGCTGGGGGATATCCCCTGGATCGGCGAGGCCTTCACCAACCGCCGCGAGAGTACCAAGAAGGTGGAGCTGGTGATCCTGCTCAAACCGACCGTGGTGGAGAAGGACACCTGGCAAAACGAATTGCAGCGCTCCTCCGATCTGCTCGACAAGTGGTATCCGCCCAAGGGCTAAGCCATGACCCAGCACACGGTTGGCTTTGTTCCAGACGGCCTGTGGCCCAGTGCCACGGCAGACCCCCAGGCCGGTGACGACTCATGTACCTGAACCACTTCGGTCTGCAGGAGGCGCCGTTCGGCCTCACCCCCAACACGGGTTTTTACTACGGGCTGCCTCCCCATGAGGAGGCGCTGCAGGTTCTTAATTGGGCCTTGATGCAGGGGGAGGGCTTCATCAAGGTGACCGGCGAGGTCGGCACCGGCAAGACGCTGCTCTGTCGCAAGCTACTGAGCGAGTTGGGTTCAGAGGCCTGTCCTGTGCGTCTGGCCTGGCTGCCCAACCCGCACCTCACCCCCGCCGAGCTGCGCACCGCACTGGCCCTGGAGCTGGGCTTGTCGGTACGGGAGGGCAACGAGCTGGATCTGACGGATCGCATTCATCGCCACCTCATAGGCCTGCATCAGCATGGGAGCCGGGTGGTGGTGCTGATCGACGAGGCGCAGGCCCTGCCGGACGAGACCCTGGAGGCGATCCGGCTGTTCGGCAACCTGGAGACCGAATCGAGCAAGCTGTTGCAGATAGTGCTGTTCGGCCAGCCGGAGTTGGATGCCAGGCTGGCCAAGCCCCATCTGCGCCAGTTGCGCCAGCGGGTCGGCTTCTCCTACTGCCTGCGGCCACTGCGTTTTGACGAGACTCGCGCTTATCTGGAGCACAGATTGCATGTTTCGGGTTATCGCGGGGCCCCGCTGTTCAGTGGTCGCGCCATGCGCCTGCTGTGGCGCGCCTCCCGTGGCATCCCGCGGCTTACCAACATATTGGCGCAGAAGTGCCTGATGTTGGCCTATGGCCGGGGTGAGCGTCAGATCGATGCCGGTCTGGTGCACCTCGCCATTCGCGATACCGACGATGCCAGCCGCCCCGCTCGGGGTCGCTGGTGGCCACTGTTACTACTGCTGGGGTGCGCCCTGGCCTATGGAGTCTGGCCATGAGCGTGATAAACCAGATGCTCAAGGATCTGGAACTGCGTCAGCAGGGGAGCGAGGGGGCCGTCTATGTGCCTCCTGTTCGGCAACAGGGCTGGTGGATGCTGGTGCTGACCCTGATCTGCGGTCTGGCCCTCGGCATTCTCGGCTGGCGGACCTGGATCTATTGGCAGCAGAGCCAGCGGGTTGTGCCTCAGAGTCAGGTGCAGGCGACCAGCGAGCCACGGCCTGATGCCGTTGCCCGCGTTGTGCCGGTCACACCCGCGGACGAGGAGCAGGAGCCTGAGCCGGTGGATCTGGTGGTGGCCTTACCCACTCCGAGCGCAAGGCCCGAGCTCGCAGCGGATCCCGAGCCGGTGCAGGAGGAGCAGGATGAAACCGGCTATGAAGCGGTGGCGCCGAGTGATGAAGCGCTGCAGCCTGACCTCTATGCCGAGCTGGAAGCGGAACAAGAGGCTGTCGTCCCGCCACCGCGCAAACCGGGTGTGCTGAAGATAGAGACGGTGAACCTCTCCGAGGCCGAGCTGGCAACCCTGGCCGAGCGCAAGGCCACCACCGCCATGGCCAGGGGGCAATTGCGCGATGCCCAGGACAACTACTATCAGGTGCTGGTTCACGCCCCGCACAATCAGGGGGCCCGCGAGCAACTGGCGGGTCTGCTCTATGGCGAAGGTCGGCTGAGCGAGGCCACTCAACTGCTGGAAGAGGGTATCCGGCTCGATCCAGAGCAGGCAGATTTTCGGCTGCTGCTGGCCAGGCTCGCCATCAGCAGCGGCGATCAGCTCAAGGCGCTCGGCTGGTTGACCGGCTATAAGCCGGATCTGGCCAGCAATCTGGATTATTACGCCACCTGGGCCGGTGTGACCCAGGAGCTGGGCCGCAATGCCGAGGCGGCCGAGATCTATGTGACCTTGCTGCGTCAGCAGCCGGATCAGGGCCGCTGGTGGCTCGGGCTCGGCGTGGCCGAAGATGGTCAGGGCCACAGCCAGCGGGCGCTCGATGCCTATCGCAACGCCCAGCTACACGGCAACCTCGGCGAAGCATCGGCGAGCTGGATTGAACAACGAATTGCCCAGCTTGCCCCCTGACGGGCGGGCTGGTTAACTTTTTTTGGAGTTTGCATGGCACAACCCAGACTGAAAATGCGCCTCGGCGACCTGTTGGTGCAAGAGCAGATCATCTCGGATGATCAGTTGCAGCTCGCCCTGCAGCAGCAGCGTCAGACCGGCCGCAAGCTGGGCACCACACTGATCGATCTCGGCTTCATCAGCGAGGTACAGCTGCTGCAGTTTCTTGCCCGCCAGCTGGACGTGCCCTTCTTCGATCTCAACAACCTCACCATCGACGTCTCGGCGGTACCGTTGTTGCCCGAGGTACAGGCGCGCCGCTATCGCGCACTGGCGGTCAACCTCACCGACAACCGGGTGACGGTGGCCATGTCGGATCCGGCGGACTTGAGTGCCCTCGATGCCATCGCGGCGTTGCTGCGCCCGCGGGAGATGGTGCTGTCAGTGGCGCGGGAAGGCCAGTTGCTGGAGTATTTCGACCGCCTCTATCGCCGTACCCGCGAAATAGAGAGCTTCGCCGAACAGCTGCAGGAGGAGTATCAGGATACTGGCTTCGAGCTGGGTTCTAGCAACATCGGGTCCGGTGACGAGGGGGAGGCGACGGTGGCCAAGCTGCTGCGTTCCCTGTTCGAGGACGCGGTGCAGGTAGGGGCCTCCGATATACACATAGAGCCGGATGAGAAGGTGCTGCGCATTCGCCAGCGGATCGACGGCATCTTGCACGAGAATATTCTGAACGAGGTGCGCATCGCCCAGGCGCTGGTGCTGCGTCTGAAACTGGTGGCAGGGCTCGACATATCCGAGAAGCGGCTGCCCCAGGATGGCCGCTTCAACATGAAGGTGCGCGGCCGGGACGTGGATGTGCGTATGTCCACCATGCCGGTGCAGTACGGTGAGTCTGTGGTGATGCGGTTGCTGGATCAATCCTCCGGCATACTGTCGCTGAGCGAGACCGGCATGCCGCTGGAGATCCTGGCCCGTTTTCGCCGTCAGCTCAAACGACCCCACGGCATGATACTGGTGACGGGCCCGACCGGGAGCGGCAAGACCACCACCCTCTACGGCGCCCTCTCCGAGCTCAATCAGGCCAGCCACAAGATCATCACGGTGGAAGACCCCGTAGAATACCGGTTGCCCAGAGTCAACCAGGTGCAGGTGAACCCCAAGATAGGCCTCACCTTCTCCCATGTGCTGCGTTCTACCCTGCGTCAGGATCCGGACATACTGCTGGTGGGCGAGATGCGGGACAACGAGACGGTGGAAATAGGCCTGCGTGGCGCCATCACAGGCCACCTGGTGCTCACCACACTGCACACCAACGATGCGGTCACCAGTGCCCTGCGTCTCATCGACATGGGCGCGCCTGGCTATCTGGTGGCGAGCGCGCTGCGAGCCGTGGTGGCCCAGCGGCTGGTGCGACGGGTGTGCGAGCACTGCGTCGAGGAGCGGGCGCCGGACGAGGGGCAGGCCACCTGGCTGACTGTGCTCTCCGGCGAAGCGCCCGGTCAGCATGCCTATCACAAGGGGCGTGGCTGCCAGAGCTGCAACTTCACTGGTTACTCTGGCCGGATCGGGGTCTATGAGCTGCTGGAACTGGATCAACCCATGATGGATGCCCTGCGCCGCAACGATGCCGAAGGTTTCGCCAAGGCGGCGCGCCAGCATGAACACTTCCGGCCACTGGCCCTGACGGCGCTGGATTATGCCCGCCAGGGGATCACCTCGGTGGATGAAGTGCTGCGGTTGGCCGAGGATCTGGGGTAAGCCATGACTCACTTCAACGCCAACGCACAGGCTGGTTGCCATGACACTCTCGGTCAGGGGCGCACCTCATGAGTACCTTTGCCTACAAGGGGCGCGACAGCCAGGGCAATGCCGTCAACGGCGTGGTGGACGCAGCTAACGAGATGGCTGCGGCCGAGCAGCTGATGCGCCGCGGTGTGATGCCGACCGAACTCAAGCCGGGCAGGGCGAAATCGGCCGCCATCGACTGGTCGCTGTTGCTGGAAGGGGGCGTCAAGCTGGACGAGCTGGTGGTATTCAGCCGCCAGATGTATGCCCTGACCCGGGCGGGGATCCCCATACTGCGTGCCATCGCCGGGCTGGAGGAGAGTGCCCACAGCAAGACGCTCAAGCGAGCGCTGCACGCGCTGGGGGAAGATCTCGGCAACGGCCGGCCGCTCTCCAGCTCGATGCAGGCTCACCCCAAGGTATTCAGCAGTCTGTTCGTCGCCATCGTTCACGTGGGCGAGAACACGGGTCAGCTGGAAGAGGCCTTTTTGCAGCTTGCCAACTATTTCGATCTGGAGCTGGAGACCCGCAAGCGGATCAAGACCGCCATGCGTTATCCCAGTTTCGTGATGATCGCCATCGGCATCGCCATGGTGATCCTCAATATCATGGTGATCCCCGTCTTCGCCGGCATGTTTGCCAAGTTCGGCGTCGAGTTGCCGCTGACGACCCGGATCCTGCTCGCCACCTCCCACTTCTTTGTCCACTACTGGTGGCTGCTGCTTGGCATACTGCTCGCCATGGTGTTGGGCTGGCGGCGCTGGGTTGCAACGGTCAAGGGCAAGCTGATCTGGCACAGATGGCAACTCAGGCTGCCCATCGTCGGCACCATCATAGAGCGCTCCCTGCTGGCCCGCTTCGCCCGCAGCTTTTCCATGATGCTCAAGGCCGGGGTGCCGCTCAATACGGCGCTGACCCTGGTGGCCGATGCGGTGGATAACGCCTATATGGCGGGCCAGATCCGTGACATGCGAGCCGGTATCGAACGGGGTGAGAGCCTGCTACGCACCGCTGGCAGCAGCGGCTTGTTTACCCCCCTGGTGATGCAGATGATCGCGGTGGGGGAAGAGACCGGTCAGGTTGACGACCTGCTGCATGAGGCGGCCGAGTATTACGAGCGGGAGGTGGACTATGACCTCAAGAGTCTGACCGCCCGTATCGAGCCCATCCTGATAGGCATAGTGGCCGTCATGGTGCTGGTGCTGGCACTGGGTATCTTCACGCCCATGTGGGACATGATGCGGGCCGTGCGCGGTAGCTGACGACCTTTACGCCTCCTGGTGGGGGCATGATGCGGGCCGTGCGCGGTAGCTAACGACCTTTACGCCTCTTGGTGGGGGCATGATGCGGGCTGTGCGCGGTAGCTAACGACTTTTACTCCTCCTGGTGGGGGCATGATGCGGGCCGTGCGCGGTAGCTAACGGCCTTTACTCCTCTTGATGGGGATATGATGCAATGTGGTTGGTTAACTGGGTGTGAGAGAGGTGCGAGTGAGCAGACAATCACAACAGGATGATCGCTGGCTGGGGGGATATAGGAGAATGGCCGCCCTGATCTTGCTGCTGATCATAGTGGCGACCCTGGCCCAGAGCTATCGCACCCACAGAGCGGAGGCGCTGGCCCTCAGCCTGGTCCTGCTGGGAGAGCAGTTTGCCGGGCGGACGCAAAGGTTGCACGGACTCTGGCTGGAGCAGCGCCGTCCCGCGAGCCTGTTCGCCGATGGTCTGGTCTGGCAGTTTGATAACAGTGGTTGGCCTATTGGGGCCGGCCCCCTGCTGACGCCCTCGGAAAATTGCCGCCAGCTGTGGTTGTCGATCATAGGCACACAGAGCCAGGATCTGCCGCCGCTGCAAGCGCTGGCGAGCCGCGATGGCGGGGGATGCGAGTTCGGTTGGGAAGATAATTGGCTGATGTATCAATTTTCTGATGGCAGAGTGCTGAAAAAGCCTTGAATGAGGCCCATTGTGTGGCCCAGTTAAATGATTTTTTTATATCTGCATGAAATAATGCGGGTTATTACGGAGGGACCATGGCAACAAATCGAATGGCATCAACACATCCCGGGTTGGTAATAACGTCTCGGGTGGCGGGTTTTTCGTTGATCGAGCTGGTGATCGTCATCGTTATCCTGGGGATCCTGGCGGTGACCGCCTTGCCTCGCTTCCTCGATGTGACCGACGAGGCCAAGAAGGCCAGTGTGGAAGGGGTCTCCGGCGGCTTTGCCACCGGTGTGTCGCAGGTGCGGGCCCAGTGGGAAGCGGAGGGACGAGCCAAGCAGGACAGCCTCAATACGGTGCTGTATGACGGTTCGCGTTTCTATCTGACCACGCCGACCGAGACCCAAGTCAGCAATGGCGAGCTGTCGCCCGGTTATCCCATGGATACCTCGGCGGGTGGCGGTATCGATGTGGACCCGGCTAACCTGACGGCCCAGCGCTGTCTCAAGATTTGGGAGGGATTGTTGCAGAACCCGCCCAAGGCTACTGCCAGCTTTGACGAGGTGCGCGGTAGCGGCAATGACCTGAAATACTATGTCAGTGTGACCAATAACGGCCTGGACTCCGTCTGTCGCTACTATCTGGTCAATAGTTTGAGTAAGGGCAGTGATGGCAAGTATCAGGATCCGCAAGGCAGTACTGATGCATTTATGAGTTTCAGTTACCGTCCGGCGTCCGGTCAGGTGACCACCAATATCAATTGACAGAGGAAAGTAAAATGAAAAAACAGGCGGGTTTTACCCTGATCGAGTTGGTCATAGTGATCATTATTCTGGGCATTCTGGCAGTGACAGCAGCGCCCAAGTTCCTGAATCTGCAGGATGATGCGCGAACTTCAACCCTGAAAGGAGTTGAGGGCTCTTTGAACTCGGCTGGCGCTATGGTTTACAGCAAGGCAGTGCTCAAAGGTAAGGATAAAGAAAGTACCGCATACGCCTTGGATCTGGGTAACGGCAAGACAGTGTCGACTCTGTTTGGCTACCCGGTTGCGACTTCAGCTGCGCTATCCGCAGTTGTGGAGCTGAACGCAAATGATTGGGCGTTTGCAGCCCCGACAGGTACTAACCCTGCATCCATCAGGATCTTCCCGAACGGTGTATCTACCAGTTCGGCAACATGCTACATAACTTATACCGAAGCTACTTCTACTGCGGTCCCATCTGCAGTTACTAAAGCTTGTAATTAATAAAATGATGAAGGAAGCAGAGAGATTTTCTCTCTGCTTCCTTCAAAAGGGTAAATATGGCATGCGACCAGCATTAATAAGCAGACATGGTTTTACCCTGATTGAACTGGTGATTGTGATCCTGTTACTCGGGATTCTGGCCGCCTTTGCCGTGCCCAAATGGCTGGGTAAAGGCGGCTTTGAAACTCAAACCGTTCGCGACGAACTGCTGACCCGGCTGCGGCTGGTGCAGACCGTTAATATGCATGAACCCGCCAACCGCTGTACCCAACTGGTGGTGGACGCGTCCCGTTTTGCCCATATCACCCTGGCGATGACCGGTGCCGTTTGCCCGGCCCCCGGCCCTATTGCCAGCTGGAGTGATAATCAGCGCACCCGGGGACGCCTTATCACCCCATCTTCTGGCATCACTGTCTCCCTCAATAACAGCAGCAGTTTTGTGCTGCGCTTTGATCGGCTGGGTCGTCCAATCGGGAATTGCGCCACCGCAAGCGGGTGCACTCTGCTGGTGAGCGATGGCCGTGAGACCAGCCGCATCAAGATAGAGTCCGAGGGGTATATCCATGAGATCCCTTAAGCGCGGTTTTACCCTGATAGAGCTGATCGTCGGTATTGTGCTGCTGGCGGTGGCATTGACCGGCATTCTCGGGCTCTTGATCAATCAGGCGCCGCAGGCGGTGGACCCGGTGCAGCAGGTACGTGCCGCCCAGTTGGCCCAGCGCCTCTCAGGGGAGATACTGCAAAAGTCGTTTGATCAAAATTCGGATCATAACGGCGGTAGCTATCGCTGTGGCGAGCAGGTTACGGGGGTGACCATCTCTCCCTGCTCCGGCAGTTATGGCCCTGATGATCCTGAACGGGCCCCCTACACCTTTAATGATGTGGATGATTATCAGACCAGTGCCATTTGTGCCAAGGGCTGGGTCGAGGTTAGCTGTTTCAACGGTGACTGGATTGATGCGGCATTTTTTACTCAAACCGATTCCAAGGTTGCAAGCGATGAGTATCGCAACTATCAGGTCAGAATCGCGGTCACTCCGGATAACCTGTTTGGAAGCCCGGGCCTTAAGGTGGAGTCTATCGGCAAGCGTATTGATCTGCAGGTCAAACTACCGGATGGGAGCGTGCTCGATTTCTCCTTCTATCGGGGTAACTACTGATGAGAGGGGCAATGCGCGGTTTCACCCTGGTCGAGTTGGTGATGGTGATCCTGCTACTCGGGATAATGGCGACCTTTAGCAGCCAGTTTATCGGCATCGGCACCCAGATCTATGGGGATGCCAGCAGCCGCGAGCAGTTGATGAGCGATGCCCGCTTCGCCATGGAGCGGCTTAACCGCGAACTGCACGATGCGGTGCCGGGCTCGGAGCGTATTGAAGATCAGGATGGTAACTGGTTGGACCAAGGCCCCTGTCTGCGGTTCTGGCCGATCAGTAACTCCGGACGCTATCTTGCCCTCAATCGTCCGGCGTCGGGTAGTTCGTCCTCACTTGAGCTGGTTATGGTGGCTCCGCCTGTTGCGGTTGAGCCGAGCAACGACTGGTTGGTGGTGTTTCCCCAGCCCATATCCAGCGGTACGCAGACGATACGGGACCGCTGTGATTACGGCCGCTGTGTGGCGCAGGTAACGGCGGTTGGGCCGGTGATCTCTGGCGCCCAAGCCATCGGGTATAGCGGTGCGCAGCTGGATGGGACATCTCCCGGTATGAGAGCATATTTTGCTCGCGAGCAGGTGCGTTACTGCGTATCAGGGGGGGCGCTATACCGTACCAGTGCCGGGATCAGTGCCGCTGGCAACACCTTACCGCTAGGAGACCTGATGGCCGAGTCGCTGCGGCCTGGCAATGTCTTCTATCGGGAGACCGCCGCTTCGACTTTCAATACCGCTGGGGGATTTGGCATGCGTTTTGTGTTCGAGCGCAAAGGGGAGTCGGTCACCTTCAACCACAAGATAGAGATGCAGAATGTCCCTTGATTCGCACATGCTTGGGCGGATGCGGGGCAGTGCCTTGATGATCGCCCTGTTTGTCATCGTGGTGATGGCGCTGCTGGCTGCTGCCATGGGTCGTTTTCTGGTCGATAGCGGCGAGAAAAATACCGTAGATGTGCGTAGCGTGCGAGCCCTGCTGGCCGCCCAGAGCGGGTTGGAGATTGCCCTGTATCAGCTTTTTCCGAACCGACCGACCGCGCCACCTGCGGATCGATGCAGCTTGGTGCAGGCCCCGCCTCAGTTTAGCAATCCTGGCTTGGTAGGTTGTCAGGTAGCCGTAAGTTGCCAGGAGGTACCGGTGACCTATAACAACCAGAGCAGCACGGGCTACCGTCTCGAGAGTGTCGGCACCTGTGGCAGCTCGGACCTCAACAGTGCCAACCCTGATTTTGCCGTGAGCCGAACCCTGATGGTCGAAGCTTATGATGGAGGAACGCCATGAGTCGTGATGGCGATGATGTCGGTTGTGTTAGTCGATTCTGGCTGGAGTGGTTACCGCTGTTTCAGTGCAAGTCATTCGCCTGCACTTTGTACTGACGATCGATATTGCGGCAGATGATACAAGTGGAGAGGAAAGTGATGGATTTTAAATGGCTGGTTGGTTTATTACTTTTCTGCGGTACAGCTGTGGCGCAACAATATAATTTATCCATCAATCAATACCCACCATGTAATACCATATGGCAAAAGTCAGGAAATGTTTACACCTGTACTGGTGGTAATGGTCAGGTAACGTTATATGACGGTGATGTGCTCATCGCCAATACAAACTCGACGGTTATCGCTAGTGCTGGTTTCTCTCTCACAAATAGTAAAATAGGTAATACATCAAGAAAAATTAGCCTGCAAGCTACCGCCGGCGAAATTACCGCTCAAGGTTATCAAAATACCATATATGGTGATATCTCTGCGAATAGTTCCAACATCACACTTAATAATATCTACCTGTATGGTAATGTTACTACTGGTGGAAATGTCTCACTGAGTTCCGGGGTCGTTCAGGGTAATGTAATCAGCAATAGCAATGCTGTCAGTGTGACAAATGTGCAATTATCAGGTGATATAAGTGCAAATAAATCCGTGACTATGGCGGGTGGAACCTACGGTGGCAATATAACCATGCGCTCTAACAATTCGGTGACATTCAATTCGGTCAATATGACCGGTGGAAGTGTCGCTGGCGCCAGCTCTTTTAATTCCACAGGCAGTCAGCTAGGAGCTCAAGGAAGCCCTGTCACTATCTCGACCACATCAAATGATATCACCATTACTAACTCTACTGTTTATGGCAATTTGACCGCAGCAACAAACAATGTAGGGGGAGTGGTTAATGTTAACAACAGTTCTGTGACCGGCACATGTTTACCTGTATCCAATCCTGTTAATGCCTGTGTTCCCGGGCCTGTTGCCTTGTATCAACTTGAAGAAGATAAGTGGGCTGGTCTCGTTGGAGAGGTCAAAAACTCCGTTACCAATGCGCTGCATGGTCGCGCAATGAGAGGGGCGAAAACCAATACAGTGGCACCAGCATTACCTGCGAACTCGAATAATCTTGGCACCTGTGGCTATGGTGAATTCACGGGCAGTAGTAATCAATACATTGAAATACCACATGATTCTCGTTTGTCATTTTCTAATCAGTTGACTGTGTCCGCTTGGGTCTATCCGGTTAGTCGGCCATCTGCGGGCAACCTACACTCCATAGTGTCAAAAGATGGTAACTATGAGTTTCATCTTGATAGTCAAGGAAGAATATTCTGGTATTGGGAAAAAACTGCTGGCGGTAATGGGACATTAACTACAGCACAGTCAATACCATTAAATACTTGGTCGCATATCGCGATTCGGTATGACACTAGTAATGCAGGAAATAAAAGGCAAACAATTTATATTAATGGTGTGCCTGTCACTTCTGGCAATGATGTAAGTGCATTAAGAGCGAACACACAGAATTTAGAGATTGGACGGGATTATATTGATAGTCGTAGCTTTAATGGCCGAATTGACGAGGTTGCTATATATGGCTCGGCTTTGTCAGACAGTCAGATCGTTGATTTATATAATCAACGCCATCCGTGTGGTGGGGCAATTTTACAATGTTACACCGATGATTTTTCCACGCCACTCGGTGATAATTGGGTCGTCAAACAGAGTGCTGGTGGATTTATACCGTCCATTACAGCTAACCAGCGTCTGCGGATGACTCAGGCAAGCACGGGGCAAGCGACATCTGCGACTTATCAGCGGCTCTTTCCGGCTGCAGGTAATTTGGTGACGCTGACATTTAATCATTACGCGTATGGCGGTAGCAGTCCTGGTGCGGATGGCATGACGGTTGTGTTCTCCGACGCGTCGGTGACACCGCAGCCTGGCGCCGCTGGGGGCCCCCTTGGTTATGGTCATTACCAACCGAGTAACGTACCCGGATTTGCGGGTGGCTGGCTTGGATTTGGGTTGGATGAATTTGGTAATTTCTCCTCTTTTGGTGGTGGGGGGAGTGTGGGGAATCGTCCGCAATCTGTGGTGGTGCGCGGATCGGGGGCTAATTTTTCCGGGTATAACTATCTGCGTGGTACTTGCAAGAATGGTACGGAAAACACTTCTGGTAATTGCCTGAATCCTAAGGTCGATGGAAATGGCGGCGCAAATACCAATCATCGTTACCGCCTTACGGTCGATTCACGGACCAGTGGCCGTGCCCTTGTCAAAGTGGAGCGTGATACGGGAGGTGGGTTTGTCCCTCTTATCGATTCATTTGATTCACTGGATCCTGCGTTGGGCCAAAGCCCGTTGCCGCAAGATTTTTATGTCTCCCTGACTGGGTCGACAGGTGCGCTGACCAATATCCATGAGCTAGATAACGTGGAAATATGTGCACTTAAATCAAGAGAGGTGGGGGTTCAAGTTGATCACTTCGAATTACAGTATTCAGGCCAGCCTCTAACCTGCAACCCCGAAGAAATAACCATCAAGGCGTGCGCTAATTCGGATTGTAGCCTGCTGATTACCGAGCTTGTTTCTGTTTCCTTACTCCCAGAAGGCTTGTCGGATGGTGGCTGGTACCCATTACCTGGTGCCAGCAACGTCAGTGGTAACACGGTGACGTTTACTGGAGGAATCGGCAAGGTTCTGCTGCGTAACAATACGCAGACACCGGTTAAGTTAGGCGTACAAAAATCAGTTCCTACAGCCAAGCCGCTCAGCGAGACCTTGTGCACTTCTGGCAATGGAGTGCCAACGATTCAGGCCTGTACCCTGAATTTTGCCGACAGTGGCTTTATCTTCAATGTGTTGGATACCTATTCCAACCAGCCTCAGGATGTGACTATCAGTGCGGTTAAAAAAGACGACATTACCAAACAATGTGTGCCCGGATTCACCGGGGTGAGGTCGGTTGGTTTTTGGGGAACCTATGCCAGTCCAAATACCAATAACTTTGGTAGCAAGATCTCCATCGATGGCAATGCCATTGCTACTTATGCCGCCAGTGTTGCTTTGCCAACGCCAACCACCCTTAACCTGACTTTCGATAATCAGGGTAAGGCGACCTTGAAAAAAGTGACCTACCCCGATGCGGGTCAGATGCAGCTTTCAGCCAGTCATAATGGCAGTGGCGAGACGGCGGGTCTGGCGATGACGGGGTCCGACAAGTTTGTGGCACGTCCGGTCGGCCTGTGCATCACGCCCCCGCAAGGGGTCTGCGTGGCAGGTGATAGCAGTTGTCCGGTATTCAAAAAAGCGGGGGAAACGTTCCAGGTAGATATCAAGGCGATGGCCTGGGAATCTGCCAATGATAGCGATATCTGCGTCGGGAATCAGACCACGCCCAACTTTGCCCTGACCAATATTGCCCTAGGCAGCACCCTGGTGGCGCCAACCCCCGGCACCGATGCAGCGGTGGGAACTGCCACCTATAACCATGTTCCCGCGAGCAACGGCCTCAATAGTGTTAGCCAGACGGTGAGCGAGGTGGGGGTCTTCCGGATGACGGCGACTCCACCAGTGGTCACGCCACAAGTTCAGGGTTACTTTGGCTACACAATCCCCTCTGCGCAGAGCCAGCCGGTGGGGCGTTTTGTCCCTTGGGATTTCAATTTGTTGAGCGGTGTTCTCACGCCAGCTTGTGGGCAGTTCAGCTATATGAGTCAGCCATTCGGGGTCAAGATGGCGGTACAAGCTCGCAACAAGAGCGTTGGGGTGACCAAGAACTATGGCGGAGATTTTGCCAAGGGGCGGCTCTATCTGGTTGCTGGCAATAACCATGACGGGGTTGATCGCACGGATCGAGTAGGGACGGTGATGTCCAATTGGATATCTGGCGAAGCTAATATTGACAGCCAGAGTCGCTTTGCACGGCTTTCTGAGCGAGATCCCAGCCTGACTGAGCCCGAAGAGCCCTACAAGTTACTACGTTTTGGCCTGCAAGTGGTCGATGGAGAGTCACCCTCAGTCAGCTTCATAGCTGAAACCGACCTGAATCCGGGCATCAAGAATGGTTGTACCAAAGGGGTCAACTGCAATGCTAGGCAGTTAACGATTCCTACGCGGGTGGATAACACCATGACAGCCTATTTCGGCCGCCTGCTTGCCGGGAAAAGTCGTGGCGTGAACAGTGCCAGCTTACCTGTGACGCTACTAATGGAGCGTTTTGAACAGGGTGGATGGTTGCCCAACGACGAGGACAGCTGTACTCAGCTCTCGCTGGCAAATGATGGCTTTGATCCATTACCCGGTGAGTCGCCGATAGACAAAGACCGCAAAATCAGTTTTAACAGTGCGAGCTCTTCTTACCAGGTTACCGGTAATGTACCCCGGCCCTATAGCAGTACGCTAACGTTGAGCGGGCAACAAGGGGCGGCCAGCTCAGCCACGGCAAAAAAAGGCGAGATTATTTTTCATTTCTCTGCCCCCAATGTGGATGTCGTCATTCCCTATCGTGTCGATTTGGCAAAACAGCCATCTTCGCCGACGTGGTTGTCTGACCCGACAAGCCTGCAAGGTGAGGCTCGTTTCGGCTCCAGCCGGGGTAATGACAGAATTATTTATCGGCGCGAAGTAATGCCGTAATGGAGGCGGGGCGGCGGATCTTCGTGATCTTCCCCCCTATCTTCTTGTTTATTAGCGTTTGTCTGCCTGTGCGAGTGAGTGATGACTCGCATTTTTGTCGCGCCTGATGGGTTGGCGACAGTTTGAGCGCTTGCCCATTGGGGTGGGCATTGGTAAAGTTAGCCGGTTTTCTGCACCTCCAAATTCTTAGGATTTCCCGTAGCCATGTTCAAAAAGCTCAGAGGCGTCTTTTCCAACGATCTGTCGATCGACTTGGGAACTGCCAACACCCTGATCTACGTAAAAGATCAAGGGATCGTCCTTAACGAACCCTCAGTTGTCGCCATTCGCCAAGAGCGCGGGAACGCCAAATCGGTCGCTGCCGTCGGTCATGCCGCCAAGCAGATGCTGGGTCGTACCCCTGGCAACATCTCCGCCATCCGTCCGATGAAAGACGGCGTCATTGCCGACTTCTACGTGACCGAGAAGATGCTGCAGCACTTCATCAAGCAGGTTCACGACAACAATTATTTCCGCCCGAGCCCCCGTGTGCTGGTGTGTGTGCCGTGTGGCTCTACCCAGGTAGAGCGCCGTGCCATCAAGGAATCCGCACTGGGCGCAGGCGCCCGTGAGGTTTACCTGATCGACGAACCCATGGCTGCCGCCATCGGTGCCGGCTTGCCGGTCTCCGAAGCGACCGGTTCCATGGTGGTTGATATCGGTGGTGGTACGACCGAAGTGGCCATCATCTCCCTGAACGGCGTGGTTTACTCCCAGTCCGTGCGGATCGGTGGCGACAAGTTTGACGAAGCCATCATCAGCTACGTGCGTCGCAACTATGGCAGCCTGATCGGGGAAGCCACCGCCGAGCGCATCAAGCACGAAATCGGCTCCGCCTATCCGGGCGAAGAGGTACGCGAGATCGAAGTGCGTGGTCGCAACCTGGCCGAAGGTGTGCCGCGCAGCTTTACCCTCAACTCCAACGAGATCCTGGAAGCGCTGCAAGAGCCGCTGTCCGGTATCGTCTCCGCCGTGATGGTGGCGCTGGAACAGTCTCCGCCAGAATTGGCGTCCGACATCTCCGAGCGCGGCATGGTGCTGACCGGTGGTGGTGCACTGCTGAAGGATATCGACCGTCTGCTGATGGAAGAGACCGGCATACCGGTAGTGGTTGCCGAAGATCCCCTCACCTGTGTGGCCCGTGGCGGCGGCAAGGCGCTGGAGCTGATCGATATGCACGGTGGCGACCTGTTCCACTACGAATAAGACCCAAAGCCGGCCAGCGCGCCGGCTCTTTTTTGACGACTCATGAAACCCATTTTTGGTAGAGGCCCTTCGCTTCAGTTACGGTTGTTTCTCGCCGTCATCATCTCCATTGCTGCCATCGTAGCGGACTCTCGCTTCGGTGTGTTTACCCATGTCCGCGTCTACCTCAGTTCGTTAGTCAGTCCGCTGCAATACATGGCCAATGCGCCAGGTATCATGCTCGATACCATGTCTACCCAGGTGCAGACCCGGGCCGGTCTTATCGAACAAACCAAGCAGCAGGAACAACAGCTGTTCACCCTGCGTTCGCGCCTGCTCAAGATGGATCATCTGGAGCACGAGAACCAGCGTCTGCGTGAGCTGCTTGGTTCCCCGGTACACAAGGAGTCCCGCAAGATGGTGGCCGAGCTGCTGTCGGTGGATTCCGACCCCTTCAGCCATCAGGTGCTGATCAACAAGGGGGCGCTGGATGGTGTCTACAATGGTCAGCCGGTGATCAACGATCAGGGGGTGATAGGTCAGGTGCTGCACGTGGGTTCCACCACCAGCCGCGTCCTGCTCATTACCGACTCCAGTCACGGTATCCCGGTACGGGTGCTGCGCAACGACCTGCGTGCCATTGCCTCCGGTAGTGGCGAGCTGGACAAGCTGGAGCTGCGTAACTTGCCGCGCAACACGGACGTGCAAGTGGGCGACCTGCTGGTCACCTCCGGCCTTGGCGGCCGCTTCCCGGAAGGTTATCCGGTGGCGACCGTGACCCGCTCCGACTATGTGGAGGGCAAGCCCTTTGCCCAGGTCGAGGCCAAGCCGCTGGTGGCATTGGACAGATTGCGCTACCTGCTGCTGCTGTGGACCGACAAGAATCCGGACGTGCATGATGATGAAGAGGCGCCGGCCCCGGCTGCTGCATCGGTCGCGCTGAGCTCGACTGCGGGAGCGACGCACTGATGCTGCAACCCGCCAGCGGCAGGATCTGGATCTGGATCTCGATTCTGCTGGCTCTGTGCCTGTCGATCCTGCCGCTTCCCTTTCAATTTGAACCCTTCCGTCCGGATTGGCTCGCCATGGTGCTCATCTACTGGGCGCTGGCGCTGCCGCATCGGACCAACGTCGGCTCTGCCTGGGTGGCGGGCCTGCTGCTGGATGTGCTGCTGGGCAGCACCCTCGGCGTGCGGGCCATGGCCATGGCCATTACCACCTATCTGGCGGCCTTCCAGTTTCAGAAGATCCGCAACTTCTCCCTCTGGCAACAGGCGCTGATCATTGGCTGCCTCTCGCTGGTGGGCAAGGTGACCATCTTCTGGGCCGAACACCTGTTCAGCCGTGCCAGCCTCAATCTTGCCTACTTTTGGTCGACCCTGAGCACGATGCTAATATGGCCCTGGGTGTTTCTGGTCTTGCGCAAGGTGCGCCGCCGCTTCAATATCAAGTGAATATGTGCAAAAACAATGCATTGTAACCTTACCTCCTCTCATTAAGTGAATATGAACAAGCACAACGAACTGCAACTCTATCTCGCCTCGGGCTCGCCCCGCCGCCATGAACTGCTTGCCCAGCTGGGGTACCGCTTCGAGGTGCTAAAACTGGATGTGCCGGAGCGGCGGGAAGAGGGTGAAAAGGCACAGGATTACGTCTGCCGCCTCGCCCGTGACAAAGCGATGGCCGGCGTGGCCGCCGCCCCTGCGGCTCTGCCGGTGCTGGGTGCCGACACCATAGTCGTGCTGGGTGACAGGGTGCTCGAGAAGCCGTCCGACCTGCTCGATGCCAAAGACATGCTGGAGGCGCTCTCCGGCAAGGTGCATCAGGTGATGACGGCGGTGGCGCTGGCTACCCCGGAGCGCTGCGATGTGCGCCTGGTCACCACCAATGTGGCATTTCGCAAGCTGGATGAGGCCGAGATCGAGGCCTACTGGCGCACGGGTGAGCCCTGTGACAAGGCCGGTGCCTATGCGATTCAAGGGATTGCGGGCAAGTTTGTCAGCCGCATCGAGGGGAGCTACAGCGCCGTGGTCGGTCTGCCCCTGCTGGAAACGGATCTGCTGATCAAGCATCATCTGGAACAGTCTCGGTAATCTATCCGCCAGCCGTGTTCTGCAAGGCCCGTTCAGCGGGCAGGCACAGGGTCGGAACATGGCGGTCAGAATTTGAAGCCATCACAGGCAAGGCAGGGGTCGGTGAAACTCGCCGGCTGTTTCTTACTGCGTTACTCACCGGGCACGTGCCGGTTTGGCTGCCAGAATTTAAAACTAGAAAGGCAAGGTAACTTATGTCGGTAGAACTGCTGGTGAACGTCACCCCCTCCGAAACCCGGGTTGCCCTGGTCGAAAACGGTCTGCTGCAGGAAGTGCACGTAGAGCGTCAGGCCAAGCGCGGCATAGTGGGCAACATCTACAAAGGCAAGATCAGCCGAGTGCTGCCCGGCATGCAGGCGGCGTTCGTCGATATCGGCATGGACAAGGCGGCCTTCCTGCACGCTTCCGACATAGTGCCGCACACCGAGTGCGTGGCGGTGAAGGAGAAAGAGCAGTTCCAGGTTGGCAACATCGCCGAGCTGGTACGCCAGGGGCAGGACATCATGGTGCAGGTGGTGAAAGATCCACTGGGTACCAAGGGCGCCCGTCTCACCACCGACATCACCTTGCCGTCCCGCTATCTGGTGTTTATGCCGGGGAGTGCGCATGTGGGGGTGTCCCAGCGCATCGAATCCGAAGCGGAGCGCGAGCGCCTCAAGCGTACCGTGGCCAGCTATGTGGATGATCTCGGTGGCTACATCATTCGCACCGCCGCCGAAGGGGTGGGGGAGCAGGAGCTGGAGCAGGACGCTGCCTTCCTCAAGCGATTGTGGCGCAAGATCCTGGAGCGCAAGCACAAATACCCGCCCTGTAAGATCCTCTACGAAGATCCCAGCCTGGCATTTCGGGTGGTGCGCGATTTCGTCGGCGCCGAGCTCGACAAGATCCGGGTCGACTCACGCCAGAGCTTCGATCAGCTCAAGCGCTTCACCGAGGAGTACGTGCCCGAACTGGCCGGCAAGCTGGAGTACTACTCCGGCGAGTCACCCATCTTCGATCTCTACGACGTGGAGAACGAGATCCAGCGTGCGCTGGATCGCAAGGTAGAGCTGAAATCCGGCGGCTACCTCATCATCGACCAGACCGAAGCCATGACCACGGTGGACATCAACACGGGTGCCTTCGTTGGCCATCGCAATCTGGAAGAGACCATCTTCAATACCAACGTCGAGGCGACCGCGGCCATCGCCCGCCAGCTGCGCTTGCGCAACCTCGGTGGCATCATCATCATCGACTTCATCGACATGCAGTCCGAGGATCACCGCCGGCGGGTGCTGCACAGCCTGGAGCAGGCGCTCTCCAAAGACAGGGCCAAGACCAACGTCAATGGCTTCTCCCAGCTTGGTCTGGTGGAGATGACCCGCAAGCGTACCCGCGAGAGCCTGGAACACGTGCTCTGCTCCGAATGCCCCGAGTGCAAGGGGCGCGGTCGGGTCAAGACGGTGGAGTCGGTCTGCTTCGAGATACTGCGGGAGCTCATCCGGGTCAATCGCGCCTACGATGCGGATCAGTTCACCGTCTACGCCGCGCCAGCCGTGGCCGACTACCTGCGGGGCGAAGAGTCCCACAGCCTCGCCGAGCTGGAGGTGTTTATCGGCAAGCAGGTCCGGGTGGTGAGTGAACCGCTCTGCGGTCAGGAACAATTCGATGTGGTGATGATGTAATTGGTCTATCGCTGGCTGAGTCGGGGCTGGTTAGCCCTCGGGGTCTTCTTCGTGCTGCTGGCCATCCTGGTCAGTCTGGTGCGCGTTGGTGGCCCCTTACTCAACCAGCATAGACAGGCACTGCTCGACACCCTGCTGGCCGACAGCAAGCTGGAAGCCAGCGTTGATCGCATCGGCCTGGACTGGACCCAGCGCGGCCCAGCCCTCGAACTGCAACAGTTGGTGATAGCGCCCGATTCCGGCCGTTTCGCTGTGCGTCTTGGCAAGGTGTGGGCGCACCTCGACTTCTGGCGCTCCCTCAACGAGCTCAAACCCGTGTTTGGGCAGCTCATCTTGAGCGATGGCGACATAGCCCTGGATCTGGCCCAGCCAGCCGACCTCGAGCCCCGTAACGGCCGCGATCAGCAGCAAGCATTGCTGCGCTTCCTGCTGACCCAGCTCTCCACTTTCGACATTCATGACACCCGCCTCAGCCTGACCACGGCGCTGGGGGAGGTGCGGGCCCTCGACATCGCCCAGCTGCGCTGGCAGAACCGCGGCAAGCGCCATCAGGGGGTCGGCAAGGCCTATCTCATCAACGGGGTGGGCGAGAGCACCATAGATCTCATTCTGGATGTGGATGCGCCTGAAGCGCGGTTCGAGCGTCTCAAGGGCCAGCTCTATCTGGAAGCCAGCCAGCTCGATATCAGCCCCATGCTGGCACGGATCCACGCTGGCGATCCACGGGTGGCCGGCCAGCTCGATTTTCAGCTCTGGAGCACGTTTGCCAGCGGCCAGCTGGGGGAATCCGTGCTGGCGTTTGGCAACAACTACCTGATCTGGAAGGATGAGAAACAGGGTGCCATGCACCGTCTTGGCCTGCAGGGGGGCAAGATCCAGCTGCACCGGGATGGTGAAGAGTGGCAGCTCGCCAGCCATGACGTGACCTTCAAACTCGATGGCAAGCGCTGGCTGCAGAGCCGGTTGCAGCTCGAGCGGGTTGGCTCCCGCATTCAGGGGTATTTGCCCGCCATCGATCTGGATCAGGTCGCCAATCTGAGCCAGCTGGTCTCCGGCCTCTACCCAGAGCTGACCGAGACTCTCAAGCAGACCCGTCCGACCGGCAAGGTCCAGGACCTTATCCTGCAGGCTGACGCCGACTGGCGCGGACTCTCTCTCAGCGGCCAGCTCTCCCACATCAAGGTCACAGCCTGGCAGGATGTGCCCGGCGTGGAGGATCTCAACGGTGAGTTCTGGCTGACCCCGATCGGCGGCAGCGCCCGGTTGGCACTGGACAAGGACAAGGTGGATCCGGCTCGCCATTTCAAGGAGCCGATCCCGGTCGACAGCTTCTCGGCGCGGCTCGACTGGTGGCAGGATCCCAGGGGCTGGGTGCTCTATGGTCAGGACGTGGCGCTGGACAACCCGGATTTGACCCTCGCCAGTCGTTTCAGAATGGATCTCTTTGAGCACACCTTCCTCGCCCTGACCGGTCGTATCAACGTCAAGAATGCGGGCAATGCGGATCGCTACTACCCCTTGCAGGTGATGGGCAAGGGCCTGGTGGACTACCTGAGCGGTGCCATCAAGGGCGGTCAGGCCAAGGGTGCGGATCTGCTCTGGTACGGCGAGTTCAAGGATTTCCCCTTCAGCAAGGGTGAGGGGATCTTCCAGGTGGCGGTGCCGCTGGAACAGGCCACCTTCCGGTTTTTCCCCGGTTGGCAACCACTCACCGAGCTGCAGATCGATCTGCTGTTCCAGAATGCCAGCCTCGATATGCACAGCCGTTCCACCCACCTTGGCAAAGCAAGATCCGACTCGGTGCATGCCTGGATCCCGGATCTCTACCCGGGCGCCCACCTCTATGTGGATGCCAAGGTACAGGGGGAGGGCAAGGCCATCAGCGACTACCTGCAGGACTCTCCGCTGGGGGATTCTGTCGGTCAGGCGCTGCGGGAGATCGAGATCCGGGGCCCGCTCAAGGGCTCGGTCAAGCTGGATATCCCCCTCAATGGCGAGAGTGAGGTCAAGGCGAACGGTGACGCCCTGTTCAGCAACAACATGGTGCGGGTTGCCAGCCTGGATCTGCCGCTGGAGAAAGTGCAGGGCCGCCTCGAATATGACAACGAACAGACCCGTTTCAGTAATCTCAAAGCCAGCCTGTGGAACCAGCCGCTGACCCTGGACTATCAGGGCCAGCAGCTGCCGAACCGTTATCAGGTCGATCTCAAGTTCAAGGGGCAGTGGGACAGCCGCCGCGAGCAGCGCAAGATCCCCGCTCTCGATATCCTCAAGGGGCGCAGCAACTGGGCCGGCACCCTGGGGCTGACCCTGCCCAACGACAAGCCGTTCAGCTTCCAGTTGGCGTTGGATTCCAACCTGCAGGGCATGGGGCTGGATCTGCCCTCACCGCTGGCCAAGGCCGCCAACAGCCGCTTGCCGCTCAAGGTGACCGCCCGTGGCCGCGACGGCAGCGCCGACATTCGCGCCGTGCTGGGGGCGGATGTGGATATGCAGAGCCGGTTGGTTTATGGCGATGGCGCACCTTACCTCAGCCGGGTACGGGTGGACGTGGGTCAGCCCGGGGCCCGGGTGCTGCGTGACAAGCCCATGCTGCTGGTCATCAACCAGCAGCATGCGGACGTGGCCGGCTGGCTGGTCCGACTCAAGCAGTGGTTGCCTGCGAGCACGGCGCCGGGCGGCAATGCCGTGGTCGGCCCCGCCTTCTTGCCTCGGGAGTGGTGGGTGGATGGTCAGCTGGTCCGCGCCGACATCGGCAGCGCCACCCTCAAGGCGGTGCACTTCACTGTGGGGCCGGTCAAGCAGGCCACCGAGGTGATGATCGACAGCCCGGACGTGATGGGGGTGGTGCACCTGCCGGTGACCGGGCGTCAGCCCATAGAGGCGAAATTTGCCCGCATCTATTGGTCCGGCAATAGTTCGGATTTGAGCCCCAAGCCCGATGCCAGACAGGACAGGGCCATCATGGACGCCATTCCCTGGCTCACCTTCAGCTGTGTGGATTGCCGCTTCGGCGCTCTGCCGCTGGGTGAGGTAAAGGGAGAGCTGGTGCCTGGCGCCAACAAGCTGACCCTCAAGGATCTGGACATGCGGCTGGCGGGCAGCCAGCTGACCGGCACAGTGGACTGGCTGGCCCAGCCAGGCCGGATGCAAACCCATGCCCGCGCCAACATACACAGCAACAACAGCGAGCTGCTGCTCAAGCGGCTCGGCTATACCTCGCCCATCGGCGATGCACCCGGCAAGATGGCGCTGGATCTGAACTGGAACGATGTGCCCTATCGGCTGGATGTGTCGACCCTGGCCGGCAGTGCCAACTATCAGCTGGAGGGGGGGACTCTGCGCGAGGTCAACGACAAAGGGGCGCGGCTGCTCTCCCTGCTCAGTCTCGATTCCCTGCTGCGCAAGCTGCGGCTCGATTTTCGCGATGTGTTCGACAAGGGCTTCTATTTCGAATCCATGTCCGCCTCCGCCACCATCAAGCAGGGGCAGGTCAGCAATGATGACTTCTACATGAAGGGGGCGGCGGGCAACCTGCGCGGTGAGGGGATCGCCGATCTGGTGCGCTGGCGGCTCGACTACGAGCTGAGCTTCTCTCCCAACCTGGGCGGCACCCTGCCGGTCCTGGCGGCTTTCTCCCTGACCCCGATCACCGGCCTCTATGTGCTGGCCCTCTCCAAGCTGCTGGAGCCCGTAGTGGACGTGGTGACCCGCATCGATTTTCGGGTCTCGGGTCCGCTGGATGCTCCCAAGTTGATCGAAGCGGGGCGGGACAGGGCTCGTATCAAGCTCAACCAGCAGCAGAAAGAGGCGGTCGATTCGGTGACCCCCACTCTGCCGACGCAGGAAGTCACCCCCTTACTGCTGACCCCTAAACAGGCGGGGCCCACCCAGCGCTGAGGCTGGTCTGCCATCACAAGGAGTGAGCCATGACAGGAAGTGATGACCAGATGGACTTGCTTGCCATACCGCCGTTGCAGCGGACATTGGTGCAGGCGGTAGTGGCGTGTTTTGAACCCAGAGTCGAGGTGCTGGCTGCGGTAGTGGTCGGCTCTTTGGCCAAGGGCAAGGCCGATCGGGTTTCTGATGTGGATGTGCTGTTCATGGTGGAACCTGGTTTTCATCGTGATGGGCAGCCCTGCATTGATCGGTTTCTGGCGGGCAGAGAGGTGTTTCACTGTTGGCAGGGGGCGCATGGCAATCAGGGCTACTACTGGCGTTATATTTTTTATGATTTCACCAGCATCGAGATCCATCTGATCGATGTGAACGCAGAATTCCCTCTGGCTCGCCCATATCTGCCGCTGTTCGATAAAACCTCCTGCATTCATGCGCTGGAGGTAGACGGCCCGGCGCCCAGCCATTGGGACTTTCCCGCCTATATGGCCGAAGGGGATGGGCTGGTGTGGGAGCTGTTCGATTGCCTCAAATGGGCTGAACGGGGCCAGCGTGGATTGGTCAGGCATCATCTGCGTAAACTGTTGGCCGAGATGGATAAAGACCCGGATATTGTGGATCGCGCTTAACGCGGACAAGGAGAGCGTCATGTGGTTAGCCGCCATACAACTGATATCAGGCCGCAGCTGGCAGGATAACCGGGAGCAGATTGCCGCCGAGCTGGCGGCGCTGCCAATCGAGCGGCCACTGCTGGTGCTGCTACCGGAGAACTTCGCCCTGTTTGGTGAGCGGCAGGGCTATCTGGATGGTGCCGAGGCGATCGGTGCTGGCCCCATCCAGCAGCAGCTGGCCGAGTGGGCCCGCGACTATGGCATCTGGCTGGTGGCCGGGGCTATGCCGACTACCATCGCAGGTTCAGCGCATATTCGCACCAGCTCGCTGGTGTTCGACCCGAGTGGGGATCTCAAGGGGCACTACCACAAGATCCACCTGTTCGATGTGGATGTGGCGGACAATCAGGGCCGCTACCGGGAGTCGGAGACGTTCAGTCCAGGTCAGGAGTGCGTGCTGGTGGACTCCCCCTTTGGTCCCCTCGGCCTCTCTATCTGTTATGATCTGCGCTTTCCCGAGCTCTACCGCCAGCTGACCCGGGCTGGAGCCCGCGTGCTGCTGGTGCCTGCCGCCTTTACTGCCGTGACCGGCGAGGCGCACTGGGAACCGTTGCTGCGGGCCCGCGCCATCGAAAACCAGTGCTATGTGGTGGCCGCCAATCAGGGTGGTACCCACGAGACGGGGCGCCAGACCTGGGGCCACAGCATGGTGATCGACCCCTGGGGGCGGGTGCTGGCCTGCAAAGAGTCCGGGCGCGGTACCGTGCTGGCGAAGCTGGAGCCCGGGCTTATCGACGAATTGCATCGCACCATGCCAGTGCTGGCCCATGCCCGTTTGTTGTGATGGTGTGGCTTGTTGCCAACCCGTCGGCAAGACGATTTAAAACATCTCGTTACGAGAGTGGAGAAGAAGATTGAGTCTATTGAGCCAGGTTAGTGCCTCCCTGTTGGCCCCGCACGATCTCGACGAAGGCCGCCTGCAGCAGTTGCTCGGCAGTCTGATGAGCCATCAGGTGGAGTTCGGTGACCTCTATTTCCAGCGCAGCTGGCACGAGTCCTGGATGCTGGAAGATGGCATCGTCAAGGATGGCAGCTACAACATCGATCAGGGGGTCGGGGTGCGCGCCGTCAGCGGCGAGAAGACCGGCTTCGCCTACTCGGACGAGCTGAGCCTGCTGGCACTGCAACAGTCGGTGACCGCCGCCCGTGGCATCGCCGCTGCCGGTGCTCACGGCAAGGTGAAGGCCTGGGCCCGCACAGAGGGCAACCTGCTCTATCCGGCCATGGATCCGCTGCAGACCCTCGACAAGCACCAGAAGATCGCCCTGCTGGAGCAGATGGACAAGTTTGCCCGCAGCCTGGATCCCGCCATCAATCAGGTGATGGCCTCCATCAGCGGTGTCTATGAAGAGATACTGGTGGCTGCCACCGATGGCACGCTCGCCGCCGATGTGCGCCCGCTGGTTCGCCTGTCGGTGACCGTCATCGCCGAGAAGGGGGATCGCCGCGAGCGTGGCAGTGCCGGCGGCGGTGGTCGCTGTGGCTATGATTATTTCCTGGAGCTGGACGGGCTGGAGAGCCGGGCCTTTGGTTATGTGCGCGAGGCGGTGCGTCAGGCGCTGGTGAACCTCGAAGCCATCGATGCACCGGCCGGTACCATGCCGGTGGTGCTCGGTGCCGGCTGGCCCGGCGTGCTGCTGCATGAGGCGGTGGGCCATGGTCTGGAGGGGGATTTCAACCGCAAGGGCTCTTCCGCTTTCGCTGGCCGCATCGGCGAGCAGGTGGCCTCCAAACACTGCACCATCGTCGACGATGGCACCCTGCCGGGGCGGCGGGGCTCCGTCAGCATAGATGACGAAGGGACGCCGGGCGGCTACAACGTGCTGATCGAGAACGGCATCCTCAAGGGCTATCTGCAAGACAAGCAGAATGCCCGCCTGATGGGCGTGCCGCTCACCGGCAATGGCCGCCGCGAATCCTACGCTGCCCTGCCGATGCCGCGCATGACCAACACCTACATGCTGGCGGGTCAGTATGATCCGGCCGAGATCATCGCCTCGGTGAAGAAGGGCATCTATGCCCCCAACTTTGGCGGCGGCCAGGTGGACATCACCTCCGGCAAGTTCGTCTTCTCCGCCTCCGAGGCCTACCTCATCGAGGATGGCAAGATCACCACTCCCATCAAGGGGGCGACGTTGATCGGCAATGGCCCCGAGGCGATGAGCCAGGTCTCCATGGTGGGTCGCGACCTCGCCCTCGATCGCGGTGTCGGCGTCTGCGGCAAGGAGGGGCAGAGTATTCCAGTCGGGGTCGGCCAGCCCACCCTCAAACTGGACCAGCTCACCGTGGGTGGCACCTCCTAGGTTGGGTCAACCGCGGCGCGCGTAACCCGACGCGGCATCTGCCACATCACACCCCGGCTCTTGCCGGGGTTTTGTCATTCAGGCAGACGGCAACCAACAAAAAGCCCCGGCACATGGCCGGGGCTGCTGGATAGGGGGCTGGGTCAATTGACCGATATGGCTCTGGCGTCTATGTAAAATCGCGCATTGCCTTGTGGATCGACCCTGATCTGGGCAATCAGACGATCGCTCTGCTTGTACTCCCACCGTGTTTTTATCCTGGCCAGGACGGGGCTGGCTGCACCGACCACATTCAGATATTCATGAAACAGGCTGTAGCTTCCAATCTCGGTCAGCATTTTTTCCATTTGCACATCTCCTGCTAGTGAGTGGGTGTCTTCACCCACAAACCTATCAAGCACACTCTGAATTGAGTCTGTACAAAAATCACACTAACTCATTTGTGTGTCAGTAGCATGATCAGGCGCAAGATCAGTGACGATTGTTGGAGGTTATGACACCGTTTTGTCAGTCAAGGCCGACGGGTATCCTCCAATAGTTCAAATGCACCGGACACATGTGGTAATGCCTGTGTCGTTTGTGCCGCAGGGGCGCCGTGGAACACGGGATCCTGCGCCACCTCTTTGATGCCGTTGATGCAGAACTGCATACCCATGCACACCAGCAGGAAGCCCATGAGCCGGGTCATGGCGTCTATGCCGGTGGCGCCGAGGATCTTGCAGACAGGATCCGCCAGCTTGAGCACGCCCCAGCTGAATATGCTCATCAGGGCGAAGGCGGTCACTGTGGCGGCATAGATGGTGAAACGGTTGTACTCGTCGGGCAGCTCGGCGATCTGGGCGGCGCCGCTGATCACCAGCGCCATGGTACCCGGCCCGCACATGCTGGGCATGGTCAGCGGTACGAAGGCGATGTTCTGGTTGATATCGACCTCTGCCTCCTGGTTCGGGGCCGGAAACAGCATGCGAAAGCCGATGAAGGCGATGATGAGCCCCCCTGCCAGGCGCAGGCCGGGAATGGAGATCCCGAACAGATCCAGGATGGAGGAGCCGATGAAGAAGCTGACGCAGAGGGTGCAGAACAGATAGATGGCGGCCAGATTGATCTGGCGGCGCACGTGCTCACGGGACATGCCCTTGCTCAGCCCCAGCAGCAGGGTGGCCGTGGTAGGCGGATTGACCATGGGCAGCAGGGCAAGCAAGGCGAGAAATACGACCTGAAAGAACATCTTGAGCCTCGAATAACAGCAATTGAAAGGGATAGTCCCGGGCTGGTCAGTCACCAGACCCGGTAGGGAGGCTAGCTTATGTCGGCCAAGCTGAACATATGCCGAATTAAAAAGCCCCTAAGGTCTGCGGGGCTCTTGGGTGGTTCAGGCTGTTTGTGGCGCCTTCTGCCGCTGTTGCAGCCAGAGTAGCAGGCCAATGGCAAAGCCCAGTGCCGACAGGCTCACCACATAGTGGGAGGGGGCCAGCATGTCGTTCTTCATCCACAGGGTGACCAGCATGGGGGTGAGGCCACCGAAGATAGCGTAGGCCACGTTGTAGGAGAACGATAATCCGGAGAAGCGCACCACAGCCGGGAAGGCGTTGACCATGACGTAGGGCACGGCGCCAACGATCCCGACCGCGAAGCCCGCCAGCATGTAGAGCGGCACCAGCAGATCTGTGCCCGCTGCCAGGCCATGGTAGAAGGCGTAGCTGGCGCCTGCCAGCAACAGGGAGCCCAGCATGAAGGTGGGACCACTGCCGATGGCATCGATCAGTCGGCCATAGAGGATGCAGCCCAGGGTCAGGGCCAGGATGGCCAGGGAGTTGGCTGTCAGCGCATCGGCGGGGCTGATGCCATGTACTTTCTGCAGGTAGGTAGGGGTCATCAGGATCACCACGACGATGCCGGCGGAGAGCAACCAGGTCAGCAGCATGGATATCACCACGCTGCCCTTGTGGTTGCGCAGCACAGTCTTGAGCGGCAGCTCTTCTGCCAGGGCCTTGTTGGCCTGCATCTCGGCGAAAACAGGTGTCTCGTGTAGCCAGCGGCGCAGGTACATGGCGACGATGCCGAAGATGCCACCGAGCAGGAAGGGAACACGCCAGCCCCAGTCACTCACCTCGGCCGGGGTCAGGCTCTTGTTGACTGCGGTAGCGATGAGGGAACCCAGCAGTATGCCGGCCGTCAGCCCGGCGGTCAGGGTGCCACAGGCGAGCCCGACCCGGCGGGCGGGCACGTGCTCTGCCACGAACACCCAGGCACCCGGCACTTCACCACCGATGGCGGCTCCCTGCAGGATACGCAGACCCAGCAGGGCCAGCGGTGCACCTATACCCAACACGGCGTAGGTGGGAAGCAGGCCGATCAGCAGGGTAGGCAGTGCCATCAGCAATATGCTGAGGGTAAACATGCGTTTGCGGCCGATGAGATCGCCGAAGTGGGCCATGATGATGCCGCCAAGGGGGCGCGCCAGATAGCCAGCGGCGAAGATGCCGAACGTCTGGAACTGGCGCAGCCACTCGGGAATGTCGGCCGGGAAGAACAGCTCGCCAATCACCACGGCGAAGAAGACGAAGATGATGAAGTCGTAAAACTCCAGCGCACCGCCGAGGGCGGCCAGACTCAGGGTCTTGTAATCCTGTCGATTGAGGGGGCGGGCGTGATCGTGTTGTTGTGCGGTTGTCGTCATATCCGTATGTTTCCCATCGGTTTTTTTAGTTATTGTCGCCCCGGGCAAGGGGCATATACAGGTTATCGAGAGTATGCTGTCCGCCTCTGGTGTGTAAATCGCGTAATTCGCAACACTGTCTTGCAGCTTTTTGGTGCCGCGAGGCTGGGGAACCGGGCCCACATCCGGGATCCTGCTCCCGGGGTGAATAACAACGATGATACCCGGGGGCTCAGCCAGTTTCCGGGCACAAGATAACGGGATAAATCATGACGAAAACCAAGGTGCTGCTCTCCTGGAGCAGCGGTAAGGACAGCGCCTGGGCGCTGCACACATTGCGGCAGGATCCGGCCATCGAAGTGGTGGGTTTGTTTACCACGCTCAATCAGGCTTTCGAGCGGGTGGCCATGCACGGAGTGCGCAAGCAGTTGTTGATGCAGCAGGCCGAGTGCGTTGGCTTGCCGCTGACCACCATAGACCTGCCCTGGCCCTGCACCAATGAGGACTACGCCCGTATCATGACCGAGTTCATTGCGGGCGTGGTGGTGCAGGGGATCCGCCACATGGCGTTTGGCGACCTCTTCCTCGAGGATGTGCGCGCTTATCGGGAGAAACAGCTGGTGGGAACGGGCATTGAGCCGCTGTTTCCACTGTGGGGCAGCGACACGAGCGAGCTGGCGCAGCAGATGATGGCGGCCGGCCTGAAGGCCAGGATAAGCTCCCTGGACCCGAAAAAACTGGATGCCAGCCTGGGTGGCCACGCGTTTGATCCCGCCTTGCTGGCCCTCCTGCCCACCGGGGTGGACCCCTGCGGTGAGAATGGCGAGTTTCATACCTTGGCCTGGGATGGCCCCATGTTCTCCCGTCCGCTCGGGATCCGGGTAGGGGAAACCGTGCAGCGAGACGGCTTTGTCTTTACCGATCTGCTACCCATCGAAGATTAATGTTCAGGCGTCAAATACTCCCTTTTGCTGGAGCATTCACAGTTTGAGGAATTGGATGGGGGCACCATTGACCCCTCTTTTGATTGCAGATGATGACTCCTTCTTATGACACACTTCTCTCGCCCGGCGCTGCTTGCCTCCTTGTTGGCGGCTGCGCTCTCTCTGCCTGCGCTGGCTGGTGACGCTGCGATCGTTCAGCCTGTTGCTGCCGGTGTCACCACAGTCACCCTCGCCCAGCAGGCCCCTATTCACTGGGTGTCGGTGGCGCAGATTGCCGCCAGTCTGGATGGCCTGCTACCGATGGCGGTCGGCTTCGATATCGACGATACCCTGCTCTTCTCCAGCCCGGGTTTCTATCGTGGCAAGCAGGAGTTCTCGCCCAAGGATGAGAGTTATCTCAAGAATCCCGCCTTCTGGGAGAAGATGAACAACGGCTGGGATGCGTTCAGTGTGCCCAAAGAGGTGGGCAAAGCGCTCATCGCCATGCACCTCAAACGCGGCGATCACATCTATTTCGTCACCGGTCGCTCGGCCACCAGGACCGAGACGGTGAGCCAGACGCTGCAGCAGACCATGGGGATCCCGACCGAGCGGCTCAATCCGGTGATCTTCGCCGGTGATGAACCGGGTCAGAACACCAAGGTGCAGTGGCTCAAGGATAAGCAGATGAAGATCTTCTACGGCGATGCGGATGGGGATATCAAGGCGGCGCAGGCCGTGGGTGTGCGTGGCATACGCTTGCTGCGGGCAGCCAACTCTACCTATCGGCCGCTGCCGCTGGCGGGCGCGTTGGGGGAAGAGGTAATAGTCAACTCCCAGTTCTGAACGCAGTCTGTTGGGTGGCAAAAGGGCCGGATCCTGTCAGGATCCGGCCCTTTTTTCGGGTGCCTGGCGGGCGACCAAGGTATTGCCGCTGGCGGGTTTGCCGTCTGCTCCAGGCTTGCCGCGCATCTCCTGATAGAGGAGAGGCCTATGTAGCCGGTGCGATTCGTCGGGCTGAGGTACTTATTCGGCCCAGGGCATCTCGGGCAGGGAGTCCAGAAACTGAGCGTAACGCTCAAGGTTGAAGGCACTCTGTTCGGCTTCCATCGCCATCAGCTCGGCGCCGAGGGCACAGGCGATGTATTGCAGCGCCTCTTCCCGTGGGGTGCCCTTCATCACCAGCCGCATCAGGGTTGCCTTGACCTGCAACGGGTGGCCATCGATCAGCTGGTTGTCGACCATTTCCAGCAGGGTCTGTTCGTCAAAGAACTCGGTGGGTTCGCTCATGCTCAACTTCCTCGTCATGCCATTAAAGGGGGCCAGTATAGCCACAATGCTATTAACACATTGAAATATGTCGATAAAAACATTTTCGTGAGGCTGCTTTTTGTTACCCATACTTACTGAGGGTTTGCTGTCGGCAAACGAAAACCATCATAAAATTGTATGGACGGATATCAAGATGCCCACCATAGACTCGCTATTATCCAAGCCCCAAAATCTGCCCAATGTGCCCGAAGTCATGCGCGATCTGGTGCAGACCTTCAGTGAGAAAGACCCGGATATCCTATTGATCGCCAAGAAGATCAACAAGGATCCCGTCATTTCAGCCAAGCTGCTGCGGCTGGCCAATTCCGCCAAGTTTGGCGGCAGTCGCCAGGTCGGCACCGTCAACGAAGCGGTCGTGCGACTCGGGGTCGATGTGGTGCGCAACATGGTGCTGGCGTGCGGCCTGACAGGCTTCATCAATGCGGTGCCCGGCATCGACCTCAAACACTTCTGGGGAAAGGTGTTCGACGTGGCGGAGCTGGCCAGACGGCTCGCCAAGCTCAAGGGTATGAAGGGGGAGGAGGTGTTCACCTGCGCCCTGCTCTATGACATGGGGCGACTCATCATGCATGTAGGATTGCCGGAGAACATGGTAAACCACATCAAGGATCTGGAGCCGAGCAAGGGGCGCGCCAAGGCCGAGGAGCTGGTGGTCGGCTTCAACTATGCCCAGACCGGGGCCGAGATGGCCAGGCGCTGGCAATTTCCCCTCAGCATCTGCCACGCGGTGGAGTATCACTACAACCCCTTGCTGGCCAAAGAGTTCTCTGCCGAGGCTGCGCTTATCCACCTGGGCATAGTGCTGGCGGCGCAATCGGATGTGGGGGAGGAGGCGCCCCCCGAGTGGCCCACTCAGGTGGCCGAGCGACTCGGTCTGGCCTGGCCGGATTGTGCCGCCGTGTTCATGGCCTTGCGCGAGCAGGGCAATGGTTATGCGGGCCTGCTGGCGGCCTGAGTCCGCTCATCTTGCTATCGGGGTCGCACTGCGGCCCTTTTTCATGGGGTTTACCTTGCCAACGAGGCGGAGCAGGGGCAGTCTTGAGGGCCTTTTTTGCTGAAAGAGTCTTTGCCATGATCCTCTCCGAGCGCCTGCTGCTGCGCGAACTGACCCTAGCCGATGCCCCCTTCATTCTCGCATTGCTTAACGATCCCGACTTTCACCGTTACATAGGGGATCGGGGGATACGTACCCTGCTCGACGCCGAAAACTACATCCAGCAGGGGCCTGCCGTCAGCTATGCCCGTTATGGTCACGGGCTCTATCTGGTGGCGCGCAAGGAGGATGGTGCCAGCCTCGGTATCTGCGGTTTGATCAAGCGCGATACCCTGGAGCAGGTCGATATCGGTTATGCCTTCCTGCCGCAATATCGAGGTCAGGGTTACGGCATAGAAGCGGCGCAGGCCGCCCTTGCCGATGGCAAAAACCGCTTGGGGATTGGGCAAGTGGTCGCCATCGTCACGCCGGGCAACGAGCGATCGGTGGCACTGCTGGCCAAGCTGGGGCTGGTGCGCAGTCGTCTGGTCAAGCTGAGTGAGGATGCTGACGAGTGTCTGCTGCTGGAACAGGCTTGAAAGCCTTTTATGGTGGTTGCTGGCAGGCATTGGCGCTGATAATCCGTGCTCCATCATCGTCTCTCTGCAAGCCATGGGCTGATGCAGCAACAGACTGAATAATATGAGTAATTAGCATGATTATCCCATTGGAAATCCGCCTGATAGCCGTCGTTATGGCCCTCATCCACATAGCAGCCTGCCGTCCGGAAGTAGTGTCCATCCCCAGCACAGGATTGCTTGGCAAGATCTGCCCGGCCAGCGTCAGCAAGAGGGGGGTTGATCCTGTGGTTTGCCACCCAATCACAGGTATCCTGCACCCTTCCCAGCACTAGATAAAATTGCACCAGCGTATCGTGATGGTTTGGGGAGTCGCTGGTTTGCTGAACCCGCCCCTGGCTGGCCAGTTGCAGCCCCTTGGCAAAGCTGGCCTCACCACTTAACGCTTTCAGTTCGGCAATATCGATCAGTTCATCGAAATGGGTGGAATGGCGGGCCAAGGCACTCTCCTTCTGTGGCGTGATGGCAGTGAGAGGATGCGATATCGCGCATCGGGTGATGGGCGAGCTTAGCGGAAGAAGATCTCGTCAAATCCTGCTGCCTCATCCCAGGCAGCATACTCGCGTTCATCCCAGCGCTTTGCCAGATATGGCTTGAGGGTCTGTAGTGTGGTGATGGTCGCCAACTGTGTATGCAGCTGCTTGATGTCGCGCTGCAGATAGTGCTGGTGATCCTCGAACGCGAGATCGGTCTTCTTCTTCGAACTCTGTTTGAACTTATGCAAGACAGCCCCCTGCACCCCCTCGGTACCCCCGTAGTAACGGACCTTCAGCTCACATATCTTCAGCTTGAGCGCGGGGTTGATGGCCGCGAGGTTCTCCTCGCTCAGCAGGTTTTCTGCCTCGGGCAGATGGCTATGGGCCAGTTGCAGCAGGGTAAACAGATCCCGTTGTTCCCAGGCGAGGCTGAGCTCACCCATGATGCGAGTCTTCGCATCCCGCTGTGCCGGGTCCTGCTCCCGGTCGGGGTACAGCGCCATCGCCAGCTTGCGATAGAGCTGTTTGAGGGTCGAGCTGTCGAGCAGCTGCTCAACCCTGGCGACCTCGTCCGGATGGACGTGGTCATGGCGGGTCCGCCAGCGTTCGAATGGCTCATCACTGGCAAACGCTTCCTCGGCAAAGTCCGGCTCTTCGTCATCCCACTCTGCTGCACCGGCGTCACCAGCCCTTCTCATTTCCGCTTGCGCTTTCATATAGTCGCGCAGCTTCTCGGGGTGTCTGACCATCTCGCGCAGCACCTCGATATCATCGGGGCTGTCACCGAACGCCTCTTGCAGCATGTGAGTGATAAAGTCGCAGCTCGCCTCGAGCTGCGCTTCATCAAGCTGGGTGACACTGCCCGATTGCACCGCCATATAGAGTGACTCCAGATCCAGCTCTCCCCGAAACGGATTGGATTCAAGATATTCCATCAACTCATTGAGCCAGTCATGGAGCATCTCGCGTTGCCACTGGGTAAAACTCTTGCGGGCGGTAAATCCGGCCAGCCGCTGGCAAAGCTGAAAAATCAACGCGCACTGCTGACGTTCGAGGGGCTCAATGTCGCTGACAAAGCGCTGATAGATGCCTGCCCCCTCCTGCTCCTGTTTGGCCAGTTTGGCCTGCAGCTGCTCGATGTCTTGCCACTGACGATGAAAAGAGGCAAGGGCAGGATTATCGTGGCGCGGCTCGACCGCTTTGCGCTTGGCCGAGGTTTTACGCTTGGTCAGTGACATGGGGGCTCCAGGGGAATGGTCAGAGATTCAACAACCTGCATCGGTCGTTGCCGTGGGCAGATTAACAGAGGGAAATAGCACTGACTACTTCCGGGGGAGAGGGAAAAGTGGCGAACGCCGCCAGCTGCGAACCTGTGCCCAAGGTTCGCAAGGGGTCGCGAACATTTGGTTACGCTTCGCTAATCAAACCTGCGGGATCGGCGGAGAATGTCCGTTCAGCCCTTTGCGCCAGCCTTGGCAGAATGGGTCATGGGCCTTCAGGACATAGAAGTTGCTGCGCTCGGGCATGGTCACTCTTTCGTAAAGTAATCCGAATCCAGGGTCTTGATGGTGCGGGTCTGGCGCTTGCCATTGCCTTGCGACACCTTGAGTGCTACAGGCATCATGGCTTTATGGCCGGGTATCGTTTCGGGGTGATCAGTGCGAGATAAAACAGAGGCTTATCTTGCCACTGCGACTTGAATGGCGTTGCTGGGCATGTTGCGGATTGTGGGCTTGATCTGCTGAGGCGTGCGGGGGAGGTCAGGTCAGTGGCAACCTTGCGCTGGTATCAGCTGATGTTGCCTTGATGGTGGTCACTTGGGTGGTGACCAAGCAGCAAAGAGGCCGCCGTGAGTTGCGGCCTGTCTGCATCGGGCGCTGCCGCTTGGCAGGCAGGATCAGTTGAGGTCTTCGATGGAGAACTCACCAGCGATACCATCACAGGAGATGGCGAAACCGCCGCTGAAGCGGGTGCTGAACTGGATCAGAAACGCATCGGAATCCTGCTCTTGCACAGGCAGGTTGATGGGCTTGCTACGACGCAGGGGCTTGTGTGTATGTATGGTTTTCATCATTAAATTTCTCTATATAAATTAAGTGTTTGCTCCTTGTTTTTGCAAATTTCAGGTTAATGGGCGCGGCCAACCGGTGGGGTCGACAAGCGCGCAGGAATACCCAGCCCGAGTCACGGGCGTCTGCACTGTCAAGGAATATGCTGATGCATAAATCAAATTGGGTGGGCAGATCGGGTCTGCACCGTGAGAGCCGGGCAACGCAGGCAGACAGCCTGACGGTTCTCAAGGCGAGTAAATCAGAGGAAGGTTATGTAGGTACTGGCAGGATTCATCTAACGTTGAAGCATTGCGAACATAAACAGGGCTGATTAACTAGCCGGCGCGCATTCTCTCCTCGATATGAATAAAAAGCAAACAATTATTTGGTGGTTTTGTATCAAATCCGTTTTTTTCAGTATCGCCAGTCACAAAAAGGGCTCCCGTCGGGAGCCCTTTTGCATGGTGCCAACAGTGATCAGCGGGTGACTCAGTAGTCGCCGCAGGCCTTCTTGGCGGCGGTGATCATAGGTGTAATGGTCATGCCCTGCACCACGATGGAGAACATCACCACCGAGTAGGTCATCACCAGTATGACCTGACGCAGATCGACGTTGTGCTCGGGTATCATCATGACACCGGAAGGCAGTGCCAGCGCCATGGCCATGGCCAGACCACCGCGCAGACCGCCCCAGGTGAGGATCCGCACCGAGAAGGTGTTGTAGTTGCGGAATTTGCGGAAGGCCATGTAGGGCAGCGACACGCTGATGAAGCGGGCGGCCAGACAGAGGGGAACCGCGATGACCAGCAGGATCCAGTCTTGCCAGGCGAGCTCCAGCAACACCAGCGCCAGACCGATCAGCAGGAACAGCAGGGCGTTGAGGAACTGGTCCATCAACTCCCAGAAGTGATCCAGGTGATGGCGGCTCTGCTCGGAGAAGCCGGAGTGACGGGTCCAGTTGCCGATCATGATACCGGTGACCACCATGGCCAGGGCGCCGGAGACGCCGATCATGTTGGCCAGCGCAAAGCCGGCAGTCGGTATGCACAGGGTCAGCAGCAGCTCCAGGGAGCCGTCATCGGTGGCGCTGATCATCACGTGGGCGATGAGGCCCAGCACGGCGCCGAACAGTATGCCGCCGAGGGCTTCATGCAGGAACAGGCCGGCCACGCTGCCGAAGGTGGGTTCCACCCCGCCAAAGGCGACGGCAAACACGGTGGCGAAGATCACCAGACCGACACCGTCGTTGAACAGGGATTCCCCTTCGATCTGGATGGCGATCTGGGGGGGCGCCTTCATCTTCTTGACGATGGCCAGCACGGCGATGGGGTCGGTGGGGGAGATCAGGGCCCCGAACAACATGCAGTAGACCAGCGGCAGCTCCCAGCCCAGCAGCTTGGCGATGAACCAGAAGCCGTAGCCGATGAGTAAGGTAGAGAGCAGGGTCGCCACGATGGAGAGAATGGTGATTTCCCACTTCTGGCTACGCAATGCCTTCAGGTTGATGCCGAGACCACCGGCGAACAGCAGGAAGCCCAAGATCCCCTTCAGCAGGAAATTCTGGAAATCTATGCTCTCCATGGTTTTGACGGCCAGGGGTTCGAGATTGAACCAGCCCAGCTTACCGAACAGCACCAGCAGCGCGGAGATCAGCATGGATCCGGCGGTGATGGCGATGGTGGTCTGGATCTTCACAACATACTGATTGGCAAAGGCGATGAAGATCGCCAACGCTGCCAGGAAGCAGAGTGTGTAGTAGACGCTCATAGTTATTTTTCTCTTTAGTAAACAGCAAGCACGTACCCCTATTGAGGACGGGCATAGGGTACTCTGGGGTCACATGTTACTCATTACCTATTTATGAGTATATATAGCGAGATTACGGACAGATAGACGGCTAGATTTCCATTTGATTTGTTTGCTGCTAGGATGAAGTTCACGCAGTTGCATGGATGTAAGAGGAAAGAGCGGTGTCGAGCATAGAGTCGAATAAAAAGTCGGACATAAAGAAGAGGCTGGAATCCTGTCTCAAGGAACGGATCCTGATCATCGACGGGGCTATGGGCACCATGATCCAGGGCTACAAGCTGGGCGAGGCGGATTATCGCGGTGAGCGGTTTGCCGACTGGCATACCGACATCAAGGGTAACAACGACCTGCTGGTGCTGACCCGGCCCGGGATCATTCGTGAGATCCACGATCAGTATTGTGCCGCCGGGGCCGACATCCTCGAGACCAACACCTTCAACGCTACCCGCATCGCCATGGCCGATTACGAAATGGAGGCCTTCTCCGCCGAGATCAACCGCGAGGCCGCTCGTCTGGCCCGCGCCGTGGCGGACGAGTGGACGGCCAAAGACCCGGCCAAGCCGCGCTTTGTCGCCGGGGTGTTGGGCCCTACCAACCGCACTTGCTCCATCTCGCCGGACGTGAACGATCCCGGCAAGCGCAACGTCACCTATGACCAGCTGGTGGCTGCGTATACGGAGTCGACTCACGCCCTGATTGAGGGGGGCGCCGACCTCATCTTGATCGAGACCATCTTCGATACCCTCAACGCCAAGGCTGCTGCCTTCGCGGTGGATCTGGTGTTCGAGGAGCTGGGCTATGCCCTGCCGGTGATGATCTCTGGCACCATCACGGATGCTTCTGGCCGTACCCTCTCCGGCCAGACCACCGAAGCCTTCTATCACTCACTGCGTCATGTAAAGCCCATCTCGTTTGGCCTTAACTGTGCGCTCGGCCCCGATGAGTTGCGCCAGTATGTCGAAGAGCTGTCGCGCATCAGCGAGGCTAACGTCAGTGCCCACCCTAACGCCGGTCTGCCCAATGCGTTTGGTGAGTACGATCTGGATGCCGACGAGATGGCCGCCCATATCCGCGAGTGGGCTTCGAGCGGTTTCCTCAATTTGGTGGGGGGCTGCTGCGGCACCACTCCAACCCACATCCGCGCCATGAGCGACGCCGTGGCGGGTATCAAGCCGCGCGCCCTGCCCGAGCTGCCGGTGGCCTGCCGGCTGTCTGGGCTTGAGCCGCTTATTATCACGGCGGACTCCATGTTCGTGAACGTGGGGGAGCGGACCAACGTCACCGGCTCGGCCAAGTTCAAGCGACTGATCAAGGAGGGGCTCTACGACGAGGCCCTCGACGTGGCCAAGCAGCAGGTAGAGAGCGGTGCCCAGATCATCGACATCAACATGGACGAGGGGATGCTGGACGCCGAGGCGGCCATGGTGCGCTTCCTGAACCTCATCGCTGGCGAGCCCGATATAGCCCGGGTGCCTGTGATGATCGACTCCTCCAAGTGGGAAGTGCTGGAGGCGGGCCTCAAGTGCGTGCAGGGCAAGCCGGTGGTCAACTCCATCTCCATGAAGGAGGGGGAGGATAAATTCATCGCGCAGGCCAAGCTGCTGCGCCGCTACGGCGCCGCCGTCATCGTCATGGCGTTCGATGAGGTGGGGCAGGCGGACACCCGAGCCCGCAAGTTCGAGATCTGCCAGCGTGCCTACCGCATCCTGGTTGATCAGGTCGGTTTCCCGCCGGAAGACATCATCTTCGACCCCAACATCTTCGCGGTGGCGACCGGCATCGACGAGCACAACAACTATGCGGTGGACTTCATCGAGGCGGTGAAGGACATCAAGACCCATCTGCCTCACGCCATGATCTCCGGCGGCGTTTCCAACGTCTCCTTCTCGTTTCGCGGCAACGAGCCGGTGCGGGAAGCCATCCACGCGGTCTTCCTCTACCACGCCATCCAGAACGGCATGGACATGGGAATAGTCAACGCCGGTCAGCTCGCCATCTATGAAGATATTCCGGCCGAGCTGAAGGCCAAGGTCGAGGCGGTGGTGCTCAACTTGAGTGACAGCGCCACCGAGGATCTGCTGGCCATCGCCGAGAAGTATCGCGGTGCTGGTGCCCAGGCCGAGGATCCGCGGGATCAGGAGTGGCGCAGCTGGCCGGTGGGCAAGCGGCTGGAGCACGCCCTGGTCAAGGGCATCACAGATTTTATCGAAGAGGATACCGAAGAGGCGCGGGCCGGCGCCGAGAAGCCGCTGCACGTCATCGAAGGGCCGTTGATGGATGGCATGAACGTAGTCGGCGACCTGTTCGGTGCGGGCAAGATGTTCCTGCCCCAGGTGGTGAAGTCGGCGCGGGTGATGAAGCGGGCGGTGGCCTATCTGCAGCCCTATATCGAAGCCGAAAAACAGGGCGGCTACAGCAACGGCAAGATAGTGCTCGCCACCGTGAAGGGGGATGTGCACGACATCGGCAAGAATATCGTCGGCGTTGTGCTGCAGTGCAACAACTACGAGATCGTGGATCTCGGCGTCATGGTCTCCTGCGAGACCATCCTCAAGACGGCGCGGGAAGTGGGAGCCGACATCATAGGGCTGTCGGGCCTGATCACACCGTCTCTCGACGAGATGGTGCACGTGGCCAAAGAGATGGAGCGCCAGGGCTTCAAGCTGCCGCTCTTGATCGGCGGCGCCACCACCTCCAAGGCGCACACCGCGGTCAAGATAGAGCAGAACTACTCGGAGCCCGTGGTCTATGTCTCCAACGCCTCTCGCGCGGTGGGGGTGGCCCAGAGCCTGCTGAACCCGGAACTCAAGCCTGCGTTTGTCGCCCGCATCGACAAGGAGTACGAGGTTGCCCGTGATCAGCATGCCCGCAAGCAGCCGAGATCCCGGCCGGTCAGCCTGGCCCACGCCCGCGCCAACCGGCAGCAGCTGGACTGGGTGAATTATCAACCGCCCAAGCCCCGCGAGCCGGGTGTACAGACGTTCGAGAACGTGCCCGTCTCCGTGCTGCGTCCCTACATCGACTGGACGCCGTTTTTCCTCAGTTGGGAGCTGGCGGGCAAGTATCCGCGCATTCTCGAAGACGAGATCATAGGTGAGGAGGCGACCAAGCTGTTTGCCGATGCCAACGCCATGCTGGACAAACTCGAGCGCGATGGCAGTGTGCGCTGCGCTGGGGTGATCGGCCTGTTCCCCGCCAACGCCGTGGGCGACAGCATTGAGGTCTACAGCGACGAGTCGCGCAGCGAAGTGAAAAAAGTGCTGCATCATCTGCGTCAGCAGAGCGAGAAGCAGGGCTTTCCCAACTACTGTCTGGCGGACTATGTGGCGCCGAAAGAGAGCGGCAAGCCCGACTGGATCGGTGCCTTCGCGGTGACTGGCGGCATCGGCGAAGAGGCCATCGCCAATGCCTACAAAGCCGATCACGATGACTACAATGCCATCCTCATCCAGGCGGTGTGTGACCGTCTCGCCGAGGCCTTCGCCGAGTATCTGCACGAACAGGTACGCAAGGTTCACTGGGGCTATGCCCCCGACGAGGCCCTCAGCAACGAGGAGCTGATCCGCGAGAACTATCGTGGCATACGTCCGGCCCCCGGCTACCCCGCCTGCCCCGAGCACACTGAAAAAGGGAGCATCTGGGAGCTGCTGGGCGTGGAGCAGGCCATCGGCATGCAGCTCACCGAATCCTACGCCATGTGGCCGGGGGCGGCGGTGTCGGGCTGGTACTTCTCCCACCCCGAGAGCAAATACTTTGCGGTGGCGCAGATCCAGCAGGATCAGGTCGAGGATTACGCTGCCCGCAAGGGGATGACCCTGGCAGAAGCAGAACGCTGGCTGGGACCAAACCTGAACTGAATAGTGATCTCCCCCGTGACACAGGTTGATCTTTGACGAGAAACGGCGGCATCCTTGGGCTGGTGGACACTCCAGCCTGGAGCCGCCGTTTGACATATCGGTGACAACGGGATTGCAGTGTGCAGTTCTGTGTGGTTTGTCTTGTTGTCAGGAGAAACAATTGGCGTTGTCTTGGCGCTGTGGCACCTTATACTCTCCCGCCCCATCCTGCCCAGGCACTGCCTTCTAGCGGAATTTTCATGAAGATCGCCATTTTATCCCGTGAGCCCAGAAACTATTCCACCCGCCGTCTGGTCGAGGTGGCGCAGGCGCGCGGTCATCAGGTCGAGGTGCTCGACACCCTGCGCTGCTACATGAATATCGCCTCCCACAGCCCCTCCATTCATTACGAAGGGCGAGCGCTGGAGAGTTACGACGCCGTGATCCCGCGCATCGGCGCCAGCATCACCTTTTACGGCACCGCCGTGCTGCGCCAGTTCGAGATGATGAACACCATGGCTCTCAACAGCTCGGTGGCCATCTCCCGTTCCCGCGACAAGCTGCGTGCCATGCAGCTGTTGTCGCGCCATGGCATAGGTCTGCCCATCACGGGTTATGCCCACAGCACCCACGATGTGCCCGACCTCATCACCATGGTGGGCGGGGCGCCGCTGGTGGTGAAGCTGCTGGAGGGAACCCAGGGGATAGGTGTTGTGCTGTGCGAGACCCAGAAGGCCGCCGAGAGCGTGATCGAGGCCTTTATCCAGACCAACAACAACATCCTGGTGCAGGAGTACATCCGCGAGGCCAACGGCGCCGACATTCGCTGTCTGGTGGTTAATGGCAAGGTGGTGGCGGCCATGCGTCGTCAGGCTCAGCCGGGGGAGTTTCGCTCCAACCTGCATCGTGGCGGCACGGCCGAGGCGATCAAGATAAGCCCGGAAGAACGGGCGACTGCGGTGCAGGCAGCCAAGATCATGGGGCTGGATGTGGCCGGGGTGGACATTCTGCGCAGTGCCCGTGGCCCGCTGGTGCTGGAGGTCAACTCCTCCCCCGGCCTGCAAGGGGTGGAGGCGGCCTCCGGCAAGGATGTAGCGGGCAAGATCATCGAGTTCCTGGAGCTCAAGGCGAGCCGCAAGAACAAGCCCGCCGAATGAGCCGCTGGCGGCTTGCATCGCGGTATTAACACAAGGCGCCTTCGGGCGCCTTGTCGTTTCTGGCCTCCCTTCTTCCGCTTTTTGGCATAAACGGGGAGCCGGGCGGGGGATGGAGGGGGGGGCTATGCCTCCGTGAGGTCGGTGGTGATCATCACCAGTCGGGCGCTGAACACCCCATCTTCCCGCCGGGTTTCTATCTGCCAGCCGAGCTTCTCGCAGATGCGCTGTATGATGGTGAGGCCGCAGCCGTAGCCGAGGATCTGATCCGGCGCTGCCGCCGTCGGGTTACTGATGGTGAGCACGGGGCCGCACAGCTCGATCTCGATATGCCCCTCGGCATAGCTGAGGGCGTTCTTGAGCAGGTTGCCGAGCGCGATGGCGAGCAAGGAGAGAGGGGCATTGACCTCGCTCTCCTCATCCAGATGCAGCCGGATATCCAGCGTCTCCCGCTGTAGCAGTGGAGCCAAGCGAGCCAGCTCCTGGCGGATCAGCGGAGTGACCTGTTGCAGTGGTCGCTCCACCGCCTCCTTGCGGCCTAGCAGCAGGAAGGTCTCGGTGAGTAGCGCCATCTCGTCGGCGGCAGCGCGGATGCGCAGGGTGGCGCGGGCAGCCGGCGCGGGCAAGTCTGTCACCTTGCCAAGCAGGGCGGCAGAACCCTGGATCACCATGTTGGGGGTGCGCAGCTCGTGGCTGGCGAAGCGGCTGAACTCCTGTTCGCGGGCAAACACGGCGCTGACTTCCTGCTTGCCTGCCAGTAGCGCCAGCTCGATATCCCGCAGCTCCTGCCAGGGGGCGTCAGGCTCGAAATCCGCCTGATCCGGGGTGAGGTGGGCGACCCTCTGTTGCAGTCGTTGCAGTGGCCCGGTGATATGGCGCACCAGCCAGATGCCAAACCCGATACACGCGAGCAGCAGGGTCAGCCCGATCAGCCGGGTCGCCAGATGCAACCTGTCTTCGTAAGGGTCGAGATAGTCATCGGCATCGTCGTTGAACACCAGATAAAGCAGGCCATCTCCCGAGGGGTGGCGGGTGACCAGAAAGTGTTTATCCTCCTTGCCCAATTGGTGCTCGAAAAAGCCCGGTGTCTGGTAGGGTTTCAGCCACTTCGGCAGGCGGCCCGCCTCGGTCCAGTAGCTGGAGAACTGCCTGGGGCTCGGGGCGGCCGCAGCCGGGCCGAGTCGCAGCCAGTCATCGCTGTAGCGGGTCACTTCCGCCTCCAGCCAGTGGCGCAGGCTTAGCTCCTCCATCTTGTCTTCGGCCACCAGCATCAGCAGGCTGATGATGATCAGCAGCAGCATGCCGGCCCCGCTCAGGGTCAGGATCAGGCGACGGCGCAGGCTGGGCAGGCTCATGGCGGGCTCCCTTTATGCCGGGCCTGTGGCTGGCCGATGCGCGGCGTCGTTCGTCTCATGAGGTCACCAGCCGATAGCCCTGACCGTGCAGGGTTTCCAGCATGGGAGTGGGAAAGGGTTTATCGAGCGCGTTGCGCAGGGCGTAGATGTGGCTGCGCAGTGCGTCGGAGTCGGGCTCCTCATCGCCCCAGACGGTGTCGAGCACCTCCTGACGGCTCACCAGATGGGGGGCGCGGCGCACCAGCAGGGTGAGGATCTGGAACGGGATCTTGCCGAGCTTGAGCTCGACCCCGGCGCGGGTGGCGCGGCTACTGGCGGGATCCAGCGTCAGCTCGCCCACGCTGAGAGCACCCATGTCGCAGCGGGGGCCGCGCAGGGCCAGCGCCTGCAGTCGCACCTCCAGCTCCTCCATGGCGAATGGCTTGACCAGATAGTCATCCCCCCCTGCCTTGAAGCCTGCCAGCTTGTCATCCAGGCTGTCGCGGGCAGTGAGAAATAGCACAGGGGTCGGGATCCCCTGCTCACGCAGGCGGGCCACCGTGCTGAGGCCATCGAGGCGCGGCATCATGACGTCCATGATGATGACGTCGAAGCGCTGCTCCGCCAACAGTTGCAGCGCGGCCTGACCGTGATAGGCACAGTCCATCCTGTGCCCCGACAGCTCCAGGTAATCCATGATGGTTTCCGCCACCTGAGGATTGTCTTCCACCACCAGCATTTTCATGTTTTGATCTCCTGGTTTTGACTGGCATTTCACGCTCGTCTCACACCGGACGCGCCATCCTGTGTGGCAGTGTAACCCCGAGGATCCCCGATGAAGAAGTCTCTCTGCGCGCTCTTGCTGTTTATCTTGTTGCCACTTGGCATCGCGCAGTCGGCCGAGTTCAAGTTAACCGGCCGCACCACCTGGCAGCTGGGCCAGCTGATGGTCAACGGCCTGCCATTCGTGATCGACGACCAGACCCGCTTCAAGGACGGGCTGAGCGAGGACGATCTCGGTGGCACCTGGGTCGAGATGAAGGGGGGGGTGGAGAACGGTGTGCGCTATGTGCGCAAGGTCGAAGCACTGGACGAAGATGACAAGGGCGAAATGGATCTGGAAGGGCCGGTCGAAGCTGGGCGGATCTGGGGCTACACTACCTCGGACAACAGCCTGGCTCCCTTTGAAGGGCGCTGGCTCGAGCTGGAGTGCAAGTTTGACGGCATGCGCCTGAGCCGCTGCCGCGAGGATGACTGATCCGATCTCTGCTTCCCGATTAGAAATGCTCCCGAATGAAGCCCATGCTTGTCCAGCATGGGCTTTTTGTTCAGGGACGAACGAAGATGGAACAATCGAGAAAATGGTGTGCATGGATGCTGGGTGTGCCGCTTTGGGCGGCGCAGGCAGGCGCCGACGAATTGTGGCTGGTAGAGCTGGAACACAACGATGGCATTCGGCTGCAATTTCAAGGCGCCGAGCTCGAGCTTGGTAGCGCCGCACTGGCCGGGGTGCGTCAGTTTTCTGACCTCAAGCCCGGTATGAAGCTCGCCATCCTGAGTCGCAACGGCGTCGCCGAACATATTCGCCTTTATGGACACGCGCCTGAGTCAGAACCGGCTGCCCAGTGGCGCCGGGCGGAGGGCACCTTGCTCGCCGTGACGGGTCATGCGCTGCAATTGCAGGGGCTGGGCACAATAACATTCGATGCGGGTACCCGCTGGCTCAACGGCAGTCCCGCCGATCTGCAACCGGGGCGTACCCTGGTGCTGACTCGTGACGAGACGGGCCGGGTGACCGAGATACTGATCCCGAATCCGGAGGATGAGCCGAAATAATGCCAAGGCCTTGGTCACTTAATTGGAAAGTATTTAAATTGCTAAATTAGAAATCTCTTTTTTAAGAGATTCTCAAATGTTATTAAGTGACGAATGAAATAATAGAGCTCACGCTCTGATATTACATTGCTCAATATAAAGCAATGCTGAATATATCTTCCGATTAATTCTTTTTATATATTTAAGTGTGGGTTTGATCGCATAATGAGATTGATGCGACTGATACGGCTATACCCACATGCCACCCGCTGATATATAAAGTTGGTGAATGCATGCCAATGTTAAACATATAGGGGTTGCTATGAAAAAATTAAAGCTAACTGGCTTGTCATTAATCATATCTGGCCTGATGCTGGCGCAGGCTCAAGCGGCAGAGCCCGTTTATCCAGACCAGCTTCGCTTGTTTTCATTGGGTCAAGAGGTCTGTGGCGACAAGTATCGCCCCGTCAATCGAGAAGAGGCGCAGAGCGTTAAAAGCAATATTGTCGGCATGATGGGACAATGGCAAATAAGCGGGCTGGCCAATGGCTGGGTCATTATGGGTCCTGGTTATAACGGCGAAATAAAACCAGGAACAGCGTCCAATACCTGGTGTTATCCGACCAATCCTGCCACCGGAGAAATACCGAATCTGTCTGCCCTGGATCTTCCAGATGGTGATGAAGTTGATGTGCAATGGCGGCTGGTACATGACAGTGCGAATTTCATCAAACCAATCAGTTATCTGGCCCATTATCTCGGCTATGCCTGGGTAGGGGGGAATCACAGTCAATATGTCGGTGAAGACATGGATGTGACCCGTGATGGCGATGGCTGGGTGATCCGTGGCAACAATGATGGTGGCTGTGACGGCTATCGCTGTGGTGACAAGACCTCCATCAAGGTGAGCAATTTTGCCTACAACCTGGATCCTGACAGTTTCAAGCATGGCGATGTGACCCAGTCTGACCGCCAACTGGTCAAGACCGTAGTGGGGTGGGCTATCAACGACAGCGACACGCCTCAATCCGGTTATGACGTTACCCTGCGCTACGACACGGCCACCAACTGGTCCAAGACCAACACCTATGGCTTGAGCGAGAAGGTGACCACCAAGAACAAGTTCAAGTGGCCGCTGGTGGGGGAAACCGAGCTCTCCATCGAGATTGCTGCAAACCAGTCCTGGGCCTCCCAGAACGGGGGCTCGACCACCACCTCTTTGTCCCAGTCCGTGCGCCCGACAGTACCGGCCCACTCCAAGATCCCGGTGAAGATAGAGCTCTACAAGGCCGACATCTCCTACCCCTACGAGTTCAAGGCCGATATCAGCTATGACCTGACCCTGAGCGGCTTCCTGCGCTGGGGCGGCAATGCCTGGTATACCCATCCGGACAACCGTCCGAACTGGAACCACACCTTCGTCATAGGGCCATACAAGGACAAGGCCAGCAGTATCCGTTACCAGTGGGACAAGCGTTATATCCCGGGTGAAGTGAAGTGGTGGGATTGGAACTGGACCATACAGCAGAATGGTCTGCCTACCATGCAGAATAACCTGGCCAGGGTGCTGCGCCCGGCTCGGGCCGGGATCACAGGTGATTTCAGTGCCGAGAGCCAGTTTGCCGGCAACATCGAAATCGGCGCTCCCGTGCCGGTCGCTGCCGCCAGCCACTCGAGCCGTGCTCGCAACCTGGGTGCCGGTCAGGGTCTGAGACTGGATATCCCGCTCGATGCACAAGAGCTCTCCGGGCTTGGCTTCAACAATGTCAGCCTCAGTGTGACCCCTGCTACCAACCAATAATGGCAGTGTGTTGCAGTAAGAGAACCGGGCCCATGGCCCGGTTGTTGTTTGCACTGGTCGGTCTTGTTAAAGGCTTGTGCTTTCCATTTCCCCACTTATACTGGCGCCATCTTGTCGGAGTGCTGACCGTCGAACGACGCAAAGCTGAGACCGTTAATTCGGGATCCGTGGAACCTGATCAGGTTAAAACCTGCGAAGGGAAACAAGGGTAACTTGCGGGTTGCCGCGCCGGGGGCGTCACGCTACAGAGAGCAGAGCCCCCGCTCATCGAAGGGATCACCCGAGATGGGTCAGGGCGCACAGGAGGGAGTCTGTCCCGTCCGGTTGTCCATCAGGGCACCGGGTTGCTGGCCTGAAGGCCGCAGGACAGCAGTCGCGCAGCACAGCGGAGATCCATCCCGCGCGCACTCCCTCCTGACGTGAACACCCCGCCGCAAGTTCATCACTTCTCCTCGAACTCCAGACAAGCAAACACCCATAACTTCAATCAGTTAATGAGAGTTTTGCTATGTCTACTTCCGTATCATCCGCCACTGAACAGGCCGTATCCGAGCAGGTTGTTTCCGAGCCGCGCAAGCCAGTCCCCAGTCGTCGCGAGCAGCGCGCCAGCGCCCAGCGCTTTATCGACAACCTCAAGGGGATGGCCCACCCCAACTCCCGCCGCATCTTTATCGAAGGTTCTCGGCCCGATATCCGGGTAGGGCTGCGTGAGATCGCCCTGGCCGACACCCTGGTCGGCGGCAGCAAAGAGCACCCGCAGTTCGAAGCCAATGAACCTGTCCCCGTCTATGACACCTCGGGTGCCTATGGCGATGAGCATGCCGTCATCGATGTGCGCCTCGGTCTGCCACGCTTGCGACAAGGCTGGGTGCTGGAGCGGGGGGACACAGCCGCGCTCGATGATCTCAGCTCCGCCTTTACCCAGGAGCGCCTGGCCGACGAGGGGCTGGATCACCTGCGTTTCGATAACTTGCCCAAGCCCCGCCGCGCCAAGCCCGGTCGCCGGGTGACCCAGCTGCACTATGCCCGTCAGGGGCTGGTCACCCCCGAGATGGAATTTATCGCCATCCGCGAGAACATGGGTCGCGAGCGGGTGCGATCCGAGCTGCTGCTGCGCCAGCATCCGGGTCAGGGTTTCGGCGCCCGCCTGCCCGAGAACATCACCCCCGAATTCGTGCGTGACGAAGTGGCGGCTGGCCGCGCCATCATCCCCAACAACATCAACCACCCGGAAACCGAGCCCATGATCATTGGCCGCAACTTCCTGGTGAAGATCAACGCCAATATCGGCAACTCGGCGGTCAGCTCCAGCATTGAAGAGGAGGTGGAGAAGCTGGTCTGGTCCACCCGCTGGGGCGCCGACACCGTCATGGATCTCTCCACCGGTCGCAACATCCACGAGACCCGCGAGTGGATCCTGCGCAACAGCCCGGTGCCCATCGGCACAGTGCCCATCTATCAGGCGCTGGAAAAAACCAACGGCATCGCCGAAGACCTCACCTGGGAGCTGTTTCGCGACACCCTGCTCGAACAGGCCGAGCAGGGGGTGGACTACTTCACCATCCATGCCGGCGTCTTGTTGCGCTACGTGCCCATGACCGCCAAGCGCCTCACCGGCATCGTCTCGCGCGGTGGCAGCATCATGGCCAAGTGGTGCCTGTCGCACCATAAAGAGAATTTCCTCTACCAGCATTTTCGCGAGATTTGCGAGCTGTGCGCCGCCTATGACGTGGCCCTGTCGCTTGGGGATGGTCTGCGCCCCGGCTCTGTCTATGACGCCAACGACGAGGCTCAGTTCGCCGAGCTGCGCACTCTGGGCGAGCTCACCAAAATTGCCTGGGAGTACGACGTGCAGGTGATGATAGAGGGGCCGGGTCATGTGCCGATGCATATGATAGAGCGCAACATGACGGAGCAGCTTGAGCACTGTCACGAGGCGCCTTTCTATACCCTGGGCCCGCTCACCACCGACATAGCCCCGGGTTACGATCACTTCACCTCCGGCATAGGCGCCGCCATGATCGGCTGGTATGGCTGCGCCATGCTCTGCTACGTCACCCCCAAGGAGCACTTGGGGCTGCCGAACAAGGAGGATGTGAAGCAGGGGCTGATTACCTACAAGATTGCCGCCCACGCTGCCGATCTGGCCAAGGGTCATCCGGGTGCCCAGATCCGCGACAACGCCATGTCGAAGGCGCGCTTCGAATTCCGCTGGGAGGATCAGTTCAATCTGGCGCTGGATCCGGAAACCGCCCGCGCCTATCACGACGAGACCCTGCCCCAGGAGTCAGGCAAGGTGGCGCACTTCTGCTCCATGTGTGGCCCCAAGTTCTGCTCCATGAAGATCACTCAGGACGTGCGCGACTACGCGGCCAGCCTGGAAGCGGTCGAGGTGACACTGGTGGGCATGGATGGCCAGCAGGAGCGGGTGGTGGCTGAAGTAGCGAGCGGCATGGCTCGCATGGCGGAAACTTTCAAGGAGACCGGCGGCGAGATCTACCATCAGGCGGCGGTGCTGAAACAGGCCGCAGGGGAGGAGGCGTGAGCAGCCGACCCATCGTCTGGACCATAGCCGGTTCCGACTCCGGCGGCGGTGCCGGCATTCAGGCCGATCTGCACACGATGCACGACCTTGGCGGGCACGGCTGCTCTGTCATCACCGCCATTACCGCCCAGAACTCGGTGGCGGTGAAGATGGTCGACCCCGTGCTGATGCAGACCTTCACCGCCCAGATCGACGCCCTCGGTGTCGACTTGCCACCCGCCGCCATCAAGATCGGCCTGTTGCCGACCCGGCTCCATGTGGAGGTGCTGGCACGCCGACTGGCAGCCATCGAAGCACCTTTCGTGGTCTACGACCCGGTGGCCATCGCCAGCACCGGTACCCCCATGGCCGAAGCCAACATGCTGGCGGCAGTGCGCGAACACTTGCTGCCACGCCTCGCGCTCATTACCCCCAATGGTCCCGAGCTGGAGGCGCTGACGGGCATTCCTGCCAGCAGCCCCGTGCTGGTGCGGGCGGGGGCGGCGCGCCTGCGCGAACTGGGCGCCCGCGCCGTGCTGGTGAAGGGCGGGCATCTTGGGTGGAGTGGCGATCTCTGCCTCGATTATTACCAGGACGAGAGCCGTGAATTCTGGCTGGCGGCGCCGCGCCTCGACACCCGTCACGGCCACGGCACCGGTTGCTGTTATGCCAGCGCCATCGCCGCCGTGGTGGCGCAGGATTATCCGGTGGAGGACGCCATCACGTTGGCGCGCGCCTATTTGCAACAGGGGCTGGCTGCGGCGCAAGGGGTGGGGGCAGGCCCTGGCCCCATTGCCCATCTCGGCTGGCCGACCAGCCTCGCGCACTTCCCTCGCGCCGTGCTGGCGGGGTCGAACCTGGATCGGCGCTTTGGTCTCTATCCCGTCAGCGAGGCCCGCCTGCCCGAGGGCGCCTTTGCCGCGACCGAACATCAGCTGGGTCTCTATCCTGTGGTGGATTCGGTCAAGTGGCTCAGGCGCCTGTTGGGGCAGGGGGTCAAGACCATCCAGCTGCGCATCAAGAACCTGCCTGCCGCAGAGGTGGCACCGGCCATTCGCGATGCTGTCGCGCTCGGTCGCCGTCATGGGGCGCGGCTTTTTATCAACGACTACTGGCAGCAGGCCATCGCCGCCGGTGCCTGGGGTGTGCACCTGGGGCAGGAGGACATGGAGAGCGCCGATCTCGCCGCTATTCAGGCGGCAGGGCTGCGTCTTGGCATCTCCACCCACGGCTACTTCGAGCTGATGCGGGCCTGCGAGCTGGCCCCCTCCTATCTCGCGCTGGGCCATATCTTCCCGACCAATACCAAGGCGATGCCGTCCCGCCCGCAGGGGCTGGCACGGCTGCACCGCTACCGGGCACTCATGTGCGACTGGCCCACGGTCGCCATCGGCGGCATCAGCGAGGATCGCGTGGCGGCGGTCAAGGCGAGCGGGGTCGGCAGCATTGCGCTGGTGTCGGCCATCACTGCCAGTGACGATTGGCAGGGGGCGACCAAACGGCTGCTCGATGCAGTGGGGGCGGGGGATGAGCCTTGCTCTGCGCTTATCCATCAGGCCATCATGCCGCAGGAGGCCGATCATGCTCTCTGATGCGGAGTACCTGCGCTACGGCAGGCAACTGATGCTGAGTGAAATCGGCGAGACGGGGCAGGCGAGGCTGAAAGAGGCATCCGTGCTGATCGTTGGCCTCGGCGGGCTTGGCTCGCCGCTGGCGCTCTATCTGGCCGGTGCCGGGGTGGGCACCTTGTGGCTGGCCGATGGCGATACGGTCGATTCCAGCAATCTGCCGCGCCAGATCCTGTTCGATGCGGATGCGGTCAACCACTCCAAGGCCGAGCTGGCCCGCGAGCGATTGGCGGCTCACAACCCCCATGTGGAGCTGATTGCCATCAATCAGCGGCTCGATGAGCAGAGCCTGCCAGCCTTCGTGGCTGAGGTAGATCTGGTGATCGACTGCTGCGACAACCTGGCCAGTCGCCACGCCATCAACGCCGCCTGCGTAGGGCAGGGCAAAGCCTGGATCTCCGCCGCCGCCGTCGGCTGGCAGGGGCAGCTGATGGTGAGAACCGCCCCCGAACATGCCTGCTATGCCTGCCTCTATCCGCTGGATACCCGCATCACAGAAAGCTGCCAGAGCAGCGGCGTCACCGGCCCCCTGGTGGGCGTGATGGGCGCCTTGCAGGCGTTGGAAGCCTTGCGTCTGCTGCTGGGCAAGCCCAGTCCGGTGGCGGGCACCCTGCGCCGTTTCGATGCCCTGACCCACGAGTGGCAGACCCTGGGGTTGCCTTCCGACCCTGCCTGCTCCGTGTGCGGCGGCGCCACTCCCTTTGCCAATTCCATGGAGGATGCGCAATGAAGATCCGATTGAACGACAGCGAGCTGGTGCTGACGACCAGCCCGGAGAGCCAGATCTGCGTGGCCGAGCTGCTGGCGGCCCGTGAGGTTGCCCCGCAGGGGGTGGCGGTGGCTCTTAACGGCGCCGTACTGCCCCGTAGCCGCTGGCCAGACACCCGACTCAATGACGGGGACGAGATCCACCTTTTCACTGCCATTGCCGGAGGCTGAGATGCTGACCATTGCCGACCATGAATTTTCGTCCCGCCTCTTTACCGGCACCGGCAAGTTTGCCCGCCCGGATCTGATGGCTGCCGCCATTGAAGCAAGCGGCTCCCGGCTGGTGACCATGGCCATCAAGCGGCTCGAAGCCGGCAAGCGCCACGACGATATCCTCACTCCCCTGATCAAGCTCGGGGTCAAGCTGCTGCCCAACACCTCTGGCGCCAAGACAGCCGCCGAGGCGGTGTTTGCCGCTCATCTGGCCCGCGAGGCGCTCGGCACAAACTGGCTGAAACTGGAGATCCACCCCGATCCCAAATACCTGCTGCCCGATCCCATCGAGACGCTCAAGGCGGCCGAGCAGCTGGTGAAAGAAGGCTTCGTGGTGCTGCCCTACTGCGGGGCCGATCCCGTGCTCTGCAAGCGGCTCGAAGAGGTGGGCTGCGCCGCCGTGATGCCGCTCGGCGCGCCCATCGGCTCCAATCAGGGGCTGGTGACCCGGGAGTTTCTCGCCATCATCATCGAACAGGCCAATGTGCCGGTAGTGGTGGATGCGGGCATAGGGGCGCCGAGCCACGCGGCCGCCGCCTTTGAGCTGGGTGCCGACGCCGTGCTGGTCAACACCGCCATCGCCGTGAGCCGGGATCCGGTTGCCATGGGCCGTGCCTTCGCGCTCGCCTGTGAGGCCGGTCGCAGCGCCTATGAGGCGGGCCTCGGCGCGCGCGCTCTGCAAGCCAGCGCCTCCAGCCCGCTCACCGATTTTCTGGGGGCGCTATGAGTCAGGGCGTGGGGGAAAATGAGGCGTCTGTATGCTCCCCTCTCCCTTTGGGATCGGGGCTGGGGGTGAGGGCAGAGGCTGATCCGGCGCTGGCATGGGGCGAGCCCTGCGCACCTTCCCCTGCCAAGGGGGAGGCCGGGAGGGGGTTGGATTTTGCCGACCGCTGGCAGGAGCTTGATTGGGACGATATCGGCATGCAGATCCGCGCCAAGACGCCCCGGGATGTCGAGCGGGCGCTGACCACTCCCCGCCGCACCCTGGCCGATTTTATGGCGCTGATCTCGCCCGCCGCCGAGGCGTACCTGCCGCAGCTGGCGGCAGAGGCCGAGCGCCTCACCCGTCAGCGTTTCGGCAATACCATCGGCTTCTATGTGCCGCTCTATCTGTCGAACCTGTGCGCCAACGACTGCTCCTATTGCGGCTTCTCCATGAGCAACCGTCTCAAGCGCAAGACGCTGGATGCAGAGGAAATTGAACGCGAATGTCTGGCCATCAAGGCGCGGGGCTTTGACAGCGTGCTGCTGGTGACCGGCGAGCACGAGAGCAAGGTAGGCATGGCCTATTTTCGTGAGCATCTGCCGCAGATCCGCCGCCATTTCAGCGCAGTAGCGATGGAGGTGCAGCCACTGTCGCAAGCCGATTACGCCGAGCTCAAAACCCTGGGGCTGGATGCCGTCATGGTCTATCAGGAGACCTATCACGCCCCCAGTTACGCCCGCCACCATCTGCGCGGCAACAAGCAGGATATTGCGTGGCGGCTCGCCACCCCGGAGCGGCTCGGTCGCGCCGGCATCGACAAGATTGGGCTGGGGGCGCTGATCGGCCTGTCACCGGACTGGCGTGCCGACAGCTATTTTGTGGCCGAGCATCTGGCCTGGATGGAGCGTCACCACTGGCAGAGCCGCTATTCGCTATCGTTTCCGCGCCTGCGCCCCTGCACCGGCGGCCTGCAGCCCGAGGTGGTGATGTCGGACAGGCAGCTGGTGCAACTTATCTGCGCCTGGCGCCTCTTCTCGCCGACCCTGGAGTTGTCGCTCTCGACCCGCGAATCCCCTGCGTTTCGCAACGGTGCCCTGCGCCTTGGCATCACCCAGATGTCGGCCGAGTCGCGCACCCAGCCGGGTGGCTATGCCGAGGGGGATAAAGAGGAGCTGGAGCAGTTCGCCATCCACGACGACAGATCCCTCGGTGAGGTCGCCGATGCCGTACGGCAGGCAGGGTTACAGCCGGTGTTTAAAGATTGGGAACCGTTTTTGGGGAGATAGAGGGTGATTTCCCTTTGCCATAAGCAGAGCAGAGAGAGTGATGCCGGAACACAATAGCTATTCGCGGTAAACGTTGGGCTTCGCAAGCTCAGCCGCAACCTACATCTGTGGTAGGTTGGCGCTGAGCGTAGCGAAGCCCAACATACGAGATGGAGCAGTTTGCCATCCACGATGACCGCTCGGTGGGGGAAGTGGCGGCCGCCGTGCGGCAGGCGGGGTTGCAGCCGGTGTTTAAAGATTGGGAACCGTTTTTGGGCCGATAGGGGCGGCCAGGCCCCCCTTTTGCTGGTGGCATCCGGGCGTCCAGCCAGACTCCGTGCCTGTGGCAAGCAGGCACGGTTGTGCCATGCAATCGTAGGGTCGATTAGCCGTCAGGCGTAATCGTCCGTTCCGAGGTATGGCGTTGGCGGCAGGAGCCGTTGTGTGGTGGCACGGCTTTGCCGTGCAGGACGCGAGGCCGCTGGCCTCGAAGGGGTTTCGCCCGCCCTTCGGGCTGGGGCGAGTGACTTTGGAAAGACCCAAAGTCACCAAAGGTCTTTTCCCCCGCTTATTCGCCCGACTTACGTCGGGTTCCTTCGGCTCACCCGCTTGTCCGACGGCACGCGCCGACGGGCCGTCCATGGCCCGGCGCCGCTCGCTCGACATCCTGTCTCGCGGCCTGGACAAGCGGGCTCGCCTCAGCGAATAAGAGGGGGGAAACCAATACTGTGCCCACCATAATTTCAGGGACGTAGTCGTAGGGACAATAAGCGGAGCAGTTGCACAACCCACAAATGGCTTTGCTACGGCCACGAGCCTCCATCTAGACCCAGGGCGAGAGCGTGAACATATTGTTAAAATTCACCCAATTTGTTGAGGCCAGCATTGAGTACCTTTTCCAGGTATTCACTGCTCATTCCTGCAATCTTTTGCTTCCGTCTGATGCTCGCTTTGCGTGAAGTTTCAGCCCTGAGCATGTTCAGCCCCATGTGCCGGATGCACGCAAGGATCTCTGCGGCATCACCGCGATAAATTGGGCAATCGTCCTCGCCCATCGTGACGTCCAGCACCCAGTGCAGGCTATTTTCGATGGCCCAGTGCCCACGTACCGCTCGTGAAAACTCATCCCGCGTCAGCGCTTTGGAACTGATGTAATAACGCTGTTCAAGAGTGATTTTTTCCATTTTTTCAATGCGATAAGAGATGGCCACGCCAATGCTGCACAACTGTTCCCAATGAGGAAACTGGGCAGCTAACTCACCCGCCGCCATGATATGGTACTCACGACCATCGATGCGCCCATGAGCCTTATCAAGTGTCATCGTTGCTGCGCATAATGGGGTAGCCGCCAGCGGGGCCAGGGCTTGCCGGACCGCCTCGAACAACTTGGGCTGGTTGCCTTTGACGGCCAACAAGTAATCGCCACTTTGCTGGAGGATGGTCTCGACGATCTCGGTTTGGCACCCCATCGCATCGATGGATACCAGGCAGCCTTTGATGTCGAGCAACGCCAACAAGTCGGGAATGGCGGTGATTTCATTGGACTTGGCGTCGGTTTTTATCTGTCCGAGCACCAGTTTATTAGCGGCGGCATAGGCGCTTACCATGTGAATGGTCGACGTTCGATCTTCACGGTTATAGGAACTGCGCAGGGTTTTGCCATCGATAGCGACCAAGGCGCCTTCGGTGTGCTGGTTGATGGCTTGAGTCCAACGTACGAACGCGGCCTGAAACGGCTCTGGTTTGATACCGGAGATGATCCTGGCGATGGTGTCATGGACAGGAATACCATTTTTAAACAGCCCCTTGGATTGAAACCAAGGAAGATGAACCTCACCGAAATCTTCAATATCTTCCCAGCCGTCTGCGCCACCGATCACTGCGCAGACGGTGAGAAACAGGACATCGTAGAAAGGATAATAAATCTTGGCATGCTGGCGAGGGTCGGGAATATCATCGAAAAACTGAGCAAAAACAGCATCAATAGACATGAAGGCACTCCTGAAAAAGGAGCATAAGATCACAGCTGGATCGCAGGGTCAAACCTGTTTTTCTTGGTCAAAAAACGTTCGCGATCTTGCCCTGCATCTAGACCTTACTTAGTCATCGACCCCAGAAATAATGTAAGTTTTTCCATTACAAAGTTGTGTTTTGGACAGTTTTTTGTTCAAAACGAGCCACTAATGGTCTATGTTATACTTCACTAACAGGCTGAAGGCTTGTTTGAGGAGAAAAAAATGATTAAGTGGTATAAATTCAATAACTTTCATTCTTTCTTGGATGAAACCTACGTAGACTTTACATCAGGTCCGAAATCTTCTTATTCTGATATTGATTTTGAACTTGATGTGAACACCAAGGTATCAAAAGTGGCGGCTATTCTTGGTGCTAATGGTTCTGGTAAATCAAACCTTATGAAGCCATTAGCATTCTTGCGCTGGTTTTTGACTAGTTCGTTTAAAGATATAAAGCAAAGAGATAACATCCCTCTTGAGGTGCATTGCGCATCCAAACAATTGAAAACAAAGATTGAAATTGAGTTTTGCATCCCGGCAAGTACAGATGACAATGAGATTGATACAATAGAATGCCGTTACTTTGTCGAGCTTGATAACACTCGTGTATATCATGAGGAGTTGAAGTTAAAAACATCAAGACTCTACTCTAGAGTATTCTCTAGGAAATATGACTCCAAAGCTAAGAAATATAATTTCAATCTTAGCAAGTACATGCCTAAGGATGTAGAATCAATTGTAGATAAAACACCTCATAATGCATCTGTTATATCATTTTTATCTAGGCTTGATGGTGCTGATGAAATTAATGAAAAAAAACTGTCAGTGTGTGATGTTGTGCATATATATTTCTACAACACAGAAACAAATTTGGATCTCCATGGCAGATATCATGAAGATATAGATAGAAAAATATTGATTACCTCTGAAGAATATAAAAAAAATCCAGATATAAAAAATGCTGTCATTGACATCATTAAGTCATATGACATGGGCTTGATTGATGTTAGGTTAATAGAGAAAACTATTATTGACAATAATGGCAAAGAGGAAAATAAAATGTTGCCATATGGTGTTCATATACACAGTGGCGAAGAATTTATGATTCCTCTCAATCATGAATCTAGTGGGACTAAAGCTGCTTATTGCATGCTTTTTAGCTTGGCATCCATACTGAAATATGGCAGCGTTGCAATTCTTGATGAGTTGGATAACGACCTTCACCCCCATATCTTGATTGAAATAATTGATCTTTTTAGAAATCCTGAGATAAATATAAATAATGCTCAATTAATAATGTCTACGCATACACCAGAGGTACTAAAACATTTAAAAAGACATCACTGCTTTATTGTTGAAAAAGAGAACTCAGTATCCTCTGTTTGGCGATTAGATGAAATTGATGGTCTTCGTAGTCAAGATAATCTATATGTCAAATATATGACAGGTGCAATTGGTGGTGTACCAAACATAGGTTAAATTATGAAAAGAAAAAAGATACTAAAGAAAACTCTCATTTTTGTCGGGGAAGGAGTTGCAGAACGTGTTTTTTTACTTCATTTGAGGTCTTTTTTTTCGGATGGTTCGTTGGCTATAACAGTTAAGTCTGCTGGAGGGAAAGGTCCTGAGCATATAATTGATGATGCAATCAGAACATGGCAATGTGAAGGCTATGATTATTGTGCTGTGTTGCTAGATACGGATATCGCATGGCCAAATAAAATTGTTAAGGAGGCAATTAAAAGAGGTGTGTTATTGATCGGTAGTTCGCCTTGCATTGAGGGATACTTACTTAAACTATTGGGTCATCCTGTGCCTGTTGAAAGCAGAGTTTGCAAATCAAAATTAGATGAGATCGGGTTTGGTCCCACAACAGATAAGAAATCGTTTGAACGGCATTTAAGTCAAGATATTATATCTAAGCATCTTAAGGAGGATTGTCAGGATGAAGTAATTTACAAGGTTAATCTAGTTATGACTGGAGGTGTGTTTAAATAAATAGGGCATATTGCATGACTCGTAAATAATGGAACCTATATGGTATAAGGGATACTTGATTTTTGTAGTCGCTTAGTATTTTTGAACATCTTTATTTTGACTGGTGCTGGGCAGCATGGTTAAAAAATGGGCGGAGAGGAAAGTTGTTATGAAAATACTTTTTAGAGGTCATATAAGTTAGTCGCTATGCCCAACTACAGGCCTCAGTCCGTGGGAACAAGGACGTAGATATGTGCATCAATAGGCTGGTCATGGAGGAAGATGCGGTTTCTTGCTCGGCATTCGAAGGTGGCGCCTGAAGCGATAGCGACGGCTTCGCTGGCCGCGTTGCCAACTCCCATCACGATCTCCAGCCGAAATAGACCCAACTGTTCAAAGCCAAAGTCACGGAGCAGGGCGACCGCCTGTCGGGCGATACCGCAGCCTTGGCGGGATTGCCGCACCCAATAGCCGATATTGCCGTAGCGATGATGGGGCGACAGCTGGTTGATACCTGCGCCACCCAAGAGCTGACCGGTGGTGGCGCAGAAAATGCCCATATCGTAGGCACGTCCCGCCGCGCGATCCTGAGCGCAGATGGCAAACCACTCCAGTGCGCTGTCCCGAGTAAATGAGTGGGAACACCAGCTCATCCATTGGCCGACCGTCTCGATGGATTCGTGGGCTGCGCGGACAAACTCGTCGGCATCGCCCGCTTCGAACGGGCGGATAACGAGTGTGGTGTTGGCAAGGCGCTGGAATGTCATCACTTATCCTGCTTTTTCAGAAAGTAACTGATATGCCCCGGCGGCATATCGGGCAGTTGGCCAAAGACTTCGTAGCCCTGCTTCTGGTAGAAGGGGAGGGCCTGAAAACTGGTGGTTTCCAGATGGTAGTGGGTGATGCCCTTGCTTTGGGCGTACTGCTCCATGGCGCCGAGCAGGCGGCCGCCCCAGCCATCGCGGCGGAGGCTTTCGTCGATCCAGAGCCAGTCGATGTGCAGCCAGCCCCACTTGATGTCGGCGATGATGCCGCCGTGTACCTTGCCCTCTTCATCCTTGATAAAGCTGGCGATCCGCTCGCGCAGATGAGTACCGGCGTGTCCTATGTTGTAGCCCGAGAGACCAATGCGCAGCGCGTCGATCTCATCGTCCTGAGGCGTTTGGGGTGTGGTTAATTGCATCGTGCTTCCTGCTTGATGGTGGTTGTCTCTATCGGGTGACAGCTTCCAGCGCGGCTATCTCGCCGCCGCTTATGAGCGGCAGATGGCGGCTGATCTGCTCCACCGGCCAGTCCCACCAAGCGAGGGTATTGAGGCGGGCTATGGTGTCATCGTCAAAGCGGTAGCGGATCACCTTGGCGGGGTTGCCGCCGACCACGGCGTAGGCGGGCACGTCTCCGGTGACCACGGAGCGGGCGGCGATAATGGCGCCATTGCCGACGTTTACACCCGGCATGATGAGTGCCTCATAGCCTATCCAGACATCGTGGCCGATGACGGTATCGCCCTTGTAGGGGAGACTGCCCGGGGCGGGGGCGGCGCTCTCCCAGCCGTTGCTGAAGATAAAGAAGGGGTAGGTGGAGAAACCGGAGGTCTGGTGGTTGGCGCCGTTCATGATGAACTTGACCCCGCGGGCGATGGCGCAGAATTTGCCGATGATGAGCTTGTCGCCGATGAAGGGGAAGTGGTAGAGGACGTTGCGCTCGAAGCCCGCCGAATCCTCCGGGTCGTCGTAATAGGTGTAGTCACCCACCTCGATATTGGGCCCCTTGATGGTGTTCTTGATAAAGCACACCTGGGGGAAGCCGTTCATGGGGTGGGGATTGGCGGGGTCGGGTCCGTGCACTGTGCTCTCCTTTCGAATCTGTCAGCACACTACCGTAAAGGAATGTGATGAGGGCCTGCCACCTTTTTTTGGTGTATCACTGGCCGGGTGCGGGTTGGCCAGGCTCTGTCGTCCAGTGTCATCTGGTGTATCGACCCGGGGCGGGTTTGTCTCTAGCATGGAGCAGATGCGGGGCAAGGGCTCCGCCACGGGCTTTTGGCGAAGTCCGTTCTACGGACTTTTGGCGGAGAGAACACGATGAAGATGCGTCACCTGCTTATGCTGAGCGCCCTGCTGCTGGGCGGCTGTGCGGTCAATCCCTACGGCGGTACTCAGGCGCCTGTCAGTGAACCGGACCAGCCGGTGAGCCAGCCGGATAAACCGGTTACCAAGCCGGATACCGGGGCGCCCCTGCCCAAGCCGGTGGCCCCGACCGGGCTGGCGCTGGCCATGGCGGATGCCTTCGTGCAGGCCCCCGAGGTGCGGGAGCTGGTGAAGAGCGGCAATCCCGTGCTGCTGCTCACCCCGCCCCAGAACGGGACGGGTGAACCCTTCGATACCCGCCCCATGGCGGCGGCCATGAGCAAGCGGATCCAGTCCAAAAGTGGTTTTCGCTTCGTCGATCCCGGCCAGGTGGCTGCCATCACAGGCCAGCTTGAGTATCAACAGGGGAGAATGAATCCGGCTTCATTGGTGCGGCTCGGCCGCCAGACCGGGGCCGGTTACATGCTCTATGGGGATCTGGTGTCCGAGGGTAGTCGCTATCGACTCACCATGAGCCTGATGGAGTTACGCAGTGGCGAGCTGCTCTGGAACGGCAGCCGTTCAGCCAGTCACTAAACATGACAAAGAGGCTTGATGGTCATTGCATTCAACCCTCTTGTTTCCATGCCCCTGGCTGCGCCTGTTACTGCTCCGTCTTGTTCAGAAAATAGCTGATATGCCCCGGCGGCCTATCCGGCAGCTGACCAAAGACGGCGTAGCCCTGTTTCTGGTGGAAGGGCAGCGCCTGGAAGCGGGTGGTTTCCAGATGGTAGTGGGTGATGCCCTCTCTATGCAGCCAGCCCCATTTTATCTCGCCGAGAATACTGCCCTGCACCACGCCCTCTTCATCCCTGATAACGCGGGCGATCCGCTCACGGGTTAATGGGCCCGTGATGGTTTCGTTGAATTAATTCAGGCCGCTGCGCAGGGCGTCGAATTCTGTTGTGTCGGGTAGTTGAGGGGCGGTCAGCTGCATTGTCACACCTCTGGAAAATAGCAGGCGGCAATATCGACGGGCTGATCGGGGCAACCGGGCAGATAGAATTGCCAGCCGGCATCGGCGAAGGCGCGCAGCTCATTTTCGACAAATTTCAGGGCCAGGCTCAGGGCCTGCAGGGCATCGACGCCATAGATGAAGGTCTTGTCGCTCAGCCCCTCCAGCTTCACCTTGCAGCGCCAGTCGCCACTGGCGGATTTGGGGTCCCGCTCCGGCGCCTTGATTGCCATTTTCAGGGTCACTTGCTCGCCTTCGATGCTCACGGCCTCGAACTTGGCGGTCACTATGGTCTTCTTCATCTGGATATCCTTTCTCCGCTTGCCCACAATCCTGTTTCGCCAAGGCGATGAGCATGAAATGGTGAGTCTGGACAGACAACAAAAACAGACTCAGGAAGGTCAGCCTAATGGAACCAGCCAGAGGAGACAATGGCTGGACAGTGCGCAGTGTGAGCGGGATCGGCTTATCCGAACGCAGGACCTACTGTGGCCGGTTCTGACGGGGCGGGTGAGGGGGGGCGACAGAATAATGAAGGGGGCTGGCGATATCTATATCCGGCAATGTCGACTATTGGTGAGTGAGTCAATTAGTCGATATTATGACCCGCTGATTTCGCTGATATGCCCGGCTTGATGGTGCCAATATTATTGGCCTGATGACTGATTTTATTCATGTTATTGGACCACGCCCAGCAGTGTTGTCTTATGTTATCAGCCGGGAACGAACTGGTCATATTGAGAACAAAATGATACATCTCATTGTCTTTTGAAACAACACCACTCAAACAGCTATGAATTATTAACCTTGACCTTTATAGCGATTTCAACGATGGTAGCGTGACTTTTCCGCTTCATATTAGCTGTCTTATTGACCGCTGGCGGATTTTCTTTTTCTACAATCTGGTCGATATGAACAGACATATCACCTGCCTATTACACAGGCTAATAAAATAACAAATATGACAGACAAGTAAGGTGTATATCGCAATGAGTGTTGCTATTGCTGAAAAGAAGAATCCTGCTTCAAAGTTGAAATGGGAGAAAAGTGATTCGGTATGGACCATGGGATTATATGCCACTGCCGTCGGTGCTGGTACACTCTTTCTCCCTATTACCGTAGGCAGTAATTCCCCCGTTATTCTGCTGTTTATATTATTGATGGCATTCCCGCTCTCTTATTATTCCCACCGAGCGCTGAGTCGCCTGGTATTATCCGGTTCCCATCGGGAAGGGGATATTACCCATGTGGTGGAGGAGCACTTCGGTGCCAGGGCTGGCAAGCTGCTGATGCTGGTCTATCTGATGGCCTTCTACCCCATCATTCTGGTCTACAGCATCTCCATCACCAATGCTATCGAGAGCTTCATGGCGCATCAGCTGGGGGGCGCCGTGCTGAGCCGTGGCTGGCTGGTGCTGGCGGTGATGCTGGGGCTGCATCTGATCCTGCTGACCGGCAAACAGGTGGTGGTGTCGGCCATCAGCCTGCTGGCGTTGCCAATGGTCGTCTTCTTGCTGGGCATCTCCGTTTTTCTGCTGCCCCAGTGGAGCCTCTCCTATTTCAGCGAGAGTCCGGCGGTGGAGTGGCGCGATCCCGCCTTCTGGAAATCCCTCTGGCTGATCGTGCCCGTGATGGTCTTCTCTTTCAGTCATGCCCCCATCATCTCTTCCTTTACTGCCGCCCAGAAGAAGCGCTGCCATGTGAGCGCCGACGTGCGCAGCAAGCGCATCATCAAGTGCAGTAGCCTGCTGATCTGCGGCAGCGTGCTGTTTTTTGTCATCAGCTGTGTAATGAGTCTGAGCCAGGCGGAAATGGCGTTGGCCCGCACCGACAATATTTCCGTGCTGTCGGCGCTGGCGAACAAGTTTTCCAATCCGCTGATCGCCTATGTGGGTCCGCTCATCGCCATTTTGGCCATGTCCAAATCCTTTCTCGGTACCTCCATGGGGGTGAGCGAGGGGACTGTGAGCATGGTGAGCGGCGCCTGTCAGGGGTTGGGGCTCTCCCTCCGGGAGGTCACCATAGCCCGTGTCTCATCCGTTATCCTGTTTGTCGTGACCGGGATCATCACCTATCTGAACCCCAATGTGCTGGACATCATTGAGAAGGTGAGCGGACCGCTGATCGCGGTGATCCTGTTCCTGCTGCCTGCCTACTCCATCTATCGCCTGCCAGCGCTCGCGCGCTATCGCGGGCCCAGCACACTGTTCGTGATGGTGGTGGGACTGCTGGCCATCTCGGCCCTCATCTACGATCTGCTCTGACGAGCCGAAGAGAGCGCAAACAACAGGGGCGACCACTTGGTCGCCCCTTTTTCATGTCGGTGCCGTCAGCTCAGCAGGGTCGAGATGTTCTGCCCCGCCATCATCAGACCGATGGCCAGTGCGCTGAACCAGACCAGGGTCGCACTGACCAGCAGGTAGCCGCTGGCGACGAACAGACCGTCCCGCTGCAACATGCCGATGGCCAGCAGCAATATGGCCCAGGCGGGCATGGCATTGGTGAAGGGGATGGCTCCCAGCGGCAGCATCAATAGCAGGGCCGCCAGCATGAGCAGCAGGCCGTTGCAGCGGTTGATGGGGCCGCTGCCAGTCAATAGCAAGAGGCGCGGGCGAATGAAACGATCGACACGGGCCAGCAGGTCCGCGCCCTTGTGCAGGGTCGGCTTGAGCTGAGCGGCGGCGAAGCGACGCTCCATCAGGATAGCGGGCAGCCAGGGCACCCGGTTGAGGGTGATGCCGATGCCGATAAACAGGATCAGCAGGCCAAACGGGGTGCTGACGCCCGGGATGGAGACCGGCAGCAGGAAGGGCACAGTGAGCAGCACGCAAAACAGCAACATGCCCTGCTCACCCACCAGGGCCAGCATCTGGCGCAGGCTGATATGGCTCTCTTCGATGGCGTGGGCGGTCGCCCGCAGGGTGTCGGAGAGCTTGTGTTGCGGGTCTTTGAGTTGCGCGGCAACCATCCCCGGATGTCCTTATGGTGAGTTGAACCGGATCACCATGAGCCGGTTACGTGCCAGCATACGGGGCAGAGGTTAATCCCGGATGAATAACGGCAGTGGCTATGTGTCGCGTGGTGGCGGGATAGGATCGCGGCGGTGTGATCCTCCCTGCGAAAATGGGCTGATACAGGCTGGGTTTAGGATGGGGGTCAGGGGACTCTGATATGCTTGGTGGGCACTGGTGCACAAGCAGAGGGACTGTGATGAAACGAGCAGGGATCATGATGATGGGGCTCTTGCTGCCGCTGGGGCAGGCCTGGAGTGCCGAGGCAGCCGCCAGCACCGGTTGGCAGATGACGCCGTTTTTCGGCTACAGCTCATCCATCGATTTCGAGAAGAGCGGCGATGTGGTGCAGCCGGTGCCGCTCTCGGCCTCGCTGGATTCATTGCAGGGGCAGAGCTCCGGCAACTGGGGCCTCTTTATCAGCAAGGAGGTGGACGACCCCGGAATGGTAGAGCTGCTCTACAGCCACCAATCCACCCGCCTCTCCCCGGATCAGCCGGATCGCCTGACGGTGGACATGTTACATTTTGCCGGGGCGCTCATCTTGTCGGACAACCTGATGGCGCCCTACATAGGTGCTGGTATCGGGGTGACCCGTTTTGCCGCCTACGACAGCGAGGTGACGCCCTCCATGTCGCTGGCGCTCGGGGTGCTGCCACGCCTGACCGAGCATCTGGCGCTGCGGGCCGAGGTGCGCGGTTATGGCTCGCTGGTCAATGACAGCAACCAGTTTCTCTGCAACCCGGATAACTGCGTGTTCAAGGTGCGCGGCGAGCTGGTGACCCAATGGCAGGCCAATATCGGCCTGACTCTGAGGTTTTAAGTCCCATGATGGGGAGGCTCTCCTCACAGGAGCAGGCGCCTTGAATGTGTTGCAACCAGGGCCCCGCGAACTTCCCGTTCAGCTGACCGGCGATCCTGTTTCATCTGTGCGCGCAGACCTTGCACTTTGATGGCCTGCTGGTGCGGGCCGGGGATGGCTCGGCAAGCTTCCTCGCTATCGAACGGCGTTAGTCTTATGCCGACCAGGCCATCACCCACTCGGCGCAGCCGGTGTGGGGATCCTGCTGTTCGGCCTCTATCTGGAAGCCCTGAGCGAGATAGAAGTCGCAGCTGGCCCGGTTTTGCTGATACACCTGCAGGCGCAGTGTTTGCCGCTGCTGCTTGGCATGGGCCAGCAGCGCCTTGCCATAGCCGTGTCCTTGCTGCGCCGGGGTAACGAAGATGGCGGCCAGGGTCTCTTCATGCAGGGAATAAAAACCGAGAGCCTTGCCATCTTGCCAGAGCACATAAGAGTCGGCAGCGGGTAGATAAAGCTCTCGCATCGGGCCCAGATTGTCGTGCCAGTAACTCGATGGGATGAAGTGATGTGCCAGCAGGGAGGCATCCAGCCAGATGGTGAGGACGGTTTCCATGTCAGCTGTGGTGAAGGGGCGGATCTGCATCTGTGTTTCGTTTGGATTCATGATGGCGGGAATGCTAACAGAATTGGTGTTGTCGTCATCCCCATAGGCAGCAAAACTGATGGCCCAGTAGCAAAAAGGCGACCCATTGGTCGCCTTTGCTTGTTTAATTTATTTGCTGAAGGGGAGGGAGGAGTGATGCAGCACTATGCGCACCTTGCCGTCGTCCCCTTTCTTGAAGCCCCAGGTTTTGTCGACCGTGGTCTCTTTGTTATCCCGGTCAATCAGGTGCACATTGCCCATGGTGAGTGCCATGTTGCCATTGATGTAGATGGCAGCGTTGTCGTAGCTGTAACTTTTCCAGTTTTTGAGGGCGAAGCCGCTGTCGGCAGGATAGGCCGTGTTGTGGCCGACGAAGTAGGCGAGGGCCCCTTCCTTATTGATACGGAAGGTCTGTTCGCCGCTGGCCAGGGTCGGTTTGAACAGTACGGGGCCTTGGGAATAGCCATAGGCGCTGTCGAGTACCGCAGTGGCGGTCTTTTTGGCTTTCTCGATACCACCGCTACGGTAATCATCGCTGATCTGGATAAGGGCCTTACCCCAGGCATCTTGCGCAGCTTTTATCTCGGTTTCCGTGATGTTGCTGTTGGCGATCTCGGTGGCGCTAAGGGTTCCGCTGGCGGCGAGCAGAATGAGGACAAGGCCGTGCTTCTTGGTAAATAACTTCATCTTGTAATTACTCCTTGGCGTGTATGTTGTAGGGCATGACTCAGAGTTTATCGAACTGCGATGAATAAAATTTGAACCTGCCATTCAGGTTATATAAGCAAGGGATCTGCATCAAACGGCTAAACAGCTCCCATATGGTGCTTTGGGAGTATAGACCAGGGCTGGCGTGAGCGTTTCAGATCAGGGCGACCAGCACAGTGGCGAGGGCTGCCAGAGCCCATGTCGCGATGCAGCCGGGCTAGGCTGGCGGCGGTTCTGGGGTCCATGGGCGGGCTGTGTGGTCACTTGCCCTGAGAGCCTTGATTGTCGGCAGATGTCAGCTGTTTGCCCAGAACCAGCCGGGGGGCCGGATCCGTTTGCAATGGAATGTCTTGCAGCGGTGTGCCCTGCAGGTTGCGGTGGATGATGTTGGCCGTCATCCGGCCCAGGGTTTCATAACTGCTTATGGTGCCGACGGTGCAGCCGTGCTCGACAAATAGCTCGGCGCTGCAGATGGTGGGGATGCCCCCTTCGTTGAGGGCGGCCAGCAACTCGGGGGCGATGGAGAGCAGATAGCTGTCGGCGGCCAGGAAGACAATGCGCTGGCGGGCATCCTGTTGCAGGCGCTTGAGCTCGTTGGCCAGCCGCCGCTTGTCAGGCGCGATGCGCCAGGTGGCGAGATCCCATTGATAGCGTTTGGCTTCGCGCAGCAGCAGCTCACCGGTCAGCAGGGTGTTCTGTTCGCGGGGGTTGAAGGGCAGCAGCAGTCCCTTGTCGGTGGGCAGGTGCTTGCGGGCGTTGGCGAGCTGGAGCGCCATGGGTACCAGGTTGCTGGTTCCGGCCACCATCCGGTTTTCCGCCTGATCTTCCGACAGGATTCCGGCCCCCACGGGGTCAGAGACTATGTTGAAGATCAGTGGCTTGCGCTCGCCGAGCAGGCTCTTGACCATGGTTGTGGCCGTGGTCCCGAAGCTGTAGATGTAGTCGTAGCGGGCGAGGGAGGGCAGCAGTTGCTGGCGCAACTGGGTCGCGAAGGCGGCGCGATCCTGATTGGCGTTGAAGGTGACGAAGGTGGGTTGATGGCCGAGCCGGATCAGCTCGGCGCGAAAGCTCCGCTCGGCATCCGTTTCGCCGCGCCACAGCACCATGGCGATGGTCAGCGCCTGAGCGGGAAGGGCGAGCAGCAGGCAGCAACAGATGAGCAGGCGTAACGGCATGGTGATCTCCTCTTCGTGGTTCTGTTGAGCCTAGATCATGGGCCGGACTGCAGCTGGCCTGTCTCCCCTTACGGGCCAACAAAAAACGCGCCGGCATAAGCCGGCGCGTTCTGTTGTTGACTGAGAGCCGAGATTAGAAGTCGTAACGGGCCGCCAGCTGGAAGTCATCCTTGACGTTGAGCTTGCCGCTCTCCTGGCTGTCCAGGTTGTTGATGCGGTACTCGCCGATGACGCGCAGGTTCTTGTTGAACTTATACTGGGCGCCCAGGGTGTAGTAGTCGATGGAGTCGTAGTTGGTCTTGCCGTCCTGCTCCACCTTCTGCTTGTTCCACAGTGCCATCAGGCCGAAGCCGTTTTCGAAGTTGTAACCGAGCGCCCCTTCCCAGCCAGTGTGATCCTTGCCGGTGGCCAGAAAGTCGGTGCCGTCGGCGTAGCTCAGGGCTGCATAGACGGCCTTGTTGTCGTACTTGGCGGAGAGCAGCCACAGCTTGGCATCCTTTTCCTCGTTCTTGTCACGGATACCCACGTTGTAGGCGGTACCCAGCGCCAGGTTGAACGGGAAGGTGTAGGCCACGGCGGCGCCGTAGGCGGCATCGCTGTCCTTGCTGGTGGTCTCTTCGGTGTCACCGCCATCGAACTTGTAGCTGGTGTCTACCTGGAAGCCGTTGAACAGACCCGAGTACTTCAACACTGAACCGGCGCGGTTGGTGGCGAAGGTGTCTGTCTTGGCACCGAGGGCCTCGTTGCCGTAGCCATCGGAGAGGGAGACATCAGTCCAGTCGGCCAGCAAGCCAGGGGCCCCTTTCTGGCGACCGAAAGTGATATTGCCCCAGTCGGCGCCGACACCGGCGAACGCCAGACGGGTGCGCAGGTTGTCGGAATCCTCGCTGATGGTCTTCTCGCTGTCGTTGATGTACATCTGCACTTCGTACTGGGCCAGCGCCTTCAGTTGGCTGTTGATCTGGCTATCCACCTTGGCGCCGAAGCGGACAAACTGGTTGGCGCCCTGCTTGTCGCTGTACTCCTGGGTGCCGTTCGGATGGGCGGTGTCGACCCCTTCCTTCTTGTCACCGAAGAACTGGCCGGCGTAGATGCGGCCGTACAGATCCAGGCTGGTGGTGTCATTTTTGTAAACTTCAACGGCTTGCGCCTGGAAGGCCGCGGTGAGAGCCAGTGCCACTACAGTCAGCTTTTTCATCTTAATTCCTTGTGTTGCAAGCTTTGGTTTTAAAGACGGGGCCATGCTAGGTGCGGGGAATGACAGCGGGGTGACACCCAAGTGACGTGTCGGTGGCGATTTGATGTCAGTTTGGTGAAGGGCCGTGATTTATTTGACGATCCGCCACTTTTGCGCGCAAAGGTTTGCCCTTGTGATAGAATGCCGCCCGTTTTCGAGCTCCAAAGGTTGGATATGCGATGAGACGTGAACTGGCAATCGAGTTTTCCCGAGTGACGGAAGCGGCTGCACTGGCTGGCTACAAGTGGCTCGGACGTGGTGACAAGAATATCGCCGATGGGGCGGCCGTAGCGGCCATGCGCCATATCCTCAATCAGATCCAGATCGATGGTGAGATTGTGATCGGCGAAGGTGAAATTGACGAAGCCCCTATGCTCTACATAGGCGAGAAGGTAGGCACGGGTCTGGGCGACGCCGTGGATATCGCGGTCGACCCGATCGAAGGTACTCGCATGACCGCCATGGGCCAGGCCAACGCCTTGGCCGTGCTGGCCGTCGGCGACAAGGGCTCCTTCCTCAAGGCGCCTGATATGTACATGGAAAAACTGATCGTGGGTCCCAAGGCCAAAGGTGCCATCGACCTGGATCAGGCCCTCGAGCTGAACCTCAAGGCCGTGGCCAAGGCGCTTGGCAAGCCGCTCTCCCGCCTGACCGTGATCACCCTGGCCAAGCCGCGTCACGACAAGGCGATCAAGGAGATGCAGGGGCTGGGCGTGCGAGTGTTTGCCATCCCCGATGGTGATGTTGCCGCCTCCATCCTCACCTGTCTGCCGGACAGCGAAGTCGACATGCTGTATGGCATTGGCGGCGCGCCGGAAGGGGTGATCTCGGCGGCGGTGATCCGCGCGCTGGATGGTGACATGCAGGCTCGCCTGATGCCCCGTCACAAGGTCAAGGGTGACAGCCCGGAAGTGCGTGCGTTGGGCGAGCAGGAAATTGCCCGCTGCGAGGCGCTCGGCATAGACGTGAGCAAGGTGCTCAAGCTGGAAGACCTGGCCAAGAATGACAACGTCATCTTCTCGGCAACCGGCATCACCAAGGGTGATCTGCTGGATGGCATCACCAGCGATGGCGTCATGGCGACCACGGAAACCCTGCTGATCCGTGGCAAGTCACGCACCATTCGTCGCATCAAGTCGATCCACTTCTTGGATCGTAAAGACAGCGTGGTGCGCGATATCATTCTCTGATGAGAATGGGTTGAACCTGCCATTGCAACATGAAGAGCCCGACCGCTGCCGCTGTCGGGCTTTTTGTTGTCTGCGGGCTGACACTGCCTCCGACTGGCGACTATTTCACGGGCGCAGGGGATAAGGCTAAGGGGAATCGCAGCCCTTTGATAGACTGGTTCGCCACGCTCAGGAAAGCGTTACATGGAATGTCGTCAAGGTTGTGGAGCCTGTTGCATTGCTCCCAGTATCAGCAGCGCTATTCCGGGTATGCCCGCCGGCAAACCGGCCGGGGTACCCTGTGTCCAGCTCGATGTGCGGCTGGGCTGCAAGATTTTCGATCAGCCGGATCGCCCTCTGGTGTGCCGCGGTTTTAGACCCATGCCGGATGTGTGCGGCTATCACAGGGAGGAGGCCATCTGGCTCATCGGTGAGCTGGAGCGGTTGACGGCATAAGCCAGAACTGGTGTTAATCCGGGTAAAAAGAGAGATGAACAGATAAAAGAGAGGCCGCAATAGCGGCCTCTCTTTTTTGTGCTGTTGGCACAGGGGTAAGGATCAGATGTCGGCCAGTTGCAGGGCCTGACGATAATACTCGTTGGCCTTGTTGGTGAGCCGGCGCTTGTCCATTACCTGGCCGAGGGCGTTGTAGATGGCGGCACTCGGTGCTGTCTCCACCGCCTTCTCCAGCAGTCGCTGGGCTTCGTCCAGCTGACCGGCCAGCAGATAGATCTGGGCCAGCGCCGCTTCTGCGGCCGGTTGATCCTGGATCTTCTGCAACAGGGTCAGCATGGGCTGGTAGTTGTCGAGCTTGAGCCTGGGCAGGCGAGCCAGCAGTTGGGGGGAAACCTGCTTGCGCAGCGCATCCAGCCAGAGCTCGGCAGCCTCCTGGTCGGCGCCGAGCTGGCGCAGTCGATCGCCATAGCAGGCCAGCAGATCCGGATCCTGGCGCAGCTTGCGCGGCAGTTCCTGCCAGACAGGGCGCAGGGTTTCGAGGGCGCCGCTGGCGCTCTTGAGCCGACCGCGCCAGGCCTGATGCAGCAGAGCTTCTTCCTGTTTGGGGGTCAGCTTGCCCACTTTGTGCAGGGCGGGAATGAGGTCGATGAGGGCCGTCCACTCCTCGCGCGCCAGGTGTACCTGACGCAGCTGATCCAGCACCATGGGGTGGCGTGGATTGAGGGCATAGGCGGATTCCAGCATGGCCAGGGCCGTATCGTACTGGCCTTGCTCAATCTGCAACTGGGTCTGGGTCAGGGTCAGCGCCAGCTCGGCCTTGGGGTGCTCCTCCTGCGCCTTTTGCAGGTATTGATCCCGGCGCACGTCATCGCCACGTGCCTGGGCGGCCTTGGCGGCGCTCAGGTAGTTGAGCAGCGGGGTATCGCTGTTGCTGGCCCCCTTGAGCATCAGCTTCTCGGCCTGGATGTAGTGACCTTCGGCCATGGCCAGGGTGGCGGCTACCGTCTGCTGGTTGGCCTTGCGGCGCCGACGGGAGCCGAACCAGCCCAGCGTCTTGCGACGCAGGCCGAACAGCCGGCCCAGCACCCACTCGACGATGAGTAGGGCGGCATAGAAGAGCACGGCCAGGATCACGGCGCTGGTGACCGAGGATTCCACCGTGTAGTTACCCAGGGAGATCAGGACATACCCCTTGTTGCCGGAGGCTTGCGGGCCGAATATCAGCCCCGCCACCATCACGGCCACCAGAACAATCAGACGAATCATGGTGCCCTCCTCAGTTGCTGGCCAGAATGCGTTGCAGGCGCTCGTTCAGCACCTCTTCCAGCATGGCTTGGGTCTTGAAGCGATCCGGATAGTCGAACTGGATCTGCTCACCCTTGAGCTTGTCCAGTTCGGTCTGCATGTAGTGGGTCGCGCTGTTGTCGGTATCGAAATACTGGGTGAGCCAGCGCTGTGCCTTCTCCAGACTGTCGTCATACAGTGCCTGCTGCTCGCGGTAGACGGCGAACTGGGCTTGCAGCAGCTTGGTCTTGAGGTTCTCGCGCAAGAAGATCTCCTGCTGCGGGGAGAGCAGGGCCTCCACGCCCCCATCGCGGCGACGTATGGTGATGAAGTTCTCGGTGAACTTGAGCCAGTTCTTCTTCAGGTTGCTTTGCCACTCGTCCGGGTTGGTGCTGACGGCCTGATCCGGTTCGATTTTCGCTTCCGGCATATTGACGGTGGAGAGCGGCAGCAGCTCAATCTGGTCGGATAGCGCTGCCAGTTTGAGCGTCAGCCCCTCACGGTCGATGCGCGGCATCCCCTTGAGCTGGGCTATGTCTGCCGCCAGCGCCTTGCGGATGGGCATCAGGCTGGGGTCGTTGAGCGCCTTGATCCGCTCGTCGGCATTGCCAAGCAGTGTGATAGCAGAGATGAGGTCATGCTCCAGCCACAGCTTGCGGCCCGCCATGCGCACCAGGTATTCGGCTTCAGCCAGCATCCAGTCGTTGGGGCGCTTGTCGTTGAGATCCAGCACCCGGTTCTGCAAGTCCTTGAGCTCGTCTTGCAGCAGTTGCTGCTGCTTGCCGAAAGCTGCCAGCTGTTCACTCTCCTTGCTGTTGCTCTGATCCAGCTTAGCGATGGCCCCGGCCAGTTGCAGCTTGAGCTGATCCAGTTCCCCCTGCTGGGCCACCGCAATCTTGTGGCCGTGCAGGTAGAGACTGCCGGTCAGGCCGAGGGCCAGCAATATGGCCACGCCACCCAGCAGGGTGCCGGGACGGCTCTTGCCGCCGTTGACCACTGGGGTCGGCTGGGGCTTGACCTGGGATTCTTGTTGTTCAGTCATTCCATCTTCCTCGCTTCCAGAGCAGCCGTCAGGGCCTGGTTGGATGCACCTTGGGCAATCGTGATTCGGGTAAAGCCCGCCGCCTCGGCCATCTCGGCTACGCGGGGGCTGGGCACCACCAACAGGCGGTCATAAAGCCAGGGCTGCTGCTGACTGGGCACCAGTTCCAGCAGCCGCTGCAACAGTTCGCCACTGGTGATGAGCAGGCTGTCGAGCCCGGTCGCCTGCCAGTGGTGAGTCAATGCTTCCCCGTCCAGCTCGGGGTAGTGACGCTCATAGGCTGCACAATAGTGCACCAGAGCACCTCGTGAGGCCAGCGTCCGGGCGATGAGATCCCGACCGCCATTGCCGCGCAGGATCAGCACCCGCCTGCCGCTCACCTGTTGCAGGGCGGGCAGGGCCAGTAGCCCTTCACTGCGCTGATCGTCCGGGCAGCTCGCCGCTATGCCTGCGTCAGCGAAGGCGTCCGCGCTGGCCTGACCGACCGCAAAGTAGTCAATATGTGGCCAGGTCTGACCAGTTTGCAACAGAAAATGATGAGTAAAATTAACTGCATGCATGCTGACGGCTATGACTATGTCAGCCTGGGGCAGCAGTTCGGGCAGGCGAGAGAGTTCGCTGCCCGCCACGGTTTCCAGCAGCGGACAGCAGAGCGGTGCGTGGCCGTGCTGGCGCAACAGCTGCACCAGCTCGGCGGCCTGAGCGGTCGGACGCACCACCAGCGGGACCATCAGGCAGCGCTCAGCGGGTGTGGCCATGACCTGGCCCGGCCCGCACTCATGCCCGGTAGACCTCGGCCAGGATGACGTCGGCGCCGGCTGCCAGCAGACGCTGGGCCAGGGTGTGGCCGAGCGCCTCACCGTCTGCCAGCGGGCCGCGGATCTCGTCGCGGATCACCTGACTGCCATCCGGGCTGCCCACTAGGCCGCGCAACCAGACCTCATCCCCCTGCACCAGAGCATAGGCACCGATAGGCACCTGACAGCCCCCTTGCAGGGCACGGTTCATGGCGCGCTCGGTCAGCACCCGGATCCGGGTCTCGCGGTGTTCGAGGGGCGCCAGCAGGGCGTGTAGCTCCTCATCATCGAGTCGGCACTCGATACCGACAGCCCCCTGGCCGTTGGCGGGGAGACTCTGTTCCGGTTCGAGGAAGGTGGTAATGCGGTGCGCCATCTTCAGACGCTTCAGGCCGGCGGCGGCGAGTATGATGGCGTCATATTCACCGGCATCCAGCTTGGCGAGACGGGTATTGACGTTGCCGCGCAGGTCGCGGATCACCAGATCAGGGCGTACTGCTCGCAACTGGCACTGACGGCGCAGGCTGGAGGTGCCGACCACGGCACCCTGCGGCAGCGCGTCCATCTGGCTGTAGCGGTTTGAAACGAAGGCATCGCGCGGATCTTCGCGCTCGCAGATGGTGTGCAGACCCAGTCCCTCGGGGAACTCCACCGGCACATCCTTCATGGAGTGGACGGCGATGTCGGCACGCCCCTCCAGCATGGCGGTCTCCAGCTCCTTGACGAACAACCCCTTGCCGCCCACCTTGGCGAGAGGGGTATCCAGGATCTTGTCACCCTGAGTGCTCATGGGTACCAGCTCGACCTGCAACTCGGGGTACAGGGCTTCCAGCCGGTCTTTGACGAAGTTGGCCTGCCACAGGGCCAATGGGCTCTTGCGAGTGGCAATTTTCAGGGTTCGGGCTGCCATATCAATCAGTTGTTTCATCTTTAGAAGGAAAACGATCTTACCACCCTTTGCAGGGGCTTTCATGGCGTAGCCAGCAAAAGCGGGGCCAAGCTCAAAAAGAGGGGTTGAAAATGATTTTCATTAAGTAGAATAAATTTATTAATGCATTGAATTTATTAATTTTTATTGCTTTCCGTTGATACTGTTAAGCAGTGAGTCATAAATAATCCAGTGATTCAGTGCGGGCTTGTTTACCACCGCTGTTTGCATTGTTAACATGATCACACTTTTTTGACGTCTTCCCCGTTTTGGTGCGTCATTTCTTACCTCGGTATAGGCAGGGCATTGCTGGTAAAACTCGATACGCTGGTGGCGCGCTACGACGAACTCAATCGTCTCAAGACGCAACGGGCGTTAGGTCTCATGAGTCGCTACGGGCAGCAGGTCTTCCAACTGCTGCCCGTCATGCTGCACTTCAATCATCCCCTGTTGCCCGGTTATGTGGCAGGTGATGTGCCCCACGGTATCTGGAGTTTTACCGCCAACGAGGCCCAGCAGGCCTTCATCCAGGATCTGTGCCAGAACGCCAACTGCCAGAACGGCCTCACGACCCATGACAAGTCGATTCAGGGGCTCTATTCCATGGGCAGCACCTCGTCCATTGGTCAGTGCTGCTACTCGGATCTCGATATTTGGGTGTGCCACGTGGCCGGTTTGTCGCAGGAGCGGCTCGAGTTGCTGGATCTCAAGTGCCAGCAACTCTCCAAGTGGGCCGAGCAGCGTGGGGTCGATCTCAACTTCTTCCTGATCCCCGAGGACAAGTTCCGCCAGCGCAACGATGCCCAGATGCAGGGGGAGAGCTGCGGTAGCGCCCAGCACCTGCTGCTGCTCGACGAGTTCTACCGCAGCGCCATGCTGATCGCTGGCAAGCGCCTGCTCTGGTATCTGGTGCCGGCCGAGTATGACGATCACTACGACGAGTACGTGAACGGCCTGTTTGCCCACGACAAGCTGAGCCAGGACGATTGGCTCGATCTTGGTAGTTTCAACCGCATTCCCGCCGAGGAGTACTTCGGCTCCGCCTTGTGGCAGCTCTATAAGGGCATCGACTCCCCTTACAAAGCCGTGCTCAAGTCGGTGCTGATGGAGGCTTACTCCCACGAGTATCCCAATACCCGCCTGTTGTCTGTCACCAGCCGCGACTGGTTCCAGCACAACGAGGGCATGCACTACCGGCTCGACAACTACTGCCTGATGCTGGACAAGGTGACCAACTACCTCAAGTCCATCGGCGACATGCAGCGGCTGGATTTGGTGCGACGCTGCTTCTATCTGAAAGTGTGTGACGGCCTCAGCCATCCGAAGGAGGATCACTCCCCGGCCTGGCGCCGCGAGCAGATGACCCAGCTGGTGGCCTACTGGGGCTGGAGTCCGGAGCGGCTGCATCATCTGGATCACCGCCAGGAGTGGAAGGTCGAGGACGTCAAGGTGGCCCACGCCGAGCTGCTGGAAGCCCTGATGCAGAGCTATCGCAATCTGATCCAGTTTGCCCGGCGCAACAACATCAGCGAGTCCATCAACCCGGAAGACATCGGCATACTGTCGCGCAAGCTCTACGCTGCGTTCGAGAGCCTGCCGGGCAAGGTGCAGCGCATCAACCTGACCATAGCGCCGGATCTGAGCGAACCGGATCTCAGCCTGGTGCAGGTGCCCCATGGCCGCCTTAACCGCGCTGGCTGGTATCTCTACAAGCACTCCCTCGAACCGGTGGATATCATAGGCCGGGCACCGCTCGAATATAACGGCTACATCAGCAAGCTGGTCTCCTGGGCCTACTTCAACGGTTTGCTGACGCCCCAGTCCCGGGTACACCTGTTCAATCAGGGGTCGGATCTGCACATCGACAATCTGCACCAGTTTTGTCGTGACTTGTCCGGCACCTTCCCGGTCAAGTATCCCCGCGCCACCAACCTGGCCCTCAGCCGTCCGTGCGAGATCCGTCAGCTCTCCATCTTCCTCAACCTGGAGACGGATCCGACCAGCCACTGGGTGGGTCAGGTGATCGAATTCGACGCCAATGCCGCCGATGTCTTCTCGTTCGGCCGCAATCTGGAGTGTCTGGTGGGATCGGTGGATCTGGTTTATCGCAACTCCTGGAGCGAGATCCGCACCCTGCACTTCCAGGGTGACGAAGCCGTGGTGGATGCCCTTACCACCATACTCGGCAAGATGCACCAGGACGCCGCCGCCCCCGAGATGATAGAGGTGTTCTGCTACAGCCAGCACTTCCGCTCCCTGGTGCGGACCCGTTTCCAGCAGCTGGTGGCCGAGTGTATCGAGTTGCGCCTCGCCCGTGACAAGCAGCAGCTGGTCAAGACGCTGGCGCTCGGCCGCGAGAAGTACGGCATCTTCTTCGAGCGGCGCGGGGTGTCGGTCAAGAAGCTGGAAAACGCCATCGATTTTTACCGTCACATCTCCCACAACAAGCTGGATCACCTGCCGCTACGACTCGACAAGACTCACAGCCAGCACCTGCCCGGTATCGTCGACTCCTATGCCAGCGAAGGGCTGGTGCAGTTCTTCTTCGATACCCGGGATGCGGGTACCAACATCTATATCCTGGATGAGGCGAACCGGGTGGAGATCTACCAGCATTTTGCCGGTAACAAGGATGAGCTGGTGCAGGGGGTGAACCGTTTCTACACCTCCAGCCATGAGCGTTTCAGCGATGCAGGCCAGTTCAGCAACTTCAACCTGCCACAGTACTACGAGATAGTGCAGGTCAATGGCGAGCTCGAGGTGATCCCCTACCGCAGCTAGGGACAGCTGCGTGACGGTGCAGGCCAGGCCCGTGAATTGGGCTCGGCGACGGGGTAGCGCCAGAGGTCGGGCATGGGGTTGGCGACAAGGCAGCCGGCATGGCCCTCTTGCTGATACGGGTCTTCGAACCTGCCGAATAAAAACGGCCTGCAGATGCAGGCCGTTTGGCTATCCGGAGCCTGCTCAGTGCGCGAGGCGGGCCAGCAGCCAGCTGCGGATGTCGTCAAGCTGCGGGCGACAGATCTCGTGACGCATGGGGTACTCGTGCCACTCGAGGGTCAGCCCTGCTGCTTCCAGCTTATTCTTGGCGTCCCAGCCCATGGAGAGGCTCACCACGTCATCATAGATGCCGTGCATGTAGCAGATGGGCAGGCTGCGGGCGGCCTCGCTCATCTCCGCCAGGAGGGCGTCGGGCGCCGCCAGATAGGTGGACATGCAGAGCAGCCCGGCAAGCCGTGCCGGATGACGCAGGGCAGTGAAGGAGGCGATGACGCCGCCCTGGGAGAAACCGGCCAGCAGAATACGCTCGGGAGCAAAGCCTTCGGCCACCAGCTGATCCAGCAGGGCGGCGATACGATCGGCAGATTCACGCACATGGGACTCCACGGCGCGATCCACCGGATCGTCGAAGCTCTTGATGTCGTACCAGCCGCGCATCTTGTAGCCCATATTGATGGTGATGGCGCGTTCGGGGGCATCGGGCAGCAGATGACGCACCGGCAGGTCGGCAGGCAAGTCCAGCGCATCCACCAGCGGTGCCAGACCCGCGCCGGAATCCCCCAGCCCGTGCAGCCAGATCACGGCGTGGCGGGCGTCCTGCGGATATCGGTCGATCATGGGAATACCACTGCCTCACCCGCCTGGGTGGTGCAGGCCTTGGTCAGCAGGGCCTTGAGCTCATGGCCGAAGCGGTTGTCTATCCAGGTTTCCCCTTGCAGCTCGAAGTGGAAACCGTTCTCGCGGGTGGCGACCCAGATCTGGTGCAGGGGCTCCTGCTTGTTGATGATGACCTTGGTCCTGTTCTCGAACGACAGGGTCAAGACCCCGCCGGCGCGTTCACAATCAATATCCGGATATCCTGCGTCGACAGTGTCTTCCACATATTGGAAAAAGGCGTCGGTCAGGGCGTGATACTCGTGATCCTTCATCGGTTTATCCTGTTGCTTTTAACAATGTGAGTGCGATTATAGAGGGCCAAAAAATTTTTCGCAGCGAACCATTATGATTACCCAGCTTACCAAGTGTCTGCTTGCCATTCCTCTGTCTCTTGGTTTGGCCGCATGTGGCCTGACGGGGCCGCTTTACATGCCGCCCCCCCAGCAGCCCCAGACCCAGAATACACCGCAAGCACAGACGCCTGTGACCGCCGAGGCCGCCCCAGAGGCCGCGCCGCAATAATTTAGGAAGGAACCGCCCCTTGGATCACTTTAACTACGACGCCGACGGCCAGCTTCAGGCCGAACACACCTCGCTGCAATACCTGGCCGAGCAGTACGGCACTCCGCTGTATGTCTACTCCCGCGCGACCCTTGAACGCCACTGGCATGCCTTCGATCAGGCCGCTGGCGATATTCCCCATCTGATCTGCTATGCGGTCAAGGCCAACTCCAACCTGGCGCTGCTCAACCTGCTTGCCCGCCTGGGATCGGGTTTTGACATCGTCTCCGGCGGCGAGCTGTCGCGGGTACTGGCGGCTGGCGGCGATCCGGCCAAGGTGGTCTTCTCCGGTGTGGCCAAGAGCGAAGCCGAGATGCAACTGGCGCTGGATAAAGAGATCTTCTGCTTCAACCTGGAGTCGGAAGCCGAACTGGAACGGCTGAATCGGGTGGCGCGCAGCATGGGCAAGAAAGCCCGGGTCTCGGTGCGGGTCAATCCGGATATCGATGCCGGGACTCATCCCTATATTTCCACCGGCCTCAAGCAGAACAAATTCGGTATCCCCATCGAGCAGGCGCCCGCCATCTATCGCAAGGCGGCGGCTATGGCCAACATAGAGATCAAGGGGGTGGATTGCCATATCGGCTCCCAGCTCACTGAATTGACACCCTTTATGGAGGCGGCTGACAAGCTGCTGCGATTGATCGACGAACTGGCGGCAGAAGGCATCCAGATCCATCACCTGGACGTGGGCGGTGGGCTCGGGGTCAACTATGGCGCCGAGCAGCCACCGCACCCCACCGAATATGCCGAGGCGCTCAAGCAGAAGCTGGCGGGCCGGGATCTGACCCTGCTGTTCGAACCGGGCCGCGCCATCGTCGCCAACGCCGGTGTGCTGCTGACCCGGGTGGAGTACCTGAAGCCGGGTGAGACCCGCAACTTCGCGCTGATCGACGCCGGTATGAACGATCTGCTACGCCCCTCCCTCTACGGCGCCTGGATGAACATCATAGAGGTGGACAGCCGCGCGGCCCATGAGCTGGCGCTGTACGACGTGGTCGGCCCTGTGTGCGAGACGGGTGATTTTCTCGGCAAGGAGCGCTCCCTCGCTATCGCTGAGGGGTCCCTGCTGGCAGTGCGTTCGGCCGGTGCCTATGGCTTTACCATGTCATCCAATTACAACACCCGTCCGCGCGCGGCCGAGGTGCTGGTGGATGGCACGCAATCCTTCCTCATCAGAGAGCGCGAGCAGTTGGCCGATCTCTGGCGCGGCGAGCATCTACTGCCCTGATAGCAGGAAAACGCACGATTGAGCGTGATAAGTTGACCGATCGCTGGTGCAGTGAGCATTTACTGCCTAAAGGGTACAGGAACGCACGATGTTGATAGATTTTTCCAAGATGCACGGGCTGGGCAATGACTTCATGGTGGTGGATGGCGTCACCCAGAAGGTGTTTTTCAGCAATGACGTCATCAAGAAATTGGCGGATCGCCACTTCGGGATCGGCTTCGACCAGCTGCTGCTGGTGGAGCCGCCCTATGATCCTGAACTCGACTTTCACTACCGTATCTTCAATGCCGATGGCAGCGAGGTGGAGCAGTGCGGCAATGGTGCCCGTTGTTTCGCCCGCTTCGTGCGTCTCAAGGGGCTGATCAACCGGGATCGCATCGCGGTCAGCACGGCCCGCGGTCGCATTACCCTGCAGCTGGAAGGGGAGAATCAGGTCACGGTCAACATGGGTGTCCCCCAGTTTGAACCGGGCAAGATCCCGTTCCGGGCCCAGAAGGCGGAAAAAACCTATCTGTTGCGGGCGCAAGAGCATACTGTGATGTGTGGTGTTGTCTCCATGGGCAACCCTCACTGCGTCATCGAAGTGCCTTCGGTGGCCGACGCGCCGGTAGAGACACTGGGTGCCATCATGGAGCGGCACGAGCGTTTCCCTGAGCGGGTCAACGTCGGCTTCATGGAGATGGTCAACGCCACCGAGATCAAGCTGCGGGTGTTCGAGCGCGGAGTGGGCGAGACGCTTGCCTGTGGTACCGGCGCCTGTGCGGCGGCGGTGATCGGCATAAGTCAGGGCAAGCTCAAGGAGCGGGTCACCGTCAGTTTGCCGGGTGGCAAGCTGACCATCGCCTGGAAGGGGCCGGGTCAGCCGGTCTATATGACGGGCCCAGCCGAGCATGTATTCGACGGCCAGATCGAGTTGTAGGCATGGGGCGGGGATGGCTCCGCTCTGCCAAGCGCTAATGTCGGGGCCTTGTGCCCCTTTTTCAGATGGACCAACCAAGTTATGAGCGAACTCAAACGGCAGGAATCACTGGTGGAGGAAGCCACAGTGCTGGAGTACCTGGCCCGTTATCCCGAGTTTTTCCAGCGCCACGCGGCCATGCTGGATCGGATCCGCATTCCCCACGAGCGCAAAGGCTCGGTCTCGCTGGTTGAACGCCAGATGGACCGACAGCGCGAGCGCATCGAGCAACTGGAGCAGGAGATCACCGAGCTGATGGGGATCGCCAGCGAGAACGAACGGATCTTCCGGGTGTACGCCGACCTCTACGGCGAGCTCTACGGCTGCCAGACCCTGTTCGAGGTGAGTGCCGTGATGGGCAAGGCGTTTGTGCAGCGACTGCGACTGACTGGCCTGCGGCTCTGGCTCAGCCCGAAAAAATTCCAGTTGAGCGGCCCCGAGCAGCGCTTCATGGCGGAGGGCAAGCAGCTCGATCAGCTGCTGGGTCAACGGCTGCCGGGGCAGGATTACTTCTTCGGTCGCCTCAACCAGAGCGAGAAGCAGGCGCTGTTTGGCCACGATGTGCTGGTCAACTCCGTCGCCCTGATGCGGCTCGGCGATCTCGGCGTGCTGGCCTTTGCCAGCTCGGATCCCAGCCACTTCAGCCCCCACAATGACACCCTGTTGCTGGGTCAGCTGGGCCGCTTGTTGCAACTGCGCCTGCCCGAGCTGGTTCGTGGCTAAGGTACCATCTCCCGCCGCAGAGCCGCTGCCGGCCAGCCTGGCCGATGAGTTGGCTGCCTTCATCGAATACCTGAGGGTCGAGCGTCAGCTCAGCCCGCATACTCGCAGCAACTACCGATCTCACCTGGATCTCATGGCCGCCGAGCTGGTCAGGCTTGGCCTGAACGACTGGGCCCGGCTAGAGGCGAGTCAGGTGCGCAATCTGGTGACCCGGATGCACAAGGCCGGACTGGTGCCCAGCTCCCTCGCCACCAAGCTCTCCGCCTTGCGCAGTTTCTGTGATTGGCAGGTGCGCCAGGGACGGCTCACCGCCAACCCGGCCCGTGGCATAGTGACTCCCAAGCAGGGGCGACCGTTGCCGAAAAACCTCGATGTGGACGAGATGTACCAGTTGCTCAACATCACCGACGAGCAGGATCCGCTGGCGGTACGGGATCGGGCCATCATGGAGCTTATGTACTCTTCCGGCCTGCGCCTCGCGGAGCTGGTGGGGCTCAATCTGACGGACATCAAGCTCGATGATCGTCAGCTCAAGGTGACCGGTAAGGGCGCGCGGGAGCGGGTGCTGCCCATGGGGCGGATGGCGGTGGAGTGGTTGCACAAGTGGCTCAAGGTGCGCCCCCTGCTGGCAGGGGACGAGGCCGAGGCCTTGTTTGTCTCGCAGCGCAAGCGGCGACTGTCGGCCCGCTCGGTGCAGGAGCGGCTCGATGGCTGGGGCAACAAGCAGGCGCTCAATGCTCATATTCACCCTCACAAGCTGCGCCACAGCTTCGCCACCCACATGCTGGAGTCGTCCGGCGATCTGCGGGCCGTGCAGGAGCTGCTGGGGCACGCGGATCTCTCCACCACCCAGATCTATACCCATCTCGACTTTCAGCATTTGGCCAAGGTGTACGACAACGCCCATCCCAGAGCAAAGCGGGATCCTGCTACGCCGGAAGATGAATAACGGGGTCTGGTTACCCCGCCGTGAAGGAGCATGAATGCATTTTTATCGCCGCTGGCAGCCGGTGGCCGCCATCTCGTTCGACCTCGATGACACCCTCTACGACAACGGCCCCGCCATTGAACGGGCCGAGCAGTGGATGCTGGCCCATTTGCGCAGCGAATATCTGGCGACCGCCATGCTGGACAAGCCGCGCTGGCTGGCACTCAAGCGCGCCATGCTGCTTGCCCATCCCGAGTTGCGCCAGGATGTCAGTCTGGCGCGTCAGCGCACCATTCATGAGGCCATGGTGCAGGGTGGCATGGCGGCCGCCACCGCCAGCCGGGAGGCCGGGCAGGTATTCGCCGCCTTTCTCGCCGAGCGATCCAAGATAGCGGTGAGCACCGCGACCCACGACTTGCTGGCGCGATTGGCCGGGCGCTATCCGCTGGTGGCGATCACCAACGGCAACCTGGACCTGGTGCAAGCGGGGCTGGGGGATTACTTCACCCTGGTCTGCAAAGCGGGCACGGGCACCAGAATGAAACCGGCATCGGACATGTTTGTGCAGGCGCAGAGGGTCCTCATGCTTGCACCCGGCCAGATCCTGCATGTGGGGGATCACCCGGAGACGGATGTGCTGGGTGCCCGCTTGCACGGTTTTCGGGCTGCCTGGCTCAACGATCGCCAGCAGCCCGGGCTGGGGTTGCAACTGCTGCCTGATGTGGAGCTCAATGCACTCGGCGAGCTGGCCGAGTTGCTGCTCTGACGGCGGTGGTTGATCGCTATTCACGGCCGTTATTTGCGGCAGATCAGCCCGCGCAGATCGTAAGGGTCGCCCTGATTGACCCGGCAGTAGCTGATGCCGAGGGGCAGCGCCTGCTGCAGGGTGAGGGCGGTATCCTGATAGTGGCAGACCAGATAGAGGGGGCGCAGGTTGTTGCCGAGCAGGCTCCAGTAGTGGAGCTCGTCGTTGTCACCATTGTCCGGTTTGAGCTGAACCTGTTCACCCGGTTCACCATCAAACAGCGCCAGGTTTGCCAGCCGGTGGCTCAGTACCTGACTCGGTTTTTCTTCCTGATCCCGGCTAAGCCCCTGCCAGCCCTCTGGTGTGGTCAACAGTTGCTGGCGGGTCTCGATTCCGGGTGGGCAGTCAAATTGCAGGGTGGCACTCAGGGCCAGTGCGGTCAGCAGCATGGAGTCGCTCTCTTGTCTAAAGTTCAGGCCTCATGCTACGTCATCGGCCGCCAAACAGCGCCTTCAGTTTATCCAGCAGATCCCGCGGCGGTGCTACCTGCCTCAGGGATTCCGCCTCCCGTGCCAGCAGGGCTCGCTGCTCCTGCTGTCTGGCACTCAGCACCAGGCCGGCCAGCAGGCTGGAGATCTCCACCAGCCAGTGGTGGGGCAGGGGCAGGCGAAACCAGCCGCCCTCGAACTGGATCAGCAGGATAGTGCCAATGCTCAGCATGACAAAGCTGAGCTCGGAGACCAGTTCCCTCCGCCGGCCAGGGGAGCGCCAAACATGGGTCACGAGTAAAAGCAGGGTCAGCAGGGTCCAGAACGGGTGCTCACCAATCCACAGCAGGGTAGGTAGCGCAATGAGGTGATCACTCAACATAACAGCCCCTTATCATTGGTTATTTCCAGCATAGTTGCTTTCAAACCGGTAAATGGGTGCGGGGTGAGGGCAATTTATTTATGCTTGGCGCCCATGTGACAAGGGAGTGGCGAGTGTGCGCAAGTTGAACAAGATGGTCTGGATCGCGGGAGCCTGGTTGCTGGTGGGCTGCGATCAGCTGGCCGACAAGTATCGGGTCGAGTTTCGCGATGGCTCCTGGCGCGAGATCGCCATTACCCCCTTCTCCGACGAGGCCCGCTGGCGCGAGGGCTGTGCCACCGGTGAGGTGCTGACCGACATGACGCTGCCGCTCAAGCGGGGCAAGACGATCAATGGCCGCGAGCAGCTGCTCATAGGGGGCGAGCTGTTCGAGCTGGATGACAATGCTCTCTATCGCAGCAACGGCATGGTGTTCGGCCACACGCCGGATCACATCCAGCGTGGGCTCAAGGGAATGGAGATATGCCGCACCCTGCGCCCCGAGCGGGGTGGGTTGCCCAAGCTCAAGGCGCGAGGGTTTGGTGACTAGTCAGCTATTGCTGGCGTGGGCCCGGCAGGCCTCGCCGAAGGCCTCGAAAATCTTGATGGAGTGGCGATTCTCACGCGCCTTCCACTCCGGGTGCCACTGCACCGCCAGCAGGAAGGAGGCGAGGGTGGGGGCATGGAGCGCCTCGATCAACCCATCCTCGGCGTGGGCCAGCGGCTCAAGCCCCTTGGCCAGCGTCTTGATCCCCTGCCCATGCAGTGAATTGACCGGGATCGACGGCTGCCCCATCAGTGCGGCAAACCAGCTGCCGGGTACCAGTTTGACCTGATGACTCTCTCCGTACTGCTCGTCGACCGGATCGTCCGAATCCTCTCTGTGATCGTCATAACCCGGCTCCTTGTAGACCTGCTGATGAATGTCGCCGCCAAGGGCCACGTTGATCTCTTGCATGCCGCGGCAGATCCCCAGGACCGGCAGGCCGCGATCGAGGGCCGCGCGCACCAGCGGGATGTCGAACAGATCCCTGTCTCTGTCCTGCTGTTTCTCCGGGGTCAGGTTCTCCTGGCCGTAGAGGGCGGGATCTATGTTGGAACCGGCGCCACTCAGATAGACGCCATTCGCCAGATCCAGATACTGCGCCAGATCCTCGGTGCCACAGCAGGTCGGCACCAGCAGCGGCACGCAGCCGCTGATATCCACCAGCGGCAATATGTATTTGTGGGTCATCACCTGATAGGGATGACCATTGCGAGGCTGGGCGCCCATGGTCATGAGTACGACGGGTTTACGCGGGGTGGGGGGGTTGCGAGCTGTCATGATTCACCTTGCTATCCTTTGCGGTCCTGCGCCTTGGGAAGGCCCTTGCTGCCGCTGAAAGGGCAAGGGCATGCCTCAAGGCATGGTCATGGGATCAGGGTCATGCCGCAGTACCAGAATCGTCGGTCAGCCTGGGCAATGACAGCCTGGATCCTGATCCCAGTCTGCCAAGGCCGTTCAATATGTCAAACGAAATGATGCTGAAATGTTAACTGATGTAAGTGAAGAACTGCCTTGAGTCCCTTTTTAAGGGGGCTGTGGGGCATGTTGGCGAGATGAGGGAGATGGCTGTGGTGGATATATTAAACATTCGGCCGGGGTAGCCGGATAGCAAAAGGGGCCCGGGTGGAGGCCCCTTGTGTGGGTCAGGCGTTCAGCACGAACCGTTCAATTAGCTGGGCGACCCCATCTTCATCGTTGCGCGCCGTGGTGTGCTGGGCCAGCGCCTTGATCTCGTCGGTGGCGTTGCCCATGGCCACTCCCAGCCCGGCGTATTCGATCATGTGGTGATCGTTGCCCGCATCCCCCACGGCTATCACCTGGGTGGCGTCCAGCCCCAGATGCTCGGCCAGGGCGGCGACGCCTGTGCCCTTGTTGCTCTGCTTGTGCATGAACTCGAGGAAGTAGGGGGCACTGCGTACCACTGTGTAGCGCTCATGCAGCTCGGCGGGCAGGCGTTCGATGGCGCGGGAGAGCTGGGGCGGCTCGTCGATCATCATCACCTTCATGATCTGCTCGTCGGCGGGCAGGGTGGCGAAATCGATCAGATTGATGGGCATGCCGATGAGGCGGGATTCGTGCTCGGTATAGGTGCTGACCCTGGGGCTGATGAGGCCCCGGGTGACAGAGAAGCCGTGTACGTTAACCTCCAGCTCGTTTGCCAGCTTGGCGATGGCACTGGCGTCGCTGCCGGTCAGCAGCTGGCTGCGGATGATGCGCTGATCGGCCACCTGTTGCACCAGGGCGCCATTGTAGCAGATGACGTAGTCGTCCTGGCCCGTGAGGCCAAGCTCGACCAGGTAACGGCTCATCCCTTCCAGCGGGCGACCTGAGGCCAGCACCACAGTCACGCCCCTGGCGCGGGCGGCCTGGATGGCGGCGTGGGTGCGGGGTGAAATTTGGCCCTGGGAGTCCAACAGGGTGCCATCCATATCCAATGCGATCAGCTTGTACATCTCTCACTACCTGAAGTCTGGCTGGCCCGCCCTATGGGGCCAATGGAAGGCCGAGTGTAGCGAAATTCGCAGCCAGGATCACGGGTTGGCGGCGAGAGGCTGGGCCAGCAGGGGGAATGTTGCCAGGGGGAAGGCGAGCCGCAGGGCCAGCTGCTGTCACTTGTGGGGTTCGTAGGGGGTCAGCTGCAACTGATCTTCGCGGATGGCGAAGTGGATGGGGCCGTGTTCTATGTCGACTCTGTAGTGGTGGTGGGCCATCTCCACCTCGACCCCGGGGAAGGCGCGTTGGGTGGCTATGATGTCCATCTCAGCCATCAGTTTCTGCAGCTCTTCCTGCGCGGCCTCCAGCTGTTCATCCAGCAGCTTGCTCTCGTCGATATGGCGGGTGCGGATCAATTTGATCTTCTGCAGGGTCTGGGGGTTGCGCTTGTCCCCTGGCAGCTGTAACAGCTTGAGCAGCAGATCCTGCAGCTTGTCCAGTAGCTCCCGGCACTCCTGCTTGCGCTGGCGCAGGGCCTGTTCCTGCTCCTTGTGGGTGAAGTAGCCGCCGAGGATCTGCAACCGGGTCTGGTTGTAGGCCGAGGCGCCCAGGATGGGGGCCATGATGAGGCGATTGGCAATGCTGATGCCCCCCAGCAGGTGGCCCTTGCGCATGCCGCTGTCGCCCACCTTGATGTCTTGCCCGCTGCGGCTGTAAGAGTGGCTTAGCTGGTTCTGGATCTGGATGTCGCCCCCGGCCTCCAGCTTGGCGTACTGGGCATAGCTGGCGTGGATCTCGCCCTGGGCATTGAGGTGGCAGAGGTATTCGTCACTCTGCTTGCTCTTGCGGCCTATGATGCCGTTGCGCACCGTGATGGTGCCGCTCGATTCTATGTAGCCCCCCTCGACGAAGCCGCCGATCACCACGTCGCCACTGGTCTTTATCTTCATGCCGGGGGTGACATCCCCCGCCACTATCAGGGCACCTTCGAAGATGACGTGGCCGTGGCGGATGTCGACCTGCTTGACGCTCAGCACGTCATCCACCTTCATGCCATTCTTCTCCTGGCGGGGCAGGCCTGGGCGGCTGGCCAGCAGCAGATCAGCATCATCCGGCGAGATGAAGGTGCCCTCACCGGCCACCATGGGGCTGTCCTTGCCATGCTTGGCGGGCAGCTCCTGGTTGGTGACGGTAAAGCCGGGCACGCCCTGGGTGGCGGGGTGACGGCGCATCAGCTGGGCGCCGGCCTTGACGGTGATCAGGGTGCCGAGGTCGCGCATGTCGACCCGGCCATGATCCAGCTCCCGGGGCTTGAGGATCCGCTCGGCCGGCGTCTCCACCAGCCGCTCGAATCGGGTGTCCTGGCCGTTGACGGCGGCCTTGCCCAGCGCCACCGGCAGCTTGAGCAGGGTGCCCGGTGTCGCCTCCTTGGCGGCCAGAATGGCGGCGGCGATGAGAGGCGCCTGTACCCCCCGGCTGATCTCGCTGGCCTGCACCGCCTGCTCCAGATCTTCAGTGGTGAGATACTTGCCACCCCAGTCGGCGGTGATCTGGGCGATGGCACTCATCCGGTCTTTCTCCACCACCAGGGTGACACGGGCATCGTGGCGCTGGGCGACGGGGACCGGATTGTCGGGCAGGGGGGTGTCCGGGTTGCTTAACAGGGTGTTGAGCAAGCTGATGGCCTGCTTGATCCCTTCCGTCAGCGGCTGGTAGCGGCGACAGTTGGAAGCCAGCAACAGCGTCTGGATATCGCTCTCCGAAACGGGGGTGGTCAGCCCGGGTATGATGCGCAGGCAGGCGTACTCCATATCGGCTGATAACAGTAACCACTCTTTGCTTAACACCCGGTTTCCTTCTCTCGTTTTTACCCATATCGAGATAGCCTTTGATTTCTATTTAATCGACTTTTTGTTAAAAATGCGAGTCATCAATATGGCGCTGGTCTGCAGTATTCGGGCATTTCTCCTTTTTGGTCAACGAGCTAGGCACAAATGGGTGAGCCTGGACGAGGAAATCAAGGATGACAGCGGGTATGCTGACGGCACGAGAAGCCCGCAGGTCGGCAAGAGACGTGTCGGCCCTGAACCCGGGGGCGGTGTGTACCGGAAGAGTCTGGCTTGAGGCGTTGGCCGGTATCCGATCTTTGTGGGTACCGGCGCTGGATGCCTAGCGGCCGCGCTGCGCCGTTCTGGCCAAGGTGAGGTAGTCGCCGAGCACTGGCAAGCCTTGCAGGTGGCGGCTCAGCATGTCGAGGGCGGCGAAGGCGAGGATCTTGCGCCGGCTCTCGGGATCCGGGTGGCTGGCCTTCAGCGTCTGGCCGATCTGTTGCCCGTCGGCGCAGAGCAGCAGCGGCACGCCCTCCGTCCCCTCCCATCCTATGGTCAGGCTCAGCCCCTCACGTTTTGCCTCCAACTGCGCCAGCTCGCTGGCGACGTTGCCGCGAAAGCTGGCCTCAAGCCGGGGATACTCGTGGCAGAGGGCGAGCAGCGCACCCCGGCTTTCCCCCTCCAGCAGGGTCAGCGGCCTCTCCCCCAGCAGGGCCAGGATCTGCCGCGCAGGCTCTTCATCTCCCCGTCCCACCAGCCAGGGCTGGATCGCCGCGAGCAGTCGCGCCTCGGCGTCATCCATGTCGGCGGCGCTGGCGCCGTGGCCGATGAGTTTCAGCTCAATCAGCGGCATGGAGGAGCGGTAGCCCAGCTCTATGCCGGTTGGCCAGGGGGCTGCATCCAGCATGTCGGAGAGAGCCGATTCCGAGATAGCAAAGCTGTAGAAGCGGCGTAGTTCGGTATCGGTCTGCGCGCCAGCCAGCTGCTTGAGGCGTGGCAGGATCTGCTCGCGCACCATCTGCTTGAACTCGAACGGCACGCCCGGGGTGAAGAAGAGCTGGCTCTGACCACTGTGCACGACAAAGCCGCAGGCGGTGCCGACCGGGTTGTCGAGGATCTCGCACTCCTGTGGCAACCAGGCCTGCTTGGCGTTGCTTTGCGCCATGGGGCGGCCCCGACTGGCGTAGCGTGCCGCTATGGTGGCCAGCCACTCAGGGTACAGCGTTAGCGGTTGCCCGAAAGCTTCGGCGGCGGCCTGCGCGGTGAGATCATCGGCAGTGGGCCCCAGCCCGCCGCACACCAGCACCACGTCGGCGCGGCTGGCGCTCTCCTGCAGCACGGTTTTCAGATCGGTGAGGTTGTCTCCCACAGTGACACGGCGGCGCACCTGCCAGCCTTGCTCCAGCAGCAGGGCGCTGAGCCAGGCGGCATTGGTATCCACCACCAGACCCGTCACTATCTCGTCTCCGGTGCTGATGATCTCGATACGCATGGGGGCTCCTTGAACTGGGGAAGTAAACAGGGACGGCCATGCACCATGGCCGGGACAATCAGGGCTTGGTGTGTTCGAAGTAGTAGCTGATCCGGGTACGCGGATTGAGGTATTCGAACACCGCCGGCGGCAGTCGTTTGGGGTGGATCACCTTGGCGATCGACAGCTCGGCCTGTTGCAGATCTATGATGGCCGCCTCCTGGCGCGGGATACGGGGATCATACACCAGCACGGAGGGGTAGAGCAGGCGAGAGGCATTCACCGACATCACCAGCCCCACCTGACCATTGGAGAGCTGCACCACGCTGCCGGGCGGGTATATGCCCATCAGCCGGATCAGCATGCTGAGGTATTCCGGGTTGAACTGGGCCTTGCGCTGCTTGTAGAGGCCGCTCAGGGCCGAGTAGGGCACCTTGGCCTGCATGTGGCAGAGGTTGTCGTACTCGTTGATCAGCGACACCATCTGGGTGAGCGGATCGAGCTGCCCCTTTTTGAGCCCCTCAGGCCCGCTGCCATCGAGATATTCGTGGTGATGGAGCACGATGCCTTTGGCCTCGGCGGGGAAATCTTTGACCAGATTGAGCAGGTCGATGCCATAGCGCGGGTGCTGGGCTATCAGGTTCTGCTCCGGCTTGGTCAGCGGCTCCGTCTTGCGCAGGATTTGGCTCGGGATCTTCAGCTTGCCTATGTCGTGGAACAGGGCGCCCATGCCGACCTGGCGGATCTGGTCAGCCGACATGTTGCACTCCTTGGCCAGCAACATGCTGAGCACGCTGACGTTGAGGGAGTGGAAGTAGAGGTTGTTGCCATCCTCGCTGTCGGAGACCAGGTGCAGCACCATCTCATCCACCGACAGCAGCTGTTCCGTCATGGCGTTGATCAGCTCCTGTGCCTCGCCGATGGCGTTGAGGGGGCGGGACTGGAGCTTGCTCATGACGCTGCGCACCTGCGCCAGGGATTGCTGGAACTGCTTCTCGCACTGCTGCAGATCGCGGCGATACTGCTGTAACTGCTCGATGCGGCGTGTCTTCTCCAGCTGCATCTCGGCCTGGCGCTGGGAGGTGTCGGGCGCCTCCACCGGTTGGCTCTGGATCTGGTCCAGCGGTTTGGGCGGGACGTCGCTCTTGTCGGGGATGATGGTGACGAGTTTGAGACCGAGCCGGCGGATCAGCTCGATCTCCTCTTCATTCTTGAGCTTGAAGCTGGAAAACAGGAAAGGGTGTTCGCGCCAACCCAGTGGCAGAGAGACGAAATTGCCGACTTGCAGTCGGTCTACGGAAATCTTGATACCTGTCATTGTCTTGGCTGCGAGAGACACATGTGAGCCGTATGCTAGTCAAAGGCGGAGGTGAATACAAAAGGTATCTGATGACAGGGTAAGCGCTTTATTATAGGCTTCTAGATGTCCAGACATATTTACCGATGCAGTACAGGGAGTAAGCATGCCGATCAAGATCCCGGATCAGTTACCCGCCGCCGAAGTGCTGGGGCAGGAGAACATCTTCGTGATGACGGAATCCCGGGCCGTCACCCAGAACATACGCCCGTTGCGGGTGTTGATCCTCAACCTGATGCCCAAGAAGATTGAAACCGAGATCCAGCTGATGCGGATGCTCTCCAACTCGCCGTTGCAGGTGGACGTGGATCTGCTGCGTATCGACGATCGGGAGTCGAAGAACACGCCCCAGGCGCACCTCGAGAACTTCTATCACGACTTCGAACGGGTACGGGGCAACAACTACGACGGCATGATCATCACGGGAGCGCCACTCGGGCTGGTGGAGTTCGAGGAGGTGGTCTACTGGCCGCGCATCGTCGAGATCATAGAGTGGTCCCATCAGCATGTGACCTCGACCCTGTTCCTCTGCTGGGCGGTACAGGCGGCGCTGAAAGCCTTGTATGGCATGGAAAAACAGACCCACGGTGAGAAGCTCTCCGGCGTCTACCGCCATCACAGGCTCGATGAGCACGAGCCGCTGCTGCGCGGCTTCGATGACGAATTCGTGGCGCCCCACTCCCGCTATGCCGCGTTCGACGGGGATCTTATCCGCGCCCACACCGACCTGCAGATCTTTGCCGAGTCCGAAGAGGCGGGGGTCTATCTGGCGGCGACCAAGGATTGTCGCCAGGTGTTCGTTACCGGTCACCCTGAATACGATGCCCTGACCCTGGATGGGGAGTACCAGCGGGATCTGGCGGCCGGGCTCGAGCCCGTCATCCCGGTCAACTATTATCCGGCTAACGATCCCGGCCAGACCCCGCGCGCCAGCTGGCGCAGCCACGGCCACCTGCTGTTCTCCAACTGGCTCAACTACTACGTCTATCAGCTCACCAGCTATCGGGTGGAAGACATAGGCAAGGTGTTTACCTACCAGCAGCCCAAGTAAGGATCCGCGTGGTGGGGCTCAGTCGGCCTGCTCCCGTCGTGCGGTCAGGGCGTCGAGCCACTGGCGATGCACCGCCAGGGTGAAGGCCTTGGGCCTGTGGGCCCGGATGGCGGCCATGGCCTCCTGCTGTGGCTGGCCGAGGGAGACAAGCAATGCGGCGGCGATCAGGCCGGTGCGGCCGCTGCCCCCCTTGCAGTGGATGACCAGATTTTTGCCTTCGAACAGCAGTCCGGTCAGTTGCGGCAGGGCCTGTTGCCAGGCCTGTTCGAAGGTGGCATCGGGGGCCTGATCGTCTTCGATAGGCAGGTGGAACCAGCGCATGCCGCTCGCCTCGACCAGCGGGCCAAGCTGGCTCAGTGCGAGTCGGGCCAGTTCGGCCTCTGTCATCAGGGTCAGGACGCCATGGGCACCCGCCAGCCTGAGCTGATCCAGCGTCAGTGGCAGCGCCACCTGCTGGGTGCCGGGGCAGGGGGTCAGCAGTAGCTGGCCATCGACGCGGGGCACTTCCTGGCTCCAGAAAGGGTGAGACGGGAGCATAAAGGTCCTTATGAGGCCAGCAAGGGCGGGGCGAGCCGGCATGGCCGGTTTCTGAGTGCGCCAAAGCATAGGGGGCGCGGCCACGATGTCAATCTGCGTTGTGTTCGGCCCGGTTTACGGGCAGAGTCTAAAAAATTGATCGGTGCAAGGAGTTAAGATGAGAAACCTGGATCAACTGGATTTGGATATCCTGGCCCATCTGTTTCGCGATGCGGGCATGACCAACAAGGATCTGGCCGCGCTGGTCGGCGTGGCGCCGTCCACCTGCCTGGAGCGGGTGCGCAAGCTGCAACAGGATGGGGTGCTCAAGGGGGCGCATTGCGAAGTGGATCATCAGGCGCTCGGTGGCCATATCCAGGCCATGGTCTCCCTGCAGCTGGCCCGACACAGCCGCCAGATCATCGATGCCTTCCGCGACGCCATACTGGCGCTGCCCGAGGTGATCAGCCTGTTTCACATGGGAGGCAAGGATGATTTTCTGGTGCATCTGTGTGTCTCCGACACCGAGCATCTGCGCAACTTCGTGTTCGATCACTTCACCTCCCGGGAGGAAGTGGTGCACCTCGAGACCTCGCTGGTGTTCGAACACAGGTTCAGCCGCTCGCTGCCCTGTTTTCTCAACACCTGATCCCGTGTTGCACCCCACATAAAACCCGCCAATTGGCGGGTTTTATGTGATTGCGGTGGCGGGTTCAGTGCCGCGCAGTCTGGTTGAGTCCTTTCTGGTAAGCCAGGCTGCCCCATAGCGCCAGCCCGAGCGCGGCACGATTCATGATTTTCATGTGAGGGCGTGCAGGGCTCCAAGACAGCATAAACGGCTGGAGAAACTGTGATCCCTTTTGCAAAGCAACGTAGGAAGCTTATTTATAATGGCGCCGGATTTTATCAATCGGAGCCGAAGGGATGCCGGTCTTTATCGATGTGGAATATTTGCAGGGATGGCGCCTGTTTGTGGTGCTCTCCGACGGCACCACGGGGGCGTTGGATCTGACCCCTTGGCGCGCGCAGCCCCTGTTTGCTGCGCTGGATTCGGAGCAGCGTTGTGCCCGGGTCTTCATCAATCGTCACCACCAGCTGGAGTGGCCTGCCGGCTGCACCCTGTCGGCCCATGATGTTTATCACCTGATCAGACCCATCAATGAGTGGGAGGCCTTCAGCTAAGCCCCTGTTTTTGTGAGCCATCCCCAGATTCCTTCAACTGGAATGTTTGTGTGTTTGCCTTCTCTACCCAATTTGGGTAAAACCTGCGCAACATTTTGCCAACCCCTCTCTTAGCTTTGCCCGTCAAGGCTTGCCGCTTCCCGCCGCAGGCCTTTTTTACGGCCGGATGGCAAACCTTTCCCCAGCTGAAAGGTTTGCCGGGAGAGATGAAAAACACAAAATAAACAAAAAAATAAGGAAGAAACATGGCTTGTCATATGCGCACCCCACTTGCCTTGCTGGTGGGCGGTCTCGCCTGTCACGGCGCCGCCGGTCAGGAGCGGGTCCAGCAGCTGGAGCCCATGGTGGTGGTCGCCAGCCGCCCCGCCAGCACCCTGGAAGTGACTCTGGATCCCAAGGCCCCGGGCTCTCCCATGCCTGCCGCCGACGGCGCCGGTTATCTGAAGAATGTCACCGGCATGAGCATGGTGCGCAAGGGGGGGCTGGGGGGCGATCCTGTGTTGCGGGGGATGGGGATGTCCCGCCTCAATGTGCAGATGGATGGTGGCATGCTGGCCGGTGGCTGCGGCGGCCGCATGGATCCGCCCACCGCCTATGTGTTTCCCCAATCCTTCGACCGGATCCGGGTGCTGAAGGGGCCGCAATCCCTCGAGCAGGGCGCGACCCTGGCGGGCACTGTGCTGTTCGAACGCGACCGGCCCGAGTTCACGGCCCCCGGCGTCAAGGCAGAGGCCTCGGCGCTCTATGGCAGCTTCGGGCGTGACGACCAGATGCTGGATGCCACTGTCGGTTCCCCCGAGGGTTATCTGCGTGGTCAGTTCACCCACTCAGACAGCGATGACTATCGAGATGGTCATGGCGACAGGGTGCGCTCTTTCTATCGCCGGGAGAATGGCACCGCCCAGCTTGGCTGGACACCGGGGGAGCACAGCTGGCTCGAACTCACCGCCGAGCGCAGCAATGCCCGCGCCGCCTATGCGGATCGCACCATGGACGGCCCCATGTTCGATAGGGAGTCCTTCGGCCTCAAGCTCAGGCAGGATCAGATCAGCAGCCATTGGCAGCGCAGCGAGCTGACCCTGTGGGACAACGACATAGACCACATCATGGACAACTTCAGTCTGCGGCAAAGCAGCGGTATGAAGATGCTCTCCAACCCGGATCGGCGTAACACCGGGGGCCGCTGGGCTAACGACATCGCCCTGCCGGCCAACTGGCTGCTGACCGCCGGGCTGGATGCCAACCGGGATCAGCACAGGGCCCGCAGCGGGGTCGATTACGCCAGCCAGCCGCGCCAGCGTACCCTGCGTTTCGAGCAACAGGGGGGCTTCACCGAGCTGGGCCGCCAGCAGGGATCGCACAGTTACAAGGGGGGGTATCGGCAGGACAGGGTCGAGACCACCCGCTATGGCGCAGGGGATCAGACCCTCTACAGCGATACCCTGACTCTGGGCAGCGGCTTTGGTCGCTACGAATATCAGTGGTCGCCAGCCTGGTCCGGCTATCTGGCCTGGGGTCAGGCCAAGCGGGCGCCGGACTACTGGGAGCGCAGCAAGGACAGCGTCCCTTTCACCCTCAACCCCGAATGCAGCCGCCAGTGGGATGCGGGGCTGGCCCTGCGCAGCAGCGAGCTGGACTTGACCCTCTCCCTGTTCAGCGCCGACATCAAGGATTACCTGCTCTATAACAACCAGTCGAACAAGGTGCGCAACATAGATGCCCAGACCCGTGGCGGTGAGCTGGAAGGGCGCTGGCAGTTTGCCGAGCAGTGGCGCCTCGATGGCGGCCTGGCGGTGGTCTACGGCGAAAACCACAGCGACCACCAGCCGCTGGCACAGATGCCGCCGCTCGATGGCAAGCTGGCGCTTGGCTGGCAACCGGCCGAGGCGTGGAACGTCACCCTGCTTGGCCGCGCTGTCGCCGCGCAGGGCAGGGTGGATGTGGGCGCTGGCACGGTCGCGGGTCAGGATCAGGGGGAAACCCCCGGCTTCTTCACCCTGAACCTGAGCGGTGCCTGGCAGTTTGCAGAGCGGTGGCAGCTGTCGGCCGGGGTGGACAACTTGTTCGACACCTTTTATTACGAGCACCTATCCAAGTCGGTGCACGCCAGTCAGGCGGGGCTGGGCTATGAACAGGTCGGTCGCATTCCGGAGCCGGGTCGCGCCGTCTGGCTCTCCCTCAACTACCGTTTCGCCTCCGCTGGCGTGCTCTAGGCGAGTGAGCGTCGGCTGAGGCAGGTAACGTTTTCAGTCACGGACCGGTACTGGCGGGGCCGTTATCATGGCCCCGAAGTGGCGCCTTCTGCGCCGATATCACCCCAGCGGGAACATAACAATGAAACAAGGAACGTTGCGCTATGGCGGCCTGCTCGGGGCCGCCCTGTTACTGACGGCGTGCGGCAGTGGATCCCGCAGCGAGCCCCAGCCCCCCGTGGTCAATCCGCCGCTTGCCACCGCCAGCCGCGCCTGCCACGGCCATGATCAGCCCGCCTGCAACCTGCGCACCTATCAGGTGATGGTGGAATCCTTCGTCGATGGCGATAACGCCGCCAACTACGGCGTCGGCTACGGCCCCTCCCGGCACAACGGCGATCTGCAGGGGATCATCGACAGCCTGGATCACATCAAGAGTCTCAACGTCAATGCCATCTGGCTCACGCCGGTCTTCGACTCCTGCGCCGGTCAGGGCGGCGACAACAAGCTCGATGCCACCGGCTACTTCGCCTGTGACTTCTTCACCGTGGATCCCCGCTTTGGCAGCAATGCCCAGCTCAAACAGCTGGTGGATGCGGCGCACCAGCGCGGCCTCTATCTCTTCCTCGACGGGGTGTTCGGCCACGTCAACAAGGTGGGGGTGAGCAAGCCGTCGCCAGAGGGGCGCCTGCCTGCCCTCAAGAGTGGCGGTGTCGGTTATCCCGGTCAGTTGGTGGATTACAGCCAGCCCCAGAGCCTGGCCTACTTCAAGGAGGTGGCCCGTTACTGGGTCGAGCAGTATGGCATCGACGGTTGGCGCCTCGATCAGGCCTATCAGCTGGGGCTGGACGAGTGGCGCGCCATTCGCAGCGAAGTGGAGCAGGCCAGCGCAGCGCGCAAGGCCGCCGGTCAGCAGTGGGGCACCCTCGGCTACATGGTGGGCGAGGTATGGAAGGGGGCCGACGAGATCCGTGCCCAGGCTTACGGCCCGAGCGACAATCCGGCGCTCGCCTCGGCGTTCGATTTCCCGCTGCGCTACGGCCTGGTACAGGCACTGGCGGTGGAGGAGTCCGGCAAGGGGGGGCAGGGCGCCAGCGTGCTCGATGCCAGCTGGAACAAGGTGGAGAGTTACCCCAGTCACGCCATGCCCAACCTGATGCTGGGCAACCACGATCTGGTACGTTTCGGCGATCTGCTGGAGCGCGGCCACCTCAACCCAGCCGAGTACTGGTTGCGTCACAAGGCGGCTTTCAGCTTCCTGGCGGCTCGCTCTGGCCCCATCACCTTCTATTACGGCGAGGAGTTTGGTGACGAGGTGCCGGGCTTTACCAAGCAGGTAAGCGGTGATTGCGCGGCGCAGGGGCTCTGTGACGATCACGTGGCCCGCAGCGATGGCAAGGTGCCCGGCGTTACCGGCTTCGTGCCCAGTGCCGAACAGGCTGAGCTGAAAGAGTGGCTCGCCAGGCTGCTGGCCCTGCGTGCCAAGCATCCCGCCCTCTATCAGGGGGAGCGGGTCAAGCTGGTGGTCGATGGCAGCGTCTATGGCGACATCAAGCAGACGGCGGGCGAGCAGATCGTCTACCTGCTCAATGTCTCCAGCACGCCCCAGAGCTATGCCCTGCCGGTCGGCAAATTACGCAGTGGCAGCACCCTGCTGGATCTGCAAAGTGGCGAGAGCCTGACCATAGGTGGCAGCAGTGTGACGGTGGACTTGCCGCCGCTGAGCGGCCGCTTCCTGCTGCTGCAATAAGATGGCTGACAGCAAAAGGGCTCCTGCGGGAGCCCTTTTCATTGGCAAATAGAGGCGGGATCACTTCTCAATGCCGCTGCCCAGCTCCTTTTGAGGGGCGTTGGTGGCCGGGGGGTGACCATTGCCGTGGCGCCAGTTCTCCAGCCGGTTGTGCACGCCGCGGCGCAGGCTCTTGAAGCTGGTTTCGAGATAATCCACTCCCACCAGGATGGCCAGGGTGACACCGGTGAGCAGCACGGCCTGATGCAGCATCTGCATGCCGATGAGGGCGCCGAGGGCCGCCAGCATCCAGACGGTGGCGGCCGAGGTCACCCCCAGCACCTGACCATCCCGGGTCATCATGACGCCGGCGCCGAGAAAGCCGATGCCTGTGATGAGCTGACCCAGTACCCGCGCCTGATCGGCGCTTTCCGGGCTGACGGCGGCACCGATGGCGAGAAAGCAGTAAGTGCCGAGAATGATGAGCGAAGAAGTGCGGATCCCGACCGGCTTGCCGCGCAGTTGCCGCTCCACCCCCACGAGAGTGCCACACACCAGGCAGGCCAGGATGTTCTCCCAGCCAAGGGGCGCTATGTCCCACCAATCAGTTGTCATCATAATCACCTCTGCTGTCGATGCTTGTTATCCTGCCGCGCTCTGCCCCCGGTTTTCCAGCCGTTGCCGGAAGGCCCTGGCCAGGCGCTCGTAGAGGTCCTTTGCCTCCCTGTCCTCAATATCGCCACGTATCCAGGGATTGTCGATGATTTCCAGCAGCACGCAGTCGCGATCCTGCTGGCGCAGATCCACCCCGAACAGGCCATTGCCGAGCTGGTGCACGGCGCGGCGGGCGGTCTGCAGCACCCGCTCCGGCACCTCGGTGAGTGGCAGTGCTTCGATCCGGCTCATGTCGAGGGGGTGCTTGCGGCGGCGAATACGGTTGCCCGGCTCGGGCCGGTAGCGGCGACAGGCGAACAGCGGCGAGCCGTCGAGAAAGCCGATACGCCAATCAAATTCGGCGGGGATCCGGCTCTGCACCAGCAGCAGGGCGGAGCGGCCCAGCCCTTCATCCAGCAGGCGGGCGAGTTGCTGCTCGTCGCTGGCCATGGCGAGATCCCGCCCCTGGGCACCGTCGGGTACTTTGACCATCAGTGGCAAGCCGAGCCGCTGCACCAGCTCATCCACGTGGTGGCGGCCACGACGGGTCACCACCATGGTGGGCGGCATGGGCACGCCGCTGCGCACCATCAGCTCGTAGAGGTAGAGCTTGTTGCTACAGGCGAGGATGGCGCGGGAGCTGTCGATCACCGGCATCTTGAGCTGTTCGGCGCGGCGGGCAAATTCGAAGGTGTAGTGACCGACCGCGGTTTCGGCACGTAACCAGAGGGCATCGTACTCCGGCAGCCGCTCGATGGCGGACGGCGCCAGCCTCTCGGCCTGGATCCCCTGGGCTGCGGCGGCTTGAATGAAGCGATCCAGTGCCAGGGTGTCACTGCTGGCGCGGCCATCATCGGGATCCACCAGGATGGCGAGCTGGTAGAGCGGGGCCGCGTGCTCCTCATCGCCGCCAGCACCAACCAGTGCCTGGGCGTGGTGCAGCATCAGCGCCTTCTCGCTCTGGCTCAACTCCAGCGGCGACAGACTCTGCTGCTGGCGCACCGACCAGCCGTGGCGGCCGCGTTTCAGGGTCAGCTCCTGCAGCGGCAGCTGGCTCAGGCCGTAATAGTAGCGGGCCAGCCCCGCCAGCTCGATCTGTTCGCTCTGGCCGAAGATGGCGCGTACCCGAATGCGATCATCGCTCTGCTGGGCCAGCCAGCCCTGTACCTTGCGCCACAGCTTGGCCGGCGGTTGCTGGGGTTGCAGCACGCTGATGGCCTGCAATCCCGGCAGGCAGTGGTGGCTACGGGCCTGTGCCAGCAGGGAGCAGTAGTAGCCCGCGCTCAGGTGCTCCAGATTGCGGCAGAGGTTAATGATGCGAGGGCGGCCGCCGGTAGTCGGCACGCCGTGTTGCAGATAGGTGCGGGCGGTCAGCAGATAATTGGCATGGCAAGGCCAGTCGCCCAGCTCTTCGACGATGACGTAGGTACTCATATTTTCGGCTCCACAGATCAGACTGCCTTGAATGGCAGGATCCCCAGTGGGCTTCGATGCACCGACAAGCACGACAATGGCGCGAGGGGAAACAAGAGGTTACAGTGCCTAATATTCTGCTTTGGTAACTTGTGATACAAGTCGCATTTTTGGTGCTGAAGATAAATAACCGAACAAGGACTCCCCGTGTTGACCGTACGAGCGGCCCGAACCGATGATTTGGGCGCCATCGTTAAGCTGGAACGCTACTGTTTTCCCCCTGAAGTCGCCTTTGGCCGCAGCCGCTGGCACTATCTGCTGACCCACGCCAAGGGCCGCACCCTGCTGGTGTTAGATGAGAAGGATCAGCTGATGGGTTATCTCAGTCTGCTGGAGCACAGGGGCTGGGATCGACTGGTGATCCAGACCCTTGCCATCCGCTGGACCATTCGTCGCCAGGGCTGGGCCCGTCGCCTGCTGGAGCAGGTGATCAGGGAGGGGCGCGAGGCTGGCTGGGGGGCGATCCGCCTCGAGGTCGGCGATGCCAACGAAGAGGCGCAGGCCCTCTACCAGAGGTTGGGATTCAGACCCCAGCAAAGGTTGCCGGACTATTATGGCCGCGACCAGCATGCCCACCGGCTGGTGCTGCCGCTGGTGAGCGACGAGGTGCGCACCCTCAGGCGCCAGCGTCGCAGTGCCATGCATACACAGCCCGGCGTCGCCAAGTCCACGCCTTGAGCGGCAATGAATCCGGAGGATTGGCATGAGCTGTGATGACTGTCTGGCCACCGCCATCAAGGCTAAGCTGGGGCGCTGCCCGGTATGCGCCGGCCAGACCCTGATCATCGGGCTGATCGGCTGGCTGGTCTGGTGGTGGTGCGGCGCTGACACTTCTGTCAATGCCCTCACCGGCCTGCTGTTTGCGCTGGGGGGAGGGGGCCTGCTCCTGCTCCATCTGGCGATGTTTATCTGGCGAAAAGTGACGGGTCGCGAGCTGGATGATGAGTAAATTCTTTTTTTTCAACAAGATAAATGACAATGGAGGTTCAGATGATTGCAATGGTAACGGGCGCCTCGTCCGGTTTTGGTGAGGCCATCAGTCGTCAGCTGGTGAGCGCGGGCTATCGGGTGATAGGCACCGGCCGCCGCGCCGAGCGGCTGGCTGCGCTGGCTGACGAGTTGGGCGAGCAGTTCCTGCCGCTGGTGTTCGACGTGCAGGACAAGGTGGCCACCCGCGCTGCCATCGCGGGTCTGTCTGCCGCCTGGAGCGAAGTGGATCTGCTGGTCAACAACGCCGGTCTGGCGCTGGGGCTGGAGCCTGCCCACAAGGCGGAGATCGAAGACTGGGAGCAGATGATCGCCACCAACATCAGCGGTCTGACCCTGCTTACCCGCCTGCTGCTGCCAGGCATGGTGGCGCGCAATCGTGGTCACGTCGTCAACATCGGCTCCATCGCTGGTACCTACCCCTATCCGGGCGGCAACGTCTACGGCGCCACCAAGGCGTTCGTGAAGCAGTTCAGCCTGAACCTGCGCGCCGATTTGGCGGGCACGGCCATCCGCGTTACCAATGTGGAACCGGGTCTGTGTGGCGGCACCGAGTTTTCCAACGTGCGCTTTCACGGTGATGATGCCAAGGCGGCCACCGTCTATCAGGGGGTGCAGGCCATTCAGCCGGAAGACATCGCCAATACGGTGCTCTGGGTCAGCCAGCAGCCCGCCCACGTCAACATCAACAGCATAGAGATCATGCCGGTGGCCCAGACCTTCGGCCCGCTCCATATCAGCCGCCGCTGAGTTGATCGTTTGACGAAATGAGAAGAGGCACCCGGGGTGCCTCTTTGTTTTGGTGAGCCGATTACAGGCTCATGATCTGCTTGAACTCCTCCTCCGGATACTTCTTCTCGCGGCGTTTGGTGAGGTCGGTCATTCGCCCGTTGCCGAGTTTCCAGCGCTTGCCCCCGTTCTGCCGGGCGGGTCGAAAGGCCAAGTATTTTTTCCCGTGCTTGACGCCAACATTGTATGTCTCTGGGGTTGTTCTGCGATGTTCGCGCTAATGCTTGTCTTGCTCTGATGGTGGCGGTCGAGTGTAGATAAATATGCCGCAGCCTCATGGCGAGGCGGCGCAGGAGTCATGATTCTGACGCCATGCGGCGGTGAGCAATGGGTGTGGCGCCAGCCTGCACGCAGGATCTCGGCTCATCTGGCAAGTTGGCCTGTAACTTGCTGGTTTGATTGACAATGGTGGGGCTTGGCGCCCCATGTCACCGGATCGGCCAACGCGCCATGCCGGATATGCCTACCGAATTGGAGCCCCCATGGATATCAAACCCTACAGCCAGCAGCTTGCCCAGAGTGCGTCCAATTCCCGCGCCCTTGCCACCCTTAGCAGTGCCGACGGTGGTCAGGGGGACGGCTGGGAGGAGCTGGTCAACCTCTCCTCCCAGCGACTGACCAGCAAGGCTCAGCAGACTCTCACCTATGAGCACCTGGCCAAGAACAGCAAACTGCCGCCAGCGCTGGACCTCAGTTCAGACAAGGGGGGCATGATGCAGCAACTGGTGGACAAGGCGCTGGGGTTTGATCGCAAAAAATTCAACGAGATAGAAGGAAAGCTCAAGGAGATCGCTGACAACAAGCAGCTGTCTGCCGAAGAGCGCGAGCAGCAGAGCAAGGCCTTGAACGAGCAGAAGGAGACCATGCTGCAAGATGCCATGGATCGCCTCACCGGCAAGAAGAGTGCACCAAAGGAAGAGACCAAGCGCGCCTGAGTGATGGCCGGTCGACTCGCACGGCAATTCGTTGTCGTCAGGGGCAAGCACTTGCCCCTGTCTGGGCGCCATGGCCGGGTTGAATATCCGCACTGAATGGGCTGACCTGCGCCACAAAAGAGGCAGCAAAAAAGAGGGTGGATGCCGCTCTCTGTTTGATCGGACTGAGCCTGCTAGCGCGGCTTAGGTAGCGTCGGCAGGGGGGATTGGGAGTTGCTACTTTCCTCCGGCGCTATTTTTCTCAGGCACTATTTCTGCCCGGACACTATTTCTTTTGGGCACTATGCGGACCCGAACGCAATGCATGTGTTGATAGCCCACTCCCGTTTTTGACCTCATGGAGCCACTGGCGCACAATTCCCTGCGTGCATTCAACCGAGGGCTCTGCCGTGTACAACTTCCAATATGCCAATCCTACCCGCGTCTGTTTCGGTGAAGGCCAGATCGCCAGCTTGCCCGATCTAATCCCGGCGGACAGCCGCCTGCTGGTGCTCTACGGCGGTGGCAGCATCAAGCAGAACGGCGTCTATGAGCAGTTGACCCAGGCGTTGGCGGGCAGGGATTGGCAGGAGTTCCCCGGTATTGGCGCCAACCCCCGGTACGATCAGCTGATGGAGGCGGTGGCGCTGGTGAAGCGCGAGCGCATCGACTTCCTGCTGGCGGTCGGCGGTGGATCCGTGGTGGATGGCACCAAGTTCGTGGCCGCTGCAGCCTGCTTCGAGGGTGAAGATCCCTGGGAGATTCTGCTGCACAAGGCACCCGTCAAGGCGGCGTTGCCGCTGGGCTGCGTGCTGACCCTGCCCGCCACCGGCTCGGAGAGCAATCCCGCCGCCGTAGTGAGCCGGGGGGAGGCCAAGCTCTCCTTCATGAATCCGCTGGTGCAACCTGTGTTTGCCGTGCTCGATCCCGCCACTACCTACAGCCTGCCTGCCCGCCAGGTCGGCAATGGGGTGGTGGATGCGTTCGTCCATATCATTGAGCAGTACCTCACCTTCCCGGTGGGAGGCGAGGTGCAGGACAGGTTGGCGGAAGGTTTGCTACAGGTGCTGGTGGATAACGGCCCCAAAGCCCTGGTGGATCCCACCAATTATCAGGTGCGCGCCAACCTGATGTGGGCCGCCAGCCTGGCGCTCAATGGTCTCATCGGCCGCGGCGTACCGCAGGACTGGTCCACCCATGCTATCGGTCACCAGCTCACCGCGCTGCATGGGCTGGATCATGCCCAGAGTCTGGCGGTGGTGCTGCCCTCCCTGCTGCGTGAGCAGGCGGCCCAGAAGCAGGATAAACTGGCCCAGTTCGCCGAACGGGTGTGGCATTCGAGCCGGGAGGACAAGGCACTGCGCATCGAGGAGGCGATCATCCGCACCGAGCAGTTCTTCCAGCAGATGGGGGTGGGCACCCGTCTTGCCGACTACGGCCTGAGCGAGAGCTGCATCCCCGGCATCTGCTCCAACCTCAAGCGCTTCGGCCTGACGGCACTGGGAGAGCAGCAGGATATAGACCCGGACAAGGTCGCCCGGATCCTTTCCCACGCCCTGTAAGTCAGGGGTTTCAGCTTCGGGCGAAAGAGAGAGCCGGGCAATCACAGTCGCCAGGGTCCTTGCCCATGCACTCTGATCATTTGGCTGACGAGCTGAAAAGGACACGCCCCGATAGTCGGGGCGTGTTGCATTCTGGGGTGAGGCGCTGAGGGCAGAGGATCAGGCGCCCAGATCCAGCTCGCGCTCCAGCACCACTGCTTTTTGGCGGGCCTGATGGGTATTGAGTCGCAGCCAGTAGGTTTGCAGGTGCGGGAAATGGGCCAGCTGGCCGCCTTGGGCCAGCAGATCCACCAGGAAGGAGTTCATGATGTCGGCGCCGGAGAGACGCTCCCCCACCAGATAGTGGCGGTTTGCCAGCACCTCGTTCAGATAACCCAGCACCTTGGCACACTCCGCTTTGGCGTAGTCCGGCAGGAAGCGCATCGGGCTGCCATCTTTGCGCACGAACATATCCAGCAACAGCGGCAATATGCCTGAGCTCTCGGCAAAGTGGAGCCACTGCAGGTACTCGGGGTACTCGGGGCTATCCGTGGCCGGAGCCAGTCGCTCGGGGGCGTATCGGGCTATCAGGTACTCGGTGATGGCGCCGGATTCTGCCAGCACCCGGCCGTCGAGCTCGATAACAGGCGACTTGCCGAGGGGGTGGATGGCCTTGAGTTCGGGCGGTGCCAGAAAGGTGGTGGCGTCGCGCTGGTAGGCCTTGATCTGGTAAGGCAACCCCAGCTCTTCGAGCAGCCAGATGATGCGCTGGGAGCGGGACTTGTTCAGGTGGTGCAGGATTATCATTGAAACCTCGATTCGGTGGCAGGAGTCGGTATACGCGTCGGGGAGGTGACTGGTTCACTGGCATGGCGCAATCAAGAGAGCGGGCTGATGCCCGCTCGCTCAACGCCTGGCTTATGCCTCCAGCGCCTGATCCAGATCCGCCAGTATGTCCTCGATCGCTTCGATCCCCACCGACAAGCGGATCATCTCCGGCTTGACCCCGGCCCTGGCCTGCTCCTCCTCGCTCAACTGGCGATGGGTGGTGGAGGCGGGGTGGCATGCCAGCGACTTGGCGTCGCCTATGTTGACCAGCCGCTTGAAAATCTTGAGCGCATCGTAGAAACGCACCCCGGCCTCATAGCCCTCCTTCAAGCCGAACGAGAGGATGGCCGACGGCCGACCGCCCATGTACTTCTCCGCCAGCAAATAGTGGGGGTGACCCGGCAGACCGGCGTAGCTGACCCAGGCTACTTTCGGGTGATGCTTGAGGTGGTGGGCGACCTGAAGGGCGTTGTCCACGTGGCGCTCCATGCGCAGGCTCAGGGTTTCAAGCCCCTGCAGCAGCAGGAAGGCGTTCATGGGGGCCAGCGCTGCGCCGGTATTGCGCAGCGGCACGGTGCGCACCCGGCCAATGAAGGCGGCCGGGCCGAAGGCTTGTGTGTAGACCACCCCGTGGTAGGAGGGCTCGGGCTGGGTGAGCTGGGGGAAGCGTTCGGCGTTATCCGCCCAGGGGAACTTGCCCGAGTCGACGATGACGCCGCCCAGGGAGTTGCCGTGACCGCCGACATATTTGGTCAGGCTGTGCACCACGATATCGGCGCCGTGTTCAATGGGTTTGCACAGCACTGGGGTGGCGACCGTGTTGTCGACGATGAGCGGCACGCCACGGGCGTGGGCCACCTTGGCGAAGGCGGCCAGATCGACGATGTTGCCTGCCGGGTTGCCGATGCTCTCGCAGTAGACCGCCTTGGTCTTGTCGTCGATGAGGGCGGCGATGGCCTCGGCGCTGTCATCTTTGGCGAAGCGTACCTCGACCCCGAAGCTCGGCAGCATGTGGGCGAACAAGGTGTAGGTGCCGCCATAGAGCTGGGGCGTGGAGACGATATTGTCACCGGCGGCGGTCAGCGCCTGGATGGCGTAGGTGATGGCGGCAGAACCCGCCGAGACCACCAGACCGGCAATCCCCCCTTCCAGCGCGGCCATCCGCTGTTCCAGTACATCGTTGGTGGGATTCATGATGCGGGTATAGATGTTGCCCGGCACCGCCAGATTGAACAGGTCCGCCCCGTGCTGGGCGCTGTCGAACTCGTAGGCCACCGTCTGGTAGATAGGCACAGCGACCGCCTTGGTGGTGGGGTCGCTGGAAAAGCCGTGGTGCAGGGCCAGGGTCGCATCTTTCATCACACACTCCTTGTTGGATGTTGCTTGTCGCAGTTATAGATGGATAGACGTCCAATCTATCAGGCCCGTAGCCGATGTAAACAGCAAGATCCGGCAACGCAATTGCGCCAGCGAGCCCTTGAGCGACCTGTGTGAGGGATGGCACTCAGAGACGGCGACGATACTCCTTGTCGTCTATCTGGTGCATGTCCCACTGCATCAGGCGGTTGAGCTGGTGCATTGGATCCTCGATAAGGGGCAGCGGCTTGGGCAGGATCCGCTTGAAGTAACGACGCAGGGTCTGCTGGATCCGGTTCGGTTTGAGGGGGGTGGCTTGGCTCATCATAGTGCTCCTGTGCTGTGGTTCTCACGTTCGCCACCAGTATTGAGCTAAAATGAGGAAGTAAAAACTGATGAATTACAGCAATAGGATTTCCTCTTTTATGCCAACCGGTCGCCTCTACCAGCAATTTCAACGACTCGCTCAGCTGCTTGGCAGTGATGAGCGGGAGATCAGTCTCGCCGAGGTGGCGGATCTGCTCTGCTGCACCCCGCGCAATGCCCGTCTGCTGCTGCGGCGGATGCAGGATCAGGGCTGGCTCAGCTGGTCGGCCGAGGCGGGCAGGGGACGGCGCTCACGGCTGGTGTTACTGGACAGCCAGGAGAGCCTGACCCGGCGCCGGTTGCGGGATCTGCTGAGTCAGGGCCAGCTGGCGCAGGCGGTGCGACTGGCGGAAGATCGCCTCGATCTGCTTACCCCACTGCTGATCGAACAGCTCGGTCAGGCCACCCGGGAAGGGCGCCAGATCCTGCGGGTGCCCTACTACCGGCCGTTGCCCCAGTTGCTGCCGACCGGCCCCATGCGCCGCTCCGAAATCCACCTGAGCCGCCAGCTCTTCAACGGTCTGACCCGACGAAATGAGGAAAATGGGGAAATAGAGGCGGATCTGGCCCACCACTGGGAGTGCCTCGGCCCCTGTCACTGGCGCTTTTACCTGCGCCCGGCAGTGCGTTTTCACCATGGGCGCGAGCTGGGGGTGGAAGATGTGATCGAGAGCCTGCTGGCCCTGCAGGATCGCCCGCTGTTTGCCCATCTGGCCCGGCTGGAGAGCCCCTGGCCGCGCACCCTGGATATGTATCTCGATAGTCCGGATCCCCTGCTGCCCCATCTGCTGGCCGAGCCGGTAGCCGCCATCTTGCCGCGCGAACTCAAGGGAGAGGCGGGTTTTGCCCTGCAGCCGGTCGGTACCGGCCCCTACAAGGTGGCGGCCAACGACCCCCTGCACCTGTGTCTGGCGGCCTTCGACGACTACTTCGGTCTGCGCGCCCTGCTCGACGAGATCGACATCTGGATGTTGCCGGATCTGGCGGATCGGCTGGAGACCCACCTGCAGCTGGGCCGTGACCGCCCGGAGCTGGGCACCATGCGTGGCGAGTCGGAGCTTGAATCGGGTTGCTATTTCCTGCTGCAGGACGATCGTTCCGGATCCTTGCAGGATCCCGTCCTGCGCCAGTGGCTCGGCCAGCAGCTCAATCCGGTCGCCCTGATGGGGCGGGTCACCCCCGAGTTGCAGCGGGGCTGGACCAGTGCCCTCGGCCTGCTGCCTCACTGGCGTGAGGCCCTGCCTGCGCCGTTGCCAACGCCGGCCCGCTTGCCAGCGACCCTGGTATTGGCCTGTTTCAACCAGCATCCGGAGTTCAACGAGTGCGCCGTGGCCATGACCAGCCTGCTGGCGGAACAGGGGATCCGGCTCGAGGTGCGCACCCTGGATTACGGCCGCTGGGTGAGCGGGGCGGATGAAGACGTGGACCTCTGGCTCGGCAGCCTCAACCTGGAACACGAGCACGCCTTCGCCCCCTACGCCTGGCTGCTGGGCACGCCGCTGCTGCGTAAAGTGTGGGCAAGCCAGCGACCCCTGTGGCAGGGTCTGACGCAGTGGCGTGCCAGCGGTGAGGAGCCAGGCCCGCGCGCCCTGCTGGCCCGGGTGCAGCAACAGGGCTGGTTTGTGCCCCTGTTTCATCACTGGCTGGAGCTGGAGAGTCGGGTCGGGGTACACGGGGTGCGCATGACGGCGCTCGGCTGGTTCGATTTTCGCAGTGCCTGGCTGAGGCCGGAGTAAGTGCGACGCACGTGTTGCGGGTTGAACCGAGCTCGCCCCACCTTGTACCTGTAGGGGCGCTTTCGGCAGATCGTCATCCTGTCTTGATTGCGGTTTTTACGATGGGTCGGCAGGTCGCAGTTCATTGGACATTCAATTCCAAAGTGCCATGCTGGTTGAGGTTATGGACAGCAGAGCAAATGAGGAAAACGATGAGCAACAATTCAGAACGTTCCCAAGGACAATGCCCGGTCATGCACGGTGGTACCACCTCCGGCGAGCAAGCCAACATGGCGTGGTGGCCAAAAAGCCTCAACCTCGACATTCTCCATCAGCACGATACCAAGACCAATCCGCTGGGGCCCGGTTTCAATTACCGGGAAGAGCTCAAGAAGCTCGACATGGCGGCCCTCAAGCAGGATGTGACCACCCTGATGACCGACAGCCAGGATTGGTGGCCGGCAGACTGGGGCCACTATGGCGGCCTGATGATCCGTATGGCCTGGCACTCGGCCGGTACCTACCGCATCGCCGATGGTCGTGGTGGTGGTAGTACCGGCAATCAGCGTTTTGCTCCTCTCAACTCCTGGCCTGACAACGCCAACCTGGACAAGGCCCGGCGCCTGCTGTGGCCCATCAAGAAAAAGTACGGCAACAAGATCAGCTGGGCTGATCTGATCATTCTGGCCGGCACTGTGGCTTATGAGTCCATGGGGCTCAAAACGTTCGGTTTCGCCTTTGGCCGCGAGGATATCTGGCACCCCGAGAAAGACATCTATTGGGGAGCGGAGAAGGAGTGGCTGGCACCGAGCAGCAAGCCCGGTGGCCGTTACTCTGGCGAGCGGGATCTGGCCAACCCGCTGGCGGCAGTGATGATGGGTCTCATCTACGTCAACCCGGAAGGGGTGGATGGGAATCCGGATCCGCTGAAAACAGCCAAGGACATGCGGGTTACCTTTGCCCGCATGGCGATGGATGACGAAGAGACAGTCGCCCTGACGGCCGGTGGACACACGGTAGGCAAGTGCCACGGCAATGGGGACGCCAAGTTGCTCGGGCCCGAGCCGGAAGGCGCCGATGTCGCGGATCAGGGGTTGGGCTGGCTCAACAAGACCCAGCGCGGCATTGGCCGCCATGCGGTGACCAGCGGGATTGAAGGGGCCTGGACCACCCACCCCACCCGTTGGGACAACGGCTACTTCTACCTGCTGTTCAACTACGAGTGGGAACTGAAAAAGAGCCCGGCCGGTGCCTGGCAGTGGGAGCCCGTCAACATACGGGAGGAGGACAAGCCGGTGGATGCGGAAGATCCCGCCATTCGCCACAATCCCATCATGACCGACGCCGACATGGCGCTGAAGTTCGACCCCGAGTACCGCAAGATAGCCGAGCGTTTCCGCGCTGATCCGGCCCGTTTCTCAGACGCCTTTGCCCGTGCCTGGTTCAAGCTGACTCACAGGGATCTGGGGCCGAAAACCCGCTATGTGGGGCCTTATGTGCCGGCTGAAGAGCTGATCTGGCAGGATCCGGTTCCCGCTGGGCGTACCGATTATGACGTGGCTGTGGTGAAGGCCAAGATTGCCGCCAGTGGCCTCTCCATCAGCGAACTGGTCACTACCGCCTGGGACAGCGCCCGTACTTTCCGGGGCTCGGATCTGCGTGGCGGTGCCAACGGTGCCCGTATCCGGCTGGCCCCGCAGAAGGAGTGGGAAGGCAATGAACCGGCGAGACTGGCGCGGGTGCTCAAGGTGCTGGAGCCCATTGCTGCCGCCAGCCAGATCAGCGTGGCAGATGTGATAGTGCTGGCGGGTAACCTGGGGGTTGAGCTGGCGGCCAGGGCCGCCGGGGTCGAGGTGACAGTCCCCTTCAATCCGGGTCGCGGTGATGCCAGTCAGGCCCAGACCGATGTGGCTTCGTTCGACGTGCTTGAGCCGCTGGCGGACGGTTACCGCAACTGGTTGAAGGGGGACTATGCGGTCACAGCGGAGGAGCTGATGCTGGATCGCACCCAGTTGATGGGGCTGACGGCCCATGAGATGACGGTACTGGTGGGCGGCATGCGGGTGCTCGGTACCAACCATGGCGGCACCCGGCACGGTGTCTTTACCGAGCGAGAAGGGGTCTTGACCAACGACTACTTCGTCAACCTCACCGATATGGCCAACACCTGGCACCCAGCGGGAGAGCGTTTGTATGAGGTGCGCGATCGCAAGAGCGGCAAGGTGAAATGGACGGCGACCCGGATCGATCTGGTGTTCGGCTCCAACTCGGTACTGCGTGCCTACGCCGAGGTCTATGCCCAGGATGACAACAAGGAGAAGTTCGTCTGCGATTTCATCAGTGCCTGGAACAAGGTGATGAATGCGGACCGCTTTGATCTGATGAGTTAAGGCCGACCTGACAACCCCGCACACCCAGGTGTGCGGGTATTTTTTGTCCTGAGCCAACGGCAGGGCGGGGGTTGCGACACAGATTGGCCAGCGCTGGGGGAAAGCGCAGTACCCTGTCTTTTCGGACTGGATATCAGGTAACATCTTGATTCATTGATGATGGCTAGTTACCAAGCCCCTGCTGACAAGGAGTCGCCCATGCTGGAAATGCAGATCCAACCCCGTTTTCAAGAGACAGATGCCCTCGGTCACATCAACAATACGGTGCCGGCGGTCTGGTTCGAAGCGGCCAGGGATCCCCTGTTTCGCATCTTCTCCCCCGAGCTGGATGTGCATAATTGGCACCTGATCATCGCGGGTTACACGGTGCAGTTCAAACGGGAGCTGTTTTATGGCCAGCAGGTAGCGATCAAAACCGGGGTGCGTCGCATTGGCTCCAGCTCTTTCACGCTCTGGCAGGAAGCCTGGCAGGGCGGCGAGCTGGCCGTCACCGCCGAGACGACCCTGATCCATTTTGACTATCAGACCCGCCAGTCCCTCCCCCTGAGCGAGAAGCACAGGGAGGGGTTGCGGGCCTGGTTGGTAGAAAGTTAACCTTGGCCTATCGGCCAATCACAGGACACTTAATGCGCAATACAGTGATCGCCCTGAGTCTGGGCTTGGGGCTGGGGATCTGTTCCCTGCCCTCTGTGGCTGCTTCTCTCGCAGAGCAGTTCACCCTGATGGAGCGGGGGGCTGAGAACGCCCTCGACACTCGCCTGTTCAGCCATGATGGTGTCGACATCAAGGCCTGGATCGATGGTTTCCCCGTCATCATAGCCGTGCCCATCATGAACGAGCAGGGCAAGCTGGAAGGGGAGAGCCGTTACTACTTCAAGGGGGGCAAACTGTTCGGGGTGAAGGAGCCTGCGGCCCAGTTCGCCTTCGATGAAAAGGGGACGCTTACCCACTGGCTGGACGACAAGGGCCAGCCGGCCGAGTTCGTCAGCAAGATGGGCATGCAGCAGCGCGAAGCCTGGCTCACCAAACGGGCCGCCGAGTTGACTAAGCTATTTGCCCCGAGCCCGGTCGAGCAGAAGGCGGCCAAGGGGGAGGTCAAGCTGAAGGGGGCGGATCTCGCCCACTGGCTCTGCAATGGCAGGCTGATGGAGCTCGCCCGGGGTGACAAGGTGATCTTCGAGCAGGAGATGCTGAAGATTGGCGATCAGGGGATCGAGGGGGAAGTCTCCCTGCGTCAGGAGAAGGGGTGGCAGGATCTTAGCCTCAAGTGCGAGGTGCAGGGCACACAAGTGACCCGCCTCACCTGGCAGCCACTGCCCGGTGCCAACAAGCCGCAATGAGTGCGGTTGCAGCATGAACTAAGGGGGCCGCGTCGGGGCCCCCTTGTTGTTTATGGTTGTTCCCCGAGCTGCAGCCGGGTCAACGCCTCTACCCGCCGCCATTGCTCGGCGGGAAACCAGCGGGCCAGTATTTCCTGCTGCTGTTCGGCCCGAGCAAGGGCGGGCAGGGGCTTGAGTTCGGCCAGATAGCCCGCTAGCTGTCGTTCAAACCCTTGCCAGCCCTGCTCCAGCTGATGCAGCCGATCCATCGCTTCAGGTCCCAGCCTCTCCAGCAGCACGGCGTCGCGTTCGGCGGGCGTCAGTGGCTCCAACGCCTGCAGATCACCGAGCAGGCGGCTATTGGCCTCGGCTTCCCTGAACCACTGGGGCTGTTCCGCCAGCCAGAGATCGAGTTCATCGGCCAGCATCTTTTTGTCGGCCTCGCTCGTCTCTGCCAGCGCCTTGCGGCGCAGGGTCCACTGTTCCATTAACCGGTCTTCGGCAAACAGCTGATCCTGCTCGGCCGGGGTGAAGCTCTGCTGGCGCAGCTGCTCGCGCTCGTCAAACAGCACCAGCAGGCTGGCGAGGCCAGGATCCGCCGGTACCGTCAGGCTGCCCTCCGCCGCCAGAAAGCTCTGGTAGCGGGCCAGCAGCTCGTCCTCTGCGTTCGTCTCCCCCCGTTCCAGACGCTGGGCCAGCTGGTGGCGCAGGGCCCCCTGTTCGGGGGCCGCCGTCAGATCTGGCTGCGGGTCGGGCGAGAACAGGACGGCCCCCAGTAGCAGGGCCGCCCCGAGGAACACGGCGATTAGCAGGGATTTTTTCATAGTCCCAGCCTCTGCAAGCGATTGGCGTGCTGGCGATAGAGGGTGACAGGATCGGTTTCAAACAGGTGGTGGATGCCGAACGACTGATTCACCTCGTCCAGATGGTTCATCCGGTAGCCGGTACCGATCACCTTGCCAAGATGGCTGCTGCACACCCCGACCAGACCGTCGTTGGGCTCGCTGAAGAAGCTGCCGGTGAGGGCCAGCGCGGGATCCACCGGATCCAGTATGTTGGTCATGTTGCCGCGCCCGCTCCAGGAGAAGTAGTAGACGCCGTTGGCGGCCTGCAGCGGCCCTTCACCGCAATACTGGTCGGGTAACCCCTCGGGGTAGCGCTGGTTGAAGCGCTGGGCACCTGCGCTGGTCAGGGCATCGAGGGTGGCGAGGGGATCCTGTGGCAGCTGGCAGGCACCGGAGAGCAATGAGATAACGCCGGACAGCGCCGAGGCAGCGGCCATCGCCAGCTTCTCGGTCACCGAGCCCGGCGCCACCTTGGCGCGCACCAGATCGGCGATTTCGGAGCCATAGTTGGCGCCTCCCACGCTGGTGGCGGAGGCGACCAGCTCGGGGGCGACCGAGGCGACATAGCGTATGGTGGGGCCGCCGTGAGAGTGGCCAATGAGATTGATCTTGTCAGCCCCCGTGATGGCGAGTACCTGCTGCACCTGCTTGAGCAGCTGCTCACCGCGCCGCTCCGAGCTCTCGGTGGCAGAGACCTTGGCCACGTAGACCCGGGCGCCGTCCCGGGTCAGCGCCTGGGGGATCCCGTAGAAGTAATCGACCCCGAGCAACTTGTCGAAGCCGAACAGCCCGTGCACCAGCACTATGGGGTAACGGGTCTGGGTATAACCTGCCGCCTGGCCCAGTATGGGCAGGGCGCACAGCAGCACCAATAGCCATCTTTTCATCGTCATCATCCTTGTGAAAACAGGCTGCCGCTCCGACAGCCACCGGCCTCATGCCAGTGCCAACCAGCATGGCGAATAGGGTCGCTTGTATCTGTGCAAGTGATCACTAAACAGACAGATTCAAAAAAGCCTTACCCATATGGGCAGTGCTGTGGGGGGCGCTGGCACACGTATCCCTTGTGTTCGGCACTTATATAAGTTAAATAATAATTATTATCATTTGAGTGGTGGAGATCATGACGGGAACCTGGGTGAAGGGATGGGTCGGTTCGAGCGACGCCGACAGCAGCATGGTGAACTGGAAAGTGCAGACCCTGAGCGGCAATCGCCACTTCGATGCCGGCGAGCACGCCAAGGCGCTTGCCTATTACCAGCAGGCATTGTGGCTGGCGCGCCAGCAGTTGGCCTGCTGGCACGATGCAGACGAGGCGGTGGCCGCGCTGGTGGTGGCTCACCACAATCTGGCGGATCTGCTGGTGGCCATGGCGTTGCCGGAGCGTGCCGCCGATCTGCTGTGCCATATCCACGACTGTCTGCTCGCCACCAGCCAGTCCCCCGCCAGCCCTGGCCCCTTGAGGGATGCGGCCCTGCGCCACACCCGTAGCACCCGCACCGAGCTGCTCGCCTTCGTGCGCAAACATGGCACCCAGGATGCCATTCAGCGCTGTCTCGGTCAGTGTCTGTGTCAGACCGAGCCAGCCTATCAACTGCATTAATCACACTAAAAAGAGGTGATCATGAGTCATACCCTGCCCGCCCTTGCCTACGGCTACGACGCGCTGGAACCCCACATAGATGCGCTGACTATGGAGATCCATCACAGTCGTCACCATCAGACCTACATCACCAACCTCAACGCTGCCCTGGCCGATCTCCCCGAGCTGGCGGCCCTGACGGTGGAGGCGCTGCTTGCCCGTTTCGACAGCCTGCCGGTGAACGTGCAGGGGGCGGTGCGCAATCACGGTGGCGGTCACGCCAACCACAGCCTGTTCTGGCAGGTGATGAGCCCACACGGCGGCGGTGAGCCGAGCGGCGAGCTAGCGGAGGCGATCAATCGGGATCTGGGCGGACTGGAGGTCTTCAGGCAGGCCTTTACCCAAGCGGCGCTAAGCCGGTTTGGCAGTGGCTGGGCCTGGCTGGTGGTGGACGAGGAGGGAAGATTGCGGGTGGAGAGCAGCGCCAACCAGGACAGCCCCCTGATGCAGGGCCATGTGCCCATACTGGGACTGGATGTGTGGGAGCACGCCTATTACCTCAAGTACCAGAACAAGCGGCCCGATTACATCGCCGCCTTCTATCAGGTGATCGACTGGCACGAGGTGGCACGTCGCTATCGTGCCGCGCTGGCATGACCGTCGGCAGGATTGTGCACGCAGCCAAATGAAAGAGACCCGTCTGATGGCGGGTCTCTTGTTTGTGTCTTGTCAGGGCGTTGAAGCGGGGGCTGCGCCACGGGTTGCCATGGCCGAGCTGGTCGAGCGCTGCGCACTGGTTGCTGCGGCAGCGCTGGCGGTATCGGCCTCTTTGCTTGCGGTGGGCGCGCTGGCGGCAGGCGCAACCGGCGGGACGGGCAGGCAGGGCTGGCTTGCACCTATGGTGCTCAGGGTCTGGCAAGGGGTGGGGCCGCCGATGACGATGGGCTCGCCGAGGAACTTGGGCCCCTTGTCCAGCACGTAGAGATCGAGCAGTCCCATCAGGCGGGCGAATACCTCGCGTACCCGGGTCTTGATACCTTGATAGGCGCTGGGATCCTTGGCGTTGAAGCCGACGGCCTCGATGCCGAAGTGGCGGGCGATAAAGATAGCGCGCTCGTTGTGAAAGGCTTGCGATACCACGGTGAAGTGGGCCTGACCAAACACCTCCTTGGCGCGCACGATGGAGTCCAGAGTGCGAAAGCCGGCGTAGTCGCTGTAGATGGCCTTGGCCGGGATGCCGGCCTGGATCAGGGCCCGCCGCATCTGGCGTGGCTCGTTGTATTGCACGGTAGCGTTGTCACCGGAGACCAGGATGTAGTCCACTTTGCCGTTGTTGTAGAGCTCGGCGGCAGCCTTGATCCTGTACTTGAAGTAGTGGTTCGGACTGCCCCCTATCAGGTACTTGGAGGTGCCGAGCACCAAAGCGACCCGGTTGTAGGGGACCGCATCGACGTCGTCATAGGTGTAATGACGGGCATCCGAGATGGTCCACTCGCTGTAGCCCAGCAGCATGGCGGCAGATGCCAGCAACAGGCAAAAGCAGGCGAGGAGGATCTTGGCAAACTTCTTCATGCGCGGTGCGGTTCAGATCTGAAGTAATAGGTGACAGGGGGTCATTCTATTACAAGTTACCGCTGCACGTCAGGCTTGATAGCGGCCGATGGCATCACTCGGGCAAAGGTTGTCGCATCCTGTGGCTGGCTAACCGGTTGATCCTGCACCGATAAAAACCTCTCGTATAAAAACAAGGGGCAGCCGTGGCTGCCCCTTGTCGCTAGCGTCTCATCCTCAGTGGGAGGAGTCGTTCGCCTTGCACTCGTCAGACTCCTTGTTGGCTTCCCACCAGGGCAGCAGATCGCGGCTCAGCCAGCTCTGGTAGGCTTCGCTGTCGCTCGCGATCAACTGATCCAGCTCGGCCTCGAAGGCGTTCATCGCCTGCTGCTTATCCGGGTTGCGCAGGGCTTGGGCCATGGCCAGCCAGCTGGCGCCGCGGCCGGTCTCGTTCAGGAAGCGATGCACCGTATAGGACCAGGAGTAGACCATATCGCCACCCTTGTCGTAATCCAGGTGCAGTATGTCGGCCAGGCTCGGTCGCTCGGCCGCCGGGCGATCCGAGACGTTATCCATGCCGCGGGCGAAACACTGACCGTGGGCGATGAACTCCGCCAGCCCTTCCGACCACCAGGTGGTGCGGTTGAGAGGGTAGTGACCGAAGCTGCCGTACTGGTTGAAACGACCATCCAGGTAGTGCACGTACTCATGGCGCAGGTTCCATACCTGGAAGGCCGGGCGCTTCCACTCCGCCTCATAGGCGAAGAAGCGGGCCTGGTTGCCGGGACGCGCCGGATCCCCTTCGATGTAGATACCGCCGTTGTCGGTGGATACGCCACCAAACAGGGCGCCGCCGTAGCGCTTCCAGTCGGCGGAGGAGTTGAAGATCACCAGCTCCAGCACCTCGTTGTTGTCATCACTCACCGGCTGCCAGCCTGTTTCCATCTGCTGATGGAACTGCCGCTCCTCGGCGCCCAGCTCGCGGCAGATGCCGTTGGCCTGATCCTGGCTCAGTTCCTGGGCCCGCAGGCGCAGGGTCGGCGAGCAGGTGTGCTCGAACGGCAGCACGTTTTCCACTCGGATCGGGGTGCAGAGTCCGGCAAAGTCACCGCTGATACAGGCCTCGCTGGTGCGATCCGTGTAGGTCAGATAGTAGGTGGAGAGGGTCAGTGACATGTCTTCCAGCAGGGCCGGACTCTGTTGACCGCCGGGGATCAGGTCATGATGACGGATGAGAGCGATGACGGAGTCATCCAGCAGCTTGCGATAGCCTTCGCTCTCGTCGGGACGGGTATAACGGGCGACCCGGTAGAGGCGGGTATAGGCATCCAGCACGTTGCTGAGCAGGAAGAGATCCGGACCATCCCGTTCTTGCCACAGCGACAGCTCGCTCATGCCAAGGGCGTGCAGCTGTTTGCGCAGCTCGGCATCCTGCTGGCGGAAATCGGCGGCGAAGGCATCGCTGTAGTTGCTGGCGAAGTCGAGGAAGTTCAGCAGATCGAACAGACCGGTTGCCCAGGCGTGCTGACCATTGATCTCGCGGGCATGCTGGGTGCTGTAGGCCAGCATCTGGTTGAACTGGCCGAGCAGGGTACCAAACCGGCTCTGCACCGCCGGGCTCTTGAACTGGCCATGCAGGGCGATACTCCAGGCGCCCATGACGGCTCCCACCTCATCGCTGATCTGCTTCGGATAGAGCCGTGGATGGGCGCCGAGCGCGGTCAGCGCCTTGGCCAGTGCCTCGGCTGCGGCCGGGCCGTCTTCCTTGTGCTTGCCGTAGTTGTGATAGTTGTGGGCGCGCACATATTCGAGCAGCAGCTTCATGGCCGGATGGGCGGGCTGATTGGCCGCCAGCAGGCTCTGGATGCCGCGCGACACGGCTAGCAGCTTGGTGTCATCGTGGCCATAGTTTTCCTGCCAGACGGGAGCGGGCTGGCCGCTGGCATCCTGCACTATCTTGGCGGCGTCGGCATCCAGCAGGTCCGTGCCCGGTTGTTCCGGCTCGGAGCAGGCGCGGCCATCGGCGCGGCGGCAGTCGATCTGCTCCTCCTTGCTGGCCAGCACTATGGGGCGATTGAGCACCCGGCTCTCTTGCCACTCTTCAGTTTCCGGCAGTGTCTGCCATTCGCTGCTACCGACCGGGTATTGATAGCCGGAGTCTTTCAGTACCACCTGCACCTTGCTACCGGCGGGCAGGGTCTGGCGACAAACCCGGTAGCTGATGGTCTTGTCCCCTTCCTGGCGGGTCTGGGGTTCATCACACTCCTGCTGGGTTTTGGCCTGATCCAGTTGCCAGTTGTACTGGCGCCAGACGTGGAGCTCTTTCACCTGGCGGGCGGCCTGACTACCGGCCACAGGTTGCAGGCGGAAGAAGATCTGCTCGAGGCGGCCATTCCGCTCGTTGGGGGACTCTTCCAGTACATTCAGTTGCTGCCAGTTTTGCGGCTGATATTGCCAAACCTGTTCGTTACAGCGGCCCTGGGCATTGAGCTTGCAGCGATCCAGCTCCTGCTCGCTGTGACTCAGGATGATGCGCTCGGCCAACGACAGACGATCCTGACGCGGAGCGGTCGGGGTGCCCGTCAGGGGTTCCCAGCGGCCTTGTTTCATGCCGTAGCCAAAGTCATAGCTGCTGGCCGGGATGGCCTTGCCTACCGGCACTACCTGCTCGCAGAGGAGGTAGCGGATCTGCCAACCCTGCTCGATTTTGAGCTGCGGTTTGCCGCACTGCTGCTCTGCCAGCGCGGTCAGATTGGCACCGCTCCAGTCGAAGCGGCGATAGACCCGCAGTTGCTGATAGGGGGCATCGTCATTACGGGCGCTGAGCTCGTAGTTGACTTCGGTGATCCGATCGCTCAGTTGGCGGCTCGATTCACTGTCCAGCCGGTATGCTTGCCAGTCGGTGGGGGAGTAATTGGCCAGCGCCGAAGTGGCGAGCAGGCCCGGTGCTGCCAGAAGCAGCAACCTTGTACCCAGATAGTTCATTTTTATCCCTTTAGATGAGAGTCTGCGTTGTTATCGCGGGCAATGTACTAAGTTCCAAAAGGCTATCAACTCACCAATCAGGCGATATAAATCATTTATTTAGCTTGGTTCATAACAAAACAAGCCCCATTGGGGGCTGCAGTGATAGCAAGGACTCATCTGCCATCTGGGGGGGGGCTAAGCATCCAGCCTGTTAAGGCCAGGTGTCAGGTATCGCCGGTACGGCGTGAGCCATGGCTCCTGCGCCCGGATAGAGAGCAGGTTGGTGCATGCGATTAGAGGGGGAGGTATAGAAAAGGTACAAAAAGGAGGGCCCCCTGGTACAGGGGACAATAACAGTATGCGAGGTCAGGACGCGGGAGCTCGCTGCTGACAAGAGCACAACAAGGCAGCTGAGGACCCCAGTCCTTCTGTCTACAGCCCTTGGTCAGCAGGTCATGGACAAACTGGTGCACTTGCCCGGGAATGCAAGCGATCTGGCGCTGCGACTTCGTGCTGTTAGAGGTAGCTCACAGTCACTATGGCCATCTTGGCGCTGCCCTCTGACAATTTGTAATTCAGGGTGCTGTTGAGAGTGTTGAGGCTGCCAGCTTGCTGCAGGCTGGCCAAATCCAGGGTCTGGCGCTGAATGCCTGAATAGCAGGTCACGCTGTTGTCCGAAAAATCACACGGCGTTTCGTAGATGGTCCCGGTGAAGGTCACGCTGCCATCGTGAGCTGAGGCTGTGCCGGGCAGCAGTGCGGCGCCAAGCAGCAAGGCGGTGGCGGCAGAGGAGGCGTAACTGAGAATGCTTTTGCGGATGGAACCGGTAGAGGCGTTGGAAGTGTTCATTTTATGTCCTTTTCGTTACATGTGTTGTACGAAAAGGGCAACGCAATCAAAGAGAATGGCATACAGCTTATGACATCACTCTTCTCAGATGGCAGCTCCGCTGTCTTAGGTATTGAAACCCTTAGACCGGTGGCTTTGCGTCCCGACCTTTCGACCGGTTTGCCCTTTACTCTATGTGTAGATGATAACACCCTACTTTGAGAAATCAATCAGCATAAAAACATGAGATATGGGTCACAGATAGCAGAAATCATGAGTGTCCAGATGAGAGAGATATATTGGTGACCTACTGAGGAAATAGAGTGGTTGAATATCAATATGAACATTATAAAACAGTGCGACAGTGAAAATATGCTCGTCTATTGCATTATCTGGCTTTAATAGTGAGGTTGTTCATCCGTAGCACATAACTGATATATTTATTTTTCTTATACACAATATGCTTTTATTATGATTACCTGATTACCTGATTACCTGATTACCTGATTACCTGATTACCTGATTACCTGATTACCTGATTACCTGATTACCTGATTACCTGATTACCTGATTACCTGATTACCTGATTACCTGATTACCTGATTACCTGATTACCTGATTACCTGATTACCTGATTACCTGATTACCTGATTACCTGATTACCTGATTACCTGATTACCTGATTACCTGATTACCTGATTACCTGATTACCTGATTACCTGATTACCTGATTACCTGATTACCTGATTACCTGGCAAAGAGGAGAGAGGCTGCCAGCTTGGTTATGGTGTTTATTTTTAGTGAGCTATGTTGGTTTTTTGTTAATTTGATTTTTAATGTGAGGTTGCTGTAAAAATGGCCATGTTGATCGCGCAGCGTATAAAGTAGTTAATTGTTTTTCATTATTTGTAAATGTCACTTTTGTTTGCAAGTTGATGATTTTCAAGTGTTTATTTTGGGATTTATAAAAATCAAAATGTATTTGATGTGCATCAAATGTGTCGTTAATTTGACCGCCAAGCAAAGTTGAATACAGTTGAATTCAGTTTTCTGTACGGATGACATGGATGTGTGTCGTCTTGCAGATGAGAGGTGGCGGGAACTGCCTATAAATATTGAAAATAGCTTTTTCCTTTGCTTGTTTAACATGCCCGGATAATTGTACTGGTGACCATTTCTCATTAATGAGGCATAGGTCTGCTGACAGTTGCTGAGCAATGATATGGCGGTATCATCGAACATCATGACTCCAGCTTGATCTAGATGATGCCGCATAACAACACACGTTAATGTAGGTATATACGAATGAACGCTAATAAAATTCTGGTTGCTATGGGTGTTGGTTCCATGCTGCTGTGCGGCTCTGCTATTGCTGCCGGCACTACTGGGTCAGGTAAAGTCACCTTTAACGGTGAAATCATCAATGCACCTTGCTCCGTAGACAGTGATTCTGTTGACCAAACTGTATATTTGGGCCAGATCAGCACCAAACAGCTGGCCAAAGGTGGTGAGTCCAATGAAGAGAATGGGAAGTTCAGTATCAAGCTGCTGAACTGCGAACTCAGTGAGACTGACGATGCCATTAAAGTGACCTTCAGCGGTGCCAAAGATCCTGTCGACCCCAGCCTGCTGGTGATCGGTGGTCAGGCTGCTGGTGCCGGTATCAAGATGATCGCTCCGGGTGGTGCTACCGTTGTTTTGGGCCAGCCTACCGCTGCCTACGCACTGTCACCTGGTGACAACGAGCTGCCCTTCACCGCCGTGCTGAAAGGTTATGCCGTACATGATGCTAAAAACCCGCTGAGAGCTGGCGACTTCACTGCAGTGACCAACTTTACTCTCTCCTACGAGTAATAGTCTGCCTTAACGTGTGACAAGGGTTGTGGTGGTGAAAACCACCACAACCTCACTCCACTTTCTCTCTTCACATCGGACCTTGATCATGAAGATCTCAATGATGGTGCCAGTGGTGCTGCAGGTGGTGATGATGGCAGGCTCTGCTTGTGCAAATGAGCAGACGGACGGTCTGGCTGAATCAGGTTGCACCCTGGATGAATTGCACAGCATTCCCTTGCAGCAGGCACGTCACGGCACGCTGAAATTCAGTGGTTGCCAGACAGGTGGATCTGTGAGGGGGGCATTGTCTCTTATCTCCATGTCGGTGCATGGGGCCATAAGTGACGATCTGGGTATTGTCAGCAATGGACAATATCACAAGGTATCGGGTGCGCGTTTTATTGTCTCGGATATTGTCAATGGTGATATGGAATTCAATGTCAGTCTGAATGGCAGCCAGATAGTATATCCAAATAATATGGCACTGTTCGAACTTAGTTATATGTAAGCAAGCCGATTGCTTAGTGTAGATACCTCATTATGTGAGACCGTTATGATATCCCTAGAGTGAAATTATGAGCGTTGCAACATCAAACTCTGTTAGGAAATTTTATCTAAAAAAAGCTTTTATGCTATGCGTACCATGCCTGTTGGTAATGGGTAATAACGCATTGGCAGAAACGGAGTTTAATATTGATGCGCTTGATGTGGATGAGCGAACCAAGATAGATCTTTCCCAGTTTGCGGATGCCGGTTATATCATGCCTGGCGATTACTATCTTGAAATTGAGGTCAACAAGAACAAGTTGCCACTCCAGAAAATCCCTTTTTATGAAGTGGAAGATGGCAAGGGAAAAGGCGGCGTCGCCTGTTTGCCACTGGATATTGTGCCCAGAATGGCACTGACGGATGAGGCCATCGCCAAGATAGATAACTGGCATCAGGGCCAGTGTGCCAACCTGCTGGCGCTTGATGGGGTGGTTATTTCCAACGATATCGGTAATGGGCTGCTCAGAATTGCAGTCCCGCAGGCATGGATGAAATACAGTGATCCCAACTGGATTCCGCCCGAGCAGTGGGACGTGGGTATTACCGGTCTGATGCTGGATTACAATATCAACGCCCAGGTCAATGAAGGGAGCGACTATGCCAATAACAATATCAGCAGTTACGGTACCCTGGGGGCAAACTATGGCGCCTGGCGCCTGCGCGGCGACTATCAGGCAAGTTCCTATTGGGGTGATGATGAGCGGTCGTCAGCCGAGCTGAACCGCATTTATGCCTATCGTCCGCTATCGCACATGGCCGCCAAGTTGACGGTCGGCGAACAACAGCTCAACTCCCAGCTTATCGATGGATTTCGCTATACAGGCGTGAATCTGGCCAATGATGAACGCATGTTGCCCCCGAGCTTGCAAGGGTATGCCCCCGAGGTGAGCGGCATTGCCAAGACCAACGCCAAGGTCACTGTTTCCCAGTCTGGCCGCGTCATTTATGAGACCAACGTGCCTGCCGGCCCATTTCGCCTCCGGGGGTTGGACAGTTCGGTGCGCGGCAGGCTCGAGGTGCGGGTAGCGGAGCAGGATGGCAGTGTCCACTCCTTTCAGGTGGATACCGCGACAGTGCCCTATCTGACTCGTCCCGGATATGTCAGGTATAACCTCTCGGTCGGGGCACCCTCCGAGCGGAGGAATTCGACCCATGATGTCCACGGTCCGGGTTTCGTGACAGGGGATTTCTCATGGGGGGTGGCGAACTCCTGGTCGCTTTATGGTGGCAGCATGGTCGCTGGCGAATATAACTCCATGGGGCTGGGGATTGGTCGAGACCTGTATGCGTTTGGCGCAGTCTCTGCTGACCTGACCCAATCCATTGCAAAATTGCCGAGCTTGTCCACCAAGAGTGGCCAGTCATTTCGGTTGAACTATGCCAAGCAGTTCGATGAATACAACAGCGCCATCAGCTTTGCGGGTTATCGTTTTTCCCAGCATGACTTCATGACCATGTCGCAGTTCCTGAATAACAAGGACCGACTGGAAAGGAATGAGTCAGCCGCCAGTGACGATTACAAAACCTGGGGAGACAAAGAGCTATATACCATCACTGCCAACAAGACATTCTGGGCCGATGATGCGGCCAAGGCATTGACTGTGTATCTGGATTACACCCATAGAACCTATTGGGATCATGAGGCGGAAAATCGTTACGGTCTGTCAATAAACAAGAGTGTGAATATTGGCACTTTCAAAAATGTCTCTCTCTATTTGTCTGCCTACAAGACCAAGACTGAGAATTATGAGGATGACAAGAGCGTCATGCTGTCGGTCAACATGCCGATTGGGGACAGGAAGAGCGGGGGATACAGCGTGCAGTCTTCCAATGGCAAGGTCACCCACCTGGCAACTTATCAGGATTACAGCCGGCCGGATGATACCTATCAGCTGGGGGCTGGGGTGCAAAGCAACGGTCATGCCGTCGCTCGTGGCTACTACAGCCACAACAGCGATATAGGTACCGTCAGCCTGAACGCCTACAGCGTACAGAGTGAGTACACCTCGCTGGGGGCAAGCATGCGGGGTGGCCTGACAGCGACCGAACATGGGGCCGCCTTGCACCAGGCAAGCCGACGCGGTGGCACCCGCATGATGGTGGATACCGACAAGGTGCCTGACGTCTCTTTCAACAATGGCCGTGCTGTCACCAACCGGTTTGGGGTCGCAGTGATCAGCGACATGAGCGACTATCGCAAGAGCGATACCCGGATAGACGTGGATCAGCTGAGCGATGACATAGATGCCATGAATGCGATCAAGCAAGGTACGCTGACCGAAGGTGCAATTGGTTATAATGCCTTTGAAATTGCTCAGGGTTTCAAGCTGTTGGCGAGTGTAACATTGCCTGATGGCGCCAACCCTCCTTTTGGGGCAACCGTCGTCAAAGAGTCCGGGCGAGTCATTTCAGTGGTGGATGAGGATGGCCTCATCTACTTGACGGGGGTCAAGCCGGATGAATCCTTTGATGTGTCCTGGGGTGGTGCTCGTCAGTGCAAGATAGTGGCGCCGCACGAAGTAACCGATCTGTCGATGAAGACTCTCACTTGCAAGTAATGGGATACCGATGAAAAAGCTGCTCTCTTTTACCTGTCTGGCCGTGCTGGGCATGACGTCAATCAATGCCAGTGCCGCCATAGTGCTGGATCGTACCCGTGCCGTGTATCCTGGTGGTGCCAAATCCATCAGTCTCAATATCAAGAACGAGAGCCAGAAGTTGCCTTATCTGGCGCAGGCCTGGATGGAAGATGCCCAGGGGCAGAAGATCTCTTCGCCTTTCGTGGTGTTGCCACCGGTACAAAGGGTCGATGCCAATCAGAAGTCGATCGTCCGGATTGCCAGCGTGCCTGCCATCGATGCGCTGCCCAAGGATCGTGAATCTATCTATTACTTCAACCTGCGCGAGATCCCGCCCAAGAGCGAGAAGAGCAACGTGATGCAGATTGCGGTGCAGTCCAAGATCAAGCTGTTCTACCGCCCCGAGGCCATCATCCCGGAGCGTGGTGCCGTCTGGCAGGATCAGGTGACGATCACCAAGCAGGGCACGACCCTGAAGGTCAACAACCCGACCCCTTACTACATCACCTATGTCGGTCTGGCTCATCCGAAGGGCAAGGAAAAAACCGCCATCAAGGGCTTCTCGGCGTTTATGGTGTCACCCAAGTCGGAGATGAGTGCCACGATTCCCGAAGCCTTGCCGGATCAGTTCATTATCAGCTACGTCAATGACTACGGCGGATATATGGATATCACTTACCAGTGCTCGGCCAACGTCTGCCGCGCCGTGAAGAGCGAGTAAGCCAATGCGCTATTCCCTGTTGATGGCCGGTTTGCTGTTGAGTTGCAAAGCCCTGGCCAACGGTTATGTGGTGCCTGACTCGATCCATGACTACAAAATCGAGCTTGGTAATGCTGATATTCAGAATCAGTTAGGTTATGTGACCAATGCCTTTACCTGGGATCTGGGTAGCACGTATACCGGCACCGTGACCTGCCCGGTGCAATCCATTCCCAACTCAGCGGTTCACTACAAGGCGGTCATGAGCAGTGGCTTGCCTCCGGCCGGCAATGGATTCGTCAAGCTCAACGATTTTCTCGATATGAAGGTGGAGATCTGGATAGCCGGTAATCGCAAACAGTATGTGGTGGCTCCCTTCGATAACCAGAGCAACAACTACGTCAACAAAAGCTGTACTAAGGGAGGCTTGACCCGGATCGACAATTTTGGGAGCGGCAGCAAGGGCAAGGTGACCTTCCGGGTGCGCAAACCCATCATCAACGGGGTGCAGATCTCCGATCGCCAAGTGGTTGAGATGTTTGGTCGCTTGGGGTTCACGGTAGGTGATTTCAACAACGTACCCATGTCACGGATCACCATTTCTTCGGCGATTCTTTACGTACCCGAGAAGTGTGTCATCAATGGCGGGCAGACCATAGAGGTGGAGTTTGGTGATTTACCAAGCACCGGGCTGGATGGCAATAACTTTGAAAAGACGGTTCCCTTGACGTTTCGATGTGAAGGCGGGGTATTTGAAGGCCCTGCGCTCAAAATCAACCTGGGTATCTCCGGACGACCGACATCCTTTAGCCAGGAGTATCTGAGGACCACCAAGGAGGGTTATCAGAGTGCCACGATCATCCCCAATCTGGGGATCAAGTTCAAGCAGCTGAATGGCGATCCACTCAAGTTGAACGAGTTCTATCCCGTTACCATGCAAGGGAATATTGGTGACTGGGGGTTTATTGCCGCGCCGATAGCATCTGGTAGTGAGGAGGTGGCCGCCGGTGACTTTTACGCCACCGCCACCATAGTCGCCGAATTCCAGTGAGGTATAGCGATATGTTGCGCAGAGTATGGTTTGGACTACTGATGACACCAGTGCTGGCTGTGACGGCAGCGCCCGGCGCCAATGATTTGGAGTTACTTGGCAATACGATGCGGCTCCATGGCCGGATTATTGCCCAACCCTGCATCATCTCTCCCGAATCGGCCGATCAGTCGGTCGACCTGGGCGTGGTTGACGTCAGGGAGCTCTACTCGGCAGGTGCCGGGGAGAAGGTGAAATTTTTTATCCGTCTCACCAACTGCAAACCCGGTATTTTCCGCATGGCCAAGGTGACCTTCAGTGGTGCTGCAGACCCGCAGATGAGCGGTGCCCTGGCGTTTTCTGCCGGTTCAGCCAAGGGGGCCGGGATCAGGCTCTATAATGCCGCTCAGACCAAGCTGGATTTGGGCACTGCTTCTAGCGGCTATGCATTGGGTGATTCAACGGAAAATGAACTGCTGTTTTACGCTCGGGTTGAGGGCCACCCGAAGGCGATCGCCGACAAGAATATCACGCCTGGGGATTATACCGCGGTGGCTAACTTCATTGTCTCCTATGAATAACCTCAAAGCTCATTACGCTGGATGACATTTAAATTCCCTCTGCTGGGCCAAGAGATAACCCCCCCCATATAGCTGGAAAGATATATCCCGCCTGGCAGCTGAATAAATAGCAACTTCTGTTTGGGTGGGGTCAGGGCAGCCACCAGGGTGGCGACCATGCCATTGCTGGTCAACGCTTTCTGGTCGATAAAGTTGACGATGGTATTCTTTATTTCGATTGCAACATCACCCTGATCCCGCTCTATATTGCCAACGGAATCCAGATTGAACAGGGTTTGCCCCAGATGATCGGTTGCTATCACAGTGGCCACCACAATTTCTCTGTTCATGGCCACTATGATTTTGCTTTTTCTGGCGATTTCGACCCAGTTATCAGGCGCTTGGCAATTGCTGTGATATCTGACAGTGGTATTCGGATAGTGATAGTAGTTGTGGGAAACGTTTTCGCCCTGCAATGCCATGGTATTAATGACGCACTGCAGCTCCTCCGCGACGGAATGGCCGGCTCTCAGTAGGAAGACATTAGCTAACAACTCTTTATTTTTATTATCAATAGAGAAGTAGCTGATAGCTTCCTTTCCGATGAGAATGGAAACACGTTCCTCTTCATTACGCTGCACTTTTTTAACAAGCGGTGCCAGCATATCAATCTTCAATTTTAATGCATTCTCAGTCTCGCTGGTCGTAGAGAGAGAAACGTGGCCGAGATTAATCGTTCTAAGGGTATTTTTATTGCTGTAATGATAAATAAGCGCTGCCAGCGAGCAGGCCACCACAATCAGCAGTGCGAACAGCATAATGCGCTTTGGGCTGAAATAGCGATCGGATTTTCTGCGGGAGTATTGTCGTCTGGCCCGCGGCGCGTCCCCTGACGTTTCTGCCCTTGCCTCCGTATTCTCAGCTTCCCCGGTGACCTCAATGGGTGCACAGAAGATATAACCTACCCTGGGGATGGTATCAATTGAATCCAGCAAGCCAAATGATTCCAGTTTTCTCCTCAGGGAGAGGATCTGTCTATTAAGGTTGGTGTCAGTATTGTCCTGATTTGGCCACAAGGCTTCCTGCAGTATGTTTCTGGGAATGACACTGCCAGCCTCCTCACACAGCATGTCGAGGAGCTCGGCCTCTTTGTTACTGAGCTTGATGTCTTTTTCGTTCTTTGAGAGCCTGAAGGTTGCAGCGGAGAAATAGATATCCTCTGAGATTTTATAAATTTTGTTACTCATGTGTGACTCACCTTACTGCCAAGGCGTGCATTTTACCACCATGTCGCAGTTGTTCAAATAACGCCAAATTAACAATTTCTTTTACTATCAATCAATTATGTCCCCATCGAAGTGCTGGGCGAGTGACATGGTACTACAGTCGATTAACTTGGTTCAAAAAATGCCCAAAAAGATGACCATTTATGTCATCGTTCTCACTCAGGATGAAGGCAGGGGATAATGTTGGCCTTGAGCGGGTTTTCTCTTCAATGAAGGAGTGAATCGACGGCCCCAACTGTATCGGAAACTGTCGTATGACGCCTTATTGTTTGAAGATAGATGGCTGATACGGTTTTCGTTGTGGCTTGAGAGCCCCGCCCATGTCGGGCCAGGGTTGCCAGAGGTCCGGCACCATAAAGCCGGGCAGGGTTGCGCGGATCCAGGCTGCTAGCTCCGGATAGGGCACAGGCTCGCCGTGCCAGTCGATGAAGGCGGCGGGGCGTTGCCCCCACTCGTCGTTCGGCATGGGCACCACCAGTGCCTGCGCCACGGCGGGATGATCCACCAGCCGCTGCTCTATGGTTTCGGGCTGTATGTTCTCACCCCCCGAGATAAACAGGTTGTCGATCCGCCCCTCTACCACCAGCTCGCCACCGGCGCTGAAATGCCCCTTGTCGCGGGTGTGAAACCAGCCAGCCTCGTCAAGTGGCCGCTCCAGCACGCCCTCCTGGAAATAGCCGGCAAACAGGGTGTCGCCACGCACGCAGATCTCATCTTGCTGAATGCAGACTTCCCGCCCCGGCAGCGGTTTGCCAACCACGCCAGCGGCGGTCGGCTGGCCGGTGCAGACCTGGCTGCCCATCTCGGAGAGACCATAACTCGACTTGGGGGTGAACCCCATGGCCGCGAGGCGAGCAACCAGCGGCTGCGGGATGGCGGCACCCCCGAGCAACAGCTCGCGCAAGCGGGTACGAGCGGGGTCAAAGCCCTCTGCCAGCAGGCGCCAGAGCTGGGTCGGCACCAGTGAGAGATGGGTGATGGGCAAGTGTTCGAGGCGCGTCTTGAGGGGCTGGCTGCGATCGTCCAGTACCAGGCTGGCGCCCGCCAGAAAAACCCGGAACAGGATGGCATAGCCACCGATGTGAAACAGCGGCAGGGAGAGCAGCCAGCCACACTTCTCATCCAGCGGGATCAGGGAGGCTGAGCCTCGCGCCGAGGCCAGGTGATTGGCGAGGCGATGCACCACGGCTTTAGGTGTACCGCTGGAGCCCGAGGTGAGGATCATATTGTTGAGCCGGGCGGGATCCAGCGGCCAGGGCTGATCGGCTGCCGCCAGTTCAGTGTTGAAATCCAGCCGCAGTGGGCACCAACTTCCAGCCGGAATGTCGTCGGCCGACCAGAAGGCGGCCACAGCCAGCTGCTGCGCCAGTTCGGCTTGTCTGGCCGCTGGAAAGGCGGGGTTGAGCGGGCAGAAGACGATGCCGCTACGCACGCAGGCCCATGCCAGCAAGACGTCCGGCAGGGCGCCGCGTACCACGGCAGCCAGCCGGTCGCCGGCTTTCAAGCCAGCGAGCTTCAGCTGCAGGCACAGGCTGTTGATCCGTGCATCCAGCTGCTGATAGCTGAGGGGGCTGTCTGTGTGGATGGCAATGTGCTGGGGTGATGCATGTGCCCAGTGACGCACCGGGCAGGGCTCCAGGGGGGCGTGATGGTCAGGTGTCGGCAGCATGAAGGCCTTTTCAGTCACGGTGAAACAGGGGCTCCAGCAGGCCAGGATCGGGTTTACCTTGCTGGTCCAGCAGATCGCTTGCCAGCCAGCGTTTGGTGTCCAGGCCCGGCGCCTGCTCCGGCGCCCACTCACCTGCGAGACGGGCGAGCTGGCCGAGGCCGACCCCGGACTCGAAGCAGGAGGAGACGACCACTTTCAGGCGCAGCTCGCGGGCGCGGGCCACCAGTGCCTCGCTGTTGGCCAGCGAGCCGAGCAGCATGGGCTTGAGCACCAAGGCTCTCAGCTGCGGGATCGGCTCCCAGGATTTACCCTGTGCCAGCAGTTCGTCGATGGCCACCGGCATGCCGGTTCGGCTCGCCACGAAGGCGATGTCGTCAAAGTTGGCGCAGGGATCTTCCAGATACTCGGTCCGGTTTGGATCCAGGTGACCGCAAAAGGCCCAGGCTTCCTCGCGGGTCCAGCCCTGGTTGGCATCCAGCACCAGCTTGAGGGTGGGGATGCGATCGCACAGCAGGCGGATCAGCGCCAGCTCGTCGCGCATGGGATAACGGGCCACCTTCAGTTTTGCCTTGCTGGGTGTCTGGTGCAGCCAGTTCTTCCAGTGTTTGAGCAGCTCCTGGGGGGAGCCTTGAATGAGGGGATAAGGCTCGGGCAGTGCCGCTGTCTGTTCCGGCCAAACCCGCCGTGCACAGTCCAGACCAAATTGCACCGAGGGCAGCAGGGGCGCGATGGGCAGCCCCTGAGCCAGCTGCTCCAGACAGCCGAGGGCCTCGGCTTGCGCCTCGGCCAGGGTCTCTCTGGAGAAGCCGGGCAGGGGGGCAATTTCCCCCCAGCCGTCGTTGATGCGCACCAACAGCCCCTCTCGCGCCACCTCCACCTTGCCGTGAAAGGTCAGTGGCTGGGTAAAAGGCAGTAGATAGCGATACAGGGCAAGTGTCATCAGGGGTTCCGCTTGTATTTGGAGAAGTCGGGACGGCGTTTCTCGTTGAACGCGTTGCGCCCTTCCTGACCCTCTTCGGTCATGTAGAACAGCATGGTGGCATTGCCCGCCAGCTCCTGCAAGCCCGCCTGGCCATCACAGTCGGCATTGAGGGCCGCTTTCAGGCAGCGCAGCGCCATCGGGCTGTTCTGCAGCATCTCGCGGCACCAGCGCACGGTTTCGCGCTCCAGTTCGGCCAACGGCACGACTGTGTTGACCAGACCCATGTCGAGGGCTTGGCTAGCGTTGTACATGCGGCACAGGAACCAGATCTCGCGGGCCTTCTTCTGGCCGACGATACGGGCCATGTAGGAGGCACCCCAGCCGCCGTCGAAGGAGCCGACTTTCGGACCTGTCTGGCCGAACTGGGCGTTGTCGGCGGCGATGGTCAGGTCGCACATCATGTGCAGTACGTGGCCACCCCCGACCGCATAACCGGCCACCATGGCGACCACGGGTTTCGGGCAGGTGCGGATATCGCGCTGGAAGTCGAGCACATTGAGGTGATGGGTGCCCTCGTCATCCTGGTATCCACCGTAGTCGCCCCGGATCTTCTGGTCGCCACCGGCGCAGAATGCCTTCTCGCCGAAGCCGGTGAGTATGATGGTGCCGATATGATCGTCATAACGGGCATCGGCCAGCGCCTGCAGCATCTCTTTCACGGTGCGGGGGCGGAAGGCGTTGCGCACCTGAGGGCGATTGATGGTGATTTTGGCAATGCCATCGCCGGACTTGTGATAGAGGATGTCCTCATAACCGGCGGAGCAATCACGCCACTCGACAGGTGCGTACAGTTCCGCTTCCGTCATTGCCTCAATCATGTTGTTTTCCTTCTGGTCTGGTCGTACTCAGATTGAGCAATCGCGTCATCTGAACGGGGGCATACAGTTCAGCTTTCGTCATTGCTTCCATCATGTGCACGCTCTTTTTCTTGTTGGTGATAAGCCCGCAATGCCGGCTCAGGTAAATTGTGTTGTGCCGTGTTATGGCGTACTCGCAATCCAGTCGCGCAGGCACGAGGCAAATCGATCGGGCTGGCTGGCGTGCAGATTGTGGCCGCCATCCAGTGTCAAGTGATGGATATTGCAGCCCTGCTTCACCAACTGGCAAGCCAGCTGATGGAATTTGTGATCCCGGCTGCCGGAGAGCCAGCTCACCGGCAGCCGGGCACCGACCAGCGGTTTTGCTCTTAGCCAGGCGGCGAGATCCGGCTGCTGGCCCAGCGAGGTGGCGCGCAGCATGGCCGCGATAGCGTGACCCTCGTTGCCCAAACGTCTGGCGATCTGGCGGGCGCGGGCCGCTTCGTCGAGATCGGCGAAGACCCCTTGTCGATACCAGTCGGCCAGCACGGCGGCCAGCGGTTCGCGCTCGAAGCGCCGGGCCCAGCACTCGTCGTGTTCGATGCGAGCGGCCCGCTCGGCCAGCGGCAGGCCGGGATGGCAATTTTCCAGCAGCAGGGCCTGCAATCCGGCAGGGGCTCGACTGGCGTGATAGAGGGCGAGCCGCCCACCCAGCGAATAACCGGCCAGTCGGTACTGCGCGATGCCGAGAGCCTTTAGTGCATCGCAGAGCCACTGATGGGTCTGCTCGAAGCCGGTCACGCTCAGCCCCCGGTTGTTGCCGTGACCCGGCAGATCCAGCGCGTGGCAATCTACTCCAGGCAAGGCTTCTATCACTGGCTGCCAGTCGCGGCCATCGCCGAGCAGACCGTGCAGCAGTACCAGAGGCAGTTCCTGGCTGTTCGGGTTAGAGGCCACGAATAGCCGCCCCCAGTGCTTTCAGATCTTCGGCCACCTCGCTGCTCGGTACCTTGATTTCAATCAGAGTTACTTTCTTTTCCAACGGCGGGTTTTTCAGCGCTGCGCCGTAGGCCTGCTCGAATTCAGCCAGCGTGGTCGGCGCCCGATAGTGGAGGCCGAACATGGCGGCGGCCTGCTCGAAGTGCAGGCCGTGGGGCAGGCAGTAGTAGGTCTCCAGCAGCCGATCGCCGGTGGGCACCGGCAACATGCGAAAGATGCTGCCGCCGTCGTTGTTGAGCAGGATCACCACCAGCGGTCGGCTCGATTTGCCGAGCAGAGCCAGGCTGTTGAGATCGTGCAGGGCGCTGAGATCCCCAATCAACAGGGTCGTCGGCTGGTCGCTCGACTGGGCGAAACCATAGGCGCTGGCGATGAGGCCATCGATGCCGGAGGCACCGCGGTTGGTCATCACCCTGCTCGGTCCCTTGCCCGCTTCGCCGAGCATGTCCATCAGCCGGGCTGGCATGCTGTTGCCAACGAATAGCTGACCTTGAATGAGGGAGCCCAGCCGATGGCAGACACCGAGCTCGGAGAAGCGATCGCAAGCGCTGCGGATCTGGCGGGTGGCACTCTGCTGGCGCTCCGCCAGCCGGTGCCAGGGCAGGTGGCGGGTGCTCACCTTGTGGGTCGCGGCGAAGGCGGCGGGCTCGCACACCAGGCGGCGGCGCAGCCGGTAATCGGGATCGAGCCGCGCCGGCTGCGGCTCCACCAGCCAGTAATCCTGCCAGGGGTGCTGCTTGATGAACTGGCCGAGCCGTTTGGAGATGAGGCGGGCACCGAATTGCAGCAACACTTCGGCGCGGGCCAGCTCGGCCACGAAGCCGCTGTTTTGCAGGGCGAGATCCATGTGAATGAGGTTGCGGGCATCGAAGCGGATCTGGCTCTGCAGATCCGCCAGCAGCGGCCAGCCGAGGCGCTCGGCCAGCTCGGCCACCACTTGCGCCTGGGCGGGATCCTGAATACGGCCCGCGACTATGACGCCGCGTTTGCCCTGCAAGGCCGCCCAATCGGGCTGGCGGGGACAGATCTGCTCGTTCTGCTGCCAGGGGCTCCAGGGCTCGCCTGAATGCAGCCAGTCACCGAGCGGTACCAGATAGTCGGAAAAATCCAGGTACTCATCGCCGGGATAGAGCGGCTCGGGGTACATGCAGTTGAAGTGCACCGGCCCCGGCGTCAGCGTCTGCTGGGCCAGGGCTTGATCCACCGAGCTCAGCACGAAGGCTGCGGGTATGGTCGGGGTGGGGCTCGGCAGGTTCTGCTGATAGACGGGGTAGCGACCGAAGATCCCCTGCTGATCGATCGCTTGGTTGGCGCCGTTGTCGATAAGCTCGGGTGGCCGATCGGCCGAAAGAATGATGAGCGGCACGCCCGTGAGCTGTGCCTCGGCCACCGCTGGCCAGAGGTTGGCGACCGCCGTGCCCGAGGTCATGATCACCGCCACCGGTCGGCCGCTGCCCTTGGCCAGCCCCAGCGCCATAAACCCCAAGCCGCGCTCGTCAAAGTGGAGGTGGCGACGAAAACCGGGGTGGGCGGCGGCCGCCATGGTGAGCGGCGCCGAACGTGAGCCGGAGGCCAGCGCTATGTCCCGCACGCCGAGGCGATGAAGCTCTTCCAGCAAGAGGGAAGACCAGACGTGATTGAAGGTGGCATGTTGACTGGCAAACACGGGGCTCGCAAACATGGGGCTCTCGCTGAATGAGGGGTCGATGGGAAAACGCTATCCCAGCAGGGAGAGCACGTTGGCGATCTTGTTGTCGAGTTCGGCCCACTCGGCGGCGGGCTCGGATCCCGCCACTATGCCTGCCCCGGCGAACAGGGTGATGGTCTGCGCCGTGACGCGGGCACTGCGGATGGCGACGGAGAACTCGGAGGTTTCCCGGCTCAGCATGCCGCAGGCACCGGCATACCAGCCGCGATCATGGGGTTCGAACTCGCGGATGAAGGCCAGTGCGGCTTCGCGCGGGGCGCCGCCCACGGCGGGGGTGGGGTGCAGGGCATCCAGCAGTTGCCAGTCACACACCCCGGGCTTGAGTTCGGCCTCTATGTCGCACTTGAGGTGCTGTAGCAGCCGCAGTTTCAGAATGCGCGGCTCGGTCAGGCTGGCGCTCGTGGTGAGCGGTGCCAGCCGGCTGAGGATGTCAGCATGCACCAGCCGGTTTTCCAGCTGATTCTTGCTGTCGGTCAGCAGTTCGGCGGCCAGGGCCGCATCGGTCGCCTCGTCGCCGGATCGGCGAATAGTACCTGCCAGCGCCTCGGTGAAGAGGTGGTCTTGCTCCCGGCGGTAGAGTCGCTCGGGGGAGCAGGAGATGAAGCTCTGCTCGGGGGAGAACTGAAAGCCGAAGTGGAAGCACTCCTGGGCGTGCTGCGCCCACTGTGCCAGCAGTGACCAGGGGCAGAGTTGCTCGTCGTGTAGCTGGCGGGAGAGCAGGCTCTCCCGCGACAGCACCACCTTGGGGGTGTGCGCCTGAAAGTCGGGCGCCGTCACCCGCTCGACCAGCGTCTGCCACTGGGCGGGGCCGGGGCAATCCTGGCGCAGCCAGGGCTGTTTTTGCAGGGCAGGTAGCGGGGTTTCCGGGTGCAGGGCATCGAGGGCCGCTTCGGCCGCCTGCAGCTCGGCATCGAGATTGCCGTCGGTCAGCCAGAGATTGAGGCAGAGACTGACGCACTCGCCACGGCGTACCAGCTCGATACGGGGCAGCACGAAACGGCAGGGGCCAAATCCTTGCCAGCCGGATTGGGCCGGATCGAACGCCAGTCCGCCGTAGTAGCGTGGGCTGTCGTCGTGGGGCTGGTTGGCGTGCTCGCAGACCTGCTGTATGTCTTGCGGCCGGGTCAGTTCGCGAATGCTGCCCAGCGCCACGTATTCGGGCTTGTCGTGCCCTCTGGCATGCCAATAGATACGGGGATAGAGGGTCTGCGCCGCGAGCCAGCCCAGGAAGGAGCGGATCTCGACAGCCACGCGCAGCCGCACGAAGCCGCTGGCGTTGCTGTGACGCAGGGCGTCCAGTTGTTGCTTGATATGGGTCTGAGCCAACATGGATTTCGTCTATGAGCCGATAGTGACGGTCAATCCTGCAGAAGGATGCCGTTGGTTTATGCCAAAGGAGCGATTATTCCTATATATTATCTGCCCATTCGTCCATGTAAATCGCCCGGGGAGCTGACTCCCGAGGGGCCAAGTATACCGAAATCCGGTTCGATAACCCTTAACACGATCAATATCTGATTGTTTGGCCATCACAATATGACAAATACCTTCTCTATCTGGTTGCTGGCGGCGCGTTTGCGAACACTGCCGCTCGCCTGCTCTTCCATCCTGCTGGGATCCGGGCTCGCGGCCAGCCGTGGCGCCTTCGATGGCACCATCATGGCGCTCTCCCTGCTGACCGCCATCCTGTTGCAGATCCTCTCCAACCTGGCCAACGATTACGGGGATGCTGTCTCCGGTGCCGACAATGGTGAACGGATCGGTCCCCAGCGCGCCGTGGTCTCTGGTCTTATTACCCAAAAGCAGATGCGCATGGCCATGGCGCTGACCGCGCTGGCGGCGGTGGCGAGCGGTCTGCTGTTGTTGGGTTGTGCCTTCGGTGGCCAGTGGCTGCAGATCCTGGCGTTTGTGGTATTGGGCGGCGCAGCCATAGTGGCGGCCATCACCTACACGGTGGGCAAGACCCCTTATGGCTATCGTGGTTTCGGCGATATTTCGGTGTTTCTGTTCTTCGGTTTGTTGGGGGTGCTCGGCTCCTACTACCTCTTCACCAAGAGCCTGGAGTGGGATCTGTTGCTGCCTGCCACCGCCTGTGGCCTGTTGGCCACCGCCGTGCTCAATATCAACAATGTGCGCGACATCGAGACCGATGCCGCCAGCGGCAAGATCACCCTGGCGGTACGCCTTGGCCGTAACCGTGCCATCGCCTATCACTGGGTGCTGCTGGGGGCGGCGCTGCTGGCGACCATTGCCTTTATCCTGACCCAGCCCGCCAGCGTCTGGCCCTGGATCTTCCTGCCCGCCATGAAGCCGCTCACCGACGCCGCCAAGACCCTGCGTACGAGTGTCGATGGCGAGGTGCTGACCGGTGCGCTCAAGAAGACCGCCATCAGTGCCTTCCTGTTCAGCCTGCTGCTCTCCATCGGGCTTGCACTCTCCTGATGATCTGCCGGCTGGTAGCTATGTGAAGCGGGCTCCCTGGATGGGAGCCCTTTTTGTGTGTCGACGAAGCGTGTTGGCACTGAATCTGTCAGACAGGAACCCAGTCATGCGTGAATCACTCAAACGGAAAATCATTCAGGTCTGCCAGCAGAAAATTGCGCAGAAGGGGGACGCGGTGGGCGTCTCCTTCTATGCGTTTTTTGCCAACCGCAATGACGATCCCGAGCTGCTGATGGAGGCAGCGACCTGGTGGATCCAGACCCACGGACTCGACCATTTCGAGAAGGCCAGCAAGATCCTCCTGCTGGTCGAGCAGGAGTGAAAGCCGGTTGCAATGAAACACAGAGGGCTCCCGAACGGGAGCCCTCTGTGTTGGTCGATGATGCTATCGACTAGCTGGCGCGCGCCACCTTGAGGGTTCGGCGGGAGAAGAGCAGGGTATCCAGCAGCCAGATAACGACCATGGAGGCGCCCACCAACGGGAAGCAGATACCGAGCAGCACCAGCACGGCGATGGCGCCGCGCATGGGGGGCAGTTTGGCCGGCAGCGGCGGGGCCGCGAGACGGCCCTGCGGGCGGCGGCTCCACCAGATCCAGAGGCCACTCACTGCGCTCAACAATACCATCAGGCAGATGAGCAGCATGGCGAGTTGATGGGGCCAGCCGTAGAGCTTGCCGGTGTGCAGCATGACGCCGGTTTCCACCGTCTTGGCGACCAGGCTGTAATCCTGCCAGCGCACGTCGGCCAGTACCTTGCCGCTGTACTTATCTATGTGCAGGGTGGCATCGTTGCGCGGATCATCGGCGAACAGGGCTATGGTGTAGACGCCGCTCTTGCCGGCCGGCGGCGTGATGCTGTAACCCGGGGTGACCTGGCGCTCGTTGGCAAGCTCCACCACCTGTTGCAGCGAGATGCGGTGCTCGGCCATCACCATCCCCTCGTGTTCCCCGCCATGGTTCATGGCGCTGTGATCGTGCCCTGCCGAACTCGGCGGCATGGCCGTGTCAGTCATCGCCATGGAGGCCATCTCATCGGGCTGTGTCGAGCTCGGCATGGGGGTGTTCTCCATCGCCCAGGGCACAGTTTGGTCGTGGGCCTGGTTCAGGCTGCGGGCAAGCGGCGTGGATGCGGGAACCTGGTTCCACATGGCGGCGGGGAAGCGGTTCCAGACGTTGGTGAACTGATCCCCCCAGAAACCGGTCCAGGTCATGCCGCTTAGCAGCAACAGCAGCAGGAAGCCCGCGCCCCAGAAGCCGACCACGGCGTGCAGATCGCGCCACCAGAGGCGTCCACGCTGGTTCAGTCGTGGCCAGAGGATGCCGCCTACGCCGGGCCCCTTGCGTGGCCACCACAGATAGAGGCCGCTGATGAGCAGTACTATGCCCCAACCGGCGGCCAGCTCGATCACTCTATCCCCGGTGGTGCCGAGCAGCAGCTCGGCGTGCAGGGCACGGGCCACCGCCTGCAGATTCCATTGGTTGTCCCGGGCGCCGAGCAGGGCGCTGCTGGCGGGATCGAGGAACAGGGTCAGCTCGCGGCCCCCCTGGCGGACGATGAACTGGGCGCTGGCATCCGGGCTGACCGGTGGCAGGTACTTGCTCAGGCTGGCGTCCGGCATGGCGGTCCGTGCCTCGGCCCACAGCGCATCGGCGCTCAGGGTCTGGCTGGCAGGCGTCACCTTCATCAGCTCGGGATACATGAGATTGTCGAGCTGGGGCTTGAACAGGTACACAATGCCGCTGAGGGAGAGCAGGATCAGGAAGGGGGCGACGAAGAGGCCGGCGTAGAAGTGCCAGCGCCAGATCCGCTGGTAATGACTCGAGTCCCGGTTTTTCATCTCTGATCCTTGCGTTAATGACCAACGTTTCTGTTGGTGGAATGTTCATGGCGGCGCGGATAATAGCAGCAACGTTTTGTTAACTGCAACAGAACATGATGGGAGGGGCGGCCGATCCATATTGCTTGGTTATCTGTGCCCGCCATGGGCTGTCGGGCGCTAGCACAAGGGCTTGGTCATCGGGGGGGGGCATGGAATGTTGATAGATAAATCCTTACCTTGTTGCAACATGTCAACGTTCTGGTGCAGTGGGAAAGGATCCAGGGAAGGAGACTGGCGTGAAGGTGCAACCACACGGCCATGTTGAGATACAGCGGCGCTGACAGGTGTTGATCTGTCCGCCGAGCGGCCCCTTCAACCTGATGGGGGCCATGGGCTATGAGACTGCCTTCAGCCAGCAGAGAGCTAAATTGTGCGATGCGCCCATGGGAATTGCCGAGGTGGCGACCGAGTGTGAGACTGCAGGGCGCCGAGGTGCTTACCCGGTTTTGTCGTCAGCTCGGCTGGTGCGCCGCCAATGGCGGGAGCGTCAAGCAATACCTGGCCGATCAGGCTCACTCCAGCTTGATAAACCATTTGTCCCGCTCATCGATGCAGTCGGGCTCACCCATCTCGAACTCGCGGCAGATCAGCGGTCGCACTTCATAGATACGGCACATCATGGTATTGCGGTCCAGCGCCGCACACCAGCCATCTTCTAGCCGGTGCATCACGGGCACCTGTCCCTCTACCTCGTCCACGTAGCGATCTGGCACGCCGGTATCGGTAAACAGCATGACTTCGAGGCGGCAGCAGCAGGCTTCGCAGTTCTGGCAGCTGACGTCGGCTTGGGGTTCTCTGTTCATCTGTGTTGTCCATGCCATGGGAAGGGCACATGTTCGATAAAAAACAGGCGCCTGCAAAGGCGCCCGTGCTGTGGTTCGTGACGCGTCGGGCAGGGTGCTGCCCGGCATCCTCCTTAACCCAGTTTGCGGGCGCGGTAGGTGCGCCCCTTGATCTTGCCTTCCTGCAACCGCTTGAGGGCGGCACTTGCCACGCTACGCTTCACCGCTACGTAGGAGTACTGCTCGGAGATCTGGATCTTGCCAACATCGGCCCCGGCAATACCGCCTTCGCCGGTCAGGGCGCCCAGGATGTCACCGGCCCGCACTTTGGTCTTGCGGCCCGCATCGATGGAGAGGGTCACCATCTGCGGCGCGATCGGCTTGATCTCGCGGCCTATCTCGGCCAGATCTCCCTGCGGCATCGGGGCCTGCTGGTACTCTTCGATGAAGTTGACGCGCTGGGCTTCGTTCGGCTGATACAGGCTCAGGGCCAGACCCTGCTGGCCGGCGCGGCCAGTACGACCGATGCGGTGCACGTGCACCTCGGGATCATAGGTCAGCTCGAAGTTGATGACGGCGCCCAGCTCCTTGATGTCCAGACCACGGGCGGCCACGTCGGTGGCGACCAGTATGGTGGCGCTGCCGTTGGCAAAACGCACCAGCACCTGATCCCGCTCGCGTTGCTCCAGGTCGCCGTTCAGCGCCAGCGCCGAGAAGCCCTTGGCGGCCAGGTGATCGGCCACGTCGTTACAGGCGCGCTTGGTGTTGCAGAACACCACGCAGGAGCTTGGCTGATAGTGGCTCAGCAGCCAGGTCAGGGCGTCGAGGCGCTGACCGGCAGGCACTGCGTAGAGCTTCTGTTCGATGGCGCTCCCCTCGTGCAGGGATTCCACGCTCACCTCGACCGGATTGCGCTGCACGCCACGGCTCATCTGGGCGATCCCCTCCGGGTAGGTGGCGGAGAAGAGCAGAGTCTGGCGCTGCTGGGGTGCATGGCTGATGACCCGGTTTATCTCTTCGCCAAAGCCCATGTCCAGCATGCGATCCGCTTCATCCAGCACCAGCGTCTTGAGGCCGGAGAGCTCCAGCGTACCCTGCTCCAGATGTTTGAGAATGCGACCTGGGGTGCCGACGGCGATGTGGGCACCGAAACCCAGCGTGGCGGATTGCGGCGCGGTCGGGGTGCCGCCACACAGGGTCACCAGTTTGACGTTGGGCAGGGCGCGCGCCAGACGACGGATCTCCTGGGCCACCTGATCTGCCAGTTCGCGGGTTGGGCAGAGCACCAGCGCCTGCACCTCGAGCCGGTTGACGTTGAGGCTGGAGAGCAGGCCCAGGGCGAAGGCGGCTGTTTTGCCGCTACCGGTCTTGGCCTTGGCGATCAGATCTTTGCCATCAAGCACCAGGGGCAGGCTCTGGGCCTGAATCGGGGTCATCTGCAGATAACCCAGACTGGTGAGGTTTTCGAGCAGGGCGGGGGAGAGGTTGAGGCTGCTAAATTCGCTGTTGTTCACAAAAGGACTCTATTTCGGAGAAAACGGGGATGCGCTAACGCTAAGGCCGCGCATTGTACCAGAATGCGGCCTCGGGTGTGGCGGATTTTTGAACGCCTGAGCAAAGGCATGTGGTGAGGCGTGTGAAGGAAAAAGCGGAGCTTTTCCTGTTTGTGTGCGAGGAACAGCATACAAAACAGCGTCAAAAATAGCGCGATGAAGCTGACCCCGTTCATCGAAAATAAGATAAACGTTTTTCAATCTGGTTTGATTAAATATTTTTCTATCAAATTTAACCTGACCGCTACGATGGGGAGGTGAACGCTTTGAGTGGATGTTTAAATTAGGTGGTTCACCAGTTTTAAAATTGAATGATTTATTTGTAAGTGACTGTTTATTGTTTGTTTTATATTTAATTAACGATGATTTAATGCCGCGCTTGGCGTTTAATTAATTTAAAAACGTTTGTATTATCCTGCATGCATAATATTGCGCGGGATTGTGATGGCTATCTGATTTTTAAATGTGCAAATGTCTATGATGGCGCCGGTCAAAAATTACAATTCACTCAGGTGCTACAGGTATGGAATTCGTTCACTTTGTGCTCGGACTGGTCATGGTCCTCGCTCTCGCGTTGCTGGCTAACCGCCACAACTGGAAACAGATCAAACTGCGTTATATCGGCCAACTGCTGGTGGTCGAACTGGCGCTGGCCTGGTTCATGCTGAACTCCGAAGTGGGTCTGGCCGTGGTGGGTGGCTTTGCGGCTGGTTTTACCAAGTTGATGGAGTTTGCCAAACAGGGTACCGACTTTGTGTTCGGTGGCCTGGTCAACGAAGGGGCCTTCTCCTTCTTCCTGATGGTGCTGATGCCCATCGTCTTCATCTCGGTGCTGATCGGTATTTTGCAGTACATCCGTCTGCTGCCTATCGTCATCCGCGGTATCGGTACCGTGCTGGCCAAGATCAACGGCATGGGCAAGCTGGAATCCTTCAACGCCATCAGCTCCATGATTGTCGGCCAGTCCGAGAACTTCATCGCGCTCAAGAACACACTGCCGCACCTGAACGAGAAGCAGATGTACACCCTGGCGGCGACGGCCATGTCCACCGTTTCCATGTCCATCGTCGGTGCCTATATGCAGCTGATCGAGCCGCGTTACGTGGTCGCCGCGCTGGTGCTCAACATGTTTAGCACCTTCATTGTGCTCTCTCTGATCAACCCGTATGAGCCCGACAACTCGGTCACCGACCTGAAAGCCATCGTCGAGGGCGACGAGCACCACACGCCGAAGAGAGAGAACTTCTTCGAGATGTTGGGCGAGTACATCATGGCCGGTTTCTCCGTGGCCGTGATCGTGGCGGCCATGCTGGTGGGCTTTATCGCCCTGATCGCCCTGATCAACTACCTGTTTGAGCTGGCGTTTGGCGTCAACTTCCAGTACGTCATGGGCTACCTCTTTTATCCGATCGCCTGGATCCTGGGTATCCCGAGCGGTGAAGCCCTGCAAGCCGGCTCCATCATGGCAACCAAGCTGGTGACCAACGAGTTTGTGGCCATGATGGACCTGGGCAAAGTGGCTGCCGAGCTTTCTCCACGCACCGTCGGCATCCTCTCCATCTTCATGGTGTCGTTCGCCAACTTCAGCTCCATCGGCATCATTGCCGGGGCGGTGAAGGCACTGCATGAAGATAAGGGCAACATGGTCTCCCGCTTTGGCCTGAAGCTGGTGTACGGTTCTACCCTGGTGAGCCTGCTCTCTGCTGTGATTGCCGGTGTGATGATCTAATCGCACCTCGCCATCACCACGACAACCCCCTGCCTCGGCAGGGGGTTGTTTTTTCAGGGGGGGAGCAAAGGTGCCTCCCGCTGATCTGCAGTGGTGCCGGGTCTGGGCCCGCTCAACCGGCCCAGTGGTTCCAGTAACCGGCCGCCAGCAGGGTGAGGGTGCAAAAGCCGGTCTCGATGGCACCGCCGCTCTTGAGCGGCCAGCCCGGCAGCCGGTAGCGCTGCTTGAGCGGCCAGAACAGCGGAATGCCGGCGGGGGTGAGCCAATCCCCCAGCAGGTGGCTGAGGTAGCCGATAATGAGCGCATCCTTTACCCCGACGGGCAGCAGGTCGGGTGCCAGGCTCTGATCCAGCCCCCACACGGCCACGACCACTGCCAGCAGGCTGTGGGTGAAGCCGCGATGACCGAACAGCCGTGACAATGGCTTGGAGATCCAGGGCAGTCGCTGACCTAGCACGGATTTGGGGTGGTCGAGATCCGGCAGCAGGGCGCTGGCCAGCGCGGCGGGTATGGTCTGCCACAGGCTGGCATCGGCCAGTGCCGGTGTGAGCTGGAGCTTGTGGGCGAGCAGGGTGCAGGTGACGGAAAACAGCAGGTGCCCTTGGGCTGTCATGGTGGCTACGGCATGGAGAAATGGCGGCGCATCTTACCAGTGTCGCGGGCCATTGCAGCAAAAAACCGGGGCCGGCGGGCCGGCCAGGTCAATAACTGCGCGGATCTTCCACCTTGGTATCGGCGGGCACCCGTTTTTTGCCCAGCACCATGGCGCGCAGCAGATCGCTGCGGGTAAGGCGGTCGGTCAGGATCACCACGGCGGCATGGACACCGACGGCGGCCATCAGGGTGTTGGCGATGACACCGTGCAGCTCTTCCATCCACTCTTCACCCCAGAAGGCATCCCAGGTGGTGAGCCAGCCGGTGGTGATAGTGCCGACCAGCGACAGCAGCAACAGCCATATCATCAGCGCGCCGAGCGGGTTGTGGCCGAGATAATAGGGGTGGCGGCCCTGTGTCAGCTGGCGCAGGTAGTAACGAATGCGGGCGGGTGTCGGCCACCACTGGCCGAAACGGGCGTAATGGGGGCCGACCAGTCCCCACAGCAGGCGGGTGAGCAGCAGGCCTGCCAAGGTATAGCCGACATATCTGTGGTTCTTGCTGCCCTCTTCCAGAACGAAGAAGTTGAGCAGGCAGAGTATGACGGTTGCCCAGTGAAACACCCGGATGAGAGGATCCCAGACTTTCACTTCAGACGAGGTTGTCATGGCAAGGCTCCATCAAAGGGGCCGGTGACAGACCGGCCCATGGTTAGCTTATTCGTCGATCTCTTCTTTTACTTTCTTCAGATCGGTCGGGTCGAAGTAGATTTCGACCTTGCGCTTGTCCTTGTCCCAACCGTAGATCTCGTAGCAGTTGGTTTTGGTCACCTTGAACTTCTTGATGTCGTAGCCCATCGCCTTGATCTGCTGTTGGGCATCCGCCTCGCTCAGCCATTGGCTCTTGTCGGTCTGGGTACACTGGGGGTCGGCCAGAACGGCGCCGCTGAACAGGGGGATCAGTAACAACAGGGGGGTCAGTTTCATGTGTGCTCCTTGCTGGTGGTTTGGTCAACAGTCACAAGGTTAGCCCACAATACTTAAGAAAGGATTAAGTAAAGATGGCATTGAATGGGTCTCCCAATGGGATGCAGGGGAGACCGTAATCAGCTGAGCTTGCCCTTGATCAGCCACTTGTCGAGGGCGTTGGCGAAGCGCTGCTTGTCAGCGGCATTGAAGGGGGCCGGGCCACCGGTCTGCACGCCGGCCGAGCGCAGCTCTTCCATGAAGTTGCGCATGCCGAGCCGCGCCTGGATGGTCTCGCGGGTATAGATCTCGCCGCGGGGGTTGAGTGCCTCGCCACCGGCATCGATCACCCAGGAGGCGAGCGGTATGTCGCCAGTGATCACCAGATCCCCCGGCGTGACCTGTTGGGCGATGACATGATCCGCCACATCGAATCCCTTCTCCACCTGCTGGGTCTTGATATAGGGGGAGGGGGGCACGCGCAGTCCCTGATTGGCCACTAGCGTGGTGACGACCTGGGCGCGGTGGGCGGCGCGGTAGAGGATCTCCTTGACCGGGAGGGGGCAGGCATCGGCATCGACCCAGATGGGCATGGCATGGCTTCCTGTGTCTGAAATAAGGCCGCATCTTAACATGGCCAGCGCGGGTCGGCCCCTAGGGCTGAGTCAGGCCGGGCTTTAGTGTAAGCTGGCCCGATGAGACTGAATGAAAAGGACGAGCAGATGGATCGGGTACCCAGTGATGTGATTTATGCCCTGACCCTGGATGGCAAGGGTGGCATGCAGCCACTGGCGGCGGGGAGCGAGATCCCGGGGAAGAGCCCTGGCTGGCTGCATCTGGATTACGGCAATCCGGAAGCGGCCCGCTGGTTGCTGCACACCCCCTTGCTCAATGAGGCTGCCAAAGAGTCACTGCTCGGCCAGAGCAACAGACCCAAGCTGGTGCGGATGGGGGAAACCGTGCTGCTGATCCTGCGCGGTATCAATCACAACAAGGATCACAGGCCCGAAGAGATGGTGGCGCTGCGCATTTTTATCACCCCGGATCTCATCATCAGCAGCCGTCGTCGTCCGCTGCTCTCCGAGCAGGATGTGTTCAACCAGCTGACGCTGGGCGGTGGTGCCGATACCCCGGCCGACTGGCTGGTGGAGGTGTGTGATGCCCTGACCGACCGGGCGGGGGAATTTGTGGAAGAGCTGCACGATCAGATCCTGGATCTGGAGGAGATGGTGCTGATGTGCGACCTGCCCGCCAACGGCCGACTGGCGCTGATCCGCAAGCAGCTCATCATGATCCGCCGTTACCTCTCCCCCCAGCGGGATCTGGTGGCGCGTCTGGCCAACGAGAAGATCAGCTGGCTGGACGAGGATGACCGCCGCCGCCTGCTCGACATTGCCGACCGGTTGCGGCGCTGGCTGGATGATCTGGATGCCGGGGTAGCGCGCACCGCCGTGCTGGCGGACGAGATCAACAACCTGATGGCGGAGGCAACCAATCGCCGGGCTTACCAGATGTCGGTGATGGCGCTGCTATTTCTGCCCGCCAGCTTCCTGACCGGTCTGTTTGGTATCAACCTGGGGGGGATTCCGGGGGCCGAGAGCCCGACCGCCTTCTGGGTCTTCTGCGGCTCGCTGGTGGCACTGGCCACAGGGCTGGCCGTTTGGCTCAAACACAGACGCTGGTGGTAAGGAGTCGTCATGACCATATGGCAATCTTTTGGTGTGACCCTGCTGCTGTTGCTGGGCCACACCCAGATCCGGCGGCTGATCCACAAGAGCCTGCTGGCGCTCGGCCAGAGCAGGCAGGTGAGCGAGAACCGGGTGCTCTACGTGGCCCATGTGTTCCACTTCCTGCTCGGCTGCGCCACCCTGCTGATCCTGGCCGGGGTGTGGGGGCTCGACTTCTCCCGGCTGGTGGTGCTCGCCTCCTCCTTCTTCGCCGTGCTCGGGGTTGCCATGGTGGCGCAGTGGTCGATCCTCTCCAACATCACCGCCAGCATCACCATCTTTTTCGCCTTCCCCTACAAAATTGGCGACCGGATCCGCATCCTCGACAAGGACGATTCAGTCACCGGTATCATCACCGAGATTGGCCTGTTCTACCTGCAGGTGCGCGATGACAATGGCGATCTTGTCACCTATCCGGCCAACCTGATCCTGCAAAAACCGGTCAGGCGGCTGGATGGCAAGGGGTCAGAACCGCTGCAACCGGAATGAAAAAAAGCTCCTTACGGAGCTTTTTTTGTTTTGAATGTCGCTCAGCGTTCGAAGAAGCGATAGAGATGCTCGACCTGGATCGGGCAATCCGCCACCAGATGTACGTGCTGGCGTGCCTCTTCGACCGAGCCGAAATAGCGGGGGCAACCCAGGGTGTCTGTCATCTCGTACAACCTGCCATCCTGGCCCCTGAACTCCACTATCCAGCCCGGCAGTATGGCATCCTGCAGGATCTCGGCTTCCTTGAAGGCTTGCTGCTGGTAGAGCAGGCGAAGTTCGCTGACTGTCATGACGTCCTCCTGTGACTCATAGCGTCTCTTCAAGTCTAGTGGCTGGGGCAGGTGGCGGCCCGGATCATTTGGCCGTGTTCAGGCACTCCCAAGCCCAGCGAATGCGGATGAAGGTCTCGGCATCGCCACCGCGATCCGGGTGGTGCTGCAGCGCCAACTCGCGCCAACGGCGGCGGATTGTCTCCTGGCTGGCATTGGCGGTCAGCTCGAACAGGGCCAGTGCCTCCACCCTGTGTCCCGCGCCATCATAACGACGCCAGAAGCGGGTAAGCAGTGCTTCCACCTCTGCTCGGTCGGTCTGCCAGAACACCTGCCAGTCGAGATAGTAGCTGCGCAAATTTTCGCCAATGGCAAAGGTGTGGCTGGCATCCGGGACATTCGTCAGCGGTTCGAGCCGGATATCCAGGGTGCTGATCACCAGCCACCACCCCTCTTGCCAGAGTTCGGCTTGCAGCTGGTAGAGGGCGTTCATGATCAGGAAGTTGACCCGAAACAGCTGTAACTGCTCATCGTCGGCCAGCACCGGAATGGCCCCCTGCTGGCGCAGGGCGGACATCAGCTCGTGCACCTTGTAGCTGCTCGCCGCCTGTTGCAGCAGGGCTAGCAGAGGGGCTATCAGAGGGTTGGTGCTCTGGTCACTCATCACATTCGATTCCTCCGGGTGAGGTGGCCCTCTGTCTGTGGTGTCCGCGGTGCGCTACGTACAGACGAGGTGGTGATGGATCAGAGTGACATTCACGACGGGGCGGGGCAAGGCGCTGTGGCAAGGTAGGCGAAGAAAAAGACCGCCAGCTGGGCGGTCATGAGATTGAGCCGGATTAGATGGGGCTCTCTTTGTGGAGATCGGTGACACAGTCGGCCACTGCCAGCACCAGCGCCGAGCGCACCACCTGATCGAGCCGGTTGAGCTGCATCTGGTAGAAGGCCCAATCCTCTTCACTGGCCGGGGGCTCCAGTTTCATCATGCCACCCTGATTGACGCCGTGCAGACGGTCGAGCAGGTCGCGGATCGGCTTGTCGCTGAAGCGGTAATCTTTGGGGTCGCGCACCAGAAAGTCGCGGATCTTGAGATAAGCCTCCAGATCCTGATAGCGCTCGAGGGAGATGAGGCCGAGGGCGAAGATGAGCTTGAGGCGCACCTCCAGCTGGCCGAGAGGGCCGCTCTGGTTGAGCAAGGGTTCGATGGCGTATTTGACGGCATACTCCTCCTGACGGAACGCGCGTCGCATCAGGGAATCGACCGCTTCTTCCAGGATGGTCACGGCTTCGAGAAAGAAGCCGCGGGGGCCATCCTGCTCGTTCAGTCGTTCCAGTACTTCATCTTCCTGGTGTGTGGTCATAGGTGTATAGGGTCCAGCTGACAAAGGAGAGAGAGTGCCTCTCTCCCGGTTTTTATCGTATGGGGCTCATCCCCTTGCCATTCAAGCGCTTGGCACGCTATCAGGGCTGGCTGAATGCGCCGCAAGCAGGGTCATTACAAGGTTTCGTAACGGGCGACAATGGCGCGAACCACCTCGCTCTCTTCATCCAGGCCGGTGACGTGGGCCAGCGCTTTGGCCGGGCCAAGCTCCGCCAACAGGTGTTGCAACTCCACCGCCTGCGGGTCATCGGCATTGCGATAGTGCAGCGCCGCAGCGATCCCCTCCTGCAACTGCTCGCTCGGCAGGCCGTACTCCAGCGTGCCGAGCAGCGGCTTCACCAGCCTGTCTCCCGCCGCCAGTTTGCGCAGCGGTTGACGGCCGACCCGGTCAATTTCGTCCACCAGATAGGGGTTGGCGAAACGGGCCAGGATCTTCTCTATGTAGGCGGCATGCAGGCCGGGATCGAAGCCGTAGCGTTTCACCAGTACGGCCCCGCTCTCCTCCATGGCACGGCGCACCTTGCTGCGGATCAGCGGATCCTCGATCGCCTCGCGGATAGTGCGATAGCCCCGCAACTTGCCGAGATAGGCGGTGACGATGTGGCCGGTGTTGAGGGTGAACAGCTTGCGCTCGACGAAGGCCATCAGGTTGTCGGTGGGCTCCATGCCCGCCACCTGCGGCAGCTCCCCCTTGAACTGGGTCTGATCGACGATCCACTCGCTGAAGCTCTCCACCGTCACTTCCAGCGGATCATCGTTGGCAGCCGCGGCGGGCGGTACGATGCGATCTACCGCCGAGTCGACAAAGCCGACGCAGGATTCGAGCGTGGCATGATACGCGACAGGCAGGTGCTTGAGTACCTCCTGCTTGAGATGCGTGGTGCCGCGCACCATGTTCTCGCAGGCGATGACGTTCAGCGGGGTCAGGTTGCCGGCATCGAAGCGGGCTTGCAGCCCCTTGGCCAGGGTGTTGGCAATCTTGTCCAGAATATTGGGGCCGACCGCGGTGGTGACCAGATCGGCGGTGATGATGCGGGCGATCACCTCGTGACCGGCGGAGCTGACCGCCGCCACGTTGCGCACCACGTCCAGTTTCTGATCCGCCCCCACCACGTGCACCTTGTACTCCTGACGGTGGTTGAGCTGATCGATCAGGGTCTCGTTGACGTCGGCGAAGGTGACTTGATGGCTGGCATCCGCCAGCAGTTTTCCGATGAAGCCACGACCTATGTTACCAGCACCAAAATGCAATGTTTTCATAATATTAACCTCTTTAACCAAAGACGATGAAGGACGATTACGCCGCATGCTCGGCACCCAGCAGATCCAGAAACTCCTGGGGATCCGTGGTGCTGGCCAGCCGGTCGATGAGACCGGGTTCATCCAGTGCATTGGTCAGTCGGGTTATCACCTGAATGTGTTCGTCGTTGCACGCGGCGATGCCGATCACCAGTCGCGCCACCTCGTCCGGCGCTTCACCAAAGGCGACGCCGGCCGGATACTGGCAGATGACGATGCCGGTACGCTTGACGAACTTCTTGGCGGCGATGGTGCCATGGGGCACGGCGATAGATTCGCCGAGGTAGGTGGAGACCAGCTGCTCGCGCTCCAGCATGGCGTTGACATAATCGGGTGCCACGTAGCCCCGCTCCGCCAGCAGCTTGCCGGCAGTCCGGATGGCGGCCTCCTTGTTGTCCGCTTTCAGTCCCAGATGCACGTCCTGACGGCTCAGGGTGAACACCTCGCTGGCCTGCGGCGCGTAGCTGTCGTCGTTGGCCGCCACCAGCAGCTGCGGGGTGGCGACGTCATCGTTGGCGGCCCGGGTCAGGCTCTGTACCAGCTCCTGATAGAGGCCGTTGTCGAGGAAGTTGGTGAGCGAGATATGGTGGGCGTTCGGCGCATGGCGACGGGCCCGCTCGGTCAGATCCTTGTGGGTGATGACCCAGTCCACCTGATCGTCGAGCTGATCGATGGCGCGGTTGGTGACGCTGATGTCGAGCCCGGCGGCCTGCACCCGCTTGCGTAGCATGCCGGCACCCATGGCGCTGGAACCCATGCCCGCATCGCAGGCAACCACGATATTGCGCACCGCCATCAGTTCACCGCCCTGCTTCTTGGCCGCTGCGGTCTCGGGCTTGCCGCCCTTCATGGCTTTCATCTTGCGAGTGGCTTCACCCAGCGCATCGGCCTCGTCCGCTTCCGGCTGCTGGGCACGAACGAACACGGCGGCGACCAGGAAGGAGACCAGGGTCGAGCTGATGATGGAGAGCGCGACCCCGATCAGGGAGGCTTTCGGCGTCATCAACAGCACGGCGAAGATGGAACCCGGTGAGGCAGGGGAGACCAGACCGGCGTTGAACAGGGTCAGGGTGAAGACCCCGGTCATGCCACCGGCGATCACCGCCAGAATGAGGCGCGGGTTCATCAGCACATAGGGGAAGTAGATCTCGTGAATGCCGCCGAAGAAGTGAATGATGGAGGCGCCAGCCGCGGACTGCTTGGCGGCGCCACGGCCGAACACCATGTAGGCCAGCAGCACGCCCATGCCCGGGCCCGGGTTCGCTTCAATCAGGAAGAAGATGGAGCTGCCGTGCTCGGTCGCCTGCTGGATCCCCAGTGGCGAGAAGATACCGTGGTTGATGGCGTTGTTGAGGAACAGGATCTTGGCCGGTTCGACGAAGATGGAGGTGAGCGGCAGCATGTGGTTTTCCACCAGGAAGCCGACGCCACCGGCCAGCACGCCGGAGAGCACCTTGACGAAGGGGCCGATCACGAAGAAGGCGAGGATCGCCAGCAGCATGCCGATGAGGCCAGCGGAGAAGTTGTTGACCAGCATCTCGAAGCCGCTCTTGACGCGCCCTTCCATCACTTTGTCGAAGCGCTTGATGGCCCAGCCACCGAGCGGGCCGACCATCATGGCGCCCATGAACATGGGGATGTCTGTCCCCACGATGACGCCCATGGTGGTGATGGCACCGACCACGCCGCCGCGCTCACCGCCCATCAGTTTGCCGCCGGTGTAGCCAATCAGCAGCGGCAGCAGGTAGGTGATCATGGGGCCGACCAGCTTGGCCAAGGTGTCGCTTGGCAGCCAGCCGGTGGGGATGAAGAGGGCGGTAATGAAGCCCCAGGCGATGAAAGCGCCTATGTTGGGCATGACCATATTGGACAGGAAGCGTCCAAAATTCTGTATCTTGACTTTGGTATCCGGTGATAACATGTCGGGACCCCGTTTTAAGCCTGTTTGATTAAAAGTGGTAGTCGGGATGACGGGTTTTGCCGAACCTTCATCCCAGTCGTCTAAGCAACTTCAATCTACCAGCTTGTGATCACATTAGGTTGAAAACGGGGTGCCTTGTGACACACCTCTCAAATATCCAGGCTACCCCCCTCCCTTGATAGTGACCCTGATCACATACAGGTGTTGTAGTTTGGCTACATATCGATCTTTCCTGCTGATAACACACATTTAATGTGATTAACATCACCTTATTTGGCTTGCGCAATCCCGTAGTCAGTGTGATGTCTGTCACAAACACATCATTTGTATTCAAATGGGGCAATTAAAGTGACCTCCAATGAGAGGGGCAGGACGATGAATCCTTCGCCTTATACTGTTAATGGCAAATGAATCAATTGTTTTGTAACCCACTTTCAGTTTCCCACTCCGCTTCTTCAGTCACATTACCCCCTCCAGCAGGCCCCGATCGAAGCGTTGACGCAACAGATTGACAAACAGCAGCGCCGCCAGAGCAGCGTCTCCGGCACACTCATGCCGAGCCTGTCTATACGTATAAAAAAGCCCGCAGAGTTGCGGGCTTATGGATATCCAGTGGTTGACGCCGGGTTTAGTCCGCCTTGGGAGCGGTCTCGGCAGGGGTCTCAGCGCTCTCGGCCACCGGTGCTTCCGGTGCCGGGCCCGGCACCAGCTCGACCGCCGGTTTGGCGATGAGGGAGCGAGTCTCTTCCACCGCTTCACTCAGCTTGACCTCGATGATCTGGCCCAGCTCATAGACCACCTCGGTCTTGTCCAGATAGACGCGGCCGTTGTCCCAGTTGCACTCCAGGCGATCCTTGTTGTCGAGGATATGGCGAGCAGGCATGAAGACCACGGCTCCGTTCTCCTGCAGTCGCAGCTTGAGACCGGCACGCATCACGTCGATGATCTCGGCGTTGAACACCTTGTCGGTGCCGGCATCGGCCTTGAGGTAACGGACATAGAGCCAGTCACCGATGTCGCGCTCCACCATGCGGTGCAGGCGGCGACAGGCGGTCAGGTGATCGGTCAGTTCCTGGCTCGGGCGCTCGCCCGGGGTCTTGCCGGCGATGACGGCCTTGAGCAGGCGATGGTTGACCATGTCGCCGTATTTGCGGATCGGGGAGGTCCAGGTGGCGTAGGCATCCAGACCCAGGCCGTAGTGGGCACCCGGCTCGGCGGACATCAGCGCATAGCTCTGGAAGCGGCGGATCTTGCCATCCAGCCAGCGGGTATCCAGGTTGTCGATCCAGCGGCGCAGGGCGCAGAAGCCCGACAGGCTGGCGATCTCGTCGCGTTCGAACGGGGCGTCGGCGCTTTTCAGCAGGTCGATGGCGCCGTCGAGGGACTCTTCATCGAATCCTGTGTGGACGTTGAAGATGCCGTAGCCGACACTTTTGCCCAGCACGCGACCGGCGCAGATGTTGGCGGCGATCATCGACTCTTCGATCATGCGGTTGGCGATGCGGCGCGGCTCCACGTGGATGGCCAGCACGGCGCCGTTCTCACCCAGCTCGAAGTCGTAGTCGGGTCTGTCCGGGAACACCAGCGCATGCTCGGTGCGCCATGCGATGCGCGCCTCTGTCATGGCTTTCATCAGCGGCAGCTGGGCCATGACGCCTGCGTCTATGGTCAGCTCCTTGCCATGCTCGGCCCAATCGGAGACCTCGTCATAGTTGAGACGGGCATGGGAGATGATACGGGCGGCGAAGAATTCGGTCTCTTCCAGCAGCAGGCCATCTTCGGCGATCAGCAGGCGGGCGCACAGGGTGTTGCGCTCCTCACCCTCTTTCAGGGAGCAGAGCTCGTCGGAGAGGGTGCGCGGTATCATGGGCACGTTGCGGCCCGGCATGTAGACGGTAAACGCGCGCTGGGCGGCTTCCTTGTCCAGCTCGCTGCCTTCGGCCACATAGGCGGTCGGATCGGCGATGGCGACCAGCAGTTCCCAGCCGTTGTCCAGCTTGCGGATGGCCAGGGCGTCATCCATGTCCTTGGTTTTGGCGCCGTCGATGGTGAAGAAGGGGACCGCAGTCAGGTCGGTGCGCGGCAGCTCTTCCTCCTCGATGACATTCCACTCGGGCAGATCGGCCGGTTCAATCTGGGCCAGGTTGTGGCGCGCCAGCACTACCCACCAGGGCACGTTGTGGTCTTCCTGATCGGCGATTTTGTGGCTGATCTCGGCGGAGAAGTTGCCATCACTCAGGGCGTGACGCTTGAGGGTCGCAACCACCCAGTCCCCTTCCTGGAAGGACTTCTCATCCAGACCCTTCTTGGCGCGGGCCTTGATGGCATCCTTGATCAGCGGATGGTCCGGCACCACGTTGAGGCGATCGCGGAACATCTTCACGCGACCGACGAAGCGGGTCACCGCCTGCTCCAGCAGGGCATCCGGCTCGGCCACTTCCTTCTCTTTTTCGGTACGGATCAGGGCGCTCACCCGGTCACCGTGCATCACCTTCTTCATGTAGGGAGGCGGTACGAAATAGCTGGTCTTCTCATCGACTTCCAGAAAGCCGAAGCCCCGGTCCGAGGCGCGGATCACACCCTCTTTCTTGGGGATGTTTTCGCGGATTTGTTGCTTGAGCTGGGCCAGCAGCGGATTGTCTTGGAACATAAGTGAGGAACCTGAGTGGAGACCTGATGAAGAAACGCCCAGCACTATACGTTTTTACCCCTCCAAAGCCAAGGTGAATGGCCCCGTCAACCCCTGTACAGTGCGTGGCGCCCCTGATCGATCAGGCGCTGGGAGATCTGTTTGTGCAGCCCGCGCTCCAGCACCCAGCGGTGCCAGTAGAGGCGCTCGACGAGCTGATGCTGAGGGCTGAGATCGAGCAGGTTCCCCTGGGCCAGCTGCTGGCGGATCTGCAGTTCGGGGATGAGGCAGTAGGCGAGCCCCTGCTCGGCCATGGCGACGAAGGCCTCCGACGAGCGCACCGTGTGGCAAGGGTAGCCGCCGGGTTCCAGCCCGAAGTGGCGCGCCATGAAGCTCACATGCATGTCGTCGCGCTGATCGAAGGCCACTGCCGGCGCCTTGGCCAGCGCTGCCTGGGTCATGCCATTGGGAAAATGGCGGGCGACGAAGGCAGGGCTGGCGGTGAGCAGGTAGCGCATCTCGCCTAGCTCGTCGACGCAGCAGCCCGCCAGTGGCTGGCCGTGCAGGCTGACAGCGCCGAAGGCCTGCCCCTCACGCACCCGGTCCAGGGTGCGGCACTCGTCATCCACTAGCAGGTTCAGTTCGATGGGGTGCTGTTCCAGCAAGGGGGCCAGGGCGGGCAGGAACCAGGTCGCCAGGCTGTCGGCGTTGACCGCTATGCTGACCCGGATCGGGGCCTGTGGTTCGTCAGGATCGATCTCGCCGGCCAGCTCCAGTTCCAGCTGACGCACCTGGCGGTAGTGGGCCAGCAGCTTCTGGCCAAGGGGGGTCGCCTGCAGTGGCTGGCTGCGAATGAGCAGCGGCTCGGCGAATTGCTGCTCCAGCTGCTTGATGCGCTGGGAGATGGCGGACTGGGTGATATGCAGACGCTGGGCGGCCCGCTCGAAGTTCTGTTCCTGCATCACGGCATCCAGCGCCAGCAGCAGCTTGTAGTCCAACGCCTTCATCAGTATTCCTTATCCGTAAAGGTATTTAGAAGGGATGCTACTGGAGTGGCAGCGGCAGGACAACGCTGCGCTGGCCATATCGCCGACAAGCCCGGCTGGCGTGGTGTGCGGGGTGAAGCAGGTTTGTCACTGTGAGATGTGACAGTGGTGGTCAAAAGATATTCAGTGGATACTCCTTTTCGTCCGTTTTTGCATGGGGTGGAAACGGGCCATAGCGAGCACTTTTAATCCCGGGCCTTACCCCGGGATTTTTTTATGGTGATTATCACTCAGTGACCAGCTCGCGGGCATCGGCATACTCGCCCTGCATGGGCTGGCCGACAGCACGGGCGAAGCGCTCATCCAGGTGAAAGCGTATACCGACCCCGCGCACCGCGCCCAGATCCACCGCCTGACGGTGGCCGAGTCGCTCTATGGGCAGGCCGAGACGGCGGAAGATGCGCTCCACCGGTAGGCTGACCACGGCGACCAGTTCCCTGATCCCCTTCGCCTTGGCGAAGGCATAGACCTCGCGGAAGATAATACAGGTCAGCTCGCTCACCCCGCAGCCCATGCGCGGCGCCCGGTTGGCGTCGATGGCAAGGCGGGTCAGCTCCCACACGTCGTTGCTGCGCGGTGGTGCCTCACCGGCGAGGGCGCTGGGGAATATGCTGGGCAGCATGTAATCCTGGGCGCAACTGAGCAGCCGGATGCAGCCACACAGGCCTTCTTCGTCCTCGATCAGCACCCAATGGGTGTCCGGGGTATCGAAGCTGTCCTGCTCCAGGCCACGGTGGGACTCCACATCCCAGCCGAGGCGATCGGAGAAGACGCGATTACGGAAGCGATAAAGCTCGTTTTCTACCTCCCATCTGGGGTGTTCTTTTAATTTTCCTTTGAAAACAAGCATTCAGGTGTCTCCATTTTAGTGTTCGGCGCTATAATCGAGGCCCTGGCCAGGGGGGCTAGCATATGAAACAAGACCAACTGCTTGAGTACCTCGAACATTTCACTTTGGTAACGGACGGGGATCGTTTGGCCGAGTTGATCGGTCGGTTCACGCTCGGTATGGGCTATGACTACTACCGGTTCGCGCTGATCATTCCCATGTCGATGCAAAGGCCCAAGGTGGTGCTGTTCAATCAGTGCCCCGATTCCTGGGTGCAGGCCTATACGGCTAACCATATGTTGGCTTGTGATCCCATCATCCAGTTGGCTCGCAAGCAGACCTTGCCCATTTATTGGAACCGGCTGGAAGGACGGGCGCGTTTTCTGCAAGAGGGCAGTTTGGATGTGATGGGGCTGGCGGCGGAGTTCGGACTGCGCAACGGCATTTCGTTTCCGCTGCACGGTGCGGCGGGGGAAAACGGCATACTGTCGTTTATTACCGCCGAGCAGGCGTCGAGCGATCTGCTGCTGGACTCCTCGCCCATCCTCTCCTGGATGTCCAACTACATCTTCGAGGCGGCGATCCGGATTGTGCGGGTCAGTCTGCGGGAAGATGACCCTCAGGAGGCCCTGACTGACCGGGAGACCGAATGCCTGTTCTGGGCCAGTGAAGGGAAAACGTCGGGTGAAATTGCCTGCATCCTGGGGATCACGGAACGTACCGTGAACTACCACCTCAATCAGGTCACCCGTAAAACGGGGTCGATGAATCGCTACCAGGCCATCGCCAAGGGGGTGAGCAGTGGCATTTTGCTGCCCAATCTGGAGCAGGTCCTTGTCACCAACTTCCCCAAGCTGATGCAATAAAACCTGCTGATTTTCGGGGCAGAGCGACAGGCTCACAATTGTCAGATCATGCAATTGACAGTTGGTGCCGGATGGGGGTCATTCCTGCCCTCAGGATTTCGCTTGATTAGAGAAATGAATCAGTCAGCAGATTAATGAATTTCTCTGAACGCTTCGTTGCCCCTTATAGTGCCGTCCAACCTCTCTTTTGGACGGTTCATTCATGTTTGCAACTATCCTGCAAGGCTTCACTCTCGGCCTTGCCATGATCATTCCCATCGGTGCCCAGAACGCCTTCGTGTTGAGCCGGGGCATCCACCGTAACCACCATCTGTTGGCGGCGACGCTCTGCTGTCTGTGCGATCTCATCCTGATCGGAATTGGGGTCTTCGGTGGGGCCAATCTGCTGGCGGCCAGCCCCCTGGGTCTGGCACTGCTGACCTGGGGTGGCGTGCTGTTTCTCGGCTGGTTCGGCATTCGCTCCCTGCGCAGTGCCTGGCGGGGGCAGGGGGCTGCACTGGCGGACTCGCCCCGGTTGATGGGGTTAAAGAGCGTGCTGGCCATGACGCTCGGGGTGACGCTGCTCAATCCTCACGTCTATCTGGATACCCTGATGCTGCTCGGCTCCTTCGGCAGTCAGTTTGCCGAGGAGTTGCGACCGGCCTTTGCAGCCGGGGCCATGTTGGCCTCCCTAGTCTGGTTCTACAGCCTGGCATTTGGCGCGGCTGCGCTCTCGCCCTGGCTTGCCCGCGGCAGGGTCCAGCAAGCTATTGATACTATTGTTGGTTTCATCATGCTGGGGTTGGCGTTGCAACTGGTTAGCGGAACTTTGCTGACCTCATAAGGCTTTTTTTGTGTCGTACCTCATAAAAATTAATCCCAGCTTCATGCCCTGACATATTCGTCTGTTAAATTCCTGCCGCTGGTAAAGCGACACTCATAATAAAAGGAACAAAACAGTGAATAAAACCATGAAGCTGGGTGCTATTGCAGCCATAGTGCTGTTGTCTGCCTGTAGCAACGAAAACGACAGCAAGGCGCAACCGGGAACGGTTGCCCTGCGTCTGATCCAGACCTCCGATATTCACTCCAACGTGCTGGGGTTCGACTACTACCAGAACAAGGAGGATCGCAAGTTTGGCTTCTCCCGCACCGCGCTGCTGATCCGCGCGGCCCGCGCCGAAAACCCCAACAACCTGCTGCTCGACAATGGTGACCTGATCCAGGGCACGCCGCTGGCGGATTACATCTTCGAGCAATCCGGTGCCGGCTACCTCGACAAGCAGGCCCATCCGGTGTTCAAGGCAATGAACGAGATGGGCTATGACGCCGGCAACCTGGGTAACCACGAGTTCAACTACGGGCTGGATTACCTCGCCAAGACACTGCAGGGCGCCAAGTTCCCCTATGTGAACGCCAACGTGTTCGAGGCGGGTGCCTTCAAACGCGATGCCAAGGGGCAAATAGACTGGAGCGGCAACAAGTTCAAGCCTTATCTGCTGCTTGAGCGCAAGGTGAAGGATGACAAGGGCCAGTTGCAGACCGTCAAGGTGGGCATACTGGGACTGACCCCGCCGCAGGTGCTGCAGTGGGACAAGCGTCATCTGGAGGGCAAGGTGGTGGTGGCCGACATGGTCGAGACCGCCAATCACTATGTGCCCGAGCTGCGCGCCAAGGGCGCTGACATTGTGGTAGTGGTGGCGCATACCGGCATCAACGCCAGCAGCTACGAGGCCATGATGGAGAACTCCGCCTGGCATCTGGCCAAGGTGCAAGGGGTGGATGCCCTGATGCTGGGTCATGCCCACAAGAACTTCCCGGGCGATTTCCCGGATCTGCCGGAGGTGGACAACCAGGCCGGCACCCTGCGCGGTGTACCGACCGTGATGCCTGGCTACTGGGGCAATCACCTCGGTATCATAGACCTCACTCTGGAGCAGGTGGGCGGCAAGTGGCAGGTGAAACAGAGCCAGGCCAGCCTGCGCAAGATTGACTCCAGCGAAGGCAGCGCCGTGGATCAGCGGGTTGTGGATCTGGTGCAGGCGGATCACGACGCCACCAACCAATGGCTGGATGAGCCGCTTGGCAAGATCACCTCCTCCATCCACAGCTTCTTCGCTCTGGTGCAGGACGACCCGTCGGTGCAATTGGTGAGCGATGCCCAGCGTCGCTACGCCGAGCAGCTGCAACAGGACGGTCTGCTCAAGGAGCCCTACCCGATCCTGTCGGTGGCGGCGCCCTTCCGTGGCGGTCGCAACGGCATCAACGACTTCACCTATGTGGCCCAGGGTGACATCTCCCTGCGCAACGTATCTGACCTCTACATCTATCCGAATACTTTGCAGGTGGTCGAGGTGAATGGTGCCACCGTCAAGGAGTGGCTGGAGATGAGCGCCGGTCAGTTCAACCAGATCGACACCGGCAAGACAGAGGTGCAGTGGCTGGTGAACGAAAAGTTCCCCACCTACAACTTCGACGTGATCGATGGGGTGAACTACGAGGTGGATATCACCCAGCCGGCCCGTTACAGCAAGGAAGGGCTCAAGGTCAGCGATGGTCAGCGCATCAGCGCGCTCACCTTCAACGGCCAGCCCATGGATCCGGCCCAGAAGTTCTACGTGGTGACCAACAACTACCGTGCCAGCGGTGGTGGCCACTTCCCGGGTGTCGACGGCAGCAACATAGTGCATGAAGATCCCTCCGAGACACGGGAGATCATTGCCCAGTACCTGAAGGCCCAGTCTGCTGACAACCCGGGTGGTTTCAGCCCTGCGGCCAACAACAACTGGCACATGAAGGCTCTGCCGGCCAACGTGGACGTGCGGCTCTACTCCTCCCCCCGCGAAGAGGCCAAGCAGCTGGCCGGCGCGGATCTGGAGTACAAGTCCACCCTGCCGATGGACGATGCCCAGCACCCCGGCTACGCCATCTTCCGGCTGATCCGTCAGTAATACCTGACTGAAACCGGCGATAAAAAAAGCCCTCGCAGTGCGAGGGCTTTTTCGTGGGCAGCTGGTGGCGTGTGTTTAGTTCACCACAGCCACGTTGACCCTGCCGTTGCTCTGGGTCATACGAACCCGTGCGCCGGTAGTGAAGGTGGGGCTGGCTTTTTGTACCACTACGATGATTTCGCCGGTATCTCTTTTGATCTCGAGCTCGACGCCGTCGACCTGATTCAACCTGTTGCCGATGGCGTTGCCTGCCGCCGCGCCGCCAATGGCACCGCCGGCAGTGGCAAGGTTACGGCCGGAGCCACCACCTATGGTGCTGCCTAGCAGGCCACCGACTACGCCACCACCTATGGTCCCCAAAACAGACTCATCTTGGGCTTGTATCGTGACGGGACGGGTGGAGGTGATGGTGCCGAAGCTGACAGTCTGCACCTGTTTGGCGCGATCCCTCGTGTAGACGTCGCCAGAGAAAACATTGCTATTGGCGCAGCCAGTGACGGTCGTTGCGGCCAACAGGGCAATAAGAGTCGTTCGTTTCAACATGAGGGGCCTCCTGGGCTGGCATCTGATCTGGTTAATTCGGTTAGTGAGTTTAACTTTACGCTAAGCGGATTGAGCATGACACCCGCAAAGTGTAACCAATTATCAGACTCGGGGGGAGAGACGTTGTCAGCGGCCGGGTCAGCCAAGCCGTTTTTCCAGCAGCAGGCGAGCTTCATCCGGGCCAAAATAGTCGCGCTCCTCGGCAAGTTTTTGATAACCAAGTCGAAAGTAGAGGCGTTGGGCCGGATTGGCGGGATCCACTGTCAGCCTGACGTGTTCGACCCGCAAGTCTGTCAGCGCCTGCTCCACCTTTAGCATCATGCGCTCGGCGAGGCCGAAGCCGCGCGCCTCGGGCAACACAGCCAGTGAGAGCAGCCAGCCTTGCGACCGATTCTGTCCCAGCCCGCCCAGGGCATAGCCCAGCAGCCTGCCATCCAGTTCGGCGACCAGCAGCAGCTCGGGCCACAGATCCATGGCCTGACGGAAAAAGAAGCCGGGGTAGGTATCCTCCCCGAAGACGTCGACATCGATCTGCCAGATGGCGTGCATGTCGGTGTGGCGAGCCACTCTCAAAATGGGGGGCTGATGCATCCGGGCTCCTGTCATTGCATGCGTGCTGCCGTGCGGCAGTCAAAAAAGGAGCACAGGTTAGTGGGCCAGCCGGACTGATGCAAGCTGGTCTGGTGATGGGGCCGGCGCCGCAGCTGCCCGATTCAGGGTGGCAGGGGCCGATTGCTGGGCAATCTGGGGGCCTTGCGACGGCTGTCCAGCAGGTGGTGCAGGGCGAGCCAGGGGTGATGCCACAGCATGCGCAGGCCGCTCCACTTCATGATCAGTTGTATCTGTTTGCGCATGGCCGGGGCATAGCAGTGGATGTTGCAGTTGGCACAGGTGGGTTTGTGGCCGTGACCATAGCGGCAGCGCCGCAGGCGCTGGTGGGCGAATGCTTGCAACTGCTGGCAGTGCCGGCAGGCGGGATCCTGATGATGGTGGTCGCAGTAGAGGCGGATCATGGCGCTGACCGTCTGCTGCTCGCGCATGAGTCTGGGGTGGTCACTCGCCTGTTTGCTGACTGCGGCGTGTGAGCCCCGGGCTGGGCTGGCATGATGACTTTTCATGGCCGCCATTCTCCTGACCTGCTCGTTTGGGGTGTTGATACAGGTCAAAAGGGGGGAGAAAAAACAGGGCCCGCAGGCCCTGTGTCATCAGATGAGGCTGGTTGCCTGCTCCAGCCAGGCGAGATCCTCGCCCTCAAGCAGTGGGCTCAGGCGGCGGAACACCTCGACATGGTATTCGTTGATCCAGCGGAACTCTGCCGGGCTCAGCAGACTGCGGTCGATGAGGCGAGTATCGAACGGCACATAAGTCAGCCGTTCGAAGCCCAGCATGGGCAGCTCGCCGACCTGTTCCTGCTCGGTCACCACCACCAGGTTTTCGCAGCGGATGCCGAACGCATCTTCGCGGTAGTAACCCGGCTCGTTAGAGAGCACCATGCCCGGCTGCAGGGCCACCAGGCTGCCCTTGGGGGCGATGCGCTGGGGGCCTTCATGCACGCTCAGGAAGTGGCCGACCCCGTGACCGGTGCCGTGGTCATAGTTGTAACCGGCTTGCCACAGCGGCATGCGGGCCAGTACGTCGAGCTGGATGCCGGCGGTGCCGCGTGGGAAGCGGGCCTGATCCAGCGCGATATGGCCCTGCAGTACCCGGGTAAACATCGCTTTCTGCTCGTCACTCACCTTACCCACCTTGATAGTACGGGTGATGTCGGTGGTGCCATCCATATATTGCGCGCCGGAATCCAGCAGATAGAGGCTGTCCTGACCGAAGGGGCGCGGGGTGCCGTTGGTGTGACGGTAGTGGCACATGGCGGCGTTGGGGCCAAGAGCGGAAATGGTATCGAAACTCGGCTCGACATAGTGCTCCTGCTCACGGCGGAATGCTTCCACCTGATCGGCCAGGGTGCCTTCATCCACCCCCTCGAACTCGCCGGAGGCGATCAGCCGATCCAGCCAGGCAAGAAAGCGGGTGACGGCGACGCCATCGCGCAGATGGGCGGCGCACATGCCGGTCAGCTCGACCTCGTTCTTGCACGCCTTCGGCAGCATGGTCGGATCCTGGCCGGCCACCAGGATGGCGCCAGCCTCTTCCATGATGAGCTGGGTCCAGGCGTTGGCCGTGTTGGGGTCGGCCAGCACTTTTTGCTGGTCTTCACCAATGCGTTGCAGCACGTCACCCAGCTTGTCGATGGGGTAGACGGAGACGTCTTGGCCAACGTGTTGGGTGAAGGCGAAGCAGTCAATTTTGTCGGTGTCGACGAAGAAATCCATGCTGGTGTTGGCGTAGAGCACGGCAAAGCCCAGCACCACCGGCAGCCGCGCCACATCGCGACCACGCAGGTTGAGCAGCCAGTTGATGGGCTCGGCCTGGGTCAGCAGCACAGCATCCAGCCCGCGCTTGCGCAGATCTGCCGCCAGCAGTTCACGCTTGGCCTGGCTCGACTGGCCGGCCAGCTTTTCGCTGTAGAGGATGACCGGGGTCTTGGTCGGCACGGGGCGATCGCTCCAGTGCAGATCGATGGGGTTCTGTTCCACGCGTACCAGCTCGATACCACGCTCGGTCAACACGGCCTTGGCGTGTCGATACCAGGCCAGGCTGTGCAGGCGGGCGTCGAAGCCGACCCGGGAGCCGGACGGCAGCTGATCCGCCAGCCACTGGACGTGGGGATCTTCATTGAGGTGGAGAAACTCAAACAGCTCGGCCGGTGCCTGCATACGGGCCTGCACAGTGTAACGACCGTCGATGAACAGGGCCGCCCGCTGCGACATGATGATGGCGAGCCCGGCGGAGCCGTTGAAACCGGTGATCCAGTCCAGACGCTCGGCGTAGGCGGGAATGTACTCGCCCAGGTGCTCGTCATCGTGGGGGACGATAAACGCGTCCAGCTCCTGCAGGGCCAGCACGGCTCTGACTTGGGCCACGCGGGTTTCAATTATCTCGAAATGATTCATGTCGTTAGTGCCAGATGGTTGCTATATGAGTGTTCAGTTTTTATGGCCACTATCCAGGATCCGTTTGATCGACTGGCCTGCCGCTTCGATATGTTGTTTGAGCAGTACCACCGCCTCGTGCTTGCGCCGGGCGCGGCACAACTCCAGCAGTTGGGCGTGTTCACGCTCCGCCTTGTCCACGCCGTCGCTGGCAAACAGCAACTCGAAGCGGACATAGCGGTCACAGCTCAGATTTATCTGGGCGATCAGTTCAAGTGCCTGGGGGCGACCGGCTGCCTGATAGAGGGTGGCGTGAAAGCTGTGGTTCAACTCGGCCCAGTGTTCGATCTGGGTGCCTGATTCGAGCGCCTGATCAAACTGGGCGAGGATCGCCTCCGCTTGCGCGAAGGTGGCTTCCGTCATCTTGTCGACGGCGTGAAACAGGGTATCGGCTTCCAGCAGTGCTCGCAAATAAAAGAGCTCCTCGATGGCCGAAGTGTCCAGCATGGTGACCACGGCGCCGCGGTGGGCCTCGAACTTCACCAGCCCCTGGGCCTCCAGCTGCATCAAGGCTTCCCGCACCGGAATGCGGCTCACCGCCAGCTCCTTGGCGATGGCATCCTGACGCAGGGGGGCGCCGGCGGGGAATTCGCCACGCAGGATCCGGCCACGGAGGTTTTCCATCACCATCTGGGTTCGGGTCTTGTAGGGTGGGGTCATGGTCGGGTCACAGGGGAATCGTTACGAAATTGTATATTGTATAAAGTTGGGCTGAATCTAACGTGCAACCGCACACAAGGCAAGGTTTGGCGGGGATCAAACGCCGCCCTTTGGTTAAAAAAATACCGGTCAGCAGGGCTGACCGGTATGGATGTCGGTAAGAGAAGGGGGCTGGTGTTACAGCTGCGGACCCGCAGCAATCAGGCGCTTGCCCTCTTCGTTATCGGTGAAGCGCTCGAAGTTCTTGATGAAGCGCTGGGCCAGATCCTGGGCCTTGGCATCCCACTCGGCCTTATTGGCATAAGTGTCGCGCGGGTCGAGGATTGCCGGGTTCACGTCGTGCAGCGCGGTCGGCACTTCCAGATTGAAGATCGGCAGCACCTTGGTCTCGGCCTTCTCGATGGAGCCATCCAGGATGGCGTCAATGATGGCGCGGGTATCCTTGATGGAGATGCGCTTGCCGGTGCCGTTCCAGCCGGTGTTGACCAGATAGGCTTCTGCGCCGGCTGCTTCCATCCGTTTCACCAGTTCCTGGCCGTACTTGGTCGGGTGCAGGCTGAGGAAGGCTGCGCCGAAGCAGGAGGAGAAGGTCGGCGTCGGTTCTGTGATGCCACGCTCGGTACCGGCCAGTTTGGCGGTGAAGCCGGACAGGAAGTGGTACTTGGTCTGCTCCTTGGTCAGCTTGGAGACCGGGGGCAGCACACCGAAGGCATCGGCAGTCAGGAAGATCACCTTGTTGGCATGACCCGCCTTGGAGATCGGCTTGACGATGTTCTCGATGTGATAGATGGGGTAGGAGACCCGGGTGTTCTCGGTTTTGGAGCCATCATCGAAGTCGATGGTGCCATCGGCGGCGACGGTCACGTTCTCCAGCAGCGCATCGCGACGGATGGCGTGGTAGATGTCCGGCTCGGCTTCCTTGGAGAGCTTGATGGTCTTGGCGTAGCAACCCCCTTCGAAGTTGAACACGCCGTGGTCATCCCAACCGTGCTCGTCATCGCCGATAAGCGCACGCTTGGGATCGGTGGAGAGGGTGGTTTTGCCGGTGCCGGAGAGACCGAAGAAGACGGCGACGTCGCCGTCCTGACCCACGTTGGCGGAGCAGTGCATGGAGGCAATGCCGCGCAGGGGCAGGAAGTAGTTCATCATGGAGAACATGCCCTTCTTCATCTCGCCACCGTACCAGGTGCCACCGATGAGCTGCATCTTCTCGGTCATGTTGAAGGCGACGAAGTTCTCGGAGTTGAGACCCTGCTCCTTCCAGTTCGGGTTGGTGCACTTGGCCCCGTTCATCACCACGAAGTCAGGTTTGAAGGTTTTCAGCTCTTCATCGCTCGGGCGAATGAACATGTTTTTCACGAAGTGAGCCTGCCAGGCCACCTCTGTGATGATACGCACGGCCAGGCGGGTATCCGGGTTGGCGCCGCAGAAGCCATCGACCACAAACAGGCGTTTGCCGGAAAGTTGTGTGGTCACCAGGGATTTCAGATCTGACCACACTTCCGGGGTAATCGCTTTGTTATCGTTTTTGCCCTGATCAGACCACCACACAGTATTCTGGGTGGTGGCGTCTTTGACGATATATTTATCTTTCGGGGAACGGCCGGTGAAGATGCCGGTATTGACGTTGACGGCACCCAGCTCGGTCACCACGCCGCGCTCGAACCCTTCCAGGTCAGAACGTGTCTCTTCCGCGAAAAGCTGATCGTAAGAGGGGTTGCGAACGATTTCTTGGCTGTTTTTGATACCGTACTGGTCCAGTTCTAATTGTTGGGCCAGGGTGGGTTCTGCCACGATTGTCATTGTATTCTCCTGGGGTCAGAGGTGTGTAGGGTTCTATCTGGCGTTTATCCTATCACTTAGGTGGTAGGGTTTAGCGATCGCCATCAAACTTTATAAAATAGGGTGTTTTTTTGTTATTTAAGTTAAAGGCGGGTTTTGCCCGCCTTCAATTAGTGTAACTTGTTTGCATCATTATCGGGAGCCCTGCTGAACAGGGTTTCGACGTCGATCCCATCGAATTGGTACTGGGCGCCGCAATAATCACAATGCATGTCGATCTTGCCGAGCTCCTGCACCATCTCCATCACCTCTTCCTTTTCTATCTGCAACAGGGCCCCTTCGCAGCGTGCGCGGGAGCAGGTGCAGCGGAACTCGACCGCCTGCGGATCGAACACCCGCACCTTGTCCTGATGGTAGAGCCGGTAGAGGATCTCTTCGGCTTCCAGGCCGAACAGCTCTGCATCCTTGATGGTGGCGGTGAGCTGGGTCAGGTGATCAAAATCTGCGCTGTGATCCTCGCTCTGGGCGGGCAGTGCCTGCAGCAGTATGCCGGCGGCACGCGGTGCGCCTTCGTGGTAGCCGGTACGGATCCACAGTTTGGTGGCCAGCTGTTCCGACTGGGCAAAGTAGTGCTCCAGGCAGCCAGCCAGGGTGTCTGCGTCCAGCGCTATGATGCCTTGGTAGCGTTCACCCTGCTCCGGGGTGATGGTGATGATCAGCTGGCCTTCACCGATCAGGCTCTGCAGCTTGCCATCGTTTGGCAGCTCGCCCTCAAAACGGGCCACACCGCGCAGTTGCTGGTTGTTGTCACCGTTGATGACGGCGAGGCGCACCGGGCCATCGCCCTGCAACTGCACCGTGATGGAGCCTTCAAACTTGAGGGTGGCGGTCAGCAGGCTGGTGGCAACCAGCAGCTCACCCAGGAGTTTTTGCACCTGCACCGGGTAGTTCTGGGCTTCCACTACGTGGCGGTAGGTATGGTCCAGCTGGACCAGCTCACCCCGGACTTCGTACTCTTCAAACAGATAGCGATACAGGAGATCTTGGTTACTCATCATGCATTCCTGGGTTCTTAGGTGAGGTAAATAGATAAAAATATTATTAAACAGTTGGTTAGGAACTTATCCCGCCTCCTGTCGTCATAAAAGGGCCACGTTGGCGAGTCAGTATTGCTTGACCTTGATCAGCTGGCGTCGCTCTTGCTTGTCGGGGCGGCGCTCGGGGCTTGGGGCAAACTGGCTGTTGAAGCGGCGCGCCTCGCTGTTTTCGGCCCGTTTTTTCAGGCTGGCTGCTGTCTCTTCATAGAGCAGTTGGGCCAGCGGTGCGGACTTGCGCTGTTCGCTCACTTGCAGCACCCGCACCTCCCGTTCGTCCTGGCCTTGCCAGACACGGATGAGGGCACCGGCTTCGACGGCCTTGCCCGGCTTGCTGCGCTGGCCGTTGTAGTGCACCTTGCCCCCTTCAATCTGATCGCGGGCCAGGCTGCGGGTTTTGTAAAAACGCGCCGCCCACAACCATTTGTCGAGGCGGACCTGGGTTGTGGTTTCTGCGGGATTCGGCATGAATCGACTCCGGGATGGCTGAAAGGGGAGCCTGATTATACCAGAGGCAGGCCTCGGGATAGAAACGGGGGGGCTTATGGTGTGACGCAATGTCAATTTTCGCAGCTTCATCCCATCCGGTCGGTTGTCTCTGGGTCCATTGCCGTACACAATAGCCAACCGATTTGGATGCCAGAATATATTGATAAACATGACGCTACCGTTCAGGGATGACTTGTTGAGCTCCCTTCTGGCCCGTTGCAAAACCGTGCCGCTCTCCCGTTTCAGCCAGCCTCTGTTCTGGCTTCTGCTGCTGTTGCTGGCCCACCAGTGTGCCGGTCTTACCTGGCGTCTGCTGGATCTCGGCAGCCAGCAAGCCAGCCAACCCTGGCAACCGGCCATGGTCTCCAGTCCGGGCCAGGGCACGGCCCGACTCGATCTCAGCGGTATCAGCCGGCTGGCGCTGTTTGGCAAGGCGAAGCAACAGGCCCAAGCGGCCGATGCTGTCGCCGCCGATGCTCCCAAGACTCAGCTCAACGCCCAGCTCAACGGTGTGCTGGCGAGTTCTGACCCGGCCAAATCCATCGCCATCATCGCCCACAACGGTGTGCAGAACTCCTATGGCATCGGTGATTTCATCGATGGCACCCAGGCCAAAATTCGTCAGGTGTTTGCCGATCGTGTCATCATAGAGCGGGACGGGCGGGACGAGACCCTGATGCTGGACGGGGAAGAGTACGGCAAGCCACTGCCCAAGGCGGGCAATCAGGATGACAAGCTCTCCTCGGTGCGCACCGAACTGCTGGGCAACCCCGGCAAGATCACCGATTACCTCAATATTTCCCCAGTACGGGTGGATGGTCGCATGGTCGGCTATCGCCTCAATCCGGGCAGCAATCCAGAGCTGTTCAATCAACTCGGTCTGGTCGCCAACGACATGGCGGTCAGCATCAATGGCCTCGATTTGCGGGATAACGCTCAGGCCATGCAGGCAATGCAGCAGGTGGCTGGCGCCACGGAAATGACCGTCACCGTCGAGCGGCAAGGACAGCTCTATGACGTTTATGTCGGCTTGTCAGAATAATGATTTGGAGTAGCACCAAGAATGATAAATAAAAGGAATGGCTGGCGTCTGGCCACGGTTGCGGCGGCGCTGATGATGGCAGGTTCTGCCTGGGCCACCGAGTATTCTGCCAGCTTCAAGAATGCCGACATCGAAGAGTTCATCAACACGGTCGGCAAGAACCTGAGCAAGACCATCATCATAGAGCCTTCGGTGCGCGGCAAGATCAACGTCCGCAGTTACGACCTGCTCAACGAGGAGCAGTACTACCAGTTCTTCCTGAGCGTGCTCGATGTCTATGGCTTCGCTGTGGTGCCTATGGATAACGGTGTGCTCAAGGTTGTGCGCTCCAAGGATGCCAAGACCTCTGCCATCCCTGTGGTGGATGAGACCAACCCGGGCATAGGCGACGAGATGGTGACCCGGGTGGTGCCGGTGCGTAACGTCTCGGTGCGCGAACTGGCTCCTCTGCTGCGTCAGCTCAATGACAACGCCGGTGGCGGCAACGTGGTCCATTACGATCCCTCCAACGTGCTGCTCATTACGGGCCGTGCCGCTGTGGTCAACCGTCTGGTGGAAGTGGTACGCCGGGTCGACAAGGCGGGCGATCAGGAAGTGGACATCATCAAGCTGAAATATGCCTCCGCTGGCGAGATGGTGCGGCTGGTGACCAACCTCAACAAGGATGGCAACAGTCAGGGCGGCAACACCTCTCTGCTGCTGGCACCCAAGGTGGTGGCCGACGAGCGCACCAACTCGGTGGTGGTCAGTGGTGAACCCAAGGCGCGGGCCCGCATCATACAGATGGTGCGCCAGCTCGATCGGGATCTGCAGAGCCAGGGCAACACTCGGGTCTTCTACCTGAAATATGGCAAAGCCAAGGACATGGTGGAGGTGCTCAAGGGGGTCAGCTCCAGCATAGAAGCGGACAAGAAGGGGGGCGGCACCACGGCCGGTGGCGGCAACGCCAGCATTGGGGGGGGCAAGCTGGCCATCTCCGCCGACGAGACCACCAATGCGCTGGTCATCACGGCCCAGCCGGATGTGATGGCCGAGCTGGAGCAGGTGGTTGCCAAGCTGGATATCCGCCGTGCCCAGGTGCTGGTGGAGGCGATCATCGTCGAAATTGCCGACGGTGACGGTCTCAACCTCGGGGTGCAGTGGGCCAATACCAACGGTGGTGGTACCCAGTTTACCAATGCTGGCCCAGGTATAGGTTCAGTGGCCATCGCCGCCAAGGATTACAAAGATAACGGTAACACCACGGGTATTGCCAAGTTGGCGGAGAATTTCAACGGCATGGCGGCCGGTTTCTACCAGGGTAACTGGGCCATGTTGGTGACGGCACTCTCCACCAATACCAAGAGCGATATTCTCTCCACCCCGAGTATCGTCACCATGGACAACAAGGAAGCCTCCTTCAACGTCGGCCAGGAAGTGCCGGTGCAGACGGGCACCCAGAACTCCACTTCCGGTGACACCACCTTCAGCACCATAGAGCGCAAGACGGTGGGTACCAAGCTGGTAGTGACGCCGCAGATTAACGAAGGGGACTCTGTGCTGCTCACTATCGAGCAGGAGGTCTCCAGCGTGGGTAAACAAGCGACAGGAACGGACGGCCTGGGCCCCACCTTCGATACCCGCACCGTCAAGAACGCCGTGCTGGTGAAGAGTGGCGAAACCGTGGTGTTGGGCGGCCTGATGGATGAACAGACCAAGGAGGAGATCTCCAAGGTGCCTTTGCTGGGCGATATCCCTGTGCTGGGCTACCTGTTCCGCTCTACTTCCAACACCACGTCCAAGCGCAACCTGATGGTCTTTATCCGGCCCACCATATTACGCGATGCCAACGTCTACTCGGGAATCTCCAGCAACAAGTACACCATGTTCCGGGCCGAGCAGCTGGAAGCTGCCGCACAGGAGGGTTACCTCACCTCGCCCAAACGCCAGGTGCTGCCTGAATATGGCCAGGATGTGGCCCAGTCGCCCGAGGTACAGAAACAGATTGAGCTGATGAAGGCGCGCCAGCAGGCGACGGCCGACGGAGCGCAGCCGTTCGTGGGTAACAAGTAATGGCGGCATACCAGCTCGATAACACGAGTTTGCCGGCGACCCTGCCCGAGCTGCCGTTCGCCTTTGCCCGCAACTTCGGTGTCGTCCTGACCGAGCGGCAGGGGACCCCCCTGCTGCAGTGCCGTCCGGGGGTGGCGCCGCAAACCCTGCTGGAGGTGCGGCGGGTGGTGGGATGCGCCTTTGAGGTGGAGCAGCTCGGCAATGATGAGTTTGAAGAGTTGTTGATGGCGCACTACCAGCGCGACTCTTCCGAGGCACGCCAGCTGATGGAAGATCTCGGCAACGAGATGGACTTCTTCGCCTTGGCGGAAGAGCTGCCCCAGAGCGAGGATCTGCTGGACGCCGATGATGACGCCCCCATCATTCGCCTCATCAACGCCATGTTGAGCGAGGCGATAAAAGAGGAGGCGTCTGACATCCATATCGAGACGTTCGAGCGGGTGCTGGTCATTCGTTTCCGCATCGATGGCGTGCTGCGGGAGATACTGCGCCCCCATCGCAAGCTGGCATCGCTTTTGGTATCGCGCATCAAGGTCATGTCGCGGATGGACATCGCCGAGAAGCGGGTGCCGCAGGATGGCCGCATCTCGCTGCGCATCGGTGGCCGGGCGGTGGACGTGCGGGTTTCCACCATGCCGTCCAGCTACGGCGAGCGGGTGGTATTGCGTCTGCTTGACAAGAACAACGTGCGCCTCGAGCTGAAGCAGCTTGGCATGACGCTTGCCAACCGTAACATCATCAGCGAACTCATTCGCAAACCCCACGGCATCATTCTGGTGACGGGCCCGACCGGTTCGGGCAAGTCCACCACCCTCTATGCGGCGCTCTCCGAGATAAACTCCCGGGATCGCAACATTCTCACGGTCGAGGATCCCATCGAATTCGACCTCGAAGGGGTGGGCCAGACCCAGGTCAACACCAAGGTAGACATGACCTTCGCCCGTGGCCTGCGCGCCATTTTGCGGCAGGATCCGGACGTAGTGATGGTGGGGGAAATTCGCGACCTCGAGACCGCCCAGATAGCGGTGCAGGCGTCGCTGACCGGTCACCTCGTGATGTCGACCCTGCACACCAACACCGCTATCGGTGCCATCACCCGGATGCGGGACATGGGGATAGAGCCTTTCCTGCTCTCCTCGTCGCTCTTGGCAGTGCTGGCACAGCGGCTGGTGCGCACCCTCTGTCCGGATTGCCGCGCTCCGCGCCCGATCACGGAGCAGGAGCGCCTGGCCATGGGGATGGCGTTGGCGCCGGATCAGCAGGTGTGGCGCCCGGTGGGCTGCGAGCAGTGCAACCACACCGGCTATCGCGGCCGGACTGGCATTCACGAGCTGGTGGTGATCGACGAGGCGGTGCGCGAGGCGATCCACAGCGCCAGCGGTGAACTCGCCATCGAGCGATTGATCCGGGACCATACCCCCAGCATACGCCGCGACGGTATCGACAAGGTGCTCAAGGGCCAGACCAGCCTGGAAGAAGTATTGCGGGTGACCCGGGAAGATTGATGTGCGGTCAGGCAAGCGCGGCCGGACAGGCTCAGGAACACAATGCCTGATGGCAGCTAGCTGAATCGGGATAACGAGACGTCACAGTGTTAGGGCAGAGGAGCAAGAGTATTGTCAGCATTTGAATACAAAGCCCTCGACAGCAAGGGGCGCCAGAAGCAGGGGGTGACCGAGGGTGATTCGGCCCGTCAGGTGCGCCAGCAACTGCGTGAGCAGGGGCTGACCCCGCTCGAGGTGAACGAGACCACAGAGAAAGCAAAGCGGGAAGCGAATCGCTTCGTGCTGTTTCGCCGTGGCGCCTCCACCTCCGAGCTGGCCCTCATCACCCGTCAGCTGGCGACCCTGGTGGGTGCCGGTCTCACCATCGAAGAGGCGCTGCGGGCGGTAGCCGAGCAGTGCGAGAAGGCTCACCTGCGCAGTCTGGTGGCAACCGTGCGCAGCAAGGTGGTAGAAGGTTACTCGCTGGCCGATTCGCTGGGGGCCTTCCCCCACGTGTTCGATCAGCTGTTTCGCTCCATGGTGGCGGCCGGTGAAAAATCGGGTCATCTGGAGAAGGTGCTAAACCGGCTCGCCGACTACACGGAGCAGCGCCAGCACATGCGTACCAAGCTGCTGCAGGCGATGATTTACCCAATAGTCCTCACCATGGTGGCGGTCGGGGTCATCTCGATCCTGCTCACCGCCGTGGTGCCCAAGGTGGTGGCACAGTTTGAACACATGGGCCAGCAACTGCCTGCGACGACCCGTTTCCTCATCGGCACCAGCGAGCTGATGCAGCATTACGGCCTCTGGTTCCTGCTGCTGCTGTTTATCAGTGGGTTTGTCTGGCGCTGGTGGCTGACCGACGAGAAGCGTCGCCGTCACTGGCACCAGGTGGTGCTGCGCCTGCCGGTCATTGGCCGGGTCAGCCGTGGTCTCAACACCGCCCGCTTCGCCCGTACCCTGAGCATACTCAACGCCAGCGCCGTGCCCCTGCTGGAGGGGATGAAGATCGCCGGTGAGGTGCTCTCCAATGACTTCGCCCGTACTCGCATCAGTGAGGCCACCGAGCGGGTGCGGGAGGGGACCAGCCTGCGCAAGGCGCTGGATGAAACCAAGATTTTCCCGCCCATGATGCTGCACATGATCGCCTCTGGCGAGCAGAGCGGCGAGCTCGACAGCATGCTGGAGCGGGCGGCGGACAACCAGGACAGGGAATTTGAAACCCAGGTGAATATCGCCCTCGGCGTGTTCGAGCCCCTGCTGGTGGTCTCCATGGCCGGGGTCGTGCTGTTTATCGTGATGTCGATTTTGCAGCCGATCCTCGAGCTCAACAACATGGTGAATCTGTAAGGTTCGGGTGTTCGAATACGCTTCGCTATTCGAACCTGCAAATCCAATCGAACTCGCAGGTTCGATTAGCCGGCAGGCGTAATCGAACGATCGCGGTTTAACAGTTAATCGTTGATGGTTCATGCCATCTCATTTCGTTAGGGAGTAAGTCATGCAAAAGCGTCGTCAATCCGGTTTTACTCTGCTGGAAGTCATGGTGGTCATCGTGATCCTCGGGATCCTGGCCAGCCTGGTGGTGCCCAACCTGATGGGTAACAAAGAGAAGGCTGACCAGCAGAAAGCGGTCTCCGATATAGTGGCGCTGGAAAATGCCCTCGACATGTACAAGCTGGACAACAACCGTTACCCGACCACAGAGCAGGGCCTGGATGCCTTGGTCACCAAGCCGACCGCCGCCCCCGAGCCGCGTAGCTACCGTGACGGCGGTTACATCAAGCGCCTGCCGCAGGATCCCTGGGGCAACCCGTACCAGATGCTGAGCCCGGGCCAGTTTGGCAAGCTCGATATCTTCTCCATGGGGCTGGATGGCGAAGCCGGTACCGATGACGACATCGGCAACTGGAATCTGAAGGATTTCCAATAAGTGACTGATTGCGCTGCCATCAAGGTGCTGTGGATGAGGCAGCCGTGAGGGGCTCGTCATCGCGTCATCGCCAAGCCGGTTTCACCCTGCTGGAGGTCTTGCTGGTGGCCATGCTGATGGGGCTGGTGGCCACCGCCGTCACCCTCAGCATGGGAGGCGCCAGGGGCGATCGCGAGCTCGACAAGCAGGCGCGCCGCTTCATGGCGACCCTGCAACAGGCTCAGGAGTATTCGGTGATGGATGGCCGGCTAGTAGGGCTTCGCATCGAAGAGCATGGCTGGCAGTTCATGCAGCGCGGGGCCAAGGATCGAAAATGGCAGGCGCTGACCGGCGACAAGATCCTGGGGCAGGTACAACTGCCTGACACCATGCTGCTGGCCATCGAGCTCGAAGGGTTCAGCTGGCGGAGCGAGTCCGACGAGAAAACCGAGCAGGGTCGGGACGAGAAGGAGCGCACGCCCCAGGTGTTGATCTTCCCCGGTGGCGAGCTCAGCCCCTTCGTATTGACCCTGACCCAGCAGGATGAGGATGTGCGCTACCTGCGTACGGTCAAGGCAGATGAATTCGGCCGTTTGCAGCTGTTGCAAGATGGCGAGGAGGGGGCTGAATGAATGTCGGCGGCGTGACGCTGTTGTTGAAGGCCGGGGTGATGGTGGCGCAGCTACCGGGTCCGGGTCGGCACTCCGGGTCGGGGGTGATCACATGAACGCCCGTGGCATGACCTTGCTGGAAGTGATGGTCGCGCTGGCGGTGTTTGCCATCGCGGGTCTGGCTGTGATGAAAGCCGCCAGCGAACACCTCTCTGCGCTCAATTATCTGGAAGAGAAGACGCTGGCAACCTGGGTGGCGGAAAACCAGTTGGTGCAGCAGAAACTCGACGCCAGGTGGCCCGGCGATAGCTGGGTGGAAGGGGACGAGAAGATGGCTGGGCAGACCTGGTATTGGCGCTATCGCGGCGTCGCCACCGCCGACAACAACTTCAAGGCACTGGATATGGAAGTGCGTACCGCGCCCAAGGCCGAGAGCCCTGTGGCCATGCTCCGGACCTATATCAGCCGATGACAACAGCCAAGGACCTATCCGCGACGCGAGCACACCCGTCGGGCTGCACTCAGCGGGAGAGATCGATGCGGACATCGTCATTACCCAGGCCGAGAGTGCGATATCGCGGCCGTCAGGACGGTTTTACTCTGCTGGAGATGCTGGTGGCCATCGCCATTTTCGCCAGCCTCAGCATGGGCGCCTATCAGGTACTGCAGGGGGTGCTCACCAGTGACGAGGTGTCCAAGAAGAAGGAGGCCCGTCTCTCCGAGTTGCAACTGGCCTTTACCCTGATGGAGCGGGACATTACCCAGATGGTGCCCCGCAGCGGCCGTATCGACGGCGAGAACAACAAGGTGCTGCTGGCGGCATCCCGCTTCGGCCAGCAGAGCGACGATTGGGGCATGGCCTTCATTCGCGGTGGTTGGCTCAATCCGGATGGCATGCTGCCACGATCCGGTTTGCAGCGGGTCGGCTGGCGCCTCAAGGATCACACGCTGGAGCGGCTGAGCTACCTCTATCCGGATCCCGTGATCGGCACAGAGCCGCGCATCCAGCCCATGCTGGATCGGGTGACTGCGCTGCGGTTCTATTTTTACGACAAGGGTGTCTGGAAAGAGGAGTGGACCCAGCGCAACGTGCTGCCTTACGGCCTGGCGGTGGAGCTGGATCTGGAAGATTACGGCACAGTTCGCCGCCAGTTCCTCATCGGGGCCGGTGGCCAGCGAGCAGAAAATGGGAACTAAGCGGACAGGGGGCGGCAGCATGCACTCTTGCCGCCGTCAGGGTGGCATGGCCCTGCTGGTGGTACTGCTCATATTGTCGGTGATGGTGATCATCGCCAGCAACATGAGCGGTCGCCTGCAGCTGGAGCTGCGCCGTACCGGCAACCTTACTGCCGGCAAGCAAGCCTGGTGGTATGCCATGTCGGCGGAAGCCCTGGTGAGCAAGGTGCTGGCTCAGGATTTCAAGGATGACCCCAATGTGGTGAGCCTGGGTCAGAACTGGGCCAAGCAGGATGCGGTCTTCCCGGTGGATGACGGCAAGCTGACCGGCCGGGTACGGGATCTGCAATCCTGCTTCAACCTCAACAGCCTGAGCGTGCCCCTGAAAGAGGGGGAGAGCGGCGATGACCTCGAGAAGCAGCCTTATCCGGTCAAGGTGTTTCACGCCCTGCTCAAGCAGCTCGAGGTCGAGGATTACGAGGCGGTGCAGCTGACCGATGCCATCCGCGACTGGACCGACAAGGACACGGTGCTGGTCTCCAGCTACGGTGCCGAGGATGCCTATTACGAGGGGCTGACACCCCCTTATCTGACCGCGAACCAGTGGATGCTCAGCACGGACGAGCTGAGGGCGGTGCGGGGTGTGAGCGCCAAGTTGTATGCCCGGCTGGCGCCTTATGTCTGCGCCCTGCCGAGCGAGAAGCTGGTGGTGAACATCAACACCATCAAGCCGGAACAGGCGGCGCTGCTGGTGGCGCTCTATCTGGACAAGGTGGGGCTCGATGATGCCAAGCGGGTGCTGACCAGCCGCCCCCAGAAGGGGTGGAAGAACAAGAAAGAGATGACGGACCAGATGACAGCGCAGGTGAGCGGCATCCAGGGGCTGGATGCGGCGCTGGACGTCAAGAGCAGCTACTTCGAGGCCAAATTGATCGCCGAGGTGGGTGATACCCGGGCCAGGCTGGAGAGCGTCTTTTTTCGTAGCAAGGACAACAAGCTGGTGATGCTGCGTCGCCTCAATGGCGGCGCCGAATGACAAACAGGTGTGGGGAGCGGCGACTGGCCGTACCCGCCCTGACCTCGTATTGGACAGCAGCCGAGGGCTGCGCTCCCGCCCATCCAGAGGGATGCGGACGGGAATGGCAGGAGAGATATTTGTGAGCGAGAGTCTGGTCATCCGTTTGGGGACCAATGCGCAGCAACCGGTCGAGTGGCTGGTGTGGTCGGCCAAGGAGGAGGAGATCATTGCCTCCGGCACCCTGGCCTCGGCCCATGCCCTGAGTGAGCTGCAGGAGCGCGCCGGTGGCCGCCCCGTGGTGACCCTGGTGCCGGGCAGCGATCTTATCTTCCGGCGGGTGAGCCTGCCGGGCAAATACAGTCGCCAGGCCGCCGCCGCCTTGCCCTACCTGCTGGAGGAGCAAATCGCATCCGATGTGGATGGACTGCATCTGGTGGTGCTGGGCCACGAGGGCCACGAGGTGGACCTGATGGCGGTCGACAAGGAGAAGATGCAGATCTGGCTGGGTTGGTTGCAGCAGGCGGGCCTCAAGAGCCAGCAGCTGTTGCCGGACGTGCTGGCCTTGCCGCCCACCGCCGACGGCTGGTCTGCCCTGCAGCTTGGCAAGGAGTGGCTGCTGCGTCAGGGCCCCTGTCAGGGCATAGTGGCCGACGAATCGCTGCTGGCCATGTTGCTGGCGGCGGAGGTCGAACCCGTCACCATCCACAGCCATACTCCCTTGCCGGCGATCCCGGCGGCCAACTGGCTGGCGGCGGATCCTGAACTGCCCATGCTGCTGCTGGCCAAAGGGGCGCTGAACTGCCAGGCCAACCTGTTGCAGGGTCCCTACCGGCCGCAGACCGAATACTCCCGCTACTGGCTACAGTGGCGCAAGGTGGCCGTGGTGGCCGGGCTCTTGCTGTTGGTGGCGTTGACCCAGCGCGGTGTGCATCTTTATCAGCTGGCGGAGCAGGACAAGGCCCTCAAGGCCGAGATCCGGCAGGTCTACACCCGCATCTTCCCGGGGGAAAACCGCATCGTCAACGTGCGCAGCCAGATGGCACAGCATCTCAAGTTACTGGGACAGACCCCGCAGGATGGTGTGCTCTTGCTGTTGACCGAACTGGCTCCCACCTTTGCCGAGGTACCGGGGCTCAAGCCACAGGTGTTGCGTTTCGACGCCGCGCGGGGCGAGTTGAGATTGCAGGTCACGGCACCCGGTTTTGCCGAGATAGAGCGCTTTCGCGAACTGGCGGGCAAGCGTTTCTCGGTGCAGCAGGGCGAGGTGCGCAGCACAGAGGGCAAGGTTGAAGGGACACTGGTGCTGAAGGGTAAATCATCATGATGGACAAATTACAAGGCTGGTGGCGCAGCATCAGTGCTCGTGAGCAGCGGTTGGTGGCCGTGGGTGGCAGCTGCCTGCTGATCGGGCTCTGCTACTGGATGGTCTGGCAACCCATCGACAACCGCATCGCCGAGCGCGAGCGGCAGGTGCTGAGCCAGCAACAGACGCTCGCTTGGCTGAAAGAGAAGGGGGAAGAGGTGCTGGCGATGCAGGGCGGTCAGGGCCGCCAGGGCCGCCAGATCGACACCAGCGGTACCCTGGAAGGAGTGGTGAACCGCACCGCTTTCAACCAGAAGATCAAGATTGCCCGTCTGCAACCCCAGGGTCAGGAGCTGCAGGTGTGGATCGATACGGTTCAGTTCGATGATCTGCTGATCTGGCTGGCGACCCTGGCCGATCAGTATGGCGTACAGGTGCAGGTCATCGAGGTGGCCCGCGAGAATCTGGCGCCGGGTCTGGTCAAGGTCAGACGCTTGCAGTTGAGTCGTCCCCAATGACAGCAAGCGGGCTGAGCGCCGTCCGGTTTCCGGCATCTCGTCCCGGTGTGGTACCGGGCCTGGCCAAGGCCAGATATTTGCAATCGAGTCGTTTTCTATGAAGCAAAAAGTACTGATCGCTGCCCTCTTCCTGGTGGCCTATCTCGGTTTTCTGCTGGTGAAACTGCCAGCCACCCTGGTGGTTCGCCATCTGCCGCTGCCACCTAACCAGGTGCAGCTGGAAGGGGTGAGCGGCACCCTCTGGAGCGGCCAGGTCGCCCGGCTGCAATACGCCAGTGAGTCGCTGACCCAACTGCGCTGGGAGCTCAACGGCTGGTCGTTGCTGCGCTTTGCCCCCGAGGTTTCCCTGCGTTTTGGCGATCGCAGCGGTCTCAACGGCCAGGGTGTGGTTGGATGGAACGGCGCCGCCTTTGGTCGTGATATCACCCTCAACGTGCCTGCGCCCTGGGTGCTGGAGCGGGTGCCCGTGCAGCTGCCTTTCCCGCTGACGGTGGCGGGTCAGCTGCAGCTCAAGGTCGATCAATTTGCCCAGGGCAATCCCTGGTGTGACAACCTCTACGGCAGCCTTCATTGGTATGGTGCCTATGCCGATACCCCGGCCGGCAAGCTGCCGCTGGGGGATCCCGAGCTCAAGCTGACCTGCATTGACTCCCGACTGGTGGCCGAGCTCAAGCAGGGCTCGGAGGCGGTCCAGGTGCAGGGCAAGCTGGAGCTGCAGCCCAATCGCCAGTACCTGTTCCAGGGCACCCTCAAACCGGGTCCCGAGCTGCCGGAGCAGATGAAGCAGGGGCTGCCCTTCCTCGGTCAGCCTGATGGTCAGGGGCGCTTTCCGCTGCGCTATCAGGGGCGCATCTGACGACATCGTCTGCCGGTCTGGAAAAGGATAAATACGACCCCGCGTTGGCGGGGTCGTGTCGTTATGGGGTCCCAGTCTCGCCGCTTGGCGCCGTGATGAGATGGTTCAGAAAGAAGCTGAACAGCTCGGCGCGTGAACCGAGGCGCAACTTGCCGTAGAGGTGTTTGCGGTGATTCTTCACTGTGCCGCTGCCAATGCCGAGCTCGGCGGCGATCGCCTCGGTATCCAGCCCTTGTAGCAGCAACCCCGCCACCTGCCGCTCCCGGCGGGTGAGTCGATCTCCGCCCACGCTGGCGATGGCCTGTGCCACCGCCGCCTTCAGGCTAGCACTGTCAGGCAGCGCCGTGCTCTGGGCCAGCAGCGGCGGGCTCTGCTGCCACTGCTGGCGACAGAGCGAATGCACCAGCGGGAACAGCTGCTCCAGCCTCGCCAGCTCGTCACGGCTGAGGGTGCTGCGCTTGTCGAGGCGACCGAGAAACAGCATCAGCGTCAGTCCGTCCCGCACCGGCAGGATCAGCCCCACCTCCTCCTGCCAGCCGGTGGCCTGATAGAAGTGGTGGCGATATTCGGGATCGAGTCGCCCTTGGGAGACCTGCGCCAGGGTCCAGACGCCGGCAGGCAAGCCCTGCTCCAGCGCCTGCATAAAGGGATCCTGACTGAAGTGGCTGGTGAGGTAGCGATCAAACAGCAGAGCCCGCTGATGATTGAGGTTGTCGTAGAGGTAGACGGGCCGCTGCCCCACCCCGAGCAGCAGGGTGCAATCAAACGCCACCTGTTGCTGGATCAGGCGCACCAGCGCCGCCGGAAAGGCACTGCTGTGCAGGGCATCGACCACCTCGGTCATGCGGCGGGTCAGGGCATCTGTGGTGAATGGCTGGGTCATGGTGGCTCGTTTCCGGTGGCGGGGAGCTATTCCCCACTATGGCTGGATGCTAGCACGAGAGTGGCAAAACTGTCCCTCAGGGGACATATCCGCCACCAGCCAGAACGGCGAGGATGACGGCTTTTCCCCCCTGCTGTTGGAGCACCCATGATCAACCCCCACCTGCTCGATGAGCTGACCGAGCGCGGCCTTGTGGCCCAGAATTCCGATCCGGCGGCCCTGGCCGATCATCTTGCCACCCCGCGCATCGTCTATTGCGGGTTCGATCCCACCGCCGGCAGCCTGCATATCGGTCATCTGGTGCCGCTCTTGATGCTGCGCCGCTTCCAGCTGGCGGGCCACACCCCGGTGGCACTGGTGGGCGGCGCCACTGGTCTTATCGGCGATCCCAGCTTCAAGGCGACCGAGCGCAGCCTCAACAGTGCCGATACCGTGCAGGGTTGGGTCGCCAGCCTGTCGGCCCAGATCAGGGCGCTGCTGCCCGCGGACGATGGCCTGTCGGCCCCGCAGCTGGTCAACAATGGTGACTGGATGGGGCAGATGTCCGCCCTCGATTTTCTGCGGGATATCGGCAAGCACTTCTCGGTCAATGCCATGCTGGCGCGAGAATCGGTGCGTCAGCGGCTGGCTCGCCCGGATCAGGGCATCTCGTTCACCGAGTTCTCCTACGCTCTGCTGCAATCCTACGACTTTGCGGTGCTCAACCAGCGGCTCGGTTGCACCCTGCAGATTGGCGGCAACGACCAGTGGGGCAATATCACCAGCGGCATGGAGCTCACCCGTCGCCTCCATCAGGCGCAGGTGCACGGCATGACCCTGCCGCTTATCACCAAGGCGGACGGCACCAAGTTCGGCAAGACAGAGGGCGGCGCGGTCTGGCTCGATCCGGCGCTCACCTCGCCTTACGCCTTCTACCAGTTCTGGCTCGGCACCGCAGATGAGGATGTCTACCGCTTCCTGCGTTACTACAGCGTTATGTCGCTGACCGAGATTGCCGAGCTGGAGGCGGAAGATGCCCAGCGACAGGGGCGCAAGCAGGCCCAGGAGGTGCTGGCGGACGAGCTGACCGAACTGGTGCACGGCAAGGCGGCGCTGGCGGCGGTGCAGCGCATCAGCGAGCTGCTGTTCAGTGGCGACGTGGCCCGCCTCGGCGAGAGCGATCTCGCCCAGCTGGCGCAGGACGGCATGCCGAGCAGCACAGTCCGCGGCGAGACTGATCTGGTCAGCCTGCTGGTGGAGTGCGGTCTGGCGAACTCCAAGCGCATCGCCCGCGAACTGCTGACGGCGGGGGCCATCAGTCTCAATGGCGCCATCAAGCAGGATGAGCAGCTGAATGCTGCGGATCGGCTGTTTGGTCGCTACCTGCTGCTGCGCCGGGGCAAGAAGCAGTACCAGCTGGTGGCGTGGGTGAGCTAGCCTGCCGCGCCATATCAACGAGAAAGGGCTGCCCGGGCAGCCCTTTCCATTGTGCGTCTCGGCCTGTCAGCCGCTCGGTATGCAGGGGAAGGCGGTGAATTCTGCCCCCGTGCTGGTATCAAGTAGTCAGCGGCAGCAGTTCGACATAGTCACGGAATAGATCGGGGAAGGCGGTGAATTCTGCCCCCGTGCTGGTATCAAGTAGTCAGCGGCAGCAGTTCGGCATAGTCACGGATCGCCGGGAAGGCCGTAATACTCTGCTCGGGCTGGCGACTGTCCGGGTTCTGGATGGCGAGCTGATAGCCAATGCCGTAGTCGGCGGCGGCCCGCAGGATCCGCTCGCTGTCATCCACAAACAGGGTGCGGGCGGGATCGAACGCCAGCCGCTCGGCCAGCGCCTGCCAGCAGTGCTGGCTCTCCTTTGACCAACCCAGCTCGTGGGTACTCACCATCAGATCCAGATGACCGGCAAGCCCGAGCTGCGCATCCTTGACCGACAGGCTGGCGGGATGGGCGTTGGTAAAGAGCACCAACTGCTTGCCCGCGGCGCGCAGCTCGGCCAGGAAGGGGATGGCGTTGGGCCGCCACTGGATCTTCTCCAGCAGCTCCTGCTTGAGGGCGCGAATGTCCAGCCCCAGGGTCTGGCTCCAGTAATCCACACAGTACCAGTCGAGGGTGCCGCTGACGGCGTGATAGTGCAGATCGATCTGCTCTTTGGCTGCCACCGCTGGCAAGCCGAGTCGCTCGGCGTAACGCGCCGGTACCAGCTGCTGCCAGAGGTAGTTGTCAAAATGAAGGTCGATCAGGGTGCCATCCATATCGAGCAACACGGTATCTATCTGGTGCCAGGGTAAGGTGTTCGACATGCAGCCTCTTGCTCTTGGTGTCGCGAAAACGTCGCGGGAAAAAAGGAGCGGCAGTATAGCGGATTTTTCCTCCCCCTTTGCCATCCCTGTCCCGTGGTGTTCAGTGTGAGAGTCGTTTACTCTTGAAGCACTATTTTTTAACGAGCAGCCAGCGCCCGATGAGTGACCACCACAAGAGCAAGCCCGAATACCTCAGTGTCGAGAACATGGCGCATGACAAGAGCAAGCCGGAGATCCTCAAGGCCGAAATCGTGGCCGAGAGCCGGCTGTTCAAGGTGGAATCCCTGCATCTTAAATTCAGCAATGGGGAGGAGCGGGTCTACGAGCGGATGCGCGGTGGCAACCGGGGCGCCGTCATGGTGGTGCCCTTGTTTGATGCCCACACCCTGTTGCTGGTGCGCGAATACGCGGCGGGTACCCACTCCTACGAGCTGGGTTTCCCCAAGGGGCTGATCGACCCGGGCGAGAATGCCTTTGAGGCGGGCAACCGGGAGCTGATGGAAGAGGCGGGCTTCGGTGCCAACAGCCTGATCCCCCTCAAGCAGGTGTCGCTGGCGCCGGGTTACTTCTCTAGCAGGATGGACATACTGCTGGCGCGGGATCTCTTCCCGGAGCTGCGGGTCGGTGATGAGCCCGAGCCCCTCGAGGTGATCCCCTGGCCACTCAACCGTATCGATGAATTGCTGGCACGACCCGACTTCAGCGAGTCGCGCAGCATCAGTGCCCTGCTGCTGGCCCAGAAGTGGCTGGCGGAGCAGGAAAACTAGCCCAAGCGTGGGTGAAGGCAATTAATAAAAACAGAGGATAACAAGATGCAGGAGTTGTTGGCCTGGGTGCCAGGGGTCAAGGAGATCGCCCGCGAAGCGGGGCGTATCCTTCACGAAATCTATCACGGCGGTCAGTTCGAGCGTCAGCTGAAGGAGGATGCGACCCCGGTCACCAGTGCCGATCTTGCTGCCGATGCCTACCTCAAACAGGCGCTATCGGCGCTCACTCCCCATGTGCCTGTGTTGACCGAAGAGGCGGCGGATGTCCCCTTCAGTCAGCGATCCAACTGGCGGCAGTATTGGCTGGTGGATCCCCTCGACGGCACGGGGGAGTTCATCGCCGGCAGCGGCGACTTCGCCACCCTGATCGCGTTGGTGCGGGACCATGTGCCTGTGCTCGGTGTCATCTACGCTCCCGAGTCCGATGTGCTCTACTGGGCGGTGCGTGGCCACGGCGCCTTCAAGGAGGTGAATGGCGAAACCTTGCCCATCAGCGCCATGCAGCACGAACACAACCAGCCCGATTCGCTGGTGGTGGCCATCAGCCGTCGCCAGAAGCTGGAGACCCTGACCCGTCGCCTCAATCCTGCCATCAACTACGAGCTGATCCCGCTCGGTTCCAGCTCCCTCAAGTCCTGCCTGGTGGCAGAAGGGGCGGCCGACTGCTACGTGCGGCTCGGTCCCACTGGCGAGTGGGACACCGCCGCTGCCCAGTGCATCGTCGAGGCGGCGGGCGGTCGCATCCTTAGCTTGACGCTGCAGCCGCTCAGTTACAACGAAACCGAGTCGCTGGAGAACCCGGACTTCATCGTGATGGGGGACCCGGATCTCGCCTGGGGCAAGATCCTGGCTCGTCCGGCGGGTTGATCATCTGTCGCCAGACGACACAAACAGGCGGCCTCATGGCCGCCTGTTTGTTTGGTGTGATCCGCTAGTTTCATCGCAGATGAGCAGGGATATCCGCTGGCAAAGTACGAGAATGACAGTGGATGATCACGAGCGTTCAGCGGTAATTGGCATTTTTTCATGTAATTCTGAAAACTCTCCGTTGTCCAAAATAAAAAAGTAAGTATGAATGAAAATTTGGTTTTATATTTCGTCATGTTTGGTTTGTGCAGTTTTACCAGGTTATGCGCCCCCGATTGGATTCCCAATCTCACTGGCTAAGGCCAGTAATGGCAGTGATATGTTTCAGTCACGCTTTTTGAGAATTAAATCCTAATAAACCACAATAAGATCAGATTAAAATACTGACTAAATGTGGATTGGTAATGAGTTTATCTGTCGATGTCGTAAAGGATTTGTCCGCTTCCCAGCCCGCCGTTGCCAGCGCCACCCGTTGGCGCCGTCACGACACCCACTGGGTTATCAGCCTGTTTGGCACCGCCGTTGGCGCCGGCATCCTGTTCCTGCCTATCAATCTGGGTCTGGGCGGGATCTGGCCCCTGGTCATAGTGGCTGTGCTGGCCGGTCCCATGACCTTCCTGGCCCACCGCGGGCTGGCGCGTTTCGTCCTCTCCTCGTCACGCCCCCACGCCGACTTCACCGAGGTGGCCGAGGAGCACTTCGGCAAGATGGCCGGCCGTCTCATCTCGGCGCTCTATTTCCTCTCCATCTTCCCGATCCTGCTCATCTACGGGGTTGGGCTGACCAACACGGTGGAGAGCTTCATGGTCAACCAGCTCGGTATGGCAACCCCGAACCGGGTGATGCTCTCCGGCCTGCTGGTGTTCGCCATGATTGCCGTGATGCTGGCAGGGGAGAAGGCAATGTTGCGGGTGTTTGCCTTCATGGTCTATCCGCTGGCGGCCATTCTGGCGGCACTCTCTTGCTACCTGATCCCCCAGTGGCAGTGGCCGGAAGTGACCGCGTTTGAAGGGGTCAGCTTCCTCAACACCGTCTGGCTGGCGCTGCCGGTCACCGTGTTCGCCTTCAGCCACGCTGCCGCCATCTCCGGCTTTGCCAACGTGCAGCGCCGTGAATATGGCGAGCAGGCCGAAGCCAAGAGCGGCCTGATCCTGCGCAACACCACAGTAATGCTGGTGGGCTTCGTGCTGTTCTTCGTCTTCTCCTGCGTGCTGAGCCTCTCGCCAGCCCAGCTGGCTGAGGCCAAGGCCCAGAACGTCTCTGTGCTCTCTTACCTCGCCAACATCACCGACAACCCGGTGATCGTGACCCTGGGGCCGCTCATCGCCTTTATCGCCATCAGCTCCTCCTTCCTCGGCCACTTCCTCGGTGCCCGCGAAAGCCTCAAAAGCCTGATCGCCAAGCCCACCGGCCTGCCGCAGGCCAAGGCGGACAAGCTGGGCATCGCTCTGATGTTCTTCGCCATCTGGGGCGCCGCCGTGATCAACCCGGGCATTTTGGGACTGATGGAGACCCTCTCCGGCCCGGTCATCGCCATGATCCTGTTCATCATGCCGGTGATTGCGATCTACAAGGTGGAGGCGCTGGCCCGCTTCCGTCACGGCTGGACCAACGGCTTCATCCTGCTGACCGGGTCGCTTGCGGTCTCGGCGCTGATCTTCAGCCTGTTGAAGTAACAGCGAGCTGCGGCAAAAAATGAGAGAGGCGACCCCGGGGTCGCCTCTCTCATTTCATGGGGCCAACGGCATCAGCCCAGCTTGGCGCGGCCCTCCACTCCCTGCTCCGGGATGGCCATCACCACGGCAACTCTCCGGCGTACCCGCTGGGCGATGTTGTGGCTGTGGTTGCAGATGTTGCTTTGGTAGTGGCGCAGGCGCCAGATAGCAATGACGCGGCCCGGGGCCGCGTCATCTTCAAAGAGGGTTTGCTGTTTGGCATAGATCGCAGCTATTACTCTGCGTCGAAATCTTCGATCTCTTTACCCAGCGCTTCCATGATGGCGCGCACCTCAGCGGGAACGCTGTCCGGATGATCCTTGCGCAGATCGTCGTCGCAGGGCAGCGGCTGGCCGGTGAAGGCGTGCAGGAAGGCTTCACAGAGCAGCTCACTGTTGGTCGCATGGCGCAGGTTGTTCACCTGGCGACGGGTGCGCTCGTCGGTCAACACCTTCAACACCTTGAGCGGGATCGAGACGGTAATCTTCTTGACCTGTTCGCTCTTCTTACCGTGTTCCGCATAGGGGCTGACGTAGTCGCCGTTCCACTCTGTACCCATGTTCCACCTGTTCTCGTTTGGCCGTGAGCACGGATTTTAACCCTTAAGGAAATTAATGGCAATCCAACAGCAAAGCCATTTAGACGTCTAGAAGTGTTGACGGCTTTTATGTGCTGACGTAAGGTGGTTCACCATAGGCCAGCAATGGCAGGATAGCCGTGGCAGAGGCAGAGCGGCCACCGCCCAGAGACAGTTCAAGGAGAGAGTGACATGACCCACAAGGCCACCCAGGCGGTACGCACCGGGATTGAGACAGACACACAGCACGGTGCCGTGGTGCCGCCCATCTACCTCTCCAGCAACTACACCTTTGCCGACTTTGGCGAGCCCCGTCAATACGATTATGCCCGATCCGGCAACCCGACCCGCACCAATCTGGCTGACGCACTGGCGGCGCTGGAAGGGGGCGCTGGCGCCGTGGTGACCGGCACCGGCATGGGCGCCGTTCATCTGGTCACCACTGCCCTGCTCAAGGCGGGGGATCTGCTGATCGCCCCCCACGATTGCTACGGCGGTACCTGGCGTTTGTTTGAGTATCTGGCGGCCAAAGGCCACTACCGGGTGCAGTTCGTCGATCAGGGTGATGCAGCCGCGCTGGCCGAGGCGCTGGCGCAGAAGCCGGCGCTGGTGTGGGTGGAGACCCCCTCCAACCCCCTGCTGCGGGTGGTGGATATCGCTGCCATCGCCGCCGCCGCCCATGAAGTGGGTGCCCAGGTGGTGGTGGACAACACCTTCCTCTCGCCGCTGCTGCAACAGCCGCTGGCGTTGGGGGCCGACCTGGTGGTCCACTCCACCACCAAGTACATCAACGGCCACTCCGACGTGGTGGGGGGCGTGGCCATTGCCAAGGAGCAGACACTGGCCGAGTCGCTGGGGTGGTGGGCCAACTGTCTGGGGCTCACCTCCGGGGCGTTTGACTCCTACCTCACCCTGCGCGGTCTGCGCACCCTGGCCCCCAGATTGCGCGCCCATCAGGAGAACACGGATCGCATCCTTGCCTTCTTGCAGCAACAGCCGCTGGTCAAAAAAATCTATCACCCCAGTCTACCGACCCATCCGGGCCACGATATTGCGCGCCGTCAACAGTCCGGTTTCGGCGCCATGCTAAGTTTTGAACTCGATTGCAGCGAGGCCGGATTGCGTACCCTCCTCGCAGCACTCACCCTCTTTTCGGTGGCCGAGTCCCTCGGCGGGGTGGAGAGTCTGGTGGCCCATCCAGCCAGCATGACCCACAGGGCCATGACCCCGGCGGCGCAGCAGGCAGCAGGCATCAGCGCCCAGCTGCTACGGCTGTCGGTTGGCATAGAACACGGTGAAGACCTGGTGGCCGATCTGGCTCAGGCTTTTGAACAGGTGCAGCAGGCAGAGCAGGTAGCGAAGTAATGGAACAGCAGCAAGGAGAGATCGCGGTGGTAACAGTAGCAGGATTGAAGCGGCGCCATGTGCACAAGTTTGGTGGCAGCAGTCTGGCGGATCCGGTCTGCTATCGCCGGGTCGCGGCGATAGTCGAGCAACAGGTCGGCGGGAACGAGCTGATCGTGGTCTCCGCCGCTGGCAAGACCACCAACCGGTTAATCCAGCTGGTGGAGCTGGCCGAGGTGGGGGATGAGGCCGCCGGTGAAGCCATCTCCGCCCTGCAAGCCTATCAGCAGAGCCTGATCGACGGCCTGCTGGAGGGGGAGCTGCAGCTCGACCTCAGCCAGCAGCTGGCCGACGACATGCAGCTGATCGCCAAGACCCTGGAGGGGCAGTTTGACCGCTTCGCACGCAACGGCCTGCTCGCCTTTGGCGAGGTGTGGTCGGCGCGCCTCTTGGCGGCCCTGCTCACCAGCCGCGGCGACAAAGCCATCTGGCTCGATGCCCGCAGCTTCCTGCGCGCCGAGGACGGCGCCCTGGTCAAGGTGGATACCGCCCTTTCCAGCGAGCTGCTCAAGGCGCGGCTGGCCGAACATGCCGGTCGTATTGTGGTAACCGGTTTTATCGCCGCCGACATGGAGGGGCGTTCCCTGCTGCTCGGTCGCAACGGTTCAGACTACAGCGCCAGCCTCCTGGCCCTGCTGGCGGATGGTGAATCCACCACCATCTGGAGCGATGTGGCCGGTGTCTACAGCGCCGACCCGCGCCGGGTCAAAGAAGCCCGTCTGCTGGAGCGCCTGAGCCTGGCAGAAGCGAACGAGCTGGCCCGGCTTGGCTCCTCGGTATTGCACTCGCGCACCCTGCAACCGGTGGCTGACAGCCGCCAGCGCCTCACCCTGCGTTGCAGCTACAACCCGGACGAAGGCTGCACCCATATCCTGCGCCGTGCGCCGCGCTCCGGCGGTGCCCGCATCGTCTCCTCGGTGGATCAGATAGCCCTGATCGAGCTGAAAGTGCTGCCGCAGACCCACTTTGATCAGACAGTCGCGGTCATCGAGGCCCATCTGGCCCGTCATCGCCTCAATCCGCTCACCCTGCAGCGCCAACCGGATCGGCGGGTGCTGCGTCTGGCCTACACCCTGGAAGTGGCGGAAGGGGCGTTCGAGATACTGCGCGACTTCCAGTTACAGGGCAGCTTCACTGGCCTCATCCAGAAAGAGGGGTTCAGTCTGGTGGCTCTGGTGGGGGCCGGGGTAACCGATAACGCCGAGCAGTGTCACCGCTTCTATCAGCTGCTGGCGGATCAGCCACTGGAGTTTGTGCAGGTAGCCAGAGATGGCCTGAGTCTGGTGGCCGTAGTGCGCCAAGTGGTGCTGGAGCCGCTGCTGATCGCCCTGCACAGCGCCCTGTTCAGCCGTCCGACCCGGGTTGGGCTGGTGGTGTTCGGCAAGGGGAATATCGGCGGCCACTGGCTGAGCCTCTATGGCCGCGAGAAGGCTCGTCTCGAACATGAACTCAATCTGGCGCTCACCCTCTACGGCGTATTCAGTTCGGAAGGGGGCTTGCTGGACGAAGAGGGGATGGATCCCCTCAAGGTGCAGGACAAGTTCAACCCCAAGCCGCTGATCTGGCCCGAGCTGCTGGCCCAGCTGGAGCAACACAGCTTCGATACCCTGATAGCCCTCGACATGACCGCCAGCGAGACGGTGAGCCGCTACTACCCGGATTTCGCCCAGCTCGGCATCCACATCATCGCCGCCAACAAGTTTGCCGGTGCCGCCGACAGCGAGTTCTACCAGCGCATCAAACAGACCTGCCGCGACCATCAGGTGCAGTGGCGCTATAACGCCACCGTGGGGGCCGGGCTGCCAATCCAGTCCAGCATCCAGATGCTGCGCCAGAGTGGCGACCGCATTCAGGGGGTCTCCGGCATCTTCTCCGGCACCCTCTCCTGGTTGTTCCAGCAGTATGACGGCACACGCCCCTTCTCCGAGCTGGTGGACGAAGCGTGGCAGCACGGCCTGACCGAGCCGGATCCCCGCGAAGATCTCTCCGGTCAGGATGTGAGGCGCAAGCTGCTCATTCTGGCGCGGGAAGCGGGCTTTGAGCTCGACTCCGCCGACATCGAGCTGGAAAATCTGGTGCCCGTCTCCCTGCGCAAGGCGAGCACGGATCAGTTTATGGACAGGCTCAAAGAGCTGGATGGCCCGATCCAGACCGCCTTCGAGGGAGCCAGGCGCCTGGGCAAGGTGCTGCGCTACGTGGCCCGCTTCGAGCACGACGGCAAGGCCAGGGTTGGACTGGAAGCGCTGGAGCCCCACCACCCGTTCGCCAACCTGCTGCCGTGCGACAACATCTTCGCCATCGAGAGCGACAGCTACCGCACCAACCCGCTGGTCATTCAAGGGCCGGGCGCAGGCCGGGAAGTGACGGCTGCCGCCATCCAGTACGACCTCTGGCAAATCTGCGCCAGCCTGTAAGAGCGGATGTTGCAGTTCAACATCCGTCGGGTAGTAAAAACACAAAGGGCGCCGAGGCGCCCTTTGTTGTAGGGGAGTGATAGTCCCGATTATCAACCCGTGTTGCGCATACCTGCCGCAATACCGGCGATGGTGACCATCAGCGCCTGATCCAGCTCGGGGTGCAGGGTCTCCGGGTTCTTGCGCGAGCGACCCAGCAGCTCGACCTGCAGCACGTTGAGCGGGTCTGTGTAGGGGTTGCGCAGCTTGATGGACTCCTTGATCCAGGGCTGGTCGTCGAGCAGATCGCCCTGCGGTCGCAGCTCCAGCACCACCTGAATGGAATCGGCAAGCTCCTGGCGCAGCTGTTTGCCCAGGCCCCACAGCTCCTTGGGTACCAGACGGGTGTCGTAGTACTCGGCGAGCCAGAGGTCGGCCTTGAGGAACACCATCTCCAGCATCTCGAGGCGAGTGCGGAAGAAGGGCCACTGGCGGCTCATCTCTTCCAGCACGCTCTTCTGACCGCCGGTGATGGCCTGTTGCAGCCCCTTGTGGGCACCGAGCCATGCCGGCAGCATCAGCCGGTTCTGGGTCCAGGCGAAGATCCAGGGGATGGCGCGCAGGCTCTCGACGCCGCCGTTGGGCTTGCGCTTGGCCGGGCGGGAGCCGAGCGGCAGCTTGCCGAGCTCCATCTCGGGGGTGGCGGCGCGGAAGTAGGGCACGAAGTCCGGGTGGCCGCGCACTATGCTGCGGTAGTGATCGCAGGAGACGGTAGCCAGCTGCTCCATCACGGCGCGCCAGCACTCCTTGGGCTTGGGTGGCGGCAGCAGGTTCCCTTCCAGCACGGCGCTGGTGTAGAGGTTCAGGCTGTGAATGGCCACTTTCGGCAGGCCGAACTTGAAGCGGATCATCTCGCCCTGTTCGGTCACCCGCAGGCCACCGCGCAGGGATCCCGGCGGTTGTGAGAGGATCGCCTGATGGGCGGGGGCGCCGCCACGGCCGACGGTGCCGCCACGGCCATGAAACAGGGTGAGGCGCAGCTTGTTGGCCTCGGCCAGTGCCACCAGGGATTCCATGGCGGCGTACTGGGCCCAGCCGGCGGCCATCATGCCCGCATCCTTGGCGGAATCCGAGTAGCCGATCATCACGTACTGACGACCCTGGATGTAACCGCGATACCAGTCCACCGACAGCAGGCGTTCCATCACGGCGGTGCCCGCCATCAGGTCTTCCTGGGTCTCGAACAGGGGGGCGACCGGCATGCGGAACTTGCAGCCAGCCTCTTTGAGCAGCAGTTGCACCGCCAATACGTCGGACGGTGCGCCGGCCATGGAGATGATGTAGATGCCGAACGCATCCGGGTCGTGTTGGGCGATCACCCGACAGGTGTCTATGGTCTCGCGGGTCTCGTCGCTCGGTTCCCAGTCGGTCGGGATCAGCGGGCGGCGTGAGTTCAGCTCGTTGAGCAGGAAGGCTTGCTTGTCGTCCTCGCTCCACTCGGCGTAGTCGCCCATACCGAGGTAACGGGTCAGCTCGGAGAAGACCTGACCATGGCGTTCACCATCCTGACGGATGTCCAGCTTGACCAGATGGATGCCGAAGCAGGCCAGCTTGCGCAGCACGTCCAGCAGCATGCCGTCGGCGATGTTGCCCATGCCGCAGGCATGCATTGAGTGGTAGCAGAGCTCCAGCGGCTCGCGCAGCTGGGCCGTGGTCTTGACCAGATCCCGGCTCTCGCTCACCTGACCCTGTACCTTGGCGGTGAGAAATTCCTGGGTTTCGCGCAGCTGTTCACGCAGCTCGCGCACCAGGGCGCGGTAGGGCTCGGGGTGATCGCCCACCCGCTCGCGCACGGCGTCGGTGCAGTCGGACATGGAGAGCTCGGAGGTGAGCTCCTTGATGTCCTTGTAGAAGAGGCTCACTGCCATCCAGCGGCCCAGCTCCAGCACCTCGGCGGTCACCTTGGCGGTGACGAAGGGGTTGCCGTCACGGTCACCGCCCATCCAGGAGGTGAACTTGACCGGTGCGGCATCCAGCGGCAGCCGCACACCCAGGTGCTGTTGCAGACGCTCGTCCAGGTTGCGCATGAATTCGGGAATGGCCGGCCACAGGCTGTTTTCCACCACAGCAAAGCCCCACTTGGCTTCGTCCACCGGGGTCGGGCGCTGCTCGCGGATCTCGTTGGTGTGCCAGGCCTGATTGACCAGCTGTTCGATGCGATTGAGGATCTTGTCCCGCTCGCGGGGCAGCAGATCGGAGAGTTCCAGCGCCTCCAGGCAGTCGTTGAGCTGGACGTGCTTGTGGATCAGGGTGCGACGGGTCACCTCGGTCGGGTGAGCGGTCAGTACCAGATCTATATCCAGCTCGCGCACGGCCTGGATGATGGCCTCCTGCGTCAGGTTGGAGGCCTTGAGCTTGGCGAACATCTGCTCCAGCGGGTCCGGGGTGCAGACCTGCTCTTCGCAGCGACGGGAGATGGTGTGGAACTGTTCGGCCACGTTGGCCAGGTTGAGGAACTGGCTGAAGGCACGGGCTACCGGCAACAGCTCGTCATCGCTCAGGGTGCGCAGGGTATCGAGCAGACGTTCCCGGTCAGCCTCATTACCTTTGCGGGAGGATTTGGCCAACTGGCGAATGGTTTCGATCTTGTCGAGGAAGGCCTCTCCCTGATGATCCTTGATGGACTTGCCCAGCAGTTGACCCAGCATGCCTACGTTGGCGCGTAGCGCGGCGTACTTTTCGTTCATTCCACATCCTTATCTGGTTGGTGTCTCTCTCCATCCGAGGTGAGAGACAGCCTCACTTATTGTTGTGTGATTACAACATATGCTCCGTCATCTTAGGGCGACAATCTACCCAGATTATCTGCGCAAGGTCAAATAACAGGCCGATTCAGAACATGTATTTCCCTCACCTGTCCCGAGGCGGCATGTTATGTAACTTACTTACATTTTCGTCAACTCAGAGGCAAAACCGGCGGATCAGGTGTTGCAGCACCGCCGTGGTCGGCTTGACGAAGGAGAGATCCAGGTATTCGTCCGGTTGATGGGCCTGAGTGATATGGCCAGGGCCCAGCACTATGGTCTGGCATCCCAACTGCTGGATAAAGGGTGCCTCGGTGCAGTAGTTGACCGACTCGGCCGCCCGACCGCTCGCCTTCTCGGCCTCGCGCACCAGCTCTGAGTCATCCGCGCAGGCATAGGCGGGGATGGGTTCGTGCAGGTGTTGCAGGTGCAGGCAGCCCGGCTGGTGGATTTCGATGGGGGAGAGCGCCTCCTTCAGCATGCCCATCAGCTCGTCTGGCCCCACCTGCGGGGTGGGGCGCATATCTATGTGCAGTTCACAGCAGCCGCAGATGCGGTTCGGGCTGTCGCCACCCTGGATGTAACCGAGGTTCAGGGTCGGTTGCGGCACCGCGAACCGGTAGTCGGCATAAGTCTCTTCCAGATGCAGCTGCAGGCGCAGCACCCGACCCATGGCCTGATGCATGATCTCCAGCGCATTGACGCCGTTGGCGGGATCCGAGCTGTGACCGCTCTTGCCGGTAATGCGGATCGCCTCCGACATATGCCCCTTGTGGGCCACCACGGGCACCAGTCCGGTGGGTTCGCCGATCACCGCATAGTCGGGTTTGATCTCGGCTGCGGCGGCGATGGCGCGTGCCCCCGCCATGGTGGTCTCTTCGTCGGCGGTGGCCAGGATGCGCAGCGGCTTGCTCAGCTTGGTGAGATCGATTTCTTTGAGCGCTTCCACTATGAAGGCGAAGAAGCCCTTCATGTCGATGGTGCCGAGGCCATACAGGCGGTTGCCCTCTTCGGTCACCTTGAAGGGATCCTTGCTCCAGGCGCCCTCGTCGAACGGGACAGTATCGGTATGGCCAGCCAGTAGCAGGCCGCCCTCGCCCTGGCCGATCGTCGCCACCAGGTTGAACTTGCCGGGCAGGTCCGGCAGCGCCGTCACCTCGCAGTGGAAGCCGAGCTGGCCGAACCAGTCGGCCAGCAGCCTGATCACCGCCTCGTTGCTCTGATCCCAGCGGGGATCCGTGCTGCTTATGGAGGGAATCGCAATAATATTCTTATAAAGTGCAAAAAAATCCAGATTGGCCATCAGCTCCTCCTTGCGTCACCGGAATGTTTCTGTTAGAAAATACAAATGCAAAGTGAGTGCATGAATATTCTGTGAGTTTGCCTGAATTCGTGGCTCATCAACAAGGCTTCTAGTTGTAAGGGAAAGTTAATGTTCTGTCACCTGATCTATAACCGACGACACAACCCCGCCTGAATTGCCCCTCCGCACTCGTTGCATTGAAGGGGCGGTTCCTCACCCCTTGCACTGTCTGCAGCGCCATGCTGTGAATTTCGAACCCTGACTTGGAATACTCAATAATGCTTAACACCGTTATCGTCGGTGCCAGTGGCTACGCGGGAGCCGAACTGGCCGCACTGGTCCAGAACCATCCACAACTCAAGCTGTTCGGCCTCTACGTGTCGGCCGGCAGCCAGGATGCGCACAAGCCTTTCTCTTCTCTCCATCCCCAGTGGGTCGGTGCGCTGGATCTGCCGCTGCTGCCGCTGGACGAGGATGGCATGACCCGGATCCTGACCCAGGCCGATCTGGTGCTGCTGGCCACCGCCCACGAGGTAAGCGCCACGCTTGCGCCCCAGTTTCTCGCCAAGGGTCTGCCGGTGTTCGATCTCTCCGGTGCTTTCCGGGTCAAGGATCAAGGCTTCTACGACAGCTTCTATGGCTTCACCCACGACAGCGAGCAGTGGCTGGATCAGGCCGCCTACGGTCTGGCGGAATGGAACAGCGATGCCATTGTCGCCGCCCAGCTGATTGCGGTGCCGGGTTGTTACCCGACCGCCTCCCTGTGTGCCCTCAAGCCGCTGCAGCAGGCTGGCCTCATAGCCAAGGGGTGGCAGCCGATCATCAACGCCGTGTCCGGGGTCTCCGGCGCCGGTCGCAAGGCGGCCATCAACACCAGTTTCTGCGAAGTGAGCCTCAACCCCTACGGCACCTTCAACCACAGACATCAGCCGGAGATCAGCCACCACCTGGGCTGCGAGGTGCTGTTCCAGCCTCATCTTGGCAACTATGTGCGCGGCATCCTGGCCACCATCTATGTGCAGCTGGCGGATGGCGTGACGCCGACTCAGGTTGAGCAGGCTTACCTCAAGGCCTACGAAGGCAAGCCGCTGGTGCGCCTCACCGGCCAGATGCCCTCCATCCGTGGTGTGGCAAGCACCCCTTACTGCGATATTGCCTGGCAACAGCAGGGCAACATGCTGGTGGTGGTCTCTGCCATCGACAATTTGCTCAAGGGTGCCGCCTCCCAGGCTGTGCAGTGCATAAATATCAAATTCGGATTTGAACCGGCCACCGGCCTGATTTAAGGACTTAAGGAAGGATTGCAACGATGGACAAACAGACGCTGGTTATCAAGTTGGGTGGCGCCCTGATTGAGAACGACGAGGCGCTGACCGCCCTGTTCGCCACCCTCAAAACGTTTCTGGATGAACAACACAGACCCCTGGTGCTGGTGCACGGTGGCGGCTGTCTGGTGGATGACCTGCTCAAGGGCTTGGGTCTTTGCTCCACCAAGAAGAACGGTTTGCGGGTGACCCCGTTCGAGCAGATCCCCTTCATCGCTGGCGCCCTGGCGGGGACCGCCAACAAGCAGATGATGGCCAAGGCCATCGCCACCGGTATTCCGGCCGTGGGGCTCTGTCTGGCCGACGGCGGCTTGTGTCAGGTAACCCAGCTCGACCCGGATCTCGGTGCGGTGGGTGACTGCAAACCGGGCAACCCGGCGCTAGTGACCGGCATCCTGGGGCAGGGCTTCCTGCCGGTGGTGAGTTCCATCGGCATCACGGCCGACGGCCAGCTGATGAACGTCAACGCGGATCAGGCGGCCACGGCGATTGCCGAGGCGCTCGGCGCCGATCTGGTGATGCTGTCGGACGTGAGCGGCATTCTGGATGGCAAGGGCAAGCTGGTGCCGCAGCTGAACAAGGCGACGGCACTGGATCTGATGGAGAAAGGGGTGATCAGCGATGGCATGGCGGTCAAGGTGAAAGCTGCGTTGCACGCCGCTGAGACCCTCGGCAAGCCGGTCTGTGTCGCCAGCTGGCGCTACCCGGATCAACTGCTCAAGCTGCTGGCAGGCGGTGCCGTCGGCACCCAGGTCACCCTCTAACCCGGTCGTAACAAGGAACATCCGATGCAACATCTTCTGAAAGACAGCGATCTGAACAAAGCCCAGATCGAGGCGCTGATTGCGCTCGGCAAAGCGGTCAAGGCCGATCCGAAAAAGTACAGCCAGGCACTGGCAGGCAAGAGCGTGGTTACCCTGTTCGAGAAGCCCTCCCTGCGCACCCGGGTCACCTTTGACATCGGCATCGCCCGGCTCGGTGGCCACAGCGTCTATCTGGATCAACAAAACGGCGCGCTGGGCAAACGGGAGTCGGTGAAGGATTTCGCCGCCAACCTGTCACGCTGGTGTGATGCCATCGTCGCGCGGGTGTTCGACCACCAGACGCTTGTTGGATTAGCGGAGCACGGCACTGTCCCTGTGGTTAACAGCCTGTGCAACCTCTACCACCCCTGCCAGGGGCTGGCCGACTTTATGACCATTGCCGAGCACTACGACGATCTGTCGAAGGTGAAGCTTGCCTACCTCGGTGATGGCAACAACGTCAGCCACTCTCTGCTGCTGCTGGGGGCGACCCTGGGCACAGACGTGACCCTGATCTGCCCCAAGGGCCATGGCCCGGATACCCAGATCTTCCTGCAGGCGCAGGCACTGGCGGCCAAGTCGGGGGCGACCATCCACATCAGTGATGACGTGGCAGATATCGAAGGGTTCGACGTGGCCTACACGGATACCTGGGTCTCCATGGGCGACAACACCCCGATGGAGCAGGTCACCGAGCTCTTTATGCCTTACCAGATCAACCAGGCCCTGCTCGACCGCACCGGCATCCAGCATGTGCTGCACTGCCAACCGGCGCACCGGGAGCTGGAGATCACCTCGCAGGTGATGGATGGCTCGGCCTCCCTCATCATGGACGAGGCCGAAAACCGGATGCATATCCAGAACGCCGTGTTGCTGACCCTGCTTGGCAACAAATAGCGGAATCAGTAACGCGGCACTCAACCTGAATCACGACACCTTTATCGAATCATCATGGAGAGAAGTAAAATGAGCGGAATCAACAAGATCGTACTGGCTTACTCGGGCGGACTGGATACCTCGGCCATCATTCCCTGGCTCAAAGAGCACTACGATGCCGAAATCATCGCCTTCGTCGCCGACGTGGGTCAGGAGCGTGACGATCTGGAAGGGATCGAGCAGAAGGCCATCGCTTCCGGTGCGGTCAAATGTATCGTCAAGGATCTGCGGGAAGAGTTCGTCAAGGAGTACGTCTACCCGACCCTGAAAACCGGTGCCGTCTATGAAGGCACCTACCTGCTGGGCACCTCCATGGCCCGCCCGATCATTGCCAAGGCGATGGTGGAAGCGGCCCTGGCAGAAGGGGCTGACGCCATCTCCCACGGCTGTACCGGCAAGGGCAACGATCAGGTGCGTTTCGAAGGTGCCGTGGCAGCCCTGGCGCCCCAGCTGAAAGTGATTGCCCCGTGGCGGATCTGGGACATGCGCTCCCGGGAAGATCTGCTGGCCTATCTGGAGACCCGCGGCATCCCCTGCAAGGCGACCCTGAAGAAGATCTACAGCCGCGATGCGAACGCCTGGCACATCTCCACCGAGGGTGGTGAGCTGGAGAGCACCTGGAACGAGCCGTCCGAAGCCGTCTGGCAGTGGACCGTGCCGGCCGAGCAGGCACCGAACGAGCCGGAGTACGTCAAGCTGACCGTGGCGCAGGGTGAAGTGGTTGCCGTTGATGACCAGCCGCTCAGCCCGCACCAGATCCTGATGACCCTGAACGAGCGTGCTGGCAAGCACGGCGTGGGCCGTATCGACATCACCGAAAACCGCATGGTGGGCATGAAGTCCCGTGGTTGCTACGAGACCCCGGGTGGCACCGTCATGGTGGCGGCACTGCGCGCCGTGGAAGAGCTGGTACTGGACAGACCGACCCGCGCCTGGCGCGAGAAGCTGGGTGCCGAGTTCTCCCACCTGGTTTATGACGGTCGCTGGTTCACCCCGCTGTGCAAGGCCATCGTCGCCTCCGCCAACGCCATCGCCGAGGATCTCGACGGTGAAGTGGTGCTGAAGATGTACAAGGGTCAGGTTACCGCGGTGCAGAAGAAGTCACCGAACAGCCTCTACTCCGAAGATTTCGCCACCTTCGGTGCCGACGAGGTGTATGACCAGAGCCATGCCGAAGGGTTTATCCGTCTCTATACCCTGGCCAGCCGGATCCGCGCCATGAAGGAGCAGCATCAGGCCATCGGTGGTGATCACACCCACGGTTGATTGGCGACATTAACCCGTAGCATAGGTGGGGGGCTGAGTCCTCCACCTAATACCAATACTCGGTGATTCAGGCCTCTCCCGACGTGGGCAGGCCTTGATTTTTTCACCTGAACCAACAAGGACATTAGGGCATTTATGGAATTTTTTTGGGCACAGTTAGCTGTCGTGCTGGTATGTATCGCCATTGGTGGAAAATTCGGCGGTATTGGTTTGGGTGCCGCAGGGGGGCTGGGGTTATTTATCCTATCCTTCATATTTCATTTGGCACCAGACTCTCCCTCTGTCAGCGTCATCCTCATTATCATCTCCGTTATTACCTGCACCGCAATTTTACAAGCAGCAGGGGGGTTAGATCTGCTGGTTGGATTGGCAGAAAAAATATTACGGGCCAGACCCAATTCCATCACGTTTCTCGGGCCGTTAATTTGTTATATTTTCACCCTGTTGTGCGGAACCTCCTATATTGCCTTCTCGGTGTATCCGGTCATTTCTGAAATAGCAACAGATGCAAGAGTGCGTCCCGAAAGAGCCATGTCTATGTCGGTGATTGCCGCCAATATGGCACTGGTCGCAAGTCCAATTAGCGCCGTAGTCGTGGGGATGCTGGCAAAAGCTGCCTCATTGAATATCTCGCTCCTGGATATTTTAGCTATTACGATTCCCGGCACCCTGCTGGGTTGTTTGGTTGGCTGCCTGTTCGTCTATAAAAAAGGCGCCGAACTCGCTGATGATGAGGAGTTTATCCGTCGCCAGAAAAGTGGTGAATTCGACCAGCAAAAGGTGTCCGCAAAGCAAGTCGACAACCCGGCGCAAGCCAAGCTAGGCCTTGCCATTTTCGCGATTGGGGTCTTGCTTACCGTCATTCTGAGCTCTTTTGAGGGACTGCGGCCTGTTTTTGATAATCAAACCATGACAGTTGCCACCACCTTGCAGATCGTGATGCTGACAACAGCCTGCCTCATTATGCTTCTTTGCCGGATTTCACCTGATGCACTCCATGAAGGCTCAACCTTTAAATCCGGGTTGGTCGGCGTAGTGGGTATTTTTGGTTTATCGTGGATGACCGGTACCTTGTTTGGGCATTACAACGATGTGTTCATCGTCAATTTTTCGAGTATTCTCAATGAATATCCGATGCTGTTTGGTCTGATTCTATTCTCGCTATCCATATTAATATATAGCCCAGCGGCAACCATTATTGCCTTAATGCCACTGGGGGTTTCAATGGGATTGCCCGCATACACCCTGATTGCATTGTTACCCGCTGCCTGCGCCGTATTTATTATCCCGGGTGGCGCTCAAATTGCTTGCGTGGCATTTGACAGGACAGGTTCCACCAGATTGGGTGGATATGTTGTAAACCACAGTTTCTTAATGCCAGGCATGGTATCATTGGTCATGTCGGTCATATTTTGCATGATAATAGCGAACACACTATTTTGATTATCTGGGTATGACAAATTAGTGCAGCACAAGATTATTTCACGCTCGGGGGCCAAGCTGCCGCCGACAACGCATTCAAGGAGAGCAGTATGGCACTTTGGGGTGGACGCTTCAGTCAGGGAGCCGATAGCCGGTTCAAGCAGTTCAACGATTCGCTGCGGTTCGATTACCGGTTGGCGGAGCAGGATATTCAGGGCTCCATGGCCTGGGCCAAGGCGCTGGTGAAAGTGGGCGTGTTGACCGCCGATGAGCAGGGCAAACTGCAACAGGCGATGGAGGTACTGCTCGCCTCGGTGCAGCAGGATCCGCACCAGATCCTCAATTCGGACGCCGAAGATATCCACTCCTGGGTCGAGAGCGCGCTTATCGCTGCCGTCGGCGATCTCGGCAAAAAGCTGCACACCGGCCGCTCGCGCAACGATCAGGTCGCCACCGACCTCAAACTCTGGTGCAAGGCGCAGGGCGAGCTGCTGCTCGGCTCCATCAGTGCCCTGCAATCCGGGCTGGTCGCCTCTGCTCGTGCCAATCAGGCCGCTGTGCTGCCGGGTTACACCCACCTGCAGCGCGCCCAGCCGGTCACCTTCGCCCATTGGGCGCTGGCCTATGTGGAGATGCTGGAGCGGGACTACTCCCGTCTGCAAGATGCCCTCAAGCGGCTCGACACCAGCCCGCTTGGCTGCGGCGCGCTGGCGGGCACTGCCTATGCCATCGACCGCGAAGCGTTGGCACTCGACATGGGCTTTAGTGGCGCCACCCGCAACAGCCTGGATTCAGTGTCGGACAGGGATCACGTGGTGGAGCTGATGCACGTGGCGTCGCTCTCCATGACTCACCTGTCGCGCTTTGCCGAAGATCTCATCTTCTACAACACAGGCGAAGCGGGTTTTGTCGAACTCTCCGATGCGGTCACCTCCGGCTCCTCCCTGATGCCGCAGAAGAAGAACCCCGATGCGCTTGAGCTGATCCGTGGCAAGACAGGCCGGGTGGTGGGCGCCCAGATGGGCATGTTGATGAGCCTCAAGGCACTGCCGCTGGCCTACAACAAGGACATGCAGGAAGACAAGGAAGGGCTGTTCGATGCCCTCGACACTTGGCACGACTGCCTCGACATGGCGGCGCTGGTGCTGATCGACTTGAAGGTAAATGGCGAGCGCACCATGGCGGCGGCACAGGGCGGTTATGCCAACGCGACTGAGCTGGCGGATTATCTGGTGGCCAAAGGGATACCCTTCCGCGAGGCGCACCATATCGTTGGCGAGGTTGTGGTCTATGCGCTTGAGGTGAAGAAGCCGCTGGAAGATCTCTCTTTGCCTGAGTTCCAGCGCTTCAGCCCGGTGATCGGCGAGGATGTCTATCCCAATCTGGAGCTGGAAGCGACCTTGGCCAAGCGGGTCGCCAAAGGCGGCGTCGCCCGCGAGCTGGTGGATGCGGCCCTCACCGCCGCTGAACAGTGGCTGGCCAAACGGGCGGGTTAAGTCAATCGGCTTGTTATCCAAAGTAGAAAGCAAAACGGCAACCCGAGGTTGCCGTTTTTTATATACCCTCGCGCACGGAGTGGCCCCTAACAAGGGCATTCAGCCCCTGCACATAGGACGGGTCTGATGCACTGCATTTGTGAGCAGGCGTTGCAATAAGAGTTCGGCCTCATCGGCCTCATGGCTGGCGCTGAGCAGCACGACACCCAAGGTGCCAGGTGACGGCAACACGCTACCTAGGGTAGCGAGGCTGGCCGGTATGCCGATGGCCGAGCGCACTGTGATCCCGAGCCCTGCCTGCAAGGCTGCCCAGATCCCGCCCAGGCTCTGGCTGGTGAAGGCGATGCGCCACGGGATACCTGCGTCGTCCAGAGCCTTGATGGCCCGTGAACGCATCAGGCAGGGGGCATCGAAGAGCACCAGGGGCAAGGGCTCTCCGCGTGCCAGCAGGGGCGCCGGATCCCAGTTCGGGTGAGCAATCCATTGGAGTGATGCTATGTCGATTAGAGCGGTGTCCATCCTCTCTTCAGTGGGCTGCCAAGCTAGTACAATGTCGAGGGTTCCCTCCCTGACCCCTTTCATCAGCGGTGCATTGCGGTCGATGCGCGTCGTCATGCGCAGCGCGGGATGCTGACGACAGAAGGGGCCCAGCACAGCAGGCAATAGGGATTCACCAAAGTCTTCCTGAACTCCCAGCCGGATCTCCCCTTGCAGCAGCTCCCCTTTCAGAGCGAGTACAGCTTCGTCATTTAGATCCAGCAGCCGTTTGGCATAGCCCAGCAGTCTTTCTCCACTGGCCGTAGGGACTAAGTGGCGACCCTTCTTCAGGACCAGTTCTGTTCCACATTGCTGTTCGAGTTTCTTCAACTGTGCACTGACCGCCGAGGTAGAGCGGCACAGCCGCTGTGCTGCCAGCGCAAAGCTGCCGCACTCCAGCCCCAATACGTAGCTGCGCAGGGCATCGAGATCCAGGCTTTGGGGAAGAGGTGACATAATAATCCTCATAATCAGGACTATCACTCCTGAATATTTCGATTTTATAAATAGTATCAGTGAGCGAAAGTTGCGTCACCAACCAAGGAGACTGCAATGGTACACCCTGCACTTAACCCTGATGACCTCGCGCTGATAGCGCCGAAACTATCCCAGTTAGCAAAAGAAGTGCTATTTGGCGATATCTGGCAAAGACCGGCTCTGTCTGCACGCGAGCGTAGCCTGATCACCCTGGCCATACTGGCGTCGCTGGGCCGGGTGCAACAGCTGCCGTGGCACATAGCGTTTGCCCAGCAAAACGGCCTGACACGGGAGCAGCTTGAGGAGCTGTTCACCCATCTCGCTTTCTACGCCGGATTGCCAGCAGCGGTTACCGCCGTGAGCTACCTGCCTGCCCAAGGGGATGCTGCATAATGATCGCAATGCATTACAGATTTACCCTGCCTGCTAACTACGACATGGCTCTGATCGTGGATTTGATCCCATAGGTCCAGACACTTTTTCCCGCTTAGGGTTGTGATACCCGACTGCGCAGAAATTCCCGGGGTGAACGGTATCCCAAGGCGCTGTGCGGGTGGTGTTCGTTATAATGCTCAAACGCGATGGCCAAGTTGCCTACCGCTGTTCGGCTATCTGGTTTCGGCATCATCTCGATATAGTCTCGCTTCATCGTCTTGACGAAGCTCTCCGCTATACCGTTGCTCTGTGGGCTTCTCACCGCAGTCGTTCTGGGCTCCAACCCGATTTCTCGTGCAAACGCGCGGGTCTCATGGGCGCGATACGCCGAGCCATTATCAGTCAGCCACTCCACCGGTGATGCCGGCAACGAATCCCCGAAGCGTCGTTCGACAGACCTCAGCATGACATCTTGCACCGTGTCACTGTCGTACCCCCCAGTACTGGCAGCCCAGTCCAAGGTTTCCCTGTCACAGCAGTCCATAGCGAACGTGACTCGTAGTTTTTCACCATTATCGCAGCGAAACTCGAAGCCATCCGAGCACCAACGTCGATTGCTCTCTTTGACGGCAACACGCCCCTTATGTGCCTGCTGGGCCAATGGTGCCGCCGGTTTTCTTTCCAGCAGCAGGCCATGATCGCGCATAACGCGATGTACCCGCTTAGCGTTTACTACAGGCAGTCGTGTTGCCTCTGACTGACGCCGTAACAGCGCCCAGACCCGGCGATAGCCATAGGAGGGAAGCTCTGCCATCGCCTCCATGATACGGCCAAGTAAGGCTTCATCACGCTGGCGATGATGACGACCATCTTGCCAACCCGGTTTTCGATGAACACGAACGGATAGTTGCGCACGCGATACATTAAGAGCCTGGCTCACTGCACTTAATCGTCGTCCCCCGGCAACAAGGGCGCATGCGCAATCCATTTTTTTGCTCGGCCATACTCCACGGCTTCTTTGAGGATCTCGTTCTCCATGGTCTTCTTCCCGAGCAGACGCTGGAGCTCTCGGATCTGCTTGATAGCCGCAGCCAACTCGGAAGCAGGGACAACATCCTCACCTGCGGTGATCGCTGTGAGAGAGCCCTCCTGGAATTGTTTGCGCCATTTGAAAAGCTGGTTGGCGTTGACGTCGTGCAAGCGAGCAACATGAGAGACGGTCATCCCGGGCTCAAAGGTCTGCTGCACGATGGCGATCTTTTCTTGTGGAGTCCGGCGTCGACGGCGCTCGACCCCTGTTAACACTTCGACCATCTTCTCGTTGTGACTAGTACTGAACATAGTTCCAAGACTACCTCTTAAGTTAAGAGGGGCGAAGTGTCTGGATCTTCAAGGGGCCAATCTAGATCGAAGAGAGGATAGCTTCGAATGGAGCAAAACTAGACGGCTTTCCCGGATTAATATTCAAGGCATACCTCTATAGCCGGCAGGATAACGATGAGTCACATAAACGGGAAAATCGTTATGCCCCTTTTTATGTCTGGGAAACTCTAGAGGCTATGCATAGTTTTTTGAATAGCGAAGGATTTTCCGCATTGATAAATCACTTCGGTCGGCCACACATCGAAACATGGTATGTAGTGTCATCTCCTTCATTGGAGGCGGTGCATAACGCAACCATAGCTGTATTGCAGCGTAAAAACATGGTGGCTCCATGCAAACCAGCAGACATTACAACCCCACAAACGCTCAGTGGATGGGATGTATCTCGGTGGCAATGGTTAGACATCGATTTCCTACAATCCCCCCCATCAACGCTGACAACAGAATCTGATGTTTATCAGATTGGATATGTAGCCAGAGGAAAGATATTAAGCACAAATAAATGAAGGCATCTGTGATACCACCAGTCTGTAACTTCTAGACACAGTCCAGATAAATGTATTGTCTGTTAATTCACTATCACCAAGTTACAACGGCAACCCCGGTTGCCGTTTTTTATTGCTCACCGCTGTTCAGGCGCTGGCATTGAGCAGTTTGCCAACCCCTTCCCCCTTGCCATTGGGCAGGGTTTGCTTGAAGGCGCCGAGCAGCTGATCCAGGTTCAGATCGCTGTTGCCAAGGGTGCCCTTGAGGGGAGCGAGTTCACTCTGCAGGGCGTCGAGACGGGTGCTCTGGGTGCCGTTAGCCAGCTGACTGCGGGCCGTGTTTATGGCCTCGGGCAGGGACTGGCCATTGTTCTCCTGCCCCAGGGTTTGCAGCAGCTCGCTCATGAAGTGGTTGATGGCCGAGCGGTTCTGCTCGCTGTCGGCATCCTTGACCCCCAGCCGCTGGAACAGGCTCTGGACTGTGGGCGGCAGGCGTTCTTCCTGTACCGGCTCAGGTGCGGGCTGGGCTTGGGCGTTGCTGCTCAGCAGATAGCTGCCCAGCTTGAGGGCAAGGGAGGCGATGGGAAGCAGGGTGCTGATCATGGTGTCACTCTCCGGTACGGCTGGTGACAGTGATAGAGCAGGGATTGGGCCAGTTTGGTTAAGAATGCGGCAGTCGTGGGCAGGTCGCTGATCCTGCTTCGAATTTAGTTTTTGGGGCGAGACGGGGGAGGGGGAAGGAGTGCGGGAGAAGCGGCAAACCCTTGCAGCGCCAGGCTGGCCGGTTTGCCGCCGTGGCTGCCAGCTCACAGATTCTTGAACGGGCGGCGCTTCTCCTCTTCGATGACGATGGCTTCCAGATTGGCAATCCGTTCCTGCAGCTCCTTGATGAGCACATCTTGTTTGCCGAGGCGATCCGTGATGCGGATATCCCCCAGCTGATAGCGGGCGCGCTTGCTGAGATAACCAAACAGCATGCTGATAAAGACGATCAGGACTATGCCTGTCCACATGGTCATGGGTGACTCCTTGTCGATAAACACGCGAGAAAACCTGCTTTGCAGGCCCTTTGTTGTCTCATACGCCGGGATGGGCCGCAATGCCCGCGCTGGTAGGAAGTATGAGCCTTCAGCTCAGGACAGTGCCGATGCACAAACCGCCTCACTCTTTTGATCGTCTGGCCGCTTGTAGTGCTGGTGCCCTGGCGCTCCTTAAATCCCTTGCCAGAGTGGTCGGCCGAGCCAGAGTCCCCACAGGGTGAGGTGCAGCAGCACGATAAACCAGAACACCAGTCGGTAGCTGCCCTTCTGGGTCTTGTGGCGCAGCCAGTAACGGGCCACCAGGGCCCCGGGCCAGCCGCCGCACAGCTCCAGCAGGTGGAGGCGGGATTCGGGAATGCGCCAGCCACCGCGAATGGCTTGCCGCTTGTCGTGGGCATAGGCCAGCGCCGTCAGCAGGCTCATGGTGGTGACGATGGCCAGCGGCCACCAGTTGGCGTCAGCAAGGCCAAGCCAGGCCGTCCCGAGCAGGGGGAGCAGGGCAAGCCAGATCACAGTGCCAGCTCCTTGTTACGGTGGGCATCCGGGGTCAGGGTGCGGATCACCTTGGCGGGGTTGCCCACCGCTACCGAGTCTGCCGGTATGTCTCGGGTGACCACGGCACCGGCGCCTATGATGGATCGCGGTCCTATGGTGACGCCGGGGCAGATGATGGCGCCACCACCGATCCAGCAGTCGTCGCCAATGTGAACCGGCTTGCTGTAAGCGGCCCAGTTGCGCCGCTCCAGATACTCCGTACTGTGGGTGGCGGTGTAGATCTGCACGTTGGGGGCCAGCAGCACATGGCTGCCGATGTGCACCTCGCCCACGTCGAGTATGGTGATGTTGAAGTTGAAGAAGGTCTTCTCGCCGATATGGATGTTGCGGCCAAACTCGCAGGTGAAGGGGGTGCTGATCCAGCAGGAGTCGGGGCAGTGGCCGAACAGTTCGCGGCAGATCTGCTGGCGCAGGGGCTGATCCCCGGCCGGGGAGGCATTGAGTTGTGCCAGCAGCGCCTGGCCGCGGATCCGGTCGTTCGCTATCTCCTCGCTCTGGCTATCCAGGGCGCCGCCCGCCAGTACCTTGTCCCAATCGCTTGCCATGCCTACCTCCGAAAGATGCAAGAGGCGCCATTATACGCGAGCACTCCGGCGGCGTCAGGCTGTCACTTGCAGCAACATCAGGCACCCGGCCAGATGAGCGGCAGGATCAGCAGGGCAGAGATGAAGTAGGGCAGCAGCACCCTCAGCCCCAGCCTGCGCCCGCCGATCCCGAGCGCAAGCAGCCCCTTCACCAGCGAGTTGACCAGCCCGGCGAGCAGGATGCCGCGGGCAGCCACCTCCAGCGCCAGCTCCTTGTGGGAGAGTTGGGAGAGCGACAATGTGATGGCGTCCACGTCCGTGATCCCTGATACCAGCGCGAGCAGATAGACCCCGGAGTTGCCCACCTTGCTCTGTAGCAGGGTGGCCATGAAGCCGATCAGCGCCAGCAGCAGGCCGAACTTGATGGCGGTGGCGAGATCGAGCGGGTTGCTGGTTTGGGGCTGCACCGGGCTATCGGTCAGCTCCTCGCGCTGGCGCCAGAACCAGAAGGCGAAGCCGTAGACGGTCGCCGCCAGCAGCAGCAAAGGCGCCGCCAGGCGCATCGCCAGCTCGCTGTGAATGAGCAACACCAGCACCAGCAGCCGCAGCCACATGGTGGCTCCCGCCAGCAGGATGCCGGTGGCTAGCAGCCGCTCCAGCCCGCCCTGTTCCCTGTTGAGGCGGGCAAACTGCAGGGTGAGGGCGGTGGAAGAGGCGAGCCCGGCCAGTATGCTGGTGAGCACCAGTCCCGACCGGGTGCCGAGCAGACGTACCGCGAAGTGTCCCGAAAACGAGATGCCAGCGATCACCACCACCATCAGCCAGATTTTGAAGGGGTTGAAGGCATTGAGGGGGCCCATCTCCTCGTTGGGCAGCACAGGTAGCAGCACCAGGGAGATGAGCAAAAAGCGCAGGGTCGCGTGGAATTCGGTCTCGCTCAGAAACAGCATCCCCTGCTGGATCTTGCCCTTGAGCCCCATCAAGAGGGCCGCCAGCACGGCGCAGGCCACCGCCTCGCTCGGGCTCAGCAGCACAGACATCAGGCCAAGCAGGTAGGTGAGCAGCATGGCGACCGAACTGGTGAGGCCGAACTCCCCCTGCCAGCGCTGTGCCAGCCAGACCGAGAGGCCGCAGCCCGTCACCACCGCCAGCAGGCCGAGCAGCGGCAGCCAGGGGCCCAGCGTCGGTAGCAGCAGGGCGCAGACACCGCCGAGCAGACCGATGAGGCCGTAGGTCCGCATCCCGGCGATGCGCTGGTTGTCTCCCAGCTGGCGCACCTGCCAGCCGCGTTCCAGCCCTATGATGAGGCCGATGGCCAGCGACACCATGGCCCCATTGATGGGGTCTGCATTGATCCACATAACGACTTCCTTTTCGCTGTGTCATGGCCTGGATCCCATGATGGCACAGCCAGCCGGGGGGCAGGGAGTCATGGCTCACAGAGTGTGCGAGCGGCGCCGGTCGGCGGGTTGATATGAGCAAAAGAGATAAGCAAAGCGTTATTTCTTGGTTCTCGGCATAACAAGCCCACGGCATGCTGCATTCAACCCAACGATATGGAGTATCACCATGACACTGCGAATGACCGCCCTCACCCTGTTTTCTCTGCTGGCCCTCGGCCAGGCCAACGCCGCCGAGATCCGCCTGCTTAACGTCTCCTACGATCCGACGCGCGAGCTGTTTCAGGAGTACAACGGCGCCTTCGCCAGGGAGTGGAAAGCCAAGACGGGTGACGATGTCGTGGTGAGTCAGTCTCACGGTGGTTCAGGCAAGCAGGCCCGCGCTGTGGTGGACGGGCTGGAAGCAGACCTGGTGTCGCTGGCGCTGGCCTATGACATCAACGCCGTCGCCAGGCAGGGTTTGATCGCCGCCGACTGGCAGAGCCGGCTGGCCAACAACGCATCTCCCTATACCTCCACCATCGTCTTTCTGGTGCGCAAGGACAATCCCAAGCAGATCAAGGATTGGGGCGACCTGGTGCGCAAGGACATCGCCATCGTGACGCCGAACCCCAAGACCTCCGGCGGGGCGCGCTGGAACTATCTGGCGGCCTGGGGCTATGCCCTGAAGCAGAGCGGCAGTGAGGAGGGAGCCAAACAGTTCGTCGGCGATCTCTACAAAAATGTGAAAGTGCTGGATTCCGGGGCCCGTGGTGCCACCACCAGCTTCATCGAACGGGGCCTCGGCGACGTGCTGCTGGCGTGGGAAAACGAAGCCCTGCTGGTGCTGGGTCAGCCCGGCAACCGCGACAAGTTCGAGCTGGTCGTGCCGTCGGTCTCCATCCTGGCGGAGCCGCCGGTGGCCGTGGTGGACAAGGTGGCCAAGAAACATGGCACCGAAGCGGTTGCCAAGGCGTACCTCGAGTACCTCTACTCCGACGAGGGGCAGCGCATCATCGCCAAATATCACTACCGCCCCAGCAATCCGGCGATCCTGAAGGAGACTGCGGCCCAGTTCCCGCAACTGACTCTGTTTACCGTCAAGGAGCTGGAAGGGGATTGGGACAAGGCCCAGAAGAAACACTTCGCCCAGGGTGGTCTGTTTGACCAGATTTACCAGCCGGGTCGTTGATAGCCGCCATATCCATCACTGAACTGGCCCCTGTGCCAGCTGATAGGAGCACCAAGATGAACAAGATCCTCCTGGTTTCCGGTCTGCACAACAGTGGGCCGGATCATTGGCAGAGCCGCTGGCATCAATATTTCCCTCACTGGCAGCGTATGACGGGCCTGCCGTGGGACAAGCCGGACCTGACGGTCTGGAGCGCCAAGCTGGCGAGCAAGCTGCGCAGTCGGCGCGGCCGGGCCCATCTGGTGGCTCACTCCTTCGGTGCGCTGGCGGCCATCACGGCGGCGCGTCAGCAGCCCGACAAGGTGGCCTCGCTGTTTATCGTGGCGCCGGCCGACCCGGCCCACTTTGGCATAGTGGATGAGGCGCTGGCGGGTTCGCTCAAGGTATCGGCCCAGCTGATCGCCAGTCGCAACGATCCCTGGATGAGCTTCGAGCGGGCCGAATACTGGAGCCGCCAGTGGCAGGTGCCGCTGTTCGATGCCGGCGAAGTGGGCCATATCAATGCCCAGTCCGGCCATGGAGAGTGGAAGCAGGGGCTCAATCTGCTCGGCACTCTCTATCGGCGGGCCGAGATGGTGGTCGAACCGGCGCCGGCCGTGTGGGGACCGCGCGCAGCTCTCAGTTTCCGTTGATGTTCTCGCGGATCCAGTGCAATACGCTGACAAGGAGAGAGATAGCGCCAGACACCATAACAGTTGATGTTTGATGGCTTGGTACATGGCACGACGCTCTATTTTTTAGGTCTTTTATTTATATAAAAGACCTTTTTTTCATTTTATGGCTCTAAAAGCCTGATCCGCCGTTGTTAGATAAAAAAGTGCTTAGCAAAGGCATTATTGGTGTTTGTTGCCCCAAACAGGAATGCGCAGAATCGCGATATCGAATGTTTTTCATAACAAACGGAAGCGTTATGCGATTTGGTTCTTACTCCGTCCTGCCGGGCTTTGGCCCAACCCTCGGCTTCAGCCTGCTCTACCTGGGCGTGCTGGTGCTGTTGCCGATCTCCGCGCTGGTGCTGTTCGCGGTGAACAATCTCACCCTCGCCGAGTTCTGGCAGGTGATAGGTTCCCCGCGGGTGCTCGCCTCCTTTCGCCTGAGTTTCGGGGCCGCTTTTATCGCGGCGCTGCTCAACAGCCTGTTCGGCTTGATCCTGGCCTGGGTGCTGGTGCGTTACACCTTCCCCGGTCGCCGGCTGGTGGATGCGCTGATCGATCTGCCGTTCGCCATGCCCACCGCCGTCTCCGGTATTGCCCTGTGCGCCATCTTCGCCCCTAACGGCTGGATCGGGCAGTGGGTTGCCCCGTTTGGGATAGAGCTCGCCTACAACCCCATCGGGGTGGTGATTGCGCTCACTTTCATCGGCCTGCCCTTCGTGGTGCGCACCCTGCAGCCCGTGCTGCGGGAAGCAGAGACAGAGCAGGAGGAGGCTGCCGCCAGCCTGGGTGCTGACCGCTGGCAGACCTTCCAGCGCGTGCTGTGGCCTACCCTGATACCTGCGTTGATCACCGGTTTTGCGCTGGCATTTGCCCGTGGGGTGGGGGAGTACGGCTCCGTCATCTTCATCGCTGGCAACCTGCCCATGGTTTCCGAAATCGCGCCGCTGATGATCATGAGTCATCTGGAGGAGTACGACTATGCCGGTGCTTCCGCCATCGCGGTGGTCATGCTGCTCATCTCTTTCATCCTGTTATTGCTGATCAACAAGTTACAGGCCTGGAGCTGGGCGCGCATAGGAGGGAGCCGGATATGAGTTCATCTGCCATCACCATTGAGGTTGCCCCTGTGGAGGCGACGCCCGGCCGCAAGGCACCGACCGTGATCCGTGAACCCCAGTGGGTCAAGTGGCTGCTCATCACGGTTGGCCTCGGCTGGTTTGCCGCCCTGCTGCTGCTGCCGCTGGCCACCGTCTTCATTCAGGCGCTAAGGCCGGGGCTGGCCTTCTTCTGGCACGCCATCAGCGAGCCGGATGCCCTGAGTGCGCTCGGGCTGACCGCCCTGGTCACACTTTGCGCGGTTCCCCTCAACCTGTTGTTCGGGCTCGCGGCGGCCTGGGCCATAGCGCGCTTCCGCTTTCCTGGCCGGCAGCTGCTCATCACCATCATAGATCTGCCGTTCTCTGTCTCGCCTGTGATTGCAGGGCTGATGTTCGTGCTGATGTTCGGCAGCCGCGGCTGGTTTGGTGACTGGCTGAGCGAGCACGACATCAAGGTGATCTTCGCCACCCCTGGCATCATTTTGGCGACCACCTTCATTACCGTGCCCTTCGTGGTCCGCGAGCTGCTGCCCCAGATGGAGGCGCGCGGCCCGGAAGAAGAAGAAGCCGCCATCATGCTGGGGGCGAGCGGTTTGCAGATGTTCTGGCGGGTCACCCTGCCCGGCATCCGCTGGAGCCTGATGTATGGCCTGCTGCTCTGTACTGCCCGGGCGGTGGGGGAGTTTGGCGCCGTCTCCGTGGTCTCAGGCCATATTCGCGGCCAGACCAATACCCTGCCGCTGCACATCGAGATCCTCTACAACGAGTACCAGACCGGCGCCGCCTTCGCGGTGGCCAGCCTGTTGGCCCTGTTCGGGATCTTCACCCTGCTGGGAGAGACACTGCTGGCCCGGCTGCGTGGGCAACCCACCAAGTCCCATTGATGTTATTGCGACACGGGTCTGGCTGCGCGGTCAGCCCGACCCGGATACCCCATTGATATGGATTGGGGAGTGATGGTGAGCATGGCCAGCTGAGCGGGCTGGCCAGCTCAGAGACGCCATCCACCCCGATTTAACGGTTTAGAGAGGCAGCCATGAGCATTCAGGTTCAACAACTCAACAAGCATTTCAATCAGTACGCGGCCCTGGCCGATATCAACCTCGACTTTCATGATGGCGAGCTGGTGGCCCTGCTCGGCCCTTCCGGCTGCGGCAAGACCACCTTGCTGCGGATCATCGCCGGGCTGGAGCAGGCCGACAGCGGCAGCGTCATCATTCGCGGGGAAGATGCCTCGGATCTCCATGTGCGCGAGCGCAACGTCGGCTTCGTGTTCCAGCACTATGCCCTGTTTCGCCACATGACGGTGTTCGAGAACGTGGCGTTCGGCCTGCGGGTCAAGTCGCGCAGCGAGCGTCCGGCTGAGGCGGCGATCCGCGTCCGGGTCAAGGAGCTGCTGGATCTGGTGCAGCTCAGCCACGTGGCCGAGCGCTATCCGACCCAGCTCTCCGGTGGCCAGCGCCAGCGGGTCGCTCTGGCCCGCGCCCTGGCGGTGCAGCCCAAGGTGTTGCTGCTGGACGAACCTTTCGGCGCCCTCGATGCCCAGGTGCGCAAGGAGCTGCGCCGCTGGCTGCGCGAATTACACGACGAGTTGCACGTCACCAGCCTGTTCGTGACCCACGATCAGGAGGAGGCGCTGGAGGTGGCGGATCGGGTGGTGCTGATGAACGCCGGCCGGGTCGAGCAGATTGGCACCCCGGCCGAGGTCTATGACCAGCCCGCCAGCTCCTTTGTCCACAGCTTCCTCGGCAGTGTGAATCAGTTTCGCGGCCGGGTGGCGGAGCAGGGCCTGGGTATTGGCGAGCAGTGGCTGGGGGGCCCCATCAGCGCTCATCATCTGGCTCAGGGCAGTGCGGCTATCGCCTATGTGCGCCCCCACGAGCTGGAGATACTGCCGGCGGATGCGCCCGGCGGGATCAGCGCCACCATCACCCGTCTGTTACCCATGGGGCCGCGCATCCGGGTGGAACTGCGTGGCAATGGGGATACAAACGGTGCACACTTCGAGGCCGAACTGAGCAAGGAGGAGGCCAAAGCCTTCACATCGGGTCAGGGGGTACGACTGGTCGCCAAACAGGCTCAGCTCTATCCGGACTACCAGATCTGACGGTCATCGACGATTGAAATGGACAGATAGGATGGCGGTGTGAGCCCGCCTGGGATACAAGGGTGTCAGGCCGTTGCCGGACTCGATGAGGAGTCAGGTCAGGCAGATAACAAGAAAACGGCGGCGGGGTCGACCCCGACCGGCCAGTCAGCGCAGGAGGCGATGACGTGAATTTTCAGCAGTTACGTATTATTCGGGAGGCGGCGCGGCGGGATTACAACCTGACCGAGGTCGCCAATGCCCTGTTCACTTCCCAGTCCGGGGTCAGCCGCCATATCCGCGAGCTGGAGGAGGAGCTGGGGATAGAGCTGTTCATCCGCTATGGCAAGCGGCTGCTCGGCATGACGGAGCCGGGCAAGGAGTTGCTGGTGATCGCCGAGCGCATCCTCAACGACGCCAACAACATCCGCAAACTGGCCAGTACCTTTGCCAATCGCGAATCGGGCCGGTTGCTGGTGGCGACCACTCACACCCAGGCACGCTACGCCCTGCCACGGGTGGTGAAGGCCTTTCGTGAGCAGTTTCCGCTGGTGCAGCTGGAGCTGCACCAGGGCAGCCCGGAGGAGATAGTGCGGCTGGTGCAGGCTGGCGAGGTGGACATAGGCATCAGCAGCGAGCAGCTCGACAAGAGCGAAGGGGTGGTGGCGTTTCCCTATTACCGCTGGCACCACAATATCGTGGTGCCCGAGCAGCACCCCCTCACCGCCGAGCGGGAGCTGACACTGGCGGCGCTGGCGAACTGGCCCATCATCACCTATCAGGCCGGGCTGACCGGACGGGCGCGGGTGGATGAGGCGTTTGCCGAGGCGGGGATTGCGCCGCAGATCCTGCTGACCGCCCAGGATTCCGACGTCATCAAGACCTATGTCGAACTGGAGATGGGGGTCGGCATACTGGCGGACATGGCGTTCGACACCCAGCGTGACAAGGGGTTGGTGCAGCTCGACGGCAGTCGGCTGTTTGCGCCGCACACCGCCTGGATCGGTCTCAAGCAGGGGCAGTTCCAGCACAACTTCGCCTGGCAGTTCATCCAGCTCTGCAACCCCGAGCTGGCGCTGGCGGACATTCAGGCTCGCGCCATGGGCGGCGAGCCGGCCCTCGACTTCCAGATCTGAGGCTTGTCACACCATACACAACGGGGAGCCAGTGGCTCCCCGTTTTCGTGATGGCGTGATGGCTTGGCGCTGGATCAATTCAGCGCAATCCAGGCGCCTTGCCAGTGGGTACCGATGCCTGGTTCATATTGGGTGGTGCTGGCTGACCACTGGCTGCACCAGCCACTGGCGGGGAAGGGCCTGCACTGATAGACCTTGCCGTTCTTGGGTTGCAGCACCTTGGTGCCGTCGGTGTAGGACTTGAGCCCTTCCGGGAAGGTGAACTGGTAGTCACCACCGGACGGATCCTTGAGCATCAGATCCCGCGTCTGCTGCAGGGCTTCGCCACCCGCCTTCGGCCTGGCCTCGATCACCAGCTGATGGTGGCCGGCGCTGAGTCCCGCTAGCGGCATGGTGAAGCTCTGGCTGCTGTCCTTGATGTCGGCAGAGGAGTGGCCCTTGGCCACACCACCGTGGTCATACAGGGTGTTGGTGACGGCCAGATCCCCTTGTGCTGTGACGGTGAAGTCGAGGGTCAGCCTGCCGTTGTCGAGCAGGTATTCGCTCTCCAGACCGCTCACGCTGATGTCGTTGCCCACCGGTGGCTCCAGCTGTTCGAGCTGGATCTCGACGCGTTCCAGCGTGCTGCCTGCCTTGAGGTAGACGGGGTTCTGGCCGTAGACAGGGTTGAATTGGCCGTCGGCGTTCTGCTGACCGGCGCGGATCTGGCTCTGCTCGGTATTGATTTTGCTGGCCAGGGCATGGGCCCAGTTGTTTTTCTGGCCCTGTTCCGTGGTGGTGATGGTCAGCTCGGTCTGCAGATCGGGGCGTACGCCATTGGCGTCGAATACCAGGGTTCTGGCCCTGTCACCGGCCGCCAGATCGGTGGAAGGGTAGATGGTGCCGCCCTGGCTCCAGCTCAGTGGTGGCTGGGTGCCACCCTTGAAGTTGGCGTCGATCAGGTTGTAGAAGCTGTTGCTGGTATCGCCCACTTCCCACACCCCCAGGATCAGCTGATAGCCGGTGCGTTCTGGCAGGGTGCACCTGTGTGTGACCTGTTTGGGCGGCTGTACCATGTTGCCATCCACCACGCAGAAGGGGGTGAGATCGAAGGCCGCGCGGGTCAGCGACTGGTTCGGGTTCCAGTCCTGTTTAGTGAGGTAGTAACGCCAGTTGCGGGTGACGTGGTTGGCGGTGAAGGTCCAGCTGATGGCGAAGGGGCCGGCCTGCACTTCCCGCCGGGCCCAGCGATCGCTGGTCTGGGCGTTGAGTTCGCTCCAGTTCGGACTGCCCGCCGAGGCAATCTGACCATCCTGAGGGCCGGATTGCGGGAAGCCGGAAGGGCCTTCCACGCTCTGGGGCTCCCACTGCACTGCGCCACACTGGCTGTTGCCACCGGTCTTGCACAGATAGTTGCGCGATTCCGGCTGGCTGATATAGCCGTGGGCGAGCACACCCCCGCTGGCCAGCAGTGCCAGCGCCGTCGCGATATGATTGAGTTGGATTTTTGCTGCCATACAGTCCTCTGTTCGATAGATGTGGGCAGTCAAGTTGGCAGGGGAGTTCCCCTATACACACCTGCGTGTGGCAACCCCGCTATCCTGGACGACATGTCTTTAGACCGGAGGCTTTGCGTCCTGGCCTTTCAACCAGTTTGCCAAATGACTACATAAAGGGTCGCGCCGTCTCGTTTGACGACAATCCCATCATGACTAGTTTTGATTAAATAATTAAATATAAATGTTTGAGCTTAACCGCGTTGGCGTGGTGCAAATGCTTAACTTGATGTTCTTAAATGTATATTTAAGCTACTCACCTTGCTGAATGTCGTGAATCATCTCGATAAGATGCAAAAAAACGACATTTTTTATCAATAAAAAAACCCTGCCAGCGAGGCTGGCAGGGATGGGCATTGCGACAGGGCCGGACGGATCAGTGGCGAATGCGGGGACGTTCGGTTTGACCGGTCTGCGGATGCAGGGGCGCCCGTTGCCGGTCTATGGTGTTGCCGAGTTTGAACACCGCCAGCCGCTCGTCCAGGCTGCGGGAGAGGCCGGCCAGCAGCTCGCTCTCCTGGGCCAGTTGCGAGGCGGACTGGGACATTTCCAGTGCCGAGTCGTTGATGCCGCTGACGTTGCGGTTCATGTCCTCGGCCACCATGCTCTGCTGTTCGGCGGCGGTGGCTATCTGGGTTGCCATATCGCTCACGTGCTGGATGTGATTGACGATGAGGGAGAGATCCTGCCCTGCCTTCTCCGACTGGCTGACGCTGCTCGCCGCCAGCTTGCGGCTGGCATCCATGGCGCTGGCGGCGGTGACGGCCCGCTGTTGCAGTTGGGCTATGGTGCTCTGGATCTCCTCGGTAGACTGGCGGGTACGGCTCGCCAGGTGGCGCACCTCGTCGGCCACCACGGCGAAGCCGCGTCCCTGTTCTCCGGCGCGGGCTGCCTCGATGGCGGCATTGAGCGCCAGCAGGTTGGTCTGTTCCGAGATGGCGCTGATGACGGTGGTCACCTCGCTTATCTGCATCACCCCCTCCTTGAGCTGATTGACCTGCAGTGTGGCCTGCTCCACCTCGGTGGCCAGTGCCTGAATGCCATGCACGCTGGCATGCACGTCCCGGTTGCCGAGCCCGGCCTCGTTGGTGGCATCCTGGGTATCGCGGGCAGTATTTTCCGCGTGGCCCGCCACATCCGAGATGGTCGCGCTCATCTCGTTCATGGCGGTGGCGAGCTGAGCCAGCTGATCCCGTTGGCTGTTGACCGCCTGATTGGTCTGCTCGGCGGCGGCGGCGATGCGCAGGGCGGCATCCGCCACGTTGCGGGCACCCTGGCTGGCCTCGATCAGTGCGTGACGGATGGCGTCGAGCCCCTGGTTGGTGCAGGTGGCGACGACACCCAGCTCATCTTTGCCGTGTATCGGTATGCTGACCACCAGATCCCCGGCCGCCACCTGCTGCATGGCCCGCTTGATCTCGGCCAGCGGATTGACGATGGAGCGACTGATGGCAAAACCCAGCAGCCCCATCAGCAGGATCACCAGCAGGGTGGCGCCTCCCATCAGCTGGTACTGGGACCAGATGGTGGCCTCGATGTCTTGCAGCGGCACGCCGGATCCCAGGATCCAGCCCCAGGGCTGGTAGCCCGCCACCAGCGACATTTTCTGGGCCGTCTCACCCGTGGGGGCAATCCATTGATATTCCAGCCGGCCATGCTGGCCCCCCTTGCCAAGATCCACCATGCGCTGCCAGTGCGCCCCGGTGGTTGTGCCGCTCTCTCCCATCTGCTGGCCGACCAGCTCCGGTTTGGTGGGGTGCACCACCACGTGGCGGGTCTCATCGATCACGAACAGATAGTTGTCGCCATCGAAGCGCATGCTGCTGAGCATGGCCTTGGCTTCGGCCTGGGCCTGAGCGGCGGGCAGTGTGGTAGCGAGGGCCTGGATCCGGCTCATGGCGAGATCCAGCACAGCCTGCAGTCGTGCCTCCCGCTCACTCATCAGATTGCGATGCAAGGCACTGGCCGAGATGAGCAGCAGTGCGATAAAGCCGACCAGTGCCAGTGAGAGCAGCAACATCAATTTGCGGCTCACGGCGATATCACCGAGCTTGAACATAAGCTATTCCTTCTTTCCCGTACGGGTCTGGTTATGGCCAGTCATGACGATGGCCCTGATTATTTCGGTGTTAACATTTAATTAACTTTCAATGATTTGTGGTGACTGAACGCTAATTGAGCGTGTTGACAATTAGTATAGCCAGCAGACAGAAACCCTCACTTTTGGTAGTGTGGTTGTGCGCATCCCGGCGCACTATTTGCCTGCCCTATTTGCAAAAAGTGTGAATGAGTTGGCATTTCACCAAAAAAAGGAGTGGGCGCCCCAGGGGGCTGCCCCATAACAAGAGGGAATTTATGAGTTCCATTGCCAGGAATTACTTGAACCAGCTCAACGCCGACTACCTGCAGGTACACAGGCGCAAGGAGGACCTGTTCTGGTCCACCTACATGGGCACCAGTGACAATCAGGCCGGTTTTACCGCCGCCGAGCAGGCCTATAAGGCCTTCTGTGCCGATCCTGCGCGCCTGCCGGTACTGAGGGAGATGCAGGCCCTGGCCGAAGAGACAGATCTCAAGCGAGGTCTGGGGGGCTGGATTGCCTTCTTCGAGTGCAATGTCATCGAGGATCCGGCGGCTGCCGCCCTGATGGACGAGCTGGTAGCAGCCGAGGCGGCGCTGTTCGCCCGTCGCCGGGAGCTGAAGCTGACCTTGCTGGACGAGCAGGGCCGCCAGGTGTCCGGCAGCCTGCCCGCCGCCAGCACGGCACTGGCTGCCAGCGCCGATGAAGCGGTGCGCCAGAGCGCACTCGCCATGTTCCATACCCTGGAGCAGTGGGTGGTCGACAACGGCTATCTGGAGATAGTTCTGCTTCGCAACCGCTTCGCCCGCGCCATGGGCTATCGCGACTATTTCGATTACAAGGTGCGCAAGAACGAGCAGATGAGCCCGGCGCAGCTGTTTGCTGTGCTGGATGACTTCATCGCCCGCACCGAGCAGCGGGTGCAACAGAGCCTGGCGGAACTCAAGGCGGCCAAGGGGGAGGCGGCGCTCTTGCCCCACAACCTGCGTTACTTCGTCAGCGGCGACGTGACCCGTCAGCTCGATCCCTATGTGCCCTTCTCCCGGGCGCTGAAGGATTGGGTCGAGAGCTTCCGCCGGCTCGGCATCCAGTATCGGGACGCGACCCTCACCCTGGATCTGCTGACCCGGGAGGGGAAATACGAGAACGGCTTCTGCCACGGCCCTGTGCCCAGCTTCTGGCAGGAGGGCAAGTGGGTGCCCGCCGTGGTCAATTTCACCAGCCTGGCCAACCCATCTCAGGTAGGCAGCGGCTGGAGCGGCCTCAACACCCTGTTCCACGAGGGGGGCCACGCAGCCCACTTTGCCAATGTGACCGGCAACGCACCCTGTTTCTCCCAAGAGTTCCCGCCCACCTCCATGGCCTATGCCGAGACCCAGTCCATGTTCTGCGACAGCCTGCTGGACGATGCTGACTGGCTCAAGCGCTATGCCAGAAACGAGGCGGGGGAGGCGATCCCCGATTCGCTCATCAAGGCGATGATAGAGGCGCGCCAGCCCTTTCGTGCCTTCAACGAGCGCCAGATAGCGCTGGTCTCCTACTTCGAGCGAGATCTCTACGCCATGGCCGACGGCGATCGCACCCCGGCCGCCGTGCTGGCGCTGGCTCGCCAGTGGGAGCGCAAGATCCTCGGCACTGAGAGCCCGCGTCCGCTGCTGGCCATTCCGCACCTCCTTAATCAAGAGTCGGCTTGTGCCTACCACGGCTATCTGCTGGCGCTGATGGCGGTGGAGCAGACCCGCGCCTACTTCCTCAAGCGTGACGGCTATCTCACCGACAACCCGCGCATCGGGCCGGATCTGGCCGCCCACTACTGGGGGCCGGGCAATGGCATGACCCATGACCAGACGCTGCAGAGCCTTACCGGCGAGGGCTTCAGCGCAGCCCCCCTGGCCCGGGTATGCAACCAGAGCGTGGCCGATGCCTGGGCGCAGGCCCAAGCCTGCATGGCGGCGGCGCAGCAGCGGCCGCCGGCGGGCGAGGGTGCGCCGCTCAATGCCCGCATCCGGGTGGTGCACGGGGATCTGCTTGTCGCCGACAACAGCCATTCGGAGGCAGCCATGCTGGCCGACTTCGAGGCCTGGATCCGGCGCTATGGCGAGGCCGAGCACGCCACCCTGAGTTAGGAAACCCCGCCTGCAAAAGAGCCCTGCCAATTGGCAGGGCTCTCTTTTTAGATGACGAGCGGGGGCGTCACATCTTCAGCAAGGTCACCGGCTTGCCCTTGAGGGCGACCAGCAGCTGCCTGCCCGGCAGCTTGTGGCCATCGAGTATCATGGTGCTTTGGCTGAAGTTGGCCACCAGCCGGCTGCCATCGGAGAAGCGGGTCTCCTGCACCCGGCCCACCCCGTCCCGCCAGCGGAATCCCACCAGCGCCTTGTCCCACAGCGCCTCGTGCAGCGGGGCAAACTGGCTGTCGAGCCTCACCAGCTCCGGCAGGCGGCTGTCCAGTGTACTGCGGCTCAGGTTGACAAGCGGTGGCGTGTTGTAGAGCAGGCCGAGCAGGGCGCGCTCCTCCTTGATGCCCGGGAACTTGAGGTTGTCCAGCAGCCAGTGGTGGCTGTTGAGCACAGCGTCGTGGAACACGGCCTGGTAGAGGGGCAGTCGATCCGCCGGGTTGAACACGGTTTTCAGGTAGCGCGGCTTGAGCCGGGCAGGCTGGAAGAAGAGCTGCGGCGCCTCGTCCGGCCACCATTTGCCGAGGTAGTAGGGTGACTTGGCCTGCTGGCGCATGGCGGCATCCTCCCAACCGAAGCCCCAGCTCTGGATGCCGTGGGCAAACATCAGCGGCTTGCTGGTGAGGGCGTTGCCATCCTCCGAGCCCAGCACCAGCCCGAGCCGCTCCCCCACCCAGCTCATGCGGGCGTTGCGGTCGGCGATCATGGCCTGGCTGCCCTGCTGGTGGGCCGGGTTGTCATCGTTGGAGGCCATGGCGGTGCCGTCTACGTCGAGGAACAGGCTGTTGATGCCGCTGGCTTTGGCTAGTTCGCTCATGCGGCTCTTGGCGAAGGGCAGGGTGCAGCCCGGGTTGAGGTAGACCCCTTCTCCGCCGAATCCGGGCTTGGGTTTGCCGTTGGCCTCGAGGATGGCGCAGCGCTTGCCGATCTCGACAGGCAGCTGGGCGGTGAGCCAGCTGTCGTTGCTGCCGGGGGGGATGGCGGTATCGTAGGAGTCATAGCTGCCCACCAGATAGCCCAGGCGCTGAGCGGCGGTGAGGGCATCACCCTGTTGCAGGGCGGCCGTCCATTGCGGTGTGCCGAGCCAAAGCTTGCGCAGCCCCGCCTGTTGCAGCGCCTCTACCACAGGCAGTGATAGGCCCTGGCCCCAGCGCTCCTGCGCCACCAGCTGCTCGCCGAACTGGCCCTTGACCCACTGCTGGCGCAGGGCCAGCACCTTGCTCTGGCTCAGGGGGCCCTGCTGGGCAGGCAGGGGCAGCAGGCTGGCAATCAGCCGGTTGAGGCCGGCCATGATCAGCGTCTGCTGCCAGGGCTCGGGTGCCGAAGCCGCCAGGGCCGCTCGCTCCTCGCCGCTGAAGCCTTGCAGCCAGGCCGGCTGTTGCCGGAGTGTGGCCTGCAGGCCGGGCCAATCCTTCACATCCTGCCTGTCGAGCAGGGCATCGCCCCACAAATAGACATGGCTGGCGCCGATCAGCCGCCGACCGGCAGGAATGCGGGCAAACTTGTCGGCGAGTGACTGCCAGGCTCCCTCGCCCTGCAACCACTCCCGGTAGCGGCGGGCGCCGGCCAGCCAGTCATCCCCCACGCTCAAGCGCACCACCATGGGGGCCTGCCGGTTGACGCTGCTGAACTCGTGCTGGGCGCTCAACTGCAGCCGTCCCCCCTTGCGAGTGAAGCTGAGCTGGTTGTCATAAGGGGTCTGCAGGATCCAGCTGTAGGTCTGCTTGCCCGCATCCTGGCTCCAGAGCGGCAGCTTGAGGTCGTGGTGGGTGTTGAGCTCGGCCAGCTCGTCGCCGACATAGCCGAGCCAGTCGCTGTCGCGTACCGAGAAGCGGCTGCCCTCGCCAAAGGCCAGCGACAGGTGGGTCTGGTTTTTCGGCAGGCTGTACCAGGCCAGTTGACGGGGACTGTCGCTGACCAGCGTCAGCAGCAAGTCATCGCCGTCCAGCTTGACGTTCACCCTGGCGTCCTGGGCGGGCCAGTGCCAGCTGGCCTGCTGCTCGTCCTGTTGCAACTGATCGACCTGGCGGGCGGGTTGGCCCGCGCTGACCGGGATCTTGTTGACCGAAATGGCCAGGGTGTCGGGATCTATGCTGTAACTTTGCGTCTCACCCTGCAGCGTCAGGGGGGCGGCGGCCAGCGGTGCCGCCAGCAGTGACATCAGCAGCCAGCCCAGTGCGGGTGACGTTGTCTGTAAACCCTTCATTCAACATCCTCGACCTGATTGATGGCTCAGGGTACGCCGTTGCCAGCCCGCCGGTACAGCCAAATTTGCTTAACCCATATGGGGTGAATGGCATCGAGTCAGCCGTTTTTTAAGTCGTTCCATTTCGAATAAAAAGCATCATTTGAACCCCTTTGTAGCCCCCGCCAGCACTGGTTTCATCGACCTTAAGAGGGGACAGGATCTGTCACGCCTCCTCTTTTAGACGCCCCATATAGGGGGATGCCAGCCTGGTCACCAGTTTCTAGCATGCCCGCTCATTTTGAACTCAAGACCTTGTTTTATAAGATTTGTTTCTGACTGGAGTATCAATATGAAGGCGACAAAATGGGGTGTGGGGCTGGGGTTGTGCACCCTGCTGGCCGGGGTGATCGGCTGGTGCCTGTGGCCGCAGCCAGCGGCGCCGGACCTGGAGGCTGGCCACAGCGGCGAGCGGTTGGTGGACTCCCCCGATCTGGTAGAGCCGGCTCAGCTTGCCGTGATGTCGACACCCGAGATCAAGTCCGCGCCGGCAGAGGCGGCCGCCAAACCTGGCCGGCTGCGTGCGGATGGGAGCCAGCAGCTTGATGCTCCCTGGCAGGTGGCCGAGGTGGATGCCGACTTTCCGCTGGTGGAGCCTGGCGAGGGGGTGGAACAGCTCCTGCCTATCGCTTTGCAGGGCAGCGAGCTTGGGCAGGCCCAGGTTGGCGATCGCGTGACCCTGCTGCTGCCGGACAGCAGCACGCTGGAAGCCAGGGTGACCAAGGTGGAGCTGCAGCGCGGCGGGGAGCGCAACTGGCAGGGCGAAATACGAGTCGACGGTGACAGCTATCCGGTCAATTTCACCGTCGGCAAGCAAGCCACCTTCGGCTTCATCGGCACGCCGCAAGGCAGTTACTCCGTCGAGACGCTGGGGGGCAAGGGCTGGGTTTACAAGAACCCGCCACTGGATCGGGGTCATGGCGGCAGTGACGCCCTGATCCCGACTCATCAATAACAACAGCAGAGGGAAAATCACATGCAGAAAACGACATTGGGGATCATGATTGCGGGTTTGCTCGGTGCCACGCCCGTACTGGCGGAAACCATCGACCTGATGGTACTGCACAGCCCGGGGCTGGCGGCCCGTTATCAGGGGGATGCCCAGACCCGGATCCAGCACATGATCAACGTCACCAACCAGATCTATGCTGCCAGCGGTCTGGATCTGACGGTGCGTGCCGTGCATAGCCAGCAGGTGAACTATCCGGATAGTGGCACGGACGGCCAGGCACTCAGGGATGTGACCAAGCAGCGTGTGCCAGCCTTCAAGGATGTGCCTGCCCTGCGGACCCGCTATGGCGCCGACATGGTGGTGCTGATGCGGCCCAACACGGGTGACCACGGCAGTTGCGGGCTGGCCTGGCTGGGGGGCTCGGCCACCTATGCCGATGGTCGCAAGGCGTATGCTGACGGGGATGTATCCAAGGAAGCCGACAGCATGTTCAGCCATATCACCGCCACCGGCTGCGGCGACGTAGTGCTGGCGCACGAGCTTGGCCACAACATGGGGCTCAACCACTCCCGTCTGCAGGATGGCACGGGTGGCACCTACCATTATGCGCTAGGGCACGGGGTGCAGGGCTCCTTCGCCACCGTGATGGCCTACCCCTCCAGTTTCGGGGTCTACAGCCATGAGTACAAGTTCTCCAGCCCGGATCTGGTCTGCAAGGGCCAGCCTTGCGGCGTGGATCACCAGGATCAGGCCAATGGCGCTGATGCGGTGCGGGCGCTGCGGGTCACCACGCCTCAGATCGCCAACTTTTATCCCACCATGGTGACGGAGGAGATACCGGATATGGGTGAGCTGGAACGCTCGCTCGAGGCTCGTCGTCAGGATCTGGCGATGGCTCAGGCCCACTACAGCCAGCAAGTGGCAGCCAGTACCGCGTTGCAGGACCGGCAGCAGGTGCTGCTGGCCAACTTCGATCGTTACCCGCGCGAGCAGGCCTCCCTCCATCAGCGCAGCAACCAAGCCCTTCAGGAGCGCAACCGGCTGGTGCAGCAGCACAACAGCTACAACGGCAGCTACAGTCCTGCCGAGTATCAGCGGATCCGCACCATTCAGGCGGGGCTGATTACCCGGATCAACCAGTTGTGTGACGAGAGCAATGCACTGATCCGCCAGTACAACGAGATCAGCCAGCGCTTTAACGATGAGGTGGCCGAGTACAACGGCAGCTGGGATCGCTACAATCAGCTGATGGCGGCGGTGAAGCGTGCCGAAGACAAGGTAGGAGAGGCGCGTCGCGAGGTGGAGCTGGCCGAGCACAGATATCAGCTGGCACTGGCCCGTCAACCGGTCAAGACGCTGTCTGCCTGATATGAGCCGCGCCCTTGGCTGCACGCAGCCAGGGGCGCGGTGACTCATGTTGTTTCTGCCTGCCATATCCTCGCCATTCAGCCATGGCGTGAGCGCCACTGATCCCGAATTGCCCCGCTTTCCCCACGTGACAGGCCCATTGTTCCCCTATCTTGCGCTGTTGCTCGGCATCTTGCTGCTGAGCGCCAACTACAATCGGCTGCTCCCTCGCCTGATACGCTGGCGGGCATTTGCGCAAAGCCGGTTAACCATGGGGCCATAAGGCCCCATTTTTGGGTCTGCCCTCTTGTCACACTCTGTCACCAAGTCACCTCTGGCTGGCAAAGTCTTGTCATGGCACAGGCGTGTAATGGGGCAAGGATACCGGCGTGGCCGTTGGGTGAGCCGGGCGAGCAATGCACAATAAGACGGGACAAGGAGCAACAAATGGTGACCAAGCGGGCGTTATGGCTGCTGCCAGTGCTGGCGACAGTGATCTGGTGGGCGGGATATGCAGGGGATGCCAATGGCGTCTGGCCATGGCGCCATGAGATGTTGTTGCTGACCGGCCTGCTGGGGTTGGGCTACATGGCGCTGACCCTGTTGCTGGCGCTGCGTTTGCCGAGGCTGGAAGTCTGGTGTGGCGGGCTGGATCGCATGTTGCGATTCCATCGTCACAGCGCCATGGCCGCGACCCTGGCCCTGATCAGTCACTGGTTGCTGGTGGAGGCGCCCAAGTGGGCTGTGACGGCCGGCTGGTTGACCCGGCCTGTCCGCCGGGCGGCGGGCAGCGGAGCGGGGACAGGTAATGGCCTCTCCCTGCATGCCCTTGGCAATACGCTGGGAGAGTGGAGCTTCTATCTGCTGATCGCCCTGGTGGTGGTGAGCCTGTTATCACTGGTGAGCTATGGCCGTTTTCGGGTGATCCACCGTCTGGCGCCGCTCATCTATCTGGCGGGGTGGATACACGCTCTTTGCCTGTTGCCCCAGATTGGCCTGCTGACACCCGTAGGGCTCGGCATCGCTCTGCTGGGCGGTGCAGGGGCGGTGGCTGCCGTTTACTCCCTGCTGGGTTTGACCGGTCAGCGGGATCGTCATCAGGGCCGTATAGTGGCGCTGCGCACCCTGGCGGACAGTACCCGTGAATTCACCTTGCAGCTGGAGACGCCGCTGTCGCACTACAGGCCAGGCCAGTTTGCCTTCTTCGAGTTTGATGCGAAGGAGGGCCCTCATCCTTTCACGCTGGTGCGGGTGTCGCCGGACAAGCGTCAGCTGGTGATTGCGGTGCGGGCGCTGGGAGACCATACCCGTCAGTTGGTCGAGGCTGCCCGGTTCGATGACGCTGTGACGGTGACAGGGCCTTATGGTGCCTTTGTCTGTCCCGCTCGCCGGGGGCAGTCGCTCTGGCTTGGCGCCGGGATCGGTATTACGCCCTTCGTCGCCTGGCTGGAGGGGTTGGTAGCCTGTGGTGAACGGGGGGAGGGGATCACATTGATCCAGTGTGCACCGGATCTGGCCGGCGCCGTCTATCACCAGCGATTGGCCGAGTTATGTCAGCGTACCGGGGTTCGCTATCAACTGCACCTGGACCGGGATGCGGGGCGGCTGGACTTGGCCAGCCTTGCGCAGAACAAGCCTGCTGCCGTCTGGTTCTGTGGGCCGGAAGGGATGGCAGACGCCCTGACCCGGTTGTTGCCGGGCGGGCGTCTGCATCGCGAGCTATTTCGCTTTCGCTGACAACTGGGCGAGGGCGGCCTCTACCGCGGCTTCCAGCTGGGGATCTCGCCCGCCAACCATGTCGGTCGGGGTGAGTGCCACCTGCACGTCCGGGATCAGCTCCTGATTTTCGTAAAGGGTGCCGTCCGGATTGCTCAGCCCCAGGGTCGGGATGCCGTAGGCCAGTCCCGGGATCAGTCTGGATGCGTGGGCATAGACCATGGTGCCCGTGCCCGGCACAGGCTCGCCGACGATGGGGCCCACCTTGAGGGTGTGGTAGTACTGGGGGAAGGCCGAGCCTTCCGAGTAGCTACCCGCGTTGACCAGTACCACAGAGGGCTTGGTCCATTGGCGGGTGGCGGCGTCCGTCTCCCCCTTGCCGAGCCGTGGCCAGCTGCGGGCCATCCCCTTGGCGCTGCCGTTGCCCGTCAGAAATTCCACCAGGGTGTTGGCCAGGTAGCCGCCCTTGTTGAAGCGCACGTCCACGATCAGTGCCTCGCGATTGCGCTGACGGCCGAGGGCATCGGCAACCATCTCCTCATACACGGCGCTGCTCATCTCCGGCAGATAGACATAGCCAACCCGCCCCTGACTCAGTTGCGCCACCTGTGCGCGGCGCTTGGCGACCCAGCCATCCAGTTGCAGACGGTACTCCTGCGGCAAGTCCATGGCGGTGACATCGAGCTGCACCGTATCCTTGCTTCCCTTTGGCTGCAGGGTGAGGGCCAGTCGCTGGCCGGCCTGGTGATTGAGCAGGGCATCCAGCTCGTTCAGGTTGTGCAGCGCTGCGCCGTTGATGGCCAGCAGGCGGGCGCCCGGTACCAGATCCGTCTCCTGATCCAGCGGGCCGCCAGCCAGCAGGGCCGTCAGTGTTACCCCGTGCTTGTCTTCGTGCCAGTAGCCGCCGAGGCTGGCGGTATCATCGGGCAGCCGCGGGAAGGGCGCCGGGCCATAGCCCCAGGTGTGGGAGACGTTCAGCTCGCCGGCCAGCTCCGCCAGCAGATTGCCAAAGTCCCGACCATTGCGGATGCCGGGCAGCTGGCGACGATAGGCCGCTACATAGCCATCCCAGTCCACCCCGTTCATGTCGGCCCGATAAAATTCGTCCCGGGTGAGCCGGGTGATCTGGTCGAAGACGGCAGTCATCCGATCTCGCCAGCTGGCGGTGATCAGCAGGTTGTAAGGGTGTCTGCTGGCTTCGCCGGAGCGGGGGTCGATGAGGGCAATTTCCCCCTCCCGCACCAGGGTGGCTAGGCTGGCGTCATCATTGAGGCTGGCCAGCGCAGGGCCTGGCTGTTCGGCGAACAGCAGCCGGGTCTCTCCCTTGCGCAACGCCTGGGCGTAGCCCTTGATCTCGCGCTCGCCATTGGCATCTGTCTCCTCCACCAGATAGATCAGGTGATCATCGACGATGCGGCTGGCGAGGACGGGGCCGCGTGGTTGCAGCTGCAGTGCCTCCCTGTGGGCCAGCTTGTCGCTCTCGAAGCCGTAACCCGCCTTGGGGGGCGCCTGTTCGGCGAGGAAGTCGCTCTTGGCGGCACGGCTGCTGTAGAGGCCGAGCAGGCTGCCATCCAGCGGCTCGCCGTCGGCGCCGAGCTTGCCGTATTTGGCGGATTGCCAATAGAGGATACCGCCATCCTGACTCCAGGCCGGGCTGCCGTCCTGATAACCGTTGAGGCTGACGTTGACCGGCTTGGCTCTGGCGTCCCGGGTGTCGATGACGGCGATCTCCTGCTGGGCCGAGTCGGGCTGTATGGTCAGTGCCAGATGGTGAGCGTCGGGGGCGAAGGCCAGCTCCACCGCGTGGCGAGAGGGGTTGAACTCGGCGGCGACCAGCGGTCGCTGCTTGCCGCTGGCCAGATCCAGCAGGTGCACGGCCTGACCGTCCACCACGAAGGCGAGCTGCTTGCCGTCGGGGGAAAGGGTCGGCTTGCTGATGGCAACGCCCGGCATGGCCAGCAGCTTCTCTTCGATGAGGGGGCCGGGCTCGCTGAACAGCCGGTCCGGTTGCGCCTTCTTAAGGCGATAGAGGGCGGCCGGCCCCTCCTGCTCGGAGAGATAAATGAGCTCCTGTTCCTTGTCCACGTAGCGCGGCGATGACTGCTCGCTGGGGTGGCGGGTGAGCTGGCGTACCCGCTCACGGCGGGTGTCAACCGCAAACAGATCCCCCTGACTCACCAGGATCACCTCCTCCCCATCCTGGCGGGCGAGGGCCTCGTCGATGACGACGGGGGCGTCGCTCTGTTCGTCGGGAGCCTGGGCCCAGCGCGGCCGGATCGCCAGCTTGCGGGGCGCCTCGCTGCCGGCATCGAGCCGGTAGAGCTCACCTTGCCAGGACCAGACCAGATCGCCGTATCGGGAGGCGCTGAGGCCACGTACCGGATGGCCCTGATAGTGGGTGAGCTGGCGATCCTGACCGCTGGTCAGCTCCCGTTGCCAGACGTTGAAATCGCCGCTGCGCTCGCTCAGGTAATAGAGTGCCTCGCCCTTGTCATCCCAGACGGGATCGCTGGCGGCGACCCTGTCTTCGGTCAGCTGGCGATGCTGTTTGCCATCGAACAGCCAGAGGCGAGAGACAGCAAAGGAGCGCTGGTGCTTGCGAAATGGCTGATCCATGCCTGGCATCTGATAAGCCAGCTGGCTGCCATGGGGACGGGCCAGGGTGGCTGGCAGGGGCTGCGCCGGGGTCAGTGCGCCGCCATCTATGGGGGTCCAGTAGAGGGCGCTGGCTTGCAGTCCCTCTGCCACGAAGTGATCCGCCTCCGGACTGGTCAGGCGCTGGCTGCTCAGCAACAGCTGCTTGCCATCGGCGCTGAATGCCTGGGGCAGATCGGGGCGGGAATCCCGGGTCAGCCGCACCATCTCACCCCCCTCGCTCGGCACCACGAACACATCTTCATTGCCATAGAGATTGGCGGCGAAAGCAATCTGCTTGCCGTCCGGTGACCAGATCGGGCGCTGGCTCAGGTAGTCACTGCCGGTGAGCGGCGTGGCGAGGCCGCCGTCCCCTGCGCTCAGGTAGATGCGTCCCTGCCAGGTGAATGCAAGCTGCTTGCCATCGGGGGAGAGAGCTGGCTCGCGCAACCAGAGCGGCTCGGCAGCCTGCAGGGGGGCGCAGATCAGCAAGATCAGCAAGGAGAGTCGGTATCGCATCATGGAGATTTCCTGATAGGTGAAAAGCGCCTTATCTTCCCCCAATCGCCAGGGGGGGACTATCCCGAGATAGGGGGGATATCCCATTGTTTTGGCTGTTAATTGTAACAATTCTTAAAAGCTGGCGCGGGATATGTTTCTCTGGATATATTGAGTATTGATGGCGATCCAATATGATGGCGCTCGCCCGCCGCTCGGGGCGGTGCAGTTCAGATGATTTGGTAACAAGAAAGCCCTTATCAGAGGCTTGTCGAGGGATGGAATGAGAGTCGTATTACTGTGTTTGCTGGGGCTGTGGCCCGCACTGAGTTTTGCCACCCTGTCCGCCGATATGGTGGTGGTGAAAAAGTCGAGTTATAGCCTGACCCTGATGAAGGACGGCAAGGAGGTCAAACGCTACTGGATCGCCTTGGGGCCGGCCCCCAAGGGTCACAAGCAGCGGGAAGGGGATCAACGTACGCCGGAAGGGCGCTACATCCTCGACTACAAGAAGACCAACTCCAACTATTACAAGGCCATCCACATCAACTACCCGAACCTGGACGACATCAAGGCGGCCAACGAGATGGGTGTGTTACCGGGTGGCATGATCATGATCCATGGTCAGCGCAACAGCATAGGCAACACCCGTTTGCAGCCGTCCAACTGGACCAATGGTTGCATCGCCATGCTCAACCATGATCTGGACGAAGTGTGGAACGCCATCGAACCCGGAACCCCCATTGTTATCCAGCCCTGATTGCCTGTCGCGCGCCACCATCAGGGGGGCGCGCGACTGTTCGGCTGCCTCCATACCTTCTCTGTCTGCTGCCCCCTTGGTATCTGTCCCCTTGCTGTGCTAGTTTTCCGGCTTGCCGTAGATGTAACAAGGATGATCCCATGCCGTCAGCAACCAGTACCCAATCAGTTGTAGCCGAGCGCACCCATGTGCTCTGGTGGCGCGCCACCCTGGATATGCTCCCGCTCTCCATTTCGGTGATCCCCTGGGGGATCCTGTGTGGCGCCCTGGCGCTGCAGGCGGGGCTTAGCCCATTGCAGGCCCAGCTGATGTCACTGCTGGTCTATGCCGGTGCCGCCCAGCTCTCGGCCACCACGCTGTTCGGGGCGGGCACGCCTCTGCTACCTATCATGGGTTCCACCATGGTGATCACCTCCCAGCATCTGCTCTACGGCTTCACCTTCCGCCGCGATGTGTTGCCGCTTTCTCTGCGCTGGCGGGCTAGCCTGGCCTTCTTCCTGACCGACGAGATGTTCGCGGTGGCGCTCAAGGATAGGGAGCGCAGCGGCAGCTTCAACCCGGCCTATGCGCTGATCGCCGGTTTCATCTTCTACCTGTTCTGGAATCTGGCGACCCTGCTCGGTATCGCTGCTGGTCAGTACATAGACGGGCTGGACAAGATGGGGCTGGACTTTGCCATCGCCGCCACCTTCATTGCCATGACCATTCCCGCCATGAAGAACCTGCCCATGGTGGCAGCAACTCTGGTGAGTGGCGGCACTGCGCTGCTCACCAAGCCACTGCTGGCGGAGGTTTACATCATCATCTCGGCACTGGCCGGCATGGTGGTGGGTTATGTGCTGCATCGGATGAGGAGGTGACCATGAGCTGGCTGATGATAGGCCTGCTGGCCCTGATCACTTTCTTCAACCGCTTCGCCTTCTTCTCGCGGCTGACCCGCTATCAACCGGGTGCCGAGATGGGGGCGTTTCTCAGCTTCTCGGCCCAGTCGGTGTTGACCGCCATCTGGCTGCCTATCGTCTTTAGCTATGAGTCGGGCAAGGGACTGGTGTGGGATCAGGACTACCTGGCCGCCACCCTGCTGGTGACGGCGCTGACCCTGCTGCGGCTACCGACCCTGCTGGTGGTCCTGGTGGGCATGGGGGGTTTCTTCCTGCTGCGCTGGCAGGGGGGATTGGCGGCGCTGCTGCCCTGGTTCGGCTGAGCCGTGATCCCGCATGGTGGATGTCTTTTATGGATATCCACCATGTTATGAATGTCACTTCAAAAAACACCTCTCAAGTGTGAGGATTTAGGGACCATCCGCCAAGGAGTTCCCCCATGTCTTTCACCGAAACCTGTCAGCGCATAGTGCGTGATCACCACCTCTCTGCCGCCCAGAAGAGCCATGCCCTGGCGCTGGCCGCCGAAAATGCGCTGCCTTACCCCGAGCTGCCCCCGGCGGTTGCCGAGGCGATGGATCAGGGATTTCTCTGTGACATGTTCGAAGGGCATGCTCCCTACAAGCCGCGCTATGTGCTGCCGGACTATGAAAAATTCCTGAGTCAGGGATCCGCCTGGCTGGAGCTGGCGCCGCCTCGGGATGTTGACGAGGCGCTCGATGCCCTGCGCATTCTCTATCACCATGTGCCCTCCGTCACCGGCATGCCGGTCTGGCTGGGGCGACTCGACCATCTGCTGCTGCCCTTTGTCGGCGAGCTGGATGACGAGATCCTCTATCGCAAGCTGAAGGGGTTCTGGATCTATCTGGATCGGGTGCTGCCGGACGCCTTTATGCACGTCAACATCGGGCCGGATGACAACCGTATCTGCCGCCTGATCCTGCGCATCGACAACGAGCTCAAGCAGGTGGCGCCCAACCTCACCTTCTTCCACGATCCTGGGCAGACCCCGGACAGCCTGCTGCTGCAGGCGGTGAAAAACATCGCCGAGTGCAGCAAGCCGCACATCGCCAACTACCCGATCCATCGCGATACCTTCGATACCCGCGGCTTTGGCATCGTCAGCTGCTACAACGCCCTGCCGCAGGCCGGTGGCGCCAATACCCTGGTGCGCATCTCTCTCAAGCGGGTCGCCGAGCAGTGCCAGGGGATCGATGATTTCCTCGGCTGCCTGCTGCCTCACTATTGCCGTCTGGCTTCCCAGTTGATCGCCGTGCGCGCCGCCTTCCTGCATCAGGAGTCCGGCTTCTTCGACAGCTTCCTGGTCAAGGAGGGGCTGCTGGATGAGGATCGCTTCGTCCCCATGTTCGGCATCTATGGCATGGCGGAAGCGGTCAATATCCTGATGGATAAAGAGAACCTGCCGGAGCGCTACGGCCGTGACGAGGAGGCGAACCAGCTTGGCTATCGCATCTCGGCCCAGCTTTCGGAATATGTCACTGCGACGCCGCAAACTCACGCCTGGGGTGGCCGCGCGCTGCTGCACTCGCAGGGTGGCCTCAGCATCGATGTGGCCGTCACCCCCGGGGTGCGCATCCCTTACGGCCATGAGCCGGATCCGGCCAGCCATGTGCTGGCGCTGGCGCCGCACCACAGTTATTACCACTCGGGGATCAGCGAGATCCTGACACTGGATCCCACCATCCGCCAGAACCCGCAGGCGCTGTTGCAGCTCTGCAAGGGGGCGCTCGCCATCGGCATGCGTGAGTTCACCGCCAACGTGGCCGACAGCGATCTGGTGCGGGTGACCGGCTACATGATCCGCAAGAGCGACGTGGCCCGTTTCGCAGAGGAAGGCTCGAGGTTGCAGACCACCTGCCTCGGTGCCGAGGCGAGTGAAGTGACCGCCATCCGTCAGCGGGCACCGCGAGTGGTCGCCCACGAATCGACCATTTGCGAGTATTGAGCTCGAACCTGATGGCTGACGCCTTGCCAACACGCAGCGCCCTGGTGAGCCGGGTGCTGCCGTTCTCCTGCGTCGACGGGCCGGGCAACCGGCTGGTGCTGTTTCTGCAGGGGTGCAACTTCCGCTGCCCCGGCTGCCATAACCCGCACACCATAGGGCTGTGCGACGCTTGCGGCGACTGCCTCGCGGTCTGTCCGAGCGGCGCCCTCACCTTCAACGAGGGCAAGGTACATTGGCAGGCGGCGCTCTGCACCGACTGCGACGCTTGTCTGGATGCCTGCCCGCGCAGCGCCAACCCCAAGACGGCCACCATGACGGTGGCCGAGGTGCTGGCCCTGCTGCGCCGCTACGGCCCCTTGCTGACCGGCATTACCGTCTCCGGCGGTGAGGCGACCACCCAGCTCCCCTTCGTGGTTGCACTGTTTGCCGCCATCAAGGGGGCGCCGGATCTGGCTCATCTCAGTTGCCTGCTCGACAGTAACGGTTCGCTGGCCGAAACCGGCTGGCAGCGACTGCTGCCGTTGCTCGACGGCGCCATGATCGATCTCAAGGGGTGGCGCGACTCGGTGCATCACGCTCTGACCGGTTATGGTCGCGAGCGGGTATTGGCCTCGCTGCAACTGTTGGCAAGCCACGGCAAGCTGGCCGAGCTGCGGCTGCTCCATGTACCGGGACGCAGCGATTTCATCGATGCCGATGGCAAGCTGGAGGCTGGCCTGGCCAGCTTTCTGCAGAGCCTTGGGCCAGTGCCCATCCGCATCAACGGCTTTCGCCACCACGGTGTGCGCGGGGAGGCGACGAGCTGGCAGGAGGCGGACAGAGAGGCGTTGACCCGGCTTGCCACAGCGCTGATCGCCAGGGGGCTGGGGCCTGTGTCCCTGCCGGCGATCTGCTGAGTGGTCACTCGATGCTAATAAACTGATCGCAAAGGTATTTTGGTGTTTTCTTGGTTGGTATCCGGCGAGTAGGCCGCAAGTTTGTGGCCTGATCCCGGGCTTTTGGCGCCGTGAGTCTCAAGATGACGTAACTGTGATTGCTGTCTATTTGAGCTCCGCGAAGGGGCGGCTAGAATGGGGCATTCGCCCACTATCAACAGACGAACATGAGTAAATCCAACGTCCTATACCGAGTGCAGTTCATTTGTCACAATGAGCGTTACGAAGTTTATGTCAGGGAAGTGAGTCAGGGTCAGCTGTTCGGCTTCATCGAGATAGCGAACTTCGTGTGGGACACCCACACGGCGCTTATCGTCGATCCCAGCCACGAGAAATTGAAGAGTGAATTTGCCGACGTCAGCCGCACCCTGGTCCCTATGCACCATGTGCTGCGCATCGATCAGGTGCGCAAGCAGGGGGCGGCCCGCATCACAGAGCTGGGCAACAAGGTCACGCCCTTTCCCAGCCCCATCTATACCAAGAAGCCCTGAGGCTTGCTCCTCTCTGAGCGCCTTGCCATGGGGATCCCCTGGCGAGGCTCTCCCCTCTTCGGGTCTGTCATGGCGCCCGCAGGATCTGCAATATGTGCAGCCTGGGTGCGCTAACCCAGTTCCCGGGCCAGCTGCAGGATCCGTTGGCGGAACCAGCACCGCGCGGGCTCTTCACCGGCCGGGCCATACCACACCAGGCTGTGAGTGACGGCGCCATAGTCGAACGGGACGGGGCGGATCACCAGATCCCGGCTCATGGCTTGCTCGGCCCAACCTTTGACGGCGGTGAGGATGAGATCGCTCTGGCGCAGCAGGGCTGCCGCGCTGCCAAAATCCGGCAGGGTGGCACTGATCTGGCGGCGTACCTGCAACTGGGCCAGGCTCTGCTCGAAGAAGGGGTTGGCCAGTTCCTGATCGCGAATGGCGATATGGCGCCAGCTCAGGTAGGCATCCAGATCCCAGGGTTTGTCCAGTGCCGGGTGGCCCGCACGCAACAGGCAGACCAGCTTGTCTTCCCGCAGCGTCTCCCATACCAGACCCGGTTGGCGGGGCAAGGGTTGGCTCTGATCGTGGGGCAGGATCACGAAGTCGAGCTTGCCCGCCGCGAGCGCCGTCAGCCCCTGTTCATCCTTGTTCCAGATGTCGGGCACCAGGCCGGGCACCTCCCGCATCAGCTGGCCTAGAATGGGGCCCATGGGCCAGACCATGCCGCTTTCCCGCAGTGCAAATTTCAGTTGTCCCTGCCAGGTAGCAGGGTCGAAACCGCCCTGGCTGGTGAGGCTGTTCAGCTCGCTCAGCAGCCGGTGCAGGGTGGGGCCGAGTCGCTCGGCAAACGGGGTCAGCAACAGCTGGTTGCCCTGGCGGTAGAGCAGCTGATCGCCGAGCAGACCCCGCAACTGGTTGAGGGTCTTGCTGACGGTGGAGGGGGTGGTACAGAGCCGCTCGGCTGTGCGGGTGACGCTCTGGCTGTCGAGCAGCAGATGCAGGGTGACCAGATGACGGCCTCCCAGCCTGGACAGTGCAATCAGATCCATGACAGCTCCACAACATAGGGACACATGAAAAGCCCCGCTTGAGCGGGGCTTGTACGGATTAGCCTTTGAGCACGGCTGCCATGGCGTCGGCCACATAGTCGACGTTGCGGCTGTTGAGGCCAGCCACACACATGCGACCGGAGCGCACCAGATAGACGGCGAACTCTTCGCGCAGGCGGTCAACCTGCTCCGGCGTGAAGCCGGTGTAGCTGAACATGCCACGCTGGCTGATGAAGTAGCCAAAATCACGGCCCGGCACCTTGGTGCTCAGCACCTCGAACAGCTTCTGGCGCATCGCCTTGATGCGGGTGCGCATCTCGGTCACTTCATCGACCCACAGGGCGTGCAGTTCAGGCTGGCTCATCACAGCCGCAGTGATCTGGCCACCGTGAGTGGGGGGGCTTGAGTAGTTGCGACGCACGGTCGCCTTCATCTGGCCCAGTACCCGGCTCGCCTCTTCGGCATCTTGGCAGATGACCGACAGGCCGCCGCAGCGCTCGCCGTAGAAGGAGAGGTTCTTGGAAAACGAGTTGCTGACGAAGAAGCTGACGCCGGCGGCCACCATGGCGCGGATGGCGTAGGCATCCTCTTCCAGCCCATCACCGAAGCCCTGATAGGCAATGTCCATAAAGGGGATCAGGTTCTTCTCGACCACCAGCGCGATCACCCGATCCCACTGGGCAGAGGAGAGGTCCACCCCGGTCGGGTTGTGGCAGCAAGGGTGCAGTAGCACGATGCTTTTCGCTGGCAGGGCGCTCAGGCAGTCGATCATCCCATCGAACTGCACGCCGCCGGTAGCGCCATCGTAGTAGGGGTAGTCGTGGACCTTGATGCCAGCCCCCTCGAACATGGCCTTGTGGTTATCCCAGGTCGGATTGCTGACCCACACCTCCGAGGTCGGGAAGTAGCGCTTGAGCAGGTCTGCGCCGATCTTGAGCGCGCCCGAGCCGCCTATGGTCTGGATGGTGGCGATGCGGCCGGCCTTGACCGCCTCATGCTCGGCGCCAAACAGCAGGTGCTGCACTGCGGTGCGGTAGTTGGCGGCACCCTCCATCGGTTGGTAGGGGCGCGGTGCCGGGGCGGCGGCGCGCTGCGCTTCGGCCTGCTGCACCGAGGCCAGTAGCGGAATGCGGCCCTGCTCGTCGTAATAGAGACCGATCCCCAGGTTTACCTTCTGTGCTCGGGGGTCTTTGTGGAAGGTCTCGACCAGGGTCAGTATGGGGTCGCCAGCGTAGGCATCGACGTGTTCAAACATGGGGGGTCCTTGCGAAGTGGAATCCAGAATAAGGCGATCAACGATCGGCGGTCATGATGGCGTAAAGCGGGCGAGGGCTCAAGTCTGAAACGGGCCAAGGATGCCCGGTCGGCTCAGCTTTGCTGTCAAGCGGCCCGCGTTGCCGACGCGTTTCACAACCGGCATGCAAGCTGGCCATCCTGGCGCTGGTGGGGGGGATGCTGTGGGGGGCCGACTGGCTGGATCCCCTGATGGGCATAGCGGGCGCCGTGCTGGTGGCCGTGTGGGCCTGGGGTCTGCTGCGCGACTCGGGCCGGGTGCTGCTGGATGCCGAGATGGATACCCCGCTGGTGGCGGAGATCCGCGAGGTAATCGCCGAGCTGCCGGGCACCGAGATCCGCGATCTGCACGTTTGGCGGGTAGGGCAGGAGCAGTATGCCTGCGTGCTCTCTCTATTGATGGCGACGCCCATCCCGGCTGGCCAGATCCGTGAGCGGCTCGCCATTCATGAGGAGCTGGTGCACGTCACCATAGAGATTGCCCAGCCCTGATCATCCCAGCTTACCAGCATGAGATATGAAGAAGGGCCCCAGGCCCCTTCTTCATATCAGTGGTGCTGGCCGTGGTCATCGTCCGGCTTGTGCTGCCAGATGGCCCCCAGCAGCAGCTTGAGTAGCAGCTGGGGCGGGTTGTCCAGCAAGGACCCCGACTCCAGCAGCAGGTGGCCATCGGCCCGAAAACCCAGGCTGGCGTGGACGACGCCATCTTCGCTGCGTACCTGGATAAGGCCGCTCAAGGTGCCACGCTCCCCCGGCTGGCAGCGCAGGTGCAGCTCGCGCGGCTCCCCCAGCAGGGTGAAGGCCCGGCAGAGGGGCGGTGTGTCTTCATAGTCGGGCCAGTTGAAGAAGTGGTACTGTTCGGCGAGCAGGCCTGCCTGCTGGCAAAATTGATCAAACAACAGCGCGATCGCCTGATACTCCTGATCCAGTCGTTTGGCTTGTTCCTCAATTCGCTTCATATGCTGTGACTCCCTCTTTATCCATATCCATTTGATCGGAAATTGATTTTTCCGGTATGGACCCGTCTGTCTGCTGGTATGGGCCTAAAGTGAGGCCGGGTCTGTGAGCCCGATCCAACTTTCGTTATGAAAACGTTATCTTGTTGAAAAGGGTTGGTTTTTTGCCCTGTCGCTCACATTTCAAACGATTCCCGCTGATTAATATGGCACCGCTCGGCAATGACCGGGTACTCGACTATCGAGATTAACTACAGCGGGAATTATAAAAAAATGGATATGAAAAAGACCAAAGTGGCGCTGGTAATAGCCTCACTGCTCGCGCTTTTGTCCGGCTGCAATGACAACAGCTCCTCCCCCTCTGCCTCTGACGGCCCCGTTGCCCGTCTGCCCAATGTACAACCTCCTGCCGAGCAATTGGTGGCCGGGCCCGATCAGGCGGTCATTGCCCTGGTGGATACCCAGACCAGCGCCGCGCGCGGGGTGGATGGTCCCTTTGCCAATTACAGTCTCCACCTGTGGAACAACGATGCCTGCAACGCCACCGCCGGGAGCGGTATCAACGCGGGCTGGGATGACAAGGTCAATACCCCGGCGGCGGCCGACGGCTTCGGTCCCAGCTGGGTGGTACCGCTGGCCAAGCTGGAAGGCTGTATCAACTTTATTGCCCGCAACGGTGACCTGGCCAACCTGACCGGTGCCAACATGAAGGTGATCTTCAGCGATCATCCGGATCGCACCGTGGCCATCGTCGCGGGCAAGAGCGAAGTCTTCGGCAGTCGTGCCGACGCCTTTAACGCCGCCTTTGGCGTGGCGGGGGCCAGCGCCCATCTGATTGATGGCAACACCCTGATCTGGCAAGGGGGCAAGGACAAGCCTCATGTGCGCCTCTATTACACAGCGTCGGGCACCATCAAGGCCAATGGGGAAGGGGTATTCGACTTCCCCTACATTACCCTGACCCCGACCAGCCTGACCGCCGAGCAGCAGGCCAAGTATCCGCACCTCAAGGATGCCGCCGCCTTCGCCCTGCCTTTGGCTGCAGATCTCAAGCCTCTGCTCAAGGGCGAGCTGGTGGCCATCGGCACAGATGCTGACGGCATCTTGCAGGGGGCGACCCTGGTGCAGAGCGCCGGTGCCCTCGATGCCCTCTATGCCGACGCCGCCGCCAAACTGGCCTATGGCGCCATCGTCGAGGGGGGCAAGGTCACCTTCCGGCTGTGGGCGCCGACCGCCAAGTCGGTCAAGCTGGCGCTGTTCGATGCTCAGCATAGGGCGCTGGGCGTGCGCACCATGACTCGGGACCAGGCCAGCGGCAGCTGGAGCGTGCAGGGGGGCAGCGAGCTTGTCGGCAAGTTCTACCGCTACGACATCCAGGTCTATCACCCGGTCAGCCGCAAGCTGGAGTCCTATCAGGTGACAGATCCCTACTCCCTGAGCCTGGCGATGAACTCCGAGTTCAGTCAGGTGGTGGATCTCGACGATCCGGCCCTCAAGCCGGAAGGGTGGGACAGCCTCAAAGCGCCCCACAGTCAGCAGAACCCTGCCGACATCACCATCTATGAGGCCCATGTCCGCGATCTGACCGGCAATGACGACTCCACCTTGCCTGCGCACCGCGGCAAGTTCCTCGGCCTGACCGACACCGACAGTGTGCCGGTCAAGCACCTGCAGGCGCTGGCCAAGAGCGGCGTCAGCCACTTGCATTTGCTGCCTGTGTTCGACCTTGCCACCGTCAACGAGGATCCGGCCAAGGTGGCCAACCTTGGCGATGACTTCAGCAAGCTGTGTCAGGTCAACCCGGAGGTGTTGGGTTCCAAGTTTGGCGGCTACTGCGGCGGCGGCCAGACCATAGCGGCTGTGCTGACCGATCTGCAGGGGGCCGACAGCAAGGAGAACCCGCAGGTGCAGGAGCTTTATGGCTATCTGCGCGGCGTCGACTCCTTCAACTGGGGTTATGACCCTTACCACTACACCACGCCGGAAGGCTCCTACGCCACCAACGCCGAAGGTAGCCAGCGCATTCTGGAGTTCCGCGAGATGGTCAAGGCCATCAAACAGAACATCGGCATGAACGTGGTGATGGACGTGGTCTACAACCACACCCACGACGCTGGCCTGGGTCCCAAGTCGGTGCTCGACAAGATAGTGCCCTGGTACTATCAGCGCCTCAATCCGGAGACCGGCTCGGTCGAGACCTCCACCTGCTGCTCCAACACGGCGCCGGAACACGCCATGTTCGCCAAGCTGATGGATGACTCGTTGGTGACCTGGGCCCGTGACTACAAGATCGATGCCTTCCGCTTCGATCTGATGGGCCACCACCCGAAAGATCAGATGGTGCAGGCGCTGGCCGTGGTGAAGCAGGTCAATCCCGAGATGTACTTCTACGGTGAGGGCTGGAACTTCGGCGAGGTTGCCGATGACAAGCGTTTCGTGCAGGCGACCCAGAAGCATCTGGGCGGCACCGGCATCGGCTCCTTCTCCGATCGGCTGCGAGATGCGGTACGCGGCGGCAGTCCGTTTGATGGCGGCGACACCATTCGCAAGACCCAGGGTTTTGGCAACGGCGCCCTGGTGGATGCCAACGAGATGGATGGCGTCGATCTGGCCACCGCATTGCACCAATCTGACCTGGTTCGCCTCGGCATGGCCGGTAACCTCAAGGATTTCGTGCTGACCGACAAGGATGGCATACCGAAGAAGGGCTCCGACATCGACTACGACGGTCAGCGCGCGGGTTATGCCCAGGATCCGAACGAGATCCAGAACTATGTCGATAAGCACGACAACCAGACCCTGTTCGACAACCTGATCTACAAGGCGCCGGAAGGAGCCGATCTGGTGCGGATGCAGGGGGTGTCGCTCGCTACCGCCATGTTGGGACAGGGTATTCCGTTTACCCACGCCGGTGTCGAGCTGTTGCGTTCCAAGTCCATGGAGCGGGATAGCTTCGACTCCGGTGACTGGTACAACAGGGTCGACTACACCCTGACTGACAACAACTTCGACAAGGGCTTGCCGCGCAAGGATAAGGATGGCGACAACTATCCGCTGATCGAGCAGGTGCTCGGCAAGCACGTCAAGCCGAGCGGGGCCGACATGGCGACCATGGTGGGCTTCTACCAGGAGCTGGCCGAGCTGCGTCAATCCTCCCGTCTGCTGCGTCTGGGCAGTGGCGCCGAGGTGATCAAGCGGATCGATTTTCGCAATACCGGGCCGGGTCAGGTGCCGGGCCTCATCGTGATGACGGTGGATGACGGTGTGACCTCAGGTGCGGATCTGGATCCTGCCATCGAGGGTCTGGTGGTGATGATCAACGCCACCAACCAGCCCCAGAGCATCGGCGACTTCCGTGACGGCAAGGATCAGCCCATCGACCTGAGCACACTGCAGCTGAGCCCGGCCCACCACGTCGGCGAGAGCATAGCCCGTGACGCTGCCGCCAATGGTGGCACCCTGACGCTGGGGGCCTGGTCGGCGGCGGTGTTCGTCAAGCCGCAGGCCGGTGCCCAGGGCGCGGGTCTGCCGGTGAGCAAGAAGATTGCGCTGAGCACTGTGCCGCCGTTCGGTAACGCTGCGACCAAATAAGTACACCCATCGAGTCCGGGGCTGGCTCGGCATCCCCGGGTTGAATTCCGCCTTGCCAAGGGTGGGATAACGCCGAGAGAGTAAGCAAAGCGCGACTGCCAACCGGCAGCCGCGCTTTTTCTTTGCAGGTGTCAGAAGGAGGGGAAAGGGAAAAGCCGTCCCTGGCGGGGGACGGCTTTGTATATGGGCACCTCGCTTGCGGGCTGGATCAGCGCTTGCGCAGCAGGCGCAGGGCGTTGGCCGTCACCAGCGCGGTGGCGCCAGTATCCGCGAGTACGGCAATCCACAGGCCGGTGAGGCCGAGCAGACTGGTGACCAGGAAGATGGCCTTGAGCCCCAGCGCCAGCGCTATGTTCTGGTGTATGTTGGTCAGTGCCGCCCGCGACAGGCGGATCATGGCGGCGATGCCACCGAGCTGGTTGTGGGTCAGGGCGGCATCGGCCGTTTCCAGCGCTACGTCTGTGCCGCCGCCCATGGCGATGCCAATGTTGGCACGCTTCATGGCGGGGGCGTCGTTGATGCCATCCCCTATCATGGCGACCTTCTGGCTGGTGGCCAGCTTGGCTATCTCCTCGACCTTATCCTCCGGCAGCAGGTTGGCACGCCAGCCCATGCCGAGTTCGTTGGCAATTGCCTCGGCGGCGCGGGGGTTGTCGCCGGTCAGCATGATGCTGCGCAGTCCCAGCCCCTTGAGCTCCGCCAACGCCGCTGCTGCGTCGGGCCGGAGCTGATCCCGCAGCGCCAGCAGGGCCGCCGGCGCTGAGCCCGGCTGGCCGAGCACGACCACCGTCTTGCCCTGCTGCTCCAGGGTGGCTATCTGTGTGTTGAGGGCATTGCCCAGCGAGGCAACCCGGTTCGGTGCCAGCAGTTGCCAGAGGGTGCCGTCTATGCGCCCCTCAACCCCCATGCCCGGCAGGGCGCGCAGATCCTGAGCCGCGGGCAGGCTCAATCCCTGCTCTTTGGCGTTGGCTACCACGGCCCGGGCCAGCGGGTGGTGGGAGCCCTGCTCGATGGCGGCGGCCAGTGCCAGCAGTTCGGCCTCCGGTTGGCCATTGAGGCTGACAAGCTCGGTCAGTTGCGGCTTGCCCAGCGTCAGGGTGCCTGTTTTGTCAAACGCGACTGTCTCGATATGGGCCAGTCGCTCCAGCGCGGCGCCGCCCTTGATCAGGGCGCCCTGCCGGGTGGCCGCTGCCAGGGCGGAGGTGACCGCTGCCGGGGTGGAGATCACCAGGGCGCAGGGGCAGCCGATGAGCAGCAGCGTCAGCCCGCGATAGATCCACTCATCCCAACTCTGGCCGAAGGCCAGTGGCGGCACTATCACCACCAGCAGGGCGACCAGCATCATGGCCGGGGTATACCAGCGGCTGAAGCGGTCGATGAAACGCTCTATGGGCGCGCGCTGGGTCTCGGCCTCCTCGATCAGATGCAGTATGCGGTCGATGGCGTTATTGCCGGGTTCGGACACCACCTCGAGACGCAGCACCCGATCCGCCGCCACACTGCCGGCGGGCACCTTGTCGCCCTGATGACGTTCCACCGGAATGGATTCACCGGTCAGTGCGCTTTCATCAAACGTCCCGATGGCGTCGAGCAAACGGGCATCTGCGGCCAAGCGGGCACCCGGGGCGATTTCTATGATGTCGCCGGGACGCAGCACGTCGGCCGCCACCTCTTCCCGGATGTCGCCGTCAACCCTGGTGCGGATACGCATTGCCTTGTCGGGCACCAGCGCCATCAGGGCCGTGACGCCAGCGCGGGCACGGCTGGCGGCGTAGGCCTCCAGATGTTCCCCCAGCATGAAGAGCAGCAGCACCATGGCTGCCTCGGCGGTTTCGCCGAGGAAGAGGGCGCCCAGCGCCGCTACCGTCATCAGGGTCTCGATGGCGAAGGGGGAGCCGCTCTTGGTCAGCGCCCAAGCCTTGCGGGAGATGGGCCACAGGCCCCAGAGGGTGGCCAGGGTAAACAGCGGCTGACCGAACTCTTTTGGCAGCAGGGCCGCCACCCCCATCAGGCCGGCCAGCGACAGGGGCTGCCAGTATTTGCCGAAAACGTTGCCGAGCAGGGTCAGCAGCGGGCCGCGCTTGCTGGTGGCTTGCTGTTTGCCACTGTTTTCCCCCTTGAGCCGGAAACCGGCGGCCAGCACGGCGGCAGTGACGGGATCAGGGGAGAGGCCGGGGGCCAGATCCACCACCAGTTTCTCGGTGGCAAACAGCACGCGAACCTGCTGCACGCCAGCAACGCGGCTGACAGCGGTCTCGATCTTGCGGGCACAGCTGGGGCAATCCATTCCCAGCACCTGCCAGCGGTGGCGGCGACTCTCCTGCTCTGGCGCAATGAGTGGCTCGGCGGTGTCGGTGGTTTGCTCATGATGGTCATGGTCATGGTCATGGTCATGGTCATGGTCATGGTCATGGTCATGAGGCAGCTGCGGGCTGCAGCAGCTGCCCTGGCTGTGACAGCCTGCTCTGGGGGGCTCTTCATCCCCCGGTGATTCACTGACCCCCTGATCCTGATGATCATGGGGAGCCTTGTTGGCACAAAGGCTGACCGGCGTGGCACTGTCACAGCAGTGGCTGTCGTGCTGATGCTCGTTCTGGCGGGTGGCAGACTTGCTGACGGCCCTGATGGGGGCGGCGGCTTGATGGCTACAGCAGGATTTGCTCATGATGAGTTCCTCTTGGATGGATCCCGCCGGTGCGAGATCTTCGATGACTGAACCGAGTGTAAACCTTGGTGTTAAGTTCAAGGTCAAGCCTCTTTGCTCTTGCTGTCTGAGCCAGCTGGGGTGATTTGTCCGGGTCAGGGTAAAGCGCGCTTATATCCTTGTGGTTGGCGGGTGTTTGTCCCGTCTCGGCGCGCCTATACTGGGGGGCCGTATCCTCCCTCGATAATCAAGGACATAACATGAGCCATTCCGTTACCCTGCAAGGCAACCCCGTCTCCGTCGCCGGCCACTTCCCCGTTGCCGGTGAGCAGGCCAAGCCCTTCTCCCTGGTTGCCAAGGATCTGTCTGACGTGACCCTTGCTAACTTCACCGGCCAGCGCAAGATCCTGAACATCTTCCCGAGCGTCGATACCCCGACTTGCGCCACGTCCGTGCGCAAATTCAACGAGCAGGCCAGCGCGCTGGAGAACACAGTCGTGCTCTGCATCTCCGCCGATCTGCCGTTCGCCCAGTCCCGCTTCTGCGGCGCCGAAGGTCTGGACAAGGTGGTGACCCTCTCCACCCTGCGTGGTGCGGCCTTCCTGCAGGACTACGGCGTAGCCTTCTCCTCCGGTCCGCTGGTGGGTCTGACTGCCCGTGCCATCGTAGTGCTGGATGCAGATGACAAGGTGCTGCACAGCGAGCTGGTGGCTGAAGTGGCCGACGAGCCGAACTACGCCGCCGCCCTGGCTGCCCTGTAAGCTCCCGAGCACAAAAAATCCCGCCACGGCATGCCCGCGGCGGGATTTTTTATCGGTGGAATTCAGTTATCAGGGGGTCTTTACAGGCTTGGCTGCGGGTAATGGCTCCGGGTATGGCTGCCAGTGTTCGTAGGGGCTGTGGATCTTGCTGTATATCGCCTCCAGCTTGCCTGATTCAGCCAACTTTTCTATGGCCTGTGCCAAAAACGCATCCATCTCATTGCCGGCTGCCCCCTTCTGAATAATAAACACATCTTCAAAGTCGCCAAAAAACTCTCGCTGGATATTGGTCAGCCCCAGCTGGCGCAGCATCAGGTCTGCCTCTTCCTGTGCCCAGATAAAGGCATCGATACGGCCACGGGAGAGCTTGCGAAGGGATTGCTCGATACTCATGGAACGTTGCACTTGAAAGGGGAGCTCACCTGGTACGGCCTCGATTAACAAATCCCGTTGCGTCGCTTCGATGCCATAGGCCATGTCGGTAGTGACCGGATTCGCTGTGTTGCTGTAGATGACATGAGCTACCTTGCCAAAGCTGCGGGTGCTGAAGCGATAGGGCAGCATGTCTGCATCGTGCAGATTGCGAATGGCGGGCAGGCTGAAATCGGCCTTGCCATTGATCACGCCCGCCATGGCGCGTGCAATGGGGTAGATGGTGATCTGGATGGTCACATCGGGGTGGAGATCATCGATGGCGCGCACCAAATCGACGAAGGGGCCCGTCTTGTCGGCATTGATCAGCCCAGGCAGCTCGCCGAGGTGGGCGTTGAGGATGCGCACCGGTTTGGCCTGATTGGTTGCGAGGTCGCTCGCCATGCTCTGTGAGAGGCCGAGGGTTGCGCTGCCGAGCAGTGCCACCAGAAGCGGCAGGCTGGGAATATGTCTGGTGAGGTTCATGGCCTGTCTCCCGTTACGATGGGTCAGGTCAAGTGTAGTCAGCCGCTGCCCTCACCTTGGTCTGGTCACTATGGATAGGGTTTTACTTCTCCCCCCCCGCTCACTAGACTTCGCCTCCCACTTCTTTATTTAGCCAATATCAGCGTAGCCCCATGACCTTTAGCGAACTCGACCTCAATCCCGCCCTGCTGGCGGCCCTGCCTGCCACCCTGCAGACGCCGACCCGCGTCCAGCAGCTTGCAATACCCGTGGTATTGGCGGGGCAGGATCTGCTGGCGCTGGCCCAGACCGGCAGCGGCAAGACACTGGCGTTCGGGCTGCCGCTGCTGCAACGGCTGGATCCCGCCTCCAGTCTGGTGCAGGGACTCGTGCTGGTGCCGACCCGCGAGTTGGCCACCCAGGTGAGCGCCGCCTTGCAAGGGCTCGCCGAGGCGCTGGGGCTGCGCATCGTGACGCTGTGTGGGGGCGTCGCACAGGAGCGACAACAGGCCGAACTGGCGCTGGGGCCGCAACTGCTGGTGGCGACGCCGGGGCGACTGCGGGATCTGCTCACTCAGCAAGTGTTGGGACTGGATGGCCTGCAACAGCTGGTGCTGGATGAGGCAGATCGCCTGCTGGAGATGGGCTTCTGGCCCGACATTCAGTGGCTGATGAATGAGATGCCCTCACCGCGTCAGACCCTGCTCTTCTCCGCCACCCTGCCTGCCGAGCTGGATGCCCTTGCCAATGGCCTGCTGACAGAGCCGACCCGCATCGAGGCCAACCCCCTCAATAGCCTGGTGAACGAGATCGAGGAGCGGCTCTATCTGGTCAACAAGAGCAGCAAGGTGCCGGCGCTGATCGGCTTGCTCAAGGAGCAGGACTGGCCGCAGGTGCTGGTCTTCATCAGCGCACGGGATGATGCCGACGGCGTGGCCAAAAAGCTGGCCAGGGCGGGCATTGCGGTTGCCGCCCTCCATGGCGAGAAGGAGCAGGCGGTGCGGGATCAGGCGCTTGACGATTTCAAGGCTGGCAAGGTGCGGGTGCTGGTGGCCACCGATCTGATGGCGCGGGGCATACATGTGGAGGCGCTGCCGGTGGTGATCAATCTGGACTTGCCGGCCAGCGCCCCCGTCTATGTGCACCGTATTGGCCGCACCGCCCGCGCCGGGCGCGAGGGGCTGGCCATTTCGTTGGTGTGCCACGGCGAGAGCGATACCCTTGCGGCGATCCGCACCCTCACCGGGCGTGCGCTACCGCTGGGGGAACTGGCCGGTTTCCCGGTGACTGACCTGCCCGCCAGCGGGGAGGGCAAGCGTCCCCCGCGTGACAAGCAGGCCAATCGCCGTACCGCCAACAAGCGCAGCGTCAAGCAGTTCAAAGGCAAGGCCTAAAGGGGGGCTTGCCCGATGGGCAGGTAAAAGCAAAGGGTCCTGTTTTCTTGTCAATGTCAGTCTCCCCGGGCGGCTTCATACTTAGGGCTTGCCCTGTGCCCGGGCGAAGAAGTCGAGCCTAAACTGGCCGAGCACCTCCTCCCTGTGTTGCTGCCAGCGCTCGGGATCCATGTTCCCCTGACTGGCCGCCAGTTGCTGTTCCAGCTCGGCCAACTGTTGCTGGTAGTGAGCGCGCTGATCCAGCTGCTGCTGGCGTGCACCGGCAAACGCCACGCTGGCCTCGGCCCGATCGGCAGGCAGGAAGTGGCGAGCCAGTGTCTCCAGCTCTTCATCTCCCCACAACTGGCGTGCCTGCAAGAGGCGGGCATCCGGGTTGAACAGATCCTCCGCCAGATCCGGGTGATCCGCCGCCCACTCATCCTGCAGTCGGGTCAGGGCGGCCAGCCGCTCCGCCAGGGTCAGCTGTTCACCCTCGCTGGCCAGCTGCGCCAGCGCCTCGGCATAGCGCCCCTGCAGCCGGGTCAGGCTCTCCCCCTCACTCATCCACTGGGATTCCAGCGCGATCAGATTGACCAGCCGCTCGCTCAGTGGCTGGTCGGTGTCGCTTATCTCGCTGGCGAGCCGCTGGCTCAGCTCCGCAGGCATCTCTCGCCAGCTGGGGGGCTGTTTGGTGGACTGGCCCCCGCTGGCCGTCGGGGTGAGCCCGGTCACAAGGGCTGTTATCTGGGTGGCGGGTGTCTGCTGCGGGCTGCTCCCACGCTGATAAACCTCGGTGCTGGCCGGGGCGGACTCTGGCTCATTCTGCCAGCCGAGGTTGAGCAGCAAGAGCGAGAGGACCGCCAGAGCCAGGATCCCGTAGCGGCGCTTCATCGACGGATCTCTCCCTTGACCGGGAAGTGATCGGAGAGGTTGCTGGCGGGCCAGAGGCTGCCATCGCTGCTGCGGGGGATCCAGACGGTGTTGAGGTTATCACTGGCGGTGCCGTACTCCCGGCTCACCAGCAGATAGTCCAGGTACTCGACATTGGGGCCACCGGAGAGGAGCCCGCCTGCGTAGGGGTTGATCCTGGGATCGAAGGTGGCTTCTGTATAACCGCCATAGCCGGGTTCATGGGCGTCAAGGTTGGCCAGCATGCTGGCGTAGTCGTCGGCGAACTTGCGCTTGTTGACGTTGAAGTCACCGCCATAGATGACGGTGTCGCTGGTCGGGATCTTGAGGCTGGCGGCCAGGGTGCGAATCTGGCCGAACTGGATCTGGCGCAGCCGTCTCGCCTCGTCGGTGTCGAAGCTGGCGGTGTGGGTGGCGAACAGATGCCAGGCCTTGCCTCCCTTGATCACCTCGGCGTACATGACCCCCTTGTCGGCGAAGCAGTCGGTGCCGGTGCACTGGGGATAGACCAGCTGGGCCTCGCGTACTATGGGGTAGCGGCTGACGATCACCACGCCGCCGTCGTGAATGTTGACACCCGGCTTGTCGAGCACCTTGGTCTGATAGGGGTACTCTTTCGCCAGCGCCTGCAGAAATCCCTCGCGGCGGCCGTCGAACACCTCCTGCAGCAGCAGGGCGTCATAGCCCTTGAGATGGTCGGGCAGCAGGGCCAGCCGCTTACCTATGCTGGCGGCGATGACAGGCAGTGCCCAGAGGTTGTAGCTGGCTACCTTGAGTGTGATCTCTGACGGTTCTGGCTGCTCCTGCGGTTGTGGCGGCGTCAGCATGTAGTGCAGGTCGTCGTAACGGCCGGTGAACTTGGCGGCGAAGGCCAGCTCCTGCGGGCCCTGGGTGCGATGCAGTGCGCGATCGCTCTGCCAGCCCGAGCTGGCGGTCGGGGTGTCGCCACCGTGCTGCAGTGTGGTGTTCCACCAGGTGCCCTCCATCAGCTGGTTGAGGCGATAGGTGTCGCCCCCGGCCGTGGTGACTCGGGTTTCGAACAGATAGCTTTTGCCCGCCTTCACCCCCTCGTAGCGATTGAAGCTGAGCACCATGGCGCTCTCCCAGGGGCCCAGCACTGTCCTGTGCTGGATCCACTGGCTGCCCGCCTGAAGCTGGCCAGTTCCGCTTTGGCGGATGTCGATCTGGAGCGGTTCAGGGCTGTTGTTGGTGAGGTAGACATCGGTATCGGCCAGCGCCTGCAACGGAAACTGGCTGGCCAGCAGCAGGGCGGCATAACTGAGGGGCTTGTGCATCATGAACTCCTTTTGGTTGAGGCACGATGGAAAGTGACTGTTATGGCGGGTACAGAAGTCATTTCATTTACATTTTTGTTACAAATGAATGAAAGGCCCCATATGGGGAGAGGAGATGGCATTGAGGGGAAGGCGCTCGGGCGGAGGGCCGTGCAGGCTCGGTTATCGCTTGGCTTGGTTCAATGAATTGACACGGGATCCTGGCAAACAAGTGTAAACAGAAAGTCTATATCGAGCGGACAGACCGCTGGCTGGGGGGGAAGAAGAGGGAAACAAGGGCGCCCCGGGTGGGGCGCCAGGGATCAGCGACTGGCCAGCGGGTAGGTAAAGAGGGCCAGATGGGCAAAGTTGAACAGGAAGTGGATCGCGATGGCGATGCTCAGACGGCCACTGAACTGGAACGCCAGGCCGTAGCAGGCGCCTGCCAGGGCGGCAAACAGCATCAGCAGCGGGCCTCCGGCCAGGTGGGCGGCACCGAATAGCAGGCTGGCCACCAGGATGCCGAGCCTGCGCCGGCTACGGGTGGCCACCCCTTGCTGGATAAAGCCGCGAAACAGGGCCTCTTCCGCCACGCAGGTGAACAGCAGGTTGTTGAGAGCAAACAGCCACCACCAGTGGGGCAGGCCCACTTCGGGCTTGAGTGCCCCGAGTTGCCAGGCGGTGACTAGCAGCGCGGCCAGCGGCAACAGCAGCAGGGCCAGTGCTCGCCAGCGGATCGCTCCGCCCTGGCCGAGTAGCGTAGGCCAGGCCAGCAGCAGGCCGAAGAAGACCAGCGGCTTGTCCAGATTGAGGTACATGTTGAAGGGCACGCTGGCGGGGCCAGCCAGCACCTGGTCCAGCACCTTGAGATTGCTGAAGCCGGGGATGAGGTGCAGCATCAGCGCTATGGCCCACAGCAGTATCAGGGTCAAGGCGGCGCCACGCCATGGCTGGGGCAGGCTGGGAGTACGCCAGGCCAGCAACAGGCCCGCCAGCGTGATCAGCAGGGCGAACAGGCTGAGGTGGTCGAGGTAGCAGGCGGCCAGCAGGGCGACCCCCAGCAGGATCAGGCCGGGCAGGCGTTGCCGGGCCAGACAGAGCAAGACGGCCAGCGTCAGGGCTCCCCAGATGAGCGAATCAGGTAGAGGTAACATTGAGTCTCCAAGGCCGATAAAAGTCCCGCACCTTAACAAGCCGTCACATCATGACACAAGGCTCAATAGGCAGGTCAAATCCCTGCCAGGGCGTGCCAGCTGCGGGACACAGCCATGAAAAAGCCGGAGCTTGGGCTCCGGCTTTTCTGATACTGCATTGCCAGTTCGGAGGCGTGTTAGCGACCCGCACCGGCAATCACACGGGATTTATCGACCGGATTCGGCGATGACGCGGGCTATGATATCGGCACGCTTGGTGGCTTCCAGCTCGCCCAGGGCGATGAGGCCAGCCTTGAAGATGACGTTCTTCGGCAGGCTGACGTCGTCCAGGGTAGTGATGGCTTCGACATGCAGGCCGTTCAGACGGCTGGCATCGCGCGGGCTCAGGTTGACCTGAGTGTTCATCACCTGCTTGCCTTTCTTCTTGGCAGGCACGGCGTGTTTGGTCTGGTCCTGTTCGTCTTCCGGCTGTTCTGGTTGTTCGCCGTCAAAATCATAAATAGACATAGTCAATCCTGTTGGGTTGCAAGGGGCATGCTCGCCCGAAATGTGGGTATTCAGCCCATATCCTCGTTGCGGATAAAGGCGCGCCAGGAGCCGAGCACCTGGGCAAAGTCTTCCAGTCCGCACATGGCCAGCTGCTCATCATCGTAGTAGGCGAGATCGTCGAGATCCTCATCCAGCTCGATATTGAGGACGTTGGCCTTCACTTCGGCCTCCTCATGGGTGAGCAGCAGTGAATAGTCACCGCCGTGCAGCAGGTATTCTGTGCGGGTGCGATTCGACAGCTGGTCGATGATGGAGAAGAGTTCGTCGAGCTTCTCCTCATCCTTGCCAACTTCATCGATCAACCACTGACCAATGGCCTCATGGCCCATGGAGAACCGGGCGCGATAGCCACCGAACGGGTCGCGGCGAAATTCATAGTCCATAGTGGAGCCCATATCGGAAAGATGAAGCCACCACGCCACACAGCGGCATAACGCCAGATCCATGATCCATGGTGGGGCACATATAGCGTAAAGTGGCCTATTCTAGCGATCCCCCCTGCGCTTGTCTTGATGATGTGGGATCTTTGCGCGTCGGCCCGTGCGATGGTGGGCCCCCAGGCGTCATGCCAGCTTGTTGTCCGGAGATGTTATGCAGCTAAACGATACCCTGGCCCGTCAGATAGTGAGCAGGGCGATGAAGATACTGTCGTTCTCGGTCAACGTGATGGATGAACACGGTTTGATCATCGCCTCCGGCAACCCCGAGCGCCTTCATCAGCGCCACGAGGGGGCCGTATTGGCACTGACCGAGAACCGGGTGGTGGAGATCAGCGAGGCGACCGCCCGGCAACTCAAAGGGGTGCGTCCCGGCATCAACCTGCCCATTGCCTATCAGGGGGAGCTGCTCGGGGTCATCGGCATCTCGGGTGATCCGGACATCGTTCGTGCTTACGCCGAGCTGGTGCGTATGACGGCCGAGCTTATTCTGGAGCAGGCGGCGCTCACCGAGCAGTTGCAGTGGGACAAACGTCACAAGGAGGAGCTGGTGCTGCAGCTCATCCGCGGCGAGGGGCGAGTCGATCAGCTGCAACAGGCGGCCCGTTTCCTCGAGCTGGATCTGGCCCAGCCTCGGGTGGTGGCCGTGCTGGCGCTGGAGGAGGCAGATCCCGCCCGCCTGCGGGAGCTGGTGCATCTGCTGGAAAATCCGGAGCGGGACAACTTGGTGGCCATCAATGGTCTGGACGAGATAGTGGTGCTCAAACCGGCCCAACTAAGCGACGGCGTCTGGCAATCTGAGCAGGAGCGCAGTCGCATCAAGCAGTTGCTGGCCCGCATTCCCCACTTCAAGGTGCGCATCGGGGTGGGTGATTACTTCGGCGGCATAGACGGGCTGGCACGCTCCTATCAGACGGCGCGGGACACGTTGCGCCGGGGCATGCGGCAGGCGCCGCGCAAGCAGGTCTACTTCTTTGAGGATTACCGGCTGCCTGTGCTGCTCGGCAGTCTGGCGGACTCTTGGCAGGCGGATCAGCTGCGCGCGCCCCTGCTCAAGCTGGCGCAGGAGGACACAAAGGGAGCGCTGCAAAAAACACTGCGCCAATATTTCTTGCTGGATTGTGATCTGCATCCCTGTGCCGAAGCACTGTTCATCCACCCCAATACCCTGCGCTACCGGCTGACCCGGATTGAGCAAATAACTGGTTTGAATTTCAATAAGTTAGATGACAAGTTTTTGCTCTACCTCGGGCTCAATCTCGATAACTGATTTGTTGTAATGAACAAAAATAATCTTTTTCAAGAGATGTTATTTAGCTTTTAAACCAAAGCATTCCGATCCCGGATCACCATAATGGCCACCATTCACTCCCACTCAAGGTGCCCGTCATGATCCCTGTATCCGCGCTCGGCGCTCTCGCCGCGCTCTCCATCGCCATCTTCCTCATTCTGAAGAAGGTTCCGCCCGCTTACGGCATGATAGTCGGCGCCCTGGCCGGTGGCCTGATCGGCGGTGCCGATCTGACCCAGACCGTCGCCCTGATGATAGGTGGCGCCCAGGGGATCACCACGGCCGTGATGCGGATCCTGGCGGCCGGTGTGCTGGCGGGCGTGCTGATCGAATCGGGCGCGGCTACCACCATAGCCGAGACCATCGTCAAGAAGCTGGGCGAGACCCGCGCCCTGCTGGCACTGGCTCTCGCGACCCTGATCCTGACTGCGGTCGGTGTGTTCGTGGATGTGGCGGTTATCACGGTTGCCCCCATTGCGCTGGCGATTGCACGCCGTGCCGACCTCTCCAAGGCGGCTATCTTGCTGGCCATGGTCGGTGGTGGCAAGGCGGGCAACGTGATGTCCCCCAACCCGAACGCCATTGCAGCCGCCGACGCCTTCCATCTGCCTCTCACGTCCGTCATGGCGGCGGGCATCATCCCGGGCCTGCTCGGTCTGGCGATGGCTTACTGGCTTGCCAAGCGCCTCAACAATAAAGGCAGCAAGGTCGCTGCCGATGAGGTGGTGAGCTTTGCCGGTACCAAGCTGCCCGGCTTTGCTGCGGCCATCAGTGCACCGTTGGTCGCCATCCTGCTGCTGGCCCTGCGCCCGTTGGCCGGTATCGTGGTGGATCCGCTCATCGCCCTGCCCCTCGGCGGCCTGGTCGGCGCCCTGATGATGGGCAAGTTCAGCAAGGTGAATCAATTTGCGGTCTCGGGCCTTTCCCGCATGGCGCCGGTAGCCATCATGCTGCTGGGAACCGGTACCCTGGCGGGCATCATTGCCAACTCGGGTCTGAAGGATGTGCTGATCAGCGGCCTGACCGCCTCCGGTCTGCCCTCCTACCTGCTGGCCCCCATCTCGGGCGCTTTGATGTCGCTGGCGACCGCTTCGACCACGGCCGGGACAGTGGTAGCCTCCAACGTGTTCAGCGCCACCCTGATTGAGCTCGGCATCAGCAGTCTGGCGGGGGCCGCCATGATCCATGCGGGTTCCACCGTGTTTGACCACATGCCCCACGGCTCCTTCTTCCATGCCACGGGTGGCAGCGTCCACATGGGCGTGGGGGAGCGTCTGAAACTCATCCCCTACGAAACTGCCGTCGGTCTGACCATCGCAGCCGTCTCCACCCTGATGTTTGGCGTGTTTGGCCTCGCCTAAGGAACTGATATGAAAATTGTTATCGCACCGGATTCATTCAAGGAGAGCCTGAGCGCCATGGCGGTGGCTGATGCCATCGAGGCGGGTTTCAAGCAGGTGTTGCCAGATGCCACCTACATCAAGTTGCCCATGGCCGATGGCGGCGAGGGGACAGTGCAATCCCTGGTGGATGCCACCGGTGGTCGTATCCTGCCGGTCGAGGTGACTGCGCCGCTCGGTAACAAGGTGCAGGGCTTCGTCGGCCTGCTGGGGGATGGCGAGCGTGCCGTCATCGAGATGGCCGCCGCTTCAGGGCTGCATCTGGTCGCGCCGGAACTGCGCAATCCGCTGCTCACCTCCAGCTTCGGCACTGGCGAGCTGATCCTGGCTGCGCTGGAGATGGGGGTGAAGCACCTTATTCTCGGTATCGGCGGCAGCGCCACCAATGACGGCGGTGCCGGCATGATCCAGGCGCTCGGTGGCAAGTTGCTGAAAGCGGATGGCACTTCTATTGCGCTGGGTGGTGCTGGTTTGGCCGAGCTGGCGACCATCGACCTGAGTGGCCTGGACTCCCGTCTGAGCAGGATCACCATAGAGGTGGCTTGCGATGTGGACAATCCACTGTGCGGCCCGAAAGGCGCCTCCGCCGTGTTTGGCCCGCAGAAGGGGGCCAACCCCGACATGGTGGCGCAGCTCGATGCCAACCTTGCCCGCTATGCCGACTGTATCGAACAGGCGCTCGGCAAACAGGTGAAGGATATTCCGGGGGCCGGCGCCGCTGGCGGCATGGGCGCGGCCCTGGTGGGCCTGCTCGGTGCCGAGCTCAAGCCAGGCATCCAGATCGTCATAGGGGCGCTGAAACTGGCCGAGGCGCTGGCTGATGCGGATCTCGTCATCACCGGCGAAGGGCGCATCGACAGTCAGACTATTTATGGCAAGACGCCAATTGGTGTCGCACGCTGTGCCAAGCAGTTTGGCAAGCCGGTGATAGGTATTTCGGGCTGTCTCACCGACGATTACGGTGTCGTGCATGAGCACGGACTGGACGCAGTGTTCGCCGTGGTCAACCGCGCCATGTCGCTGCCGGAAGCGCTGGCCACCGCCACCACCAACCTGCAGCTCACGGCCCGCAACGTGGCCGCGCTCTATATGATGCGACGCTAATCCTGTTCTGGCCGGTGCCTGGCGCCGGCCAAACCCTGCCCCGTGTAGCGGTAATGACCAGCACCTGCTGCCGGTCTGCCCGAAACACCTTGCCGATCTGTCGATCGGCTTTTTTCATTATCCTGCTGTATCCCCGCTACTTTTCTGCGGTTTCTGTGTTCCGGTTGCGCACTTTGCGGCATAGTGATCTCCCATAGTACAAGGAGCCACCCATGATCTTGCTGACCCTGGGGGTACTGCTGTTTACCCTTATCCACCTCTACCCCTGCTTCGCCGCTGCCCACAGGGACCGCCTGTGCGACCGGCTGGGGGAGAACCGTTATAAGGGGCTCTTCTCGCTGCTGCTATTTGTCGCCATTGGCTTTATTCTTGCTGGCTGGCGTTCGTCCAGCCCCATGCCGCTCTACTTGCTGCCCACTTGGGGCCCGACCCTGATGATGGGCGCCATGCCAGTCGCGCTGATCCTGTTCTTCTCCGGCCAGGGGCCCAATCACCTGCGGCGTTGGCTGGTGCATCCCCAACTGCTCGGCACCCTGCTCTGGGCTTGCGCCCATCTGACGGTCAACAGCGAGGCCCGCTCTCTGGTGCTGTTCGGCGGTATCGGTCTGTGGGCGCTGATCAGCATCATCTGGATTTCGGTGCGGGACTGGCAGCGCTATCCCCGTCCCGCAGCGAACTGGGTGGGTACTGGTATCAGCGTGGGAGCTGGACTTGCGGTCACGGCTGTCTTGATCTTCTGGGGTCATGGCTGGCTGACCGGCATACCCTTGCGCTAAATGATGGGGATGAACCGGCTGCGCCACCTGTGCGTATGACGCTCATCTGTTCAAAAGGAGTTGCCCGATGAAATGGTTCACTTTGTTATTACTGCTTGGTGTGGGGGCTGTGTCTGCTGCCTGTCCCGACTACTTCAATGTGGAGATGCGGGAGCTCAACAACACCCAGCGCCACAACCTGTGTCAGCTGACCGAAGGCAAGGTGGTGCTGGTGGTCAACACAGCGTCTTATTGCGGCTATCGCGGGCAGTTTGGGGATCTGGAGACGCTTTACCAGACCTACAAGGATAAGGGACTGATCGTGCTGGGTTTTCCGTCAAACGACTTCTGGCAGGAGTCGGGGGATGAGGACAAAACCGCTGCTGTTTGCCGCCGTGACTACGGGGTGACCTTCCCTATGTTCAACCGGTTGGCGGTACGCGGTGACGATGCCAGCCCGCTCTACAAGGGGCTGGCCGCGGCTGCGGGCGAGGCGCCGGGCTGGAACTTTCACAAGTACCTGATAGGGCGTGATGGCAAGCTGATCGCGAGCTATGGTGCGAACCAGAATCCGGCCGACGATCCCCTGCAAAAAGAGGTCAAACGGGCACTCGGGCTTTAGGCCTACCCCGCTGCGGGCGGCTCTGGAATAATGGAGGCCCGCTTTCCTATCTGGTAATCCCGTGCTGCAACGTCTGCCCCAAATGGTGATCTTCGATGCCCTGGTTCGTGAACAGGGCATCTCGGCGGCCGCGCGGCGGCTCGGCGTCTCCAAATCCCACATCAGCAAGCAGCTGGCCCAGCTTGAGACCGAACTCGGTGCCCAGCTGGTGCAGCGCACGACTCGCCGCTTCTCCCTGACCGAACTCGGTCAGGAGTATGCCCGTCACTGCCGCGCGTTAGTGGCGGTGGCGCTGGAGGCGGACTCCATGGTGGCGGAGCGCCGCGGCAAGGTGAGTGGCGTCCTGCATCTGGGAGTCGGTCAGTCCTTTGGCCGGTTGCACGTGATCCCGCGCCTCAAGGCGTTTCAGGATCGCTACCCCGAGCTGGAGCTGGAAGTCTCCCTGTTCGATCACAGAACCAACCTGGTGGATGAGGGGCTGGATCTCTGGATCACCACCTATGAAGACAAGCCCGAAGCGCTGGTGGGGCAGCGGCTGGCGGATATCCACTTCGTGCTGGTGGCCTCGCCGGACTATCTGCTGAGCCACGGTACCCCGCTGCACCCCAAGGAGCTGGCCCAGCACAACTGCATCACCTACCAGAGTCGGGAGCGGCGCTACCACGAGTGGTCGTTTCGCCAGGGCAAGGAGCGCCAGACGGTGCAGGTGGCCGGCAACTACCGGGTGGATCTGGCGGAGGCGGTACGGGATGCAGCCCTGGCCGGACTCGGTATCGCCTATGTCGCCAATTACTTGCTGGACCAGGAGTTGCAGTCCGGTCAGTTGATCCCCCTGCTGCCCCAGTGGCGGCCGAACCAGAAGATGGCGGTGCACGCCGTCTACGCCAGGCGCGAACATCTGGATCCCAAAATCCGGCTGTTCATCGATTTCCTCAAGGAGAGCTTCGGTCCCAATCCCTATTGGGAGCAGCGACTCGCCCCCTGGCTCGGCGGCAAATTGTCTGGCATAGAGGAATGATCGTTTCTATATAAGAACGCTGGCTTTCGTGTGATACCAAAATTGAACCAAATCAGCGGGTTGGCGCAACCGGTATCGTGCAAACGTTTTTGCTAACAGGGCTGTAACCAAGCGGGCTTGCAGTGGCGGAGCATGGAGCGCAGAATCCGCGCCCATCTTTTTCCCCACCTGATGGAGTCCCTATGATAGCCCTGCTCGGCATACTGAGTATCTTGGCGCTGGCCGTGATCTGCTCTGATAATCGTCGTCGTATCCCGTTGCGAACAGTCGGCCTTGCCCTCTGCCTGCAAGTCCTCTTTGCCGGTCTGGTGCTCTGGTTGCCTGCCGGTCAGCACGTGCTGAACGGGGTCAGCGAGAGCGTCAGCAGCGTGATAGGTTACGGCCAGGAGGGGATCGCCTTCCTGTTCGGGGACCTGGCCAAGTTCAAGCTGGGCTTCATCTTTGCGTTCAACGTGTTGCCGGTCATCATCTTCTTCTCGGCGGTGATCGCCATCCTCTATCACATAGGCTTGATGCCGCGGGTCATCGCCCTGCTGGGCGGGGGTCTGCAGAAGCTACTGGGCACTGGCCGCGCCGAGAGCCTCTCCGCCACCGCCAACATCTTCGTCGGCATGGTGGAAGCGCCGTTGGTGGTTAAACCCTACCTCTCCAAGATGTCTGACTCCCAGTTCTTCGCCGTGATGAGCTGCGGTCTCGCCTCCGTGGCTGGCGGCACCCTGGTGGGCTACGCCAGTATCGGGGTCGAGCTGAAATACCTGATCGCGGCGGCCTTCATGTCGGCGCCCGCTGGTCTGGCCATGGCCAAGATCCTGGTACCGCCCGGAATCGGCGAGGTGGATCACCATCAGGACGTGGAGATCCCGCGTGCGACCAATGTCATCGAAGCGGCGGCCGATGGCGCCATGGCTGGCCTTAACATCGCGGTCGCGGTCGGTGCGACCCTGTTGGCCTTCGTCGGGGTGATTGCTATGCTCAACGGCCTGTTGGGTTGGGCTGGCGGTCTGGTGGGGCTGGATCTGAGCTTCCAGATCATCCTGGGCTGGCTGTTTGCCCCCGTCTCCTGGCTGATCGGCGTGCCCTGGGATCAGGCCCAGGCGGCCGGTGCCCTGATCGGGACCAAGATAGTCATCAACGAATTCGTCGCCTTCATCGCCCTGGTGCAGGATCAGACTCTGAACGAATCGAGCAGGGCCATCGTTACCTTCGCCCTGTGCGGTTTTGCCAATATCTCCTCCATGGCGATCCTGATCGGTGGTCTGGGCGCCATGGTGCCGGAGCGCAAATCCTTCATCGCCCGTTATGGCATGCGCGCCATATTGGCAGGTGTGCTGGCAAACCTGATGAGTGCCTCGCTGGCGGGGCTGTTCCTCGCCCTCTGATTCACCTCGACGCTAGCACCTTACGGTCAGAGCCCGCTTCGGCGGGCTTTTTTGTTGGCCGCGTTCGGGCAAAAAAAAAGCGCCTCAGAGGAGGCGCGGGGAAAAAACAGATTGGAAGCGTCACATGGGTGCCACTTGAATGAGGGATGAGCCATGCCATCCAAGTGTGAAGCCATGATGCCTGACCCTGTCTGAAGCCCTTCTGAGGCGATTCTTCATGCTGTGTTCATTTTGTTAAACGCGAAACGGGACCAATCCAGTGCCTCAAGCCCGTGTGTTATTGGAGTGCTGCCGCCATCCCATCAGGGGTCAGCCTGAATGAGTTGATGTTCTGTTGTTGCAGAGCCAGCAACCAGTGTTTTACAGGGATGCCGCTGCCATCCCATCAGGGGTCAGCCTGAATGAGTTGATGTTCTGTTGTTGCAGAGCCAGCAACCAGTGTTTTACAGGGATGCCGCTGTCATCCCATCAGGGGTCAGCCTGCATGCATGGCCGTTCTGTTGTTCCAGAGCCAACAACCAGCGTTTGATGGGTATGCCGCCGGCATAACCGGTCAGCTGGCCGCTGCGCCCAATCACTCTGTGACAGGGCACTATGATGCTGAGGGGATTGCGGCCATTGGCGGCCCCCACTGCGCGTACCGCCTTGTGATTGCCGATGGACTGGGCTATTTCGAGATAGCTGACGGTCTCGCCGTAGGGAATGTCGCACAGGGCGCGCCATACCGATTGCTGGAAGGGGGTTCCCTTGGCGGCGAGCGGCAGATCGAAGCGCTGCAGGTGGCCAGCGAAATAGGCGGCAAACTGCTCGACGTAGGGCGCCAGCGCCAGATCATCCTGGCGCCACTGCGGGGCTGGCATGATGGGGCGTTCACCCTGCATGAACTCCACATGGCGCAGTCCATCCCGATCGATGGCGATGAGCAGGGGACCGTGGGCGCTGTCGCAAAAACTGTATCTCATCTTCTCTCATCCTTGGCGTAGGCAAGTCGTAAGGCTGGCAGCATTACTCCAGCACGGGTTTGCCGCGGGCCGACTTGATGTCGCCCTTGCGCTTCTTGGCGTCGACTCGTTTGCGCTGGGAGCTGCGGGTCGGCTTGGTGGCATGACGGGCCTTGGGACGCCAGGCGGCTTTTTTAAGCAGCTCCACCAGGCGGCTCATGGCCTCTTTGCGGTTCATGTCCTGGCTACGATGGGTCTCGACGCGGATCTGGATAAAACCGTCGTGTACCCGGCTGTCGCTCAGCTTGTCGAGTCCCTCCTTGTAGAGATCCGGCAGGCTGGGGGAGCTGCGGTAATCGAAGCGCAACCAGACGGCGGAGTCGGTCTTGTTGACGTGCTGGCCGCCGGCGCCCTGAGCTCGCATGGCTTGAAACTGCAGCTCATGCCAGGGCAGGGTCACGCTGTTGGAGATGACTAACATACTGCTGTGCTCTTGTTTGGTGCATCGGGAGAGGCTGGTTCAGCTTGGTGCCTCATTATGGGGCGAGATGCGCTCCCTGGGTGATATTGTGGGGTGCCTATCCCAGAATAAAAAACTATCCTTTTGAAATTTAACAATAAAAAGACTTGGCACGAGAATTGACTCCCAATTCATGACATACCATGGATTGGGAGCAACCAGATGAAGCTGATTACTGCGATAATCAAACCGTTCAAGTTGGACGATGTGCGCGAAGCGGTCGCCAACCTGGGGATCGAGGGCCTGACCGTGTCCGAGGTCAAAGGGTTTGGTCGTCAGAAGGGGCACACCGAATTATACCGGGGAGCCGAGTACCAGGTCGACTTCTTACCCAAGGTAAAGCTGGAAATAGCGACGGTCGATGACAACGTCGAAGGGGTGATAGAGGCGATCTGCAAGGCGGCCTACACCGGCAAGATTGGTGACGGCAAGATCTTCGTCTACGACTTGCTACAGGCGGTGCGCATTCGCACCGGCGAGAGCGACGACGAGGCACTCTGAACTCTCGCGCGTGATGCCGGTTTGAGCAAGAGGACTCTTTTGAGGGTTGACTAGGCCGGACAGATTGCCGATGTGAAGTCGCGGATGGACTCCATGGTGGGGCTGGATAGGATTCTATCCGGCCCTTTTGTTTGCAAGGCGTTTAAATATGTGATCCCGCACTCGATGTTTTCTTGATCCCGCTGTCGAGGCCAATGCAAAATACAAACAGCAATGGTTATCACTCGATATAGCAACTCAAGGAATGGATGATGAAAATGAAGATGTTGGCACTGGCTTTCTCGACCCTGGCTGCTCAGGGAGCGTTGGCGGCAGGGGAAGTGAATGTCTACTCCAACCGGCAGGATGAGCTGATCAAGCCCATCATCCAGCAGTTCGAGAAGGAGTCAGGCATCAAGGTCAACGTGGTGTTCGCCAAAGAGGGGCTGAACGAGCGTCTGGAGCGGGAAGGCAAGCTTTCCCCGGCCGATCTCATGCTGACTGTTGATATCAGCCGGCTGACCGATCTGGTGGACAAGGGGTTGGTGCAGCCGGTAGACAGCAAGATCCTGCAGGAGAATATTCCCGCTATCTATCGTGACCCGGAGAACCGCTGGTTCGCCCTGACCACCCGGGTGCGTGCCATCTATTCGAGCAAGGATCGCCTCGGCAAGCTGGACACCATCAGCTACGAAGATCTGGCCAAGCCTGAATTCAAAGGGAAAATTTGTACCCGCAGCGGCAAGCACGAGTACAATGTGGCGCTGGTTTCTTCCATGATCGCCCATCACGGCATGGCCGAGACCAAAACCTGGCTGGAAGCGGTCAAGGCCAACCTGGCGCGCAAGCCGCAGGGCAACGACCGGGATCAGGTCAAGGCGATCAAAGATGGCATCTGTGACCTGTCGCTCGGCAACAGCTACTACCTGGGCGCCATGCTGAAAGATCCGGCGCAGAAGTCCTGGGCCGATGCGGTCTATATCAACTTCCCGAACCAGGCTGACCGTGGCGCTCACGTCAACGTGAGCGGCGTGGCCATGACCAAGCACGCCAAGAACAAAGATGAAGCGCGCAAGCTGATGGAGTTTCTGGCTGGCGACACGGCCCAGCACATGTATGCGGACGTGAATGCCGAGTATCCGGTCAAGGCCGGGGTCGAGCCGTCCGCCATGGTCAAGGCCTGGGGCAGTTTCAAGTCTGACGCGCTACCGGTCAGCGATTATGCCAAGCACCGCAAGGACGCCTTGCAGCTGCTGGATGAAGTGAAATTCGACTTGTAATCAGATGGGGCCAAGGGCCCCATCAACTTCTGTGGTCTCATGAAAAATTGTGGATGGATTGCCGGCAGCTGGGCCACCGCCCTGCTGCTGGGTTTGCCGGTGCTCGCCCTGATCTTCTCTGCCTTCTCGGCAGATGGAGACCTGTTTCGTCACCTCGTCGATACGGTGCTGCTCGATTATCTGGCCAATACGCTGGCGCTGGTGGCGGGTGTTGTGCTGCTCAGCCTGCTGTTTGGCGTACCCACCGCCTGGCTGGTCGCCATGTGTCAGGTGCCGGGGCGCCGAGCACTGCAGTGGGCGCTGATGTTGCCCATGGCCATGCCCTCCTACATAGTGGCCTACGTCTACACAGACCTGCTTGACTACTCTGGCCCGCTACAGGCCGGATTGCGCGCACTCTTTGGCTGGAACAGTCCGGCCGATTACTGGTTCCCGGCCATTCGCTCCCTGGGGGGCGCCGCCTGGGTGCTGGCGCTGGTGTTGTTCCCCTACGTTTATCTGCTGGCCCGCGCCTCCTTTCTGGAGCAGTCGGTCAGCCTGATCCACTCCAGCCGTCTGCTTGGCTGTACGCCCTGGCAGAGCTTTCGTCGCCTCAGCCTGCCGCTGGCGCGCCCCGCCATCATGGTGGCCGTGTCGCTGGTGGCGATGGAGACCTTGGCCGACTTTGCTACCGTCCACTTCTTTGCCATCAATACCCTGACCACGGCGGTCTACGACACCTGGCTCGGCTACGGCAGCCTGGCCACTGCCGCCAAACTCTCCTGCCTGATGCTGCTGGCGGTGGTGCTCTTGATCGCGTTGGAGCGCCGCTCTCGCCGTCGGCAGCAGGTGTTCCAGAAATCCATGGGCCATGAGCAGCCTCTACGCTACCCGCTCAAGGGGGTGAGTCGCGCAGCGGCCGGGCTCTGGTGCTGGGGATTGGTGCTGGCCGGTTTCGGTCTGCCATTCGTCATCCTGCTCGATTACGGGGTGCGCTATTTCGAACTCTCCTGGACGACGGAGTTTGTCCGCTTCGCCGGCAACAGTCTGCTCATCTCGACGCTGACCGCCCTGCTTGCCATGGGCATCGCCCTGCTGCTCGGTTTCTTCCGTCGCCTCGATGGCGGGCTCAAGAGTCTGCTGCCCCTGCGCATCTCTGCCATGGGGTACGCCATGCCGGGTACCGTGCTGGCCATCGGCGTGCTGGTGCCGCTGACGGCCCTCGATTTTGCCATCAATGATCTGGCCGAGTGGCTTGGCCGCCAGGGCCCCGGCCTGCTGTTGACCGGCACCATCACCGCCATCGTGTTCGGCTATCTGGTCCGCTTCGTGGCCATCGCCATCGGCTCGGTGGAGACCAGCATGGGCAAGATCTCCCCCAGCCTCGACATGGCGGCTCGTTCCCTGGGGCAAGGGGATGGCGGCATGCTGCGCCGGGTTCATCTACCGCTGGTACGGCGAGGCCTGTTTGCCGGCGCCATGCTGGTGTTTATCGAATCCATGAAGGAGCTGCCCGCCGCCCTGCTGCTGCGGCCCTTCAACTTCGACACCCTGGCGACCCACGTCTATCAATTCGTGTCGGACGAGATGCTGGAGCGGGGGGCGCTTGGCGCCATCGTCATCGTGTTGGTGGGCTTGCTGCCGCTCATCTGGGTCAACCGCAGTCTGGATAGTCCGGGTCACTGATCGGGCAGATGAATCTCTGCAATGTTGTCCGGCCGCAGGTCGGTCTGAACCAAAAGAATATGAGGAAGTCAGCCGTGTCTTGCTTGCAGGTTGAAAATGTCAGTTGCCGTTACAACGGCCGCAATGTGCTGGAACAGCTCTCGCTGATAGTGGCCGACAACGAGATCGTCTGTCTGCTGGGCGCTAGCGGTTGTGGCAAGACCACACTGCTCAAGGCCATCGCCGGTCTGCTGCCGCTGGCAGAGGGCACTATTCGCCTCGGCGATACCCTGCTCGACGGGCCGGATGCCAGCGAACCCCCAGAGGCGCGCAACATCGGCATGATCTTTCAGGATTACGCCCTCTTTCCCCACCTGACGGTGGCCGAGAACGTCGGCTTCGGCCTGACCCGACTCGATCGCCGCATTCGCCAGCAGCAGGTGGATGAGGCGCTGACGCGGGTCAATCTGCAGGGGCTGGGGGCGCGTTATCCGCATGAGCTCTCCGGCGGTCAGCAGCAGAGGGTCGCCATCGCCCGCGCTCTGGTGTGCAAGCCCAGGCTGATGCTGTTGGACGAGCCCTTCTCCAACATAGATACCCAGGTGCGGATGAAGCTTATTCTCGAGATCCGCGCCCTGCTCAAGCAGCAGGGGATTGGCGCCATCTTCGTCAGTCACAGCAAGGAGGAGGCGTTCGCCTTCGCCGACCGGCTGGCGCTGTTCCGTGCCGGTCATATAGAGCAGGTGGGTCAGCCGGAGCAGCTCTATCGCCGCCCGCAGAACCGCTTCGTGGCGGAGTTTCTTGGCGGGGTCAACTACCTGGCCGCCGAGGTGGTAGACAGCCACTGCGTGCAGACTTCGCTGGGGGTGGTGTGCGGCACCGAGCCTCACGGCCGCGCCGTGGGCGAGTTGCTGCAATTGATGCTCAGACCCCAGCAACTGTTGCTGGAGGCCGTCGACGGCGGTGAGCTGGTGGTGCTGGAGCAGCAGTTTCTCGGTCATCACTGCCGGGTGTTGTTCGAGTGTGGCGGCCAGCGGCTCGAGGCCAGCATTGGCGAGCCGCTTGGCGGGATGCGGGCACGGGTCAACCTTGCCCCGCATGCGCTCGTGCTGTTTGATCCATTGCCGTGACAGAGCTGATATCGTTGTGAAATCAAGGAACTGGATTCACTCTGGTTTATAATCGCGCAACGCAATGCCAACATCGCTAATGCCTGTTCAGGGGAGAGAGATATGAAAGCCCAAGCCGGGATCTGTGCAGAGCCGAATCTGCACGCCCTCTATCTGATGTTCAATCGCACCGGCGACGGCGCCGAACTGGTGGCCCGTCTGGCCAGCTTGCCCGCCCTGTGGGCGGCGCTTGCCGCCGATTTTCCCGATGCCGGTTTCAGCGGTCTGGTCGCCGTCGGTGCCGATGCCTGGGATGGTCTCTACCCTGCCGCCCGTCCGCCCCAGTTCCGTGGCTTCATGGCGCAATCCGCCAACGGTCAGCAGGCGCCGAATACCCCGTTTGATCTCTTCGTGCAGTTGCGCGCCGATCGGGTGGATGTGCTGCACCACGCCGGTCAGCGCGTGATGGCCTTGCTGGCGGGGCTGGTGGTACTGGCCGAAGAGGTGCGCGGTTTCCGCAATCTGGATTGCCGGGACCTGACCGGCTTCGTCGATGGCACCGAAAACCCGCAGGATGAGCACAGGGCCGACGTGGCGCTGCTGGGCGGCGGCGAATTTGCCGGTGGTTCCTATATCCACGTCCAGCGCTGGGTGCATGCCATGAGCGACTGGGAGGCGCTGGCTCTGAAGGAGCAGGAAGACATCATAGGTCGCACCAAGGCCGACAACATAGAGTATGAGTCGGCCGACAAGCCGCTGACTGCCCACATCAAGCGAGTCAATCTCAAGACCCCCAAGGGTGAGTCCATGGAGATACTGCGCCAGAGCATGCCCTGGGGCACCATGACCGAGCAGGGGCTCTACTTCATCTCCTGCTGCAGCACGCCGCTGCACTTCAACGCCATGCTGGCCAGCATGTACAAGGGGGAGGGCAGTCACTTCGACCATCTGCTGCGTTTCACCAGGGCCGTGACCGGGGCCGCCTTCTTTGCGCCTTCCGAGGATTATCTGGTTTCCAGGGGCAAATAAGCGCGGTTGACGTCACCAACAAAAATCCCGGCCTTGGCCGGGATTTTTCGTTCAGGGGGCGTCACCACAGCGGGACGGACGAGCCTGATTAAGGGGTCTGTTCGAACAGCTCGAGGGCGGAGAGGTAGAGCTCTTCGATGTCGGTGTCGCTGGTCGGGGTGATGAAGATGGTGTCATCACCGGCGATGGTGCCGAGGATCCCTTCCGCCTTGCCGAGGGAGTCGAGCAGGCGAGCGATGAGCTGGGCTGCACCCGGGCTGGTGTGGATCACCACCAGGGCGCCGTTGTGGTCGACGTCCAGTACCAGGTTTTTGAGCGGGCTGGAGGTGGTGGGCACGCCCAGTTCCACCGGCAGGCAGTAGACCATCTCCATCTTGGCATTGCGGGTGCGAACGGCGCCGAAGCGGCTCAGCATGCGTGATACCTTGGACTGGTTGATGTTCTCGAAGCCCATCTCTTGCAGGGCAGTCACTATCTCTGCCTGGGAGCCAAATCGTTCTTCTTTCAGCAAGGCTTTAAAGGCCTTGGCCAGTTTTTCTTGCTTGTCGTTATGCTTCATCTTGGACTCACGAATGAGGAGGTATGGCGGCCTGTCACGCTCAGGCGGCAGATATGAACAGCGAGTCCATTTTGCATTCATGTGCCTAATTTTGCAAGGAAGCGGCGCTTGTTCTGCATATTGATTCAAAATTAGCTTGCATCCACCCATCTTGGGGCTAAAATCGGGACGAAATTTTGAAAACTTATTCAATTGGGCTGTATGGGTATTGAATTAATCGGTATCGAAAAATCCTGGCACAAGGTGCCGGTACTGCAAGATGTCAGCTTTCGGACTGCTCCCGGTGAAACCTTGGTGCTGCTGGGCCCAAGCGGTGCCGGCAAGAGTTCGCTGCTGCGCATGATGAACCTGCTGGATACGCCGGATGCCGGTGTATTGCGCATAGGTGAAAGTGAATTTTCTTTCCCGTCCAGCCTCTCTGCCGCCGAATTCAACCGTCAGACACAGGCGCTGCGCCGCAAGGTGGGCATGGTATTCCAGCAGTACAATCTGTGGCCACATCTGACCGTGATGGAGAACCTGATCGAGGCCCCCGTCAAGTTGCTCGGCATGAGCAAGGCGGCTGCCATCGAGAAGGGCGCCTATCTGCTGTCCCAGCTGCAACTGGCGGACAAGCGCGATGCCTGGCCTGCCCGGCTGTCCGGCGGTCAGCAGCAGCGGGTGGCCATCGCCCGTACCCTGATGATGGATCCGCAGGTGCTGCTGTTTGACGAGCCGACGGCGGCCCTCGATCCCGAGATCACCAAAGAGGTGGCGGAGATCATCCGCAATCTGGGCCAGACCGGCATCACCCAGGTCGTGGTGACCCACGAGGTGGAGTTCGCCCGCAAGGTGGCCAGTCAGGTGATCTATCTGGAGAAGGGACGGATCATTGAATCCGGCTCCGCCGCCATTTTCAACTCTCCGCAAACCAGCCGGTTTGCCGAGTTCTTGATGCATTGATATTCAAATCGATAAGGAAGCTGTCATGAAAAAAAGTCTATTGCTGGTTGCTGCCATGGGCCTGTTGAGCACCTCAGTGCTGGCCAAGGAGATCAAGTTCGCCACCGAGGCAACTTATGCTCCGTTCGAATACCTTGATGACAAGAACGAGTTCCAGGGTTTTGACATCGATCTGGCCCGCGCGATCTGCGCCCAGGCCAAGCTGGAATGCAGCTTCCACAACCAGGCCTTTGACAGCCTGATCCCCAGCCTCAAATTTCGTCGCTATGATGCCGCTATCGCCGCCATGGACGTGACCCCGGAGCGCTCTGCCCAGGTCGACTTCTCCGACATCTATTACGAGAACTCCGCCGTCTTTGTGGCCAAGAAGGGCGCCTTCAAGGGACCGGAAGAGCTGGTGGACAAGACTGTCGGCGTACAGAACGGCACCTCTCACCAGTCCTATCTGGTGGATAACTGGGTGAGCAAGGGTCTGCTGACCGTGCCTTATGCCAGCTACCAGAGCGCCTTCCTCGATATGATGAACGGCCGTACCGACGGCGTCTTTGCGGATACCGCGGTCGCTGCCGACTGGCTCAAGCAGCACAAGGAGTATGCCGTGGTGGGTACGCCGGTGACCGATGCCAAGTACTTCGGTACCGGCTTTGGCATCGCGGTCGCCAAAGGCAACCAGGAGCTGCTGACTCAGCTGAACAAGGGGCTGGCCGAGATCAAGGCCAACGGCACCTATCAGAAAATCTTCGACAAATACTTCGCGCAGTAAGCCATGTTGAGCCTGTTGTTGGATGCCGCCTGGATGACCCTCGGGCTGGCCTTGGCATCACTGGTCGGGGGCATGGTATTGGCACTGGCGTTCAGTGCCGCCGAGCTCAGCAAGCAGCGCGCGCTGGTGTGGCCGGTGGCCACACTCACCACGCTGATCCGTGGCCTGCCCGAGCTGCTGGTGGTGCTGTTCATCTACTTCGGCTCGACGCAGCTGCTGTTCCTCATCACGGGTGAGTACGTGGAGTTCAGCCCGTTCGCCTGCGGTGTGCTGGCGCTCTCCCTGTTGTTTGCCAGCTATGCGACCCAGACCCTGCGGGCAGCGCTCAATGCCGTGCCTGCCGGGCAACGGCTGGCGGCGCTGGCGCTCGGCTTTGGCAAGAGTCACATCTTCTTTCGCATCGTGCTGCCGCAGGCGTGGCGTCACGCCCTGCCGGGCCTTGGCAATCAGTGGCTGGTGCTGCTCAAGGATACGGCGCTGGTCTCCCTTATCGGGGTGAACGAGATGATGCGTCAGGCGCAGATGGCCTCGGCCAGCACCTATGAGCCGTTCACCTGGTATGCCGCTGCTGCCCTCATCTATCTGGCGATCAGTCTGGTGAGTGAATATGGCTTGAGTCTGGCTGCCCGCTACACCCGCCGCTACGGAGGCTAACTGATGCAAGAGTATTTCATCACCCTGCTGGGCGGTTTGGTTACTACGCTGGAGCTGACTCTGTTCAGTCTGCTGCTGGGGATTGCGCTGGCGCTCCTGATGACCTGGGTGCTTGAGTTGCGCATTCCGGTGGCGACCCAGCTGGTACAGCTGTGGGTGCTGATCTTCACCGGCACGCCGCTGCTCATCCAGATTTTCCTCATCTACTACGGGCCGGGCCAGTTCGAGTGGCTCAAGTCCGGGCCGCTCTGGCCGCTGCTCAAGCAGCCCTGGTTCTGCGCTGTGTTGGCCCTTGGCTTTAACACGGCGGCTTATTCTACCCGGCTGTTCAAGGGGGCACTGGATGCCATTCCATCCGGCGAGGTGGAGGCGTGCCGCGCGCTCGGTTTCTCGGCCGGGCAGACCTTGTGGATGAAGGTACGCCACGCCGCCCGGCGGCTGGTACCTGCCTATTCCAACGAGGTGATCCTGGTGCTCAAGGGGAGTTCGCTCGCCAGCACCATTACCATCATGGATGTGATGGGTCTGGCCCAGCGTCTCAACGCCCAGACTTATGACACCCTGGCGGTGTTCACTGTGGCCGGTGCCCTCTATCTGACCATGAACGGATTGTTAACAATTGGGTTCCGCTGGTGTGAACGGCGAGCCCTGGCATTCCAGGCCTGAGTTCGGTATATCTACCTATTTATGGTCGGGGGAAGTGCAGGAAATCTGTGCTTTCCCTCTGATTTTCTGCATTTTCCCCCATTTTTATTCGCCGCCTGTTTCTTGGCTCACAGAACCCGTGATTACAACTGTTATCAGATTGTTTTTTAGGGGGGGATCCATTAATGTTGGGCCCACAACAAGAAACAACCTTAAACCTACGCTTAAACATGGAGTTGATCATGAAAGTTGCCGTTCTGGGTGCCGCCGGTGGCATAGGCCAAGCCCTCGCTCTGCTGTTGAAAAATCGCCTTCCTGCTGGCTCCGAGTTGAGCCTGTATGACATTGCCCCGGTAACTCCGGGCGTGGCGGTCGATCTGAGCCATATCCCGACTGACGTGAAAGTAAAAGGTTTCTGCGGTGAAGATCCGAGCCCGGCTCTGGTCGGCGCCGATGTGGTGCTGATCTCCGCCGGTGTGGCGCGCAAGCCCGGCATGGATCGTTCCGATCTGTTCAATATCAATGCCGGTATCGTCAAGAATTTGGTGGAAAAATGTGCCGCTACCTGCCCGAAAGCGCTGATCGGCATCATCACCAACCCGGTCAACACCACGGTCGCCATCGCCGCTGAAGTGCTGAAGAAAGCCGGTGTTTATGACAAGCGCCGCCTGTTCGGTGTCACCACCCTGGACGTGATCCGTGCCGAGACCTTCGTGGCCGAGGCCAAGGGTCTGAACGTCGACAAGGTGCGTGTCAACGTGATCGGTGGCCACAGTGGCGTGACCATTCTGCCGCTGTTGTCCCAGATCGAAGGGGCCAGCTTCTCTGCCGAGGAAGTGGCTGCCATGACCAAGCGTATCCAGAACGCCGGTACCGAAGTGGTGGAAGCCAAGGCCGGTGGCGGATCTGCCACCCTCTCCATGGGCCAGGCGGCCTGCCGTTTCGGTCTGTCTCTCATCAAGGGCCTGCAGGGCGAAGCCAATGTCATCGAGTGTGCTTATGTCGAAGGGGATGGCAAGCACGCCGCCTTCTTCGCGCAACCCATACTGCTGGGCAAGAACGGCGTCGAAACCGTGCTGGACTACGGCAAGCTGAGTGCCTTCGAGCAAGCGGCGATGGATGGCATGCTAGCCACCCTGAAAGCCGATATCCAGCTGGGTGTCGACTTCGTCAAGTAAGCCGTATGGCTGACAAACAAGGGGAGCTTCGGCTCCCCTTTGTTATGGGTGACAGCTGCAGATGGCGACGGGCTAAGGGGATGGGGCCGGCTGCCGATAACAGAGAGCAGCAGGAGAACCTTATGATGAAACCACTTACCCTTGTCGGCCTTGTCTGTTTGCTGACCACCCAGGTACAGGGCGCGGAGCCTAAGGCATCCGCCGCCGCATCCACACCGAGCCGCGTGGTGTCAGCGGCCGAGCAAGCGATAGCATCCCTGCCCGCAGTGTCTGCCGCCGAGTCGCCAGCAGTTGCATCCCTGCCCGCAGTATCTGCCGCCGAGTCGCCAGCGGTTGCAGCTCCGCCCGCAGTGTCTGCCGCCGAGTCGCCAGCGGTTGCAGCTCCGCCCGCAGTGTCTGCCGCCGAGTCGCCAGCGGTTGCAGCCCCGCCCGCAGTGTCTGCCGCCGCCCAGCCTGCTGGATCTGACGCAGTCCCCGCTGCTGCGCCATTGCCTGTGGCGTCCGAGTCGACACCTGCAGCGGAGCCCGCTGCCGTTGTGACTGAATCTGCGCCCGCGACCTCATCCCCCGCAGCCACAGCGGAGAGCGGACTCTCTCCGACCAGCCGACCCATGACCAGCACCCCATCGGGTGGCGGCGGTCTGGGTATCGACAGCCGCAATTTGCAGGCAGTCCCCCTCTACCGCCAGGATGAGTTGCTCAACTGGATTGCACAGGGGCGTCACTTGCAACAGGTGAAGCAGGACAGGTGCCAGCTTACTCAGGATATAGAGGTGCGGGCCGAGGTGATGAAGGTGCCTGCCTATCAGTTCCTGTGGGGCGACATGTTGGCCTGGGGGGTGTGCATCAAGCCCAATGCCGAGCTTGGGGTCAAATTCATGTGGGACGCGGCCAATCAGGGGCTGGCACCGGCGCTGGAACAGCTGGGCCGCTACTACTGGAAGGGCACTCTGGTGCAGAAAGATCTGGTCAGGGCCGAGACCCTGATGCGTGAAGCCGCCAGACTGGGGTTTCAGCGGGCACAGGTCGAGTGGGTCGAGATGCTGCTGCAGGGGATGGGCAGCCCGCTGGATTATGAAGAGGCCTATCACTGGCTGCACAGCACCGTCATTGGTGACAAGGCCCAGCACCAGAGGGCGGCCACTCTGCTGACCCGGCTGGGCAACCGGATGCCGGCCAACGCCATCGCCCGAGCCAAGGCGATGCACTGACCAAAAAAACGACCCACGGATCTGCATCCGTGGGTCGGGAGGTGCCAGCCGCCGTGCCGTGACAGGCTGGCTCCTCCTTGCTTTATACGTGGCCGCCCCGTTTAAAGATCCTGATGGGGGCCAAAAACTTCGTAGTGCAGCTGATCGGCTGGAATGCCCATCGCGCTCAACTGCGCCTTGATCGCCTGCATGAAGCCAAGCGGACCACAGAAATAGTAGTGGGCCTGCGGCGCCAGCAACTCGGCCACCTGACTCACGTTCATGGTGCCGTGGAAGTCGTAGTCCTTCCCTTGCTCATCCAGAGCCCCCGGCTCCCGATACCAGACCCGGCTCTGTAGCAAGTCGTGTTGTTCGTGCTTGCGCTGGATATCCTCCTTGAAGGCGTGCAAGGAACTCTGTTCACAGGCGTGCAGCCAGCAGATGTCGGCAGCATGGCCTGTGGCCAGCAGCTGGTTGAGCATGCTCAGCATGGGGGTGAGGCCCACACCGGCGGAGAGCAGCACCACGGGGGTGGTGGCATTGGCCTGGAGGAAGAAGTCGCCGGTCGGCGGCATCAGATCTACCTGATCGCCAGTATGCAGATGGTCGTGCAGCAGGTTGGAAACCTGACCCTGCGGCTCGCGCTTGACGCTGATGCGGTAATCGTGACCGTTCGGCGCATCAGAGAGGGAGTATTGGCGGATCTCCTGATATTCGAGCTCGGGGTGGGCCAGCTTGATGCTGAGGTACTGGCCCGGTTTGAAATGCAGCACGGGTTTGCCGTCGACGGGCGCCAGCACGAAAGAGGTGATGAGTGTGCTCTCGACCCGTTTCTCCTTGATGATGAAGGCGCGAGGACCCTGCCAGCCACCGATCTCGCTCGCCTTCTCCTGATAGATCTCGCTCTCCCGGCCGATGAAGATACTGGCCAGCACACCGTAAGCCTTGCCCCAGGCATCCAGCACCTCCTCGGTGACCGCACTTCCGCCTAATTCTTTGAGCGTGGCCAAGAGATGACTACCTACAATGTGATATTGTTCCGGTTGGATCAGGAAACCCGTGTGCTTGTGGGCGATGCGTTCTACCGCTCCGGCCAGGGCTCCCAGGTTGTCGATATTCCTGGCGTAAGCCGCCACCGCGTTGAACAGCGCCAGCGGTTGACCGCCGCTTCGCTGGTGCGCCAGGTTGAAAATATCTTTCAGCTCAGGGTTGTGGCTGAACATGCGTTGGTAGAAGTGCTGGGTGAGGGCTGGCCCCGCCGATTCGAGCAAAGGGATGGTGCTTTTGATGACGGCGATGGTGGCTTGGTCTAACATAGGAGGTCCTTACTAATTGAACATCTAAAATGTCACTTAATAAGCTGCATCCTAGATGTTTATTTGATTTGAATCAATAATCAATTTTTCGCGTTATGCGACACAGGCACTATGAGACTAACTAGCTATACCGATTTTGGATTGAGAGCTCTGCTCTATCTGGCGACCTTGCCACAGGGTGAATTGTCGAGCGTGGCCAAGGTCTCCGCCTTGTATGGCGTCTCCCGCAACCATATGGTCAAGGTGGTGAATCAACTGGTGAAGCTGGGCTATCTACAATCCCAGCGCGGCAAGAATGGCGGGATCCGCATGGCCTGCGCGCCGGAGACAGTTAATATCGGTCAGGTGATCCGGGCGTTGGAGGGCAATCTGGATGGCATCGACTGCAACTCACCCGTCTGCCACATCGTCTCTGTCTGCTTGCTGAAGAATGCACTGAAGGGGGCGATGAATGCCTTTTTGGCGGTGATGGACAGCTACACGCTGCAAGATCTGCTTGCCAATCGCGAGGAGTTGCAGAAGGTGTTCGGTGACGTGATCCCGACCCTGGTGCTGGAGCCGGATGAGGAGAGCGAGTGAGATAAAAAGGCTGCCATCGGCAGCCTTTTTTCAATCTTCGAACCTCGACTCGTTACGGTATAAGTCCGGCATGATCCGCGCCATCTTGACCATGTTGTTCTCCACTTCCAGGATCTCGATGGGATAACCGGCGAGCCGCAGGCTGATGTTGGGCTGGGGGATCTCCTCCAGATATTCCAGGATGACACCGTTCAGGGTTCTGGGCCCGTCGATGGGCAGTCGCCAGCTCATCTCTTTGTTCAGCTCACGAATGCTGGCCGAGCCTTCCACCAGAAACGAGCCATCCGGCTGGGGGTGGATCTCGTCGCTGGGCGCCGGTGTCATGGAGGTGGTGAAGTCGCCGACTATTTCTTCCAGTATGTCATCCAGGGTGATCAACCCCTGAATATCCCCGTACTCATCCACTATGAGGCCGATCCGCTCCTTGTTGCGCTGGAATTTGGCCAGTTGTACGTTGAGCGGCGTGCCTTCCGGGATGAAGTAGATCTCGTCCACTTCCCGCAGCAGGCTCGACTTGTTGAACTGATCCCTGGCCATCAGCCGCAGTGCATCGCGGGCGTGCAGGAAGCCCACCACATCGTCGATGTTGTCGCGGTAGAGCAGGATCTTGGTGTGGGCACAGTGGGCCAGCTGACGCAGTATGGTCTTCCAGTCATCGTTGATGTCGATGGCATAGATATCGCTGCGCGGCACCATGATGTGCTCCACCGTCATCTTGTCCAGATCCAGAATGCTGAGCAGCATCTCCTGATGGCGCTGGGGGATCAGGCTGCCCGCCTCGTTGACTATGGTGCGCAGCTCCTCGGTGTTGAGGGCGTCATCCTTGCTGGGATGGAGCCGAAGCAGCTTGAGCAGGCCACTGGTGATGCCATTGATAAGCCAGACAAAGGGGTAGAGTGGCACCATCAGCCCCTTGAGGACCCAGGAGGCGGGATAGGCGATCTTCTCCGGGTACATGGCCGCCAGTGTCTTGGGGGTCACCTCGCCAAACACCAGCACTATCAGGGTCAGGCCGAAGGTGGCAATGGCTACCCCGAAGGCGCCAAACAGTCTGATGCAGACGATGGTGGCGATGGCCGAGGCGAGGATGTTGACCAGGTTGTTGCCGATCAGGATCAGACCCAGCAGGCGATCCGGGCGGGACAGCAGCTTCTCTACCCGACGGGCAGCCTTGTGCTTGGTTTGAGCCAGATGCCGCAGTTTGTAGCGGTTGAGCGACATCATGCCGGTTTCAGAACTTGAGAAAAAAGCAGATAAGAGGATCAAAATAACGAGAACAATCAATAATGTGCTCGTTGATATGCTGTCCAAGAAGGGCTCCTGTGGGGGGTGGATGAGTAAAGGGGGGTGGGTATCAGCTCAGCAGGACTTCTTTGACGAAGCGGCTGCCGAAATAGGCCAGGGTCAGGATGAAGCTGCCGATCAGGCTCAAGGTGATGACCTTGCGACCGCGCCAGCCACGGGTGTGATGACCCCACAGCAGCAGCATGTAGACGCACCAGGCCAGGATCGAGAGGATCGCTTTGTGGGATTTGCCTTGGGCGAACATGTCTTCCAGGAAGAAGAGGCCGGAGGCGATGGAGAGGGTCAGCAGGAACAGGCCCGCCGAGATGAGCTGGAACAGCCGCTTTTCGACCGTCATCAAGGGCGGCATGGCTGGCAACTGGCTGATCTTGCGGGATTTGAGCTGCCTGTCCAGACAGGCAAGCTGTAGCGCGAACAGACAGGCGATCATCAGCACCGAATAGGCCATCAGTGCCAGTCCTATGTGCAGCAGCAGCTGGGGATGGGCCTCCAGATGGGTGATATAGCGGCCCGGGATCAGGGCGCTGGCGGCCAGCAGCAGAGCGGAGAAACTGTAGACCACGGGCAGCAGGATCCAGCCGTTGAAGCGGCGGGTGACGCAGGTCATGAAGCAGCCGATGATGAGACTCACGAGAGATGCAACGTTGAGCATGCTCAGGTTCTGGCCGGAATGGGTCACCAGCACTTCGCCGGCCACAGCGGCGCCGTGCGCGATCAGGGCCAGTCCGATACAGGCAAACAGGGGAACTTGCCCCACAGGTTTGGCACTGAGCAGCAGGTGCAGCGAGGCGATGATGGCCAGCAGATAAAACGCCAGGGCCAGAACAGAGATCACGATCATAACCAGGTCGTTGTTGAACAGGCTGTTGGGAATAAGAGAGGCAGTATACCTTGCACAAGATGTGCTCGCCAGTTGTGCAGCCGCCGATCTGCCCATATATAAAGAGAAGGTCCCCATGGCTGCCGTGCGGTGAATAATCGTCCTCGCGTCTGCTCTGGGTTATAATGCCCCCAATTTATTATGCCAAGAACCGGAATCCGTCATGTTTGAGAATTTGACTGAACGACTCTCGCGCACCTTGCGCAATGTCAGTGGGCGCGGTCGCCTGACCGAAGAGAACATCAAGGATACCTTGCGCGAAGTCCGCATGGCGCTGCTCGAGGCGGACGTCGCTCTGCCGGTGGTGCGGGACTTCGTGGCTCGCGTCAAGGAGCGGGCGGTTGGCCAGGAAGTGGCCAAGTCCCTGAGTCCGGGCCAAGCCTTCATCAAGATAGTACACGGTGAACTGGTCTCGGTGATGGGCGAAGCCAACGAGCAGCTCAACCTGGCCGCCCAACCGCCGGCCATCATACTGATGGCGGGTCTGCAGGGTGCCGGTAAGACCACAACCGTAGGTAAACTGGCCAAGCTGCTCAAAGAGCGCAGCAAGAAGAAGGTGCTGGTCGTCAGTGCCGACGTCTATCGCCCCGCGGCGATCAAGCAGCTGGAGACGCTGGCAAGCGACATCGGCGTCGATTTCTTTCCAAGCGACGCTAGCCAGAAGCCGGTCGACATCGCCACTGCCGCCATCGATCAGGCGCGCAAGAAGTTCTATGACGTTGTGATCGTGGATACCGCCGGTCGTCTGCACGTCGACAGCGACATGATGGACGAGATCATCCATCTTCACGCCACCATCAAGCCGATCGAGACCCTGTTCGTGGTGGACGCCATGACGGGGCAGGATGCCGCCAACACCGCCAAGGCGTTCAACGAGGCGCTGCCGCTCACCGGCGTGATCCTCACCAAGGCGGATGGCGACGCTCGCGGTGGTGCAGCCCTCTCCGTGCGCCACATCACCGGTAAGCCGGTCAAGTTCATCGGTATGGGCGAGAAGACAGATGCGCTGGAGCCGTTCCACCCGGATCGTCTCGCCTCCCGCATCCTCGGCATGGGCGACGTGCTGTCGCTGATCGAGGAAGTGGAGCGCAATGTCGACAAGGAAAAAGCCGCCAAGCTGGCCAACAAGGTCAAGAGTGGCAAGGGCTTCGATCTGGAAGACTTCCGCGAACAACTGGCCCAGATGCGCAATATGGGCGGCATGATGGGCATGCTCGACAAGCTGCCCGGTATGTCCGGTCTGCCGGACAACGTCAAGGATCAGATGGATGACAAGCTGACCGTGCGGATGGAGGCCATCATCAGCTCCATGACGCCCAGGGAGCGTGCCCATCCCGACCTCATCAAGGGCTCCCGCAAGCGCCGTATCGCCGCAGGTTCCGGCATGCAGGTGCAGGACGTGAACAAGCTGCTCAAGCAGTTCACCGAGATGCAGCGCATGATGAAGAAGATGTCCGGCAAGGGCGGCATGCGCAAGATGATGGGGCAGATGAAGAACATGTTGCCACCAGGATTCGGTGGCGGTCGCGGCCCCTTCTGATCCCGACCGTTTCAGCCAGGCCAGGGGCTCACCAGAGGTGGGCCCTTTTCATTGTGAGCCTTGTGCAAAAAATGGCTGGCTTGGTTGCAATTATTACGAATCCAAGTAGAATTACGCGGCTTATTTTAAGCTAGGGTCCGCGTGTTTGCGGGCCTTGTTCATTAGATGTTAATGAGGACGATATGGTAACCATTCGTTTACAACGTGGTGGCGCGAAAAAGCGTCCGTTTTACCAGGTAGTAGTTTCTGACAGCCGTTGCGCCCGTGACGGTCGCTTCATCGAGCGCGTTGGTTTCTTCAACCCGGTTGCTTCTGGTTCTGCCGAAAAGCTGAACCTGGACCTGGCTCGTATCGAGCATTGGGTTGCTACTGGTGCCGCTGTTTCTGACCGCGTTGCCAAGCTGATCAAAGACGCTGCCAAAGCTGCTTAATCAGCCCAACGGTAAGGAGTTAAGGTGGAAAAACCTATAGTTCTGGGCACCCTGGGTACCGTTTATGGCATCAAGGGCTGGCTTAAAGTGAACTCCTTCACCGATGTTGCCGAAGCGATTTTCGATTACAACCCCTGGCTGATCAATCAGAACGGGGGGTGGCGTGAACTCAAGGTTTCGGCCTGGAAGCGTCACAACAAGGGTCTGATTTGCAAAATCGATGGTATCGATCTGCGTGAAGATGCCCTGGCATTGACCAATGTCGAGATTGGCGTACCCGCTGATCTGTTGCCTGCGTTGCCTGAAGGTGAGTTCTACTGGCGTGACCTGATTGGTTGCTCGGTATCGACCACCAAGGGATACGACCTGGGCAAGGTGACCGAATTGATGGAAACCGGCTCCAACGATGTGTTGGTGGTTGAAGCCAATGTAAAAGATGCCTTTGGCGCAAAGGAGCGGTTGATTCCGTTCCTGGAAGAGCAGGTGATCAAGCATATTGATCTGACTGCTCGAACAATCGAAGTTGATTGGGATCCTGGTTTCTAGTTTCCCGCGCTAACACGGGTGCCGGAGGTTTCTTATGTGGATTGGGGTCATTAGCCTCTTCCCTGAAATGTTCCGAGCCATTACCGAGCACGGGGTAACGGGTCGGGCCGTCAAGAGTGGCCTGCTGCAGATTGAGTGCTGGAACCCCCGGGAGTTTACCCACGACAAACACCGTACGGTCGATGATCGTCCTTATGGTGGTGGGCCTGGCATGTTAATGATGGTTCAGCCGCTGCGTGACGCGATTCATGCAGCCAAGCAAGCGGCGGGAGACGGGGCGAAAGTCATCTATCTCTCCCCTCAGGGACGCAAGCTGACTCAAGCGGGCGTAACCGAGTTGGCGACGAATCAGAAGCTGATTCTGGTAGCCGGTCGATACGAAGGTATCGATGAACGCGTGATACAAACCGAAGTCGACGAAGAGTGGTCTATCGGGGATTACGTGTTAAGTGGTGGCGAGTTGCCTGCCATGACCCTGATCGATGCGGTTTCGCGTCTGGTCCCGGGGGTTTTGGGTGATCAGGCCAGTGCCGAGCAGGACTCCTTCACGGATGGCTTGCTGGATCATCCCCACTACACTCGGCCGGAGGTGTTGGATGGATTGGCGGTGCCAGAGGCGCTGACAAGCGGCAATCACGAAGTGATTCGACGCTGGCGTCTCAAACAGTCGCTCGGACGAACCTGGCAAAGAAGGCCGGAACTTATTAACAACCTAGCTCTGACTGACGAGCAAGAATCACTTCTTGCCGAGTATGTCCGCGAAGTGCGTGACAGCGTTAAGTAGAGTTTTCAGTTTATCCTAGGTAAGGAAAGACAATGAGCAAGATTATTCAGCAGCTTGAGCAAGAGCAACTGCGTACCGACATCCCAGCATTTGCCCAGGGCGACACTGTACGTGTTCAAGTTCGTGTTAAAGAAGGTGGCAAAGAGCGTCTGCAGGCTTTCGAAGGCATCGTTATTGCCAAGCGTAACCGCGGTCTGCACTCTGCTTTCACCGTTCGCAAGATCTCCAACGGCGAAGGTGTTGAGCGTGTATTCCAGACTCACTCTCCGCTGATCCACAGTGTAGAACTGAAGCGTCGTGGTGATGTTCGCCGCGCCAAACTGTACTACCTGCGCAACCTGTCCGGCAAAGCTGCTCGTATCAAAGAGAAGCTCAACTAATTCGATTCGAATTGGTGTCGATATGTCGGCAAATAGCTCGACAGGTAGTGAAAAGGCTCGCCAATGGCGAGCCTTTTTTGTGTCCGCAATCCGGGGGCTGGCCAGATGTGCCAGTGTTCTGGTCGTCGCCTACTGACTGACACGCACCACTGAGTTGTCACGTCCGAAGGGGCCCGGCACATAGTCGTCCGCCTCCCAATCGTTGTCGTAGAGTGTCTCTCCGTTCGGTTTCACCAGCTGGTAGCAGTATTCGAAATGGCTGGGACCATCGGTGGGCAGGTTGAGGGTGGTTCTAAACTCTCCGCTCTTCATCCGTTTGAGCTCTATGGGTTGCCACTGGCTAAATTCCCCCAGCAGCAGTACCTGTTCTGCCTCACCGGCAGCCACTTTTTCCACCGCGAAGGTCACCTTGACCTCGGGACGGGACTTGAGGAATTGCTTGTTGATCGGCATGACGCCTCCTTGTCATTGGTGCGAAGAAAGGGGTTCTGCCTATTTTTATATCACTTTATGACAAGGATGTTGATAGAACAGATCAAACGGGCAAGGCAAAGTGGCGTTGCAGCAGGCCGTGGGTGAATCCTGTCTTGAGGTAAAAGCCCCGTGGCAGGGTCAGGATCGGCTGGCCATTACGACCGATGGCGCGGGTCAGCGCCTTGTTGTTAGCGGCCTTTGGGCGCAGTTGCATCACCTGACCGTGGCGAGCGCTGATCTGCTCCACCTCTCCCAGCACTATCATGTCCATCAACTCCTCCCAGTCCTGGCGCAGCAGCCGATCCTCCTCCTCATTCGGGCTCCACATCAGCGGCATGCCGACCCGGCGCTCGCCTATCGGGATATCGCGACTTCCCTCAACCGGGATCCAGAGCACCCGCGAGAGTTTGTTGCGCACGTTTGACTGCTCCCAGCGCTGGCCGCTGACGCCGATCAGCGGCGCCACGCAGACGAAGGTGGTCTCCAGGGGTTTGCCCTGAGGATCGATGGGGATCGTCTTGAGCTCTATGCCAAGTTCTGGGAAGTCCTGCTCTGGCTTGCTGCCGGCGCTGGCACCCAGTTGCCACTCGATCAGCTGGCCGACCCAGCCTTTGTCCCGTCTCAGATCCCGGGGGACGGCGAGGCCGGCATCGGCAGCCAGCTGTGCCAGCGTGAAGCCTGCCATGGCATGGGCTCGGCTCAATAACTCCTGCTCGGACTGGGGCTGGGTGGGCATGAATGACTCCTGCAAAGGGGATTATTCTAGCAAGTCTGCTCCTTGGTGAGGATCGCTGTTTTTATAACCGATCCTGCCGAGGGGTTGCATTGGGGGGGGGATTTTGCACCTTATTAGTTATCATAATGATTTTTAACGAATTTGTCTTTATTGTACCGATCTTTTCCACGCAGGATCCCGGCTTGAAATAGTTGTCCAAGGGTTTGCTCATGCTGTTGCACACAGTTATCCACAGAAATCTTGGATAACTGGCTCAAAGTGGTGATAGTGGGGGTGTTGTTACAAAAAAATGTGAAACGGCAGCGATTTTTGCTGCGATGGCAGGGCAGATAGTGTGCCACTCCTGTGGATAAATTAGCCATGGTGGATCTTTGAGCAGACGAACTTGTTCACAATCAGGATCCCGGATCTTTGGCCGGGAAAGACATGGATCTTGATCCAGCACTATGAATATAAATCATTGTATTTAAATGAATATTTAGTTTTATAAACCATACCGCATGCTGGTTCCTTGAGTAGAGAAGATAAACAAAACTACTGTATATACCCGCTTGCTCACAGGCTTATACACAGTCTGGGTGGGCAACTTGCGGGGTTTGATCCTTGGATTTGTTTATAAGTCGGCTTGAAATTGAAAGTTATTCATGAGTGGGGGATTGCAGTCCTTGTTTGCTGCCACGGGGTGAATGTGGAACAATCTCCTTATAGATTCAGCCTTTATAAGGTGATCACGTGATAGATGGCGACGGGTTTCGTCCCAATGTCGGAATCGTGATCTGTAACCGTGACGGGCAAGTATTGTGGGCTAAGCGCTATGGGCAGCACTCCTGGCAGTTTCCGCAGGGGGGAGTTGATGACGGTGAGACGCCTGAGCAGGCCATGTATCGTGAGCTGTATGAGGAGATAGGCCTCAAGCCCGAGGATGTGACCATCATGGCCACCAGTCGCAACTGGCTGAAGTACCGCTTACCCAAACGCCTTGTTCGTTGGGACAGTTCACCGGTCTGTATTGGCCAAAAACAAAAATGGTTCTTGCTACAACTGGATCCTGACAGGGAGTCCAGAATCCAGTTCGGTTGTCATGGTCACCCCGAGTTTGATGATTGGCGTTGGGTCAGCTTCTGGTATCCGGTACGCCAGGTTGTCTCTTTCAAGCGAGAAGTCTATCGACGGGTGATGAAAGAGTTTGCTCCGCTGGCGATGCCAGTGCCCGTGGTGCAAGTTAATCGGAAAGATGGGCGGCGCAACCGCTCTCGCTAAGGAGCACACCTAGTTGCTGACGGAACTCAGACGCATCGTCGAAAGCATGGCCGAAGCCAACACCTTAGAGCTGGCCCTGCAGGCATTGGTCAGTCAGACCCGGCTGGCTATGATGGTGGACTGCTGTTCCGTCTATGTTTCTGAACCGGACATGCGCCGCTACCGGCTGGCCGCGACCGATGGTCTGGCCGAGTCGGCGGTGGGCAAGGCGATCCTGCCATTTGAGCAGGGTATAGTCGGTCTGGTGGGTCAGCGCGAAGAGCTGATCAACTTGGCTGATGCCCCCTCCCATCCCAGTTTCAAATTTCTGCCCGATGTCGCCGAAGAAGCGTTTCGCTCCTTCCTTGGCGCCCCCATCATGCATCAGCGCCAAGTGGTGGGCATTTTGGTGGTGCAACAGAAGGAGTGTCGCCTTTTCGATGAGGGGGAGGAGTCCTTCATGGTCACGCTGGCGGCTCAGCTGGCGGCCCGCATCGCCCAGGCGCAAGCCAAGGGGTGGTTGCAGAAGACCGACTGGAGCAAGCCGCTGCGCGGTATCGCCGGGGCCAGCGGTATTGCCATGGCCAAAGCCTGGGTGTGGCGCCCCCGCAAGGAGCTCAGCTCCATCACCCCACGCAAGGATGAGGAGCACGCCAAGCAGCTGGAGCGGCTGAACGTAGCGGTGGAAGAGGTACGCCACGATCTGGAGAGTCTGGCACTGCGGTTTCGCGAGAGCTACGGCGAGGATTCGGTTGCCATCTTCGACATTTATCTGCATCTGCTCAACGATCCCGGTTACATCAAGCCCATCCGCAACAAGGTGAGCAAGGAGCACTGGACGGCCGTGTCGGCGGTCAAGCTCATCAGCGACCGACTGATCGACCAGTTCAAGGGGATGAAGGATCCCTACCTGCAGGAGCGCTCCACCGATGTGAAGGACATAGCCCAGCGGCTTATCAGCCGGCTGGTGCAGAATGAACCGGAACATATCACGGTCGGCGAGCCCGTGGTGCTGGTGGCCGACGAGGTGACGGCCACCATACTTGCCGAGGTGCCGAGGGAATTCCTGACCGGGGTGGTCTCCCTCAAGGGCGGCACTAATTCCCATGCCGCCATTTTAGCCCGTGCCATGGGGGTCGCGGCTATCATGGGGGTGGATCTGCCGCTCGGCGACATCGGCGGTCGCATGCTGGTGGTCGACGGCTACAGCGGCGATCTCTTCATCGAGCCCAATCAGGTGATCCTGACCGAGTATCGGCAACTGCTCAACGAGGAGCGGGCGCTCGATACCCTGGTGCGCAGCGTCGACAGTCAGCCATCGGAAACCGCCGATGGCACCCCTGTCTCCTTGCTGCTCAACGCTGGCCTGAGTGCCGACACCGAGATCTCCCTCAATCATCTGGCAGACGGGGTTGGGCTCTATCGTACCGAGATCCCCTTCATGCTGCAGGACAGCTTCCCCTCCGAGTGGGAGCAGACGGCGCGCTATCGCGGCATTCTGGAAACCTATCGCAATCGTCCTGTGTGCATGCGCACGCTGGACGTGGGGGGAGACAAGCAGCTGCCCTATTTCCCCATCGTCGAGGAAAATCCCTTCCTTGGCTGGCGGGGGATCCGGCTCACTCTGGATCACCCCGAACTGTTTCTGGTCCAGCTCAAGGCCATGCTACGAGCGAGCGAGGGGCTGGACAACCTGGCCATCATGCTGCCGATGATCAGCAGCGTCAGCGAAATCAGGGCTTCCCGTCGGTTGCTGGACCAGGCTTGGCGAGAAGTGTCGGAAGAGGCGGCCAGCCGCGATGCGGTGATCCGCTACCCCAGCCTGGGAGTGATGATAGAGGTGCCGTCCGCCCTCTATATACTGCCCGAGATGGCGCCGCTCATCGACTTCTGGTCGGTGGGCAGCAATGACCTGACGCAATACCTGCTGGCGGTGGACCGCAACAATGCCCGCGTCGCCAACATCTACGACGCTTTCCATCCTGCGGTGATCCGCGCCCTGCAACAGCTGGTTGATGCCTCCCATCGCTACCAGAAGCCGGTGTCGGTTTGTGGCGAACTGGCCGGCGATCCGGTCGGTGTGCTTTTGCTGCTGGCCATGGGCTATCGCCGCTTCAGTATGAACACCCACAATATCGCCAGGATCAAGTACGTGCTGCGTCAATCGACTCTGAGCGAGCTGACCGCGCTGATGGCCGACGGCCTCAAGCACGACAATCCTCACGTGCTGCGCGGCCTGTTCGCCCGCTACCTGGAAGAGCACGGTCTGGGTGGCTTGCTGCGGGCCGGTCACAAAACGAAACAGACTGATTGATAATCATGCCTTGTCCCTGCTGACGAATGATCGGAAAATGCGGCTTTTCTTATGACTGGGGCCGCATATGCAGCACGATGGATATTGGGTTTTCTCGCAGGTTGATCCTGTCGCATTCAGTTTGGGGCCACTATCGGTACGCTGGTACGGTCTCATGTACCTGTTTGGTTTCGCTTTTGCTATGTGGCTGGCGGGGCGTCGCGCAGACGCACAGAACAGCGGCTGGACCCGCAACGAGGTCTCTGACCTGCTGTTCTATGGCTTCCTCGGGGTGATCCTGGGTGGTCGGGTCGGTTACGTGCTGTTCTACAACGTCGACATGTTCTTGGCTGACCCCCTCTACCTGTTCAAGATCTGGACCGGCGGCATGTCGTTCCACGGTGGTCTGATCGGGGTTATCACCGCGATGATCTGGTTTGCCCACAAAACCAAGCGCCACTTCTTCACCGTGGCCGACTTTGTGGCTCCGCTCATTCCGTTTGGTCTCGGTGTTGGCCGGATCGGCAACTTCCTCAACGGTGAGTTGTGGGGTCGGGTCACCGATGTGCCCTGGGCCATCATCTTCCCGGAGGCAGGCCCTGAGCCGCGCCATCCCTCCCAGCTCTACCAGTTCGCACTGGAAGGGGTGGTGCTGTTCATCATCCTCAACCTGTTTTGGCGCAAGAACCCGCCCCGTGGTGCCATCTCAGGCATGTTCTTGCTGTTCTACGGCCTGTTCCGCTTCCTGGTGGAGTTTGTGCGTCAGCCGGACAGCCAGCTGGGTCTCTATTTCCAGGAGATCAGCATGGGCCAGATCCTCTCCACCCCGATGATTATCGCCGGTGCCCTGATGATTTGGGCCGCCTACAAGCGCCCGCAGTTATTTGGTAATAGGGTGAAGGAGGCAAAGCAATGAGAGCCTGCCTCGTTCTTATGCAGAATAACCTGCCCCAAAATGCCTGCGGTAGCGTGAAGATGTTTGGTAATGCCGTGAAGGAGGCGAAGTAATGAGAGCTTATCTCGACCTGATGCAGAAGATCCTCGATGAGGGCACCGCCAAGTCAGACCGTACCGGCACCGGTACCGTCTCCCTGTTCGGCCATCAGATGCGCTTCAATCTGGCGGACGGCTTTCCACTGGTCACCACCAAGAAATGCCACCTGCGTTCCATCATTCACGAGTTGCTCTGGTTCCTCAACGGCGACACCAACACTGCCTATCTGAAAGAGCACGGCGTCAGTATCTGGGATGAGTGGGCCGACGAGAATGGCGATCTGGGGCCTGTCTATGGCGCCCAGTGGCGCTCCTGGCCGGCGGCCGATGGCACCGTCATCGATCAGATCCAGCGGGCAGTGGATGACATCAAGCACAATCCGGATTCGCGCCGTATCATCGTCTCCGCCTGGAACGTGGGCGAGCTGGATAAAATGGCGTTGGCACCCTGCCACGCCTTCTTCCAGTTCTATGTGGCAGACGGCAAGCTCTCCTGCCAGCTCTACCAGCGCAGCTGTGATGTGTTCCTCGGCCTGCCGTTCAACATCGCCAGCTACGCCCTGCTGACCCATATGATGGCCCAGCAGTGCAACCTGGAGGTGGGTGACTTCGTCTGGACTGGTGGTGATGTGCACCTCTACTCCAACCACATGGAGCAGACCGCGCTGCAGCTTTCCCGCGAGCCACGGTCCTTGCCGCAGCTGGCGATCAAGCGCAAACCGGATTCCCTCTTCGACTACCGGTTTGAGGATTTCGAGATCCTGGGGTACGACCCCCATCCCGGCATCAAGGCGCCCGTCGCTATCTAATGTCAAAGGCGCCTTGAAGCGCCTTTTTTATGCATAAAAATAACTGAAAATTCATTTTATTGATTGCGTCATCAAGGGCGCCGGCGCACAGTGAAGCCTGCTTATAGCAGGTATCTTCTGTTTCTTCCTTCGGTTTTCTCGTGGTATTCAGCAGTAAGAAACGATTTTCCATTAATTGTTATGGGATATAGACTTAAACTAAAGTAATTCTGTGGATAATTTAACCATGAACGACGTAATAAAGAAGTTTCTGAAGCTGGAGGCCGCCTCCGGAATAATTCTGATCATGGCAGCCATAGTGGCGATGGTATTGGCCAACACGGTTCTGGCCGGTGGCTATCAGGCATTCCTCGATACGCCGGTGCAGGTGCGCATCGCCGCTCTCGACATCAACAAGCCGCTGCTGCTCTGGATCAACGACGGTTTCATGGCAATCTTCTTCCTGCTGGTCGGGCTTGAGGTCAAGCGCGAGATGCTGGAAGGCGCGCTCTCCTCCCGGGTGCAGGCGACCTTCCCGGCCATAGCCGCGGTCGGCGGCATGTTGGCTCCCGCGCTCATCTACACCTTCTTCAACTACTCGGATGAAGTGGCGCGTGCTGGTTGGGCTATCCCCGCCGCGACCGATATCGCCTTCGCCCTCGGGGTGATGGCGCTACTGGGCAAGCGGGTGCCGGTCAGCCTCAAGGTGTTCCTGCTGGCGCTGGCCATCATGGATGACCTCGGGGTCATCATCATCATTGCGATCTTCTATACCCAGCAGCTGTCGCTGACGGCGCTGGTGGTCAGTATCCTGGCGATCCTGACCCTGCTGTGGATGAATCGGCGTGGCGAGGACAGGATCGGCCTCTACATGCTGGTGGGTCTGGTGCTCTGGGTCGCGGTACTCAAGTCCGGTGTCCACGCGACCCTGGCTGGCGTCATCGTGGGCTTCATGATACCGCTCAATGGCAAGCGTTATGCCTCGCCGCTCAAGCATTTGGAGCACTCGCTGCATCCCTGGAGTGCTTACCTGATACTGCCGCTGTTCGCCTTTGCCAATGCGGGCGTTCCACTGGGCGGAATAAGCCTGCCGTCCCTGCTGAGCCCTGTGCCCCTTGGCATCATGCTGGGGCTGTTCGTGGGCAAGCCGCTTGGGGTATTCACCATCAGTTGGCTGGCGGTCAAGCTGGGTATCGCCCAGTTGCCGGCCGGGGTCAACTTCAAGCAGATTTTTGCGGTCAGCATACTGTGTGGCATTGGCTTTACCATGTCGATGTTCATTGCATCGCTGGCGTTCGAGTACGGCGGATTGGATTACGGCAGCTATTCACGCCTCGGGATCCTGGTGGGATCTACGCTGGCGGCAGTGGTCGGTTATTTTGCCCTGCGGATGTCGCTTCCCAACCGTGCGGCGGATCAAAACACGGAGGGGTTATGAGAAGACTGTTATGGTTGGTTATGCTGGCGAGCCCGGGGCTCTGGGCGGCCAGTCTGGAAGATTGTCAGCAGGCTCCGGCATCAAGCAGCTGCTCTGCTTACCTCAATGGCGTGGTCGACAGCGCCGTCATGCTGGGGGACAAACAGGCCAAGGCCCAATTCGGTGAGACCTTCGCCGAGCGGGCCCTGAGCAGCCGGGCCGGTGAGCGGGTCAAGCAGTCCAACAAGCGCTACTGCGGCGAACGGATGCCTGACAAGGAGCGCCTCAAGGCCAGCCTGCAGACGCAGTTCACCGCAAACAAGGTTGACTCGATCAGCGACATGTATGACATTCTGGCGGCTGAACTCAGCTGCTATCGGAGTCCGCGTACCGCGGGAACCCCATCGGATGTCACACCTTAATTACAACCATCTCTATTATTTTTGGATGACTCAGAAAAAGGGCTCCGTCACTCAAGCGGCGGAAGCCCTCTTTTTGACCCCGCAGACAGTCACTGGCCAGATCAAACTGCTGGAGCAGCGCCTCGGTGGCAAGCTGCTCAAGCGCAAGGGGCGCTCTCTCGAAGCGACCGAGCTGGGCCAGCTGGTATTCCGCTACGCCGACAAGATGTTCAGCCTCTCCTACGAGATGCTGGATATCGTCAACTACCGCAAGGAGAGCCAGATCCTGTTTGACGTCGGCATCGCCGATGCGCTCTCCAAGCGCCTTGCCAGCCGGGTACTGCTCTCCGTCATTCCCAACGATGGCTCCATCCACCTGCGCTGCTTCGAATCGACCCACGAGCTGCTGCTGGAACAGCTGAGCGAGCACAAGCTCGACATGATCCTCTCCGACTGCCCGGTAGACTCAGGCCAGCATGCGGGCCTGTTATCCAAGCGGCTCGGCGGTTGTGGCGTCAGCTTCTTCTGCAAGGTGCCGTTGCCCGAGAAACCCTTTCCCGCCTGTCTGGAGGAGCGAAAGCTGCTGATCCCGGGGCGCCGTACCGCCATGGGACGCCAGCTGACCCAGTGGTTCGAGCAGCAAGGAATCTCCCCCAGCATCCTTGGGGAGTTCGACGATGCGGCCCTGATGAAGGCCTTCGGTTTCTTCAACCAGGGCATCTTCATGGCCCCCACCATCTATCGGGAGGAGATCCTGGAAGGGGAGGGGGTGATGCTGCTCGGGGAGACTCAGGATCTGATGGAGGAGTATTACGTCATCTTTGCCGAGCGAATGATCCAGCATCCGGCGGTAAAACGGGTGTGCGAGAGCGATTTCTCTTTCCTGTTTGCCGGGGAAGAGGACTTCACCACGATTCAACCGGCAACCCTGTCATTTTAAATCGACGGGTCACAGAGTATGATTCTTGCCTCGGACGAGAGGGGATGAGATGCAACTGGAAGAGATGGAGGCGAATGCGAGCCGGGCTGTGGCACTGCTCAAGGCACTGGCCAACGAACGACGATTGTTTATTTTGTGTCAGCTGCAGGATCGGGAACTGTCGGTGGGGGAACTCAACGAGGTGCTCGGGTTGAGTCAGTCAGCCCTGTCACAGCACTTGGCCGTGCTTCGGCGGGATGGGTTGGTGGAGACGCGAAAAGAGGCCCAGACGGTCTACTATTCGCTGCGCAGCCATGAGGTACGCGAAATGATTGCCCTGCTGCACAAACTTTACTGCAGCGCAGATAAATAAAAACCGGCACTGAGGCCGGTTTTTTTAGCTTTATGCAGCCGAAGCTGATTAAGCCATAGCTTTGATCTGGGCAGACAGGCGGCTCTTGTGACGAGCAGCTTTGTTCTTGTGGATCAGGCCTTTGGTAGCCATGCGATCCATGATCGGCTGAGCGGTAGCAAAAGCGGCAACAGCAGCAGCTTTGTCGCCAGAAGCGATGGCAGCAATTACTTTCTTCAGATAGGTACGGGTCATTGAACGACGGCTGGCGTTGTGTTGACGACGTTTCTCTGACTGAATCGCGCGCTTCTTAGCAGATTTGATATTAGCCAAGGTAAAACTCCTAAAACTGTCTTAGCGAGTGTATTGAAAAGGCCCGGAAATATGCCTTCTCAACCACATATTGTCAAATGATTTGTGCAAATAAACACCGCCCCCCGGTGGTGTGTCTGTTGGGAGGCGGTTAAACTGTCGGCCGATTCTACCAGCATTCTTTCCATTCTGACAGTTCCAGAGGCTTCGTCTTGAGTAAGAAATTGATCAAATCCGGCATGATAGTGTCCGTAATGACGCTGGCGTCCCGTGTGATGGGCTTGGTTCGCGATGTGGTCATCGCCAATCTGCTCGGCGCCGGGGCGGCCGCAGACGTCTTCTTCTTTGCCAACCGCATTCCCAATTTTCTGCGCCGGCTGTTCGCCGAAGGGGCCTTCAACCAGGCTTTTGTTCCCGTGATGACGGAGTACAAGAAGAAGGGTGATGAGCGCGAGGTGCGCGAATTGCTGGCTGCCGTGGCGGGTACGCTCGGTGGCATAGTCACCATAGTCACCCTGCTCGGGGTGCTGGGCTCGGGCGTGCTGACGGCCCTGTTCGGCTGGGGCTGGTTCTGGGACTGGTTACATGGCGGGCCAGCAGCCGAAAAGTTCGAGCTGGCCAGCCTGATGCTCAAAATCACCTTCCCCTATCTCTGGTTCATCACCTTCACCGCCATGGCGGGGGCCATACTCAACACCTTTGGCCGCTTTGCCGTCGCGTCCTTCACGCCGGTGTTTCTTAACCTCACCATGATAGCGGCGGCCTGGTGGATCGCGCCCTTGATGGAGCGGCCAGAGATAGCTCTTGCCATCGGTGTCTTTCTGGGCGGTCTGGTGCAGTTCCTGTTCCAGTATCCCTTCCTGCGCCAGATCAACATGCTGGTGTGGCCCAAGTGGGGTTGGCATCATCCCGGGGTGATCAAGATCCGCACCCTGATGATCCCGGCGCTGTTTGGCGTCTCGGTCAGCCAGATCAACTTGCTGATCAACACCATGCTCGCCTCCTTCCTCGCCACCGGCGCCATCAGCTATCTCTATTACTCGGATCGCCTGCTGGAGTTCCCCCTCGGCCTGTTTGCGGTGGCCATCAGTACCGTGATCCTGCCTGCGCTGGCCAAGAAGCATGTGGATGAAGACCCGGCCGACTTCTCCCGCACCATGGACTGGGGGGTGCGCATGGTGATGCTGCTCGGCCTGCCGGCCATGGTGGGCATAGCCGTGTTGCGCGAGCCCATACTGCGAGTGCTCTTCATGCGCGGCGAGTTCGGCATGCATGAGGTGAGCATGTCCAGTGCCAGCCTGCTGGCCTCCACGACGGGCCTGCTCTCCCTGATGCTGATCAAGGTACTGGCGCCGGGTTATTACGCCCGCCAGGATACCCGGACCCCGGTGCGGATCGGGGTGATGTCCATGGTTGCCAACATGGTATGTAACCTCATTTTCATCTTTCCGCTCGGCTATGTTGGGTTGGCGCTGTCGACCGCTTGTTCAGGCACCTTGAATGCGGCCTTGCTGTTCAAGGGCTTGTATCAGCAATCGGTCTACCGTCCATCCCGCAATACCGGGATCTTCTGCCTCAAACTGCTGGTGGCCACCGTGCTGATGGGGGGGCTGCTTGGCTATATGTCACCGGATCTCGCTCAATGGGGCGCCTGGGGCATGGGCAAGGCTAGCGTGCAGCTGACCATGTTGCTCTGTCTGGGGGGGGCCGTGTATGGCGTCATCCTGCTGGCGCTTGGCATTCGGCCAAGACACCTGAGATCGGGTCAGTAGCAGGGGTGACCCTGTCTTAATGGGCGGGTGAACCTTGTACGGGATAGTCCTGATGGCGCTCGGCATTGGGAATTTGGCCAGGATGCCTGAAATCGGGCCATGAGGGCTGACCCTGCCTGCCGGCTGATATATAATCCGCCGATTTCCATGGCAGCAACGCACAAGGCACTGATGGAGCTTATTCGCGGCATTCACAATCTCAAGCCCCGTCACCGGGGATGTGTATTAACCATTGGCAACTTTGATGGAGTTCATCAGGGTCACCATGCGGTATTGGCACGTCTCAAGGAGAAAGCGGCCCAGCTGGGATTGCCCGCCTGCGTCATGCTGTTCGAACCGCAGCCGCTGGAGTTGTTCGCAGGCAGCGAGGCCCCTGCCCGGCTGAGCCGGTTGCGGGAGAAGTACGAAGCGCTGCTGGGGCTGCATATCGATCGGATGCTCTGTGTGCGTTTCAGCCACCGTTTTGCCGAGCAAGTCGCCTCGACCTTCATCGAGCAGTTGCTGGTGGAGAAGCTCGGGGTGCGCTATCTGGTGGTCGGTGACGATTTTCGCTTCGGCAAGGAGCGGGAAGGGGACTTCCACCTGCTAGAGGAGGCGGGGCAGCGCTTCGGCTTCGAGGTGATCAGCACCCAGAGCTTCCAGCTCGAACGGCAGCGAGTCAGCAGCACCCTGGTGCGTGAGGCCCTCAAGGCGGGCCGCATGGCCGAGGTGGAGTTGATGCTTGGCCGTCCCTATACCATCAGCGGCCGGGTGGCCCACGGCGACAAGCTGGGGCGCACCATAGGTTTTCCTACCGCCAATCTGGCCCTCAAGCGTCAGGTGATCCCGGTCGGTGGCGTGTTTGCGGTGGAAGTGATATGTTCCGGCAGGACCTTCCCCGGTGTCGCCAATGTGGGTGTACGGCCGACCTTGAGCGGTACACAAGCCAGATTGGAAGTACATCTATTTGATTTTTCTGGTGATCTATATGGTCAGCAGGTCAAGGTGCTGCTTCGCCACAAGCTGCGCGAAGAGCAGAAGTTTGCCTCTTTCACTGCCTTGAAAGAGCAGATCGAACGAGATGCCCTGGCGGCCCGAGCCTGGTTTGGGCTGCCACAATTCAATTTACCCAGCACTCTTTTAGAAAAGAAGGGAACCCAGGACTGATGAGCGACTATAAACACACCCTGAATCTGCCGGAAACCGAGTTTCCGATGCGTGGCGATCTGGCCAAGCGCGAACCCAACATGCTGAAACGTTGGTACGATCAGGATCTCTACGGCGCTATTCGCCGCGCCAAAGCGGGTAAGCCTTCTTTCATTCTGCATGATGGCCCCCCCTATGCGAACGGCAACATTCACATCGGTCACTCGGTCAACAAGATCCTCAAAGACATCATCATCAAGTCCAAGGGCCTTTCTGGTTTCGATTCCCCCTATGTGCCGGGTTGGGATTGCCACGGTCTGCCCATCGAGCTGAAAGTGGAAGGCATGGTCGGCAAGCCGGGTGAGAAAGTCTCCGCTGCCGAGTTTCGCGCCGAGTGTCGCAAATATGCCAAAACCCAGATCGAAGCGCAGAAGACCGACTTCATCCGTCTGGGTGTGCTGGGTGACTGGGAACACCCCTACCTGACCATGGACTTTGGCACCGAAGCCAACATCATCCGTTCCATGGCCAAGATCGTTGAAAATGGCCACCTGCACAAAGGCTCCAAGCCGGTGCACTGGTGTACCGATTGCGGTTCTGCGCTGGCAGAAGCGGAAGTGGAGTACTACGACAAGAACTCTCCCTCCATCGACGTGCGCTTCAAGGCCGTTGACGAGGCGACCGTGGCCGCCAAGTTTGATTGCCCTGAAGGCCACCTTGGCAAGGGCCCGATCTCTGCTGTGATCTGGACCACGACTCCCTGGACTCTGCCGGCCAACCGCGCCATCGCCATGCACGCCGATCTGGACTATGCCCTGGTGCAAGTCGAAGGTGAGCACCCCGAGCGCCTGATCCTGGCCGCCGAGCTGGTCAAGGATGTGATGGACAGGGCCGGTATCGAGAAGTTCCACAATCTGGGTTACACCAAGGGTGCCGCGCTCGAGCTGCTGCGCTTCAACCACCCCTTCTACAGCTTCGATGTGCCTGTGGTACTGGGTGATCACGTCACCCTCGATGCCGGTACCGGCGCCGTTCACACAGCCCCTGGCCACGGTCAGGAAGACTTTGTGGTCGGTCAGAAGTACGGTCTGGAAGTGGCCAATCCGGTTGGCAGCAACGGCGTTTACCTGCCGGATACCGAACTGTTTGCCGGCCAGCACGTGTTCAAGGCCAATGCGGCCGTGGTTGAGGTGTTGACCGAGCGCGGCGCCTTGCTGCACCACATGGTGTTCAACCACTCCTACCCGCACTGCTGGCGTCACAAGACCCCTATCATCTTCCGTGCAACCCCGCAGTGGTTCATCAGCATGGAGCAGAAGGGTCTGCGCAAGCGCGCGCTGGAAGAGATAGAGCGCATTGAGAAAGACGGGATCACCCAGCACGGACAGAGCGGCTGGGTACCTGCCTGGGGCAAGAACCGCATTCAGGCCATGGTCGAGAACCGTCCTGACTGGTGCATCTCTCGTCAGCGTACCTGGGGTGTGCCCATCTCCCTGTTCGTTCACAAGGAGACCCAGCAACTTCACCCGGAATCCGTGCGTCTGATGCACGAAGTCGCCAAGCGGGTCGAGCAGTCCGGCATCCAGGCCTGGTGGGATCTGGACAAGGCCGAGCTGCTGGGCAGCGACGCCGACATGTACGACAAGGTGCCTGACACCCTGGACGTCTGGTTTGACTCAGGCTCGACCCACTCCTCAGTGGTAGATGCTCGTCCCGAGTTCAACGGTCACTCCGCTGACCTCTATCTGGAAGGCTCCGACCAGCACCGCGGCTGGTTCATGTCGTCGCTCATGATCGGCGTGGCCATGAAAGACAAGGCTCCCTACAATCAGGTGCTGACTCACGGCTTCACCGTGGATGGTCAGGGTCGCAAGATGTCCAAGTCCATCGGCAACGTGGTCAGCCCGCAGGATGTGATGAACAAGCTGGGTGCCGACATACTGCGTCTGTGGGTCGCCAGTACCGATTACACCGGCGAGATGACGGTCTCCGACGAGATCCTCAAGCGCTCTGCCGATGCTTATCGCCGCATTCGCAACACAGCCCGCTTCCTGCTGGCCAACCTGAATGGTTTCAATCCGGCAACCGACATGGTGGCTGCCGCCGACATGGTGGTGGTAGATCGCTGGGCAGTTGGTCGTGCCAAGGCAGCGCAAGCCGAGATAGTGACGGCCTTTGAAGAGTACAACTTCCACGGCGTGACCCAGAAGCTGATGCAGTTCTGCTCCATCGAGATGGGTTCATTCTATCTGGACGTCATCAAGGACAGGCAGTACACCGCCAAGGCAGACAGCCTGGCTCGTCGTTCCTGCCAGACTGCGCTCTATCATATCGCCCAGGCCATGGTGCGCTGGATGGCGCCCATCATGAGCTTTACCGCTGATGAAATCTGGGCCCTGCTGCCCGGTGATCGTAGCGAGTTCGTGTTCACCGAGGAGTGGTATGACGGCCTGTTCGGGCTGGATGCCGGCGAGCAGATGGACGATGCCTTCTGGGCCGAGATCCTCACAGTGCGCGGGGAAGTGAACAAGGCGCTGGAAGCGGCCCGGGGCGAGAAGCGCATCGGCGGCTCCCTGCAGGCCGAACTGACCCTGTTCGCCAAGCCGGAGTTGGCCGAGTGCCTGAATGCCCTGGCCGATGAGCTGCGTTTCGTGCTGCTCACCTCCAAGGCCAAGGTCGTCACTGCTGACAGCGCGCCGGAAGGTTCCGTCACGACGGAGCGCGATGACCTCTGGCTGAGCGTGGCCCAGTCCGCCGCCGCCAAGTGCGACCGCTGCTGGCACCATGTGGAAGACGTTGGCACCATTGCCGGTCACGAAGAGATCTGTGGCCGCTGCGTCACCAACGTTGAGGGTGACGGCGAAACACGTCAATTTGCCTGATGAACATGACTCAACATAAAACAGGCCTGCGTTGGCTGTGGCTGGCGGTGCTGGCATTCGTACTGGACCAGGCGAGCAAGCTCGCCGTGGTCAAGATGCTGCCATTTGGCTACCCGGGGGTGGAGATCACCCCCTTTTTCAATCTGGTCCACGTTTACAACAAGGGGGCGGCATTCAGCTTCCTGGCCGATCAAGGTGGCTGGCAGCGTTGGTTCTTCGCCGTGCTGGCGTTTGCCATCTGTGGTTTGCTGATCCACTGGTTGCGCAAGCAATCCGTCACCCAACGCTGGAGCGGTATCGCCTATTCGCTCATCATCGGTGGGGCGCTCGGCAACGTGTTTGATCGACTGGTACTGGGCCATGTGGTCGATTTCCTCGATTTCTACTGGCAGCGTTCCCATTGGCCGGCGTTCAACCTGGCCGACAGCTTCATCTTCATCGGTGCAGTCATGATAGTGCTGGAAGGCTTCCGCTCCGAAAAGAAGAAGGAGGCGCCATGAGCCAGCAGATAGCCGCTGACAGCAGTGTGCTGTTTCACTTTGCCATCAAGCTGGAAGATGGTTCAGTTGCTGACAGCACTGCGCTGCAAGGCAAACCGGCACGCCTGCGGATGGGCGATGGCAGCCTGACAGCCAGCTTCGAGCAGTGTCTGCTGGGGCTGTGCGCAGGGGAGAGCAAGAGCTTCACGCTGACCCCTGAGCAGGCGTTTGGTCTCTCCAATCCTGACAACATCTACCATCTGGACAGAGCCAAGTTCGGCGCCGATGTGGAGCCCAAGATCGGCACCATCATTCTGTTCGACCAGCCCAATGGCAGCGAGCTGCCCGGTATCATACGGGCGGTGGAAGGCATGTCGGTGACGGTCGATTTCAACCACCCCCTGGCCGGCCATACCGTCACCTTCGAGGTGGAGATCCTGGGCGTTGATGACGAGGAAAAGGTGATCTGATGGATATTTTGCTCGCTAATCCTCGCGGTTTCTGTCGTGTTGATGTCGATCGCGCCATAGGCATGAGTGAGGTGTACTGATGGATATACTGCTGGCTAATCCTCGTGGCTTTTGTGCCGGTGTTGATCGCGCCATCAGCATTGTCGAGAGCGCGCTTGAGAAGTTCGGGGCTCCCATCTATGTCCGCCATGAAGTGGTGCACAACCGTTATGTGGTGAACAAGCTGAAAGAGGCGGGGGCCGTGTTCGTCGAGGAGCTGGACGAGGTGCCGGACGACAGTATCGTCATCTTCTCCGCCCACGGCGTGGCCAAGACGGTGCGCGAAATGGCCAAGTCCCGTGCCCTCAAGGTGTTCGATGCCACCTGTCCGCTGGTGACCAAGGTACACATGGAAGTCCATCGTGCCAGCCGCAAGGGCTCCGAGGCCGTACTCATTGGTCACGCGGGTCACCCCGAGGTGATCGGCACCATGGGCCAGTACGAAAACCGCGAAGGTGGCATGTATCTGGTGGAAACGCCTGACGATGTGGCCAGCCTCAAGGTGAAGAATCCGGATGATCTCTGCTTTGTCACCCAGACCACCCTGAGTGTGGATGAGACCTCGGATGTGATCGACGCGCTGCGCAAGCAGTTCCCAAAGATCCAGGGGCCGCGCAAGGACGACATCTGCTACGCCACCCAGAACCGTCAGGATGCGGTGCGGGAGATGGCGGGGCTGGTGGATGCCATGCTGGTGGTGGGGTCTCGTAACTCTTCCAACTCTAACCGGTTGCGCGAGCTTGCCGAGAAGGTAGGCAGCAAAGCCTATCTTATCGACGATGCCTCCATGATCGAAACCGGCTGGCTGGAGGGGGTCGAGCGTATCGGGGTAACGGCTGGCGCCTCGGCGCCGGACGTGCTGGTGCAGCACGTCATCGCCCGCCTGCGCGAGCTGGGTGGCAATATGGTCGTCGAGCACCCGGGTCGTGAAGAGAATGTGGTGTTTGAAGTGCCGCCCGAGCTGCGGATCCTCTAGAAGAGAGTGCCGGCCCTAGCGCTGGCATTTTTTCATGGAGAGCGTTCTCCTTATCATTACATTCATTGCGCTCTGTCGCGTCACCGCTTCAGGCTTGCTGCCGGGCTGTCTTATCGACGATACGTCGATGATCGAGGCTGGTTGGAAGGTGTGCAGGCGATCGGTACTATCACTGTTGGTGTATCTGTACCCGAGGTGCTTGTACAAAACGTGACTGCCCATCGGCGCGAGCTGGGTGGCAAGGTGGTCGTCTAGCTCCTGGGTCGTGAAGAGAGCGTGGTATTGGACGTGCCGCCCGAGCTTATAATTATTTGAGTGCAGCCAGGAAGGCTTAAGAATAAAGTATGATGATATTGACGCCGAGTTTGTCGTGGTGACAGGCTCGGCGTTAAGCTTGTAAAGCCGTCAATCACCAAGGATGGGATATGATTGGGTTCTTTCGAGGCTTCTCTCTTATTGAGCTGATGATTGTTGTCGCCATAGTTGCGATCCTTGGCACCATCGCTTACCCCTCTTATCAGCAGTACCTGCTGACCAGTCACCGTGTTGATGCCAAAAAGATGTTGCTGGACGCTGCCAACCGGCAGGAAACCTACTTTATGGATTTCAATCAATACACCTCCTCGGCTGCAGACCTCAATCTTTCTGAAAGCTCGGATGCTGGCCACTATCGTCTGGAACTGTCTGCCGCTGGCAACTCTTTCCGGTTGTCAGCAACCGCATCCGGTGCGCAAGAGGCTGATAGTGACTGCGTGGTGTTTTCAATCGATCAAAATGGTACGCGAAGTGCGCAGAACATCAGTAACAGTGCCAACAGTGATTGCTGGGACTAGCTTATGATGCAACATACTGCCCCACCCAGAAGCGGATTCAGCCTGCTGGAAGTGATGATTGCGGCTGTGGTGCTCTCATTTGGCTTGCTGGGCTTGGTCGCTTTGCAGACGACCTCGAAATTTTCTGGCTATGAGGCCCGACAGAGAACAATAGCCAGTTGGCTAGCCACTGATATCGTCGAACGAGCAAGGATCAATCGTGCCGTCTGGGAGTTGCAGAGTACACAGGCCTGGATGGTAAGTGCTGGCTCGGCCATTAATAAACCCAATTGCGGCAATGTGGATGGCACCATGGCTAGTTGTAGTCAAAGCGACCTATTCACCTTGGATATGTTCAATTGGCAGCAGTCATTATTGGGTGTTGGAGTATCAGGATCCTCGTCTTCAATTCAAGACCCTTTGGGTTGTGTTATTCGTGGTAATAACAACGCAATGACAGTTGTATTAACATGGAACGGTCGAGAGGCATTATCAGATGGTACTTCCGCCATCTCTAGTAATATTCGTAATTTGTGTGGTTTTGGTAATGCCATGATTCAGTCTCGGCATTATTATATGTTAGAGACCACACTATGAACGCCAGAGGATTTACACTCGTTGAATGGTTGATTGCCATGGTTATTGGGATCTTTCTGTTAGGTGGTGTTTTAAGTGTTTTTGTTGTTTCTCGGGCAACGACAGAAGATGTATTCGATCAGAGTGAGCTACAGGAAAATGGTCGTTTAGCGATGCGTCTTATTACTCAGGATCTGCGTTGGGCTGGTTTTTGGGGCGATTATACTGGCATGCCGATGCAGAGAGATGTCGGTGTCAGTTTGAGCACTGGTGCCGTTGTTTCTACTACCAGTGATTGTATCGATGAGAGAGGGGAGGGAAGTATTCCTTCTACCGCGACGGTCACTCGTGCACTTTGGGTGGGTCGGGTTGATACCAGTAAAAACATGAGTGGCTTTTCATGTATTACCGCAGCCTCACGGATCGCTAACTCAGATGTTATCAGTATTAAACGATTGATCGGCCCACCCTTAGAGAGTGGCTTTGATACCAATCGATTTTACATGGCCACAACGACTCAAGCTGCCTATATCTTTCGTGGAAATGAAGTTGCTCCGACGGAGGTTGCGATGCCGACTCGGCAAATATGGGAGTATCAACATTATATTTATTACCTTGCACTTGGTACAACAGGTATTCCAGAGCTACGCAAGAGGATGTTGACTGCAAATGGCGGTTCCTTTTTGATCACAGGTCCAATGGCAGAAGGTATTGAATATATTGTTGTTTTGTATGGTGTAGACACCGATCTTGTACAAGATGGTCAGATTGATAAATATGTTGGGACTACCAATGTATCGGCACAAGAATGGAATGAAGGGCGTGTTATTTCTGCCAGGGTATCCATTTTGGTTCGTTCTCTACAGGCTTCCAGTAAATATAAGAATAACAATACTTATCAAGTCGGTAATGTATCAGTGTCTGGGGGGAATGATGGTTTTCGCCGATTACTTTTGGAAAGTAGTGTAGCTATCCGTAATCCGGCGGTGATCGCGGGAGGCGGAAAATGAAGGCAATCCATGGAATTGCATTGATTGTAGCGCTGGTTATTTTAGTACCATTAACACTGATTGCTGTCGTTGTAATGCAATCTAGTGGTATTGATTTAAGAATGGCAGGGGCTTCTGCCAGCGTTCAGCAAGCAGAGCATCAAGTGGAAGGAATAATTGAGAATGCTTTGCAGCAGAATGGTCTATCTACTCGCATTTCCACAATGGGTGCCAGTGCAGCCTTGAGTGTATACGGCAACAATATATCTACAACCGTTAATATGACGCGGCGTGCAGAAACAGTATGCAAGCGTAAATTTAATGCGAGTAGTCAGAATGTTATCCCTTCCTGTCGTTATATAGAGATGCAGGCGGGGGTTAATTATGGGAAAAATGCCCGTCCTTTGAATTGGATTGCAGGTGTTGAGCAACCACTGCTCAAATCTGAATAAGGAGCATAGGATATGCTTAAATATATATGTACATCATTATTTTTTTGCCTGATAGCGGTCATGCCGGCTATCGCAACAAATAGTTACTCTGATGATACTGAACTTTTTATCTATGACTTCTCAAAGGCGGGTGATTTTAGGCCAAAGATACTTATTATTTTTGATAATTCTGGTAGTATGAGTCAAACCATGGAGGTAGTGAAAGAAGAGTATAATCCTCTGACAAATTATGCTGCATTAAACCTGGACCCTGATAGCGCCAATACTAAAAAATACATATATTACTCTACTGATGGTACTGTCCCCGTTATTACCAGTACAAAGCGATTCTCTGATAAAATAAATGCCTGTGATTCTTCAAAAACGCCACTGAGCAATATAGGGTATTTTCAATCTCAGGTTTGGAGTTATTTATTTTCAAGTTTTAATAATAGTAAGGTGCCACGGCAAGGCTCCTGGGTTTCAGTTTCCCCTTATGTTGAAAATGAAATTTATTTGGTTGACTGCAAGCAGGATATTACAGTTAGAAATACAGCAAACCCATTTACTGGAACTTTACCAGTAGGCAGTATTACCACAGGCTACCCTATAAATAAAACAGCTAATAACTCAGGTGTTTGGTACTATACAGCTAATGTTGCCAATGCTGCTTCGGGTAGTAATACTAGTGTGACGCTTTACTCTGCTAACTACCTTCGCTGGTATTATGGCCCTACAGGTTATAGTATTCAATCTCGCCTTAAAATTGCCAAGGATGCGGTAAAGGGAATTATCTCATCAACTCCAGGCGTTGATTTTGGATTGGCTGTATATAACTTCAATGATAGTAATGGTGGCAAGAACGGTGGGCGTGTAGTTAGACGAATACTGAGTAATGAGGAAGATATGGGAGGAGGGGTGACAGCTGAGCAAAACCTATTATCAACAATAGACAATCTTGGCGCTGAAACAAACACCCCATTGTGTGAGACATTATATGAAGCATACCGTTTATTTGGTGGTCAGAGCGTTTTTTATGGTGACGATGATAGTTCACGTAAACCGGAAAGAGATACGTTAGCGGAAAATCCTCTAGGAACCTATAAGTCACCTTATGACAAGTGCTCTAATAATGGATATGTTATTTATATTACTGATGGTGAACCTACACAAGACACAGCAGCAAATACATTAGTCCAAGGTCTTATAAATACTCTTAGTAGTGACGAGAAAGCTGCTTATGGTACGACAGTTGGTTATGGTTCTAGTGGGAGTAAAAGCTATTTGGCTGCTCTTGCTGGGTATATGAAACACAAGGATGTTAATAGTGGTTCACCAGGCGTGCAAACCGTGACTACCTTTACTGTAGGATTTGGTGATGATGCTGTCAGCGGAGCTGGAAATCTGTTGGCTGAGACAGCCCGCCGTGGTGGTGGAACTTATTATCCAGCGACAGATTCAACTGCATTAACTCAGGCTTTGAAGTCATCTTTATTAGCGATTTTGCGGATTAACACATCGCTAGTTTCTCCAGCTATTGCAACCAATAACTTTGACCGCACACGTAGTCTGAACAATATTTACTATGCCATGTTCGAGCCTGATTCAGGGCCGCGTTGGAAAGGCAATCTCAAAAAGCTTATGTTTTCAAATAAAGGATATGTTGTAGACGTCAATGATCTGCCCGCAATTAAAGCCGATGGTTCAATAATTGAGAGTGCGCAAACCTATTGGTCAAATGAACGTGATGGGAATGTTGTGGTTAAAGGGGGGGCGCAAGCTATGTTGGCAGATAAACCCTCAAGAAATTTATATGTTGTCAATCGTTCCCAAGTAAGATTGGATACTCTTAATCGAACAAGTCTGGAAAGTATTGCAGGTAGTGCCTCTATATTGAACACTCATCTGAAAGTGGCTGACTCAACGGAGGCAGATACCTTGATTAACTGGACTCGTGGGGTTGATGTTGACGATGAGGATTTTGATACAACGACTACGACTCGCCGTTTTATTCTTGGGGATCCGTTGCATTCCCGACCACTTGTTATTAACTATGGCCCACCCTCTGGTAATTTAAATGATAGCCCTGACTTGAGGGTTATTATGGGGACCAATGCTGGTTTCTTGCATATGTTCAAAGATTCAGGAGTTAGTATTGATGAAAGTTGGGCTATCATTCCATATGAATTCATGGGGAATCAGCAAGATCTTAGAAAAAATGTGGAATCGTCAAGCCACATCTATGGAGTTGATTCTTCACCCGTCGCATTAATTAAGGATGCAAATAATAACGGTGTGATTAAGTCTTCTGAGGGGGACTTTGCTTGGTTGTTTATGGGGTTGCGAGGGGGAGGGAAGAGTTACTACGCATTTAATATATCAAACCCAGATGTGCCTGCTTTGAAGTGGAGTATCAATAGTCAGACGACTGGTTTTAGCCAGTTAGGGCAGACTTGGTCGGTACCAGAAGTCGCTTTTGTTCCTGGTATTACTGATCCTGTTCTGATCTTTGCTGGGGGTTATGATCTTAACAAAAGCAGTATCGGTTTGGGAGTGAGTGATGGCTCCGGTGCAGGCATCTATATGGTAAATGCCAATACTGGTGCTTTGATCTTCAGTGTAACCCCTGCGTCAGGTTCCATAATTAATCTGAGCATGCCTGAGATGGCAGATAGCATGCCTGGTACTGTTGCTACGTTGGATAGTGATGGTGATGGAAAAACAGATAGAATTTATGCTGGTGATACTGGTGGTAATATCTGGCGGGTAGATCTTCCTTCTGCCAACAAGGCTGACTGGAGTGCTTTCAAGTTTGCTAGCTTGGGCTCTGATTCTGTGCAGGGGGCTGATCGCCGGTTCTTTACTCAACCAGTCATTGTTCGTACCCTTAACAAGGAAGTGACCCGAACGATAGTAAATGGGAAGGATCAATATACTTATAAGGAACGCCCATTTGATGCCGTACTGATTGGTAGTGGAGATCGTAACAGGCCATCCTCTGAGTCTACTGTTCAGAATGCCTACTTCATGCTGCGAGATTATAATGTGGTGGCCAAGAATTATAAAACCAATACCCCGACTGCATTAGTTGTTTCTGATCTCTATGATGTGACCAACGATCCTTTTGTTGGGAAGGCCACTGATTCAGAAATATTAAATATGAGAGCTGCAATAACTAGTAAAAAGGGATGGGTTTACTGGTTAAATGAATCTGGGGAGAAATCGATGGGTGCTGGAGTTGTATTGCAAGGAAAGCTTTACTTTACTTCATTCCTGCCTCAGGTTCAGTCATTTCAAGAGTGTACAATCCAATCGATAGGGGCCATGCGTCAATATATGATTGATATGCATTATGGTACTACATTTAGGTACGTTATTGACCAAGATGGAAATGAAACCCCAGTCCGTTATGTAGAAGTTAACAATAAAGTTGCAGACGACCTTGTTGTTCATGCTGGTGATGATTCCAAAGTTCGCATTATTGGTGGTGCTCCAGGTGAAGAGGTTATCCTGAAGGATGAAGGCAACGGTGAGCCTGAGCGTTGTACTGCTGAGGGAGAATGTTCTCAAGGTGCTGATGAGGCTGAAATGGACATGGCACCCAAGAAAATATATATATATGAAGGAGTACAATAATGAACGCTGTATATGGATTGTTCGTACTTCATTTATCCTTTTCTGTCATGGCCGCAGATATAAAGTGTTATGTAGAATTGGATAATGGGCAAACGGTGGTGTTGCAGAGTCCAGTGAAAGGTAGTAATCAATCCGAGATTTATCTGAATTTTAAAAAGAAAGGGTTTGAATATAATGGTAAGATAAGCAAGGTGAAGGAGGTCTTGGAATGTGTGGCTGTAAGTAGTCCATTTAGTTTGGATGCAGCTGTACACCAAGAAAAAATTCAGCCTCGTTGATGTTCATGGGCATACAGTGGCTTGAGGTGAGCTGGAGCTGCGACCTGATTGGGCTGTGACAAGGTTTATTTTGAATTGTCCTGTTTCACATAAGGAAAGGGTTGCATTAGTGCCTATACTCGTGCCATCCAAACTATAAGTGGTGGAAATTCTATTTGCTGTCGCAGTGATCCCGTCAGCCAACTGCTGGCTACTTGATAGTAATATTTCTCCTGAATTAAGTTCATTGTTATTATTACTGTCTATGAAGACGAGATAGTAGGCCGGATTATTTTGCACACATTTATTTGATGCATCGGCTAAACAAGCGGTTACCGTTTGCTGATTGTCAATCGCTTGGGAGCGAGCAAATCTCATATGCTTTAACAGCATTTGTGATTGAAATGACAGGCTATTCTCACTGAGCAGGCTCTTGAGGGAGGGGATACCTATCCCAAGAAGAATAACCAGTAATGAAATCGTGATCATTAGTTCTAACAGGGTAAATCCGTTATTTTTCATATGAACCTGAATATGTCGTTCCATGAATCTCTACAGCTTATCCCCCCTGGGGCCTGCTGTCACACAGAACTCCTGACTTGAACTGGCAGATTGCCCCCCTTTTCTTTATCATTCCCCATCATTTTTGATTTTAAGATGCATTGCCATGGCAAAAGCCCTCTCTCTGATGCTTGCCCAGTTGAATCTGACGGTAGGCGCCATCGAAGATAACACTGACAAAGTGCTCGCTGCGGCTGCTCAGGCCGAGCAGCAAGGCGCTGATCTGCTGGTCTGCTCCGAGCTGGCCCTGACCGGCTATCCACCGGAAGATCTGCTGCTGCGTGCCGATCTGATGATACGGGTCGATTCCGCACTGGCTCGTATTGCCGAATGGCAGGGAAACTGCGCCATTTTGGTGGGGCATCCCTGGCGTGAAGGAGAGGCTCTTTACAATGCAGCTTCCCTCTATGAGCACGGCAAGCTGATTGCTCGTTACTTCAAGCAGGACTTGCCCAACTACGGTGTGTTTGACGAGAAGCGCTACTTCACCGCTGCCACTGAGACCTGCGTGGTGCCGTTCCGTGGTCACAAGCTGGGGCTGCTCATCTGTGAAGACTTGTGGCAACCGGGCCCGGCGCTGGCCGCCAAGGCAGCGGGAGCCGAGCTGCTGCTCACCATCAATGCCTCGCCCTACGATCAGGAGAAACCCTGGATCCGCCATGAGCTGATGACGACACGCTGTCAGCAGACAGGTTTGCCGCTGGTGTATCTCAATCAGGTGTGTGGCCAGGACGAGCTGATCTTCGACGGTTGCTCCAAGGTGTTCAACGGTCAGGGCGAGCTGACCCACAAGTTGGCCCCCTTCGCCGAAGAGCTGTCGCTGGTGCGCTTTGCCAATGGTGAACCGGTGAAAGAGTGTGAACCGGCTGCCCCGCTCGATCCTTTGGCCGAGACCTATCAGGCGCTGGTGCTGGCGGTGCGTGACTACATCACCAAGAACGGCTTCCAGGGCGCAGTGCTGGGTCTCTCCGGCGGGATCGATTCCGCCTTGACGCTGGCCATCGCGGCCGACGCCATCGGGGCCGACAAGGTGCAGGCAGTGATGATGCCGTTTCGCTACACCGCCCAGATGAGTGTGGAAGATGCCAAAGAGCAGGCCGAGCGAATGGGGGTGGAGTTCAACATCATCTCCATCGAGCCCATGTTCGAAGGCTTTATGACCCAGCTGGCGCCGCTGTTTGAAGGTACTGCCCGCGATACTACCGAAGAGAACCTGCAGGCGCGCTGCCGCGGTGTGCTCTTGATGGCGCTCTCCAACAAGCGTCGTCGTATCGTGCTGACTACCGGCAACAAGAGCGAAATGGCGGTCGGTTATGCCACTCTGTACGGTGACATGGCGGGCGGTTTCGACGTGCTGAAAGATGTACCCAAGACGCTGGTCTTCAAATTGTGCGAATATCGCAACTCGGTCGATTATGTGATCCCGCAGCGGGTCATCGATCGTCCCCCTTCGGCAGAACTTGCGCCAGACCAAGTGGATCAAGACAGCCTTCCCCCCTATGACATCCTGGATGCCATCCTCAAGCGTTACGTGGAAGAGGATGCGTCGGTCGCCGATCTGGTGGCCGAAGGCTTCGAGGAGGCTGTGGTGCGCAAGGTGATCCGGCTGGTGGATCTCAACGAATACAAGCGCCGTCAGGCCGCCGTCGGGCCCCGTATCACGGCCCGCAACTTTGGTAAGGATCGCCGTTACCCCATCACATCCGGGTTTGGCAAACAGAACTGGTAAGGAGTCACCATGAAGAAGATTGAAGCCATCATCAAACCGTTCAAGCTGGACGATGTGCGCGAGGCCCTGGCCGAGATCGGCATCAACGGCATGACAGTATCCGAAGTCAAAGGCTTCGGCCGCCAGAAGGGGCACACCGAACTCTATCGTGGCGCCGAATATATGGTCGACTTCCTGCCGAAAGTGAAGGTGGAGCTGGTGGTGCAGGACGAGGATCTCGATGCCTGTCTGGAAGCCATCCAGAACACAGCCCGCACCGGCAAAATTGGTGATGGCAAAATCTTCGTCTGCGAGGTTGAACGGGTCATTCGTATTCGTACCGGCGAAGAGAACGAAGACGCGATTTGATGTGATGCATGTGCCTCGTAACGATCAAGAGAACGAAGATACAAGCCTTCAGATGTCATGGATGCGCCTCTTCGTGGCAGCTGGCCTGTTGATTAGCCTGACCGCCTGCAGTACCCGGCCGCCGGCCCAGCCAGAGAACCTGTGCCAGATCTTTCGGGAAAAACCCGAGTGGCACAAGGCGGCGCTCAAGATGAACGAGACGTGGGGCACACCGATCCCGGTGGTGATGGCCATTATGTATCAGGAGTCCTCCTTCGTGCATGACGCCCAGCCGCCGATGGGGTATTTCCTCTTCATCCCGACCGGGCGGGCCAGTTCCGCGTATGGTTATGCCCAGGTGAAAGATGAAACATGGGACGATTACCAGCGGGAAACCGGCAATCGCTGGAGCAGCCGCGACGACTTTGCTGACGCCATCGATTTCATGGGCTGGTACACTAACAAGGCCCAGCGGCTGAACGGCACCTCCAAGTGGGATGCCTATGGCCAGTACCTCAACTATCACGAAGGGTGGGGTGGCTACCGGCGCGGCAGCTACCGCAGCAAGGGGTGGTTGATGAAGACCTCCCGCAAGGTAGAGGCTCGTGCCCAGCGCTACGGCGCCCAGTATCGACAATGCAAGGATCAGCTCTCCAGCGGGGGCTGGTTCTGGTAACCAAATCAGGAGTCAGAAATGCCGTTATTGGACAGTTTTACCGTTGACCACACCCGCATGGAAGCCCCTGCGGTACGCGTGGCCAAGACCATGCAGACCCCGAACAAGGACACCATTACCGTGTTCGATCTGCGTTTCTGCGTGCCGAACCAGGAGATCCTCTCCGAGCGCGGTATCCATACGCTGGAGCACCTGTTCGCCGGTTTTATGCGGGATCACCTGAACGGCAACGGCGTGGAGATCATCGACATCTCCCCCATGGGTTGCCGTACCGGCTTCTACATGAGTCTGATTGGTGCACCGGACGAAGCTCGTGTCGGCGCAGCCTGGCAGGCCGCCATGAGCGACGTACTGACTGTGCAGGATCAGGCCAAGATCCCCGAGCTGAACGAGTATCAGTGCGGCACCTACAGCATGCACTCACTGGAAGAGGCCCACGCCATTGCTCGCCATGTGCTGGAGCGCGGCGTTGGCGTCAACCACAACGACGAGTTGGCCCTGCCGGAAGAGAAGTTGAAAAGCCTCTGAGGTTGGTGTTGCAACGATGAAAAAGGCTGGTCATTGACCGGCTTTTTTGTTGCCAGGAAGGATTAGGAAGGCAGTGGCATCACGCGGTTGCGGCCCAGCTCCTTGGCCTTGTAGAGCAGCTTGTCGGTACGTTCGACCAGGGCATTGCCCGTCTCCTGGCCATTGTACTCGCCTACCCCGAACGATGCCGTGATATGGTCGATGCGGCGGCCGGACTTGCGATCCAGAATGGACATTTTCTCGATGGCCCGGCGCAGGCTCTCGGCCATTTGGCGGCTCAGGGCCAGGCTACGCATGGGTACCAGCAGGGCAAACTCCTCGCCACCGAGCCGGTAGGCGGTGACGCCCTCCTTGCAGGTTTCCCGCAGTCGCTTGCTGAAGGCGCGCAATACCTGATCCCCCAGCAGGTGGCCATATTCGTCGTTGAAGTTCTTGAAGCGGTCTATGTCTGACAAAATGAGCGAGAAGGGCCGCTTGCTGCGGATCAGGCCGTCTATCTCCAGATCGAAGGCGCGCCGATTGAGCAGTGAGGTGAGGGCATCCTCGTTGGCCAGCTTGCGAGTCTCATTCAGTGTCTCACGCAGCTCCTTGATCTCCTTCTCGGCGTTACTGAGCTGATTGCGAAAATGCATGGTCGACATGCGAATATCTCGCGACTCCCGTACCAGATCCCGCAAGATACCCATGGTATCCTCCAGGCTAAGCCCCTCATCGTCGATGAGGCTTAGTCGATCGAAGCTCTTGTCGAGTATCTCCTGGAACATGCCGGTGTCGGAGATGGCGTCCTGCATGGTATGGCCGAGCTCGTTGGCCATGGCGGCCAGACTGAGTTTCATCGCTTCCATCTGCTGCTCGTCCTGGGCGGCGAGATGCTGGTGATAGAGCCGTTCACAGGTGATGAGAGAGCAGGTGCCCTGTAGCTTGATGGCCTGTTCGATAGCCTGATTGAGCTCGGGCATGCTGGCGGCCACATAGTTATACCAAAGGGTGTAATTATCAGGTGTCGTGGGAATTTGATACTTGATCATCAGGGGAACCGCCTGCTTCAGATAGGCGGCAGATTGGGCAAACGAGTCCTTGCTCATGAGTTCCGTGTCTCATCATGACTGCAAACTTTGCATAGTATGACAGAGAGATTGGCCAAAAGGCAGCCGATGGATGCCATTAGCTCCCCCCTTCGATATAATGTCTGCGTTATTACCTACCCTAAGGCCTGCTTATGTCTCAAAAAGATCCTTTCCTCCAACGCGAGGCCGAAAAATACGAAAACCCCATCGCCAGTCGCGAGATGCTGCTGGAGCTCATCAAGGGCCATGAAAAACCCATGTCCCGGGAAGAGCTGGCCAAGGCACTCAAGCTGACCGACGAAGAGCCGTTGGAAGCATTGCGCCGTCGTCTGCGCGCCATGGAGCGTGATGGGCAACTGGTATTCACTCGCAACCAATGTTATGCCCTGCCGGATCGTCTGAATCTGGTGAAGGGGTATGTACTCGGCCACAAAGATGGTTTCGGTTTTCTGCGCCCGGAAGGTGGTGGACCGGATCTCTATTTGAACAACCGCGAGATGCAGCGCCTGATGCATGGCGACTACGTGCTGGTGCAGCCGACCGAGATTGACCGCAAGGGTCGTCAGGAAGCGCGTCTGGTACGTCTGCTCAAGTCCCGCGAGGCGGATATCGTCGGCCGTTACTTCGTCGAGAATGGCGTCGGTTTCGTGGTGCCGGATGACAGCCGTATCGGCCAGGACATCATCATCCCCGAAGGGGAAAACAAGGGTGCCCGCCAGAGCCAGGTGGTGGTTGTGCGCATCAATCAGCGCGCCACCTCCCGCATCAACGCGGTCGGTACCGTGCTGGACGTGCTGGGCGAGAACATGGCGCCAGGCATGGAGATTGAGATCGCCCTGCGTACCCACGGTATTCCACATACCTGGCCGGAAGAGGTGACCAAGGAGGTTGCCGGTCTGGGCGAACAGGTACCAGAGAAGGCCAAAGAGGGTCGTATCGACCTGCGTGCCCTGCCGTTGGTCACCATAGACGGGGAAGATGCCCGCGACTTCGATGACGCTGTCTTCTGTGAAGCCAAGCGCGGTGGCGGCTGGCGCTTGTGGGTGGCCATCGCGGATGTCTCCTCCTATGTGAAGCCCGGCACAGCGCTGGATGCCGAAGCGTATCAGCGCGGTAACTCTGTCTACTTCCCCGAGTTCGTGGTGCCCATGCTGCCGGAGGTGCTCTCCAACGGTCTCTGCTCCCTGAACCCGCAGGTCGACCGCCTGTGCATGGTGTGCGAGATGACCATCTCAGCCGCCGGCCGCATGTCCGGTTACAAGTTCTACGAAGCCGTGATGAACTCCCACGCGCGCATGACCTACAGCAAGGTGGCGGCGATCCTGGGTGGCGAGCCCAAGCTGCGTCAGCAGTACGAGCCGCTGGTGGGCCATATCGAGGAGCTCAACAACCTCTACAAGGCGCTCAAGCACGCCCGTCACCAGCGTGGCGCCGTGGAGTTCGAGAGCGAAGAGACCCGTTTCATCTTCAACGCCCAGCGCAAGATTGACCAGATAGTGCCGCTGGTGCGCAACGACGCCCACAAGATCATTGAAGAGTGCATGATCCAGGCCAACGTGGCCGCAGCCCGTTACATCGAGAAGAACGAAGCCTTTGCCCTGTTCCGGGTTCACGATCGTCCGGGCGAAGAGCGTCTGACTGGTTTCCGCGATTTCCTGGCCGAGCTGGGTCTGGAGCTCAAGGGTGGCCTTGAACCCGAGCCGAAAGACTTTGCCGAGCTGGCTGCCAAGTTTGAAGGGCGCCCCGATGCGGAGCTGCTCTCCACCATGCTGCTGCGTTCCATGCGTCAGGCGGTTTATCAGGCCGACAATATCGGCCACTTCGGTCTGGCATTGAAGTCCTACGCCCACTTCACCTCGCCGATCCGTCGTTACCCCGACCTTATCCTGCACCGCGCCATCAAGTACCAGACGGCCAAGGAGCAGCAGGGCAATCTGCGCCACAAGTGGACCCCGAGCGGTGGTTATCACTACCAGCTGGAAGAAGTGGATCCGATGGGCGAGCACTGCTCCATGACAGAGCGCCGTGCCGACGATGCGACCCGCGACGTGGCCGACTGGCTCAAGTGCGAGTACATGCTGGATCACGTGGGTGACGAGTTTGACGGCGTCATCGCCAGCGTCACCGGCTTTGGTTTCTTCGTCCGTCTGGCGGAGATCCACATCGATGGTCTGGTGCACGTCAGCACCCTCACCAACGACTACTACCAGTTTGATCCCCTGCACATGCAGCTGATCGGCGAGAACTTCCGCCGTCGCTACCGTCTGGGCGACAAGGTGCGGGTCAAGGTGATGGGCGTGAATCTGGACGATCGCAAGATCGACTTCGTGATGGTGGAAGCGCCACTCACCGGCAAGGATGGCAAAGAGGTGGTGCGCAAGCCTGCCAAGGGGGGCCAGCGTCACGAAAAACGCAAAGAGGGAAAGGAGACCGGCAAATCCGACAAGGGTGGCCGCGCCAAGCCCAGCAACAGACGACCGAGCAAAAACGCTCGCGACAAGGTGAAGGCCAAGGGGTAAGCCCTCGGCTCATGTCTTGGGTCCGGCGACCTGGGCTGAGGCCGTAAGGAGCTGATGGCCCCGGGTGATCTCCTCCAGAGCCCGATAGTCCCGGAGACGAAAAAAATCCGAACCCTGTTACCGGGGTTCGGATTTTTTATGGTCAGCGAAAAGGGGAGGGGCTCAGCCCTTCGGCGGAGTTCGGCTAAGCTCCGCGCCTATGGCGAGCATCTTGATGCGGCTGCGCCGCATGGGATGCGAGGGCATTTCGCCCGCCCACTCGGCGGAGCTCAGTCAAGCTCCGTGCCTATGGCGAGTGACTTTTCTTTGCGTGGCCAAAGAAAAGTCACCAAAAGAAAGGCCAACCCCGCTGATTCGCTCTCCTGCGTCGAGTCCCCTCGCCTCCGCCATGATGCTGACGGCACGCGCCGACGGGCCTTCCCTGGCCCGCCGCCGCTCGCTCGACATCCCTGTCTCGCGGCCTGGTAGCGTGCCTTCGTCTCGGCGAATCAGAGGGGGAACCAATACCGTGCCCGCCTGTGACTGGGTTGGCAGGCTGTTGGGCTGTTGGCTGCTACGCGGCGCTCAGAATGGTGGGAGTCTCTTTTCGGTTCTCTTAAATTGTTTGTTATATCTTGTCGCTAATGAACCCTTCTGACTTATACACTTCCACAAATAATTTGTATTTGTTGATTAGCATCGCCGCATGATCACTTAGGTTTGATAGCAATTCTCTGTAACGTGCTTCTGAGGGTCCATTTCTCCAGTCAAATGGAGGGACAACCATCAAAGGCTTACGTTGCGGATGGTCGACTGACAAAAAAGAAATACAGATTTCGTTAAAGCTATACACTGCATTTAGGAATTCTTCCTTTGCCGCTTCCACTTTTGGATTGTAAATCTTGTATTTTGGTCCATTTAAGTATTCTGCCCTATCAAGAGATCTAGCAAATTCATATGGCATACCAGAGATGTATGAAAGATCTACAAGGTGTAACGTATTTTCGTAAGGCAGTAGCTCAACAATTTTTCTATAATACGAAGATCATGTGACTTTTTTGCTTGTTCTTCCTCATGCTCAGATGAGTTAATACGGCCAATCGTTACATTCATATCCCCACCAGATTGAAACCCATTCCCTGAGCCAACAGTTAAAGTCTGGTTATGATTCTTACTGTTATCAATTTCATTAACTTGATTATTAAACTTAAAGTTAAAAACTTTCGACCCACCCCAAAAGAGCCCGATAATACCAACAAAGGTTCCCAAATATGTTGCCGCATCTGCTCCGACATTCTCATTGAGCCAATCTATCATTTTGTTCCCTATAAGCTATTTAGCGAATTCAGCTATTTTAATACAGCCATCGGACTGTAGAACGATATAACTCCCTGTTAAGGGGTGAGCAACGCAATACCGATGCTGCCGCATACCACCTTAAACACTAAAATCAACGCATAGTGAAAATGCCACGCGTTGCGAATCCCTCTTAAACTGTTTGTTAGCTGTCATTATCCGAGGGAGGAAGGATATTTCTTGATATAATAGTGTAACTTTTTTACTGGTTATCTATTTTTTCATTTTCAATATCATAGTAGTAATGTGTGATTTCATAGTTTTTAAACAATTCAGGATCTAACTTAGTTACTGCATATGGATTGTGGTGTATTTGTAGACCGTCGAGGTGTGTTTCAAAATGTTTAATGTTCGGCTTTATATCTACCAGTAAACCATTTACCTCATGAAATCTACTTACCCTTATATCTCGGCTCAATTCACTTTGCGTGATTGCTTTTCCAATCATTGTTGTTGTAGAAAATATAACCGCGCTAACTTCCTTGAATTTATCATTTGTAAATAATCCAAGTATCAAGCGATACGGTATCATTCTTCATGACGTATGGAACTTTCACCTCTTCAAAACCATTACTAGTTTTTACTACACCTTGCCCGTATAGCACACGAATAATAGCTTCATTGTTTTGCATCCAAGAGTGCTTTTGCTCAAAGGGGGCTATTGCTATCACATAAGGAGCATTCTTTACATGCTCAAATTTAGCATATGTTTTAAAGAATTTTTCGTGCTTACTCTTTATTGCATTTAGAACTCTCACACAGGCAAAACCTAGAAACTTATCATGCTCTATTTTGGTATTGTTCTGCGACCATTCAGGTTCAGAGTCGTAAGCATGGTTAGCGGTTACAGCCTCAACATTTACAATACTTTTTAAACCATCAGAATTCTTTGAAACAAGAGTAAAATCAGGACTTGCTTTTGAAAAATCTACTGTAAGATTTAGATATTTGAAACATTGATATAGATACACTTCCCAAAACGAGGAATTAAAAGTCGTCTGAAACTCATAATTGAACTTATTATCTCTATCTTCAAAGCCACTAGCCCATCTATTAATCACCTCTCGAACTGGCTTATATTCTTCAGATAATAACACGGATAAATTAGGGTTAAGTTTTTTCTCATCTGCGATTATTTCAAATAAATTCAATGGTTTTCTTGCAGCTTGCGACCAATCATTTATAAAAAAGCATCCAAGTTTATAGTGATGTAAAATGTACTCAACTATCGATATCCGTACTGCAGCTGCAGTCTCAATACCAACCCGCTCGGAAAGCATCATGCTTAGTGAAATTAAAAATTGTTGCGGACCATCAGGACCATCAACATCATCCCAACTTCTTAACATAGCACCGATATATTCAGATTCGTTTATGTAAAAACGTTTCACTCGGTCTTGCACAAAGTCTGAACCATGTCTTGCTGCATCCAGTTCTTCCAACACAAACTGCCATGCTACTTTTTTACTATCTTGTTTTGAGTCGATGATTTTTATCAACTCAGATACTGTTGAATCAATTATTTTTTGTATCTGTATTTTACTTTAACTTGTGACAGCTAATGCCCAAAGCAGCGGCGCGCGTTAGCGCGTCCAGCCCGCAGGGCGAGGCTGCCTTTGTTTGTTATGTGTTGATAATTATTCATTAAATGTAAGCTTCATGGCTGTATGATTACCTTGTAATAAAGCCCCTACTTGAACGCTAGCACTTGGAGACATGTTGGCGTACTCATCACTTAGGTATTCAATAGTTTCCTCAACCTCCCAAGGTCCTAAGGAAGCTTTATAGGTCTCATATTCATCTTGAATTTGTCGCCAAGACTCGTATTTATCTTTCGATATGAGCATACCGTCTTCAAGATGGATAATCGTAATCTGCATACTTTTACACATAACGCTTTGCTCACCGGAAAATTGGGAGCGAAGCGAGTAATTTATCCGCGTGCAGCAACTTGTTAGGCTCTTATTACTGGAACAGCCAAATCTTTCAAAGGACCATCTTTAAGTTCGTGTCTTAGAGGTGAGGTTAAATTAATTAATTCTTGATAGTCACTCTCTATTTCCTGCTCTGTGCCGGCATAATATTTAAGCGATGAGTTTCTCAATGATTCTAGTAAAGGCTCTCTAACGCTTGTAACGAACTGGCCATAGCAGTCATCGCCTTCACTTATGTTTTTAAAGTCTTTCAGATCGCCGAGCCTTGTAAGGGGAAATATACATCCCCCATAAAAGCTCATTATTCTAGTTGTAGGATAATGATACTTTTCGCTTTTCCCTGACAGAGCTTTAAGTGCAATACCTGCCAAAAATCCTGCTTTAATAACCCTTGTCAAAGTATCAACACTAGAAACAAACCTCCTCCCTGGCTCTGAGAATCCTTTCAAACATAACCCAAACATAGAACCAGCATTAAAATCAGCATCCATTTCCAGCGCTCTGGTCTCATCGTTACTATTTTCTTGATATTTGCAGTGACCAAAAATAACGTGACACACTTCGTGGAAGTAAAGTAAAAGGCAAGCATCTAGAACCCAATTTATGGTTTCTTCAGAAATATCGGTTTGGTCGTCGACATGTGGGAACCAATCGTCGATTGAGTTACGATTGTTGTTTTTATATTCTTGAATGTGAACTTCAGAACTCAGCTCTATTGCAATTGAAAGTAGAATTGCCGGAATACCCAAACTAAAGCTGATCTCATGATTATTTTCACCATGATCAATTTTACTCGCGTGAGCATAGAAGTTATCTTGACTCATAGGGCGATACTCTAATGTCCAACCAGCAGGAGAAAGACGATGTCTATTCAGCAATTCATTTTGATGATGGACTTCATTCATATGTTTTCCACATACTTTGTGGACTAAATCTAACCTTTTTCCATAAATATTCTGACGCATAAAAATCTGATTTAAGCGATCCTTACTTGGGCAATCTATAGTCATTTGACCAAAAAGCTCATCATCAGAACCATCAATCATTTTGTACATGTATTATTTCTCGATACCTATATTGGAGCCTAACGCCCTGTTAAGGTGTGAGCAACGCAATACCGAGGCTAGCGCATACCACCTTAAACACTAAACGCAACGCATAGTAAAAATGCCACGCGTTGCGAATCACTCTTAAACAGTTTGTTAGGTTTGTTGTAAATATGGTGCTATAAAGTCAATTAGAAAGCAATATAACAATATAAGACCCGCTCCAAATCCCGACAAAACTGTTGGGATAACTGTAAAAAACCAGACCCGAGCGCTAATCAGTGCGCTTTTTTGCTCAATACGCTGAATTTCATTTAGAGTCGACATATCGGGTTTTTGAAGCCGTTTTGAGACTCTGTGCATTTGCACTGAAACACTGATCATTTTATATAGTTCAAAACCTATAAATGTCATCAGTGATATCAATATAAGTGCGCCGGAGCTTAACATTGCCCATTGAGGTAAATCACTTTTTAGACTTGACCATAAAGTAAAGAAACCCACGTAACCAGCCGCAATAATTACATTGCTATAAGAGTTAGCTTTTCCGTATACGTGGGCAACTACTTCTTTTGTTGCCGCAATATTTTCATTTGTCATCATACGAGCTTGCTGCTGACTCATTCTATTAATATGACCAGCTAAATCATTGTGCCTATCAACACAACGTCTTTCCAAATCGTATATTTCTCTGCTCAATTGCCCATCTCCAGAAAACCTAACAGTGATTAGATGGAAGGCGGTACTAATCCGTTAGCAGAGCACTCCATATAACTCCGTAACATCTTTATCGCCGCCAAGTGAAAATTATCATTAAATCATAATATTACCAGCTTGCTTCTCGTGCCGAGCGTATTCGCTTGACTTCCTCTTTTTGCGCCACTATCAGCACTGTATAAAAAAACAGTTCGCAGATCAGTCTTGGAAAGCGTCGCCTCATCACGCCTGCGTGAACAGCTCAGAAATAAATATAAGGCCGTCACCATGTTCAGTGATCACGCCACTCGCTTATCCATTCCATCAGGCAAGGCTACCGCCCCTGAATTTCAGCCTCCAGCCTGCTGCTTTTTACCTGCGCGGTTTCGTTGGCCTGACCCATGGGTGACTCCGACGAGGCTGTTGCCAAACGGCTATGTTAGCGAGCGATGCAGGAGAGGGAAGCGGGCGATGATGGTTTCCTGAGCAAGATCAATAAATTAATCGTTCTGAGCTGTGTTGAAGTCGAACATCAACAACGCAAGGGCTGATCTTCAATGAACTGAAATTGGGAAACTGAAATTGGGACACCCACAAACTGAAATTGGGATGAAATTGGGACACCCACCGTTTTGCGCACCGCGCAGCGGCTAACAGGCCATGATTGGCTTGTCGCCACGAGCCACTGAAGAGCTCGATATAGCGGCAGGCGCTTGGCCGAGCAGCTTCCTCCTCCCTAGATGCCGGTCTCTCTGGTATGATGCGTCATCATTTAGCGACCGGTGACGACGCCAGCATCATGGGGGTCAGGCTGCCGGTACGGCCATTTTTCTTCGGGGCGCATTCATGCGACCCGACACCACGGATTTTGAACATGAGTACTGAACTGATCTACGGCATTCACGCTGTATCCGCGCTGCTGGAGCGCACCCCGGAGCGTTTCATCGAAGTGTGGGCCCTCAAGGGGCGGGATGACGACCGGCTGCAACCCCTGCTGGCCGAGCTGGAGTCCCTCGGCCTCAAGGTGCAGAGCGTGAACCGCAAGACCCTTGATGACAAAGCGGAAGGCAACAATCACCAGGGCATCATGGCCAAGGTGATCGAAGCGCCCAAGCTGGCCGAGCACGATCTGGCCAGCCTGCTGGACGAGCTGGCTGCACAACAGAGCCAGCCCTTCCTGTTGGTGCTGGACGGGGTGACTGACCCGCACAACCTCGGTGCCTGCCTGCGCAGCGCCGATGCGGCCGGGGTCCATGCGGTGATAGTGCCGCGGGACAAGGCCAGCGGCCTGACCTCAGTGGTGCGCAAGGTCGCCTGTGGCGCCGCCGAAGTGGTGCCGCTCATCCAGGTCACCAACCTGGCTCGCACCCTGCGTGAATTGCAGGAGCGCGGCATCTGGCTGGTTGGTACTGCTGGCGAGGCGGATCACGATCTCTATCAGGCCAAACTGACCGGCCCCATGGCACTTGTTATGGGTGCCGAAGGCAAGGGGATGCGCCGTTTGACCCGCGAGCATTGCGACGAGCTGGTGAGCATCCCGATGGCCGGGGCCGTCTCCAGCCTCAACGTGTCGGTGGCAACGGGCGTCTGCCTGTTTGAAGCCGTGCGTCAGCGTCGCGCCTGAGGCGAACGGGATGGACAGACCCCCGTTTAGCCGGGATCGGGTCATGAATGAGCAGGAGGCCGCGCGCCTCCTCTCTTTTGCCCGTCCGCTGACATTAACCCCCCGCACTTGTCTCTGGCATGCGGGCGACAGGCCCGACCTGCTGGTCAGGGTTGAGCAGGGGCTGCTGCGGGCCAAGGTGGTGCTGGCGGATGGCCGTGAGTACATCAAGGAGTTCTACTGGGAGGGGGACGAGTTTATCGATTTCCACCATCTGCTCAGTGGTGAACCTGCCCGCTACAGCGTGGAGGCGCTGGAGCCCTGCCGTTTGCAACTCTTCAACCTTGGCGACTTGCGTCAGCTCTCTTGCTGGCCCGCCTGGTATCACCACCTGCTGGCGGTGCAGTTGCGGATCAAAGAAGAGAAGGAGTTGCTCTTGCTGACCGAGAGCCCTCAGGCCCGTTATCAGCACTTTCTGCAACGCTTTCCCGAGCTGGACGCCAGGGTGCCGGATCACCAGATCGCCGCTTATCTGGGCATCACCCCCATCAGTCTGAGCCGTATTCGCAAACGGTTGAAGGATCTTAACAAAAGTTAATGCCTGCGCCTGCGCGGCTGGCTATGCTGCCCTTCTCATCATGAGCAAGGAACTTCCATGAACTGGTCCCTCAAGTCTTTTGAACAACTCGACGTCAACGAACTGTATGAACTGCTCACCCTGAGATCCCGCGTCTTCGTGGTGGAGCAGACTTGTGTCTTCCTCGATATGGACGGGGTCGACAAGCGTCCCGATGTGCAGCACCTGCTCGGCTGGCAGAATGGCGTGCTGGTGGCCTACGCCAGACTGATGGCGCCCGGCGTGGCCAAGTCGCATCAGGTGGTGATCGGCCGGGTGGTGACGGCGCCCGAGGCCAGAGGCGACGGTCTGGGTCACCAGCTGATGCAACAGGCGCTGCAAGAATGCGAACTGCTGTGGCCCGGGATCAGCATCTATCTGGGCGCTCAGGCGCACCTGCAGGGTTTCTATGGTCGTCATGGCTTCACCGCCGTGGGCGAGCCCTATCTGGAAGATGACATTCCCCACATCGGTATGACCTCCTTTTAATATCTTTTAGGCATAACAATGAAATTATTATGTCTTGAGGTAGTAAAGAAAACGGGTGCTCGCCGCCATATTACTGGGTACCCTCTGAATGATTAATCGGCAACTGTTGATGGATATGTTTAAAAATGGTTTTTTACCCCATTAATACTGAACAAGATTCAGCGATTGAGCCGTTGAGCCATTTTATCTGCGTTCGCCACACGAGTGGCTGTCGCTGATGGAGCTGTTGCGCAAGCGGTTCGCTCTGGACCTGCAAACCGTCGCCATCATCACTCTGGTGCTGGGCAATCTGGCCCAGGCCTTCTCCGATGTGCTGGTCAAGCTGATCGGCCCCGGTTTCAGCCCCTTCCAATACATGGTCCTGCGCCAGCTGCTGACCCTGCTGGTGCTGCTGCCCTTCATGCTGCGGGTGCCGAGAGCGGCTTGGGGACTGGGTGCCTGGAAATGGCACCTGCTGCGCGGTCACCTCTGTCTGCTCGGCGGGGGAGGCATGATGCTGGCCCTGACCCAGCTGCCGCTGGCCACGGCCAACGCCATCTTCTATGTCTCTCCGCTGCTGACCCTGCCGCTGGCGGCCTGGTTGCTCAAGGAGAAGATCCACTCCCGGGTCTGGCTGTTGGGGGGCATGGGCCTGCTCGGGGTCGTGTTCGTGCTCAAGCCGGGGGATTTTCATCTGGCGGGACTGGGTGCCTTGGTGACCGCCTTCACCCTGGCGCTGTTCAACGTGACCGGCCGCAAGTTGCCAGCGGGTATCTCTGTGGTGGCAACCCTGTTCTGGGCCAACCTGCTGGCGTTGCCGTTGACGGCGGGGTTGGCGGTGAATCAATGGCAGCCGGTGGACTGGCGTCTGCTGGCGCTGATCGGTGGCAGCGCGGTGATGCAACTGCTCTACCATGCCAGCTGCATCTACGCCTATCGGCAGGTGGAGGCCAACCGTATTGCGGCAACCGAATATTCAGGCCTGATGTTCGTGGTGTTGCTGGGGATCTGGCTGTTTGGCGAGATCCCGGTCTGGAACCTCTGGGTCGGGATGGGCTTTATCCTGCTGGCCATCCATTGGCAGCGTCGCCTGAGCTAGGTCACTCTGCTCTCCTCCATATGACAAACCGGCTGTTGGCCGGTTTGTCATATGGGCATCTTATGAAGCCGATCTCGGTTGTTGCACCGAAAGTAGGGTAGTCTGTCCCGCTCTTAGTGACAGGAACCCGTCGTGACACCCACCCTCTTTGCGGCCATCCTGCTGGCCGCGCTGTTGCACGCCCTCTGGAATGCGCTGGCCAAGCGCCAAGCCGAGGGGCGCGTCAGCGTATTGCTGGTCTCCCTCTGCTCCGGGCTGTTTGCCGCCCCCTTCTTGCCGCTGGTGGGACTGCCTGTGCCTGCCGAATATCCCTGGCTGGCGCTATCCATCCTGCTACATTGCGGTTATTGCCTGTTTCTCGGTCGGGCCTATCGGTTGGGGGAGTTCGGCCAGATCTATCCGCTGGCCCGTGGCAGTGCCCCCCTGGTGACCCTCTTGCTCGGGGTGCTACTACTGGGGGAGGTGCCAGGTGGAGTGGCGGTAGTGGGGGCTGTGGTGCTGGTCAGCGGGGTGTTGCTGATGGCCTGGCGTGGCGGCATCAGGCTGGTGCCTGCAGCCCTGCGTGCCGTGCTGATCACGGCGCTGTTCACCGCCGCCTATACCCTATCCGATGGCGCTGGCGCCCGTTCGGCCGGGGCGCCTGTGCGCTACACCCTCTGGTTGTTTGCCCTGACGGCCTTGATGATGCCGTTGCTGATGCGCTGGCAGAGTCGCACCGCCTGGCACGCGCACGATCTCGCGGCATGGCGAACCGGTGCGCTCGGCGGCGCCCTGTCACTGCTTGCCTACGGCATCGTCATCTGGGCCATGACCCAGGCGCCCATCGGGCTGGTGGCGGCGCTGCGCGAGAGCAGCGTGCTGTTTGCTGTGCTGCTCTCCTGGTGCTGGCTGGGGGAGCCGTTGGGGCGGGTGCGGCTGTGGGCCGCGCTGGTGATCCTCTGCGGTATCCTGCTGATCCGCCTCGGCTGATTGGTGACGACGTCAGGCCGGGACACGTCCGGCCTGACGTTTGACTTAAGGAGTGACCTGGGTGACCAGGGTGAAGCCTTCCTCGCAGGGGGCCAGTTGCACCCGAACCTGGTCCAGTTCTGCCAGGTTGCTGACGTGGGTGCCGCCGCAGGGGATGGTGACCTCCGCTCCTGCCAGCATGCAGTGCCAGTAGCGCGAATCTATGATGGCCTCGCCGGTCCGGCTGCGGCGGATCTCGCCACCGGCTGCCAGCCAGTCGGCCAGCTGCTGGTTGATCCTCTCTTCTATCTGCGCCAGCTCCGCCAGCAGCGCCTCGCTGTTGACTCCCTTCTTGCGCAGGCTCTTGCCGATGCGGTACTGCTCTTGGGAGCCCATGGGCTCGACCCGTGAGCTCTGGATGGCGAGGCGGTCAAAGTCGGGCTGATCCAGCGAGTCGCGCTCGCTCACCTCTTTGCGCCAGTAGGGAACCAGCACCCGATTGAGGGCCAGCGCCGCCAGATGGCAGCCGCTGTGGCCCAGGCTCAGGGCATCGCGGGCAGCGGCATCTACCTTCAGTTCAACCCTGGAGCCCACCGCCAGAGAGTGCTGGCCTGCCAGGGGATGTACCACCACGAAGGCCCAGCCTTCGGCGCCACGCTTGACCGGAATATCGGTGTCCACGAACAGTGCTCCTTCGGGGCTGATGGCCCCCATGCGGCAGGGGCCCACGCTGGCGTTGCCGCCATCCCAGCAAACCGTGCCCACATCGCCTGGCTGATCGGGCCAGAGGTGGCTCTGGGGATGGAAAGGGGTGAGGTCGGTCACCAGCAGGCTGGTGTCGCCGCTCTGGCAGAAGACCACGCTGGCCTGTTCATGATGGTGGCCCAGTACGAAACTGGCTCGAGTGTGTTCCATGGATGGCTCCTGCGAATCGAAGAGGAAGAGAGAGCCGCAGCATACGCCAAAGTGCAGACCGGCTCATTAACCTGGGTTAATAAGCCGGCCTCAATAGCGGGTTGTGAGCGCTAGATCATGGCGACCAGCAGGTAGGCGTTGAGCCCGATCACCAGTGCGACGATGAGGCGGCCGACTGCCTGAGTCACCGGATGGTTGCGATACTCTCCCATCAGCGCCCGATCGCCGGTCAGGATCAGCAGTGGAATGAGCGCGAGCGCGATGCCGAAGCTCAGCACCACCTGGCTCAGCACCAATATTTCGGTGGTGTTGAGCCCCATGGCGATCACCACAAAGGCGGGGGCCATGGTGATGGCGCGGCGCAGCCAGAGCGGTATGGCGAAGCGCACGAAGCCTTGCATCACCACTTGACCGGCGAGCGTACCCACCACGGTGGAGGAGATGCCGGAGGCCACCAGTGACAGACCGAACAGGGTGGCGGCGGCCTGCCCGAGCAAGGGAGTGAGCGTCTGGTAGGCGGTTTCGAGTTCGGCCACTGGCTGGTGAGCGCCGTGGAAGGCGGCGGCCGCCACGGCCATCATGGCCAGGTTGACGAAGCCGGCTATGGTCATGGCAATGGCGACGTCCACCCGGGTGGTGTGCAGTCGCTGGGGCACTGTGCCTTGATCCAGGGTGTGCTGGGTCAGCGCAGAGTGCAGGTAGATGACGTGAGGCATGACTGTTGCACCGAGCACGCCAGCGGCCAGGTAGACGGCGTCGCTGTTGGGTAGGCCGGGGAAGAGGGCGCCTTCCAGCAGGCTCGGCAGATGAGGGCGGGAGAGCACCAGCTCGACGATATAGGCCGCTGCCACGAACAGCAACAGGCCGCCAACCACGAACTCCAGCGGCTTCTGACCGCGGGATTGCAGCATCAGAATGCCCCAGGTGACCACGGCCGTGATGCCGGCACCCTCCAGCAGAGTGATGCCGAGCAGCAGCTTGAAGCCCACGGCCGCACCGATGAACTCGGCGAGATCCGTGGCCATGGCGATGATCTCCGCCTGTACCCAGTAGGCCCAGACCGCCGGTTTGGGCAGCCGGTCGCGGATGTGCTCCGCCAGGTTCTTGCCGGTGACTATGCCGAGCTTGGCCGAGAGGGTCTGCACCAGCATGGCCATCAGATTGGCCCATACCACCACCCACAGCAGTTGATAGCCGAAGGTGGAGCCAGCCTGGATATTGGTGGCGAAGTTGCCCGGGTCTATATAGCCGATGGCGGCGATAAAGGCGGGGCCAAGCAAGGTCAGTTTGAATTTACGGGCCGGAATGGCCGTGGTCAGCGCGGGTTGCATGGCAACACTCTCCATAAGGTGATGGAGAGAGAATAGATCTAAATGATAATTATTATCAATTGTTGTGTTGTATCATACCCATAGATAAAAACATCTGCGGCGGCCAGTTGCAGTGGGGGATGTGATTTCGTACAATACGCCGCCCTAGAAAGCAGTGTCTAAACACACCATACGTTCCTTGCCTCCGAGGTCTGGCTGCACCTGGGCGGAGGCTGAATTAATCCGTAAGGAGCTAAAATGCGTCATTACGAAATCGTCTTCATGGTTCATCCGGACCAGAGCGAGCAAGTACCCGGCATGATCGAGCGTTACACCGGCGCTATCACCACCGCGGGTGGTACTATCCATCGCATGGAAGATTGGGGCCGTCGTCAACTGGCTTACCCGATCGACAAGCTGCACAAAGCTCACTACGTTCTGATGAACGTGGAAGCAGAGCAAGCCGTTATCGATGAACTGGAAACCAACTTCCGTTTCAACGATGCCGTTATCCGCAACATGATCATGCGCACCAAGCACGCCGTGACTGAAGTTTCTCCGATGGCCAAGGCCAAGGAAGAGCGCTTCGTCCGTCGTGACGACGAGCGCCGCGAAGATACTGTTGAAGCAGCGTCTTCCGAAGAGTAATTCTGGATCACTGAATAGAGGATAAAGGCCATGGCACGTTATTTCCGTCGTCGTAAGTTCTGCCGCTTCACTGCCGAGAACGTTACCGAGATCGACTACAAAGATATCGTTACTCTGAAAAACTACGTCACTGAATCTGGCAAGATCGTACCGAGCCGTATCACCGGTACCCGCGCCAAGTATCAGCGTCAGCTGGCACGCGCCATCAAGCGTGCTCGTTACCTGGCTCTGCTGCCGTACACCGATCTGCACAACAAGTAAGAATCGGCCCGGCACTTAAGCCTAACTCAACTTTTATAGAGGAAAGGTAATGCAAGTTATCCTGCTCGACAAAATCGCCAAACTGGGCGGTCTGGGTGATCAAGTCGCTGTTAAAGCTGGCTACGCCCGTAACTATCTGATCCCGCAAGGCAAAGCCGTTATGGCTACCAAGGCCAACATCGAGACTTTCGATGCTCGCCGTGCTGACCTGGAAGCCAAACTGGCTGCCGGTAAAGCTGCCGCTGAAGAGCGCGCTGCCAAGCTGGGTGAACTGGCTGCTGTTGTCATCGCCTCCAAATCTGGCGACGAAGGCAAGCTGTTTGGTTCCATCGGTACCCGTGACGTGGCTGATGCCATCACTGCTGCCGGCGTTGCTGTTGCCAAGAGCGAGGTCCGCATGGGCAACGTTCTGCGTAACACCGGCGAGTACGAAGTTGTTGTTCAGCTGCACGCTGACGTTAAAGCAACCGTACAAGTTCAGGTTGTTGCCCTGTAATAGCGTTTCGCTGTTGCAAAAAAACCCGCGCATTTGCGCGGGTTTTTTATTTTGGGAACGAGGGGTAAAGTGAGGCTCTGTTCCTCTGGAGGAGAGCCTTATGGCAGCCTGGGTCGAAGGTAGGGTCATTGAGCGTATCGAATGGACCCCCACCCTGTTTTCCCTGCGTGTGGAGGCCGAACTGGCCCCCTACAAGGCAGGGCAATTTACCAAACTGGCCCTTGTTCAGGGTGATCGCCGCATCCAGCGGGCCTACTCCTTCGTCAATCCGCCTTCTGCGCCGTACCACGAGTTTTATTTCGTCGAGATCCCCGATGGCGAGCTGACCCCCACTCTCGGTTCCCTGCAAGCGGGCGACACTCTGTTGGTGCAATCCCAGGCGACCGGTTTTCTGACTCTGGATGAGCTCCCGCCCGGCCGCGATCTCTGGCTGCTCTCTACCGGTACCGCCATCGGTCCCTTCCTCTCCATGCTGGCGGACGGCGAGGCCTTCGACAGCTTCGAGAACCTGGTGCTGGTGCATGGGGGACGCAAAGGGGAGGAGCTGAGCTATCAGCCGCTTATCGCCAGTTTTACCGAGCAGCAGGGGGCACGCTTTCGCTACGTGCCCTTCGTCAGCCGTGAGACCTGGCCCGATGCGATGACAGGGCGGATCCCGGCGGCCATCGCCAACGGCCAGTTGCAGGAACGGGTGGGGCTGGGTTTTTCAGCGGAGTCGAGTCAGGTGCTTATCTGTGGCAATCCGGCCATGGTGAAGGAGACTCAACAGACCTTGCTGGCATTGGGACTGGCCAAGAACCTGCGCCGGGCGCCGGGCAATATCAGTGCGGAGAATTACTGGTAGTCCAACGAACACAGGGGCCTAGTGCCCCTGTGTGATTACTGCGGTGGTGGCGGTTAGTTGTGCTTGCCGTTCCCGTTGCCATTGCCCTTCTGCTTGTTATGGCCCTGACCCGGATTATTGCCGCTGTGAATGCTGCGGTTGTAGTGATCCCGGTACTTGCCATCCATCTTGTCACAGTTGAATTTGATCCGGCTGTCGCCAATACCAAGATCCAGGCAGTTGTTCTGCCACCAGTCGTACTCTTTGTCATCCCAGTCGAGATTGATCTTGATGCCATCACCGGAGATCTTGATGCCATCGCCATGCTTGCTGGGGGGGGCCGCAAACGCGATGCCGTGCGCCATGAGCAGGGAGAGCAGCAGGGCGCCGCGATGGATAATGGGGTTGTGTTTGGTTTGGGTCATCGCAAGGGTACTCCTGTCGTTACTGGCCACTCTGCGAATTGGCAGGGATCTGGTTGGTTTTCGGTGGCTGGTTGCGGTTCTCTTCATCTTTCAGATTGAATTTGACCGCCTCGCAGTCGGCCGGGGCGGTTTCGCCGCCCCCCAGATCGAGGCAGTCGTTCTGGGGCCAGCCGAACTGCGTGTCATCCCAGTTCAGATTGAATGTAAGCTCATCGACGGAGAATTCGGAGGCACTGCTCTCTTGATATTGCTGTGTCGCTGCGGCGTTGCCGGTAACCAGAAGAAGGGAGAGTAGCAAAGTGGTCTTACTGTTCATGATGGCCTCTGATAATTGCAACGGTGGATGAGTCTACAGACCGGGGCTGAACCTGAGCGGAACCGTACTCCATCTCACCACATGATCAAGTCAGGCAGGGATTGTATCGCTTTTCTGCTGCCGATTTGTCCGTTTTGGTCGCACTCTGGGCAGCTGGTTGTCAATCTGAAGGAATTCAGTCATTTGCCCTTCTCTGTGCGAGTCTGGCGACTATAATCGGCAGCCAACTTTTCCTGCACAGCACACCCCTTCATCATGACCACACAGGACTCCTCCGCGCTGCGCTACCCCAAGGGGTGGTTTGCTCTGACGACGGTATACAGTTTCACCGGGCTGGCCATTCTGGCCTCCATCATCTTCTCCCTGCTGCTGTTCCTCTCCATCGATGACAACCCGCTGATGAAGTGGCTGTTCGGCGGGCTGGCCATCATCTTTGAACTGGGCAAGTTCTACGTCTGGTACGAGTATGGGGAGTGCAAGGCGCGGCGGGATCTGGGGGGGGGCCTTCTGGTCGCTGCTGTTCTACAGCGTGCTGGCCGCCATCTCCATCGGCGGCAGTATCGGCGGCATCAATAGCGCCACCAACACCATACTGAGCCAGCAGGCGCATCACGAGCGGGAACTGGCCCGTTTCGACGAGCAGATCGCCAGCATAGAGCGCCAGATCCAGCTCAACGAGGAGGCGGCCCGCAAGTACATAGAAATGGCACGTATCTCCAGCGGTGTCAGCGGCTTGCAGCAGGCCAACACCAAGCTCAGGTTGCAGCAGGATGAGTTGCGCCAGGAGCGGGATGCCAAGCCGGTCAATGAGCAGTCCTCCATGCTGGGGCTGATGAGCAGTCTGGCGGACGGCGTGGGCATGAGCATCAGCCAGGTGCAGTTCCTGTTAGTCTGCTTCCTCTCCGTACTGCTGGATGTGTTTGGCGCCTTCTTCGTCAGTCTGATTGGCGAGGAGAACCGCTTTCGCCGCATGTGGCTGTGGCAGCAGGCGCGGGAGCAGGCTGCGTCTGCGGCCACTCCCCCGGAGGCGAGCAGGCCGGAACCCGAGCCTGCAGTGGTGGCCCAGGTGCGTTCCGTGTTGGAGAGCGGCGAGCTCAAGTGCAGCAAGCGCTCGGTGGCACTGGCCCTTTCGCTCTCGTTGGAAGAGGTAGACAGGGTATTTCAGCATCTGCTGGCCCAAGGGGTGCTGGGGCAGGGCAGCAATCGCCACTACCACCTCAGTGGACAAGCGGGTTGAGAGCCAGGCCACCTCTGGGTGGCCTTTTTATTGCCGCGAGCGGCAGCGTTAGTGAGTCAGCACCATCATCAGGCTGAGGAAGGCGGCTAGCCCCCCACCTATGCCGATGATCCAGTAAAACCCCTTGGCCCCCTGTTTGAGCGGGATGCGGAAGTAGAGCAGCAATGCCCACCATCCCAGTGCCAGCAACAGAGGAATAAGAAACATTCGAGCCATGGTGTCCTCGCTGTTATTCTGTTGACCCTTGATCAGTCAACAGGATGGATTGTGCAATGACGCAGCTACAGATTACCGCATTCGGCGACCCCTCGGTACTCAAGCTCAACCCTTCGCAGGATAAGGTGCCCGCGGAGGGGGAAGTCCGGGTGCGCATCTGCTTTGCGGGAGTCAATCCCATTGATGCCAAGACCCGGGCCGGCCTCGGCTGGGCGGCGGCCCAGAACAAGGACAATCTGCCCTGGACACCGGGTTATGATGTGGCTGGGGTGATTGAGGCGGTGGGCCCGGGTGTCACGGCGCTGGCAGAGGGGGATCAAGTGTGCGGCATGGTGGGCTTTCCGTTGGCGGGTGGCGCCTATGCCGACAGTACAGTGGTGAGCGAAGAGGCGCTGGTCAAGCTCGATGGCATCAGCCTCAAGCAGGGCGCAGCCCTGCCGCTGGCCGGTCTCACCGCCTGGCAGGGGCTGTTTGAACATGGCGGCCTCAAAGCCGGGCAGCGGGTGCTGATCCTGGCCGGTGCCGGTGGTGTTGGCCATCTGGCGGTGCAGTTTGCCAGCGCTTATGGCGCCGAGGTGGTCGCTACGGCCAGTCGTGACAATCACGATTTTCTCCATAGACTGGGGGCTGACCAGTGGGTGGATTACCACGACGCTGACTGGGCCGCGCAGATCCTGGCCCAGGGGGGGCAGGTCGATCTGGTGCTGGATCTGGTGGGCGGCGAGAGCGGCAAGGCGGCGCTTGCTTGCGTCAAGCCCGGTGGCCGTCTGGTGACAGTGCCCACCATCACGGCCCAGCAGATCAAGGATGCGGCGGCCGATACCGGCATAGAGGTGCTCGGCATGCTGGTGCACCCCGACAGCAAACAGCTGGCCCAGATGCTGAACCTGCTGCGCCAGGGGGATGTGCACATCACAGTCGGTGGCGAGTTTGCCCTGGCCGAGGGGGCGCAGGCCCATCAGGCCATCGAGGGTGGTCATGTCCGTGGCAAGCTGGTGCTGCGCATGCCTGCCGCCGATGGCCTGCCCGGATGAATGGCATTGCCGAGATGGGGCTGGGCTGGCTGTTTCTGAGCGCCTTCACCTCCGCCACCTTGCTGCCTGGCAGCTCGGAAGTGCTGCTGGGCGCCATGGCGGTTAAGGGAGAGTGGAGCATGACCAGCTTGCTGCTGTGGGCGACGCTCGGCAATACCCTCGGCTCCATGACCACCTGGTGGCTCGGCTGGCTCGCCACCTTCAAGAAAAAGCCGGAAGATTTTCAAGGCCGTGGGGAACAAAAAGCCCTCGGCTGGCTCAAACAACATGGTCACTGGTGTCTGCTGCTGGCCTGGACGCCTGTTGTTGGTGATGGCCTCTGCCTGCTGGCCGGTTGGCTACGTCTCTCCTTCTGGCGCTCTATCATCCTGATCGGGGTCGGCAAATTATTGCGTTATGCCCTGGTTTTTCTGTTGGCCAGTCATATTTTCTAGCCCTTTTCTTCACTCACGAGGTAACCGTGAACAAACTCATTCCATTAAGTATTCTGCTGGGTTTCACCCTGCCTGTGCTGGCCGCCCCCATCCTGGTGTCCGAGCAGGTCAAGGAAGAGGGCAAGCTTGGCATCCCTTACCAGATGTTCAGGCTGGACAACGGTCTGACCGTGATCCTGGCGCCTGACAAGTCAGATCCCCTGGTGCATCTCGATGTCACCTATCATGTGGGCTCGGCCCGCGAGCAGGTGGGCAAGTCCGGGTTCGCCCACTTCTTCGAACACATGATGTTCCAGGGCTCAAAACACGTTGGCGATCAGGAGCACATGCGGATCATCAACGAGGCGGGTGGCGACATGAACGGCACCACCAACAAGGATCGCACCAATTACTACGAGACGGTGCCAGCCAATCAGCTGGAGAAGGTGCTCTGGCTGGAGGCGGATCGCATGGGCTTCCTGCTCGATGCGGTGAGCCAGAAGAAGTTTGAGATCCAGCGCGCCACCGTCAAGAACGAGCGCGCCCAGCGGGTCGATAACCAGCCATACGGGCTGGTGAGCGAGAAGGTGGGGGAGGCGCTCTACCCGCGCACCCACCCCTACTCCTGGCAGCCTATCGGCTATGTAGAGGACCTTGACCGGGTCGGGGTGGATGACCTCAAGCAGTTCTTCCTGCGCTGGTATGGTCCGAATAACGCGACCCTGACCCTGGGCGGCGATTTCGATACCAAACAGGCACTGGCTTGGATCGAACAGTACTTCGGCTCCATCCCGCGTGGCCCTGACGTGGCCGAGCCGACGCCTGAGCCGGTGACCCTGCCCGAAACACGCTACCTGACGCTGGAGGACAAGGTCCATCTGCCGCTGCTCTACATCAGCTATCCGACCGTTGCCCTTGGTGATCCGCAGGAGCCGGCGCTGGACATGTTTGCCGACGTGCTCGGCGGCTCCGCCAGCTCCATGCTCTACCAGTCGCTGGTGAAAACCGGCAAGGCCATCGACGTTGGCGCCTCCCATTACTGCGAGGAGCTGGCCTGCACCCTGACCGTCTACGCCTATCCCAACCCGGCGGTGGATGGCAGCCTCAAGACCCTCAAGGGGGAAGTGGACAAGGTGATCGGCGAGTTTGCCGGTCGCGGCCTCAAGCCAGAGGATCTGGAAAAAGCCATCAACAGCTATCGCGCCTCGGCCATCTGGGGGCTCGACAGCGTCTCCGGCAAGGTGAGCCAGCTTGCCATGGGCCAGGTGTTTGCCCAGGATCCCAACTACGTATTCAAGCGACTGGATGCCATCGGCAAGGTGACCCCGGAGCAGGTCAAGGCGGCTTATGAAAAGTTCATCGTGGACAAGCCGGCCGTGGTGCTGAGCGTGGTGCCCAAGGGCAAGACGGATTGGCAGGTGGCCAAGCCGAACTTCACCCCCGCCAAGCGCGAGCTGCCCGATTACAGCCAGCATGGGGAGCCGCTGGCGCTGCGCCCGGTCAAGGACACTTTCGATCGCAGCGTGCAGCCCAAGGCGGCGGATGCCGTCAGCGTCAAGGTGCCCGCCATCTGGCACGGTAAGCTCGACAAGGGGATCGAGATCATCGGTACCCAGAGTGACGAGATCCCGGCCGTTTCCATCATGATCGCCCTGCCGGGCGGTATACGGGCCGAAGGCAAGGGAGAGCTGGGGCTCGCCAACCTCACCGCCAGCATGATGGGGCAGGGCTCGGTGCGCCTGACCGAGGCCCAGCTCAGCGACGAGCTGCAAAAGCTCGGCTCCAGTGTCAGCGTCTCCAGTGCCCAGTACAGCAACCTCATCACCATCAGCTCGTTGGCCGACAAGCTGCCGCAGACCCTGGCGCTGGTGCGCGAGATGTATGAGCGGCCCGGCATGCGCGAGGCCGACTTCGAACGGGTCAAGGCGCAGCTGCTGCAGGGGATGAAGCAGAGCGAGCAGCAGCCCGAGTGGCTAGCCAGCCAGGCGTTCCGCGAGCTGGTCTATGGCAAGGAAAACCGCCTCGGCCAGCCCAGTGATGGCGTGCTGGCTGATATCGAGAAGCTGACCCTGGCGGACGTGAAGCGCTTCTATCAGAACTACTACAACCCGACCAACGCCAAGGTGGTGGTGGTGGGGGACGTGGCCCAGTCCCAGGTGGAGGAGCAACTCGGCTTCCTGACCCAGTGGACGGGGTCCGCGCCAACCCTTGGCAGCCTCAAGCCCAAGGGTGAACAGGCCAAGCCGGGCATCTACCTGGTGGACAAGCCGGGGGCGCCCCAGTCGGTGATCCGCATCGGCCGCCGCGCCATGCCGTTCGATACCACGGGAGATTACTTCACCGCAGGGCTGATGAACTTCAACCTGGGGGGCAACTTCAACAGCCGCATCAACCTCAACCTGCGGGAAGACAAGGGCTACACCTACGGTGCCAGCTCGGGCTTCTCCGCTAATCGCGAGGTGGGCACTTTCGCCACCGGCGCCAATGTGCGGGCTGATGCGACCGTGGATGCCATCCGTCAGTTCCTCAACGAGATGGAGGGCTATCGCACGACCGGCCCGACCCCGGTGGAGCTGGACTACATGCGCAGCGCCGTCTCCCAGCAGGATGCACTCTCTTACGAAACCCTGAGCCAGAAGGCTGGCTTCCTGCTGCAGATGATCATGTATGACCTGAAGCCTGACTATGTGCAGGCCCAGAATCAGCTGATCAAAACGGTGTCACCCGAGGTGCTCAAAGCCAGCGCCGCCCGTTGGCTCGATCCGGCCGACATGGTGATTGTGGTGGTGGGCGACAAGCAAAAGCTTGAAAAACCCCTGAAGGAGCTTCATCTTCCCATCTATCCGCTGCAGCTGCCCTGAGGGCGCTTCATAAAATAGTGCCGCCCCCCTGTGGGGCGGCCACACATTTGAGCTGTGAATATGACCACGACTAGCTTGTCACTCACCGAATTGTTGACCGCCCTGGGTTCGCCGGAACGGCTGACGGCCCTCAAGGGGATCCGGCGCGGGATCGAACGTGAATGTCTGCGCATCACGCCGGAAGGGACCCTCTCCCAGAGGGATCACCCCAGGAGTCTGGGCTCGGCCCTGACCCATGCCAACATCACCACCGACTACTCGGAGAGCCTGCTGGAGTTCATTACCCCGGCCACCGACTCTATCGACAGCCTGCTCGAACAGCTGGGCGACATCCATCGCCACGCCATCCATCATCTTGGTGACGAGCGTATCTGGCCGCTCTCCATGCCCTGCTTCGTTGGTGATGAGGAGAGCATACGGCTGGCCCAATACGGCAGCTCCAACATCGGCAAAATGAAGACCCTCTACCGGCAGGGACTGAAGAACCGCTACGGCAGCCTGATGCAGGTGATCGCCGGTGTGCACTTCAACTTCTCCATGCCGGACAGCTTCTGGAGCGAGTGGCAGGATCTGGTGTGCGAGGGTTGTTGCAGCCAGCGCTTCATTTCTGACAAGTACATGGGGCTGATTCGCAACGTCTACCGCTTCGGCTGGCTGGTGCCCTATCTGTTCGGCGCCTCGCCGGCCATCTGCGACTCCTTCCTCAAGGGGCGCAAGAGCAACCTGCCGTTCCAGAAGATCGGCAAGGGCACCCTCTATCTGCCCTATGCTACCGCGCTGCGCCTGTCCGATCTTGGTTACACCAACAGCGCGCAGGCGGGTCTCAAGATCAGCCACGACAACCTGCCCGCTTATGTGAGCAGCCTGCGTCGTGCCATCAACACCCATGATCCCGATTTCGCCAAGATAGGGGTCAAGGTGAATGGCGAGTACCGTCAGCTCAACGACAACGTGCTGCAGCTTGAGAACGAGCTGTATGCACCGATCCGGCCCAAACGCACCCCGCGCAGCGGCGAGAAACCCTCGGATGCGCTGGAGCAGCGCGGCATCGAATACATAGAGCTGCGCACCGTGGACGTGAACCCCTTCACCCCGTTCGGCATAGATGTGGATCAGATCCGCTTCTTCGATCTGTTCCTGGTCTGGTGCCTGTTGCGCCCGTCCCCCGTGTTGAGTGACGAGGAGATGGCCCGCAATCGCCGCAACCAGAACAAAGTGGTGCTGGAGGGGCGTCGCCCCGGCCTGGAGCTGGAAGATGAGCAGGGCAACGCCATCGGCCTCAAGGAGCACGGCGTCAAGCTGTTCGACGAATTGGCTCAGGTGGCCGATCTGCTGGATCGCTGCTGTGGCCGCAACGGCTACCGCGAGACCTTGGCCATGCACAGGGAGAAGCTGCTCAACCCGGAGCTGACCTACTCAGCCCGCCTGCTCAAGCAGTTGCTGGAGAGCGGTCAGGACAACGGCTGCTTCGGCGACGAGCTGGCGAGCCGCTATCGGGAAGAGATGCTGGCAGGCGACTTGCAGTACTGGGATCCGGCCTACTTCGCCGCCGAGGCGCGCGAGTCCCTCGCCAAGCAGCGGGAGCGGGAACGCAGCGACAGCCTGTCGTTTGATGATTTCCTGGCCGATTATTTCGGTACCAGCACGACGACAGCCTGATGCCAGGCATGCACAAACAAAAAGCCGCTCGAGTGAGCGGCTTTTTTATTTCCTTGAACCTGTGCGGGATCAGGCGTGGTTGTACTCAGACATGGTTATACATGGCCTCGATCTCGCTCTGGTATTTGGATTCGATGATCTTGCGGCGCAGTTTCATGGTGGGGGTGATCTCCCCCAGCTCCATGGAGAAGGCGCTTGGCAGCAGGGTGAACTTCTTCACCTGCTCGAACTTGGCCAGCTCCTTTTGCAGATCCTGGATGCGGGCATCGAAGAACTCCATCACCCGGGAGTGGCGCAGCAGCTCGGTCTTGCACTGGTATTGCAGGTTGATGGAGCGGGCGTACTCCTCCAGCGACTCGAAGCAGGGCACGATCAGCGCCGAGACGAAGTGACGGGCATCGGCGACGATAGCGATCTGCTCGATGAAGCGATCCTTGCCGATGGTCCCCTCTACCAGTTGCGGTGCCACGTATTTGCCGTTTGAGGTCTTCATCAGCTCTTTGAGACGCTCGGTGAAGTAGATGTTGCCGTCGCTGTCGAGTTCGCCCGCATCGCCGGTACGCAGGAAGCCGTCTTCGGTCATCACCTCGGCTGTGGCATCGGGCTTGTTGTAGTAGCCGCGCATCACGGTCGGGGAGCGCACCAGCAGCTCGTTGCTCTCACCCAGCTTCACTTCTATGCCGTTGAGGGCCGTGCCGATGGAACCCAGCTTGAACTGGTTGTCTTCGTAACAGCAGACGGTGGCCGTGGTCTCAGTCATGCCGTAGCCGTACTTGAGGTTGAGCCCCATGGCCTGGAAGAAGAAGTTCACGTCGTCGGCCAGACGGGCGCCTGCCACCGGCAGGAAGCGGGTGCGACCACCGAAGCGGGCGCGCAGCTTGCGAAACACCAGCCGCTCCGCCAGCCAGAGCTGGGCGTAAAGCAGCGGCGAGGTCGCCTTGCCAGCCTGACGGCTGGTGACCAGCTGCTTGCCGACGCCGGTGGCCCAGCCGAACAGGGCACGACGCAGGCGTGGCGCCTGAGCCACCTTGGCCTGGATCATGGCGTAGGCCTTCTCGTAGAGGCGCGGCACGGCGCACATGACGGTCGGCTGCACTTCACCGATGACATCCATCACCTTCTGCGGATCGCGGATATAGACGTTCTCGGCGCCGCAGTAGAGCACGTAGTAGGTCCAGGCTCGCTCGAACACGTGGCTGAGCGGCAACATGCACAGCGACACATCCTGCTCGTTGAGATCGAGGCGGCTGTTGTGCATCTCGAAGCAGGCGGCGATGTTGGCAAAATCGAGCATAACCCCCTTGGGTTCACCCGTGGTGCCCGAGGTGTAGATCAGGGTCAGCAAGTCATCCATCCGGTACTGGGTTTCCCGTATCCGCAACTCCTGCTCGCTGGCCTGATGGTTGCCGGAGACCAGAAAGGCCTGGAAGTGGCTGGCCTCTGGGCAGTCACGCAGGTTGACCTTGCCATCGAGGGCGACGATCTGGCGGATCTCGCCATCTTTCAACAGCGTGAGCGCCTGATCGAACTGGGCCTGTTCACCGACGAACAGCAGACCTATGTTGGCATCGCGTACGATATAGCGCAGTTGCTCAAGGGTGCTGGTGGGGTAGATTGGCACGCTGACACCGCGGGCGGCGAGGATGCCGAGATCGGCCTGGGTCCACTCCGGCATGTTGCGGGCGTAGAGGCCGACCATTTCGGTGGGCTGGTGGCCAGCGCGGATCAGCGCCTGAGCGCAGTAGTCCATGGCCTGTCCCAGAGTACGCCAGCCGATGGCACGCCATTGGCCATCCTGTTGTACGCGCAGGGCGGCCTTGTTGCCAAGCCGGGCGATACGTTCACGCATCAGTCGAACCAGATGGAGTTTCGGCATCAGTCAAACATCCTCAAGTAACAGTTGTACGCCCGCAGGGGCACCAAAAAATTGCGCTGGAGTTTAAACTCTAAGATTACAGCTTACAAGTGTGCGCCGTTTGTCTTGGATCACAAAGTCAGCAATCAGGGCAAACTTGAGGCATGATGGGGGGTGATGAATTGGATTCGTTTGGGGGTTGCCATGAGTGTCGGGATCAAGGGGGTGGTCACAGGGGTATTGCTGTTGCTGGCCGGGGCTGGCGGGCTCTGGTTTGCGCTGGGGGATATGGCCAGCGAGGAAGAGAGCCCCTGGCTGAGCGGCGCCGACGGATACGCCAGGGCGCAGCAGCTGGCCCAGCTCAAGGGCTATCCACTGCTCTATGTGATCGAGCGTGCCAAGTGCCGACGCTGCATGCTGCTGGACGCCACATTGTGGCAGTCACAGGAGATGGCGCCCGTGCTGGCCAGGCTGGTCAAGGTACGGCTTAATCCGGATGCGGGGGATGGCAGCGAGCACATACTGCGCAGCTTCCCGCAGGTGGTGACCCTGCCCGGCATCTATGTGCAGCAGCCGGGGGAACCGCTCAAGCCCATCAAGATAGTGGTGGATCTCCAGCAGATCTGGATGCCGGGTGTCACCTGGCAGCGCGGCTTCTTCATGCCGTTGTCGGCGGCTGGCTTTGAAGCCGTGCTGCACACCACCCAGAGTCTGCAGGATCCGGCTCTCGACAATGCGCCGCTGCTGTGAGGGGGGCCTAGCCGAAGTCGAACAGGCGTGACATGAGCACGGCGTCTTCCCGATCCTGGCCAGTACCGTAGTAGTCGGCCCGGCGGCAATACTCGGCAAAGCCTGCGCTCTCATAGAGGCCGATGGCGGTCCGGTTGCTGTCGCGTACCTCCAGGAACCAGGCCTCGGCCCCCTTCGCCTTGCTGCGCGCCAGATATTCCTTCAACAGCGCCCGTCCCAGCCCCTTGCCCTGAAAGTCGGGGTGCACGCAGATGTTCATCAGCGAGCTGTCGCCCGCCACCAGATCCGAGATGTAGAAACCGGCGGGGCGGCCATCCAGCAGCATCAAGCCATTGAGATAGCGCGGCCCGAAGCAGGAGATCAGGTTGGCCTGGCTCCAGGGCTCCTTGTGGGCGGCCTGTTCTATGGGGTAAATCAGCTCGAAATCTGTCTCGAGCAGGGGACGAAACTCAGGCATGGTGACTCCGGGTTGGGTCGGGGCGGCGGAAGGAAAGGGGCAGATCCGGGCAACAGGGTTGCTTAACCGAGGCGCGATCTGAGTTGCTGCCACAGCGCCCGTTTCTGGGCCGGTGTCGGCGTGAGCGGGCAGACCAGCGCATCGGGCCAGGCGGGATCGGCCAGTTCCAGCCAGAGCTGGGGTGGCTTGTGCCCGGTGGGCAGCCTGGTCAGCAGCGTCACCTCGTCGACGGTGATGCCGAGCAACTGGCACAGATCTGCCAGCAGGGTCGGGGCGGGCAGGCGAGGGGCCAGGATCCAGAGCTTGCCGGCCGGCGGCGTGTCGAGCTCAGATTGGGCCAGTGCGACGGAAGGCGTATCCCGAGCAGGGGCTGGCGCGACGGTTTCCTGCTTGTCTGGGGCTGTATGGACCCCCAGCAGGGCCGGGCGGCGCAGTTGCCAGCTCTGTATCCCCATACGGGCCAACAGGGTTTGACGCATCAGATCGGGCGTGAGGCCGCTTGGCTCAAGGGATGGCGCCTGATGTGTGCTCTGACGCACGGGATCTTGCATGGGCTGTGGCTCTGTCTTGATTTGCATTGGTGAAAAAAGCTCTGCGCAGGGTACACTCGAACGCGTTTTGCTGCATCTTTTGCGGTATGTTTTAGCCAGGAGTGGTGGCCCAGCGCCTATGCGCCAGACGGTTTTGTCCGCAGGTGGCCTCGACACAATACAATCAGCAGAACAGGGAACATTCGACCGAGTTGCGGGTGTGCCGGTTCCAGACAACCCCAGTATCGGAAGTGCGCTTATGCCACCTTTAGCACAACAGAATCTTTGCCTTGCCCCCATTCATGAACGCTTGCCAGGCCTGCTGTCGGCACTCGGAGAAGGATTGTATGAGCGCCAGGATGCCCTGCGGCTCGGTCTGCTGGCTGCCCTCAGCGGCGAGAGTGTCTTCCTGCTGGGCCCACCCGGTATCGCCAAGAGCCTGATCGCCCGCCGTCTCAAGCTGGCCTTCCACGAGGCGCGTCACTTCGAATACCTGATGACCCGCTTCAGTACGCCGGAGGAGGTGTTCGGCCCCCTCTCCATTCAGGCGCTGAAGGAGGATGGCAAGTACCTGCGCTTGACCACGGGCTACCTGCCGGAAGCCGAGGTGGTGTTCCTCGACGAGATCTGGAAGGCGGGCCCCGCCATCCTCAACACCCTGCTCACCGCCATCAACGAGCGACAGTTTCGCAACGGCGACAGCCAGCACCCCATCCCCATGCGGCTGCTGGTGACCGCCTCCAACGAGCTGCCGGCGCCGGACAGCGGGCTGGAAGCTCTCTACGATCGCATGCTGGTGCGCGTCTGGATGGACAGGGTGCAGGAGAAGGCCAACTTCCAGGCCATGTTGTCCAGTGATGGCGTCTCTCCCCGTCACCTCTCTCCCGCCCTGCAAGTCAGGAGTGAGGAGTATGAGTTGTGGCAACAGCAGATAGAGCAAGTGGTGCTGCCCGACGAGGTGTTCGAACTTGTCTATCAATTGCGGCAGCGGCTCGACAGCATGGGCGATGAGCCTTGCTACGTTTCGGATCGGCGTTGGAAAAAGGCGGTACGCCTGTGCAAGGCCAGTGCTTTCTTCCATGGCAGGCGGGAGGTGGCACCGCTGGATCTGCTGTTGCTGAAAGATTGTCTCTGGCATAACGCAGAGAGTCGTACCGCCTTGCTGACGCTGATGGAAGAGTTTGCCCGTCTGCACTGTTACCGGCAGCAGTCACTGATTGCCCGTCATATGGCCATCACCTCGGCCTTACAGGCGTTGCAACAACAAATAAGTGCCCGGTTGGCACTCAAGGCCGAGCCCCACAGGGGGATGCTGGGCAAGCGCAGCAAGGGGTGGCAATTGCCGCTGGATGAGGCCCGCAAGGAAGGGGCGCGTGGCTTGCAAATCCAGTTGCACCTGCTCACCCCTGCCCGGCTTAGCCCGGAGGAGCCGGATCTGCTGGTAGAGACACTGGAGTGTGACAAAGTGGTACTGGGTCACTGGCAGTTTGGTGGCGACAAGGTGCTCTTTCATCCCGCGGGCAGCAAGACAGGGTTGACCCTGGAGCTTGAGCTCGACAGCAGCCAGCGTCTCAACCTGCTCGACAGCCAGCGTCATCCCATTCCTCTGGTGCTGGTGTGCCGTGAGCCTTTGCCCGGGCTGATAAGCGCTCCCTGGTACCAGACGCTGGCCACTCTGAGTGAACAACTGGTGGCCCTGCGCACCGAGTTGCGCCGTCAGCGTCATCGCTTTGATGATCACCAGCCTCACCATTTTCTTGGCTCGCATTGGCTGGTGACCATTGAGGAAGGCTTTTTCACCCAGGCCCGTGAACTTGACCAAACCGCCGATCTGCTGGCTCAGTGGCAACAGCGCTTGCCACTGTTGTGCGGGGAGCCGGGGTAAATGATCGAGATTGGCACCATGAGCGCCCTGCTGGCGCTCTCGGAAGGGGAGATGGTGACTGAAATGGTGGTTGCCCTGTTGGCGAGCACCCAGATCTCCCGTTTTATCCGGGTAGGCAAGGCACAGGGCCGTTCCCTGAAACAGCGGCTGCAGCGCTGGCGCCATCAGGTGAATGACACCATAGCCCATACCCCTGTGCCTTCGACGCTGGAGCAGGAATTTCTGCTCTACCAGCACTTCATTTCCCTTTATCTCGCCCAGCTGGTGACCGAGTTGCCCACCCTGCTCAGTGCTCTGGAGCGGGGCAGTGATTTTGCCGACGAGGGACGTCAGCTGGCTCATCAGTTGGTGGACCATCCCACTGAAGGGGCCAGACGATTGCTGCTTGATCGGTGGCGAACCAGTCTGGTGGGGGCCTTGCTGCGCTTGCAGCAGGAGCTGGCCGAGGCGGAGCGGCTCAGGTTGCAGCAGGAGCTGGAAGATCAGATTGGCGCCAGCGAGGAGTTGGAGCAAGTGCTGGATCCCCAGCGGCGCACGGCCGGTGGTTTGTGGAACCTGGCTCAGGGGCGCTGGCAGCCTGCTTCTCTGGTGCTGATCCGTCAATACGCCGCCATGTTGGGTAAAGAGCCCATGTTGCAGGAGATCGCCGACAGCATGGGGCGCAGTTTGCACGATAACGAGCAGTTGCAACGACCCCAGCCACCCCAGCCCACCCTGATCCAGGAGCCGGTGTTAAGTGACGATGTGCCCGATGATCTGGTCGGGATCCACCCGGCCAATGATCTGATGAGGATGCTGCCGAGTGAAGCCGTGATGCTGGGGGTTCCCGAACTGGAGCTGGAGTTCTACCGCCGCTATCTGGAGCGCCGCCTGCTCAGTTATCAGACCAGGGGCACCTTGCCGAGGCATCAGTTGCTGCCCCGTACCACGGCCCGGGGTGATCAGGAGCTGCAGCCCATGGGGCCAGTGATTGTCTGTATCGATACGTCCGGCTCCATGGGCGGTTACCCTGAGCAGTGCGCCAAGGCGCTGGCACTGGCGCTGTTGCAGCTTGCCCTGACCGAGCAGCGGCGCTGCTTTGTGATGCTCTTCTCCACCGATGTGGCGACCTTCGAGTTGACCGATGCCGATGGCCTCGATGAGGCGCAGCGTTTTCTGGCCATGACCTTCAATGGCGGCACGGATCTGCTGCCCTGCCTGAGCGCATCCCTGCACCAGTTACAGGCACCCGGTTTCGAGCTGGCGGATGTACTGGTGATCTCCGACTTTATTGCTCAGCGCCTGCCTGCCTCGCTGGTGGAGCTGATGGACCGTCAGCGTGGCCGCGGTACCCGGTTCAACGCCGTTGCCATGTCACGCCACGCCAAGCCGGCGTTGCTGCGGGTGTTCGATAAAAGCTGGCTACTCGACTGCGGTCTGCGCGGTCGCCTGTTGCGCCGCTGGCAGCGTAGCTGACACGCACCGTGCTGGCAGACTGGCCAGCACTATCCCGACACACAGAAGGCCAAGCGCCAGCCACACCGGCGGCGTGACGGTTTCCCCCGCAGCCACGTCGCTATTCGCGCGGTCAAGGTGATGGGGCCGCAGCCCATTTGACCATGTTCAGACACCGGGCTGATGGACGAGCCCCAGCGCCGGTTGAAGATGATGAGCTTGCCGGTGAGGACGTGATTCTGCCAGATGCACAGGCCTGTGCCATCCATGGCGGCATCCAGCTTCTCCCGCGCATCCTCGGCCAGCCGCTTCAGTCGCCCATTCTCCTGCAGCAGCTTGTCATAGGCAGCCTGCAGCTCTTCGTGTGTCATGAGGGCACTCTTCCCGGTGATAAATGCCGCTTATAGTCGATGCTGGCTGTGGGCCTGTAAAGAGCGACAAAATGATATTGCTGTCCGCCTCTCGTCTTGCATCGGGCAGGTTTCTGACCCGGGTCGGGCTGTATCAACAGGTTTTGCTGGCGAGCCCCCCAAGGAGCGATATGATGAGTCCACGTTTGCGCCGCAATGAGCTTGTTTCTTCTCATGATTCATACAATGGCTTCACTTTGTCTGATACCGCTGCTCTTGCTCGCAGGGTGGATGACACCTGTGTGGGCGGCCCGGGGCCCTTTGCCTGAGCCTGCACTGGTCGGGGAGTTGAGCCAGTTGGAAAATGATGCGCTTCCCCCGCGCGTGTTCCGGCTGCGGGTAGCCGCGTTGGCCGCCCATCGGGACAGCTACTCACAACCGTTGCAGGGTCGTATCACCCGTTTGCAGTGCTGGGCGCGTGATGCCGAGCGCACCAGCGAATATGAGATGACCATCGCCTTCGCCAGTCAGCAACTGGCGGTGGCTCGTAGACAGGATGACAGACAGACGGAGGCCGGGCTCTTTATCTGTCGGGGCTTCAATCAGCAGATGCTGGGCAATATGACACAAGCCAAGGCAGATTATGATGCTGCCCTGCGACTGGCCGAGGCACTTGATGACCCCCGTCTGAAAAGCGATGCGCTCAGCTATCGGGGTGACATGTTTGCCTATCAGGGGGTGCTGTCGCAGGGGTTGATAGACCTGCTTGCCGCCTATGATGGGTATGTCTCGCTGGGGCAGGAGGGGTTGAGATTGAAGGTGCTGGCACAGATTGCCAACACCTATCGGCGCATGGGGATATACGTGCGTGCCCACGAGTATTTTGAAGAGGTGATGCAGGCTTATCAGCAGCGACACGATCAGAACAGCCTCATCGATGTGGGTACCCTACTGGCCATTCTTTATACCGATGAGGACCGTTATGCACAGGCCCTGCCTCTGCTCGAAGCGGCTGAACGTTATTACCGTCAGGAGCAACGGGAAATGGATCTGGCCTGGATCAGGGTCGAGTTGGCTTGGAGCCTGCTGAATCTAAACCGGATTGACGAGGCGCTGATCAAGTTGGAGCAGGCCAAGCCCGTCCTCTATCGATATGAAGAAGATACGGATGAAGCTACGTTGGGGCTCTGGCAACTGGTGATGGGATTGACACTGGAGGCCAAAAAGGAGGGCGACCAGGCACTGCACTATCTGGCACGGGCTGAATCCATCTTCAGTCAGGAACAGAACCAGCGCTTTCTTGCCTGGATCTATCAGGCCAGGGCCAGAATTCTTGAGCAGCAGGGCCAGGTGAATGGTGCATTGGCGGCGCTCCAGCAGTATGTGCGGGTAAAGAGCGAGCTGGATGATTTGCTTAACGAACAGCGTTCGGCCCAGATCCGCCTGGAGTTCGATCTGGCGCGCAAGGATCTGGAGAATCAGACCCTCAAGACCCGGCAGCTGCTTCAGGCCGAGCAGTTAAAGCAGCTTCAGGAGCGGCGGCAATGGCAATATGCAGTGGTGATACTGTTACTGGTGATTATGGGCATGCTGGTGCTGTATCTTTTCAAGCGCTCTCGCAAGCTGCGCCAGCTCGCCATGACCGATGACCTCACCGGCATCCACAACCGCCGTCAGATCCAGGCCAAGGGTGAGGAGTGGTTCAGGCAGGCCAGAGACAATGGCAAGCCGCTCAGCGTGCTGCTCCTGGACATAGACCACTTCAAGCAGGTGAACGACAGGCTGGGCCACCACATGGGGGATCAGGTGCTGGCAGCCGTTGCCAGGTGCATCGCCGCCCAGCTGCGCCCCCTGGACAGGGTGGGGCGCAATGGTGGCGAGGAATTTCTGGTTCTGTTGCCCGACATCTGCATGGCGGAAGCGGCCGAGGTCGCGGAGCGGATCCGCCATCGGGTCTCCCAGCTGCGCATCGAGGGGATGCCACAGGCGCATCCGGTGCACGTCAGCATAGGCTGTGCCCAATACCACCCCCTCGACGACAGCCTGGGGGGGCTGATCCAGCGAGCCGACGAGGCCATGTACAGGGCCAAACAGGCTGGCCGCAACCGGGTGATGCGGGCCGAGTAGGTCGCCCGGCACCCTTTGCGAACGGCCCTAAGCCGGGCTGGGTATTTTTCACTCGCGCGGGTATAATGTCGCGCAATTTTGCTTTGACTCAGGCGAGAAGACCCATGTAATGCAACCAGCCTCCCCTGTTCCACCCGGTTGACCTCGATGTCAGCCCGCGTGGCGTTAGTTGCTTGCAGTCCTGTGTATGCCGGCGGACTCGATGCCGCATACATGCAAATGTGCCGTGAGTCGAATGCGGCATCCCGGATGTATTCCCACGGTGGCAAATGCCATCGCTCAATAGAAGAACGTTGAATTATGTCAGCTGAATTTCTGAGTGAAGTCTCCAAGAGACGCACTTTTGCGATCATCTCGCACCCGGATGCGGGTAAAACCACCATCACCGAAAAAGTCCTGCTGTTCGGACAGGCCATTCAGCGCGCCGGTACCGTCAAGGGCCGTGGCTCAGGTCAGCACGCCAAATCCGACTGGATGGAGATGGAGAAGCAGCGCGGTATCTCCATCACCACCTCGGTGATGCAGTTCCCCTACTCCAACTGCCTGGTCAACCTGCTCGACACCCCGGGTCACGAGGACTTCTCCGAAGATACCTACCGTACCCTGACGGCGGTCGACTGCTGCCTGATGGTCATTGATGCCGCCAAAGGTGTTGAAGACCGGACCCGCAAGCTGATGGAAGTGACCCGGCTGCGTGACACCCCGATCCTCACTTTCATGAACAAGATGGACCGCGAAGTACGCGACCCGATGGAAGTGATGGACGAGGTGGAGCGTGAGCTGAAGATCATGTGCGCCCCCATTACCTGGCCTATCAGCTGTGGTAAATCCTTCAAGGGTGTCTATCACCTCTACAAGGACGAGACCTATCTGTATCAGACTGGTCAGGGCCACACCATTCAGGAGAAGCGGGTAGTCAAGGGGCTGCATAACCCCGAGCTGGACGCCGCCATCGGCGAAGACCTGGCCGCCCAACTGCGTGGCGAACTGGAGCTGGTGCAGGGCGCCTCTCCCGAGTTCGATCACGAGGCTTTTATCGCCGGCGAGATGACGCCGGTGTTCTTCGGTACTGCGCTCGGTAACTTCGGCGTCGACCACATGCTGGATGGCCTGACCGACTGGGCCCCTGCGCCTATGCCGCGCAAGGCCGAGAGCCGTCTGGTTGAGGCGACCGAGGAGAAATTCTCCGGCTTCGTGTTCAAGATCCAGGCAAACATGGATCCGAAACACCGCGACCGTATCGCCTTTATGCGCATCGTGTCAGGCACCTACTCCAAGGGCATGAAGATGCGCCATGTGCGGATCGGCAAGGATGTGAACATCTCCGATGCCGTGACCTTTATGGCCGGTGATCGCGAGCAGGCTGTTGAAGCCTGTGCCGGTGACATCATAGGTCTGCACAACCACGGCACCATCCAGATCGGTGACACCTTCACTCAGGGTGAAGATCTCAAGTTCACCGGTATCCCGAACTTCGCCCCCGAGCTGTTCCGCCGCATTCGCCTGCGCGATCCGCTCAAGCAGAAGCAGCTGCTCAAGGGACTGGTTCAGCTTTCCGAAGAGGGGGCGGTGCAGGTGTTCCGTCCGCTCATCAGCAACGATCTGATCGTTGGCGCGGTCGGTGTGCTGCAGTTTGACGTGGTGGTGTCGCGTCTGAAGAGCGAGTACAACGTCGAAGCTATTTACGAAGCCGTCAACGTCTCCACCGCCCGCTGGGTGGAAGGGACCGACGTCAAGAAGTTCGAGGAGTTCAAGCGCAAGAACGAGCTGAACCTGGCGCTGGATGGCGGTGACAACCTCACCTACATAGCCCCGACCATGGTCAACCTGCGTCTGTCTCAGGAGCGTCACCCGGACGTTCACTTCCGTCAGACTCGCGAGCACTGATAACGGCTTGCTGGCCTGTCGGTTGACGATAAAAGAGACCCCGCTTCGGCGGGGTCTCTTTTTACATGGCCATCATTCCCTTCCTGATCACAATATCCCATTGTTTTTCCATACGAAACCAACATAGGATTTCGCTTCGTCATGAAGATTTCGGAAAGATCAGCAATAAGGACATAGCATGCACATTCTCCAAGCCACCCCGGCCCATCTTGAAGAAACCAGTCAGTTGTTTGATGCCTACCGCCAGTTTTATGGGCAGGTACCGGATCATAGTGCCGCGACCGGCTTCATTGCCGAGCGCCTCACCGCCGCCGATTCGGTCATCTTTCTTGCTCGCAATGAGATGGGGAAAAGCATCGGTTTTACCCAGCTTTATCCCGCATTCTCTTCCGTTGCAATGAAGCGGATGTGGTATCTCAACGATCTCTATGTTGTCGAGTCGGCCCGTCAGCAGGGAGTGGCGAGGGCCCTGCTAAAACGGGTAGCAAGTTTTGCCAAAGAGACAGATGCGCTGACCGTAAAGCTGGCCACGGGCATATCTAATCATCCCGCTAAATTACTCTATGAATCAGAGGGGTATCAAAAGATCACTGCCTTTGACCACTATGCCCAACGGGTTTAGGTACTTCTCCCCTGACGGGAGAAGGTCTAAGAAGGAGGCGACCGCCGCTACAGCGCCTTGGCCATACAGATCTCGCAATCCCCGTGGCCGGTGCGGCCGAGCGGCCCCGGCAGGTGTGCGAAGCCGAGGGATTCGTAGAGCGTGGTCGCCTCGCGCAATACCTCGGTGGTTTCCAGATAGCAGCGCTGGTAACCCAGGGTGCGTGCCTCGTCCAGTGCCTGCAACACCAGTCGTCGTCCCAGCCCCAGTCCGCGCAGGGAAGGCATGAAGTACATCTTCTGCAGTTCGCAGACCTGATCCTCTTCCCCCGCCAGCGGCGCGATACCGCCGCCGCCCAGAATGGTGCCATCGGGCCCTTCAATCACCCAGTAGCGGCTCTTCTCCCCTTGGTAGGTCTCGTGCAGCCGATCGAGGTCAGGGTCGGCCACGCCATAGCCCTTGTCGGCGGTGAGGCCGTATTCGGCGGAGACGGCGCGCACCACGTTGGCGATATGGGGGTTGTCGGCGGCGGTGATGGGACGGATGCGGTAGCCCTGCTGACGGCGGGTGCGGGAGAGGGCGCTGCGGTAGAGGTGCAGGCCGGCCCACAGCTGCTCGCGTTCGCTCAGGGTGAGCTGGGCCAGGGTCTCTTCCATGGCGTTGTCCATCTCCTGGTGCAGGTCCCGCAGCTGGGCCTGGCCGGCGATAGTGAGGCGCGCCTCCTTGCTGCGTCCGTCGGAGGGGTGCGGGTGCCAGCTGATGAGCTCGCGCTCGGCGAGTCGCGCCAGCGGACGGCTGGCGTTGGATTTGTCGATGCGCAGCCGTTCTGCCAGCTGCTGGTTGGTGGCGGGGCCGCTCTCCAGCTCGATCAGCAGATGGGCTTCGAGCGGGGTCAATGCCAGCTCGCCGCACTGTTGAGAGAGCATGCCGAGTTCGCGCACCAGATCGCGCGACAGGGCGCGCAGGGGACGGGGATCCATATCAGGGTTTCCTATTTGGTTGTCATTGACAACTAAAACAACCAATTGGTTGTAATGCGCAACCTTTTTTTTGCACATAAAAAAGGGGCCCAAAAGGCCCCAAACAGTGCGTTGGATAACCAGAATGCAGGGTTGGCCTGCTTACACCAGCTCTGCCAGCATGGCGTCGGCATAGGGGATCAATGCCTCGCCCTTCTGCACTTTGGCGAGGTAGTCCGGGTTGGCGATCAGCGGGCGGCCGATGGCGACGAGATCGAAGCGGTTGGCCTTGATGGCATCCAGGGCAGTGTCGGCGTTGTAGTTGCCGACGCCCACCAGATGACCGTCGTAGTGGGCGCGCAGGTAGTCGGAGGCGCGACCATCCAGATAGTCGAAGGTGAGGCTGTCATCGAAGATGCCCAGGTGCACATAGGCCAGGGCACGCTGGTTCAGCTCGGCCAGCAGATAATCGAACACGGCGCGATCCCGCTGGTCACCCTCAAGGTGCACATAGGCACCGGGGGAGAGGCGCAGGCCCACCCGCTCGGATCCGATGCGGGCGTTGACCGCATCCACGACGCCCAGTGCGAAACGGCTCATCTTCTCCGGGCTGCCACCGTAATTGTCGGTGCGCAGGTTGGTGGTGTGATGCAGGAACTGGTCGATGAGGTAGCCGTTGGCGCCGTGGATCTCCACCCCGTCGAAGCCCGCCTCGATAGCGTTGGCGGCGGCCTGGGCATAATCCTCGGCCAGCTGGCCTATCTCGGCCACTGTCAGGGAACGGGGCACCTGATACTCCAGCTCGCGCATGCGCGGTACTGTGCCCTTATGGGCGACGGCGGATGGTGCCAGCACCTCGCCATGGTGGAAGAAGGGGTGGGAGAGGCGACCCACGTGCCACAGCTGGGCGAAGATCTTGCCGCCCTTGGCGTGCACGGCGCGGGTGACGTTTTTCCAGCCTGCGATCTGCTCCGGGCTGTAGATCCCCGGGGTGTTGGGATAGCCCTGGCCATCGGGACGAATGATGGTCGCTTCGGAGATGATGAGGCCGATATCGGCACGCCGGGCGTAATAGGCGGCCATCTGCTCGGTGGGCACCAGGCCCGGGCCTGCCATGCAACGGGTGAGGGGGGCCATCATGAAGCGATTCGCGAGCGTGAGGGTGTCGTTGAGGCGATAGGCTTGAAACAGGGTATTCATGAGCGTCGTCCTGAGGGAGTGATTCTTGAACGAGCATTCAAGACGTTTTTTGTTTTGTGTGCAAGTCTTTTTTGAACAAGCATTCAAGATGGGTTGGTCTTGCCTGCCCGCTGGGGTAAACTTGCCGCCCTTTTTGTTTCCCTCTCATCGGCCTTTCGCCGGTGATCGCTTGTTCAACGGAGAAACCATGCGCAGCGCCGAGTTCAACCGGGACGACGTCTTGCGAAATGCCATGGAGGCATTTCGGGCCAAGGGTTACGCCAAGACCACCATGCAGGAGCTGGTGGCGGCGACCGGATTGCATCCGGGCAGCCTCTACGCGGCGTTTGGCAACAAACGCGGCCTGCTGCTGGCGGCGGTCGATCACTATGTGCAGGAAAAAAGCGCGCTGCGTCGTGGCTTCTTTGCTGGCCAGAGCCCGCTGGCGGGGATACAGGCCTACCTCAGCCAGATAGTGAACGATGCTCTGTGTGGCACCTGTCTGGTGACGCGCACCCTGATGGAGCTGGCGGAGCAGGACGAAGAGCTGCACCTGCGCCTCAAGGCTATCTATGCCGAGCTGGAGGCCGATCTGGCGCAGCTCCTGAATCTTGCCCGGCAGCGCGGGGAGTTGATGGCCGACCGCGACATCCCGACCCTGACCGCCTTCCTGCTGATCAACATTCAGGGCCTGGTCACCTTCGCCCAGTGCCGCCCCGACCGCGCCCTGCTCGATGGCGTCGTCACCCAGCTGATGACGGCCCTGCGGGCATAAGCCAGCCGCTGGGTTGTGTGTATCCTTCTCCCCTCGCGGGAGAAGGGGGGGGATGAGGGGCGCTACCCTCCCCTTTGGATTACCCGATTCCATCAGAGGGGGAATGTGTCTATCTCGGGCTCACCAGCTCCTTCATCACATCTTTCAGCCACACCAGCGCGGGTTGTTGGGCATGCCGATGGGGCATGCCAGACGCAGCAGTGTCACCGCGGCCCCACCAGCTCTTTCATCAAATCTTTGAGCCACACCAGTGCGGGCTGTTGCGCGTGAACGGGATGCCAGACGCAGTTGAGGTGGTAGTCGGGCACATCCGCAGGCAAGGGCAGGCTTTTGAGCGGCCAGTGGTTGGCGAGCAGATCGGCCACCATGCTGGGCAGCACCAGCAGGTGGTCGCTTTGGCTGACGATGGCGGCGGCGGACATATAGCTCTGGCTGTTGACCGAGATGGTGCGGCCGTGGCCGAGGCCCTGCAAATAGCGGTCCAGGCTCGCCTCCGAGGTGCCAAGGGGCGAGTGGAACACATGGGGCATGGCGATAAGCTGCTGCAGGGTGATGCGCTCCAGCCACTGGGAGGGGTCACCCTCGGTCCCGGCGGGGGCCGACTTGGCAATCGGCAGATCGGCGCGCACCAGCCCGGCCAGCGGCTCGGTGAGCCAGGTCTCCTTGCCCAGATACCCCGGCACCTGCATGTATTCGTCAAAGCCCAGCACCAGATCGATTTCGCCGCTCGCCAGCTCCGCCTCCGGCAAGGTATCGCGCAGGATGCGGATCTCGATGGTGACCCCCGGCGCCAGCCCCTTGAGACGCTGAATGAGGGGCGGGATCAGCACGCACTCCACGTAATCCGTGGTGCAGAGCACGAAGCGCCGTTTGGACTTGATCGGCTCGAACACCTCCTCGTCGGAGAGCTGCTGCTCCAGCAGTCGCAGTGCCTGCTGCACCCCCAGATGCAGCCGCTGGGCACGTGGGGTGGGCAGCATCCCCTGCGGGGTACGCACCAGCAGCGGATCGCCGAAGAAGGTGCGCAGCCGACCGAGGGCGTGGCTCATGGCGGGCTGGCTGATAAAAAGTGTCTCGGCGGCGCGGGTGACGCTGCCGTGTGCCATCAGGGCGTCAAAGGCGAGCAGCAGATTGAGGTCGAGCTGGTGTAGTTTCATGGTGGGGTCATTGGCAGTGTTTATGGGACAATCCATCCTATTCATTTGATGGATGGGTGCGCAACTTCTTACACTGCGGGCCACGCTTATTTTTTCCAGGGGGCGCCCGTTCGGCACGCTGCCGGGGTGGGGCCCGCCCGTTTTCCCTCTTACCGGCCCTGTGAGGCGTGCATCGCCATCACAGGCCCGCAAGGATATTGCGATGAGCATCAAGACGATCAACTCCACCCCAGTTGCCGACGGCTTCACCATGCCCGCCGAGTGGGCGCACCAGCAGGCCGTCTGGATGATCTGGCCGTTTCGCCCTGACAACTGGCGTGAGGCCGGTCGCTTCGCGCAAGCCACCTTCGCCAAGGTGGCGGATGCCATTGGGCAAGCCACCCCGGTCTTTATGGGGGTGCCCGCGCAGTTTATGGCGCAGGCCCGCGCCATCATGCCCGCCCACGTGACCCTGGTCGAAATGAACAGCGATGACTGCTGGGCCCGCGATACAGGCCCGACCATAGTCACCAACGCCGCAGGGGAGTGCCGTGGGGTGGATTGGGGCTTCAACGCCTGGGGCGGCCACAAGGGGGGGCTCTATTACCCCTGGGATCAGGACGAAAAAGTGGCGGCCCAGATGCTGGCACAGCACGAGATGGCGCGTTACGACGCGCCGCTCATTCTGGAAGGGGGCTCCATCCACGTCGATGGCGAAGGCACCTGCCTGACCAGCGCCGAGTGCCTGCTCAATGAAAACCGCAACCCGCACCTGAGCAAAGCGCAGATCGAAGCCCACCTGCGCGACTATCTGGGCGTCACCAGCTTTATCTGGCTGGATGAAGGCGTCTATATGGATGAAACCGACGGCCACATCGACAACATGTGCTGCTTCGTGCGTCCGGGTGAAGTGGCCCTGCACTGGACTGACGATGAGAACGATCCCCAGTACGCCCGCTCCGTGGCCGCCCTCAAGGTGCTGGAAGCAGCGGTCGATGCCAAGGGTCGCAAGCTGAAAGTGTGGAAGCTGCCCCAGCCGGGCCCGCTCTACTGCACCGAAGAGGAGTCTGCCGGTGTCGAGAGCGGCAGCGGTGTGCCGCGCGAAGCAGAAGGCCGCCTGGCCGGTTCTTATGTGAACTTCCTCATCACCAACGATCGCATCGTCTACCCGCTGCTGGATGCCGCCACCGATGGCGAAGCCCAGCGCATGCTGGAAGAGATCTTTCCGGAGCACACAGTGATCGGCGTACCGGCTCGCGAGATCCTGCTGGGCGGTGGCAATATCCACTGCATTACACAACAGATCCCCTCCGGCCAGTAAGAACCGGATGACGATCCTGCTGCGAGGCCGTGATCAAGGCTCATGTGCTGCTCGCTTATGTGAAACCGAGGGCTCACGTATGTTTATACGCTCCGGTTCCTGTGCTGCTCTTCACCTTGCTGACAGCCTCTCGCGACGGGTCGTAAACCGGTTCCAGTTGGTATTCAAAACCCCACACTGTGGGGTTTTCTCTCTTGATGGTGTGATGGTCGAAGGCGCTGATGCGGCGATCATCATGACAAACAGTCACCCTTTTACAGGAGATCCCCATGATCGAAGTGACAGAGGTTTCCATTGCCGAGCTGCGCGGCGCGCTCGGATCAGGCCGCACCACAGCGGTCGAACTGGTCAAGGCCTATCTGGCCCGTATCGAGGCCTACAACGGCCCCGAGACACAAACCCGCCTCAATGCCGTGGTGGTGCACAATCCCGATGCGCTGAAAGAGGCGCAAGCGTCCGATGCTCGCCGCGCCCGTGGCGAGACCCTGAGCCCGCTCGACGGCATCCCCTACACCGCCAAAGACAGCTATCTGGTCAAGGGGCTGACTGCCGCCTCCGGCAGCCCGGCCTTCAAGGATCTGGTGGCCCAGCGCGATGCCTTTACCGTTGAGCGGCTGCGTGCTGCCGGTGCCATCTGCCTCGGCAAAACCAATATGCCGCCGATGGCCAATGGCGGCATGCAGCGCGGCGTCTATGGCCGTGCCGAGAGTCCCTATAACGCCGACTACCTGACCGCGCCGTTTGCTTCTGGTTCTTCCAACGGTGCTGGTACTGCCACCGCCGCCAGCTTCTCCGCCTTTGGTCTGGCTGAAGAGACCTGGTCAAGCGGCCGAGGACCTGCTTCCAACAACGGTCTGTGTGCCTACACACCATCACGTGGCGTCATCTCGGTGCGCGGCAACTGGCCGCTGACCCCGACCATGGACGTGGTGGTGCCTTATGCCCGCACCATGAGTGATCTGCTGGAAGTGCTGGATGTAGTGGTGGCCGACGATAGCGATCCCCGTGGCGATCTGTGGCGCCTGCAGCCCTGGGTGCAGCTGCCCAAGGCCTCAGAGGTGCGTCCGGCTTCCTATCTGGAGCTGGCTGCCAAGCCCGATGCCCTCAAGGGCAAGCGCCTCGGCGTGCCGCGCATGTTTATCAACAAGGATGAACTGGCCGGCACCAGCGAAAATCCCGGCATCGGTGGCCCGACCGGTCAGCGTATCCATACCCGCGAGGCCGTGATCGCCCTGTGGGAGCAGGCCCGTCAGGCGCTGGAAGCGGCTGGCGCCATCGTCGTCGAAGTGGACTTCCCGCTGGTTTCCAACTGCGAAGGGGACCGACCCGGCGCGCCGACCGTGTTCAATCGCGGCATCGTGAGCCCGGAGTTTCTCAACGACGAGCTGTGGGAGCTCTCCGGCTGGGCGTTCGATGACTTCCTGCGCGCCAACGGCGATCCCAAACTCAACAAGCTGGCCGATGTGGATGGGCCGAAGATCTTCCCCCACGATCCGGGCACCCTGCCGAATCGCGAGGGCGATCTGGCGGCGGGCATGGACGAGTACGTCAAGATGGCCAAGCGTGGCATCAAGCGCTTTGACGAGATCCCCACAGTGCCGGACGGCCTGCGCGCTCTGGAGCAGACCCGCAAGCTGGATCTGGAAGATTGGATGGACGGGCTCAAGCTCGACGCCGTGCTGTTCCCGACCGTCGCTGACGTCGCCCCGGCTGATGCGGATGTGAATCCGGCCTCCGCCGATATCGCCTGGAGCAACGGTATCTGGGTTGCCAACGGCAACCTCGCCATTCGCCATCTCGGCGTGCCGACCGTCACCGTCCCCATGGGCGTCATGGCCGATATCGGTATGCCGGTGGGCCTGACCTTCGCCGGTCGCGCCTATGACGACAATAACCTGCTGCGCGTTGCCTCGGCCTTTGAGTCCACCGGCAGCAAGCGCAGGGTGCCGCCGCGTACGCCGCCGTTGGGGTGATCGCCATTAGTAATTAATTATTTTGGGCTTATCTCGCTATAAACCAAAAGACCACTTGTGATGCGGGTGGTCTTTTTTTGCGTCAGAAGACAGAGAAAATGTTGGGGTCATAATCGGTAAAAATGTAGAGGTGTTTACCTATCCATAAATAGAATTTGGCTCTGAGTAATGTGCATTTCATTCACTATAAATAGCCATTTATATCAATAATATGTGAGCCGTCAATGATGCGTGGCTCACATATCAAAATGATGTGGCATTTTATTTTGTTTTATAGAAGCGATGGTCTTTATCTAAAAATACAACATAGAATGTATTGGTGCAAAATTTAAATCCTGAAGAGTTTTGCTCTATGTTTTTAAAATCATCAGGGATAGTAAAACCAACTAGCCTAACACTTCCTTCTAGTCTAAATCGTCCCCACTGTGCTTGATGAGGAACGTGCTTGGGATGTGAAAAATCAGATTTGTTAGGAAAGCTTTCGTATATTTCTAAAACATGCCCGCTTTTCTTCCCAACAGGCATTTTTTGCCAGTGAAGTAAAGACTCTTTACTATACTCATGAAGTTTCCATAAAAGCTTTAGTAATTGTTCATTTGACCAGTCAGAAAAGTTTTGTGCTGGTTCTTGAGTATGATCAAAATAAGAAAGATTAAATTTGCATTTCCTTGCGATATAGTCACATTTATCTTCAATGCTGACCTTCGGTATAGATTCTAGGAATGCATTCTTTCTTGTATTTATGAAGCTCATAGCTTAGGGACTCCACCAATTTTCCCTGAGTTATAGATAGGCAATATTGGTCTGTCATTTCTCAAAATATCACCGGATATTTCATCTAATCTGTATGCAAAACTTTCATTCTCGGTCTTTTCTACAATATAGGTTCTATATCTACCCAAAAAGTCTATTATTTCTGAGTTATGTGTGGTAAATATTATTTGAGATTGATTTGTATTGGTTTTCTTATCTAAGAACAAAGATAATAGCACCGGTAAAATATGAGGGTGAAGATTTATATCAAACTCATCCAGACAAAGAATGCCGCCTATATCTAGAATGCATTTATATTTTGCAAGTTGGATGAAAAGTGATTTCGTTCCACTTGATTCAGTCTGGAATAAAATTTTCTTGTTAATTCCTTTAACTGTATGAGTAAAGACCGGTATAAATCGCTCTTCATCATTACTATCTTTTTTCTTAAGTATTTCAATGTTTGATATCCCAGTGTCACAAGCTATTATTATATTTTTTGCAAACTCTAGCATGTCGGGGTCATGAAAATACATTTCACTCACAACATCAATGCTTGGACTCCACTCAGAAAGCCCAATATGAATAACGTTGCTTATAATGCTATTAAAGAACATATAAACAATTGTGAGTGCCTCTAACTCATCAAAATCATATTGATTAGCAATACTAATAAATGATGCATTCTTTCTGAGTTTTATGTTTTTTAGTTGAGAGAACTCAGAGGTCAGTAAAGAAAACCTATCACCATCTCTCTCTATTATTTTAGATTTTCTTCTTTCCTTTCTAAATAAAGTCTCTTTAACCACATGTTCTTTGTTTAAAGTCAACTCATAAATGTAAGTGATGTTATCTACTCTGAATTCGATATAAAACTCCGTGTCTTCATTATTATTATAAAAGTTCTCTAAAATTATTTTTTCGTCGGGTTTATAGGAGAATGAGTTTGTACAAAACTCACCTAGAAAAGATAAGCCTTTTAATAAGTTGGTTTTACCCGATCCATTTTTACCCTTTAAGCATAAAATATTAGAGATATCATTCCCCATTGATATATTATCAGGGCAGTTTGCAGGCAATTTGAAGGATACGTTTACTCCTTCGTAGAAGCAGAAAAAATTTTTAACGCCATATTCTAATAACATTGTGTAGACTCTATTTGATCAGATTTATTAATAAAATATCAGAGTGCAAAGAAACAATAAAGTCTTATCTGTTTTTTTTTGTCTTAACGTGACAAAAGTCTTGCTTAAGGTGGCGTGGGTTCGAATAGCGAAGCGTATTTGGACGATCGCGAAAGGTGGCCGAGAAGCCGTAGACATCCAGAGTTTCCTACCTTGCTTGCCATGACTAGGTGCGCGGCGTTATGCGGACGATGACGCTGCGCTAATCGACCCTACATGATGGGACTTATTGTTACCTCCCCCTCATCCCCGACCCTTCTCCCGCAAGGGGAGAAGGGAGCAAAACGGTTCAGCTGACAGTGCTTTACGTGCGAGGCACGGGTGGGGATGGGGCTTTGGAATTGGCTCGGGCCATCCCCTCTCCCTCGGGAGAGGGTTAGGGTGAGGAGTCGCTATCTGTGTTGTAGGTTCGAATAGCGAAGCGTATTCGGACGATCGCGAAAGGGAGGTCTTCGAGAAGCCGCTGATATCCAGAGTTTCCTGCCTGTTTTGCCATGACTCGGTGCGCGGTGGTATGCGGACGATTACGCTGCGCTAATCGTCCCTACATCACGGCGGTGATGGTATGGGGTGAGCCTTTACCTCTCTCCATTCCTCGCACTACCAACCGCAATTTTTCTTGGTTCGCTCCTGACTTCCTCCAGACTTCACCTTGTCGTCACAGCAGCCGATTTTCCCCTCACACATCCCCCGTATCTTCTGCTTACTGCGTAAAAGGCCCGGTTTGCCACTGGGGGGCAAGGGGCTGGATCTGTCGAGGGAGCAAGAGGATGAAAGGTTACTTCAAGGAGACGCTGGGCAATCTGGGCTTTACCGATGTGAAGATCTATCCCCGGTCGCTGGCGCGGCTTAAAGGGATGACGCTGCCGATCAAGACGGTGATCGGTGGTCACGACTCACCGCTGCACGGCCCCGAGCTGATTGATCACTACCACGATCTCATCAAGGCGGATGCCGGAGCTTGAGAGGCATCAATGGATGAGGGCCCGTGATGGGCCCTCATGGTGTCAGATCAGGAATTGCCACCAGGTCAAACCGATAGACATCACCACGGCAAAGCCCACCAGGGCGATCACCAGACCGATGCGCATCCACTCCGCGCTGGTGTGGTAACCCATCCCCAGCAACAGCGGGATGCGGGCGTGGGAGTAGGTTGCCAGGTTACAGCCCACGTTGGTGATGGCGGCGATGCTGAAGATCACCATCTCCTTGGGCACGCCGACCGCCAGCAGGGCACCGGCAATCACGGGTGCCAGCGCAACGACCTTGGCGGTGGCCGAGGCAAAGGCATAGGAGGTAAACAGGTAGAGACCCATCACCACCAGTAGCATGGGGATGGTGCCAAAACCGCCCAGCATGTTGTGCATAAAGTGGGAGAGTTCATCACCCAGCCAACCGGTGAAACCAACCCGTTTCAGGTTGTCGGCCATCCCCATCAGCACGCTGAACCAGATCAGGGTATCGAAGGCGGCGCTGTTGCCTTTGACATCATCCCAATTCAGTACGCCGAGCAGCAGCAGGGCGGCCAGACCGAGAAAGGCGACGGTCGTGGCATCCAGTCCCAACGTGCTGCCACCGACCCAGAGCACGACCAGCCCGACAAACACACCCAGCAGGCTCTTCTCGTGGCGGGAGAGGGGGCCCATTTTGGCCAGCTCTTCCCGGGCGAAGCGCGGGGCATCCGGCGTGTCACGGGTTTCGGGCCGGATCACCAGATAGAGCACAAATGGGATGACCAGCAACAGGCCGATGGCCGGTGGCAGCAGGTAGAGCGCCCAGTCCCGAAATCCGATGGCCATGCCCGCGACGCTGGCGGCAATGCCCACCAGTGCCAGATTACCGGCAAAACCGGTGCTGAAGGCGACCGCCGAGGCGTCATTCATGGCGCTGACGCTGGAGAGCAGGAACTGGCCCAGCTTGCGGTCATCCTTGTTGATGGTTTTGGCCAGCGAGTTGGCAATGGGGGCGACAATGGCCGCGCGCGCCGTATTGCTCGGAGTGGCAGGGGCCAGAATAAAGTCGGCCACCGCCAGACAGTAGGCGGAGCGCAGGGTGGATTGGCCAAAGCGGCTGAGCAGCAACAAGGCGATACGCTTGCCGAGCCCGGTCTTGGCAAAGGCGCTGGCGATCATGAAGGCGATCACGATCAGCCAGATCAACGGATGGTTGAAATCGACCAGTGCACCGTCAATGGCCGCCTTGGGGGTCGCTTCGCCACCGGCGCGCAGTACGGCATAGAGGGTCAGAGAGATAATGGCGATATAGCCGGTCGGCGCTATGTTGGTCACGATGACCAGAATGGTGGCGATAAACAGAATGGCCGTGTGATAGGCCGCCGGAGCGAGCCCGGTCGGAGTGGGGAGTGACCAACAGAGGGCCGCTAGCAACACTATGCAGAGTGCGGCTAACCGGGGGGGCGTGATTTTTTTCATGAGATCTCTTATTTGATGTATCGAGGTTAGCGATTGAAGTTGCATTTGAACCCACACTATAAAAGGGGAGTTGAAAGATTCCTAATGTAACAATCATGCCAAAGGAGTTGCTGGTGACATAGAGGGTGGGGGTGGCCCTGATAAATAGCGATGTGAGGGCGCTTGATGGCTGACCTAAAGAGGGGTGTTATCAATGCGGATCCTCCCATAAGATCTTTTCCTCTCTGGCGTTGTAGTAATAAGCAATTGATATGCAATATAAATCCCTCGTTCGGCTGAAGCAGGCCTTTATCACCGGGATGTGGGCCTAGCTGGTCAGCATCGTTATCGGTTTCGCCTTCAAGGTGTGGCTGGCGCAGTGGGTCGCCAAGGGGGAGTTGGCTTGTATCGAATAACAAAAAACGCCCGTGCGGGCGTTTTTGTCGGGGGTATTGATGCGGCTTAACGCTTGCCACCCTTGTTGCCAGAGAGCGCTTGCTTTCTGGCGCGCTGCTTCTGGGCGGCCTTGCCGTTGCGGCGCGGCTCGGGCTCAAAGCGGGTCAGATCTGGCTCAAAGCCCGGGAACCATTGCTGGGGCAGGCGAGTGTCGAGCACCGCTTCCACCTTCTCCAACAGCGGCGTATCTTCCGGGCTGAACAAGGTGATGGCGAGCCCTTTGTTGCCGGCGCGGCCGGTGCGACCGATGCGATGGACGTAATCCTCGGCCACAAAGGGGAATTCGAGGTTAATCACATAGTTGAGATCCAAGATATCGAGGCCGCGGGCCGCCACGTCGGTGGCCACCAGCGCCTGCAGGGTGCCGGCGCGAAACGCCAGCAGCACCTTTTCCCGCGCCCTTTGCGACAAATCGCCGTGGAAGGCGAGCGCATTGATGCCCGCCTTGCCGAGCTGCTGGGCCAGCTTGTCGGCCCCCTGACGGGTGCGGCTGAAGATCAGCACCGGCGCCCACCCTTTCACCTTGATCAGGTGCTCCACCAACGCCACCTTGCGCTCGCCATCCACCGCATAGACCCGCTGCTCCACCTCGGCCGCCGTGGTGTTGCGCGGTGCCACTTCAATCAGCTCAGGGTCGCGCAGCAGCACCTTGCAGAGGGCAAACAGGTTGTCATCGCAGGTGGCCGAAAACAGCAGGGTCTGGCGATCCGCCGGGATCTGTTTCAGCAGTGCCTTGATCTCGTCCATAAAGCCCATGTCGAGCATGCGATCCGCCTCGTCAAACACCAGATGGCTGAGGCTCCCAAGGCTCAAGGCTCCTTGCCGCAGATGGTCAAGCAGCCGCCCCGGGGTGGCGATCAGGATATCCACGCCTTGTTGAAGCGCCTCCACTTGGGCGGCAATGCTCACCCCGCCGTAGACCAGGGTGCTGGTGAGGCTGGTGCCCTGACCGTAGCGCGCCACGCTATCAAAGACCTGCACCGCCAGCTCGCGGGTCGGCACCAGTATCAGCGCGCGGATCGGGCGGGGGGATCCCTCTTGCGGTTGTTGCAGCAACTGTTCCAGCAGCGGCAGCACAAAGGCGGCGGTTTTGCCGGTGCCGGTCTGGGCACCTGCCATCAGATCCCGCCCCGCCAAAATAGTGGGAATAGCGCGGGCCTGAATGGGGGTGGGCGCGGCATAGCCGAGCTCGCTCAGGGTCTGCTGCAGACGGGGGGAGAGGGCCAGTTCGGCAAAGGAGGCAATGGACATAGGGGCACCAGTGTGGGGTTATCGCGGCCATCGGCCACGACAGAAACAGTCATCGTGGCCGCGATGGTAACAGATGCAGGGGGATCGGCAGAAGGTGGCTATGCAGACTCGGCTTCGTCCGGCAACGGGCGGATCAGCCGGATCGTTGTGCCCTCGTAGCAGGCGATGTTGTGCTTGCCGTGCTGTTTGACGTGATAGAGCAGTTCGTCGGCCAGATGGACCGCTTCTGTGACCGTCAGGTAGTCGCGGATGCGGATCACCCCGGCAGAAAAGGTGATGGGATCAGGCAGTTCGGGGATCTGCAGGGGCCTTGTTAGCAAGCGTTTGGCCGATTGGCTCATCATGTCGTCATTCCCCATCCCCCGAAACAGCACGATAAACTCCTCCCCTCCCCAGCGAATGGCGGTATCGATCTTGCGAATGTTGCCCTTGAGGTAACGCGCAAAGGCGGTGAGCGCGGCATCGCCGATGCTATGGCCATGCAGATCGTTGATCGACTTGAAGTTGTCAATATCGAGGATCATCAGGTAGTCGTGCTCGTGCAGCAGCCTCTGGTTGAGGATGTCTCGCCGTGGCAGTCGGGTCAGGTGGTCGGTGTGAGCCAGAGTGCGCAGCCGCAGGTAGAGCTGTTTCCAGGTGACCATCAGCAACAGCAGGACGATAAGATAGATATCGAAGGCGACGCTGTGCAGTGTCAGTTTGATGAAGTCGAGCCAGGAGTAGGACCACTTCAGATAGAGATCTGTCCCCGTCTTGGTGCGCATCAGTGGCTTTTGCAGGCAGAGATGGAAGGGACGACAGGGTTCGGCAACGTTGAATGAAACGGCGGTGCGGGTCGGGTTGATATTGGTGAAGGGTAACAGTACATCTTCGAACGCTTCGTTGACGACGATGTTGATCCCGAGTAGCCCGTATTTATAGTCACCTTGCCCTGATGGATAGAGAAAGGGAAAGAACATTGCAATGGTATGGCGCCTGCTGAAATTGTTGACCTTGATATCGGAAACAAATGCCTCATCTTGGCTGCAAAGGGTGCGTTTAATCTCAAAGCTGATGCAGCCAAAATAATGGTACCAGGCCGGAATCGTCATCAGATTAATCTTCATCGGCGGCAATTCATCCGGGATCAGCGGTTCATTGCCCACCATGCCGATCAAACGATAGTCATTCCAGAGGGTATAGATGTTGTCTACCTCCGGGTCGGAGAGGGCATAACGGAAGGTATTGAGCAGGTTGGCGGCCGGATATTGCAGCGGAATATTGGCAAAACGCTGTTGGGTTTTCAGGTCGAAGCCATAGAGGTAGTCGGTGTCTGGCCCGCTCACCGGGGCGGGGATATCCTGCTCTAGGTGCAGATCGGCGTAGCGGATCATGTTCTCCACTTCAAGGATCTTGGCCCGCTGGTAGAAAACGTCGAACACGTTCTTCTGCTTGGCGGTGATGAGATTCATATCGTGCCGGAGACTCTGATAGGTGTAATAGAACACGGCGCCCAATCCGGTCAGTATTAGCAGAGTTGCCCCCAGCAGCGTCAGTTTGGGATGTTCGATTCGAACCTTATGCCAAGCCATTCTCAGGGGAGTCTCCGGAGTGAACGTGGGGGGATATGGTTGGTAGGTCGCCAGACTAGCTGGAGTATACGTCAAAGCAAGTCCGGGAGAATCGGCAGGCATCGGTCATTGCCAACACCCGGGTCTGTCACTGGCAATGGGCGGACGCTTATTCCCGAGGGCCATGACCTGATTAGCCATGGCGCGGCCAGCTACTCGACGATCAGCACGCTCTCGCTCGCAAGAGGGGGCAGCCACTCCCTGACGATCCGCAGCACGGCGGCGAAGTGCTCGTCGCGGGGCAACTGGCTGGCGGCGAGGGGATCCCCTTCCTCCATGGCGGCCAGCTGGCCGAAGGCCTGCTCCACCAGATCCCGGCTGCCCCAGCACTTCGGCCAATGACGGCTGGCTGCGCGTTGCGAAACGGTCCGGGCTGGATGGCGTGAGTGCCGAAGGCCAGCTGGAATGGTAACAGGGCGGTATCAGGCTGATTCAGCCAGACTTGGCTGCTCTGTTCACCAATCTCCAGCAGCGGGGTCCTCGTCTCGGGTGCGGCTGTGCCATGATGCTGAGCTCCTGTGTTGTAAACCTGTTCTCATTCTGCCCTTGATACTTCTGCCGTTGCCGTTGCCGTTGCCGTTGCCGTTGCCGTTGCCGTTGCCGTTGCCGTTGCCGTTGCCGTTGGGTGAGCACATTTTCTGCGCGTCACAGCTCACTTTGATGCAAACCCCTTGCAAAAAAATCCACAGATGGCAGTCTGGATGTCCAAATGGCGGATGCCGTTTCGCTATCCTCAGATGATTCAGGAGTTCAGATATGGATATTCGCACCGCTCCCCGCGCCATCGCGCTCGCCCTCATGCTGGCCAGCGGCATTGCCGCCGCCAACGAAGCGCTGGTGATCCAGACCGATTTCGGTCTCAAGGATGGCGCCGTATCGGCTATGAAGGGAGTCGCCTTCGGAGTGGATCGCAACTTGCCGCTCTATGACCTGACCCACGAGATCCCGGCCTACAACATTTGGGAAGCCTCTTACCGTCTCTACCAGACCTTGCAGTATTGGCCCAAAGGCACTGTGTTTGTCAGCGTGGTGGATCCTGGTGTGGGCACCGACCGCCACTCGGTGGTGCTCAAGACCAAGAGCGGCCACTACATCGTCACCCCGGATAACGGCACCTTGACGCTGGTGGCCGAGCACTTTGGCATCGAGGCGGTGCGCCAGATCGATGAGAAACTCAATCGCCTCAAGGGCTCCGAGAAGTCCTATACCTTCCATGGCCGCGATGTGTATGCCTACACAGGTGCACGGCTTGCCTCCGGTGCCATCAGCTACGAGCAGGTTGGCCCGAAACTGCCCTCCGAAGTGGTGAAGATCCCCTATCAGCCAGCAGTTGCTGACAAGGATGGCACCCTCAAGGGCACCATCCCGATCCTCGATGTGCAGTACGGCAATGTCTGGACCAATATCGATGATGCCCTGCTGACCCAGGCGGGGATCAACAAGGGAGACAGCGCCTGCATCAAGATCAGCGAAGGGGATGTGGTCAAGTTCGACGGCAAGGCGCCCTATGTCAGCAGCTTTGGCGATGTAGCAGAAGGCCAGCCGCTGATCTACCTCAACAGCCTGCTGCAGGTGTCGGTTGCTCTCAATATGGATAGCTTCGCCGCCAAGCATCAGGTGCAGTCGGGCGCCAACTGGCATATCAGCCTGAAGAAGTGCTCCTGATCCGTACAGATATAAGCAGAGATAGAAATAGCAACGGGCGCTTCGGCGCCCGTTTGGTTGTCTGATAATAAAGAAACGGATCAGAACTCGTTCGAGAGTGCCTTGTACCCTTTGACCAGATCGATATTGGTGTGGGCCACGTCCTCGGAGAACTCGGTGGCATCCACTGTGACTCTGGGGATCTCGGCCAGATCGCTCTGCTGGTTGATGCGGGTGGTGGAGGGCACATAGAAGCCGGGCGGCAGATCGCAACCATCCACCACCGAGTTGTGGCGTACCACTGAACCTTCACCTATGTGACAGTTGAACAGTACGCTGTTGAAGCCGATGAAGACCCGGTTACCGACTTCGCACGGGCCGTGCACGATTGAGCGATGGGCGATGGAGGTGTACTCGCCGATGGTGACGGCGGCACCGGACTTGGAGTGGATCACCACCCCGTCCTGAATGTTGGAGTTGGCGCCTATGACGATGGGTTCCATCTCGCCGTTGGCATCCACCTCGTCGGCGCGGATCACCGCATAGGGGCCGACAAACACATTTTCCTTGATGATCACCTTGCCACAGATGATGGCAGTCTTGTCGATATAGGCTGATTCGTCGATGACCGGCAGGTGGCCGGAAGGATTCTTGCGGATCATGTTGCATCCTGTTGAAGATGAAATCGGATGGGGAAAGGGCGAGGCCACAGGCCTGCCGGTGGGTCAGCTTACGCCTGTGGGCGGGGAGGGGGAACCCCTGACTGGTCTGACCCTAGGGGTCGTGCACGTATTTTGTCGGGGTGTTCCCGACGCGCAAATTATGGGAGCATGATTTCTGCCGAACGGGCCGTGTGGCCCGCCTGGTACTCTGTTGATATAACGCTGGATACCCAAGATGAAGAAGATTGTTGTCCTGCTCGGCACCCTGCTTTTCTCCCCCTTGTTCTCTTCTGCCGTGCAGGCCAAGGGGGAGGCGGGCGAGTTTGACTATTATGC
>NZ_CP149129.1:4100000-4220000 GCF_037818705.1 Aeromonas popoffii | reverse complement strand
CTTGAAGTGAAATCGAGTAGGGCGGGACACGTGACATCCTGTCTGAATATGGGGGGACCATCCTCCAAGGCTAAATACTCCTGACTGACCGATAGTGAACCAGTACCGTGAGGGAAAGGCGAAAAGAACCCCTGTGAGGGGAGTGAAATAGAACCTGAAACCGTGTACGTACAAGCAGTGGGAGCCCTTCGGGGTGACTGCGTACCTTTTGTATAATGGGTCAGCGACTTACATTTTGTAGCGAGGTTAACCGTATAGGGGAGCCGTAGGGAAACCGAGTCTTAACTGGGCGTCTAGTTGCAAGGTGTAGACCCGAAACCGGGTGATCTAGCCATGGGCAGGTTGAAGGTTGAGTAACATCAACTGGAGGACCGAACCCACTAACGTTGCAAAGTTAGGGGATGACCTGTGGCTGGGGGTGAAAGGCCAATCAAACTCGGAGATAGCTGGTTCTCCCCGAAAGCTATTTAGGTAGCGCCTCGGACGAATACTACTGGGGGTAGAGCACTGTTTGGACTAGGGGGTCATCCCGACTTACCAACTCCATGCAAACTCCGAATACCAGTAAGTAATATCCGGGAGACACACGGCGGGTGCTAACGTCCGTCGTGAAGAGGGAAACAACCCAGACCGCCGGCTAAGGTCCCAAAGTTCTGGTTAAGTGGGAAACGATGTGGGAAGGCTCAGACAGCTAGGATGTTGGCTTAGAAGCAGCCATCATTTAAAGAAAGCGTAATAGCTCACTAGTCGAGTCGGCCTGCGCGGAAGATGTAACGGGGCTCAAACCAGGCACCGAAGCCGCGGATTCACACTTATGTGTGAGTGGTAGGGGAGCGTTCTGTAAGTCTGCGAAGGTGTATCGAGAGGTATGCTGGAGATATCAGAAGTGCGAATGCTGACGTAAGTAACGATAAAGGGGGTGAAAAGCCTCCTCGCCGGAAGACCAAGGGTTCCTGTCCAACGTTAATCGGGGCAGGGTGAGTCGACCCCTAAGGTGAGGCCGAAAGGCGTAATCGATGGGAAGCAGGTTAATATTCCTGCACGACTTGTAATTGCGATGGGGGGACGGAGAAGGCTAGGTGGGCCAGGCGACGGTTGTCCTGGTGAAAGTGCGTAGGTGGTGTTTCTAGGCAAATCCGGAGACACAACACTGAGACACGAGACGAAGCCACTACGGTGGTGAAGCCATTGATGCCCTGCTTCCAGGAAAAGCCTCTAAGCTTCAGATTACAAGTCATCGTACCCCAAACCGACACAGGTGGTCGGGTAGAGAATACCAAGGCGCTTGAGAGAACTCGGGTGAAGGAACTAGGCAAAATAGAACCGTAACTTCGGGAGAAGGTTCGCTCCTGACAGTGAAGTCCCTTGCGGATGGAGCAGTTGGGAGTCGCAGTGACCAGATGGCTGGGACTGTTTATCAAAAACACAGCACTCTGCAAACACGAAAGTGGACGTATAGGGTGTGACACCTGCCCGGTGCCGGAAGGTTAATTGATGGGGTTAGCGCAAGCGAAGCTCTTGATCGAAGCCCCGGTAAACGGCGGCCGTAACTATAACGGTCCTAAGGTAGCGAAATTCCTTGTCGGGTAAGTTCCGACCTGCACGAATGGTGTAACCATGGCCATGCTGTCTCCACCCGAGACTCAGTGAAATCGAATTCGCCGTGAAGATGCGGTGTACCCGCGGCTAGACGGAAAGACCCCGTGAACCTTTACTACAGCTTGGCACTGAACATTGAACCTACATGTGTAGGATAGGTGGGAGGCTTTGAAGGCGTGACGCCAGTTGCGCTGGAGCCGTCCTTGAAATACCACCCTTGTATGTTTGATGTTCTAACGCAGGGCCCTGAATCGGGCTCGCGGACAGTGCCTGGTGGGTAGTTTGACTGGGGCGGTCTCCTCCCAAAGAGTAACGGAGGAGCACGAAGGTTGGCTAATCCTGGTCGGACATCAGGAGGTTAGTGCAATGGCATAAGCCAGCTTAACTGCGAGACGGACAGGTCGAGCAGGTACGAAAGTAGGTCATAGTGATCCGGTGGTTCTGAATGGAAGGGCCATCGCTCAACGGATAAAAGGTACTCCGGGGATAACAGGCTGATACCGCCCAAGAGTTCATATCGACGGCGGTGTTTGGCACCTCGATGTCGGCTCATCACATCCTGGGGCTGAAGTCGGTCCCAAGGGTATGGCTGTTCGCCATTTAAAGTGGTACGCGAGCTGGGTTCAGAACGTCGTGAGACAGTTCGGTCCCTATCTGCCGTGGGCGTTGGATGATTGAAGGGAGTTGCTCCTAGTACGAGAGGACCGGAGTGAACGAACCTCTGGTGTTCGGGTTGTCACGCCAGTGGCACTGCCCGGTAGCTAAGTTCGGAATCGATAACCGCTGAAAGCATCTAAGCGGGAAGCGAGCCCTGAGATGAGTCATCCCTGACCCCTTGAGGGTCCTAAAGGGCCGTTGGAGACCACAACGTTGATAGGTGGGGTGTGTAAGCGCAGTGATGTGTTGAGCTAACCCATACTAATTACCCGTGAGGCTTAACCATACAACACCCAAGAAGTGTTTCTGGCCTTGTAGCGAATGAACGAACTACTTACCTAATTCAGTGATAGTGATAAGCCAAGCGCAACATCATTACTCACGTCAGCTTTCTGGATTAAGAATTTGCCTGGCGGCCATAGCGCCGTGGAACCACCTGATCCCATGCCGAACTCAGAAGTGAAACGCGGTAGCGCCGATGGTAGTGTGGCATTCGCCATGCGAGAGTAGGACACTGCCAGGCACCCAATTAAACAGTGATGTGAAGAATCACGTCATTGGCCGAGAGGATGACACCTCTGATAATCGGCAGAAGATTTAGCGAAAAGCTAACCAAATAGCGGAGCGGTAGTTCAGTTGGTTAGAATACCGGCCTGTCACGCCGGGGGTCGCGGGTTCGAGTCCCGTCCGCTCCGCCAATATATTGAAAGGCCTTCCCAATCGGGAAGGCCTTTTTGCTTTTTGGCATTTGTGAACGGGAATAAGGATGCGAGGGGCACCTGGCAGGGTTGCCACTCTTGACTCTGTCCCTGTCGGTTGTCTCTTGTGCTTGAGCTGGGGTCGTCTCTTCGTCCACTCCGCCACTAACAAGAAGCCCAGTCTAACGACCGGGCTTTTTTCGTTCTGTATTTTCGCCAGTTCCACTGACTTCATTTCCTCTTGGCGATATTAACTGTCAACGCTCCGCAAGGTCTTTCCATTTGACGAGGTTGTCGGCATACAATCTCCTCTGGTTTCAAATGGGATATTAGCCCCTATGTTCTGTCCGCGCTGTGGTATCAAATCGCTGCAAAAATGCAGTGAGAAAGAGTTCGTCTGTGGCTGTGGTTTCCACTATTTCCAGAATGTGGCGTCGGCCGTGATGGTGGCGCTGTGCTGGCAGGATGAAGTGCTGGTTGCGGTGCGAGGGCGAGCCCCAGGCAAGGGATTACTGGATCTGCCTGGCGGCTTTGTCGATCCCGGTGAGTCGCTGGAGGAGGCGCTGGTCAGGGAGCTGAAAGAGGAGTTGGGGCTGGATCTGGGGAGAGAGGTGCCTCGCTATGTCGGCTCCTATGCCAACGTCTATCCCTATGACGATGTGGTCTATCACACCTGCGATACCGTCTTCATGCTGGAACTGGCACACAAGCCTGCCGTCGTTGCGGCCGACGATGTGGCTGCCTGCGAGTGGCGCAAGCTGGCTGGCCTTTCACCCACCGAGTTTGCCTTCCGATCCACAGGCGTGGCCATCGGCCAGCTGCAAAGGCGGTGAGTATGATGGCGGGGATCTGGCGCAGTACCTAGCCGCGATTGAGGTCGGGCAGCATGATATCGAGCGCCACGGCGGCATCATTGCCCGAGAGGGCGTGCTGCACGCCACTCTTGCGGGTTAGCACATGGGTGGTGGTGCCCAGGTATTCGCTCTGCATGGTGCCAAGGCCCCCCCTGCTCGGCGTGCTGTTCGGCTTCTTCCTGGCGCTGCGGGCGGCGAGGATGGACCCCATACATGCGCGAAGACGCTGAAGAGTGTCATTGAGGCGACACACCACGCGCTGAGCGGGTTTTCAACCGCGCCCCGTGGCCCGGTTCTTTTTCGCATGCGAAAAAAAGGCGCCACCCGAGGGGGCGCCTGAAAGGTCAAACCTTGCGGTTTGCGGACCAACGGAACCAAGACTTCACACTCTCAGCGCTTACCCAGGCTGGCTCAGCCCTGCCATTTTCCTCCTTCCACTATCACATCATTGGGATCGGTATCGGCACTTAAGTGATCGCGCACATATTGGTCATAGAGCTCGAGCAGGTACTTCTCCTCACCCAGCTTGGCGAGACGGTCGTTGACCCAGTCACGCAGCTCGATATTGCCCTTCTTCACCGCCGGGGCGATCGGGTCTTCCGAGCCCAATTTTTCGGGCAATACCCGGTAGCCCGGATTCTCCTTGGCCCAGCTGAACAGCACCAGATTGTCCTGGGCGTAGGCGTCACCGCGCCCTTGGGTCAGAGCCTGCAAGGATTCGGTATTCTTCTCGAACTTGAGCACCTTCCACTCCGGATGATTGCGGGTCAGCCAGATGTCGGCCGTGGTGCCCGTGGTGACGATCAGGGTCTTGCTGGCCAGATCATCCAGTTTCTTGGCCGGGCTCCCTTCCGGCACCAGCACCTGCACCGCCACTCGCAGGTTCGGGTGGGTGAAATCCACCACCTCGCGCCGCTCCGGGGTCACTGTCATATTGGCGAGGATCAGATCCACCTTGTCGCTCTGCAGGAAGGGGATGCGGCTGGCGGGCTCCACCGCCACGAACTCGATCTTGTTCTCATCCCCCAACAGATCCTTGGCGAAGCGGCGGCCGAGATCAGTGTCAAAGCCGACATAGCGTCCCTTCTCGTCCACGTAGCCAAACGGCGGCTTGTCGGTGAAGACGCCAACGATGAGCTTGTCACGGGCCTTGATCTTGGCGAGGGAACCGTCCGCCGCATGGGCAACGCCGCTGGCAAGACCCAGTCCCAGCAAAGCACTAAACAGAACCGAGGTGATTTTTTTCATGCTGACTCCTTTCGTTTGATGACATTCGTATAAGAAAACTTGGCGAGGAACTGGCGCGCACGCTGGCTCCTGGGGTTGTCGAAGAATTGATGGGGCGCGGCCTGCTCCAGAATGTGGCCGCCATCCATGAAGGCGATGCGATCCGCCACCGCCCGGGCGAATGCCAGCTCGTGGGTGACGATGAGCAGGGTCATGCCGCTACCGGCGAGATCGCGGATTACTTCCAGCACCTCCTGCACCATCTCCGGGTCGAGGGCGGCAGTTACCTCGTCAAACAGCATCACCTGCGGGTTCACGCACAGCGCCCGCACGATGGCGATGCGCTGCTGCTGGCCACCGGAGAGCTGGCACGGATAGTCATGGCGTCGTTCCCACAGACCGATGCGGGTCAGCAACTGCTCGGCTTGCAGCAGCGCCTCTGCCCGCTCCCGTTTTTGCACCTGCAAGGGGCCAAGCAGCACGTTTTCCAGCACCGTCAGGTTGGGGAAGAGGTGATAGCTCTGGAATACCATGCCGATCCGCTGGCGCACTCGTTGCCAGTCGGTGGCGCCATCCAGCAGCGCACCATCGAAGCGGATCTCGCCCCCCTGAATGGGCTCGAGCCCGTTGAGGGTGCGCAACAAGGTGCTCTTGCCACAGCCGCTCGGCCCCAGGATGACGATCACCTCCCCGGCGCGCACACTGAGGCTGACCTGATCCAGTACCAGATTTGGGCCGAATTGTTTGCTGACGAGCTTAAGTTCAAGCAGAGGTGTCATACCGCATTACCCCATTTTTGCTCCAGCCGGCGCGAGGCGAGCGAGAGCGGATAGCAGACCAGAAAAAAGAACAGAAACAGCAGACCGTAGATAAGTACCGAGGCGTAGGTGCGCTCGATGATCTGCTGGCCCACCTTGATCACCTCCACCACCCCGATCAGCACCGCCAGCGAGCTGGTCTTGATGATGCGGGTGTAGATGTTGATGGTCGGCGGCGTCAGCCGTTGCAACGCCTGAGGCAGCAACACATGGCGATAGAGCTGCCAGGTCGAGAGCCCGAGCGCCAGCCCGGCCTCTTGCTGACCACGGGCCAGCGACCGCAGACCACCGCGCACTACTTCCCCCACCTCGCTGGCGCCCCAGAGGGCGAGCACCAGCACGGCGCACCAGAAGGCCGGGATATCGAGGCCGAAAAAGATCGGCAACCCGAAGAAAAAGAGATAGAGCCATACCAGCACCGGCACCACCCGAAACAGCTCGAGATAGCAGCGCAGCAGTCCTCGAACCAACCGACTGCCCTGTTGTGCCAGCACGCCGTAAGCGACACCGCCGAGGGTGGCAAACAGGATGGCGAGCAGCGAGATGGCGAGGGTCTGGCCCGCGCCCACCGCCAGCAGTGGCAGCGCTTGTGCCAACAACTCAGTGACCGGACTGGCCATACTGAACCCTCCTTTTCGAGGCTCGCAGGGCCTGTGATGACGATGACTGGGCGCTCGGCGCACTCATCAGGAGCCATGCTCGTTCAAGCGACTCAGTGACCGAACTGACCATGTTGCAGCCTCCTTTCAACGACTCGCAGGGCGAGGGACAGCGGCAGAAAAATCAGCACGCACATCAGGGTCAGTACCGCCAGCATCTCGTAGGTCTTGTAGTAGAGGGCGATGTAATTCTTGGTGGTATAGAGCAACTCGGGCACCGCCACTGCCGAGGCCACCGTGGTCTCTTTCAGCAAAAAGATGAAGTTGGCAAACAGCGCGGGCAGGCTGGCAAGCCAGGCCTGGGGCAGTTGCACGTGGCGCAGCAGCTGCCAGCGGGAGAGACCGATGGTCCGGCCCGCCTCCAGCTGGCTGGCGGGCACCGCCTGAATGCCTGCACGCAGCGCCTCGGTCAGATAGCCACCGCCGAGGAAGGTCATGGCGATCACCGCCGTGGCGAAACCTGACAACGACAGCCCCAGCGCTGGTAGCCCGAAATAGAGAAAGAACAGCTGGATCAGCAGTGGTGTGTTGCGGGCCAGCTCCACATACGCGCGGATGAGTGCCGTGAGCGACGGCTTGTGCAGGCTCAGCAGGATCACGTTGAGCAACGCCACTGTGAGCGAGCTGAAGATCACTATGGTGCCGAGCTGCAGGGTGACCCAGACCGCCTTGCCAAATGCGGGCAGTGTGGTGAGGATGAACGCCCAGTCGAAAGTCATGCCGGTATCCTCCCGTCACGGCGCAGCCGTTGGGGCAACACAGTGATGGTGTCCGGGTACTTGATGCCGGCCCCCGTGTTGAGCATCACCACCCGCTCACCCTCCCGGATCCAGCCCGCTTCACGCAACTGGCGGGCAGCGGCGAAGGCGGCCGCCCCTTCCGGGCAGACGAAGCGGCCCTCCTGAGAGGCGAGCTGGCGGATCTCGCCCGTCTTGCTGCAACGCAGATGTGATAGGTAGCTGTAGGGCATGCGTTATCCTGAATGAGTCGTCGAAGTCAGTTGCTTATTCCATCTTGTGGCCAAAGTGCCTGATAACAAACAACATAAAGTGGCAAACTTAAGCGAAAAAATTCATATGACTCCGCTCACCCATGCCAGTGTCGGTTCGCAGGGGGTATTCGCCAGCCAAGCCTCTGGGGGGTTGGGCCATCCGGCACTCTTTGTTACCCTGCCTGTTTCACCGACACCGCAGGGAGCCGCATCGATGCGAGCCATTGTCAGCCTGCTGGCCCTGTCACTGCTGAGTGCCTGCAGCGGCCAGTCAACCAAAGAGGATGCCATGTCAGGGAAAGCGCGCCTTCACTACCCCGTCACCCGCCAGAGCGAGCAGGTGGACCACTACTTCGGTCAGGCCGTGGCCGACCCCTACCGCTGGCTGGAGGATGATCGCAGCCCGGAGACCGAGGCCTGGGTCAGGGTCCAGAACCGGATGACTCAGGATTATCTGGCACAGATCCCGTTTCGCGATGCCATCAAGGGCAAGCTGGCCGCCTCCTGGAATTACGCCAAGGAGGGGGCGCCGTTTCGCGAGGGGCGTTATCACTACTTCTTCAAGAACGACGGTCTGCAAAACCAGCATGTCTTGTGGCGCCAGCTGGCGGGAAAGCCGGCCGAGGTGTTCCTCGATCCCAACCTGCTCAGCCCCGATGGCACCACAGCACTGGATCAGCTGAGCTTCTCCCGTGACGGCAAGACGCTTGCCTACTCCCTGTCGCTGGCCGGTAGCGACTGGCGCGAGATCCACCTGATGGACGTGGAGAGCAAGCAGCCACTGGAGGTGCCGCTCAGGGACGTGAAGTTCAGCGGCATCAGCTGGCTTGGCAACGAGGGTTTCTTCTACTCGAGCTACGACAAGCCGGATGGCAGCGAGCTGTCGGCCAAGACCGATCAGCACAAGCTCTACTTCCACCGACTCGGCACGGCGCAGGAAGATGATCGGCTGGTGTTTGGCGCCATCCCGGCCCAGCAGCACCGTTACGTGGGGGCGACCGTGACCGAGGATGATCGCTACCTGCTCATCTCGGCGGCTAACTCCACCTCGGGCAACCGCCTCTATGTGAAGGACTTGACCCGGGAGGGGGCTCCACTGCTGACGGTGCAGGGGGATCTGGCTGCAGACGTGAACCTGGTGGACAACCGGGGCAGCACGCTTTACCTGCTGACCAACCGGGATGCCCCCAACCGCCGGCTGGTGACAGTGGATGCGGGCAACCCAGGCCCCGAACATTGGCGCGATCTCATCCCGGAGCGTCAGCAGGTGCTGACGGTGCACAGCGGTAGCGGCTACCTGTTCGCCGAATACATGGTGGATGCCACCGCCCGGATCGAGCAGTTCGACCATGACGGCAAGCGGGTGCGCGAGGTGGCGCTGCCGGGGCTTGGCAGCGTGAGCGGTTTCAACGGCAAGCACGATGATCCCGCGCTCTACTTCGGCTTCGAGAACTATGCCCAGCCGCCCACCCTCTACAAGTTCGAGCCCAACAGCGGGGCAATCAGCCTCTATCGCGCCTCGGCTGCCCCCTTCAAACCGGAGGATTACGTCTCCGAGCAGCGTTTCTACCTGAGCAAGGATGGCACCCGGGTGCCGCTCATCATCAGCTACCGCAAGGGGCTCAAGCTCGACGGCAGCAATCCGACCATCCTCTACGGCTATGGCGGCTTCAACGTGAGCCTGACCCCGAGCTTCAGCGTCTCGGTCGCCAACTGGCTGGATCTGGGGGGCGTCTATGCGGTGGCCAACCTGCGTGGCGGTGGCGAGTACGGCCAGGCTTGGCACCTGGCGGGCACCCAGATGAACAAGCAGAACGTGTTCGACGACTTCATCGCCGCGGCCGAGTACCTCAAGGCCGAGGGTTACACCCGCACGGACCGGCTGGCTATCAGAGGCGGATCCAACGGCGGCCTGCTGGTGGGGGCCGTCATGACCCAGCGCCCGGATTTGATGCGGGTCGCCCTGCCTGCTGTGGGGGTGCTCGACATGCTGCGCTATCACACCTTTACCGCCGGGGCGGGCTGGGCCTACGACTATGGCACCAGTGCCGATAGCGAGGCCATGTTCGACTATCTGAAGAACTACTCGCCGCTGCACAACATCCGGGCCGGGGTCAGCTATCCCTCGACCATGGTGACCACGGCGGATCACGACGACCGTGTGGTGCCAGCCCACTCCTTCAAGTTTGCAGCCACCCTGCAGGCCGACAACGCGGGGCCCCACCCCCAGCTCATTCGCATCGAAACCAATGCCGGGCACGGGGCGGGCACGCCGGTGGCCAAGCTGATCGAGCAGAGTGCGGATATCTACGCCTTTACACTTCATGAGATGGGCTACCGGCAACTGCCGCGCCAACCATGACCCAGGCGAGATAGGCTACTGGCAACTGCCGGTCACCCCGCGAGATCAGGGCCCTGCGGGGCCCTTTTCTTTGTCAGCCTCCGGCGGTGCGACCATCCCTGTCTCGCCGCGATCCGGTTTCGGGCGACGGAGGTCATCCGCCGCGCCCCCGGTGGTATAGTCAGTCACAGGATCAGTATTCAAGGAGTCCATCGTGAAGAAGATCATTTACATACTGCTGGGGCTTGCGCTGGCCGCCCTGGTATCGATAGTCGCTCTGGTGAGCCTGATTGACCCCAATCAGTTCAAGCCCCAGCTGGTGGATCAGGTGCGCAAGAGCACGGGCCGCGAGCTGGTGATACAAGGGGATATCGGCTGGCGTTTCTGGCCAAGCCTGGGCCTCTCCCTCGAGAAGGTGGCGCTTCGCAACCCGGCCGGTTTTGCCGAGCCGGATCTGGTGCGCTTCGAGCGGGGGCAGGCCTCGGTAGCCGTGCTGCCGCTGCTCTCCCACCGGCTGGAGATTGGCGAGGTAACGCTGAACGGGGCGCACCTCTTCATCCAGACCAAAGCCGATGGCAGCTCCAACCTGAGCGATCTCGTCAAGGCCCCTGAGTCGGCAAAGGGCAGCGAGCCCGCGCCAGGTGGCCAGAGCCAGCCCCCTGCGAGCAATGGCCAGACCTGGCAGATCAGCCTGCAGGGTGTGGTGCTGGAACAGGCCAGTGCCCTGCTGCAGGACGATCGCGACGGTACCATTTCCCGCCTCGAGCAGCTCGATCTCAACCTGGGTCAGCTGGCGGTGGATCAGTGGGTGCCGGTGACCCTGGCCGCCAGGGGGGCACGCGGGGATCTTGCTTTCGATATCAAGGGGCAGGCTCGACTCAAGCTGGCCCGGGAGGCAACAGCCAGCGAACTCAAGGATCTCAGCATGAGCGGCAGCCTGAGTGCGCCGACGCAGCGGCTCGATGCTTTCTCCCTCAAGGCTGACCGGATGGCACTGGGGCAGTGGAGCAGCCTCACTTTGAACCTGAGCGGCGCACAGGGGGCTGCGGACAAACCGACCCTGGCCGGCACCCTGGAGGGGACTCTCAAGGCGCGGCTCGATCAGGGACAGCAACTGCTGGATGTGTCGGATGCGGTACTGGCCGCCAAGCTGCAAGGCTCGGCCCTGCCGCGCCCGCAACTGGATCTCAAGCTGGCTGGCTTTGCCCGCGCCGAGCTCGACAAGCAGACCATCACCCTGAGCAAGCTGGTGCTGGATGCCGACAAGACATTGCTGCGCGGGGAGGGGGTGGTGCGGCTCGGGGCCGTGCCCGGGGTTGAGTTCGACCTCAAGGGGGAGAAGCTGGATCTCGACGCCTGGCTCGGCAAACCGGCAGCGGCCCAGGCCGCAGCGTCGACCCCTTCGGCGCCCGTGAAGACGGCAGACAAGGGCACATCCCCCGCCAAGGTGGCCCAGGCGCTGTCGGCGCTGGAGCCTGATCTGAGCGCGCTCAAGGCGTTTGATCTGGCCGGTCGGCTGCAACTGGGCAGCCTGCGGCTGAAGGGACTGGACTTGAGCGCCGTCGATCTGCAACTGGCGTTGGCGGGTGGCCAGCTCAGCCTCAAGCAGTTCAGCGCCGGCGTGGCCGGTGGTCAGGTAACTGCAAACGGCGTGCTCGATGCCCGTCAGCAACCTGCCCGCTACCAGATACACAAGCGGGTGCAGGGGGTGAATGTGCACCCGTTGCTGCAAACTCTGGCCCAGAGCGATCTGCTCGAGGGCAAGGGGGATCTCGAGGTCGAGGTGCAGGGCCGTGGCTTGTCTGAGCAGGCGCTGCGCAGCCAGATGCAGGGCAAGGTAAGCCTCAAGCTGAGCGATGGTGCCCTGCACGGCATCAACCTGGCGGAGATGATCCGCGAGGCGCGGGCTACCCTGACCGGCAAGGGGGTCGAGCAGGTCAAAGAGGCTCGCAAGACCGACTTCAGCACCTTCACCGCCAGCTTCCATATTGCCAACGGCGTGGCCCGTACCGACGACATCCAGCTGTTTGCTCCGGCCCTGCGGGTGAAAGGCGAGGGTCAGACAGCCCTGGTGCCGGAAACCCTGGATTTCCTGTTCCTCACCTCCATCGTCGAGAGCAGCAAGGGCCAGGGCGGCAAGGATGTGGATGAGCTCAAAGAGATCACCATACCGGTGCGCATCGGTGGCCGCTGGCAGGCGCCCAGCTACCGGCTCGACGTGAAGGCGCTGCTCGGCAACAACAAGCTACTGGAGGAGAAGGCCCGCAAGGAGGCCGAGCGTGGCCTGAAAAAATTGCTGGGTGACAAGGCTGACAGCGAAGGCGTCAGGGGAGTGGCCGATCAACTGCTCAAGGGGTTGTTCAGGTAGTTATTCCCCTTTCATTATCATTCAGAGCCCGCCCAGTGCGGGCTCTTTGCTGCAGGCCAGCAAGGTGTCGGAGCGCGGCTTTGCCATCAAAGATGGGGTACTATCCGGGTCAGTCAGAGAGACAGTGAACAAGGAGCGTCCATGAACAAACATGTGCTGATCACGGGTGGCCGCCGCGATTGCGTGGTTGTTGTCGGACGATGCCTCCTACGTCACCGGCACCTTCATCGACCTTGCCGGGGGGCGATAGCGCTTGATGCTACCGCTGATATCTGGATGAAGAAGGGGCGCCCAAGCGCCCCTTTCTCGTTGATCCGGCAGTGTGGTATCTCACTCCCCCAGCAGCAGTTGCCAGACCGCCAGCACATGGCCCCGTTCGGTCAGTAACTGGTCGTCGCTCACCTTGCGGGAGATCTCCGAGAGGTTGAGGCGATGGCCGAGGTTACGGATCTCCAGATAGGCATGTTTCAGCCCTTCCGCCTGCTCCAGTGTGAGTACGCCCACCAGCACGCACTCGTCGAAGATGCGCACGTTATCGGACCAGCGGGTCAGCACCTCGGGCTCGCCGCAGGCGTGGGCCAGCACCAGATACTGGGCGATAAATTCGATATCCACCATGCCGCCGGGGGACTGCTTGAGGTCGAACTCGCCGGCCCCCGCCTTGAGCAGGTGATCCCGCATCTTGTGGCGCATCTCGCGCACCTCGCGGGCCAGGGTCGGCAGCTCCCGCGCGTTGGCCAGCACATCGCGGCGGATGCGGGCAAACTCGGCAACGATGGTGTCATCGCCATAGATGGGTCGGGCCCGCACCAGCGCCTGATGCTCCCAGGTCCAGGCTTCGTTTTGCTGATACTGCTCATAGGCCGACAGTGACGAGACCAGCAGGCCGGAATCGCCGGAGGGGCGCAGCCGCATGTCGATCTCGTAGAGGATCCCGGACGGGGTGCGGGTGCTGAACAGATGCAGGATCCGCTGGGCGAGGCGCAGGTAGAACTGGCGGCTGTCGATGGGTTTGCGGCCATCGGTATAGCTGTTGGGATCGCCGCCGTGCAGGAAGACGAGATCGAGATCCGAGCCGTAGCCGAGCTCAATGCCGCCCAGCTTGCCATAGGCCACCACCGCAAAGCCGCGCTGGCCGCTTAACGCCACCTCGGGCGGCACCCCGTAGCGTTCGCTCATCTGGGCCCACGCCTGATTGACCACCTCTTCGGTGATCGCCTCCGCCAGCCAGGTGAGGTGGTCGCTCACCTTCATCAGCGGCAGGGCGCCGGCGATGTCGGCTGCCACGATGCGCAGCAGTTGCACCTGCTTGAACTGGCGCAGCGCCTCCATCTGCTGCTCCACATCCTCTTCGGGAATGCGCAGCAGGAACTGGCGCAGTTGGGGCTTGTACTGATCGAGCGGGGTGGGGTGGTAGAGGTGTTGGGGGTCGAGCAGCTCGTCCAGCAGGATGGGGTAGCGGGCCAGCTGCTCGCTCACCAGATGGCTGGCATCACACAGCCGTACCAGCTGGCGCAGGGCACCCGGGTTTTCCGCCAGCAGCTGCAGATAGGCGCTGCGGGTGAAGATGCGGGCCAGCAGCGCGCACACCCGCTCGAACAGGCGGGCGGGTTGCTCACTGGCCACCACCAGTCGCAGCAGCTCCGGCATCAGCCAGTCCAGCGCGATGCGCCCCTGCGGCCCGATCTGACGGCGCTTGTACTCCTCCTTGAAACGCAGCAGCGCGGCGCAGAGCGGGGCGGGCTCGGCCACCCCCTGCGCGGTCAGCAGTTTTTCCAGCTCGGCGGCATCGAGCTCGGTGCGCCACAGATCGAGCCAGAGCTGCTCCAGATGGGCGGGGGCCTCTTTCTCTTCCCCCACCACGGCGGCGAACTCCTGATGGACGGCCGCCATCTCCTCATCCAGATGGGCCATAAAGGCGCCCCAGTCGCCAAAACCCAGAGCAGCGATCAGCCGCTGGCGATCCCGCTCCTCGGTCGGCAGGGTCTGGGTCTGCTGATCGCCGATCTCCTGCAGGATGTTCTCCACCCGGCGCAGGAAGCGATAGGCATCCAGCAAGCGGTCGCAATGGGCGGATTCGAGGGCGCCGCACCGGGCGATGGCGGCCAGTGACTCCGGCAGGTGGCGCACCCGCAGCGCAGGCTCACGACCACCGCGAATAAGTTGCAGCGCCTGGGCGATAAACTCCACCTCGCGAATGCCGCCAGCCCCAAGTTTGATGTTGCCCTCCAGCCCCTTGCGGCGCACCTCGGCGGCGATCATCGCCTTCATCTGGCGCAGGCCGTCGATGACGCCAAAGTCGATATAGCGGCGAAACACGAAGGGGCGCAACATCTCGGCCAGCTCGACCGCGTGCGCACACTGGGACCCCAGCACCCGTGCCTTGACCATGGCGTAGCGCTCCCAGTTGCGGCCGTGGTGCTGGTAGTAATCCTCCATGGCGGCAAAAGAGATGGCCAGCGGCCCCGCGTCGCCGAAGGGGCGCAGCCGCATATCGACCCGGAACACCTGACCATCCTGGGTGGGCTGGTGCAGGGCGTTGATCAGCCGCTGGCCCAGCTTGATGAAGAAGGGCTGGTTAGCCAGCTCGCGCCGCCCGCCGACCGTGTAGCCGTTCTCGGGGAAGGTGAAGATAAGGTCGATATCCGAGGAGAAGTTGAGCTCGCCCCCGCCCAGCTTGCCCATGCCGAGAATGAGCAGCGGCTGCGGGTTGCCATTGCCGTCCATCGGGGTGCCCAGCTCGCTGCACTGTTTGGCGTAGAGCCAGTCGCGGGCGGAGCAGATGAGGGCATCCGCCAGCTTGGTGAGATGGATAAAGCTCTCTTCCACTGCGGCGTGGCCCAGCAGCTCGCGCCAGGCGATCACCAGCATGCGGCTGCGACGGAACTGGCGCAGGATGCGCTTGAGCGCCTCTTCATCATTCACCTCGGCGAGCAGGGCGGTCAGATCGCGCTGGTAGGCGGGCCAGCGTTCAGCCCGCTCCAGATCCCCGGAGGCGAGCAGCTGTGTCAGCAACTCCGGCTGTTTGAAGAGGGAATCGGCGACAAAATCGGAGAGGCCCAGCAGGGTCAGCAGGGTCTGGCGAACCGGCTCGGGCAGGTTGCCATAGTCGGGGGCCAGCTCGACCAGCCGCTGCCACTGGCGCTCGGCCTGTTCTTGCAGCAAGGGCGGGAAAGAGGTGATTGATGTGAAGAGAGAAGCAAAATGCTGGGCCACGGTTGCCGTCCTTGTGGTTAACGGGTCTGCAGGGTGAATGAAAATGCTGGCAGCCAATCTAGCACTGTCGAGCGGCTCGGCACAGTGCGATGGGCGAGCTGGTCGCAGGTACCCTCACCGTGCACAGTCTCACCCCTACGCCACAGCGCAGGGGTGTACGGCATGAACCGGCGAGCGCTGCGATCTCTGGTCAGGATCGCTGATAGATCTCGGGATCGTACTTTTCCATCAGGCTGGCCGGTTTGCGCGGCGGCACGAAGCCAAAACCGGCATAGAGGCCGTGAGCATCCGACGTAGCCAGGCTGAGGCGCCGCAGTCCCTGCAATTGCGGGTGAGCCAGGATAGCCGCCATCAGCGTCTTGCTGTGGCCCCGGCCACGATGGGCGGGCAGCACGAATAGATCCGCCAGATAGCCGAAGGTGGCCTTGTCGGTGATGACTCGGGCGAATGCCACCTGCTGACCTGCCACGTAGCCACCGAAACAGAGGGAGTGGTTGATGGCTCTCTGTACCGTCGCCTGTGGAATACCGAGGCACCAATAGGCCTCCTCGGACAAAAATTGGTAGATCAAGGGCACGTCGAGCCGTCCCTTGTCGTCGCTGATCTCCAGTTGGGAGTGATCTTGTGGGTGCTGCATCCAGGCTCCTTGCCGTGACATGAATAAGAAAGGCCCCTCGCGGGGCCTTCCAGTTTACTCAAATCGCGGTCTCAGGCCAGTTTGAAAGCCTGGATGATGAGTACTGTCCAGGGTCTGGCGGTGATGAGCCGTTTGCTCCTGTGTCCGGTCTGAGAGGTAATGCCCGTCAGGCCAGTTTGAAAGCCTGGATATGGGTATCCAGGGTCTGGCTATGGTGTTCCACCAGCTCGGAGGCTTCCTGCAGCTCCCGCAGGACGACCACGGATCCTTCCACCACCTGCTTGACCTGCTCCAGGTTGCCGCTCATCTCTTCGGCCACCGAGCTCTGCTGCTCGGAGGCGGCGGCGATGTGGCGGTTCATGTCGGCCACCCCCTGTACCCGCAGCACTATGGTGGCGAGCTGATCACCGGCCTGGGTCACCTGCTCCACCCCCTTGTCGGCCTGTTGCACGCTCTTGGCCATCAACTCGGCAGCCTGACGGGCATTGCCCTGCAACTGTTCGATCATCTTCTGGATCTCGACGGTGGCGGCCTGGGCCCGGTTCGCCAGCTCGCGTACCTCTGACGCGACCACGGCAAAGCCGCGACCCGCCTCACCGGCGCGGGCAGCCTCGATGGCGGCATTGAGGGCCAGCAGGTTGGTCTGCTCCGAGATGCCGCGAATGGTATCCACGACGGATCCAATCTGTTCGACTCCCTGCTCCACCTCGTTGACCACGGTGGCGGAGCGCTGGATGTTGCCGGAGAGGGTATCTATGGTGCTGACGGTAGCCGCCACGCAGCGGCTGCCCTCTTCGGCCAGCAGGCTGGTGTCGGCGGTGGCGTGGGAGGCCTGCTCCGCGTGGGCGGCCACCTCGCGAATGGCGCCCACCATCTGGCTCATGGCGCTGGCCAGCTGTTCTATCTGGGTGAACTCCTCGCTGATGGCCTCGTTGGCCTCTTCCATGCAAAGGGTGACCTGGGAGGCGATGTCGTTGAGCTCCTTGCAAGCGACGCGCTGGGTGCCGAATACCTGCTTGAGGTTTTCCTGCGAGTGGGCCACCGCCTTGGCGATGTCGCCGAACTCGTCGCGGGACTTGAGCAGCACCTTGTGGCTCAGATCCTTGTGGGCGAAGCGTTCCAGCAGGCCCACCAGGTAGTGCACCTGCTTGACCATGAGACGGGAGCCGGTTAGCAGCAGTACCACGAAGATGACCCCCATCACGGCGGTTTCCATCACCCCGGTCCAGAGCAGGCGATCGGCAATGGCATTGGCCTTGTCGGCATCTATGCCCTCGCTCAGCAGGGTGGTTTCCAGAATGCTGGCGTCAAACCAGAGCTTGATGAGCAACAACACAGTACTGAACACCATGAGCAGTACCACTTTGGGTATCAGCCGGATGTTGCTCATTCTTTTCTCCAGCAGGTTCAACTGCATTGCCATTCTCCTTTTTAAAAGCCGTTTTTTCCTTTGCCCTCAGGACTATCGGCATTATCTTCTCTTTTATTCATTTGTACTGTGCCTAAAGTCGGAAAATGTATGCGACATCACTTAACTCACCTGCGCGCCATGGATCTGCTGATGGCGTTTCTGTCGGTGATCTCCGTTGCGCTGGTTTGCGCCCGCTGGTGGGGCTACTCGGAGTGGCCCTCCCAGACACTGCAGCTCTTTTATGACGTCGACAGTCTGATCTGCTATTTCTTCCTCGCCCACTTCGCTTATGGCTGGGTGCGAGCCAGCGACAAGATGGCCTTTTTCAAGGCGAACTGGTTCTATCTGCCGGGCAGTCTGCCCATGGTGGAACAGCTACGCTGGGCGCGCTTGATCCAGCTGTGGCGGGTCTATCAGCTGTTGCGCAAGCAGCCGGATCTGCTCGGCATGTTCCGCCGCGAACGCAACGAGACCACCCTCTCGGGGATCTTGTTTCTGTTTTTCCTGCTGCTGGGGATGGGGTCGGGCGTCATATATCTGATCGAATCGGGTCAGCCCGGCAGCCTGATACAGACCCCTTACGACGCCTTTTGGTGGACCCTGGTGACACTCTCTACCGTGGGTTACGGCGATCTGGTGCCCAAGACGGAGCAGGGACGCTTCGTCGCCAGTCTGCTGATCCTGTTCGGGGTCGGTCTGTTCGGTGCCATCAGTGGCTTCATGGCCAGCCTGTTTCTGCAGCCGGGACGGAGGGATGACGAACTGGAGAAGTGGCGGCATCACCAGAGTGCCCAGCATGAGCTGCTGCTGCAGGAGCTGCGCGCCTTGTCCGCCGAGGTGAAGGCGCTGAAACAGAAGTAGCCTCCGGCGTCTGGAATGGTCGCATGGGGGAGGGGACAAGTTGCGAGCCAGCTCTCAGCTCGGGGGGCGGCGTTTTTCTTTGCTTGTCCTTTGACCCGCAGGCGGCTTAACATTCGGCCAGTCATCTAACCAAATGAAGAGAATCGATCGACCATGCGCGCCCTTCTCGGGATCCTGATCTGCTTATGTGCCCAACAGGCACTGGCCGATACCCGTTATGTCTCAGACAACATCTCTACCTTTATCCACAACGGTCCGGGTACCCAGTACCGGATCCTCGGCAGCGTCAAGGCGGGTGAACCGCTCGAAGTCAAGGCGGTGAACAACGAGGCTGGTTTTACCCAGGTGGTGGACGGGCGTGGCCGCGATGGCTGGATCAAGAACAGCGAGCTGCAGAGTGAGATCAGCCTGCGCGAGCGCCTGCCCCAGGTTCAGAAAGAGCTGGAAGAGCTCAAGGCTCGCCTGCAAAACCTCAACGGTGACAATGAGCAGCGCTTCACCGAGAAGGATGGTCAGATCGCCGAGCAGAGCAAGGAGATCGCCAGCCTGAAGACCCAGCTCGCCAGCCAGAGCGAAGAGATGGGGAATCTAAAGGAGCAGAACGACGCCCTGACCCAGAGCTATGACAACCAGGAGCACGACATGCAGATGGACTGGTTCATCCGCGGTGGTGCCATGGTGGGTGGCGGCATATTGCTTGGCATATTGCTCCCCATGCTGCCCCGTCGTCGCAGTCGTGGCGAACGCTGGATGAACTGATTTGCATGCTGCTACCCAGGTTCTGCCCTGTCGTGGCAGCCGTGGTGAAGCAGGACAAACGGACCGTTTCTGTCGGTCGGATGAAGAAGGGTCGCAATAGCGACCTTCTTTTTTGCCCTGCATAAAATTGTATACAAAATAAGGCAGTGAAATTACCCGCCTCGCCAACCCCTCGGCTTTAATGTGCGCCAATTGAGCCAATTAGCGATATTTGTTAATGTCAGGCAACAATTTCATTTCATCTATCGGTTGATATTGTATACATTGTCGGCGTTTCGGCGGCACGGCCGCCTTCGTCGACATAGCCTGCGGGCGTACAGGAAGACCCCATATGTTCAAAGCCACTCAAGTTCTTGCTGCTGACTACCTTCCCTCCGATCTGGCCGCCCTGCGCGAAGCCATTACCCAGAATTATGTGGTGGATGAGAATGCCTATCTGGCGGAGCTCTCTGCCATGTTGCCGGGGGATGGTGCCTCGCTGGAGCGGGTGACCCAGCGCGCCCGTACCCTGGTGACCAAGGTACGCAAGGAGAGTGGATCGGGCGATGGCATCGACGCCTTCCTGCAGGAGTACAGCCTGGATACGCAGGAGGGGATCATACTGATGTGCCTGGCCGAGGCATTGTTGCGCATTCCCGATGCCGAGACCGCCGACGCCCTGATCAAGGACAAGCTCTCCGGTGCCAACTGGTCCTCCCATTTTCGCAAGAGCGACTCCACCCTGGTCAATGCTTCCACCTGGGGGCTGATGCTGACCGGCAAGATCATCAAGCTCGACAAGAAGCTGGACGGCAATCCGGCCAACATGCTTGGCCGCATGGTCAACAAGCTGGGTGAGCCCGTGGTGCGCTCCGCCATGTATGCCGCCATGAAGATCATGGGCAAGCAGTTCGTGCTGGGGCGTGACATGAAGGAGGCCCTGAAGGCGAGCCGCAAGTCCCGGGAGAAGGGTTACACCCACACCTATGACATGCTGGGGGAATCCGCCCTGACCCTGGCCGATGCGGACAAGTATTTCGGCGACTACCAGCGCGCCATCGAGGCGGTCGGCAATGAGCGCATCAGCGACGGCGGCCCGGCCCCGTCCATCTCCATCAAGCTGTCGGCGCTGCATCCGCGCTATGACGTGGCGAACCGCGAGCGGGTGCTCGGCGAGATGAGCGAGCGACTGGTGGGGCTGGTGCGTCTGGCCCGTGACAAGGACGTGGCCATCAGCATCGATGCCGAGGAGATGGACCGCCTCGAGCTGTCGCTGGATCTCTTCGAGCAGCTCTACCGCTCCGAGGCCAACCGCGGCTGGGGCAAGCTCGGCATGGTGGTGCAGGCTTACTCCAAGCGCGCCCTGCCGGTGCTCTGCTGGTTGACGGGGCTGGCCCGCGAGCAGGGGGATCTGATCCCGGTGCGGCTGGTGAAAGGGGCCTACTGGGACAGCGAGCTGAAATATGCCCAGCAGGCCGGTCTGCCCGGTTACCCGCTGTTTACCCGCAAGGCGGGTACCGACATCTCCTACCTCGCCTGCGCCCGCTACCTGCTGAGCGAGCCGACCCGCGGTTTCATCTCCCCCCAGTTTGCTACCCACAATGCCAATACCGTGGTCAGCATCCTGGAGATGGCCGGCGATCGCCAGTTTGAATTCCAGCGCCTGCACGGGATGGGGGAGGAGCTGCACAACGCCGTGCTCAGCGAATGTCCCGGCCTGCACTGCCGCATCTATGCGCCGGTCGGTGCCCACAAGGACTTACTGCCCTACCTGGTGCGCCGCCTGCTGGAGAACGGGGCCAACACCTCCTTCGTCCACAAGCTGGTGGATCCCAACACCCCGGTGGACAGCCTGGCCGAGCACCCGCTGCGCACCCTGAAGCGCTATGGCAGCCTGGCCAATGACCGTATTCCGCAGCCGGTGAACCTGTTCACAGACCGTAAAAACTCCAGCGGCGTGAACATGAACATCGTCGCCATCCAGCGTCCCTTCTTCGCCAGGTTGAAAGAGCTGGAGAGCAAGCAGTGGCTGGCGGGTCCCATTGTCAATGGGGAGACCCTCAAGCGCAGCGACGCCCGCACAGTGCTGAGCCCGCAGGACGTGAGCCTGACGGTCGGCAAGATCCACTGGGCCGACGAGCAGGCGGTGGAGCAGGCGCTGGCCTCCGCTCATGCTGCCTTCCCGCGCTGGCGCGAGACCCCGGTGAGCGAGCGCGCCGCCGCGCTGGAGACGCTGGCAGATCTGCTGGAAGCGAACCGCGAGCAGTTCATCTCACTCTGTACCCGCGAGGCGGGCAAGCTGCTGCAGGATGGTATCGACGAGGTGCGCGAGGCGGTGGATTTCTGCCGCTACTACGCGGTGCAGGCCCGTGGCCTGATGGGGCAGGCGACCCTGCTGCCCGGTTACACGGGTGAGCAGAACGAGCTGTTCTTGCAGGGCCGTGGCGTCTTTGTCTGCATCAGCCCGTGGAACTTCCCGCTGGCCATCTTCCTTGGTCAAATCGCTGCGGCGCTGGCCACCGGCAATACCGTTATCGCCAAACCGGCGGAGCAGACCGGCCTTATCGCCCATCTGGCGGTGACCCTGGCCCATCAGGCCGGTATTCCGGGTGACGTGCTGCAACTGCTGCCGGGTGATGGCGCTAGCGTGGGGGCCAAGCTGACGGCGGATGCCCGCATCGGTGGCGTCTGCTTCACCGGCTCCACCGAGACTGCCAAGCTCATCAACATGACGCTGGCCCAACGTGATGGCGCCATCCTGCCGCTCATCGCCGAGACCGGCGGCCAGAACGCCATGATAGTCGACTCCACCGCCCTGCCGGAGCAGGTGGTGCGCGACGTGGTGAGCGCCGCCTTCCAGAGCGCCGGTCAGCGTTGCTCCGCCCTGCGGGTGCTCTACCTGCAGGAGGAAATCGCGCCGCGGGTGCTGGAGATCCTGACCGGTGCCCTGCAGGAGCTGAAAGTCGGCAATCCGGCCGAGCACAATACCGACGTCGGCCCGGTCATCGACGCTGATGCCAAGGCCGGGCTGGACGCGCATCTGGGGCACATGATCCCGCGCGCCCGCTTGATCGCTCAGGCACCCATGCCGGCCGTGACCCTGGGTGGCCACTTCGTGCAGCCGACCGCGCTGGAAATCGGCTCCATCAGCGAGCTGGTGAAGGAGCAGTTCGGCCCCATCCTGCACGTGGTGCGTTACGCCGCCAAGGATCTGGACAAGGTGATCGCAGATATCAACGGCACCGGCTACGGCCTGACGTTGGGGATCCACAGCCGCAACGAATCCTATGCCGAGGAGCTGGCCAGCCGCATCAACGTGGGCAACGTCTACATCAACCGCAACCAGATCGGCGCCATGGTCGGGGTGCAGCCGTTCGGCGGGCAAGGGCTCTCCGGCACCGGTCCCAAGGCGGGTGGCCCCCACTACCTTAGCCGCTTCGTGACCGAAAAGACCCGCACCATCAACACCACTGCGGTAGGCGGCAACGCTTCCCTGCTGGCAATGGGCGATGCCTGATCGGCATTGGGAGCCACACCTTGAGGCCGCCTGCGGGCGGCCTTTCTATTGGTCGTCTCTTGCCCCCGGGCTGCCATCTTGGGGTCGCCAGCGGGCCCAAGCGGTCGTAATATGGTCGCGACTCGTCACTTTTCACCGGGCCGCGTCCGGTGCATCATGCCGGGCAAGCCATTCTCATCTGACATCGCAACAAGAGTGTTCATCTGATGCCATTAACCGAACAGGCCCGCTGGTTCGTGCTGGGGGGCGATCACCTCGTCCTGCTGGATGAACAGGGGCGCATTCCACAAGGCCCTCGCGCCAGCCTGCCCGCCCATCTGCAACGCGCCACCTTTGAGCATTTTGATGAGTGGGGCGGTTTGCCCTGCTATCTGCTGGCGCTGGGTGCCGAGGCCGACACCAGTCGGCTCATGCCGCTGCGCCAACTGATGGTGGCCGGCGATGAAGAGGGCTTTCGTCTTGGGGGCCGAGCCTGGCAGCTGGCCACCTTCCGCCGCAGCCATCGCTTCTGCGGCGAGTGCGGTGCCCCCATGACCCCGAAGATGGGGGAGTGGGCGCAGATGTGCCAGCATGGTCACGTCGTCTACCCGCGCATCTCCCCCTGCATCATAGTGGCGGTGCGCAAGGGGCCGGCGATCCTGCTGGCGGCCCATCGCCGTCACTATCAGGCGGATGACCCCATGTATACCGTGCTGGCCGGCTTCGTGGAGGCGGGTGAGAACCTGGAACAGTGTGTGGCGCGGGAGGTGTTTGAGGAGAGTGGCATCCGGGTGCACAACGTGCGCTACGTGGCGAGCCAGCCCTGGCCCTTCCCCCACAACCTGATGATGGGCTTCACCGCCGACTATGAGAGCGGCGAGATCCGGGTGCAGGATGAGGAGTTGGTGGCCGCCGATTTCTTTGAGGCAGACCGGCTGCCACGGCTGCCCCCGCACGGCACCATAGCGCGGCGGCTCATCGAGCAGAGTCTGAGCGAAGCGCACTGACGGCGATAAAAAAACAGGGCGCTTGTTTGCGCCCCTTCACATCTTTGCACTCGAACCGCCATGGCGGGCGTTTGGGCCGCCCCGCGTCACGCACAAAGTGGTATCATATCCGCCATTTTATGCGTGATATGAACTCAGGAACTGGGATGAAAGAGCTGAAGAACGATCGATACCTGCGTGCCCTGCTGCGCCAGGAAGTGGACATGACCCCGGTATGGATGATGCGCCAGGCTGGCCGTTATCTGCCGGAATACAAGGCGACCCGCGCCGTCGCGGGGGACTTCATGTCCCTGTGCCGCAACGCCGAACTGGCCTGTGAAGTCACTCTGCAGCCGCTGCGCCGCTATCCGCTCGATGCCGCTATTCTCTTCTCCGACATCCTGACCGTGCCCGATGCCATGGGGCTGGGCCTCTACTTCGAACACGGCGAAGGCCCGCGCTTCGAGCGTCCCATCAAATCCATGGCCGATGTGCAGGCGCTGCCCATTCCGGATCCGGAAGACGAGCTGGGCTACGTGATGAATGCGGTGCGCACCATACGCCGCGAGCTGAAGGGCGAGGTGCCGCTCATCGGCTTCTCCGGCAGTCCCTGGACCCTGGCCACCTACATGGTGGAGGGGGGCAGCTCCAAGGCCTTCACCAAGATCAAGCAGATGATGTATGCCGAGCCGCAGACACTGCACTTGCTGCTGGACAAGCTGGCCGACAGCGTCATCGCCTATCTCAATGCCCAGATCAAGGCGGGTGCCCAGTCGGTCATGGTGTTCGACACCTGGGGGGGCGTGCTGACCCCACGGGATTACCGCGATTTCTCCCTGCAGTACATGCACAAGATCGTCGATGGCCTGATCCGTGAAAATGAGGGGCGCCGCGTGCCGGTGACCCTGTTCACCAAGAACGGCGGCCAGTGGCTGGAGCAGATCGCCGCCACCGGTTGCGATGCGCTGGGGCTGGACTGGACCATAGACATAGCAGACGCCAAGCGCCGGGTCGGTGACAAGGTGGCACTGCAGGGCAACATGGATCCTTCCATGCTCTACGCCGCGCCAGCGCGTATCCGCGAAGAGGTCGCTACCATACTGGCGGGCTTTGGCAGCGGCAACGGCCACGTCTTCAACCTGGGTCACGGCATCCATCAGGATGTGAACCCGGAGCACGCAGGCGTGTTCGTCAATGCGGTGCACGAGCTGTCGGCTCAGTACCACGGTCGCTGAGACCGGTAAAAAGCACAATGAGAACGGGGCCTGCGGGCCCCGTTTTGTTATCCGGCCTGCCGTGGTTTGGGGCTGCATCCCGGCCCCGGCTCGGGTTACACTGCGCCACACTCGCGGGTAAATGAAGAGCAAGATGAGCGGTCGCAGGTGAGGCGGACAGCGAGCGTCCTCGCGGCAGCATCCTTGGTCATGGCAGGAGGCAAGATGAGCAAAAAATCACTGGATTGGGGCATAGATCTCGGTGGTACCAAGTGTGAATGCGTGGTGCTGGATGGCGACGAGGTGCTGCTGCGCCATCGCATCCCCACCGAGCGCCAGGGGGGCTATCAGCACATGATCGGCCAGATCGCCAAACTGGTGGACGAGTGCGCCACCAGGCTGGGTCAGCGGCCGACCGTGCTGGGCATGGGCACCCCGGGGGCACGGGATCCCCAGACCGGCCTGATGAAGAACTGCAACACCACAGAGCTCAACGGCAAGCCGTTCAAGGAAGATCTGGAGCTTAAACTGGGTGTGCCTGTGCTGATTGCCAACGACGCCAACTGCTTCGCCCTGGCGGAGACCCATCTCGGGGCTGTGCGCCAGCACCATCCCTCTGCACGCGTGGTGTTCGGCATCATCATGGGCACCGGGGTCGGTTCCGGCATCGTCATCAACGGCCAGATCCTCAATGGCCACCACGGCATCGCCGGTGAGTGGGGCCACAATGTGCTCTCCCCCGATGGGCCCGAGTGCTATTGCGGCAAGCGCGGTTGCGTCGAGTCCTTCATCAGCGGCCCCGCGCTGGAGGCCTGGTATCAGGCCAAGGCCAAGCGTCATCTGTCGCTGGCCCAGATTGCGGCGGCCAGCGCCCACGATCATGTGGCCAGGCTCACCCTAGATCGACTGCACCTGCTGTTTGGTCAGGCGCTGGCCAATGTGGTCAACATTCTGGATCCGGATGTCATCGTCATCGGCGGCGGGGTCGGCAACGTGCAGAGCCTTTACAGCGCCGGGCGGCAGACAATTTTGCCCTTCCTCTTTAATCCCCGCTTCGCCACCCCCATTATTGCTCCAGCCCTGGGGGATAGCGCCGGGGTATTCGGGGCTGCCCTGCTGGCCCGTGGCGTATTCCAGGATGCTCTGCTGTCGTGAGCCATCCATCGGTCCTCTTTGCCGTCGCTAAGGACACACTTTTTCCATGATCAAGATTGCCATCAATGGTTACGGGCGGATTGGCCGCAACGTGTTGCGAGCCCTCTATGAAAGCGGGCGCGACAAGACCATCAAGATCGTTGCCATCAACGAACTGGCGGCGCCCGAAGCCATGGTGCACCTCACCCGTTTCGATACCAGCCACGGCCGCTTCCGGTATCCAGTGCAGCTGGCTGGCAGCAGCATGCTGGTGGGGGAGGATCTCATCCCCCTGTTTGCCGAGCGGGATCCGGCCAGCCTGCCGTGGCGGGCGTTGGGGGTGGATGTGGTACTGGACTGCACCGGGGTATTTGGCTCGCGGGCCGATGCCGAACGCCATCTGGCGGCGGGGGCGGGCAAGGTGCTTTTCTCCCATCCGGCGGATGCGGATGTGGATGCGACCATCGTCTACGGGGTGAACCATCAGGTGCTGACGGGGCGGGAGCGGATCGTCTCCAACGCCTCCTGTACCACCAACTGCGTGGTGCCCGTCATAGAAACATTGCATCGAGAGTTCGAGATAAATTGTGGTACTATTACGACAATTCATTCGGCCATGCATGATCAGCAAGTCATCGATGCCTACCACAGTGACTTGCGTCGAACCCGTGCTGCCAGCCAGTCCATCATCCCGGTTGACACCAAGCTGGCAAAGGGGTTGGAGCGAATCCTCCCCCACTTCGCCGGCAAGTTCGAGGCGATCGCGGTGCGGGTGCCGACCATCAACGTAACGGCAATGGATCTCAGTATTACTGTTCGTAAAAAAGTGACGGTTACTGACGTAAATCAAGCTCTGCAACGGGCATCCAGAGGTACATTAAGCGGTATTCTGGATTACACGGAAGAGCCATTGGTCTCCGTAGACTTTAATCATGATGCGCACTCCTGCATCATTGATGGTACCCAGACCCGGGTGAGCGATGCCAACCTCGTCAAGATGTTGATGTGGTGCGATAACGAATGGGGCTTCGCCAACCGTATGCTGGATACCACCCGGGCCATGATGGCCGCAGGCTGAGAGCCTGCACCGGGCACAAGGTTACTGTTTTTAACATTACCTGAAAATATAGAGGACTGAATATGTCTGTTATCAAGATGACCGACCTGGATCTGGCTGGTAAACGCGTGCTGATCCGTGCTGACCTGAACGTGCCGGTAAAAGACGGCAAGGTCACTTCCGACGCACGTATCGTGGCGACGCTGCCGACCATCAAGCTGGCTCTGGAAAAGGGCGCCAAGCTGATGATCACCTCCCACCTGGGTCGTCCGACCGAGGGTGAATACAACGAAGAGTTCTCCCTGGCTCCGGTAGTCAACTATCTGAAAGACGCACTGTCCTGCCCGGTCCGCCTGGCCAAGGATTACCTGGATGGCGTAGACGTCGCTGCCGGTGAGCTGGTTGTGCTGGAAAACTGCCGTTTCAACAAAGGCGAGAAGAAGAACACCGAAGAGCTGGCCAAAAAATACGCCGCCCTGTGTGACGTCTTTGTAATGGATGCATTCGGTACTGCTCACCGCGCCGAAGGTTCTACCTACGGTGTGGCTCAATTTGCCCCGATCGCCTGTGCTGGTCCGCTGCTGGCCGGTGAGCTGGAAGCCTTGGGCAAAGCCATGCTCAAGCCCGAGCGTCCGATGGTTGCCATCGTTGGCGGCTCCAAGGTCTCCACCAAGCTGACCGTGCTGGAGTCCCTCTCCAAGATCGCAGACCAGCTGGTGGTCGGTGGTGGCATCGCCAACACCTTCATCGCTGCTGCCGGTCACAACGTCGGCAAGTCCCTGTGTGAACACGACCTGCTCGACACCGCCAAGAAACTGGCCGCCGAGACCAACATTCCGGTCACCACCGACGTGGTCGTGGGTACCGAGTTCTCCGAGTCTACTCCGGCCACCATCAAGTCCGTCTCCGACGTGACCGACGGCGACATGATCTTCGACATCGGCCCTGACTCTGCCAAGGCCCTGGCCGACATCATCATGAACGCCAAGACCATTTTGTGGAATGGCCCGGTTGGTGTGTTCGAGTTCGACCAGTTCTCCGCAGGCACCAAGGTGATTGCCGAAGCCATCGCTGCTTCTCCGGCTTTCTCCATCGCTGGCGGTGGTGACACCCTGGCCGCCATCGACAAGTTCGGCATCGCCGACAAAGTCTCCTACATCTCCACTGGCGGCGGCGCCTTCCTGGAGTTTGTAGAAGGCAAGGTACTGCCGGCTGTTGCGATGCTTGAACAGCGCGCCAAAGCCTAATTGACCCGAGACGGGGGGCAAAAGCCTCCCGTTTCGTTTATCATGTGGCCGCTGTGCCGGTTCATGATGAACCCCCCATTTTTTATTAACGGCATACGAGAACAGGACGATTAAACATGTCTAAGAAAATTTTCGACTTCGTAAAACCCGGCGTGATCACTGGTGATGACGTTCAGAAAGTATTCGCCATCGCCAAAGAGAACGGCTTCGCTCTGCCGGCCGTCAACTGCGTTGGTACCGACTCCGTTAACGCCGTGCTGGAAGCTGCCGCCAAGGTCAAGGCGCCGGTTATCGTTCAGTTCTCCAACGGTGGTGCCGTATTCACCGCCGGCAAGGGTCTGAAGATGGAAGGTCATAAGGCTGCCATCATCGGTGCCATCTCCGGTGCCAAGCACGTTCACGCCGTTGCCGAAGCCTATGGTATTCCGGTGATCCTGCACACCGACCACGCTGCCAAGAAGCTGCTGCCGTGGATCGACGGTCTGCTGGAAGCGGGCGAGAAGCACTTTGCTGAAACCGGCAAGCCGCTGTTCTCCTCCCACATGCTGGATCTGTCCGAAGAGTCTCTGGAAGAGAACATCGACATCTGCTGCGAGTACCTGACCCGCATGGCCAAGATGAACATGACTCTGGAGCTGGAACTGGGTTGCACCGGTGGCGAAGAAGATGGCGTGGACAACAGCCACCTGGATCAATCTTCCCTGTACACCCAGCCGGAAGATGTTGCTTACGCTTACGAGCGTCTGTCCAAGATCAGCCCGCGTTTCACCATCGCTGCCTCCTTCGGTAACGTACACGGTGTATACAAGCCGGGTAACGTCAAGCTGACCCCGTCCATCCTGGACGCTTCCCAGAAGCACGTTTCCGAGAAGTTTGGTCTGCCTGCCAAGTCTCTGGACTTCGTATTCCACGGTGGTTCAGGCTCCACTCTGGAAGAGATCCGTGAGTCCATCTCCTACGGCGTCGTGAAGATGAACATCGATACCGACACCCAGTGGGCAACCTGGGAAGGCGTGCTGAAGTTCTACCAGAAGAACGAAGCTTACCTGCAAGGCCAGCTGGGCAACCCGGAAGGCGCTGACAAGCCGAACAAGAAGTTCTACGATCCGCGCGTATGGCTGCGTGAAGGTCAGACTTCCATGATCGCTCGTCTGGAGAAAGCCTTCTCCGACCTGAACGCCATCAACGTACTGTAATTCGTTACCGTATCTTGATTGCTTGCAAAGGCGCCCCTCGGGGCGCCTTTCGTGTTTGTAAGGGGCCTGATTGCAGCAGATACCTCCTTTCCTGTGTCTGTTGTATCTGGGGGAATGGGTCTCTCGATGGCCTGCCTCAAACCGAGAATGCAGTAAATGGTGTCCTTTGGTACGCCTTTTCCATTTCTGTGATCCACGGAGGCTAGATTGGGGGTAGGGGGCTGGGTATTATCGAGGGCAGGTCGGGCTACCAAGGCAGGATGCTGAGTATGCAGACAGGAAAGCACAACGGACATCAGGAACACGTGGCCTCCTATTACGCGGCCACCCGCAACGACAATCAACAGTGGCCCGAGCTCAGCGGTGAGCTCAATGCCGACGTCTGCATCATAGGTGGTGGTTTCACCGGCCTCAACACCGCTATCAACCTGGCACAGGCGGGCTACAAGGTGGCCCTGCTGGAGGCGAACCGCATCGGCTGGGGGGCGTCTGGCCGCAACGGCGGTCAGCTCATTCGTGGCATAGGCCACGACACCGGCCAGTTTGCCCGCTGGATCGGCGAGCAGGGGGTGCGCGAGCTGGATCTGATGGGGCTGGAGGCGGTACAGCTGGTGCGAGAGCGCATCGAGCACTTCAACATCGACTGCGACCTCACCTGGGGCTACTGCGATCTGGCTACCCGCCAGCGTCATCTGGCCGGGTTTGAAGAGGAGGCGGCGCATTTGGCCGGCCTTGGCTATCAGCACGAGATCACGCTGGTGCCACGGGAGGAGATCCACACAGTGGTCGGGTCTGATCGCTATATCGGCGGCATGATCGACATGGGCTCTGGCCACCTGCATCCCCTCAATCTGGCGCTGGGTGAGGCGCGTGCCGCTGCCAGCCTCGGGGTCTCCCTGTTTGAACACTCCAGAGTGGCCCATATCGACTATGGCAAACGGGTCGAGGTGACCACAGCTCACGGTCGGGTCACTGCCGATTATCTGGTTATCGGTTGCAACGCCTACCTCAATGACCTCAATCCCGAACTGGGGGGCCGGGTGCTGCCAGCCGGTTCCTATATTCTCGCCACTGAAGTGCTGGAAAAACGGCTGCGCCAACGTCTGCTGCCGCAAAACATGGCGGTATGCGATCAAAATGTGGCGCTCGACTACTATCGTCTCTCTGCCGACGGGCGCCTGCTGTTTGGCGGTGCCTGCAACTACTCAGGAAGGGATCCCAAGGATATCAAGGCGTTCATGTTGCCCAAGCTGCTGCGGGTCTTCCCCGAGCTGGCCGGTACCGCCATTGAGTTTCAATGGGGCGGCATGATAGGGATCGGCGCTAATCGGCTGCCGCAGATTGGCCGCTTGAAGGACTATCCCAACGTGCTCTACGCCCAGGCCTATTCTGGTCACGGTCTCAACGCCACCCACATGGCGGGCAAGCTGGTGGCAGAGGCGATCAAGGGGGAGAGCCGGGGTTTCGATCTCTTTGCCAGCGTGCCCCACATGACTTTCCCGGGCGGCCCGGCGCTGCGCTCCCCGCTGTTGGCACTGGGGATGTTATGGCACCGGATGAAGGATCTGCTGTAAGGGGCGAGAAAAACAGCTTAAGAGACGCTGCCTTGGTCGGTGGATAGGTGTTTAGTGAGCGGGCTCAGCCAGGCGCCAGCCCAGTTCGGTTTTCATCATCCAGACGTCGGTCTGCTGGGGCAGTACCTGGCCCGCGTCGAACTCGCCGTACTTGCGCTCCAGCTCCATCAGTCCCATCTCCTGCTGGAAGGGGCCGACCCTGTCATAGACCAGGTCCTCGTCGTGCTGCACCCGCAACTGATCCAGCCCTTGCTTGAAATGGAGCTGGTAGCTCACCTTGATCAGATAGACCCCCTCCATCCGCTCTTCTTTGCCGAGAATGGCAAAGTCACTGATCTCGAACAGATAGTCGTCTGTGTCAGACTGGAGTTTGGCTGTCACCTGGGTCTGGATCGCCTCTTCACCGGGACCTGCGTAACAACCAGATAGCCAGAGGGCCAGCAGGGGGATGAACCACTTTTTCATCAAAACTCCGGACGAATGAGACGGGAAGGGGCAAATTTTGCCACGCTGCCGATCATATACAAGGGATTGCCAGAAAAATCAGCGGTTAACCGTTGGGCTCGGGCGTGAGGCCGGGCCAGCTGTTTTCAGCGCAACTTGTCGAGCTGACCCAAAAACTCGGTGGGCCCCATAAAGCCCGTCACCCGCTGGCCGCTCACTTCGTTGCCGGCGCGATCGAAGAAGATCAGGGTCGGCAGCCCCAGCACGTTGAGGCCGTTGAGCAGTTCCACATCGGCATCGTCATTGGCGGTGACGTCCGCCTGCAGCAGCACCATCTGGCCGAAGCGCTCGCGCACTGCCGGGTCGCTAAAGGTCTTGTGTTCGAACTCCTTGCAGGCAACGCACCAGTCGGCATAGAGGTCCAGCAGCACCGGCTTGCCGCGGGCGGCGGCCAGCTGCACCTTGAGATCATCCTGGGTCTTGATACGGATAAACTGGGGCGCCTGGGCCTCGGAGGTGGCCTTGACGCCGGGTTCGGGCAGTAGCAGGTCCTTGCCCACCACCACGGCACTGATCATCACTAGCAAGAGTACGAAGCCGCGCAGGCTGCGACCCACGGAGTGACTCTGATGCTGGTTGTGGTGATAGAGATAGCCGCACAGTACCAGTCCCCAGCCCAGCCATACCAGGGCGGCCATCTGATCGCTCCACAGCCGTGACAGCAGCAGTATGGGCACCGCCAGCAGCGCAAAGCCAAAGAGTTGCTTGATCATATCCATCCAGGCGCCGGCCTTGGGCAGCAGCTTGCCGCCCGAGGTGCCGAGCAGCAGCAGCGGCAGCCCCATCCCCAGCGAAAGGGCATAGAGAGCCGCACCGCCGAGCCAGAGATCGCCGCTCTGGGCCACGTAGATCAGCGCCCCCGAGAGCGGCGCCGTGGTGCAAGGGGAGCAGACCAGGCCGGAGATCATCCCCATGATGCCGACCCCGGGTAGCGAGCCACCCTGCTGGCGGTTGGAGAGGCCGGACAGCCGGGTTTGCAGGCTGCTCGGCAGTTGCAGGGTGTAGAGCCCGAACATGGAGAGTGCCAGCACCACGAACATGACGGAGAGCCCGATCAGCACATAGGGGTGCTGCAGCGCCGCCTGGAATTTCAAGCCCGCCGACGCTACCACCAGTCCGAGCAGGGTATAGGTCACCGCCATCCCTTGCACATAGACGAAGGAGAGCAGGAAGGCGCGGCGGGTGGAGAGACGATGACCCGCCCCGGCTATGATGCCGGTCAGTATGGGGTACATGGGGAAGACGCAGGGGGTGAAGGCGAGCCCCAGCCCCAGCGCGAAGAAGACGGCGATGCTGAGCCAGAATCCCTGGCTGCCGAGGGCGGCGGCCAGCTGATCCTGCTGGCTGCTGGCAGGGGGGCTGGCGGCTTCATCCATGCTGGTCTGCGCGACATCGTGGGTGCTGGCCACAAGGGGCTGCACCGCAATCTGCTTGTCGGTGGGCGGGTAGCAGAGACCGTCGGTGCAGCCCTGATAGCTGACGGTGAGGCTGGCCTGCTGGCCCGCCTCGGTCAGGGTGACGGGGATCTGCACTTCCCGGTAGTAGACCCGGGTCTTGCCGAAGAAGTCATCCTGATGCTCGGTCCCTGCGGGCAAGACGGGTTCGCTGAAGGCGAGGTTCTCGCCCTGGAAGCGGAAGCTGTGGCGGTAGAGGTAGTAGTCATCGGCGATGCGCAGGGTCAGCAGCAACTGGTTGCCCTGCTGTTCACTCTCGAGGACGAAGGCGTCGTCGGCTTTCAGAAACTTGGGCTGGGCGTTGGCCTCGATGCCGAGGGCGCTCAGCAGACTGTCACTGCCGGCCTGAACCGGCGTCGCACTCAGCGTGGACAGCAGCAGAGCAGAGAGCACAAGCAGGGGGGAGAGCAGGCGAGACAGTGTCATGAGGTTTCCTGTGTTAACCAGTCGAGATAGGGCTGATGGCCCTGGCTTGTCGGGAGTGCCAGGATCTCCGGCACCTCATAGGGGTGATGGCTGAGGATGCATAGGCGCAAGAGTTCGAACAGGGAGGCCCGCGACTTGATGATGAGCTGGATCTCCCGTGCCCGTTCTATCTTCCCCTGCCAGCGATAGACGGAGGTGAGACCGGGCAGCTGATTGATGCAGGCCGCCAGCCGCTGGTTCAGCAGGTGTTCGCTGATGAGGTCGGCACTGGCCTCATCCGGGCAGGTGCACAGCACCAGAATGGCATCTGTCATGGTGAAATTTCTCGTCTGTGCGGGGCGGTCAGGCGCCCGTAAACCAGTGGCTACTATACCTAGCGACGGGGCAAATAGCATCTGACGGCCTTTATCGGCTCGACATGAAAATAAGTGGGGGGCATGAGATAGACGCTGTCAAACGGACAGGGCAGAATGAGCGGGCTTGTTCCCATTCGACGTAAGGAAATGTATGACCCAACAGAATGAGCAGCAGAGAAACCGCATGTTGAGCCTGTTGCGCGAAGGTGAGCGCCGTATGTTGGTGCAACTGGCCGGTCTGCTGCGTACCAGTGCCGATGAAATCAATGCCGAACTGGAAAAAGAGGAGCTGCTGGCTGCCCTGGAGCAACCCGTCACGGTGGAGTATCTCAACGGCGTGGTGCAACACCATCTGTTCGAGCGTCTGCACAAGGGTGACATGGTGGCTGCCCAGCGCCTGCTGAACCAGTACCAGAGCGACCTTGAGGCCATGCTGACCCAGGAGTCGGCCGAGGCAGATGTCCCGACCGAAGCGCTGAAGGCGCAAGCCTGAGCGCTGCGGCAGGCCCGACTGGCTTGCCCTCCTCCAGCACCATCATGCCAGTCGCATGATGGTGCCTCGTTGTCCCTGCCCTGTTTTCCTGTCGCTTAACCCAGTGTGTTCTGCTGCACCTGACCCGGTATCGGGAACACCTTGTCATAGCTCCAGTTGTAGATGAAGGCGTAGACCAGGTAAAACAGCACGAAGCCCAGATCCAGCACCAGCGCCTCCAGCATACTGACGCTCAGCCACCAGGACATGACCGGCAGCGCGACGATCAGCAGACCGCCCTCAAAGCCGAAGGTGTGCAGCACCCGCTGCCACAGGGTCTTGTGGGTATGGCCCTGATACTTCAGCAACAGCTTGTCGACCCCGATGTTGTAGACGTAGTTCCAGACGGTGGCGAGCACCGAGAAGAACAATGCCAGCGGTCCCATATGGTGGAGTCCTACGCCAGTGATCCAGCTTGCCAGGGGGGCCGCGATCAGCAGACCAATCAGTTCAAAGCCAATGGCGTGGCGCAGGCGGTCACGGGTATTACGCATGGTCTGTCTCTCTATCTATCTGTGTCTGAGTGTCGATGGTGGCCAATTTATCGCGAATTTCTGATAGGTTCACGTTAGTATCTATCGTTAAAACAGATGGATTGGTGTGCAATCAGGTCATGACAGGAGCAACTGGATGAACCCCTCGCTGGAACAACTCAAGGCGCTGCTGGCGGCGGCAGAGACGGGTTCCTTCTCGGCGGCGGCCCGCAAGCTGGGCAAGTCGCAGTCCGTGGTCAGCACCGCCATCGCCAACCTGGAGATAGATCTTGGGCTGGCGCTGTTTGATCGCTCGGCCCGCTATCCCGTGCTGACGGAGGCGGGCACCCGGATCCACCAGGAAGCCAGCATCTTGCTGGCCCAAAGCGAGCGATTGCAGGCGATTGCCGGGGAGCTGGCCGCAGGCATAGAGTCGCGGCTCACCCTGGCCATCGACGATGATTCCCACCTGCCCTGGCTCGGCTCTCTGTTGGAAGAGTTCGCCACCCGTTACCCGGGCGTTGAACTGGAGCTGCTGTTTCCCCTGATGGAGGATGTGACCGAGCTGCTCAAAAGCGGTCGGGCCCAGCTTGGCATCAGCTACCAGAAGGAACAGCCGGAGCGGGAGATAGCCTCACGTTCGCTGGGATCCGTCGGCATGCCGCTGGTGGTCTCCCCGGATCATCCACTGGCCCACAGAACGCCGCTGCGAGAGAGCGATCTGCAAGGGGCCCGCCAGCTGATGGTGACGGGACGGCGGGAGGGCACGGAGCGCCACCGCTTCCGCCTCTCGGCGCAGGTGTGGTGGGTCGAGGGGGATCTCGGCATTCTGGAGCTGGTCAAGCTGGGGCTGGGGTGGGCGGCGATCCCCGATTTTCTGCTGCATCGGCCGCTGGCGCGGGGGGAGGTGGTGGTGCTCAACCCGGATTTTATCGCCAAGGCCGAACTGGAGCTGGAGTTGCAGTGGCATCGCGCCCGCCCGCTCGGGCAGGCGGGGCGCTGGCTCAAGGAGGCACTGCTGGCGCGGGTGCCTCGTTAGCCAACCTTACTCGGTCAGCGAGTAGGGCAGGGCTTGCAGAGCAAGGCTGGAGCCCTCTTCCTGCTTGAGACGGAACCGGGCATTGGCCTCTGTGTCTTTGGGCAGCACGGCCGTGATCAAGACATGGCCTGCCTGTTGCCAGACGTTGAGCACCATGCCGCTGCGCCGCCAGTTGTCACCGAGCTGGATCTCCAGGGCATCGCCACAGGCGACGGGCTCGCTGGCGGTGCCGGCCAGCACGAACAGGGCGCGGTTGTTGGCACCGCGATACTTGGCGCGGGCCACCGTCTCCTGCCCCATGTAGCAGCCCTTGGTGAAGCTGATCCCCTCCAGCGCCTGCAGATTCAGCATCTGGGGTATGTATTCCCCCTGATGTACCGCTTCCATATGCGGGATGCCAGCCTTGATATCCAGCCCCCACCAGAGTGATTCACTGCCGGCAGGCAGGTCCAGCGCCAACTGCTGATCGCTCACCAGCAGCCAGCGATCCGCTTCGATCTGCACCGCCATCCCATCGTCGATCAGGCCGGTTTGTGACGTGGCAAATCGGGCCGCCATCCACTCATCCGTGCCTTGGCCAGCCACACCGACCGCCTGACCATGGTTCTCGGCGAACTCTACCTTGGCAAACACCGCAAACTTCTTGAGCTCCGGCAATTGGCGAGCCAGCACAGAGGGTTTGGTCAGCAGCAGCAGGCGATCGCTCAGGCAGAGCAGACGAAAATCGCCCCACAGCTTGCCTTTGGCATCGCAGTGGCCGCCCAGCGTACTCTGGCCCGGTTGCAGGGCGTTGACGTCGCAGGTGACCTGGCCTTGCAGATATTTGACGCGATCCGCACCGGTCAGGCTGGTGATGGCCAGATCGGTCAGGGAGAAAAGGGTTGGCTCGGCAGGAAAAACAGGCGTTTGCAGGCTCACGATGGTATTCCAGAGACAGAAAGTATGTGACCTGCATGGTAAAGACGTAAGGAATGTTTGTCAGCCGGAAAATCCAGCTGTTACCATCCACAGGTCTTTGTAAGGAGAGTGCCATGTTGAGCCCAATTGAAAAATCCCGCCTGAAGTGGGCCTGCCGTCGTGGCATGCTCGAGCTGGATGTGATCTTTATGCCGTTCTTTGAACACGAGTTCGATAGCCTGAGCGATGAACAGCAGCAGACCTTCATTCGTTTGCTGGAGAGCGATGACCCGGACCTGTTCAAATGGTGCATGGGCCACGGTGTTCCGACTGACCCCGCCTTTGCCGCCATGATCCCCCTGATCCTGGAGCGCAATCAGGCGCGCCACGACAGCTTGAGCTGATCCCCGATGCGGGTGGTCATGCCCGTCATTCTCTCCCGGCAGCAGCGTGTTCTGCTGCTGATCCTGTTTCTGTTGTTGTGGTGGCCTGTGGCCAGTCTGATCCATGGCTGGCAGTGGGTACTCTGGTTGCCCTGCTGGCTGACGGGGGGCTGGCTGGCCTGGCGCCGCTCCGGTCGCAATGCCGGTACGCTGGTGTGGGATGGGCAGTGGCTGGAGTGGCAGGGCAATCGCTACCAGCTGGGGACGCGCAGCCGCATCTTGCCCGGGGCACTCTGGCTGCAACTGGTGGCAAGTGACAGGTCCGATGCGCGTCTCTGGCTTTTCTCCGACGCGCTCGCGCCGGAACACTACAGGGCGCTGGCCCGCGCCATCCGGCTAACCCCGCCCGCCCGTTAATCGTACCGCCCGTTTTGACCCTTATCCCCCATAGCAAATGACCCCGCCGGGGCGAGGTCATTTGGGTGACGCCTAACGGGTGATTACTCCCGATCCGGCGTCAGTACCGTGGGTTTGGAGTCTGGCTGCATGTCTGGATAATCCAGGTTGTAGTGCAGGCCACGGGACTCCTTGCGCTGCAAGGCGCAGTTGACGATGAGCTCGGCCACTTGCAGCAGGTTGCGCAGCTCCAGCAAGTTGTTGGAGACCCGGAAGTTGGCGTAGTACTCCTGCACCTCCTGCTTGAGCAGATCAATGCGGCGTTTGGCGCGGGCCAGGCGTTTGTTGGTACGCACTATTCCTACATAGTCCCACATCATCAGCCGTAGCTCGTGCCAGTTGTGCTGGATAACGACCTGCTCGTCCGAGTTATCCACCTTGCTCTCATCCCAGGCGGGCAGATGGGGCGGTTCAATGCTCATGGGCAGCTTGGCCATGATGTCGGCCCCCGCCTGATGGGCATAGACCACGCACTCGAGCAGGGAGTTGGAGGCCATGCGGTTGGCGCCGTGCAGCCCTGTATAGGTGACTTCACCGATGGCATAGAGACCGGGAATGTCGGTCTGGCCATTATTGTCTATCATTACGCCGCCACAGGTGTAGTGAGCAGCCGGGACGATGGGCATTGGCTCTTTGGTGATGTCGATGCCGACTGCGAGGCAGCGTTCATGGATGGTCGGGAAGTGCTTGATGATGAAATCCGCCGGCTTGTGGCTGATGTCCAGATACATGCAGTCGGCACCAAGGCGTTTCATCTCGTGGTCGATGGCGCGGGCGACTATGTCCCGCGGGGCCAGCTCGGCTCGCTCGTCAAACTCCAGCATGAAGCGGCTACCGTCGGGACGGCGCAGATAGGCGCCTTCCCCGCGCAGGGCTTCAGTCAACAGGAAGTTGGGGTCATCGGGGTGGAACAGGCTGGTGGGGTGGAACTGGTTGAACTCCAGGTTCGCCACCCGGCAGCCGGCGCGCCATGCCATGGCGATACCGTCACCCGAACTCACGTCCGGGTTGGAGGTGTACTGATATACCTTGGAGGCGCCGCCGGTGGCCAGCGCCACGAAGCGGGCGCGGATCACCTCGACCTGCTCGGCGTTGCGGTTCCAGACGTAGGCGCCCAGCACCTTGTTGCCCGGCAGACCCAGCTTGCGGGTGGTGATGAGGTCGACCGCGTTGAAACGCTCCATCAGCTGGATATTGGGGTGGGAGCGCACCTGATCGATCAGGGTGAGCTGCACCGCCTTGCCGGTGGCATCGGCCGCGTGGAAGATGCGGCGATGGCTGTGGCCCCCTTCGCGGGTCAGGTGATAGTGGGATTCACCCTCGGCGTCCTGCTCCTGATCGAAGGGAACGCCCTGTTGGATCAGCCACTGGATGGACTCGCGGGCGTGACGGGCTGTGAACTCCACCACGGCTGAGTCACACAACCCGGCGCCAGCGTTGAGCGTGTCGCTCACGTGGGATTCGATGCTGTCTGTTTCGTCGAAAACGGCAGCGATGCCTCCTTGCGCATACAAAGTGGCCCCCTCACTGATGGGACCCTTGCTCAGAACCAGGACTTTGGCCTGGTCTGCCAACCGCAACGCGAGGGATAGACCAGCGGCACCGCTGCCAATGATCAGTACATCGCAAAGGTATTCAATACTTGCTTTCATAAGTATCATTGGCTTGGATTAAGAACTGGCACCATGGTAGCCCAAGCGAGGGCAGTGATGCAGCCTGCGTCACATTTTTTTCAATGCAACCGAACTTTCCCTGATTCCTCCTGTCTGAACTTGTGCGCTTAGGAAGGGCCGGAAAAGAAAAACGATAACCTGATGGGGGTTTTACGGCTCTGATGAGCGACCAGAATCTACTGGACGAACAGCTGGTTGAACGGGTCCAGCGTGGCGATAAAAATGCATTCAACCTGTTGGTAAAAAAATACCAGCATAAAGTGGTCAACCTGGTTGCCAGGTATGTCAACAATCCGGGCGATGTGCCGGATGTGGCGCAGGAGGCATTTATCAAAGCCTACCGGGCGTTGCCGACATTCCGTGGCGAGAGCGCGTTTTACACCTGGTTGTACCGAATCGCCGTGAATACGGCCAAAAATTATCTGACCTCTCAGGGGCGCAGGCCGCCCAGCAGTGATGTAGAGGCGGACGAGGCAGAATACTATGGTGGTGGCGAAGCCTTGCAAGAGGTGGCAACACCGGAAAACCTGGCGCTGACCGACGAAATCAAGCGCACAGTGTTTTCCGCCATAGAAGCTTTGCCTGAAGACTTGAGGACAGCCATCACCCTTCGTGAACTGGAAGGGCTGAGCTATGAAGAGATTGCCGAAATCATGGATTGCCCTGTCGGTACGGTGAGATCCCGTATTTTCCGGGCGAGGGAAGCAATCGATAAAAAGCTGAAACCTCTGATCGAGAATTAACTGGGGAAAGACAGGTTAACTTATGGCAACTAAAGAGCAACTCTCGGCCCTGATGGATGGTGACTTGAGCGATGTTGAGGTTCTGAGCGAGCTGGAAATGGATCCGGCATTGCAAGATACCTGGTCTCGTTACCACTTGATCGGTGATGCCATGCGGGGGGACCTGCCGGTCAATCTGCAGCTGGATTTCAGTGACAGCATCATGGCTGCACTGGAAGACGAGCCCACCATATTGGCGCCCAAGCCGGTGGAGAGCAAGCCAACAGCATCGCAGGTTCACACCGCTGCCAAAGTGGTTCCGCTGTTTCGTCGGGTCGGTCAGCAGGTGGGGCAGTATGCCATCGCCGCGTCGGTCGCCGCCGCCGTCATCTTCGGGGTGCAGCAGTATCAGGGGCATGACGGCATGCCGACCAATCCTGTGCTCAACACTATTCCTGTCGGTGGCAGTGCCTCACCGGTTAGTGTGCACTACCCCCAGGATAGCAACCGGGCGACCTCCCGCCAGCAAGGGTTGAGTGAGCAACAGATGCAGGAGCAGCGTGAGCGCATCAATGCCTTCCTGCGTGACCATCAGTTGCAACAGCGTCTGCTGCAAGACAAGCAGATTCAGGAATAACGCATTTTTAGGGAGCAGATCGTGCGCCAGTCCAGCCGTATTTTGCTGGCCTCTCTCCTGCTGATATGTGCCAAGGCCTCGGCCGACGATAAGTCGGCCGAGGCCTTGTTGCAGCAGATGCAGAGTGCCGTCTCGCAACAGAATTTCGAATTATCCATGGTCAAAGCCCGTCAGGGGCGCCTCGAACCCATACGTTTCAGTCATGGGGTGATCGATGGCAAGGAGGTGGCTCACCTGAGCTATCTGGACGGCAAGACCATAGAGTACCTGCAGCGCCAGGACGAGTTCACCTTCTTTGAAAACAGCCACGAACCTTACACCCTCAAGGGCGCCCGCTTCCCTGGTGTTTGGGCCACTCTGGTGAAGATGCCGCTGCCCCGGGTGCTGGAAAGCTATGATCCCGTGCTGGCCGGCCGCAGCCGGGTAGCCGGTCTGGTGGCACAGGTGGTCAGGCTGGTGCCCAAAGAGGCGGACAAGTATGGCTTCGTGCTCTGGGTCGATGAGCAGAGCCAGCTGTTGCTGCGGGTGGACATGGTGGATCGGGAAGGCAACTTGGTCGAGCAGGTGCTGGGCGTGGCTCTGGACAGGCAGAGTGCCCCTGCGCCCTGGCTGGTGAAGCTGGCGGGCAGCAAACTGCCCAAGGCGCTGGCGATGGAGGATGCCTACCCGGCGCCGCAGCAGACGCTGAACTGGCATCTCACCTGGTTACCGGATGGCTTCAAGGTATTGTCTCAGGACAGGCACCAGCTGGTGACCACCAGCTTGCCGGTAGATTACATGATGCTCTCCGATGGTCTGGTGGATCTTTCGGTCTATGTGGCCAGGGTCGATCCCAAGCAGGCGGTGCGCCAGCAGCTGATCCGCCAGGGGGCGACCTCGCTGGTGAGTTACGTCAACGACGTGGGGGTCGAGATCACGGTCGTGGGCGAAGTACCGGCCGAAACGGCGAAACGCATCGCTGAGTCGGTGCAACCTCTGGCCCGCAATGAGACGGTACAGTAGTCGTATTTGCACTCCCGCTTGCTCAAGCAGGGCTGCCATGTTCAGATTGGGTCAATCTGTCCCTTGTTATTGTGGAAACGGCTTGTGAGTGAAATGAGCGAAGAGCTGGCGACTGTGGTGGCCATTGATGGACAATATGCTTGGGTGGAGTGCGAACGGCGCTCCGCCTGCAGCGGTTGTCATCAACAGTCCAACTGCGGTACCGGCACGGTTGCCAAGGCGTTTCCGATGAAGCAGCAACGGCTGCGGGTTGTCCTTACCGCCGAGGTGAGCGTCGGCCAGCAAGTGAGGCTCGGCATTCCCCAGGCGAGTATCCTGCGGGGGGCCGCCTTGGTTTATGTATTGCCGCTGTTCTGTCTGCTGGCTGGCGCTCTGCTTGGCCAGCTCTGGTTGGCACCCTTGTTGGCGGGGGGGGAGGGGATCACCATCCTCAGCTGCTTGCTGGGTGGTCTCATCGGATTTTCACTGGTTCGTTACTTTTCCACGCGACTCGATCAGGGGGCATATGGCCCTCGCATGCTGGGTGTGGTACTCCATACCCGCAACCTCTCCTGACCGTGCAGGCCTGTATTTCTGGTGCTCCGTCGACTAAAGATTGGCCGTCGACCTGGTTATCCAGTAAAATCCTGCCTCCATATTCGGCCTAACCTAATTTTGAGTGATTCTTGCTCGATGAAACACATTCGTAACTTTTCGATTATTGCACACATCGACCACGGTAAATCGACCCTGTCGGACCGTCTGATCCAGACTTGCGGTGGCCTGTCCTCCCGCGAGATGCAGGCTCAGGTGCTTGACTCCATGGACCTGGAGCGCGAGCGCGGCATTACCATCAAAGCACAGAGTGTGACCCTGAACTACCAGGCACAAGACGGTAACACCTACCAGCTGAACTTTATCGACACCCCGGGCCACGTAGATTTCTCCTACGAAGTCTCCCGCTCATTGGCGGCCTGTGAAGGGGCGCTGCTGGTGGTAGATGCCGGCCAGGGGGTTGAGGCACAGACTCTGGCCAACTGCTACACCGCCATGGAAATGGAGCTGGAAGTGGTGCCGGTGCTGAACAAGATTGATTTGCCGGCCGCAGAACCCGAGCGTGTTGCCGAGGAGATCGAAGACATAGTCGGCATCGACGCCATCGATGCGGTGCGCTGCTCCGCCAAGACTGGCCTGGGTGTTGATTTCGTGCTGGAAGAGATCGTAGCGCGTATCCCGCCACCGGAAGGTGATCCGGATGCCCCGCTGCAGGCGCTGATCATCGACTCCTGGTTCGACTCCTATCTGGGCGTCGTCTCTCTGGTGCGGATCAAGAACGGCTCCCTCAAGAAGAACGACAAGATCAAGGTGATGAGCACCGGTCAGGTGTGGGGTGTCGATCGTATCGGTATCTTCACGCCCAAGCAGGTGGATACTCAGGGCTTGGGCTGTGGCGAGGTAGGTTGGGTTGTCTGCGGCATCAAAGACATCCACGGTGCCCCTGTGGGCGATACCCTGACTCAAGCCAAGAACGGCGCCGAAAAAGCGCTGGCGGGTTTCAAGAAGGTGAAGCCGCAGGTGTATGCGGGTCTGTTCCCCATCTCCAGCGATGACTACGAGTCGTTCCGTGATGCCCTCGACAAACTGTCTCTGAACGATGCCTCCCTGTTCTTTGAACCTGAGAGTTCCACCGCGTTGGGCTTTGGTTTCCGTTGCGGCTTCCTCGGCATGCTGCACATGGAGATCATTCAGGAGCGTCTGGAGCGGGAATACGATCTGGATCTCATTACTACTGCGCCGACCGTGGTCTATGAGATTGAGCTGAACAATGGCGACACCATCCATATTGACAGCCCGTCCGCCATGCCTCCGGTCAACAACATCAAGGAGATGCGTGAGCCTATCGCCGAGTGCAACATTCTGTTGCCGCAGGAGTACATGGGCAACGTCATCACCCTCTGTATCGAGAAGCGTGGCGTGCAGACCAACATGGTCTATCACGGCAACCAGGTCGCACTGACGTATGAAATCCCGATGGCGGAAGTGGTGCTCGACTTCTTCGATCGCCTGAAATCCACCAGCCGTGGTTACGCCTCGCTGGATTATGGTTTCAAGCGTTTCGAAACCTCCGAGATGGTCCGTCTGGACATCATGATCAACGGTGAGCGCGTCGATGCCCTGGCCATCATCACCCACAAGGAGAACGCCCAGTATCGCGGTCGCCAGGTGGTGGAGAAGATGCGTGAGCTGATCCCGCGCCAGATGTTTGATATCGCCATTCAGGCTTCTATCGGCAACCAGATCATTGCCCGCAGCACGGTCAAGGCGCTGCGCAAGGACGTGACTGCCAAGTGCTACGGCGGTGACGTGAGTCGGAAGAAGAAGCTGCTGAACAAGCAGAAAGAAGGCAAGAAGCGGATGAAGTCCCTGGGCCGTGTCGACGTGCCGCAGGAGGCTTTCCTCGCAATTCTCCATGTAGGAAAGGATTAATCGATGGCAAGCACGTTTTCCCTGATCTTGGTGGTGGTCTGCGCGATCACCGGTGTTATCTGGTGTCTGGACAAGATGATCTGGTCCAAGCAGCGGGCCGCCAAGATTGCCATGGCCCGTGCCCATGGCGGCGCCCATCTGGATGAGAAAACCCTGGCCAAGGTTGCCCCCGTGCCGGTCTGGATCGAACAGACCGCCGGTGTCTTCCCGGTCATCACGCTCGTGCTCATTCTGCGTTCGTTCATCTTTGAACCGTTTCAGATTCCGTCTGGCTCCATGATGCCCACCCTGCTGGTGGGCGACTTCATCCTAGTACAGAAGTTTGCCTACGGTCTGCGGGATCCGGTGACCAACACCAAGTTCCTCGAGACTGGCGAACCCAAACGTGGCGATGTGGTGGTGTTCAAGTATCCGCTGGATACCCGGGTGGACTACATCAAGCGAGTGGTCGGCATGCCGGGTGACAGGGTCATCTATCGCGACAAGGAGCTGATGATCCGGCCGAAGTGCGAGGAGCAGGAAGGGAAAACGTGCCCGGGCTTTGAGAAGGTCGACGCCAAGTTTGAACAAAGGGGTGAATTTACCCAGATGGGGATCCCGCTTGACCGCTATACCGAGCAACTGGGTGAGGTGTCCCACGGGACTCTTCGCAACCCGCTGATGCCCGATATGGTCGACCGTTATTATCGCCAGCCCGGCACTTACCCCGACGAGTGGGTCGTGCCGGAAGGTCAGTACTTCGTGATGGGTGATAACCGTGACAACAGTACCGACAGCCGTTTCTGGGGGTTTGTGCCCGAAAGGAACCTGGTCGGCAAGGCGGTCGCTATCTGGATAAGTTTTGAATTCGAGCGTGAAGAAGGCTCCCTGCTGCCAAGTTGGGTACCGACAGGTGTGCGCTTCAACCGCATTGGCGGAATCAAGTAAATGAATATCAAAATGAACAGACTGCAGTCCCGTCTCGGGCATGTCTTTCACGATCAGGAACTGTTGACCCGGGCGCTGACTCACCGTAGCGCCGGTTCCCGTCACAATGAGCGACTGGAATTTTTGGGAGACTCCATTTTGAGTCTGGTGATTGCCGATGCTCTGTTCCACCGCTTCCCGCAAGCGGCGGAAGGGGACCTCAGCCGGATGCGTGCCACCCTGGTGCGCGAGAAGACCCTGGCCGAACTGGGCCGGGAGTTTGACCTCGGGGATCACTTGATCCTCGGGCCTGGCGAACTCAAGAGCGGCGGTTTCCGTCGCGAATCCATTCTGGCCGACACGGTCGAGGCGGTGATTGGCGCCGTCTATCTGGATACTGATCTTGAGGGGGTGCGGGTGCTGCTGCTGAGCTGGTATGCCAGCCGTCTGGACGAGATACGCCCAGGCATAGAGCAGAAGGATCCCAAGACCCGCTTGCAAGAAATTTTGCAGGGAAGCCGTAAATCCCTGCCGACCTACACAGTGACCAACGTCAAGGGCGAGGCCCACAACCAGGAGTTCACCGTCCAGTGCGACGTGGAAGGCCTGGATGGTCCGCTGGTCGGTGTCGGCACCAGTCGTCGCAAGGCAGAACAGGCTGCGGCGCAGCAAGCATTGGAAAGATTGTCGTGACAGCTACTGCTGATCCAAGAAGACGCGGTCTTTCAACACAACAGGCATTGGAAAAACTGTCATGACAGATACCACTTATTGCGGCTTTGTCGCTATCGTGGGCCGTCCCAACGTGGGCAAGTCCACCCTGCTCAACAAGCTGCTCGGCCAGAAGGTCAGCATTACCTCGAAGAAACCCCAGACCACCCGTCACCGGATCCTGGGGATCGACACCGAGGAGAACCATCAGACCATCTATGTGGATACCCCGGGTCTGCACATCGAAGAGAAGCGGGCCATCAACCGTCTGATGAACCGCGCCGCCACCAGTTCGCTGGGGGACGTGGCCATGGTAGTGTTCGTGGTCGACGGTACTCACTGGACCAAGGATGACGAGATGGTGCTCGGCAAGTTGCGCCATCTGCCTTGTCCCGTGGTGCTGGCGGTCAACAAGATCGACAACGTCAAGGACAAGGAAGACCTGTTGCCCCACCTGGAGTGGCTGGGCCAGCAGATGAAGTTCTCCCATATCCTGCCCATCAGCGCCGAGAAGGGCACCAACGTGGAGAAGATCCGCGAGTGGTCCAAGGATCTGCTGCCGGAGAACAACTTCTTCTTCCCGGAAGATTACGTGACCGACCGTTCTTCCCGCTTCATGGCCTCCGAGATCATCCGCGAGAAACTGATGCGTTTCACCGGTGAGGAGCTGCCTTACTCTGTGACCGTGGAGATCGAGCGCTTCAAGGTGGAAGAGAGCGGCATCTATCACATCAACGCCCTGATCTTGGTGGAGCGTGATGGCCAGAAGAAGATGGTCATCGGCAACAAGGGTGAGAAGATCAAGACCATAGGCACAGAGGCACGCATCGACATGGAACGCCTGTTCCAGAACAAGGTGTTCCTTGAGCTGTGGGTCAAGGTCAAGGCGGGCTGGGCCGATGACGAGCGCGCCCTGCGCAGTCTCGGCTATGGCGATGACTGATTGCTGAGTCCAGCCTTCGTCATCCACAGTCGGCCCTATCGGGAGACCAGTCAGCTGGTCGAGGTGTTTACCCAGGATAGTGGCCGATTTACCCTGGTGGCTCGCGGTTCTCGCGGGCCACGCTCCCCTCTGAAGGGGTTGCTTCAACCTTTTTCCCTGCTCACCATCAGCTGGCGTGGCAAGGGCGATCTCAAGAACCTCGCCCAGGTCGAATGTCCGGATCACTCATTGCGACTCGGTGGCGATCGTCTCTTCTACGGTCTCTACCTCAATGAGCTGGTCTACTACCTGCTGGAAGCCCATACCCCCTTTCCCGAGGTGTTTGACGCCTATGCCCGTGCCCTGATGGCGCTGGCGGATGGCGAGACGCCCGAGTTGCCGCTGCGCCGTTTCGAGTTCCTGCTGTTGCAGGCGCTTGGCTATGCGGTGGACTTCGAATACGCCGCCGACGACGAGTCCGCGATCCAGCCCGAGCTGCTCTACGGCTTCGAGCGCGAATTGGGCTTTGTCGCTTGCGAGCGGGCGCCGGATCCCCGTACCCTGTTCCTCGGTGCCCACCTGCTGGCCTTCGCCGAGGGACGTTTCGATACCCCTCCCTTGCTGCAGGCGGCCAAACGTTTCAGCCGACTGGCGCTGCAACCCTATCTGGGTAAGCGTCAGTTAAAGAGCCGGGAGCTGTTTTTAAAGCGCAAAGCCAGCACACGGTGACATATGGATATCTGCGCTGGCGCCAAGGCGGCAGCCGCACAGTTAACAGATGAAGTGTTTCAAGGAGTCATCAATGAGCGAAATCTATCTGGGTGTGAACATCGATCATATCGCCACCCTGCGTAATGCCCGTGGCACCCAGTATCCGGATCCGGTGCAGGCCGCCTTCGTGGCCGAGCAGGCCGGTGCCGATGGCATTACTGTCCACCTGCGGGAAGACCGTCGCCACATCACGGACCGTGATGTCGAGGTGTTGCGCCAGACCATACAGACCAGGATGAACCTGGAGATGGCGGTGACCGAGGAGATGATTGGCATCGCCTGTCGCATCAAGCCTCACTTCGTCTGCCTGGTGCCGGAGAAGCGTACCGAGGTGACCACAGAGGGTGGTCTGGATGTGGCCGGTCAGCTCGACAAAATAATGGATGCGGTGACGCGCCTCTCGGCCGTCGGCGCCCAGGTGTCGCTGTTCATCGATGCCGACCCGCACCAGATCGACGCGGCGGCCGACAGTGGCGCTCCCTTCATCGAGATCCACACCGGCCGTTACGCCGATGCCACCACGGATGCCGAGCGCAACGCCGAGTTCAAGCGCATTGCCGCCGGCGCCTCCTATGCTGCCGGCAAGGGGCTCAAGGTCAATGCTGGCCATGGTCTGCACTACCACAACGTCAAGGCCATCGCCGCTATCCCCGAGCTCTATGAGCTCAACATCGGCCACGCCATCATAGGCCGTGCTGCCTTCGACGGTCTGAGCAAGGCGGTGAGCGACATGCGCCTGCTGATGCAGGAAGCCCGTCAGGGGATCTGACCGCCCGGCGGTGTTGCACACCGCGAGAGACGAACAAACAGGGACGCCATGGCGTCCCTTTTGATTGCAAAGCGGAACAGGTGCAGGGGGCGGTGTCAGCCAGACGTGCGCGTCACCCCGTGATGATCAGAGTCTGCCGCCGCTCATGCACATGCGGATCTTGGCGGCGAGCACTTCCTCCATAGCGGGCACCAGATACTGGCGCTGATCGCTCGCATCCGGGTGGGCGGCGAGGAAGGCCTGTATGGCATCCCTCTTTCATTGTCAGCAGATGCGCTCAGCCAGGCTCGGGGAAGTAACGTTCCAGCAGGGCGGTGAGGATGGCCTGGCTCTGCTCGTCGGGCTCGCCGCTGACCAGGGCGGGACGGAAATGGAGCTGGAAGGCGCGCAGGGTGGCGCGGCTCTGTTCATCCCAGGCGCCGCTTGGGGCGACCCCATAGCCGTAACGGGCGAGTTGCTGCTGCCAGGTGAGGGCATTCCAGGCGGGGGCCGGTTGTTGGCGCAGGGCCGTGACTCTGGCCTCGTCGGGCCAGGCGCCGACCCCGTAGTGCAGGGCGAGCTCGCGCCAGGGGAAGTGGGGGCCGGGATCCTGCTTGCGCTCGGGGGCAACATCGCTGTGGGCCAGCACCTGGGTTGGCGGTATCCGGTAGCGTTGCACCAGCTTCTGAGTCAGGGCGCCGATGGCGGCGATCTGCGCCTGGGTGTAAGGCTGCCAGCGCCGCAGGTGGGCGGGTAGCAGCTCATCTTCCGGCGGATAGCCCAGGTTGACGATTTCGATGCCGAGGGAGCTGGCGTTGAGCCCCGCATACTGGTGCCAGCGACTGCGACCCGCATGCCAGGCGCGCTGGCTGTCGGGCACCAGCTGGTAGACGGGCAGCGGCGTCTGATCCGTGTCGCGGGGGATCAGGTAGTGGGCGCTCACCTGATGGGCCGCCTCGGTCAGCAGGCGCAGGGAGTGGGCGTCGTCCTCATCCGTGTAGTGCAGGATCAGGAAGGCGATGCGTTCATTCTGGCTGGCGCTGGGATAACGGGAAGAGAGCTGATAGGGGGCAGGCTGGCAGGCGCTCAGCAGCAGTATGAGGCAGAGTGACCATAGCTGCAGCCACATGGCCCTGTTCGGGCTCGGCTTGAGAAGGCACGACGGCCAGCGTCGCTCACTGGCCAGCGAGAGGCGGGCTGACAGTGAGCGGATACGCTGGCCCATGACTCAGGCGCGGTACTTGGCGGTGAGGCCGATGAGGAAGTTGCGCAGGATCTGATCCCCGCAATCCTGGTAGTGCTTGTGATCCTTGGCGCGGAAAAGGGCACTCAGTTCGGACTTGGAGAGGTTGAAGTCGGCGAGCTTGAGGGTGCCGAGCATGTCCTCTTCCTTGTAGTTGAGGCCGATGCGCAGCTTGCGCAGTATCATGTTGTTGTTGATCCGGTTCGGGATCACCTGGGCCGGGGCATCTTCCCGCACACCGCGGCGCGCTATGATGAAGCCGTCGAGGAATTGGCTCAGGGCCGCATCGGGACAGGCGACATAGCCTGCTTCTTGCTCTTCCCCTTCAGCCGCTTCTTTCATCAGCCAGCTGTGCAGCTGGGCGTGAGTGACCGTCAGGTTGCCTTTGGCAAACATCTCGACCATCTGATCGTTACTGATGGTGAGGGCGTAGCGCAGACGGCGCAGAATATCGTTGTTGGTCATGTTGACTCCTGTAGAAACGGCGCAACTTTATCATCTGGCGCGCCCCGCGTCAGAAAAAGCGGGGTTGGCCCTGGCAGGAGAAGGGGGCTAGGGGTTGCTGCCAATGGCGAGCCGCCCTGCATCCCGCTCATTCAGGCGAGGTAGTCTGGCGCCTCCTGGCGCACCTGCTCCATCGCATCCTGCAATTCCAGCAATTCGGGTTCCAGCTCGCTGACCGGCACTCCGTCGCGTAGCTGCTGCTCCAGCTGGGAGAGCAGCCGTTGCAGACCAGGCACCCCGGAATAGGCGCAGCCACCGTTGAGGCGATGCAGCTGGGCCAGCACCTCGGCATCCTCCACCTGACCGTTAAGGGCTGCCTCCAGCACGGGATCCACCTCGTCGAAACTGGCCATCAGCATGGTCAGCATCTCTTTGGCGAGATCCGGCTTGCCGGCGGCCTGGCGCACCGCCAGGGGCCAGTCTATCTGCTGGTCTGCGTGGTTCTGGTGGCGACGATGGGCGAAGTCGGTGATGAGCTGGGCCAGCATGCTCTCGTCGATGGGCTTGGCCAGATAGTCATCCATCCCTTGCCTGATCAACCTTTCCCGCTCGCCGGGAATGGCGTGGGCGGTCACCGCCACGATCGGCGTCTCGGTATTGAGGGACTGGCTGCGGATCGCCTGGGTGGCGCTGATGCCATCCATGATCGGCATCTGTATATCCATGAAGATGATATCGAATGGCTGGTTCTGGGCCAGTCTGACTGCTTCCTTGCCATTCTTGCAGACCACCACCTGGCTCACCATCTCCTTGAGCATGGCGGCGATCAGCTTGAGGTTGGCCGCATTGTCGTCCACCGCCAGCACCTTGATCGCCTGCACGCTGCGCGGGGTGGGGGCAGGCAGCGGCGCGCTTTTGGCTGGCTCGGGGGAGAGCAGGGCGTGCAGCAGCTTGCGGTGGTTCGTGGGTTTGGAGAGGCAGTGCTGGGCGCCATGGGCCAGCATGGCGTCATAGAGTGAGGGCTCGTGGCTGCTGAGCAGCACTATGGTGTTCTGCTGGCCGTCCAGCCCGTCGAGGCGGGCGATCACCTGCTGTGGGGTGTGCAGTGTGCTGCTGCCGATGATCACCATGTCCTGGTTGCTCATTTCGGGCCAGATGGTGTCGATGGCGAGCGACTGCACATCCAGCTGCCACTCCGCCAGCAGGGCGCAGAGGGAGGAGTGGCTGAAGGGGTCCGGCTCCAGCAGCCAGACCCGTTTGCCCTGGATACGATCCAGCGGCAGCTTGTCGGTCTGGGGTAGGGGAGATACGTCGATGTCCAGGCTGAAGGAGAAGACGGAGCCTTTGCCAAACTCGGATTCGAAACGGATCTGCCCCCCCATCTGCTGCACCAGCTTCTGGGTGATGACCAGACCCAGGCCAGTGCCGCCATAGCGACGCGAGATGGAGGAGTCGGCCTGGTTGAAGGCCTGAAACAGCTGGCGTTGCTGCTCTTCCGAGATACCGATGCCGGTATCGCGGATCAGCACGTTGAGCCGCACCTTGTTGCCGTTGCTGGACCCGGTCTGCTCGATGCGCACGTCCACGTTGCCGCGCTCGGTGAACTTGATGGCGTTGCCGGTGAGGTTGGTCAGCACCTGCTGCAGGCGCATGGGGTCGCCGGTGAGGTAGTCCGGCACCTCGGCATCCACCTGCAGGGAGAGTTCGAGTTGTTTGTCGTGGGCGCTGGGACCGAGCAGGTGCATGGTCTCGTTGAGGGTGTCGCGCAGGCTGAACGGGATATGTTCCAGCTGCAGCTTACCCGCCTCCAGTTTGGAGAAGTCGAGAATGTCGTTGATGATGCCGAGCAGGTTGCGGGCCGACTTTTCTATGGTCTGCATGTAGTCGGTCTGGCTCGGGGTCAGCGGCGTCTTGAGCAGCTGGCGGGTGAAGCCGATGACGCCGTTGAGCGGGGTACGCAGCTCGTGGGACATGTTGGCCAGGAACTCGGACTTGACCCGCGCCGCCTCCTGCGCCCGTTTCTTCGCCATGTCGAGCTCGACGTTCTGGATCTCTATTTGTTCAAGTGTCTCCCGCAGATCCGAGGTCGCCTGATCGATGTTCTGCTGCATCTCCTCGTGATATTCCGAGAGCGCCTTGGCCATGGCGTTGATGCCGTTTTTCAGCATGTCCAGCTCGCCGGTGAGCTGGCCGCTGACCCGGGTGTCGAGTCGCCCCTCCCTGATCTTGTGCACCGCTTGCACCATGTCGGTGATGGGCTGGGTCACGCTCTTGACCAGCCTAAAGCCAAACAGGGTGCTGAAGGCGACCCCGATGAGCACCACGATCACCGCAAAGAAGGTATCGCGATACTGCAGTATCATGGCCCTGTCGGTGGTCATCTGCATGGAGATATAGCCGATCATGGGCGGTTCCACATCGCTGGGCAGCGGGAAGCCATCCATGCTGGTCTCGGCCTGGATCGGGGTGCGCAATATGATGTCGTCACCGTACAGGGTGACGCTGGTCAGCTCGGGGATCTTGCTGCCATCGGGCAGCCGCAGCCGGGTGAAGTCCCTGTGATAGTTGGACGTCACGAACAGCTGGTTGTCCTGGGTGAAGACGGCGATGGACTTGATGAACGGTGAGTTTTTGCGGTGGGTCAGGCCAATCAGCCGCTTGAGCGATTCCCGGCTGTGCTGGGTCATGCCGTATTCACTGGCAATGGCCAGCGGCTCTATGATGTTGATGCCCTGATCGATCAGGTTGTTTTCCAGCTGTTGGTAGCGGTGGAAGGTAAAATAACCGGCCATCAGGCCGCCAATGATCAGGGTCGGCAATATGGTAAAGGCCAGCACACGGGCTCGAAGGCCGTACTTGGTCATGGGAATGATCCCCCGATGAGCAGGGTGGGCAAGAGGGTACACGACAGTGGGCGGGCCCGCAGGCCGGATTTGGTCATACTATTATTCTTGTGGGACAATAGCCTGCTGCAGATTCCACAATCATGACATAGCCACCTATAGGCACCAAGTTTTATGGCCCAGTTTTTCAAACCCCAAAAGAAATCCACCCAGCCCCAACGTATTGAATTTACGGTAGACAGCCTGGATCACCACTGCGTCGGTATCGGCCGTCATCAGGGCAAGGCGATCTTCATCGAAGGGGGGCTGCCCGGTGAGCAGGTCAAGGCCCGCATCCTCGAAGACAAGAAGCAGTATGCCCATGCCGCTTTGCAACAGGTAGTGACCCCGGCCGCCAATCGCATCGCCCCCTTCTGCGGCCACTACCGCGAGTGTGGCGGTTGCAATGCCCAGCATCTTGGCGAGGCGGATCAGCAGGCCACCAAAGAGGCCGGGCTGGTCAGCCTGTTCGAGCGATTGGGGCAGATCAAGGCGCCAGTGCTGGAGCCCGTGTTGACAGGGGAGTCTCGTGCCTACCGCCGGGTCTGCCGGCTGGCCATCAAGTTTGACAAGAATGGCCGCTGCACCCGGGTCGGTTTTCGTCGTCGCCAATCCAATGACCTGGTGGAGATTGAGGGGTGTCCCGTGCTGGCCGAGCCGCTCTCTACGCTCATAGCGCCGCTGCGCGAGTGCCTCAATCGCCTCAAGAGCCAGCGTGAGCTGGGCCATGCCGAACTCATTCAGGCCGAGCAGGGGATCATGATGCTGCTGCGCCATACGGGTCGCCCCAACGAGGCGGATCTCGCCCTGCTGGTGGCGTTTGCGAAGGCACAGGGGATAGACCTCTATCTGCAGGCTGCCGATGAACGCATCGAGCCGTTGCACCACGTATTCCAGCCATCCTACTCACTTGATGGCCTGTCTCTTGCATTTGCTCCCGGTGACTTCATTCAGGTCAATGGCCCCATCAACCAGCGCATGGTGACCCAGGCGTTGGCATGGCTCGGGGCAAGCAAGGATGACAAGGTGCTGGATCTGTTCTGCGGCATCGGCAACTTCACCCTGCCACTGGCCCGTCAGGCCCGCGAAGTAGTGGGAGTGGAAGGGGATCTGGCCATGGTGGCCCGCGCCGAGGAGAACGCCCGTCGCAACGGCATCGACAACGCCCGTTTCTACAAGGCGGACTTGAGCGGTGACATAGTCGGCATGTCCTGGGCACGGGAAGGGTTCGATCTGGTATTGCTGGATCCAGCCCGCCCCGGTGCGCTGGAGGTGATGGGTCACGTCGTGAAACTTTCACCCAAGCGAGTGGTCTACGTTTCCTGTAACCCGGTCACCCTGGCCCGTGACAGTCGGGTGCTGGTGAAAGGGGGCTACCGACTGGTGCGTCTGGGGATGCTCGACATGTTCCCCCACACGGGTCACCTGGAGTCCATGGCCCTGTTTGAGCGGGAGTAAACGAGGTCATTCACGGCCTAACCAAGGGTGAAGGAACTCAGTCATCCTACCCCTTGGTCTGACGTGTTGGGGGGCGGATATGTTCTTTTAATCCGGTATATCCGGAGTCCGTTAGGCTGTTGGAGCCTGAGTGATTGGGGTAATCTAGCCCCTCGTAAATCGGCTGGGCCTGTTGGAGAACTCTATTGTCTTTATTGACAATATGCCTTGAAAAGTTCTCCAGATATCCCCATCTGAGGCAGTCTCATCAGGTGAGGGGGAGGAAGCGGCAGCTTTCGGCCCAATAATTTAAAGGATTGATACCATGGTTGCGGTTCGCGATATTCATTTGAAAGACAACTTCACCCTGGAAGAGTGGGTCAGCTCGCTCACCCTGAGTGACAGTGACAAGGATCAGTTGCGAACCGTCTATCAGTATTGTCTGACGCTTGGTGACGAGGCGCTCACCAACCGTCTGCTGGTGCGTGGTGTCGAGATGGCGGGCATTCTGCTGATGCTCAGCATGGATCTCGGCACTCTCAAGGCTGCCATCATCTACCCCTTCGTCGAAGCCGGCCTCATCAGCCAGGAGCGGATGGACGAAGACTTCGGCCCCAAGATCGCCAAGCTGGTGGAAGGGGTGCTGGAGATGGAGGCCATCCGCTCCCTGCAGACCTTGCACCGCAGCGAGACTTCGCCGGAGCAGGTCGACAACGTGCGGCGCATGCTGCTCGCCATGGTCGAGGATGTGCGCGCCGTGGTCATCAAGCTGGCGGAGCGTATCGCCTGTCTGCGGGAAGCCAAGAAGGCGGATGAAGAGACCCGGGTGCTGATGGCCCAGGAGATCACCAACATCTATGCGCCGCTTGCCAACCGGCTCGGCATTGGTCAGCTCAAATGGGAGCTGGAAGATCTCGCCTTCCGTTACCTGCACCCGGATACCTACAAGCAGATTGCCAAACAGCTCGACGAGAAGCGCCTCGATCGGGAGCGCTACATCCGCGAGTTCGTGCAGTCCCTGCGCGACGGGCTCAAAGAGGCCGGGGTGGAGGCGGAAGTGTATGGCCGCCCGAAACACATCTACAGCATCTGGCGCAAGATGCAGAAGAAGCACCTCGAATTCAACGAGTTGTTCGACGTGCGTGCGGTGAGGGTGGTGACCAAGCGGCTGCAGGATTGCTACGCGGCGCTCGGCATAGTCCATACCCATTTCCACCATATTCCCCGCGAGTTTGACGATTATGTCGCCAACCCGAAACCCAATGGTTACCAGTCCATCCACACTGTCGTGGTGGGGCCCGAGGGCAAGACGGTAGAGATCCAGATCCGTACCGACCAGATGCATCAGGATGCCGAGCTTGGCGTGGCTGCTCACTGGCGTTACAAGGAAGGGGCTCAGGCCGCCAACAAGGCCAACAACTTTGAAGACAAGATCGAGTGGCTGCGCAAGCTGCTCGCCTGGCAGGAGGATCTCTCCGAAAGCGGCTCCCTGCTCGAGGATCTGCGCAGTCAGGTGTTCGAAGACAGGGTCTATGTGTTTACCCCGAAAGGGGATGTCATTGATCTGCCGGCGGGGGCCACCCCGCTCGACTTCGCCTATCACGTGCACAGCATGATCGGCCACCGCTGCATCGGCGCCAAGATTGATGGGCGCATAGTGCCGTTCACCTATGCGCTGCAGACCGGCGACCAGGTGGAGGTGATCACCCAGAAGGAGCCGAACCCGAGCCGCGACTGGATGAACCCCAACTCGGGTTTCCTGCGCTCCAGCCGGGCGCGGGCCAAGGTGGCCACCTGGTTCAGAAAGCTGGATCGGGACAAAAACATAGCCGCCGGCAAGGAACTGCTGGAGAAGGAGCTGGACAGGCATAACCTGACCCTCTCCAAGGTGGACAAGGTGGTTCTTGAGCGTTTCCACGCCGAGGAGCTGGAAGACCTGCTGGCCGGTATCGGCAGCGGCGATATCCGCATCAACCAGTTGCTCAACTATCTGGACACCCGTTACAACAAGCTGACGGCGGAGGAAGAAGATCGCCGTGTGCTGGAAAAACTGGAGCAGAAGGCCAATACCCCGTTCCGGCCCAAGCCCAAGGATCACATAGTCGTGGAAGGGGTCGGCAATCTGATGACCCATATCGCCCGCTGCTGCCAGCCTATCCCCGGTGACACCATTCAGGGGTTCATCACCATGGGGCGCGGGGTGTCTATCCACAGGGATGATTGCGAGCAGCTCAAGGAGCTCTCTCGTCGTAACCCGGAGCGGTTGATCGACGCCGTATGGGGGGAGAATTACTCCGGTGGTTATGGCCTCACCATCCGCATTCTCTCCAACGATCGCTCGGGTCTGCTGCGAGACATCACCACAGTGCTGGCCAACGAGAAGATAAACGTAATGGGAGTGCGTTCGCGCTCCAACGTGCGCGAGCAGACTGCCGAGATCGACATGGAGCTGGAGATCTACAACATCAACGCCTTCAACCGGGCGTTGGCCAAGCTCAGCCAGCTCAATGACGTGATCAGCGCCAAGCGCCTCTGATTGTCATCAAGAACCAACCCGTGACCGACCGCTAGGTCGGTCACTGTTTTCCCCCTGTGGTACGAATCAAAAAGCGAATCATCCCATGCCCCCACGTTACGACCTGCCCCAACTGCTCGATATCATGTCTCGCCTGCGTGACCCGCAACGGGGTTGCCCCTGGGATCTCAAGCAGAGCTTTCAGACCATAGTGCCGCACACCCTGGAAGAGGCCTATGAGGTCGCCGATGCCATCGAAACCAGTGATTGGCAGGGATTGAAGGGGGAGCTCGGCGATTTGCTGTTCCAGGTGGTGTTTTACGCCCAGCTGGGCAAGGAGCAGGGGCTGTTCGATTTCGCCGATATCGTGGATGCGGTGAGCGAAAAGCTCATTCGCCGCCACCCCCATGTGTTTTCCGATGCAGATCTCGGTGACGAGCAGGCGGTGAAGGTGAACTGGGAGGCCGAAAAGGCCAAAGAGCGGGCTGCGCTGGATCAGCAGAGTGTGCTGGATGACATACCGCTCTCGCTGCCAGCCCTTACCCGTTCGGCCAAGATCCAGAAGCGCTGTGCCACGGTTGGTTTCGACTGGAAGACGCTGGGACCTGTGGTAGACAAGATCCACGAAGAGATCGACGAGGTAATGGAAGAGGCGCTGATGGCTGATGTGGACGAAGCGCGGGTGAGCGATGAGCTCGGCGATCTCTTGTTTGCTACCGTCAACCTGGTACGGCATCTTGGCAAGGATCCGGAGCAGGTGTTGCGGGGTGCCAATACCAAGTTCGAACGTCGCTTTCGTCAGGTTGAGCAGTTTATCGCCGCGGAAGGGCTGAAAATGACCGATTGTTCACTGGAAAAGCTGGACGCAGCCTGGGACAAGGCCAAGGAAACCGAACAAAGTTGATTTGGCGCAAGATGAGGGGGCGGGGAGCCTGATAGATTTTTGTTCATTGTTTGGGAGAGGGGGTTTTGGTATACTGTTTCCCCGTCCTGCTTCATCCCCGAAGCACCCCTTAAATTCCCTAAACTTCTTTCAGGTTCAGCATGACGACAAAATATATTTTTGTAACTGGTGGCGTTGTTTCATCCCTCGGCAAAGGCATTGCCGCAGCTTCTCTGGCAGCCATTCTGGAAGCCCGTGGTCTGGATGTGACCATCATGAAACTGGACCCCTATATCAACGTGGATCCGGGCACCATGAGCCCGACCCAGCACGGTGAAGTGTTCGTAACCGAGGACGGGGCCGAAACCGATCTGGATCTGGGCCACTATGAGCGTTTCATCCGCACCAAGATGACTCGCCGCAACAACTTTACCACTGGTCGCATCTACGCCGACGTGCTGCGCAAAGAGCGCCGTGGCGACTATCTTGGTGCCACCATTCAGGTCATCCCGCACATCACTAACGCCATCAAGGAGCGGGTGATTGCCGGTGCCGAAGGTCATCAGGTGGCCATCGTCGAAGTGGGCGGTACCGTGGGCGATATCGAGTCCCTGCCGTTCCTTGAGGCCATTCGTCAGCTGGCTGCCGAAGTGGGTCGCAACAGCGCCATGTTCATGCACCTGACCCTGGTGCCTTACCTGGCCGCTGCCGGTGAAGTGAAGACCAAGCCGACCCAGCATTCCGTGAAAGAGCTGCTCTCTATCGGTATCCAGCCGGATGTGCTGATCTGCCGCTCCGACCGCGCCATTCCGGCCAATGAGCGTGCCAAGATTGCCCTGTTCTGCAACGTGCCCGAGCGCGCCGTCATCTCCATGAAAGACGTCGACTCCATCTACAAGATCCCGGCTCTGCTCAAGTCCCAGAATCTGGACTCCTATTTCACCGAGCGTTTCGGTCTGGAGTGCAAGGAGGCTGACCTGTCCGAGTGGGAGCAGGTGGTCTTCGAAGAGGCCAACCCGACTGCGGAAGTGACCATCGGTATGGTCGGCAAGTATGTCTCCCTGCCGGATGCCTACAAGTCCGTCAACGAGGCGCTCAAGCACGGTGGTCTCAAGACCCGTCTCTCCGTCACCATCAAGTACATCGACTCCCAGGACATCGAGACCCGTGGCGCCGAGCTGCTGGAAGGCCTGGATGCGATCCTGGTACCAGGTGGATTCGGTGAGCGCGGCGTGGAAGGCAAGATCCAGGCGGCCCAGTATGCCCGTGAGAACAAGATCCCTTATCTGGGTATTTGCCTCGGCATGCAGGTTGCCATGATCGAATTTGCACGCAACGTGGCGGGCATGACAGGGGCTCACTCCTCCGAATTCAAGAAAGATTGCGCCTATCCGGTCGTCGGTCTCATCACCGAGTGGGTGGATGACGAAGGCAACGTCGAGACTCGTACCGAGAAGTCCGATCTGGGCGGCACCATGCGTCTGGGCTCCCAGCTCTGCCACCTGGTCGACGATTCCAAGGTGCGTCAGATGTACGGCAGCCCTACCATTTACGAGCGTCACCGTCATCGTTACGAAGTGAACAACAAGCTGCTGCCGCAGATTGAAGCGGCAGGTCTGAAAGTGACCGGCCTCTCCGCCGACAAGAAACTGGTGGAAATCATCGAGATCCCGGATCACCCCTGGTTCGTGGCGGCGCAGTTCCACCCGGAGTTCACCTCGACTCCCCGTGATGGCCACGCCCTGTTCGCCGGTTTTGTGAAGGCGGCAGGCGAGTATCAGAAGCGTAATCTGAAGTAATTTAAAATAAATGCGGTTGAGGCTCTGTGCCACAGCCGCTTTTTTTGGCATATTTTTGTTGTTTTTTTACGAAACCTGAGGAAATACACATGTCCAAGATCGTTAAAGTGATCGGTCGTGAAATCATCGACTCCCGTGGTAACCCGACCGTTGAGGCCGAAGTTCACCTGGAAGGTGGTTTTGTTGGTATGGCAGCCGCGCCGTCTGGCGCGTCCACCGGTTCCCGCGAAGCGCTGGAACTGCGTGACGGCGACAAGAGCCGTTTCCTGGGTAAAGGCGTTCTGAAAGCCCTCGCCGCCGTCAACGGCCCGATCGCTCAAGCTCTGCTGGGTAAAGATGCCAAGGACCAGGCCGCTATCGACCAGATCATGATCGACCTCGACGGCACCGAGAACAAATCCAAGTTTGGCGCTAACGCCATCCTGGCTGTTTCCCTGGCCAACGCCAAAGCCGCCGCCGCTGCCAAAGGCCTGCCGCTGTACGCTCACATCGCCGAGCTGAACGGCACCGCCGGTGTTTACTCCATGCCGCTGCCGATGATGAACATCATCAACGGTGGTGAGCACGCCGACAACAACGTCGACATCCAGGAGTTCATGATCCAGCCGGTTGGCGCCAAGACCCTGAAAGAAGCCGTTCGCATGGGTGCCGAAGTGTTCCACAACCTGGCCAAAGTGCTGAAGTCCAAGGGCTACAACACTGCTGTGGGTGACGAAGGTGGTTTCGCTCCCAACCTGAAATCCAACGCCGAAGCGCTGGAAGTGATCGCTGAAGCCGTTGCCGCTGCTGGCTATGTACTGGGTAAAGACATCACCCTGGCCATGGACTGCGCTGCTTCCGAGTTCTACGATGCCGAGAAGAAAGAGTACAACCTGAAGGGCGAAGGTCGTATCTTCACCTCCAACGAGTTCTCCGACTACCTGGCTGACCTGACCACCAAGTTCCCGATCGTCTCCATCGAAGATGGCCTGGACGAATCTGACTGGGACGGTTTCGCTTACCAGACCAAAGAGCTGGGTAAGAAAATCCAGATCGTGGGTGACGACCTGTTCGTAACCAACACCAAGATCCTGAAGCGCGGCATCGACAACGGCATCGCCAACTCCATCCTGATCAAGTTCAACCAGATCGGTTCCCTGACCGAAACCCTGGCTGCCATCAAGATGGCCAAAGACGCTGGCTACACTGCCGTCATCTCCCACCGTTCCGGTGAGACCGAAGACGCGACCATCGCCGACCTGGCTGTTGGTACCGCTGCAGGCCAAATCAAGACCGGTTCCATGAGCCGTTCTGACCGTGTTGCCAAGTACAACCAGCTGATCCGTATCGAAGAAGCTCTGGGTGCCAAAGCTCCGTTCAACGGTCTGAAAGAAGTGAAAGGCCAGGCTTAATTTCAGCCCGCCTTTAATCTGCTCAAGGCCCCGCCAATATGGCGGGGCTTTTTCGTTTCCGTCATCGCCGGGCGCCGTTTCTGCATTTTTTATTCCGGCCCTGCCCATCCGGGACACTGGCTTCCTTTTGTCTTGCCTGCGAATATGGGAAACTAGGCCGCTTGAAGGAGACTCAGTGCATGCGGCTACTCACTCTTATCCTGCTCTTCCTGTTGGGAGGGCTTCAATATGACCTCTGGCTGGGGAAGAATGGCCTGTCCGATTATCACGAATTGTCCGACGCCATCTCCCGGCAGCAGCAGGACAATCTGGTACTCAAGGACCGCAACGACCTGATTTATCGCGAGATTGACGATCTGACCTCGGGTCTTGAAGCCATAGAGGAGCTGTCGCGTAACGATCTTGGCTACATCAAGCAGAGCGAGACCTTCTACCGGATCATCCCCAAGGATAAGGATAAGGACAAGGGCTCCAGCGCGGGAGATGCAGCCTACGATGACTGATCGCCAGACCGGGCTGACCGCCATAGTCCCCGCCGCCGGGATTGGCAGCCGGATGGGCGCCGATTGTCCGAAACAGTATCTGCAACTGGCGGGACAGACCATTCTCGAGCATACCCTCGGCGCCCTGCTGTCTCACCCGGCTATCACCCAGGTGATAGTGGCGCTGGCACCTCACGATCGCTGGTTTGATGCCCTGCCCGTTGCGACAGACCCGCGTGTCCTGCGGGTAGAGGGGGGCGCCGAGCGCGCCTTTTCCGTTCTCAATGCGCTGCACTTGGCAGAGGGGGAGTGGGTGCTGGTGCACGATGCCGCCCGTCCCTGTCTGACCCACGGCGACCTTGACCGGCTCATCGCCACCGCCATCCCGTGTGGTGGCGCCATTCTGGGTAGCCGGGTGCGCGACACCATGAAGCGTTCAGACGCCATGGGCAACATACTCGGCACCGTCGATCGCGAGCAGCTCTGGCATGCCCTGACGCCGCAGATGTTCCCCAGCCGCACCCTGCTGCGGGCGCTGGAGGAGGGGCTGGCCTTGGGGGCCATCATGACCGACGAGGCCTCTGCCATGGAGCGTGCCGGTTTCACCGTGCGCATGGTGGAAGGGCGTGCCGACAATATCAAGGTGACCCGGCCGGAGGATCTGTCCCTGGCGGGGCTGTTTTTAAGCCAGCAGGCATAAGCTCCTCAGTCAGAACAGACTGTCTCGAACAAACAGGCCCGAACAAGGAGTTAGCATGATCCGGATTGGACATGGTGTGGACGTACACAAAATTGATGGGGTTGGTTTCAGCATGTTGGGAGGTTGCCGCTGATGATGCGCATTGGTCATGGTTTTGATGTACACAAATTTGGTGGGCTGGGCCCCTGCATGCTGGGTGGCGTCGCTGTGCCGTACGAACAGGGCCTGCTGGCCCACTCCGACGGCGATGTGGTGCTGCACGCGGTGAGCGATGCCCTGCTGGGCGCCATCGGTGCCGGTGATATAGGCCGCCACTTTCCCGATACCGCCGCGCAATTCAAGGGGATCGACAGCCGGATCCTGCTACGGGACGTATTTGCCCGAGTAAAAAAGGCAGGCTATGTCATCGGCAATCTGGACGTGACCATCATAGCCCAGGCCCCCAAGATGGCACCCCATATCGACGCCATGTGCGCCGTGCTGGCCGCCGACCTGATGTGTGATTTGCACCGTGTGAATGTCAAGGCGACTACCACAGAACAACTCGGGTTTACGGGGCGCAAGGAAGGGATCGCCACCGAAGCCGTCGTCTTACTGGTGAAACAATAATGTTGGAACAACTCAGTTATCTGCACGGGGCGCCCACCGCCCGTGGCATTCTCAAGGCCGAGGCCAGTGATTTCGTGGTGGTTGAGGATCTTGGCTTCGAGCCCTGTGGCGAGGGTGAACACATTTTCGTGCGGGTGCGTAAAACCGGCGAAAACACCGCCTGGGTGGCGGGCCTGCTGGCCGATGCGGCCGGGGTCAATCGCAACGCAGTGACCTGGGCTGGCCTCAAGGATCGCCACGCCGTGACCGAGCAGTGGTTTGGCATTCACCTGCCAGGCAAGAGTGAGCCGGACCTCTCGGTCATCCAGAGCGATAGCATCCAGATCTTGCAAGCCAGGCGCCATAACCGCAAATTGCGGGTTGGTTACCTCAAGGGCAACCACTTCACCCTGCGTCTGACCGGGCTGGAACAGGCCGAGGGACTGGCGTCACGCCTACAGGCTATCGCCAGCCAGGGGGTGCCGAACTATTACGGTGAGCAGCGTTTTGGCCGTGGTGGCAACAACCTGGAAGCGGCCAAGGCGATGTTTGCCGGCAAGCGGATCCATGATCGCAACAAGCGCTCCCTCTACCTCTCTGCCGCCCGCAGCATGCTGTTCAATGCCATTGTCAGCGCCCGCATCGAACAGGGGCTGGCTCACCAGCTGCTGGCCGGTGATTGCGTGATGCTCAAGGGCAGCCACTCCATCTTCAGCGAAGAGCTGCTGACCCCTGAGCTCGAGGCCCGTCTCGCCTCCGGTGATGTGCAGCTGACCGCCCCCCAATGGGGTCGTGGCCGGCTGGCGAGCCAGGGGGCGGCCGCCGAGTTCGAGCAGGCCGTGCTGGTGCCTTACCGCGACTGGTGCGACGGCCTGGAGAAGGCTGGCCTGGAGCAGGACCGTCGTCCGCTCCTGCTCAAGCCGGGGCAGATGAGCTGGCAGCTGGACGACGAGGCGTTGACCCTGTCGTTCTTCCTGCCGGCCGGCGCCTTTGCCACCAGTGTGGTACGCGAATTAATGCAGGCCGAAGAGGCCGATCATGGTTTCAGGAATCAGTCCGATGCGAATTCTGGTCAGTAATGACGATGGGGTGCATGCCGAGGGGATCCGTGCCCTCAGCGATGCGTTGACGGCCTGCGGCGAGGTCATCGTTGTCGCGCCGGATCGCAACCGCAGCGGCGCGAGTCACTCCCTGACGCTGGAGGTGCCGCTGCGGGTTACTCGTCTCAGCGAAACCGGCTTTAATGGGATCGAGAGCTATGCGGTGAAGGGAACGCCGACTGACTGCGTGCATCTGGCGGTCAACGAACTGGTGCGCCCTGAACCCGACATGGTGGTGGCGGGCATCAACCACGGTGCCAACCTGGGGGATGATGTCATCTACTCTGGCACGGTCGCGGCGGCTACCGAAGGGCGTCACCTCGGCTTTCCCTCGCTGGCCATCTCGCTGGTAGGCAAGACCCACTTCGCCAGCGCGGCCCACTATGCGGCCCTACTGGTGAAGGGCATGATGGTGCACCCGCTGCCCGCCGATCAGATCCTCAACGTCAACGTGCCGGACTTGCCCCTCGAGCAGATCAAGGGGATCAGAGTGACTCGTCTTGGCAACCGTCATCGGGCGGAGTCGGTGATCCGTACCGAGGATCCCCGTGGTCAGCCCATCTACTGGATAGGCCCCCCCGGCAGTCAGCAGGATGCGGGAGAAGGCACGGATTTTGCCGCCATCGAGCAGGGCTACGTCTCGATCACCCCCCTGACCATCGATATGACTGCTTACAGCAGTCTGGCGGGTCTGGGGGCTTGGTTAGACCTGCAGGGATGAAGGTGTGATAGTACAGCGCCTGTTAAACCAGCTGATCGCGCAGGACATTCGTGATTTCCGCGTACTCGCGGCGATTGCGAAAGTGCCGCGCCAGCTGTTTGTGGATGAAGCCATGGCCCACAAGGCTTGGGACAACACGGCGTTGCCCATCGGCCACGGTCAAACCATCTCCCAGCCTTATATGGTGGCGCGGATGACCGAGTTGCTGATCCAGAATGCTCCTGCCCATGTGCTGGAGATTGGTACTGGTTCCGGTTATCAGACGGCGGTGTTGGCGCATCTGGTGGAGCATGTCTACACAGTGGAGCGGATCAAGTCGCTGCAGTTTCAGGCCAGACGCCGGTTGCGGCAGCTCGATCTGCACAATGTTTCCGCCAAGCACGGCAACGGCTGGCTGGGCTGGCCCAACAAGGGGCCGTTTGATGCGATCCTGGTGACGGCGGCGGCCAGCGAAGTGCCCACCGCCCTGACCGATCAACTGGCCGATGGCGGCCGTCTGGTACTGCCGGTGGGGGACAGCCAGCAGATGTTGCAGCTGATCGAGCGATCCGGCTCCCAGCTGACCAGCAAGATCCTGGAGCCGGTAAGGTTTGTTCCCCTGATCGACGGAGATGTTGAGTGACCTTGTTTTCTCGTTTGTACGTGCTGGTGATGCAGTGGGCCCGCCACAAGTATGCCCCTTATTATCTGGCGATCACCGCCTTTGCCGAGTCGGTGTTCTGGCCGATCCCGGTGGACGTGATGCTGGCGCCCATGGCGCTGGCCAGGCCGCACAAGGCGTGGCACTACGCCGCACTGGCGACGATCTTCTCCGTATTGGGGGCGCTGTTTGGCTATGCACTCGGTTATGCCCTGTGGGAGCCAGTGGTGCAGCCGCTGGTTACCTCGGTGGGATATGAAGAGAAGATTAGCCTGGCCCGGCAGTGGTTCGAGCAGTGGGGCATCTGGGTGATTTTTATTGCCAGCTTCACGCCGATCCCCTACAAGGTGTTTACCGTCACGGCAGGCCTGTTGCAAATGGCGCTATTGCCCTTCATCGTGACCTCGTTGATCGGTCGTGGCATGCGCTTCTTTTTGGTCGCGGGCCTGATGCGCTGGGGCGGTGAGAAGATGGAGCGCAAGCTGATGCACTATGTGGATGTGCTGGGCTGGCTCTGTATTTGTTTGGCCGTTGTGGCCTATTTCTGGTTTAGTCGTTAAGGATCCACTATGCGTTCGCGTGTTTGGCAAGGAAGCAGTATCGTCGTGTTGTCATGGCTGCTGCTCGCTTGCTCTTCCAGCAAGACTGCTGCTCCGGTACAGGGATTGGGCAATGATCGCCTTGTCTCGACCGTACCGACTCGTCAGGGGACAGCTCAGCCGGCCATTCAGGGCAACAGCTACACGGTGAAAAAAGGGGATACCCTCTACTCCATCGCCTTCAACTCGGGCAATGATGTACCGTCTCTTGCCAGCCTCAACGGCATCAGCCCTCCCTATAACATCTATCCGGGACAACAGATCCGGTTCGATTCGTCCGCCGGCAGCCAGACGGTTGCACGCAGTGCCGGCACCTATCAGGTTCGCCCTGGGGATACTCTGAGCAGCATAGGCCGTCAGTTTGGCATGTCGAATCAGACGCTGGCACAGAGTAACAGCCTGCAGGCACCCTATGCACTCCAGGTTGGCCAGGTGCTGAATGTGCAGTCTGCCAGCACGGGAGGTAGCCAGATGGTCGCCGCGACCCGTCCGGTCACGCCACAAAGTACCGGCCCCAAACCCCTTGCGACAGCGCCATCAGGTACGACCACCCCATTTATCAAACAGAAAACGATTGCTCAGCCATCTTCAAAAGAATACGCTCAGATCAAAGAACAAAAAACAGACAATAAGCCTCAGTCGAAGCTATCTTGGCACTGGCCGACACAAGGCCGGATCGTCGAGGGTTTCTCCGTTGCAGAACAGGGAAACAAGGGCATAGATATCGCTGGTCAGAAGGGGCAACCCGTCTACGCAGCGAGTGGCGGCAAGGTCGTCTATGCGGGTAGCGCACTAAGGGGTTATGGCAAGCTGATTATCCTCAAGCATGATGACGACTACCTCTCTGCCTACGCTCACAATGATGAGTTGCGGGTTAGGGAAGGGGATAGCGTCAAGGGCGGAGAAGTCATTGCCAAGATGGGTAGCACGGACGCACCGGATGTGCGATTGCACTTTGAAATCCGGTATCGAGGCAAATCGATAAACCCGATGAGCCATTTGCCAAAGCGTTAACCCCAGAGAGTTAAGTCTTACTCTGGTTCAGGTCAGGGAGACACGCCATGAGCCAAGAACAACTGGTTATGCAGGATGCAGAGTTAGAGTTTGACGCCGAATCCGAGTCCCATGAAGTAGAAGAGTTGGGCGAGGTCGTCGCCGAGGTGGAAGAGACCATCTCCGATGAACTGATGGCACCGGAACTGAACAAGGTGATGGATGCCACCCAGCTCTACCTGGGGGAGATTGGCTTCTCCCCCCTCCTCACTGCCGAAGAGGAGGTCTATTACGCCCGTCGTGCCTTGCGAGGTGATAAAGCCGCCCGCAAGCGCATGATCGAATCAAACCTGCGACTGGTGGTTAAAATCGCCCGTCGCTACAACAACCGCGGCCTGGTGCTGCTGGATCTTATTGAAGAGGGCAACCTCGGTCTTATTCGCGCAGTCGAGAAGTTCGACCCCGAGCGCGGCTTCCGTTTCTCCACCTATGCTACCTGGTGGATCCGCCAGACCATAGAGCGGGCCATCATGAACCAGACTCGCACCATCCGTCTGCCCATCCATGTGGTCAAGGAGCTGAACGTCTATCTGCGTACTGCTCGTGAACTCTCTCATCGCCTCGATCATGAACCAACCGCAGAGGACATCGCCTTTGCGCTGGATCGCTCGGTAGACGACGTGAATCGCATGCTCAAGCTTAACGAGAAGATCACCTCCGTGGATACCCCAATAGGCGGAGATCGCGACAAGGCGCTGCTGGATGTGCTCTCTGATGAACGTGGTATGGGGCCCGAGCTGGAGTCGCAGGATGACGATATGCGTGCCAGCATTGTGCACTGGCTGGAGGAGCTAAATCCCAAGCAGCGTGAGGTGCTGGCTCGTCGTTTTGGCCTGCTCGGTTATGAACCGGCCACGTTGGAAGACGTGGGGTCCGAGATCGGCTTGACCAGGGAGCGGGTACGCCAGATCCAGGTGGAAGGACTGCGTCGCCTGCGGGAGATCCTGATGGGGCAGGGGCTCTCCATCGAGGCGCTGTTTCGGACCAACTAGCGAGTACCAATCAGGGCGCCTATGCGCTGCTGACTGCAACCAAAAAGGGGCCTTCAGCCCCTTTTTCATTGCAGCCGGATCTGCAGGATCACACCGGATCCAGGGTGTCCAGCGGCCAGCGTGGTACGGCCTTGACCGCCAGCGGCTCGAACACGCCCGCTTTCAGACGCTGCATACCGGCATAGGCGATCATGGCGCCATTATCGGTGCAATATTCGGTGCGTGGATAGAACACCTCACCCTTGAGACTCTCCATGAGCTCGGCCAGTTGGGCACGCAGGTGACGGTTGGCACTGACACCACCGGCCACCACTAGGCGCGTGAGGCCGGTCTCTTTCAAGGCGCGACGGCACTTGATGGCCAAGGTATCGACCACCGCATCTTCAAACGCACGGGCGATATCGGCACGGGTCTGCTCATCGTCACCGTTGGCGGCAATGGTGTTGGCAGCAAAGGTCTTGAGACCGGAGAAGCTCATATCGAGCCCCGGACGGTCAGTCATGGGACGGGGGAAGTGGAAACGTCCGGTGGTGCCCTTCTCGGCCAGACGGGAGAGCAGGGGACCGCCCGGATAATCCAGCCCCATCAGCTTGGCGGTCTTGTCAAACGCCTCACCGGCGGCATCATCGATGGATTCGCCCAGCAGCTGATAGCTGCCGATACCGTCGACCCGCACCAGCATGGAGTGACCACCGGAGACCAGCAGCGCCACGAAGGGGAACTCGGGCGCTCTCTCTTCCAGCATGGGGGCCAGCAGGTGGCCTTCCATATGATGCACGGCGATGGCAGGTTTGTTCCACGCCATCGCCAGCGAGCGGCCTATGGTCGCCCCTACCAGAATGGCGCCAACCAGACCCGGGCCCGCGGTATACGCGATGCCATCAATATCATCTTTGCCCAGTCCCGCCTCTTGCAATGCGGCCTGGATCAACGGGATCGTCTTGCGGACATGATCCCGGCTGGCGAGTTCGGGGACGACGCCACCGTAGTCCGCATGCAGCTTGACCTGGCTGTATAACTGATGGGAAAGGATCCCTTTTTGATCGTCGAAGATCGCGATCCCTGTTTCGTCACAGGATGTCTCTATGCCCAATACACGCATTGCTAAAAAATTTCACTGCTAAAATGAGACGGCTATGGTAACCTTCGCGGGTTTTTTAAACCAGAGCGATCTCTGCGGGTTTACTTTCATTCCCTGTCCAGAGTATAATTTCGCACCATTTTAAGACATGCTGATCGACTGATGGTCAGCTAACAATATATCACTGAGGTGAAAGGCACATGCCAGTAATCAAAGTCCGTGAAAATGAGCCGTTTGACGTTGCTCTGCGTCGCTTCAAGCGTTCTTGCGAAAAGGCCGGTATCCTGTCTGAAGTTCGTAGCCGTGAGTTCTACGAGAAGCCGACTACCATTCGTAAGCGCGCCAAAGCGTCTGCTGTAAAGCGTCACGCCAAGAAGCTGTCTCGCGAAAACGCACGTCGTATCCGCCTGTACTAATCGGGAGATAATGCCGTGTCTCTGAAGGATCAACTCAAGGATCAGCAAAAACTCGCCATGCTTGCCAGAGATAAGGCTCGCCTGGGGACGATCCGTTTGTTGATGGCAGAAATCAAGCTGCGTGAAGTTGATTCCCGTATCGAGCTCAATGATGAGGATATCCTCGCTGTCGTGATCAAAATGGTCAAACAGCGCCGCGATTCCATCAGCCAATTTGAAGCTGCCGGTCGCCAGGATCTCGCCGACAAAGAGTCCGCAGAGATCGTTGTGCTGCAGGAATTCCTGCCACAACAGCTGACCGCAGACGAAATTGCCGCACTGATTGAGCAAGCCATCACTGAAAGTGGTGCTGCCGTCATGGCTGATATGGGCAAGGTCATGGCTGTCTTGAAGCCGAAAATTCAGGGACGTGCCGATGTGGGCGCCGTCAGTGCTCAGGTGAAAACCCGCTTGGCGTAACAGGCAACTCTCTTGTTTGGTCGAAGAAGCCGTGCTTCCCTGGGAATGCGCGGCTTTTTTATTTTCTCCGCAATGAAACAGGACGGTTATGGCAGGCAGGATCCCACAATCCTTTATCGATGATCTGCTCGTACGCACAGACATAGTCGAGCTGATCGACTCGCGAGTGCGGCTGAAAAAAGCCGGTAAAAACTACCAGGCTTGCTGCCCTTTTCATAACGAAAAAAGTCCCTCTTTTACCGTCAGCCAGGAGAAACAGTTCTACCACTGCTTCGGTTGTGGCGCCCACGGCAACGCCATCGGTTTTGTCATGGAGTACGACGGTCTCGAATTTCCCGATGCCATTGAAGAGCTTGCCAACATGCAGGGCATGCAGGTGCCTCGCGAACAGAGCTTTGGTAGCTCGGCCAATAGCCAACCGGCCGTCAGTAAGGATCTGTTCGAGCTGATGAACCAGATCGCCCGCTTCTACGAGAGTAATCTCAAGAGCGCTCCCCATGCGGTGGAGTACCTCAAAGGGCGCGGTCTGACCGGTGAAGTGGTCAAACGATTCAATATCGGCTACGCCCCCAGTGATTGGGATCAGGTGCGCCGCCGCTTCGGCGGCAGCCGGGATCACGAGCAGTTGCTTATCTCGGGCGGCATGCTGATCACCCGTGACAATGGCCCGGGCAGCTATGATCGCTTTCGTGATCGCATCATGTTCCCGATCCGCGACAAGCGTGGCCGGGTAATCGGTTTCGGTGGCCGGGTGCTCGGCGATGGCACGCCCAAGTACCTGAACTCGCCAGAGACCCCCATCTTCCATAAAGGGCGGGAGCTGTTCGGTCTCTACGAGGTGAAGCAGGCACACAAGGATCCTCGCCGGATCCTGGTGGTGGAGGGCTACATGGACGTGGTGGCGCTTGGTCAGTACGACATCGACTATGCGGTGGCGGCGCTGGGTACCGCCACCACCAGCGACCATATCCACACCCTGTTTCGCACTACCGCCGAGGTGGTCTGCTGCTACGACGGTGACAACGCCGGTCGTGAAGCAGCCTGGCGGGCGCTGGATAATGCTCTTTCCCATCTGCAGGATGGGCGTGAACTCAAGTTCGTGTTCCTGCCTGATGGCGAGGATCCAGATTCGCTGGTCCGCCAGATTGGCAAGGAGGGCTTTGAAGCCCTGCTGGACCAGGCCCAGCCTTTCGCCGACTTCATGTTTGAGCGTCTGGGGCGGGATGCGGCACTGTCCGGTGAGGCGGGCAAGTTCGAGGTGGCCAATAAGGCTGCCGAGTTGATCCGCCGGGTACCGGAAGGGTTTACTCGTGAGGGGCTGATCACCCGTCTCTCCAGCATGATGCGCTGGGGTGAGAACAAGCAGCGCATCGCCGAACTGTTCGCCCGCAATAGCCAGCCCAAGGCCGAGCTTACCAAACCCAAGGCTGCCAAGCTGACGCCGCTGCGCCGGGCACTGGCTCTGATGATCCAGTACCCAGCGGTGACGGCCGAGCTGCCGGCTATGCCTGAGCTGGCCGGGCTGCGGGTACAAGGAATCAAGTTCTTGCTGCAGCTGCATCAGCAGATCCTGGCGCAGCCCGGGATCACCACGGGCATCTTGCTGGAGCACTGGCGCGGTACCAAAGAGGGCGAGATCCTCGCCCAGCTGGCGATGCACGACTTGTTTGAAGAGATCAAGCTCAACCAGGAGCCGGATATTCTGGGAGAACTGCAGGATACCTTTGTCGGTTTCATCAACCAGTTTCTGAAGCAACGAATTGAAGAATTGCAGGCCAAGGTGGCTCAGGAAGGGTTAAGCTCTGAGGAAACGCAAGAGCTGATGATGCTGATCAGAGAGGTACAGATTGAGAAAAGAAATGAGAGTGGGGCTTGATATCTGAGTGATTAGTCCCAATATGAATACCGTTGCCCGAATCGACGGGATTAAAAGCAAAAATTTTATAACCGCCTGGCCCCGACAATACTGCGGGCAGGGGTTTCTCATGACCGACGCCGCAACCAGACATAGCATGTCTGGCGGTTTTCTATTAGAATTGGCTATTTGCGCAGCAGCGCACTGTACGCGCAACCTAGCATCACCAACCGGATGAGTTCTATGGAGCAAACCCCGCAGTCTCAGCTTAAACTCCTCGTTGCCAAAGGTAAAGAACAGGGCTACCTGACCTATGCCGAGGTGAACGATCACCTCCCGCAAGACATTGTCGACTCTGACCAGATCGAAGACATCATCCAGATGATCAACGATATGGGTATTCAGGTGGTTGAAAACGCCCCGGATGCTGATGACCTTATCATGGCTGAAGGTGGTACCGCCGATGAGGACGCTGCCGAAGCAGCTGCCCAGGCACTGGCATCTGTTGAATCTGAGATTGGTCGTACGACCGATCCCGTCCGCATGTATATGCGGGAAATGGGTACCGTCGAACTGCTGACCCGCGAAGGCGAAATCGACATCGCCAAGCGGATCGAAGACGGTATCAACCAGGTGCAAAGCTCCGTTGCCGAGTACCCGGAAGCGATTACCTATCTGCTTGAGCAGTATGATAAATACGAAGCAGAACAGCTGCGCCTGTCCGACATCATCTCGGGTTTCATCGATCCTAACGAAACCGATGACGTCGCGCCGACCGCGACTCACATTGGTTCTGAACTCGGCGAAGCCGATCTGGCCGACGAAGATGAAGATGAAGACGAAGATGAAGACGACGACGGCGAAAGCTCGGACGACGACGGTGACGGTGGTCCGGATCCGGAAGTCGCTCGCGAGAAGTTTGGTGAGCTGCGTGCCCAGTATGAGGTAACGCGCCTCTCCATTCAGAAGAATGGCCGCGCGCACGAAGATACCCAGGCCGCGATTGCTTTGCTGGCCGACGTATTCCGTCAATTCCGCCTGATGCCCAAGCAGTTCGATCGTCTGGTCAACAACATGCGTGGGATGATGGAGCGGGTCCGTGTCCAGGAACGCATCATCATGAAACTCTGCGTTGAGCAGGCCAAGATGCCGAAGAAAACCTTCGTCGCGGCCTTCACCAACAACGAGTGTGAAACGGCTTGGTTTGAATACCAGAAACAGGCTGGCAAAGCCTGGTCTCCCCGTCTGGTCGAGATGGATGAAGACGTGCTGCGTTCCATCGGCAAGCTGCAGCAGATCGAAGAGGAGACTGGTCTCTCCATCGCCCAGATCAAGGATATCAACCGCCGCATGAGCATAGGTGAGGCCAAGGCCCGCCGTGCGAAGAAAGAGATGGTTGAGGCCAACTTGCGTCTGGTTATCTCTATCGCCAAGAAGTACACCAACCGTGGTCTGCAATTCCTGGATCTTATCCAGGAAGGCAACATCGGTCTGATGAAGGCGGTAGACAAGTTTGAATACCGTCGTGGCTACAAGTTTTCGACTTACGCTACCTGGTGGATCCGTCAGGCCATTACCCGCTCCATCGCGGATCAAGCCCGTACCATCCGTATCCCGGTACACATGATCGAGACTATCAACAAGCTCAACCGTATCTCCCGTCAGATGCTGCAGGAGATGGGTCGCGAACCGAACCCGGAAGAGCTGGCCATGCGCATGGGCATGCCGGAAGACAAGATCCGCAAGGTATTGAAGATCGCCAAGGAGCCCATCTCCATGGAGACGCCCATCGGTGATGATGAAGACTCTCACTTGGGCGACTTCATCGAAGATACCACTCTGGCTCTGCCGGCGGATGCCGCGACCAGCGAAAGCCTGCGCAATGCGACTCGCGAAGTGCTGGCAGGTCTGACCGCCCGCGAAGCCAAGGTGCTGCGGATGCGTTTCGGGATCGACATGAACACTGACCATACCCTTGAGGAAGTGGGCAAGCAGTTCGACGTCACCCGTGAGCGTATTCGTCAGATCGAAGCCAAGGCACTGCGCAAATTGCGCCACCCGAGCCGTTCGGAAGTGCTGCGCAGCTTCTTGGACGAATAGTCCCTGGTATGTGCCCAGAGCCGTCGTCTCAAAAGCCCCGCTATGCGGGGCTTTGTTTTATCCGGACTTTATGGGACGTGAGCCGGTTGGCAGGAATATTGGCAGGAAAGTGGACAAAATGTCGCCAAGTGGTTGATCTGCCTATAGACTGGCTTCTCTACATCTCCTATAATCCACGCCGCAAAACCAACAATCTGGCCCCTTAGCTCAGTTGGTTAGAGCAGTCGACTCATAATCGATTGGTCGCCCGTTCAAGTCGGGCAGGGGCCACCAATTCCAGAGGGTTGGCGAGTTAGTACTCGCCAACCCTCTTTTCGCTAGGATACCTATAGGATATTTCAGCCTGTAGAGCATCCACTCTAAAATAGCTCTTATCCCCCCTAAAAAAATTTTCCCCATCAGGTAGAAAAAAAGCTCCGGCCCCCTCAAAGAGACACCATTGAGGCTTGCTTTTGGATCTCTTTCACATGACCAGGCATTTTCCTTTTTATCTCTATATGTCGAAAAAACTGGGGTTACACGGGTTACGAGGTTACAACTCGGCTCTAGCCCAGTGCTGGCGCGGCTTTGCGCTGTAACCTCTGTCGTGGCCTGAAAAGCTGATAGAGGTTACACGCAGTGGAAACGGTGTGAGGTTACAAGCCTCTAGCCCTTGTCTGGCTTGGGCTACAGCCACTTTCGTCCACTGTGTAACCTGTAACCCCGAGAGGTTACAAATTTCAGCGGCTTAAGTGAAATGGAGGAGAGAGCGCTACGTACACGGCTAACGCGGTGTGCTTCGATGGGTCTACATTCTCTACATCGAGAGTTCCTTTTTGCGCCACTTTTGATTGCTACCACATTGTGGCTACGAACCCCACTTTGCTAGAACGGCAACAAGGCCGGTGATTGTCCCGATCAGACCACTTAACGCAGTAATGTAGGGTATGCGCCTTGCCCAACGCTCCGAACGATATTTCTCCTCTTCGCGGATGGCAGAGCGAACCTTCTGCTCGCCTACAAGTGATAAATAATAACGGTGGCCATCCAGCCCACTTGGCTGGTAATCAGGCGATAAAGCTTCATCCACGAACAATTGCGGAGTGGGAATTCTAAGCTCACGAGCACGACTCAAAAGCTGCCGAGAATGGAAACTGGCCTCGTCCTCATCAAGGAGTTGGTATTCGAACTGCCAATGACTGAAGTCCCAAAACACAGCTGAATGTCCCCCGCTCTTGATGAAACGGCGCCGATCTTGGTCAGACTTTCGGTTCATGAAGTATCTGCGAAGCTTTAGCCGTGTGCCTTCTGGCATTGGCATGACGTGTAGCAACCGGAATATGTTCATCGTTTTTCTGTCGAAACCTCTATTTGTCTGCGGCAAGCATACAGTGAGTAGATGGAGTGCGATCTTAATCAGACAACAGTGTTTTCTCCTTAGCTCCACCCCATCAACGTAATCAATACATGAAAATCATTTCATTGTGCTCCCTCAGTGTCCAGAAGTGCCTCCATTAGGTTCAGCACAGACACTCAACCAGGGATCAGCGATGGACTCAGCCTTGAGGTCTGCATGCGTACTAGCATGAGTGGAAAACTGAAAATTTTCAGATCATTCAAATCCGAAAAACTATCATAACTCATTGTTTTTAAATGATAATGTCAGATTTTTTTCTGCAAGCTGAAAAGTGTGTGGCATGGGGAAATGGCCACGGAAAATAGAGTTTTTATATAAATATCAGATGGTTATGTTTTTTGTCTGGTCCAAAAATGGGGCGTGTTTTTTCCAAAAGCTGAAATTCCTTTCACTTCTTGAAATTCCATCCGGGCACCTAAACCCCAAGCTCGGCGCGGCCTAGAGCTAGGAAACTGCGGTAATCCAGTTTTGCAAAAAATTTTCTTGGTGCGGCCCGCAGGCGGGAGCGGAAGAGCGCAGATTTCGTGATGTCACTGTGGCTTTGTCTCATGTCACAAGGACTCAGTATATTCAGATTATCCCTGAAAGATTTTATTCATCCGACTTTATAATAAAAGACCCCTAGCAATGGGATCTTTTATTATTTCAACATTTCAAGTGTAAAAAATCTATTGTTAACGCGCAGCCCGTCGCCTCGGCTGTGTTCGTATTTCAGGTGATTCTTCTTGAAGACCTTGGTCACCAGTCAATATTTCCACATGCCTTCCCATATCAAGGTAATAACTTGCGACATCCTTTATTGTTGCATCGCCGATTGATATAGCTCTTGCAGCAAGATCAGGCCAACCATCCGCCAATAATATTAGTCGCTCTGTCGTCCACAGCTCAGATTGTTCAACGAAGGCAGCCCATGGACTATCTCCATTCGCACACTCCCTTATTTTATCTGACAATTTTAATGCCGTATTGTAACAATTAGCATGTCTTGTAATATGATTTCCTGTTTCAATTATGGTTGCCAAAGGGAGTACTAGTAACGCACCTTCTGCTCTTGATGCTTCGATTTTCTCAACTATACGTTCATGGGTCCACTTATCTCTCAGAGGGCCACAATCAAGCATCCCTGGCACTTGGAGCCATACACACAGAACACTTGTATCTATTATCAAGACCTTTCTCATAAAGAATCTCCCGACATCAGTGCTTTTTCAATCGCACCTTCTGCTGAGAGTCTCCCTAATGAGCCTCTTGCCATTAAGTAGTCTAGCTTCTCCACATCTTCCAATGGAGTTAATACACTAAACCCTGTTGTTAGGTCTCTATGTGCCACAGTAATAAATGGAACCATTTTATTGCCGGCTGCATCTAATAACGCGGGGTTATGTGTCGTTACAATAACATCAATATTCCTATCGCTGCCAAGATCTCTTAGCATATTAATAAGGATTTTTGCTCTAGAAGGATGTAATCCATTATCAATTTCTTCAATTACAAGAAGACTTCCTTCTGCTCTAGTGAGCATAGCTGTTACAATTGCTAAATAGCGCAATGTCCCATCAGACATTCCTCTCGCATCGACAGTTTCTTCATTACTATCATGCCATGTTTCCGAACAGTAGATCATTGCATCAGTTTTGAATCTTCCAACAGACTCAGCCCACACTTTAGTTATGTCTTTTTCGGGTAGCTTTCTTAGATAGTCTGTCAGAATTTCCTCAACTGTTTGCTTTTCATCATTCTCTAACGCTGCCAAAACTCCTGCGATATTCGAACCATCAGATTGTAATTTATCTGAGAATGGAGAATATCCTCTCATGTGACTTGGGATTGGGTCAAAGACGAATATTTTTTGCAGTTGGTCGATTACCAACTTTACTGCATCTTGAATTTCCTTTCGAATCAAAAGACTTTCCGCTTGATTAATAATCGTAAACGAACGATTTAGATCAAGTCTCTTTCCTGGTCCATTAGTACCCGATGCAAAATATGCCGGTATACTTGGAGTTCCAGTAACATCTTGTTGCTGAGTATAGAAAAGACGCTTTTCTTTTGCAGTCGTTGATCTTGGCCCATAACGCTGAATCAATAATTCTTCTTGCGATACTTCCGCTCTTGTTGTTTCTTGTACTCTGACAGTAAGAGAATATTTGTAATCAATGGATTTGTTTTCTGTGCCGAAAATCACTTCAATCGAAAACTCGTCGGTACCTCTCCTACAAATCCACTCAGCCCCACCTCTAAGAGGTGAGATATTCATATCACCAAAAATTGATTGATGTAAACTAAGTCCTGAAGTCGCTCTTTGTAAAAACACTAATGCATCGAGAACATTAGACTTACCACTGGCATTTGTACCAATCAGTATTGTTAACGGGTCTATATATAAACTGGACTTTTCATAACTCTTCCAGTTAGTCAGGTTTATTTGTTTTATCACTTTAGCCCCTCACTCTTGCAAAACATTTTAATGAAAATTATATCTGCAACGAATCGTACTATTTGTCGAAGCTAGCTACAACACTATGGAGTCAGAAAAATAGAACATCCTAACATGTATACCCGTACAGGTTTTGAAGTATTAGGGAGCCGCACTAGCATTTGTGTTTTACCTGGCTGTGCTTTGACTATCCAACCTTGTTTAAGCGCTAAACGTGCAGCCTTTTTATAGTCTCTTCCTTGGTTTATCTCCCTCCATCCTTCCGGTAACACAAAGAAAATCACTTCTTCATCATTACCTATATGTGGGCTTTTGCGATATCCCACCATCTGAGCAGGCCTGTGGTTTGGGTCATCCCAGTCCGCAAACCGACTGTACTGATAGGCAGTGAAGAACTGGCGGATCTGGCGCAGGGTTGCGGCGTCTTCCTGGTTGCCAAGGTGGCCACGGTCGGCCAACCACGCATCAAGGCAAATTCTCGCGGCTTTGGTGGCTTCTCCCGATTGCCATCCAGTGATGCCTAAGCGGGTGGCCAGCTCACCAGCTGCGGCTACTAGGGCAAAGCGGTTAATGGCTCGACCGACCTGATTACCTGCGCCCTCTGGTGTCATGGTGGTGATCAGTTGGCGGATCTCGGCCTTCATCCAGGTGCTGTGTGTGTTCAAGTCGTTGGCCAATGCTTCGATGTAGGCCCGGAAGGCAGTGCCGTGCTGGCCTTGCAGGCGCTCGCGTAGCGCGTCAGCAAACTGGCGGCCACCGGCCATGCCGTGCAGCTCTTCAAACGCGCCGTGCTTGCCGGTATCGCTCGGGATCTGGATTGTACGGATCTCCATACCGGCAAAGGTGCGCTGGCCTGCTTGCTCAGCGTGGTCTTCCAGGGAAAGCTCGCCAGTTGAGAGGAACAACAAACGCCACTGTTTGCGTTCACGTAGTTCCCCATCCTGGCGGCTTCGCCCCTTGCCCTGGCCATTGGCCAGCATGTAGGCCACCAGACCCGCCTCCCGGCCATCCACCTCCTTGATTTCATCCAGGCAGAGGAGGGCATCGTTGCGGCGACTGGCGATCCCTTCTATGGCGTTACCGGTGGCCCGCCATGTGTGTGCGAATGCCTCGGGGCCGTACACGCTGGCGGCGGCCATCATCACGGTGGTTTTGCCATCGGTACTTTCGCCCTTCAGGTGGAAACCGCCCCCCTCGACCCCAATCAGCGTTAGCAGGGGGGCCGCAAAGGCACAGGACAGGGAAAAGGCCAACCGGCTGTTGCCTACCGCTAGGGCGGCCACCTGGGCTTGCCATTCAGCCAGAGTGCCGGACGTGGTGAAGTCGTTGTTCACATAGCCGGTGGTTTGCAGGATCACCTCGTTGGCATCCGGCCCCAGGTTGCCGTTTGGCAGCACATAGGCTTGCTTGTGCCAGCCGGTGCGATCAACACAAGTGATCCGGGCTTGCGGTTGGCAGCTCATCAGGTAATCACGCAGCAGGTTCTTTTTGCTCATGTTGATATAACTGAGCCCGCTTTCTGCCAGCTGGCCGAACACCTCCTCACCGCCTTTGTGAACCAGCATTCGCATGGGCATTGCCCAGCGGCGGGTCTTGCCGTTGGTATCCCGCCATTCCAGCAATCGTCCAAAGCCCTGGCCCTGCTCGGTATGGGTGATCGCGGTGACGTGCAGGGGTGAGCAGATAGGCACCGGCACACGCTCCGCCTCTTCTCCCTTGCCGCGCCACTCCATGGCAAAGAGCCGCTCTTTGCTCATGCTGTAGTTGTCTGGCAGTTCTGGGGTTTTGGGGGGCAGTTGTGCCGGTGTCTGAGTCTTTGCGTAAGAGGTCATGATCGCCTTCTTGGTATCGAGCAGCCCATGGGCTTGGTGGTAGTAGTTCCAATCACCGGCCTCATTAGGAAGGCACACGAGCCCTCCTACCACTGCAGCGGCTTGTTGGGCTTTGGCTTGGCCTGGGTTGCCATCAATCTGGGCATCGTTATCCCCCGCAATCAGGATCGGCTCTGCTCCTTCGCGGCGTTTGGCTATCTCTGCGACTGCCTGCAGGTTGCCCGTATCCATGGCGCAATAGATGGTTGCGCCTGTTGCCAAGTGGACGGATACGCCCGTTGCGTAGCCTTCACAGATGGCGACTTGCAGGCCACCGGTTAACCGATGAAATGCCCCTGCTTTCTGGCCGCCGGCCAAATAGCGTTTTTCGCCTTGTGCGTCGATTAGCTGGACGTTGACCAGCTGATCATTTTCATCTGTTAGCGGTATTACCAGGGAGCCTTGGGGGAAGTTGTGCCGGGCCTCGCGGATCAAGGTCTGATTGGTGTCTGCCAGCCAATCTGGCAAATGTTTAAGGGCCAGATAGGGGCTACGTCCTTTGATGCAATCTCGCATGATAGAGGCCGCCCTGGTGCAGGCTTTGCGCTTGGCTTTTTCCTCATCCTGTCGGGCCTTGGCCGCTATCTGCTCCGCATTCTGACGGCGGGCTGCTAACTCTTGCTCATCAAGACCCGATGCAGATAGCCCTAGTAGGGTGGCCACCTCTTGGGCGGCCTCCTTGGTGCTTTTGTGGGTGGCCTTGGCCAGTAGGGTTAAGCCATCACCGGCCCCGCATTGTGTGCAGATCCAGGTTCCTCGGCCTTCCTTGTCATCCAGGCGAAACCGGTCTTTCCCACCACAGGCAGGGCAGGGGCCATGCTGGCCACGTTTGGGAATAGAAAGCCCCAGCTCTGCTAGGATTGCGGGCCATTGACCACGGGCTGCCAGAGAGACATCAGAGACAATACGATGGGAGATCATGATTCACCTCCCGGTAACCGGTCATTCAGTTCGCTGATCCGGCAAGAGTTCGTTTCTACCTCTTTGGCGAGTCCACGCAACAGGCCAGATAGGCCATAGGTAAATTCTTCGTGCTCGATACGGTCTTTACGCTCCCAATCCACGCTGGCAGTCAGCAACCGGGAAAGGGTATTCAGGGCGCAGGCAGATACATCGAGATCAGCGGTGACACGAGTAAGTTCTTTTGAAGGGTGAGGGTGTTGATTCATGCTTGCCCCCTTTTCGCACAGGGAATACGGGCAACAAACACAAGGGGTAAGCCGGGAAGATTGGCGCGGGCTTGGGCTTCGGTATCAGCGACAGCAGAAATGGTACGTATACGGTGCAGGTCAGAGACCCGGCCACGAGTGGCGATCAGGAAGGTGAAGATCATTGGGGTTATCCCTACGTGAAGTTGACGCAGGGCGGATCGGGTAGCCGCAAAGCAGTGCTCACGTAGGCAGGCACAGTGGGGGCGTTTTCTTTGGCTCCCGACCCATGCCCCCAAAACAGGATAGATCTCCGGCAAGGTGCCAGAAATGGGGGAAAGGGATACAAATTTTCCTACGTGAGTCGCTGCTTGCGGGTGCTTAATCCGCCAGCCTTGTCGCTTGCTTAAGGCGACATGGGAGAGGCTATCCGAATTGATCCATGGATGCAACTCTTGCCGGGGATCAGGGGCTTTGCTATGGTACATGGGCTTGCTCCTCTGGAATTGGGGGTGGGGTAAGCAAATAGGGAGCCCTGGCAGGCTCCCTTTTGTATTTCCGGTTTGTGTTACTCCCCAAGCTCCCTCAGTAAGCACTGGCGCTTGCCTGGGCTGTTGCACAGTGCCAGCAGGTCAGCCGCTTGCGGGCGGGTCGAGGTAGCCAGCACTTCACGGGCGGCGGGCTTGTCGCCATCCAGTGCCACCTGCTCACCGCTCATGGCCTCTTTGAGGGCGTGGGCCAGCTCGTTCTGTGCCCACTTGCGCGCCCCTTCCTGCCCCATGATGGTGGCCTTGGCGTGGGTCAGGGCGGCCAGCTCGGCCAGTCGCCCCTTGAGCCCGTTGAGGATGGACGGCATCACCTTGTGGTCGAGATAGCTTTCATAGCTTCCGGCCACCATGCTCTGGGCGCTGTTGACCGCCAGCTGGGTCTGATAGAGCGGCATGGCCAAGCGCTTTTCCTGACACTCCGACAAGGTGGTCGCCGCCTTGGCATCCTCCAGCAGCTCCCCCAGCTCGCGGTATTCCTGCGCCGCTTCCAGTGACACTACCCCGCCCATCAGTTGGTTAATGCGCCCCTGGCGCAGCTCTTCGCGGCGCTCCTTGGCGGGTGGGATTTGGGCTAGTAAGGCTTTGCGTTGTGCACGCAGCACCTGAATTTCGCTGTCCAGCTCCATCAGCTTGCGGTGCTCGCTTTGGAACAGGGCCACGTGTTCATCCAGTCGGCTGGCGCGGGTGCCCACTGGGGCATTAGGGAGCTGAGTAGTCGGCGCGGCCTGCAAAGTCGGTTGTTGCATGGGGTTACTCCTCGGTGGCAAGGGTGATGGCATCAAAGGCGGCGTAAGCGGTGGGCTCGCCCAGGGCGTAGGACTGGGCGCGGTTGTAGCGAATGCCCCAGCTGGCGAGGTCGTCAATGTCCCCCGCGTTGAGGCGGTGGGTACGGTTGACGGTGAGCACTTGCAGGTTCTCGACCAAGGTAATGCCCAGATAGGTGCTCGGCATGTGCTGGTGCGAGACAAAGCCCAAGTCGGCAATCTTCATGCGCTGGGTTTTGTCCCGTACCTGTCCGGCCTTGAGGTGGGCTTTCTGGTGGGTGCGCAGCAGGTCGCCGCCTACCATCACCACCAAGCGCGGGTCTTGGCGGTAGGCTGGCGGCAGCGTCTCAATCAGGGCATAGACCATCGCGTCCAGGTCGGTGAAATCGCCCTTGCCGCTGGGGTCGAACGTCACGGCATTGCGCAGCACCCGCAGCCCTTCGGGGTCGGCGGCCTTGGCCAGCGCAGGCCAGCCCACCATCACATCTTCCCCGTTCGGGTTGGCCTCGGGGTCGGTGTTGACGGCGGCAGTCTGGCCATGGAAGCCGACCCGTATCAGGTCATCCGCAAAGGCGGCCAACGCCAGCTCTTCGAGCAGGTTGTTAGCTTGGCTCTGGTCGAGCCCTGCCAGCATCTGGGCCAGCTGTTGCCACGTCCAGATGGCGCTGCTGTCCAGCTCTTCGTATTCGTGTTCGCGCTTGCTCGGCTCGGCCCGCACCAGAAAGCGCCCTTGTGCCTTGCGGCCACTGCGCAGGGCTGGCTTGAGTGGGTCAAAGCGCAGCGCGTGGGGGTCATCCACGCCCTGGATAGAGACCATCCACAGAAACGGGGCGGCCTGTAGCATGGCCGCTGTCAGGGCCATGCTGGCGGCGTTGTCGAGGTTGCCAAAGCTGGGTTGAGGCGCAGGGATAAAGCTCAGGCGCACATCGTGCAGCAGGTCAGATAAGCTCATCGGGTGGGGCTCCTTAGTAAACACGGTAATGGTTGGCGTGGGTGGGGTCGTCACTGCGGTCAGCAGCGGGGGCGCTCGGCTGGTTGGGTCGATACGGGGTGAAGCTGTCGAGCTTGCGGCAAAGGGCCGTCACCTCCGCTGACAGGGCCTCTATCTGGCTAAACATCTGCTCGGGTTTTGATGTCCGGAAAGTGGGTTTTGCAGGCACAACGGGCGCAGAGACAGGCACCAGCAGGGGACGCCTGCTCGGCGGCTTGGCGCTAAATTGCAGCTGGGTGAGCCCCGTCAGGGTCGGCTGGTCAGTGACAGTCACGCCGGACAGATACCACTTGCCGGTGCCTGCGAAATTCTCGCTGGCCTCAATGGCGCAAAAGGCATGGGTGCCGCTGGTGTTGAGCTCTATCAGTTCCAGAGTGGGGCACAGCTCGGCCAGCAGCTTGAGCTGGTCGCCTTGCTCTTGCAGTTTCAGGGCGTGGACGTGCCCCAACGGGCGACCTCGTACCCCATCTGGCCAGAGGTTGGCCACGTAAAAATTCGGGTCATACGTCTCGGCCAACTGGCGCAGACACTCGGGCGTGATGGTGCGGCCATCCAGTGTTGCCCCCGTGCTGGCGATACAAATCCAGCCTGTTTTTACCTGACTGCTCATCCTGCCCTCCGCAGTGTTACCGTGGGTTTCTCGCGCTCTTGCGCGGCTTGTATATCCAGCTGCTGCTGGTGTTCGTTCACGCTTTGACACAAGGTGGCGTGGGCCTCGGGTGACATGGCCCGCACCAGTGCCAGGGTTAGCTCATTGGCCCGCTTGGCGGACGGGCTCAGGGTGTGGCTGTAGGACACGGTGGACACCCAGGAGTGACGGCACGCAATATCCGAACAGCGGCAATAGAGGTTGGCGACCCCCGCTGTCATGCGGTTGGTCTTGGTAATGCGGCCTGGTTTGCCGCACTCGGTGCAAAGCACACGCATAGTTTCCCTCCGGCACAAATGGCGTGAGGCATCATTGGGTTACGGCTTGGTAACGGGTGACGTCTCGGGAATTTTCCTGGCTGACGGGTGCAGGGTGTGGCTGTATGACAGGGACGACACCCACGAATGACCGCACTCGGGGTCAATGCATTGGCAATAGAGCGTGGCCACGCCTCGGGTGTGTCGATAGGTCTTGGTAATACGGCCCAGTTCGCCGCACTCGGTGCACATCACGCGCATAGTGAGTACCTCCCTGGTTATTGGATAGGATTCGCGGGTTTGCTGGAGTGCAGCATTTTTCGGGCTGCAAGGAATGCGTCGAGATCGGTGCGCTCGTAGAGTGTGCGGTTGCCTAGTTTGTAGTAGGGGAGTTCATAGCGGCCATTGCTGGCCCAGACCCCAAGGGTCTTCTCTGACAACCCAAGGTAGGCGGCAGCCTCGCGGCGGGTGAGGCGTTGCGAAGTGTTTTGGTTTATTGCGGATTTCATACAGGCACCCTTGGTTTTGCTCGGATGCCGCTGATTTTCCACATAGAGCCCTATTGCGGGGAGGAAGAAAAATCACCCGATTTTTCTTCCGAACGTGGTTAGAATTTTTTCTGCAAAGCGTGCTGTACGGGTTTACCCCACAATCCCAAGTTGGTTAGGGTTTTCTCCCATAGATTGAGGCACTGCGGACTGGCGAAAGCTCGCGCATTCCGCTTATAGGTCTTTCGGAAAGAGTCAGGCTGAATTTCTAAGTGTGGATACACGTGGTTAATAAGGAGTTCATCAGTTATTGTTCCATTCAATATTCGACCGAAAATCATTCCATCCAACAATAAAATATATCTGTTGTTAATTATCTTTCTCAGGTTAATGCTGCTGGCCCTTGATGGTTCCGGCTTAGATGGTGTGCCCGTATCCTTACGCCAGCTTTTAAGCAACTTGGCCAAGTCATCGAGGATCTCTTCATCTGTATAATCAGAGAGATTAACACTCATGGTAACTAACCTCCCATACGCCTCTTTATGCTCATAAGAAAAAGCTTCTGATATGGGGTGGTAAATATAGTTAGCACTAAAATCGTCCATGTCGCCATATTTATTCTTATGAGCAATAGCAGACATATGTTTAACCGTCGCAACAGATAAGGGTTTGACGCTATGCAGTGAAGCCAGCGCATTCGCCACCACATCTTGCGACTGTTCGATACTGACACCGGAAGCGCCACGCCATGCTATTAACTCTACGAGAGATAGTTCGTTCGCTGATAACATTCTGTTAATGTCAATTTTCAATTCATCGGCATCTGGCTCGTGAATAATCACAGAGTCAGATTCAAACATATCGAACCATGCATTAAAATAATGTTCTATCGCTGAATCTTGCGTTAAAAAAGCCTCAAATATTCTTGCTCTTAAACACAGCTGTTCAATGAGAGTCTGCGATGTAAGGTTTGTCAGGTCATGATACTTTTCCATTTGGCAGAGAGATGCAAAAACAACAGGGAAATTACCTGATGCCTGTGATTTTTGAAACTCTTCATTCTCAAACCATTCTTGTAAAAACATTTAAACTCCCTCTCAGCCAATATTGTTGTGCAGACTTAACAATAATCGGCGCTGCTCGTCTTCTGGCAGCGTGGCAAAAATAGTCAACAAGTTACTATTGGCATTATTTTTACTATCCAGACGGCCTGCATATTCCAAAATATCCCGCTCGATCCTGGTCGCCGGTTTACGCAGCTCGTCCGCCGTGAAATGGATATAGCCTTGCGTCACGTCAGCACTGCGCAGAGTGCGGTGGTTCATCAGGCGCTTGATGGTGTACTGACCGACCTCGGCTAGTTCGGCCACGGTGCCAAAGGTGCGGCGGGCATCGTGGCATTTGAACTCGAGCGGCGGCAGGCCGTCCGGGTTCGGGTGGGGCACGGTAGCGGCGCAGATCTTGGCAATGACCCGGCGCGGCTCATGGATGGGACGATCAGGGTTACGGCCAGGAAATACGAACAGGCTCTGTTTGAGGTTCCAGTGCCAGCGGCGGCGGAAGATGGTGAGCAGGGTTTCGGTGATCGGCAGTTCCAGCGGGTCGCCGTTCTTGGTCTTATCAATCCAGAAATAACCGCCGCTCATACTGACGCGATCCCAGGTGAGCTGGAATACTTCGGAGCGGCGCAAGCCGGTAAACAGTGCCATGTCGATGGCATCGCAGACGGTGGCGGTGGTGTCGTCTCGCCAGTCGATGGCGTATTGCCTGACCTGTTCCACCGCATCCAGCCAGCGCCGGAGTTCGTGAGTGCGGATCCGGTCATTGCGTCTGGGGTTATTGTGCCAGAGGCGCTTGCTGCTCAAGACTTCGGTGGGTGGCTCAGGCAGCATGACCCGATCATTGGCGTCCCGGTAATGGTCGCGGGCAAAGCGCCACACGGCCCGCAGGGTACGCGCCCAGCGGTCGGCCTGTGCCTTGCTGCCCTTGCCGGTCCCCGCCTTGCGAAACTCACGGGCCGCGCCATGCCAAGAGCCGGGCAAGCCCTCGGTGATGGCCTTGTGCCGTACCTCGATCTTTTCCCTGGTGAGTTTGAGCAAGGAGATCGTCATCCAGTCGCCGGAGTAGTTGTTGAGATCGGCGCGGTAGTGCTTGGCTGTCTCCGACCTGATCCGATCCCCTCGGCTGGCAAGGTAGGCATCAATGGCTTCGCCCAGGGTGACCTTCAACTTGTCCTGTTCACGCCGGATCACGTTAGGGTTCTGGCCAGTCATGGCCACATCGCCCAGGATCTCCAACGCCTTGGCGCGGGCCATGTCGATGGTCAGTGCCGGGTAGCGCCCCAAGGTCGCCCTGATAAAGCGTCCCTCTTTGCTCTTGGCCACGCTAAACGACTTGCTCCCAGTGGCCCCGACCCGGAGCCTCAGCCCCTGCACCATGGCATCACAGTACTCGACCTGTTTCCCCTCTGGTGCAGGGGGCAGTGCATCGATCGTGGCCTTGGTGAATTTGAACGCTTTCATCTTCCTCCCACAAAACAGGCTAGCCAGAGGAAGGGCAGGCAAGACAGGTCTTGTAACCTCTGTAACCTCTGACTATTTATGGTGAGGTTACAAACAAACCCAGCTAAACCGTGGCTTGTAGGGGGTTGTAACCTTGTAACCTCTGTAACCTCAATATTTAAACCCTATGCGACCTTTTTGGGCCCAAGGGGGGAGTGGCGTTTGCTGCTCCTTTCCCTGGCTAGCCTGCTCTTGGCCGACCAATCGATCCGGGTATCCTAGAAATCGATTGGTCGAAAAAGGATACGTATAGGATACGTCAGAGGGAGAATATGGGGGAAGAGTGGGGAAGGTCATAAAATGAGCATGTTGATCTAAGGCATTGATTTATATAACATCATGTACTGTACGTAAATACAGTGAAATGCGTTTTTCCCACGCTCATAATCGATTGGTCGCCCGTTCAAGTCGGGCAGGGGCCACCACATTTCGTAAAAAGGCCGCTCATGATGAGCGGCCTTTTTGTTGCTGGCTATTTACCAGCGTCGATCCAGGTCGGCGGCATAGAGGGCGATGGCGCGTCGGTAAGGTGCCAGAGCCGGATCTGTCGCCGTCTCTGCCAGTACCGCCAGCAGGCTCTCCATCCCCTCCTTGTTGCGCCCCAGGTTGTAACAAACCATAGCGCGAAACACCTTGAACTCATTGGCATCGGGGAAACGGGCCAGTCCTTGCTCGAAGGCGGCCAGCGCCTCCGGGTATTGCTCTGTGGTGCGATAAGCGCTGCCAAGGCCGAGCCAGGCGCCACGCAGAGACTCATCCGTCAGCCCCAGTGCGATAGCCTGTTGGTAGAGTGGAATGGCCTGTGCCTCTCGTCCCAGGTTATCGTGCAGGCAGGCAACTTCGTAATGCAGCCCGGCATGTCGTGGATGCGCGATGAGTTGCAGCAGGCCGTGCTGGCGAGCCTCTTCTATCCTGCCCTCTGCCTTGAGGGTCTCAAGCTGTTTCATGGGTGCTCCTGCATAGAAATAGGGTAAAAGCGTGTCTGCGGGACCAGGGCGGGAGGGGGGCGAGTCGACAAGGGACAGACCCGGCTAGGGGCGCGGGTCTGTCTGACATATCAGGAGTGTTGATCCTGACTCGCTGGCGCTGGCGCTTGCTGCGCACGCTTGCCGCGTACCGAAGGCAACATGCGCGCCACCAGATTGCTGCGTTGGCGCCAGGAGGTGAATGCGAGAGCAGTCAGATGCAGCGCGATCAGCCCTTGCAGCGCCCAGGTACACCAGAGGTGCCAGTCGTCGGACCCGAGTTCAAAGCCCAGCTCGGTGTTCTGAAACCAGCCGCTACCTGCGGTGGCCAGTATGGTCAGCCAGAGCGCCCATACCGCCAGCTTGCCGCTGCCATGATGGCCGGGGGTTGCCGGGGTGCGTTCATGCAACGCCACGGCCTGCTGGCGAAAATCTGCCCGGCTCGGGATCAGGGCTCGCAGCCGGGCATGGCCCTTGGCGAAAGAGAGCCCCCACACCAGGCGCAGGCCGATCAGTGCCATGGCGGTATACCCCAGCCATTCATGCCACTCCTCGCCGGCTTCGTTGAGCCAGAGATTGCCGACACAGGCAGCCGCCACACCCCAGTGGGTGAGGCGGACCAGACTATCCCAGTGAAAGGGATCAGCCTTTTTGCTTGGCATATTTGTGGTACTCCTTCTTCAGGTCATTGACCTTGGCCAGGTGCTCGCGCGCCTTGGCCTCGTCACCCGCCTTGAGGGCTGCCAGGCTGGCATCCAGCTCAGTCTGTACCTTGTTCATGCCTTCCAGGAACTTCTCTTTCTTGGCGGTTGGCATGTTCTTCAGCTTGGCAACGTCGAGCTGAGCCTTCATCTCGTTGATGTGCTTCTCCATGGCGGCTGCATCGTCAGCTTTGACAGCCTGCTTGTAGTTGAAGCCGATCTTTTTCATCGGCTGTTCCAGCTCACCGGCCATGGCGGGCAGGGTCATCAGGCCAAACATCAGGGGCAGCAACAGGGGGCGAACAGTTTTCAACATGGGATTTCCTTATTTAACGACATGCTTATCAATTTTTGGTTGGCTTCTTATGAACCCTTGTTTGGTGTTCATGACAGGCATGATGCCATGAGCCACCGTGAACTGTTTGTGAAAATTGCTGTTTTTTGTCACAAATGGTAACGAGAGAGGGGGAAATGTGAGGGAGATGGCGAGGGATCCCCCTAGGGCAAGGTGACTGGTCGCGGCATGTGAAAAAGGGCCCGCAGGCCCTGATGAACATGTGTGTGCGACTGTTGGAAATTACTGCTCCTGCTCGCGCTCTATGGCGCGCCAGCCGATATCCTTGCGGTAGAAGACGCCATCCCACTTGATGCGCGCCGCCAGCTGATAGGCACGCTGCTGGGCGTCGGCAACGGTATGGCCGAGGGCGGTTGCGCACAGCACGCGGCCACCCTGGGTCAGGCTGGTATGCCCTTCCAGCCGGGTACCGGCATGGAACACCTTCTCACCGGCCACCTCATCCACCGGCAAGCCGCTGATGGGGTGATTGGTACTGTAATCGCCGGGATAACCCCCCGCCGCCAGCACCACGCCGATGGCGGCGCGGGGGTCATAGATGGCCTCTTTCTGATCCAGCTTGCCTTCGCAGGCCGCCAGGCAGAGTTCCACCAGATCGGACTGCATCCGCAGCATGATAGGCTGGGTCTCGGGGTCGCCGAAGCGGCAGTTGAACTCGATCACCTTGGGGTTACCTTCGCCATCGATCATCAGACCGGCGTAGAGGAACCCGGTGTAGACATTGCCTTCGGCCGCCATGCCACGCACGGTCGGCATGATGACCTGCTCCATGACCTTCTTGTGCACGTCAGCAGTCACTACCGGCGCCGGGGAGTAAGCGCCCATACCACCGGTATTGAGGCCGGTATCGCCGTCACCCACCCGTTTGTGATCCTGACTGGTGGCCATGGGCAGCACGTGCTCGCCGTCGACCATGACGATGAAACTCGCCTCTTCGCCATCCAGAAACTCTTCAATCACCACCCGCGAGCCCGCGTCGCCAAAGGCATTGCCGGAGAGCATGTCGCGTACTGCCTCTTCTGCCTCCTGCAACGTCATGGCGACAATCACCCCCTTGCCCGCCGCCAGACCATCGGCCTTGATGACGATAGGCGCGCCCTTCTCGCGCAGGTAGGCGAGCGCAGGCTCCACCTCGGTGAAGTTCTGGTAGTCGGCGGTCGGAATCGCGTGACGGGCCAGGAAATCCTTGGTGAAGGCCTTGGAGCCTTCCAGTTGGGCGGCGGCAGCGGTCGGGCCGAAGATGGACTGACCGGCGGCGCGGAAGGCATCCACCACCCCTTTGACCAGCGGCGCTTCCGGCCCGACTATGGTGAGGCCGACCTGTTTCTCTTTGGCGAAGGCCAGCAGCCCATCGATATCGGTTGCCTCGATGGCGACGTTCTCGACGCCCGGCTCAAGCTGGGTGCCCGCATTGCCCGGTGCCACGAAAACGTGGTGTACCAGTGGAGAGTGTTTGGCTTTCCATGCCAGGGCGTGTTCACGACCGCCGTTGCCAATGATCAGTACTTTCATCGTATCGCTCGCTTCTATTTGTGGTCACTGGCTGGCATCCCGGTGCCGTCAGCCAGTGACAATAGTCAGTTGAAAAGAGACAACAAAAGGGCCGCCAGCGGCGACCCTGACCCATCAGTGACGGAAATGGCGCATGTTGGTGAACACCATTGTCATGCCGTGTTCGTCGGCGGCGTCGATCACCTCCTGATCGCGCATTGAGCCACCCGGCTGGATGACGCAGGAGATACCGGCGGCCGCGGCGGCGTCTATGCCATCTCGGAACGGGAAGAAGGCATCGGAGGCCATGACGGAGCCCGCCACTGTCAGCCCTTCATCCTCGGCCTTGATGCCGGCGATCTTGGCGGAGTAGACCCGGCTCATCTGGCCAGCGCCGACGCCGATGGTCTGGCCCGCTTTGGCGTAGACAATGGCGTTGGATTTGACGAACTTGGCCACTTTCCAGCAGAACAGCAGGTCGTTCAGTTCGGCCTCGGTTGGCTGGTGCTTGCTGACCACTTTCAGGTCATCCTGCGTCACCATGCCGAGATCCCGCTCCTGCACCAGCAGGCCGCCGTTGACGCGCTTGAGGTCAAAACCTTGCGCCGATGTCGTCCACTGGCCACATTCGAGCAGGCGCACGTTCTGCTTGCTGGCAACGGCGTCACGGGCTGCTTGGCTCACCGTCGGGGCGATGATCACTTCGACAAACTGACGAGCCACGATGGCCGCCGCAGTGGCACCATCCAGCTCGCGGTTGAAGGCGATGATGCCGCCAAAGGCGGAGGTGGGATCGGTCTGGTAGGCGCGATCGTAGGCAGTCAGCAGGTCGTCACCGATGGCCACGCCGCAGGGGTTGGCATGCTTGACGATGACGCAGGCCGGTTCACTGAACTCCTTCACGCACTCCAGCGCTGCATCGGTATCGGCGATGTTGTTGTAGGAGAGCGCCTTGCCTTGCAGCTGGGTAGCGCTGGATACAGAACCCGGCGCGGCCTGCTCTTCGGCGTAGAAAGCGGCAGCCTGATGGCTGTTCTCGCCGTAACGCATGTCCTGCTTCTTGATGAACTGGCTGTTGAAGGTGCGCGGGAAGCGGGACTCTTCGTCACCCTCCTTGTTGTCACCGTAGGAAGGAACCATGGTGCCGAAGTAGTTGGCGATCATGCCGTCGTAGGCGGCGGTATGCTCGAAGGCTGCGATGGCAAGGTCAAAACGGGTCGCCAGTTTCAGGCTGTTGCCATTGCTATCCATTTCACGAATAACGCGATCGTAGTCGGCAGCCTTGACGACGATGGCGACATCTTTGTGGTTTTTAGCAGCAGAGCGCACCATGGTCGGGCCGCCGATGTCGATGTTCTCGACCGCATCGGCCAGGGTGCAGTCTGCTTTGGCCACAGTGGCGGCAAAGGGGTAGAGGTTGACGACAACCATGTCGATGGGGGAGATAGCGTGCTGGGCCATGATGGCGTCATCCTGATCGCGACGACCGAGAATGCCGCCGTGGACCTTGGGATGCAGGGTCTTGACCCGGCCATCCATCATTTCAGGAAAACCCGTGTAGTCGGAGACCTCGGTCACCGGCAGACCCGCGTCGGCGAGCAACTTGGCGGTGCCGCCGGTGGAGAGCAAGGCCACGCCACGTTCGTTGAGTGCCTTGGCAAATTCCAGGATGCCAGTTTTGTCAGACACACTCAGCAGTGCACGGCGAATGGGTCGAGCTTGTTCCATCACACTATCGTCCTCAGCATAACGGGGACCGTTCCATGGGAGGCGAGGCTCAACACAGAGAGTCCCCAAATAAATGGAAGTGGGGGATTTCGCAAACCACGCTCACCCGGATAGTCGTTCAAAGGCAAACGTGTTTTAAGAAATGCCCGCTTGACGCGACGCTCTCTTGTGGGCGCGTATTCTACACAAAAAATGTGAGCTGCGGTGGATTTTTTAACGTGGCGAAGCCTTGTCTGGTGCGGTGTTAAACGTTTTTCGGTGGTTTTTTGTAAAACGTTTGTCTTTTCAGCGTTTTGATGGAAAAAAGTGACGGCAGCCCCTTTGGATTGTCCGTTTTCTGTCCTTGGCTGGCAATCAATGGGCAAAGGGGCGATAGTGGGTTCCGGTTTTTATTACAGCGTATATCCAGCGGGAGAGAGAGCATGTATCGGATCGGTGAACTGGCGAAGGCGTGCGGGGTGAAGGCGGATACCCTGCGTTTCTACGAGAAGAACGGCCTCATCTCGCCCGGGATCCGCAACGAGTCTGGTTACCGCCTCTACGGCGATCAGGACAAGCGGCGACTGGAGTTCATCATCCGCGCCAAGTCGGTGGGCTTCTCCCTTGCTGACATAGGTGAGCTGCTCAGCCTCGACACCAACAAGGCCAAGGTTACCTGTCAGGAGGTGAAGGCGGTGGCCGACACCAAGCTGACCCAGGTGGAGCAGAAGATCGTGGAGCTGACCCGCTTTCGCGAAAACCTGCGGGAGCTCTCCAACATCTGCTGTGGCGGCCCGCGCTCGGCGGAGCACTGTGCCATCCTGGAAGTGCTCGAATCCGGCGCCCCCGCCCAGCATGAGCATCATGCCCACGTCCATGAATAAACCCAATGACCCAAAAGCGCTTGCTGGTTGCGAACAGTAAAATAACGCCGTATCAGCCGCTTGCTCGCAGAGATAAATATCATGATGACAAGACCCAGCATCACCGTCTTCTTGGCGCTTTCCCTTGATGGTTTCATCGCGGGGGAGGCCAACTCACTCGACTGGCTGACGCCTTATTCTTCCGATCCACCCGATGACACCGGGTTCAATGCGCTGATGGAACACAGCGATACGCTGCTGATGGGGCGCAATACCTATGATGCCGTCATGGGGTTTGGCGTCTGGCCCTATGAAGGATTGAGAGTCAGGGTGATGACACACAACCCTGTCGAGCCCCGTTATCAGGAGCAATTTGTCAGTGGTGAATTGAGGCAGGTACTGGCCGAGCTTTGGGATGAAGGGGCCCGTCATGTTTATCTGGATGGCGGCAATCTGGTACGCCAGGCTTTGCAGGCTGACCTGGTCGATACGCTGACGCTGTCCAGAGTTCCTGTGCTGCTTGGTAAAGGCATCCCGCTATTCGGGGCTGATATCCCGGTGAGTCATTGGCATCCAGCTCAGGTGAAGATGCTGCCAAGCGGGATTGTTCAGGTGAGTTACCAGCGCAAGCAAGGGGGCTGATCAGTTTGCCAGGATGCCATTGTGACGGCGGCGATTTGGTGACAAAATCGCTGCGTTTTTGACCTGGGCCTACTATAAAAAATGAGGTATTCGCCAAATGCGAAGTCTCTATAACTGAATTTCACGAGATAAATAGATGAATGCTCAAGCTTATCAGTTAGCTCAATCTGCAATTGCTGATTTAAAAAGTGCAGTTTATTTAGCCCTTGAGGCTTCAGGGGATACAGGACTCACTAATGCAGAGCTGGGACGTTCGCTAGGTATTTATGGCGGGCATGTGGGTCATGAGGGCCACATTTCAAGAACGTTACTGGGACTCTTAGAAAATGAAGGGGTAATTGTTCAAGTACCAGAAACTAAACGCTGGTTTTTGAAGAAATGTAAGTAGGTAACGCCAATGAGGACAGGTTGTGACTGAGAACAGAAGTAAACAGACGAGTGAATCTCCAGATATCGTTTATGCCCACAGGCGCGGGGAGATAAAGGATAACCACTTGCAAGCCCTGCTCACGGATCCGCTGTTTCGCAGCCGGGTCGAGCAAAACAAGAAGGGCAAGGGGAGCTACCAGCGCAAGGCCAAATATGGCAAGCGGTGGGAGCCCGGCCAACAGCAGATGGGATGCGTCTGCTGCTGAGCGGGTTTCTGCCGCAAGGCATGACTGACACAATGAGGGCGCCATGGGCGCCCTCATTGTGTTGGCGGTGAAGCCGGACCTTGTGATGCCCCGTCGGCTTACTCGTCCATAAAGAGCTCGAGCAGCACATTCAGGTAGCGATGGCCGAGAGCGGTGAGCTGCCAGCAATCCCCCAGGTCTTCGATCAGCTCCTTGGTCTGGGCAATCGCGAGCATAGTCTCCACTCGCTCCAGGCCCAAGCCGGTGTAAGCCTCGAACTCTGCCTTGGGGACCGGCTCGAATAATCTGAACCGGTTCATGAAGTACTCCAGCGGTAATTCGTCCTCGGTCACCTGCCACTGGTTGTCCAGGTAGGATCGGGCGGGATCCAGATAGCCTTTCGGGTGCTTCACCTTGGCGCTGCGTAGTATCTGGCCGCTGACGAGATCCGTCATCTTGCCGTGGGCGCCGCAACCTATCCCGAGATAGTCGCCGAAACGCCAGTAGTTGAGGTTGTGGCGGCACTGATAGCCCGCTTTGGCATAGGCCGAGATCTCGTACTGCTGATAGCCCCGGGCGGTGAGCATGGCGTGGCCCTGCTCATAGATGTCCCACAGGGTATCATCCTCCGGCAGCCGTGGCGGCTTGGAGGCAAAGGCCGTATTCGGCTCTATGGTGAGCTGATACCAGGACAGATGCGGCGGCGCGCAGTCGATGGCCTGCTGCAGATCATAGAGGGCGTCGTCCAGGCTCTGATCCGGCAGGCCGTGCATCAGGTCCAGGTTGAAGGTGGGCAGCGCGATGGCGTGGGCCAGCGCTGCGGCCTTGCGCGCCTCTTCGGGGCCGTGGATGCGACCGAGCCGGGCCAATTTTTCTTGCTGGAAGCTCTGCACCCCGATGGAGATGCGGTTGATGCCCGCCCGCTGGAAGCCGGCGAACTTGTCCGCCTCCACAGTGCCCGGGTTGGCCTCCATGGTGATTTCGCAATCCGGGGTCAGGGCGATGCGGGCGCGCACCCCGTCCAGCAGGGTTTGCATGGCCTCCACACTCAATAAACTGGGTGTCCCCCCACCGATAAAGATGGAGGAGAGAGGACGTCCCTGGGCCCACTTCAGATCCTGATCCAGATCCTCCAGCAGGGCGGCCACATATTCGAGGTGAGGCAGCTCCCCTTTCTGGGCGTGGGAGTTGAAGTCGCAGTAGGGGCACTTCTGGACGCACCAGGGCACATGGATATAGAGGGAGAGGGGCGGCAGTTGCAGCATGGGGCTTCCAATAATCAAACATAAAAACGGGGGCTGACGGGCCCCCATTGTAGATGAAATGCGTGGCGGCGTATCAGTGGGTGGCTGCCAGGGCCGCTTTCAACTTGGCCAGCGCCTGACCGCGATGGCTGAGCTGGTTTTTCAGCTCGCTCGGCATCTGGGCCGAGGTGCAGTCATGGTCGGGGACGAAGAACACGGGATCATAGCCAAAGCCGTGCTGACCAAGGGGTTCGTCGATGATCATCCCCTCCCAGCTCGCCTGGCAGATGATGGGGGTAGGATCGTCAGCGTGACGCATGTAGACCAGCACGCACCAGAAGCGGGCGCTCTTGAGGTAATCGGGGGCGCCTTTGAGCTCGGCCAGCAGCTTGTCGATATTGTCCTTGTCGCTGGCATGCTCGCCGGCGAAGCGGGCTGAGTAGACGCCGGGGCGGCCGTGCAGCAGATCCACCTCCAGGCCCGAGTCGTCTGCGACGGCGGGAAGGCCTGTGATGCGGGCGGCGTGGCGAGCCTTGATGATGGCATTCTCGACGAAGGTGGTGCCTGTCTCTTCGGCATCCGGCACAGCAAACTCGCTCTGTGGGATCACCTGGATCTTCATATCGGCCAGCATGGTGGCCAATTCCTTCACCTTTTTCTGGTTACCTGTTGCCAGGACAAGCTTGTTCATCGAGCACCTCCGCAAAAATAATCTGCGCATTCTATGCGGGGCACGCTGTGAGTAAAAGCGCCAATTGCCCTCAATACTGCCCTGGCTGGTCACGACTGTGACCTTGGTTGAGGTGCGAATAACATGCATGTTTCCGTATAGGAATAACCAAAGTGATTAAATACCATTTCAATTCATTACTGTGAGTCAGTAGACTCGCGCCCCAATCGATTTTCCCTTACGGCTTGAGGTGACTGATGCCATTGATTCTTCTGCTTGTCCTACTGGTGCTGTTCAGTCCACTGGCCATCGATATCTACCTGCCCGCCATCCCGCAGATGGCCGAGCAGCTGGGTGCCGAAGTGACGTTGATGCAGGGCACCATCACCTGGTTCCTGTTCAGCATGGGACTGGGTCAGCTGCTGGTCGGGCCGCTCGCCGACCGTTATGGCCGCAAGCCCATCGCCCTGGGCGGCGTGCTGCTCTATGGCCTGAGTGCGTTGGCGGCCGGTTTTGCCGCCAGCCTGGGTGAGCTGATGCTGGCGCGGATGCTGCAAGGCTTCGGTGCCTGTGCCACCTCGGTCGCTGCCTTCTCAGTGGTGCGTGACAGTTATGGCCCCAAGAAGAGCGGCCAGATGATCTCCTATCTGAACGGCGCCATCTGCTTCATTCCTGCGCTGGCGCCGCTGCTCGGCGGTTGGCTCACCGCCAAGGCGGGCTGGTCTGCCAACTTCTGGTTTATGGCCGGTTATGCGGCCATCGTCGGCAGCTGGCTGTTGTGGCGCATGCCGGAGACTCGTCCGGACGAGACCAGCAGCAGCGGTCCGCTCATCAGCTGGTCCCGCTACAGCCCTGTGCTGCGCTCCCCGAGTTTTCTGTTCAACGCCAGCCTCTGCATGCTGGCGATGGCGGTGATCCTGGCCTATGTCACGGCGGCGCCGGTGCAGCTGATGGTGAAGCTGGGGTTGGACATGAGCGGCTTCAGCTACTGGTTCACCGCCAACGCGGCGCTGAACATACTGGCCTGCTTCCTGGCGCCACGCGTCATCGCCAGAGTGGGGCCGAGACGCACGCTGCGCATCGGCCTGCTGGTGATCACCTTGTCGGCCATCGCACTGACTCTGGTGCAGCATGTCGAGCATCCGCTGGCCATGATGGGGCCCGTGTTCTTCTCCAGCATCGGCTTTGCCATGGTGCTGGGGGCGGCCGCCGGCATGGCGCTGGCACCGTTCGGTCACTGCGCCGGTACGGCGGCGGCCCTGCTCGGCCTGTTCCAGATGAGCGGCTCAGGCGCCCTGGTGGGGATCACCGGTTGGTTGATGCCGGATCCGCTGAACCAGCTGGCGCTGCATATGTGGCTGTTGTTACCGCCCCTGTTGCTGCTGTTGACCCGTCCGGGCCGGCGCTTGTGTTTACAATAAATCCTGTGCTCTGATGGGCACACTCAGGGGGCCATGGGCCCCCTTCTCTTTTTGCAGGCGGCACCGAGCCTGACGCTTATGACAGACCCGTGGAGAAAACCGGATGATCCAGACTCTCAACGCAGCCCTGGTGGGTTATGGTTTCGCAGGCAAGACCTTTCACGCCCCCTTCCTGACCACTACCCCTGGACTCTCCCTCGGCTGGGTGGTGAGCCGGGATGCCGCCAAGGTTGAGGCGGATTTGCCCGGTTGCCGGGTCGGTTCGCTGGCAGAGGTGCTGGCCGATCCTTCGGTGGATCTGGTGGTGATCGCCACGCCGAATGATACCCATGCCCCCATAGCTCGCCAGGCGCTGCTGGCCGGCAAGCACGTGGTGATCGACAAGCCTTTCGCGCTGGATCTGGCCGAGGCAAAGGCACTGGTGGAGCTGGCCGGGAAGCAGCGGCGGCTGCTCAGCATCTTCCACAATCGGCGCTGGGACGGGGACTTCCTCACGGTGCGCCGTCTGCTGGCAGAAGGTGCTCTGGGGCAGGTCGCTCAGTTTGAATCCCATTTCGACCGCTATCGCCCACAAGTGCGTCAGCGTTGGCGCGAAGCGGGCGGCCCCGGCTCCGGACTCTGGTTCGATCTCGGCCCTCACATCCTGGATCAGGCGCTGAAACTGTTTGGCCAACCGGACTGGCTACAGGCGGATTTGGCGCGGCAGCGCCCAGGTGCCCTGACGGATGACTATTTCCACGTGGTGCTGGGCTATGGTGAACGGTATGGCGAGATGCGAGTGGTACTGCACGGCAGTTGTCTGGTCTCGGCCACCATGCCCCGTTTCGTCATCCACGGCAGTGAAGGGTCGTTTATCAAGTTCGGCATGGATGTGCAGGAAGATCAGCTCAAGCTCGGCAAGCGGCCACCGGCGGCAGACTGGGGGGTTGATAGCGAACCTGGTCAGCTCAGTCGCATTCGGGATGGTCAGTTCCAGCAGCAGACAGTGGTCGGTGAGGCGGGAAATTACGGCGCTTACTACAGTGGCGTCTGCGCCGCGATCAAGGGGGAAGGGGAGAATCCGGTTCCGGCCAGCGAGGCATTGGCAGTGATGGCGCTACTGGATCTGGCCCGAGACAGCCACCAGCAAGGAAAACGGTTGGCTTGTCAGAATTTGTCTGACTGAGAGGGGCATCTCGTATCTCACCCGAATGACGAGAATCGCTGTTTATCGCCAGTAATCACGCCGGTTGCGGTTGTTTATTATACGGTTTGGGTTAATGGTGGGTGTTGTGTACCAATGCTTGTCGTTGTAGCAGTTCTTTTCATCCAGCCAACGAGAAAATATCATTGTGATACTCGTTTCCATTGGGGGCGTATGGGGATATATTTCGCGCGCCTCTTGGCTCCCGGTCTATGGGTTTCTAACCGGGTGAACGGACGCACTGTGATGGTTGAACGAACCATCTCTCCATATTTTTTGAGGGTATGCACATGAACAAAGTACTGGTAGCCGGTATCCTGGGCCTGATGTTGACCGCTTGTGGTCAGAAAGAAGAAGCCGCCGCTCCGGCAGCGACTCCGGCCGCCGACGTTGCTGCAACTGTTGAGCAAGCCGCTAGCGAAGCCACCTCTACCGTAGAGAAGGTTGCTACCGAAGCGACTGCAACCGTCGAGAAAGCTGTCTCCAAGGCTGAAGCCGCAGTGAGCGATGCCAAGGCTAACTAAGCCTGCACCTCTTCTGAAGACGGGTCCGGAGCCAAGCTCCGGACCCGTTTTTTTAGGCTCTGTCCCAATTACGTGTTGAAAGGCTAATCTTGAAGTAGGCCATCACCTTGAGGTCTACCATCATGGATACCCCAGCCTTTCAACACCTGTTGTCCCTTTTTCCCCAGTTAACCCTGCGCCAGCGCCGTGTTGCTCAGCAGGAGCTCACTGCACCCCACACCATTACCTCGCTCAATACTCAGTTACCGGCATGCAGTGGCTGCCCACATTGTCAGGCTGATGTCACCCAGCTGGCACCCTGGGGATGGAGTCGGGGACTGCGCCGCTACCGTTGCAAACTGTGTCTGCGCACCAGCACCGTTTTGACTAAAACTCCTCTGGCACGGTTGCGCAAAGCCCAGTGCTGGGAAGACTACGCGCAAGCCCTCATCGAGGGACTGACTGTCCGCCAAGCCGCGCGGCGCTGTGGGGTCAGCAAAAACACCGCGTTCCTCTGGCGTCACCGCTTCTTGCGCGCGATGGCAACCCATCAGGCCACCCGGGAAGAGGGCATCGTTGAGGTTGATGAGACCTTCTTCCTTGAATCGTTCAAGGGGCAGCGGGGACTGCCGCGTCCGGCACGTCATCGCGGTGGTAAAGGTCGAACTCGTGGAACCGGGCCAGATTACATCCCGGTGATGGTGGTACAAGACCGTGCAGGCCACCATGCGGATTTCCAGTTGGAGAGAATCGATGCCGAGACGGTCATCGCGGTGTTGAAGCCGTTGGTGTCAGCGGATGCGGTGCTGTGTAGCGATGGAGCGGGTGTGTATGCCTGTTTCAGCAAAGAACAGGGTGTAACCCATCAGGTGGTGCGCAATCGTCAAGGCGAACGGGTGGTCGGTGCGTATCACATCCAGCACGTAAACGGGTATCACCATCGGTTGAAAGAGTGGCTGGAGCGGTTCCATGGCGTGGCGACGCACTACCTGAAGAACTACCTGGGTTGGCGCAGGATGCTGGAGCGTTACGGAAAAGGCGTAAATATCAAAGCATGTTTGCATGAGGCGCTGGGGCGCCCCATGCAACACGTAATTGGGACAGAGCCTTTTTTTATGCCTGACGGGCAACTGGCCTGCTGTTGGCGAGCCGCTTCTTGCCTAGATCGCCGGGTTGATCCGTGCGGTGAGCACATGATCCTCCCAGCGGCCGTTGATCATCAGATAGTCCCGGGCCAGGCCCTCTCGCTCGAAGCCGAGGCGCTCTAGCAGGGCACCGCTGCGCAGATTGGTTGGCATATAACTGGCCATGACCCGGTGCAGGCCGTGCTCCCGAAACAGGTACTCAATCCCGGCCTCGATCACCTCCTGCATCAGGCCCTGGCCTTCATGGGCTTGATCGATGGCATAACCAAGATGGCAGGCCTTGAACATGCCCATCAGTATGTGGGTGAAGTTGCAGGTGGCGATCACCTGCTCGCCCAAGGGGTCGAGCGCCACCAGATGAACGGCGCTGCCGTTGAAGAACTGGCCATAGCTGTCGCGCAGGCGGCCATGCCAGTGGCTCAGGGTATAGAAACCCTCGTCCCGGCTGGGTTCCCAGGGGGTGAGGTGAGCGCGATTGCGCAGATAGAAATCCAGCATCAGGTCGGCCCGCTCGGGCGGCAATACAGTGAGCCGGGTACGGGCCGTGCGGAGGTGCGGTAGTGCCATCAAGGTTCCCTCTGTGGATTCATAAGCAGGGTGCCGACCGCCGGGCTGCCTCGGCCATCAGTGATCGCGTTGCCTTAGCCACTCATCGCGCAGCAGGCCGTAGTGGACGTGGTCCACCACACGATCCTCCAGTCGTTCGGCCCGTCGGCTGATCCCCTCCGGCTGCATGCCGAGTCGCTCGCACACCGCCCGGCTGGGCTCGTTTTCCACCGCCGTGCTGATCTCAACCTTCTCCATCCCCATCTCTTCGAAGGCGTGATGGATCAGGGCCTGACAGGCGCGAGTGATGATGCCGTTGCCCTGCCAGCGTTCCGCCAGCCAGTAGCCAATGGTGACCTTGGCCAGCGCCTGATCGATCTGGTTGTAGCCGATGACACCGACGACCTCGCCCTGATACTCGATGACGGTGGTCAATCCCTCGCCGCGGGCAAACTTCTCGATGGCGTGGCGGATGAAGGTGGCGCTGTCGGCCGGCTGCTGTATGTAGGGAGGCCAGGGCAGCCATTGGGTCAGGTAGTCGCGGTTCTCCCGGCACAGGCCAAAGAGTTCGCTTGCCATGTCGGGCTGCAAGAACAGCAGCGCCAATTCATCGTCCAGTTGCCATGAAAACATCCTTACCTCTCTGCCGTGTCTTGGCCCTGTGTGGGCCGCCAAACAGCCAATGTAGCCAATCAACCCCTTGTGCGCCAAGGGCTTTTACACTCTCACCTGCGTTCGCTATCCCCATATGGAGGGGCCTGTGTTGGGGGTCGTGTGGGTCTGGTTATTCTCAGGCCTTTTCAAGCGTCATTCACTGCTTTTTGTTCTGTTTGCACTACCTAACATATGAAACCGCAGATCCTGCTACCGGTTCGTGCTGCGCTGTCATATATGACAGGCAGCTGTTTTGATCGTGCTAACTAGTGTAGGAGCGTTGGGTAAGAGACCCGGCGTGCAATCTTCATCGACCTAAGGAAAGACGAGATGAACAAAGTTTATTTGGCCGTGGTATTGGCCTGCTGGGGAAGCGCAGCCTTGGCTGCAGAACAGGTTGACGTACATCAGGTGGCGGGCATTCAGGGAGCACCAAGCGGCGCCGCAGGTGTGAGTGCGCTGGTTGGGGATGGAGAGTTTCGTCAAGTGCGGGCGGTCAAGCTGCCCAATGGCCAGCAGCGGGTTCGCTATGAGCAGACCTGGAATGGTATCCCGGTCTGGGGCCAGGTACTGGTGGCTGAGCTGTCCCTCGGGGGTCAGATAAGCCAGGTCTCCGGCCAGATCCTGCGCCAGATCGATGCCGACCTGGCCAGCCCGACGGCTGCCCTGTCACCGGCCGATGCCGCTGGCAAGGCCCGTGCCGGGGCCAAGGGCAGCAACGAGCGAGTCAAGCTGTTCGTGATGCAGGATGAGGCCGGGCAGGCCCGTCTGGTCTATCTGGTCTCATGGCTGGCGGCAAGCGAGCAGCCGAGCCGTCCCTTCGTGGTGATCGATGCCCAGAACGGTACCGAGCTCAAGCGCTGGGAGGGGATCAACCACAAGGACTCCACAGGCCCGGGTGGCAACGTCAAAACCGGCAAATACTTCTACGGCTCCGACTTCGGCCCCCTGCTGGTGGATGACACCTGTCGCATGACCAGCCCGAACGTGGATACGGTCAACATGAATCACGCCACCACGGGTGGTGCCGTGCACCAGTTCACCTGCCCGGAGAACACGGTCAAGGAGATCAACGGTGCCTACTCGCCGCTCAACGATGCCCACTACTTTGGCAATGTGGTGTTCGACATGTACCGCAACTGGTACAACACGGCGCCGCTCAGCTTCAAGCTGAAGATGCGGGTGCACTACAGCCGCAACTACGAGAATGCCTTCTGGGACGGCAGCCAGATGACGTTTGGCGACGGTGCCACCACCTTCTACCCGCTGGTGAGCCTGGACGTGGCCGCCCACGAGGTGAGTCACGGTTTTACCGAACAGAACTCGGGCCTGGTCTACTCGGACCAATCGGGCGGCATCAACGAGGCCTTCTCCGACATGGCGGGGGAAGCGGCCGAGTACTACATGAAGGGCAGTAACGACTGGATGGTCGGGGCCCAGATCTTCAAGGGCAATGGCTCGCTGCGCTACTTCGAGGATCCGACCCGTGACGGCAGCTCAATCGGTCATGCCAGCGATTACTACGATGGCATTGATGTGCACCATAGCTCGGGTGTCTACAACCGTGCCTTCTACCTGCTGGCCAATACCAGTGGCTGGAACACCCGCAAGGCCTTTGAAGTATTCGTGCTGGCCAACCGCCTCTACTGGGGAGCCAATACCACCTACGATCAGGGCGCCTGTGGCGTGACCAGGGCGGCTACCGATCTGGGCTACAGCCTGCCTGACGTGGCGGCGGCCTTTACTACGGTCGGTGTCAATGCCTCCTGCGGCACCACACCGCCACCGAGCAGCAGTGTGCTGCAAAACGGGGTCCCCGTGACCGGGCTCTCCGCTGCCAAGGGTGGCAAGGTGAACTTCACTATCGACGTACCGGCCGGCAAGAGCCAGCTGGTGGTCGCCAGCAGTGGCGGCACAGGTGATGCGGATCTCTATGTGAAGTTCGGGGCGCTGCCGACCGGCAACAGCTATGATTGCCGCCCATACAAGAATGGCAACACCGAGACCTGCACTCTGAATTCGCCCAAGGCGGGTACCTGGTATGTGCAGCTGAGCGGCTTCAGCGCCTTTTCCGGGGTGACCCTCAAGGCGACCTACTGATCCCTGGTTGATGTGACCTAGCGTTTTGCGCCGGACTTGTCCGGCGCTTTTTTATGCGGGTTTACCCGACCAGCGTCGGGCCAGGGTGCGGGCGGCTTCCAGCACCCGCTCCTTGGCGGGGTTGGGTCGTTTGCCGCTGCGCCAGGCCATCATGACATCCCAGTGATCCTGCGGCAGATCCACCACATCCAGCTGGATCAGGCGGCCAACCTCCAGGTCCCGGCTGATGGCGAGTGCCGGCATCAGGGTGATGAAGCCGTGCTCCAGCGCCAACTCCCGCGCCGCACTGGCGGGCTGGATGGCATGCAGCGGGCTTGCCACCTGGCGTAGCAGTCGCAGTTGCAGGATCAATTCGTCGCAGCCTGTGCCCCACTGCTGGGGAGCCAGCCGCTCGTTGGCTATGTCTTGCAGGGTCAGGCCCCGCTGCCCCGCCAGTGGGTGGGTGGCGCAGGCTACCGCTATGATGGGGGAGCGGCAGAGCAACTCGAGCTGGATGCCGGCGATGGCCGGACACTTGAGGATGAAGCCGACGTCTGTTTCACCGGTCAGCAGCTCTTGCATGATGATGCCGGAGTGATCCGTATTGCAGCGGATCTCGAATGCTTCATCCACCAGCGCCAGCAGCAGGGGGCCAAACACCACAGTGGTCAGGGAAGGGAGGCAGGAGAGCTTGATGCGGGGCAGGGCTGGCGCACCTTGCATCGCCAGGCGTCCCCCTTCCAGTGCAGTGAGCGCGGCGGCTGCCGCAGGCAGAAACTGTTCGCAGGCCGGGGTCGGGGTAGCGCCGCGTCTGTGGCGGCGAAACAGGGGTTGTCCCAGCGCCTGTTCCAGCACGGCGATTCGCTGACTGACCATGGGTTGGGACCAGCCGCGAATGGCCGCCGCCTTGCTGAAGCTGCCGCGATTGACCACATCCAGTAGTAATTGCAAGTCATCCAGAGTCATAGCCATAACGTAATCCAATATGAAATATAGCCAGTTGTCGGCTACCACTATATCTGGCGCCCTTCCAGAATAGCAGTCTCAATCGTCGTGCATTGGCATATTGCCATGTCGAGTCAGGGGGTTACAGTCACCCTTGACCCGATTTGGCGACGGCGTCATCCGGGCGATGAGACGAGCGAGTTGGATGTCATTAGCAAAGCAGGGGTCAGGCAATTATGGTGGAGCGGGCGAGGCGGTTGGGGCGGTGGTTTTTGGCGTTGGATTCCCTCTTGGTGATCCTGGGGTTTTTCGTGGTGATGCCTATGATCAGTCTGCGCTTCGTGGATCAGCTTGGCTGGGCGGCCGGGGTGGTTGGTCTGGCGCTGGGGCTGCGTCAGCTGACCCAGCAGGGGTTGGGGGTGTTTGGGGGATCGCTGGCAGACAAGTTTGGTGCCCGGCCACTCATAGTGGGGGGCATGCTGTTACGGGCAGCGGGTTTTGCCAGTCTGGCCTATGCCCAGAGTGGGCTTGATCTGATCCTCTCCTGCATCATCTCGGGGCTGGGCGGCTGTCTGTTCGATCCCCCCCGGGCCGCCCTGGTGATCAAGTTCACTCGTCCGCGTCAGCGGGGTCGCTACATCTCCTTGCTGATGATGCTGGAGAGCGCCGGCGCCGTGGTGGGGGCGCTGCTTGGCAGCTGGTTGCTCAACTTCGACTTCGAGTACGTCTGTCTGCTGGGGGCTGGCCTGTTTGTCTGTGCGGCCCTGTGCAACCTGCTGATCCTGCCGCCCTACAAGCTCTCGCTACGGCCGACGCCGATCCGGGCCGGTCTCGGCCAGGTGTTGGCGGACAAGGCCTTCTGCCGGCTGGTGCTGATCCTGAGTGGCTACTACGCACTCTGGGTGCAGGTCATGCTGATCTTCCCCATTCTGGTGAAACAGATGGCGGGCAGCACCACTGCGGTGGGCTGGATGTATACCCTGGAAACTGCCATCTCGCTGGCGCTGCTGTACCCTCTTGCCCGCTATGGTGAGAAGCACCTCAAGCTGGAGAGTCGGCTGATGGCGGGCGTGTTGCTGATGACGGCCGGCATAGGGCTGGTGGCGTTTGCGATCACGCTGCCAGCGGTCTTCATGCTGCTGGCCTGCTTCTACCTGGGGATCGTCATCGCCGAGCCGGCGCGGGAGACCCTCATGACCAAGTTGGCGCAGCCGGGGGCACGTGGCAGTTACATGGGCTTCAGCCGGTTGGGGCTGGCGCTCGGTGGCATGACGGGATACGTGGGGGGCGGAGCCTTGCATGACTACGCCAATGCTCAGGGGCAGCCTTGGTTACCCTGGCTGGTGCTGGGGACGGTCGGCGTGACGACCTTGCTGCTGCTGGTGAACTGCTTTCACCGCGAGCCGAGTCTGGCGCGGATTAATATCTGACGGGCAATCAAAAACCGGCCGCAGGGCGGCCGGTAACAATACAGTAGGCAATTCAGGAACGGCTTAGAAGTTGTACTGCAGGGCCACGGCGACCACGTCGTCGGTGTTCTTGCCCAGAGTATTCATGCTGGTAGATCCCACTTCGTCCAACAGGTTGATTTTGTAATCAACATAGGCGTTGAAGTTGTCGGTGAAGTTGTACCAGGCACCGATGGAAACATATTCGGTAGCGGTCTCGTCGATGCCGCGGGCGTTGTCTTTCACGTCGGTACGCAGGTAGGCCAGAGACGGCTTGAACTTGCCGATGGTGTACTGGGCTACGGCTTCGTAGCCATCCATCTTCTCGGCATAGCCGTTGTTGACGAACAGGTGGTCTTCACCGTGGGAGTAGGTCGCAGCCAGGTAGAGGTCGCCGACTGCGTACTTGGCACCCACGCCATACAGCTTGGCATCGCGATCGCCACCGAAAGCGGCATTGGCTACTTGCTCGTCGGTCTTGCCAGCCTGGTTGTAGGCAGTACCCAGGCTCAGGCCCATGTCGAAGTCATAGTTGGCAGACACGGCGAAACCTTCGGAAGAACCCTTCGGATTCCAGGTGCTGTTCGGGCCAACGCGGTTGGAGCGATCAGCGTTCTGCGGATCGTTGTTACCGGTGAACTGGGCACCCAGGGTCAGGCCCTGATAGGTATAGATGTACTGGGCCAGGCCGTTGGTGCGGCCGGTGCCGAACACTTCTGTGTCTTTACCCAGGCCGTCACCGCCCCACTCAGCCAGCACGTCGGTGTAGTTGTTCACGGCTTTGGTGAACAGACCATCCTGACGGCCATAGCTGAAGGCACCGAAACGATCGTGCTTGATGCCGGCGTAGGCATAACGCAGTTCGTCGTTGTCAGAACCGGAGACCGGCAGGTTGTATTCAGCGAAGCCGAATGCTTTGAGTTCGCTATCTATCTTGGTTTCGCCGGCAACGTGCAGACGGAAGTAGCTCTGATCACCTTCGGAGCCGTTGTCATCGGTACCGTAGTACATGCCTTGAGCACGGCCACCAATCTCGAGTTTGGTGTCGTTCTGGTCATAGACGGTAGCGGCTTGCGCACCACCGGCCAGCAGCACGCTGGAGATGGCCATAGTCAATGCTGTCTTTTTCATTGTTCGTTCCTCTGGTGTAAACACTGTCGTACCTGTGCTGGCCCTGTTGATCGGTTTCTGTTCCGATGCCCAGAGTAGATCTGCGAACCTTGATAGAAACTGAAGTGCATAAGGATTAATTAATGATTAGACGCAAAAGCCAGGCATAAAAAACGGCCCAAAGCGGGCCGTTTGAGGGTTTTTAGCATGAAATGCTGATCAGAGTATCATACCGCCAAAGAAGAAGCCCAGTGCCACGGCGAAAGCGATGGTCGCAGTGCCGGGGATGAAGAAGGGGTGGTTGAACACGGCCTTGCCGATACGGGTCGAGCCGGTGTCGTCCATCTCGACCGCGGCCAGCAGGGTCGGGTAGGTCGGCAGTACGAACAGGGCGCTCACGGCGGCGAAAGAGGCGATGGCGGTCAGCGGGCTGACACCCAGTGCCAGCGCAGCCGGCATCAGGGCCTTGGTGGTGGCGCCTTGTGAGTAGAGCAGCATGGCGGCGAAGAACAGCACAACGGCCAGCAGCCAGGAGTACTGGTTCAGCAGGTCACCGGCGATCAGCTGTATGGTGTCCATGTTGCTTTTCACGAAGACGTTGCCCAGCCAGGCCACACCCAGTACGCAGATACAGGCGGACATACCGGATTTGAAGGTCGGCATGTTGGTCACTTGAGTGGCATCCAGTTTGCAGACCAGGGTCATGATGGTGGCAGCGGCCAGCATAATGCCCATGATGGCGCCGTCACGGGGGATCGGCGGGTTGGTGATCAGGCCCACTTTACCTGAGATGGCGGTGGCATAGGCCATGACCGCTACGATGGCGGAGATGAAGATCCAGACAGAAACCTTGGCGTAAGGCTTCAGCTCCAGCTTGGTGGTGCCGCGCAGCTTGATCAGTCCCTTGGCTTTACGCTCCAGATAGACTTCATCCTGCTCCAGCGGTTTGCCCATCAGGTTGGCAATGAAGGCGCCCAGGATACAGGCAATGAAGGTGGAGGGAATACAGATGGCCAGCAGGGTCAGGTAGTCAATGCCGAACGGCTCCAGCATGCCGGAGAAAGCAACCACGGCCGCGGAGATCGGGGAGGCGGTGATGGCGATCTGGGAGGCAACAACCGCGATGGAGAGCGGACGGGAAGGACGAATGCCCTGCTCCTTGGCCACTTCGGCGATCACCGGCAGGGTGGAGAAGGCGGTGTGACCGGTACCGGCCAGCATGGTCATCAGATAGGTGACGATCGGGGCGGCGAAGGTGATGTACTTGGGATTTTTGCGCAAGGCTTTTTCTGCCAGCGACACCAGGTAGTCCATGCCTCCCGCCAGTTGCATACAGGCAATGGCACAGATGACGGACGCGATGATCATGATCACGTCCCAAGGGATGAAGGTGACCAGTTGGTCGCCCGGAATTGCTACCCCCAGGCCCCAGGTCAGTACCAGCACACCCAGACCACCGGCAAAGCCGATACCGATACTGCCTATCCGGGCACCCAGATAGATAGCGGCGAGCACGACAAGTAACTCGATAACAATCATAGTGAACACTCCATTTTCCAGTTTTTTTAGGTTTTATTTGGCAGAAAAGCCAATTCCCGATGGGGCTGGGCAAGACCTATCGGGAACTGACTTTATGGGCCGGGATAAACCCGGCCCATTTGCTCGCTTATACGTTGGCTTCGCGGGTGTAGCGCTTGGCTTTGTATTGCGGGTTCATCAGGTTCTCGATGGAGAGAATTTCATCCAGCTGCTCTGCGGTCAGCAGGCCGCGTTCCAGCACGACCTCACGGACGTTCTTGCCGGTCTGGGCACAGATCTTGCCGACGATATCCCCTTCGTGGTGGCCGATGAAGGGGTTCAGGTAGGTCACGATGCCGATGGAATTCAGCACGTGGTTCATGCAGATTTCCGGGTTGGCAGTGATGCCTTCGACGCACTTCTCGCGCAGGGAGATACAGGCTTTTTCCATCAGGCCAAGGGATTCGAACATGGCCTGGCCAATCACCGGCTCCATGACGTTTAGCTGCAGCTGACCCGCTTCGGCGGCGAAGGTGATGGTGACGTCGTTACCGAATACCTTGAAGCAGCTCTGGTTGACCACTTCCGGGATAACCGGGTTGACCTTGGCCGGCATGATGGAGGAGCCCGCCTGCATTTCCGGCAGGTTGATCTCTTTGAGTGCGGTGCGCGGGCCGGAGGAGAGCAGACGCAGATCGTTACAGATCTTGGACATTTTCATGGCCAGACGCTTGATGGCGCCGTGCAGCATCACGTAGGCGCCGCAGTCTGAAGTAGCTTCTATCAAGTCTTCTGCCGGCACATAGGCACGACCTGTGATCTCGGCCAGTCGCTTGATGGCCAAGGCTGAGTACTCGGGCGGGGTGTTCAGGCCGGTACCAATCGCGGTCGCGCCCAGGTTCACTTCCAGCAGCAGCTCCTGGCAACGCTTGATGGACTTGATCTCTTCACGCAGGGTGACGGCGAAGGCGTGGAATTCTTGGCCCAGGGTCATGGGAACTGCGTCCTGCAGCTGGGTACGACCCATCTTCAGAATGCTCTTGAACTCCTTGGCCTTGTCATAGAAGGCGGCGATCAGCGCTTCCAGCGCGTGCAGTGTGGTGTCTGTGCTGTTTACCACGGCAACGCGGAAACCGGTGGGGTAGGCGTCGTTGGTGGACTGGCACTTGTTGACGTGGTCGTTCGGGTTGATGACATCGTAGCGGCCTTTCGCCAGACCCATGATCTCGAGGGCGATGTTGGCCAGTACTTCGTTGGTGTTCATGTTGACGGAGGTGCCGGCACCACCTTGATACACGTCGACCGGGAACTGGTCGAAGCATTTGCCGGTGTTCAGCATCAGGTCGCAGGCTTCTACGATCTTGTCAGCAATTTCAGGACGAATGGTACCCAGTTCGCCGTTCGCCATGGCGGCGGCCTTCTTGGTCAGTACCATGCCGCGGACGAATTCCGGAACGTCAGAAATCTTCTGAGAGCTGATCTTGAAGTTCTCGACAGCGCGCAGGGTGTGCACACCGTAGTAGAAATGATTGGAAACTTCTTTGGTGCCCAGCAGGTCTTCTTCAATGCGGACGTTCTTGATGTCGCTCATTGTAATGCCTCAGAAATCAGATTAATGGAAACGATCCTCACCGAGTGGTCGCGAGTTCCTTACGCACGGCTCATCCTGAAGCACCACACATCGAGTGGGGCAGGTGGAGGCTTTTTTGCCCCCTATAATTACTGGTGTCTACATTACCTCAATTGAGGTATCTAATATTAGACTTGGATCACTAAATTTGAGACAGCCTCAAATAAATTGTGGTCATTAAACTGAGATTGCAATCGAACGATTTACTTTGACAGAACAAGGTGTTCAATCACAGTCCACTTGGCCGTTTTTTCTGAAGAACCGGCGCGCTGTCACCCTTCAGACTTGAAAAACGAGGGGATACCCCCATTTTAATTCTCAAGGAGCTATATCATGGTGAGTTGGCAGCAACATTATTTCGTTGGCTGCAACAGACCTGAGATTCATTCAAGTTCACCCGCACTGAGGTTGTTATGGGCAAGTTATTTCTGTTGTTGATTGGTCTGGTGCTGCTCGAGCTAACCGTGATGATCGAAGTGGGCTCCGTGATGGGCGCCTTGCCAACCGTCGGCTTATTGGTACTGGCCGCCGTGATCGGGTCATCGCTGGTGCGCAGTGAAGGCATCAAGACCCTGCTCAATGCGCAGCAAAAGATGCAGCAGGGCGAGATGCCGGGTCGAGAGGTGATGGGGGGCATGATGCTGGCGCTGGCTGGCTTGCTGCTGATCATCCCGGGTTTTGTGACCGATTTCTTCGGTATCCTGCTGTTGCTGCCCTGGCTGCGTAACAGGCTGGCCGACAAGCTGGTGGGCAGCGGCCAGTTCAGGATGCAGATGGGCGGTTTTCAGGCACAGCGGCCTCCATTCGAGGCGCGTCCTGGCGAGGACGAGGAACCGCCGGGCGGTGCTAATCGTGGTGGGACCACCATCGAGGGCGAATTTGAACGTAAAGAATAAACCGCAGTATGGGTGCTGTGCCTGTCAGGGTTTGCCCTGATGGCACAGTCGCTCGAAGCGGTGGTGGGCATACCACCAGGCCAGTGTGCCCGCCGCCAGATTGGCCAGCAGTATCCCCAGATAGATCCCCTGTTCCCCACCCAGTTCAGCCCCCAGCCAAGCCCCTGGCACCAAGAAGACAAACAGTCGCAACCCGTTGAACAGAAAAGAGACACTCGAGGCCCTGACACCATTGAGCGCCGAGGCCAGCAGCATCACCATGCCCTGGAAGCCGTAACCTATGGGCACCAGGTGCAGATAAAGGATGATGAGGCGCACCACCTGTGGGTGATCGCTGAACAGGTTGGCGATGAGCGGTGCCAGCAGCCAGGTCAATCCATAGACGCCGAGCTGGAACAGCAGGGCGAAGCGCATGCAGAACTGGAGCGCCGCCTTGGCGCGGGCCGGGTTGCCCGCTCCGCAGTTTTGAGAAATGAAGGGGGCCAGCACGGAAGAGAGCGCCATCATCACGATAAGCAACAAGGCTTCCACTCTCGATGCGGCGCCATAGGCAGCCACTACCTCGGTGCCTAATCCGGCGAAGATGGTCATCAGCACGGCAGTGGCCAGCGGGTTGAGCATGTTGGTAAACGAGGCCGGTACTGCCACGTGCAGCAAGGCGCGCCAGTGAGCCAGCAGCCGTGGCCGGGGCGACAGGCGCCACAACAGCAAGCCTTCCCGATGGCGCAATATATAGAGGCTGACCAGCATGGCCATCAGCCAGGAGATCGAGGTGGCAATGGCCGCCCCACGGATCCCCCACTCGGGAAAAGGGCCTATGCCGAAGATGAGCAGAGGATCCAGCACACCGTTGACCAGTCCCGCTACCCCCATCACCAGGCTCGGGGTCTTGGTATCTCCAGTGGCCCGGATGGCGGCATTGCCTACCATGGGCAGCACCAGCATGGGCACGGTCAGATACCAGATCAGCATGTAGTCGTAGATGAGCCCGATAAGCGGGTCGCTGGCACCGAGCAGCCGAAACAGGGGTTGTATGGTGAGGGCGCCCAGCACAGAGAGCAGGGTAACCAGTACCACGGCCAAAAATAGGCTGTCAGTGGTGATGCGGGCGGCTTCGTCATGCCTGCCCTGGCCGAGTGCGTGACCGATGACCGCCGAGAGCCCAGCCCCCAGCCCCATTGCCAACGAGGTCACCACGAAAGTAACCGGAAAGGTGAAGCTGATGGCCGCCAGCGCCTGGGTGCCCAGCATGCCGATGAAGAAGGTGTCGACCAGGTTGAAAGCCAGTATGGCGACTATGCCGAGGATCATGGGGCCCGTCATGCGCAACAATACGGACGTCATGGGGGCGGTCAGCATGGGATTGGGTCGGGTCACGGGCTCGTCTCTTGCATCTGGCGAATTACGTTCTGACTGTGGGCAGCGCAAATCCGGTTTCCTGACCGGGACACGGGCGATCCATCGAAGATATTCATAGTACGTGAAAATATTTTTTTTGTATTTGCCCTTGAAGGGTTAACAAAAACGCCCCACATCAGAGACATATCTAATTTGGCCAGGAATGGCCATTCCTCAAAGCAACACAGAGACTCATTTTGGGAGAGTTATCGATGAAAATTCGTCCACTGCACGATCGCGTCATCATCAAGCGCATCGAAGCTGAAGCCAAATCCGCTGGCGGCATTGTCTTGACTGGTACTGCGGCCCAGAAGTCCACCCGTGGTGAAATACTTGCCGTGGGGACTGGCCGAATTCTGGACAATGGCGATGTCAAAGCCCTTGCCGTCAAGGTGGGTGACAAGGTGATCTTCAACGAAGGCTACGGTGTGAAGACCGAGAAGCTGGATGGTCAGGATGTACTGATCCTGTCCGAGACCGACATCCTGGCGATTGTCGAAGCGTAATTCACCCTTTTCCCCGAATTGATTTAAGGACTGAAGAAAATGGCAGCTAAAGAAGTCAAGTTTGGCAACGAAGCCCGCATCAAGATGCTCGAAGGCGTAAACATCCTGGCCGATGCCGTCAAGGTCACCTTGGGTCCGAAAGGCCGCAACGTGGTACTGGACAAGTCCTTCGGTGCTCCGACCATCACCAAGGATGGCGTCTCCGTTGCTCGCGAAATCGAGCTGGAAGACAAATTCATGAACATGGGCGCCCAGATGGTCAAGGAAGTTGCTTCCAAGGCCAATGACGCCGCCGGTGACGGTACCACCACGGCGACCGTACTGGCTCAGGCCATCGTCAACGAAGGCCTGAAGGCCGTTGCCGCTGGCATGAATCCGATGGATCTGAAGCGTGGTATCGACAAGGCAGTTATTGCTGCCGTTGCCGAGCTGCAAGTGTTGTCCCAGCCGTGTGCCTGCAACAATGCTATCGCTCAGGTGGGTACCATCTCCGCCAACTCCGATGAAAAAGTGGGCAAGCTGATTGCCGAAGCCATGGACAAAGTCGGTCGTGATGGCGTCATCACAGTTGAAGATGGTCAGGGCCTGGATGACGAGCTGGCTGTAGTCGAAGGTATGCAGTTCGATCGCGGCTACCTCTCTCCGTACTTCGTCAACAAGCCGGAAACCGGTTCTGTCGAGCTGGATGATCCTTTCATCCTGCTGGTTGACAAGAAAGTGTCCAACATTCGCGAGATGCTGCCGGTGCTGGAAGGCGTTGCCAAAGCAGGCAAGCCGCTGCTGATCGTTGCCGAAGACGTGGAAGGCGAAGCGCTGGCGACCCTGGTGGTCAACACCATGCGCGGCATAGTGAAAGTGGCTGCCGTCAAGGCACCTGGTTTCGGTGACCGTCGCAAGGCCATGCTGCAGGATATCGCCATGCTGACCGGTGGTACCGTGATCTCCGAAGAAGTGGGCATGGAGCTGGAAAAAGCGACCCTGGAAGACCTGGGCCGTGCCAAGCGCATCGTCATCACCAAAGAAAACACGACCATTATCGATGGTGTGGGTGATGCAGCCCTGATCGAGAGCCGTGTGGCCCAGATCCGTCAGCAGATCGAAGATACCTCTTCCGATTATGACCGTGAGAAGCTGCAAGAGCGTGTAGCCAAACTGGCTGGCGGCGTTGCCGTGATCAAGGTCGGTGCCGCTACCGAAGTCGAGATGAAAGAGAAGAAAGCCCGTGTTGACGATGCCCTGCACGCAACTCGCGCAGCCGTCGAAGAAGGTGTGGTTGCTGGTGGTGGTGTTGCGCTGGTGCGCGTTGCTGCCAAGCTGGCCAATCTGCGCGGTGACAACGAAGACCAGAACGTGGGCATCAAGGTTGCCTTGCGTGCCATGGAAGCTCCGCTGCGTCAGATCGTCATCAACGCCGGCGAAGAAGCCTCCGTCATTGCCAACGCGGTGAAGAATGGTGAAGGCAACTTCGGTTACAACGCTTACACCGAACAGTACGGTGACATGCTGGCCATGGGGATCCTGGATCCGACCAAGGTGACCCGTTCTGCGCTGCAGTTCGCCTCTTCCATCGCCGGCCTGATGATCACCACAGAGTGCATGATCACCGAGTTGCCGAAGAAAGATACCCCTGCCATGCCTGACATGGGTGGCATGGGCGGTATGGGCATGATGTAATTCGGCCCTGTTTACCAAACGGCTCGCTTTTGCGAGCCGTTTTTTTTATGGCGACTAAACTGAGTCTATTGTTGGCAACTTTATATGAGGTGAATATGCGTGCACTGGGTTTGATTACATTACTCTTTTCTCTGGCAATGCCAGCCATGGCCCTAGAGGCACCGCAGGGACCCGTGATCTTGAAGGTGACCGGCAATGTGATGCCCGCCGAGGCGAGCGAGGGGGCCATTGGCTTCGATCTGGCCATGCTCAAGGCGCTGCCACAGCATGAGATAGTGACGGGAAACCCCTGGGTCGACAAACCGCACAAGTATGTGGGGCCCAAGCTGGCGGATGTGCTTGCTGCCGTCGGGGCGGATGGCAAGGCCGTAACCCTGACCGCCTTGAACAGTTTTCAGATTAAGATCAACTGGGACAAGGTCAAACAATATGATCCCATCCTGGCTTGGCAGGACGACGGGGTGACCATGCGGGTGCGGAATAAGGGGCCGCTTTGGTTTATCCTACCGCTGGATCAGTATCCTGAGCTGAAACGGTCAGAATTTACCGACATGATGATCTGGCAACTGAGTTCGGTTGATATCCAGCATTGATATAATGGTTTGCGGGAGTACGGGTGAAAGCAAAGACCAAGGCGTGGCCGTTACTTGCGGTGCTTTATCTATCCATCCTGTTGTTCACGGGAAGCACCCTGTATTGCCTCGCACAGATACAGAATGCAACCCGGGTGATGGAGAAATATACCTATGATGTCTCCTGGGCCCTAATGCAGTTGCAGTTGGAGTTGGGGCGTTTCCTCAACTCCGTCGAGATCTACCATTATGGCGGCATAGATCACGATACCCTGATGCTGCGTTACGACATCCTCTGGAGTCGTACACCTATCCTGCTCAGTGGCCAGCTGCGCCAGAGCATGAAGGACAAGCAGAAGACACTGCGGTTGGTGCAGCTGATCGAAAGCAATATCCGCGAGATGGAGTCCAACATCACTCACCTGAAATCGGGCACGCCGGACTATCAGCAGATCATGATGCGGCTGGCCCCCCTGCAGGAACCTCTCTCTTACTCTCTTGCGTCTGTCATGCAGAAGAACATCAACGTCTATTCGGGCAATGACAAGCGTTTCGGCCAGTTGCGCAATGCCTTGCTGTTCATGGTGTCCGGCCTCGTGCTGTCGGTGATGCTGCTCAGTGGCCTGCTGATCCGCGAGGCTCGCCGGCACTTCCGTATGGCACGGGTTGATCCCCTGACCGGATTGGCCAACCGGCTGGCGTTGCTGGAGAAGATGGAATCGTATGCAGCCAGGGAGACGCCATTTGGCCTGGTGCTGGTGGATATCAATGATTTTCGTGATATCAACAGCAAATTTGGCTACAACACGGGTGACTTCCTGCTACGGGAGCTGGCAAAGCGGACCCGCAGCCTGTGTGAAAACGGGGAGTGGGTGGCACGTCTGGGTGGGGACCAATTCGCCATGATCCAGCGCGAGAGCAGCGACCTGCGACAGGTGAGGGAGCTGGTCTCCCGCCTGCTCCATGCACTCAAGCAGGACATTATCATCGACAATTACCCATTCCGGCTGGAAGTCGGGATCGGTATTGCCTTCTTCCCGATGGACAGCAAACTGACGCAGGAGTTGCTCAGCCGGGCCGAGCTGGCGCTGTTTCACAGTCGCAAGGCCCATGTCCCTTATGTCATTTATGACAATTCGCTGCTCAATGAGACGGCGCGACGCAAGCATCTGGCAAGCGACATGATAATGGCGTTGGAGCACAACGCACTTGAGCTTTATTACCAGCCCATCGTCAATCTCGAAAGTGGTCGCTGCGAGGCGGTCGAAGCTCTGCTGCGCTGGCGCCACCCTGAATTGGGCTTCATTCCGCCCAATGAGGTGATCCAGGTGGCGGAAGAGTTCCAGCTTGCCGAGAAACTGGGCAGCTGGGTGCTGAATACCGCCTGTGAGCAGCTCTATCAGTGGCAGCAGCTCGGGTTGGTCGATTTGCAGATGTGCGTGAACATCTCACCTGGCATGTACCAGCGCAACTTGTTGAAGCTGGTGGCCAAGGCCTTGATGGATCATCATATCCCGGCCGCCAGCCTGGTCTTGGAAGTGACCGAAGACACAACAATGCGCGAGGTGAAAAACTCCTTACAGCTGATGCAGGATCTCAATCAGCAGGGTGTACAGCTGGCGCTGGATGACTTCGGGACCGGCTACTCCTCCCTCAGTTATTTGCAGAAACTGCCCGTCAGCAAGGTAAAGATCGATCGCTCCTTCATTCAGGGGATCGATACCTCAATAGAGGCCTCGGAGCTGGTCGCCAATATCTGCCGCATGGGCTCCATGCTGGGCAAAAGCCTGGTGTGTGAGGGGATAGAAACCCAGGCCCAACTCGATGTGCTGCGCACCCTCACCGACATTCACCTCTATGGTCAGGGATATCTGTTCAGTCGTCCTGAACAGGCAGAGAAGGTCTATCAGACTTTGCTGGAGATGGAAGAGCAATGGCTGGAGCGACGTCACCCCAACAAGACGTATTTAATTTAGCCAAAATGGCTCATGAATGGCACAAGAGGGCCGATAGTCTTAGGGCAGGAGGTACACCATGGATATATCTAGTTCTGCATCAACGTCATTTGGTTCTGCTTTGCTGACAGCCAGTCTGGCCAAGAAGCAGCAAACCCAGGATGGTGAGGCCGCATTGAAACTGCTCCAGACGGCTGCTCAATCAGCCCCGACCGCAGCGACATCGGCCAGCTCCACACTGGGAAGTAAAATCGATATTCGCGTCTGATCCTAATGAAAAAGCCCCCATCAGTTGATGGGGGCTTTTTTTATGTTCACGTTCTGGCCTATAGCGGAAAAGGTGCGGGAGCTTCAAAGGTCATACGCTCCCCACTGCGGGGGTGGCTGATGGTCAGCATGGCCGCATGCAGGTAGAGATGGGGGGCTGCCGTCAGCGCATCCGGATGGGCATAGAGGTTGTCACCCAGAATCGGGTGCCCCAGCTCCAGCATATGGACGCGTAACTGGTGGGAGCGACCTGTGATGGGGGTCAGCTTGATCAGGCTGTTGCCGTTCTCTACCTTCAGTTTTTCCCACAGGGTCAGGGCGTGGCGCCCCTCCTCGTGGTCCACCTTCTGTTTCGGGCGGTTGGGCCAATCGACGCAGAGTGGCAGATTTACCTGACCCGATTCTGCCTCTGGCTCACCCCACACCCAGGCGAGGTAGTGCTTCTCGGTTTCCCGCTCGCGAAATTGTCGGCTCAGCTCCCGATGAGAATTGGGGTTGAGAGGAATGACAATGACGCCAGTGGTGGACATGTCGAGGCGATGGGCAGCCGCCGCCTTGGGGTGTTGCTGCTTCACCCGATGCAGGATGCTGTCTTCATTCTCGGGGCCGCGCCCGGGGACGCTCAGCAGGCCCGTGGGCTTGTTGACCACCATGATGTCCTTGTCCTTGAACAGGATATCGAGCCAGGGTTCCAGAGGCGGTGAGTATTCAAACATAAATGTCTCGCATCAGAAGGTGGGGGCAAGCCCCCATCAGTTATGGGTAACCACGATAAAGCGGCATTGGATATCCAGTTTGAGCTGGGTCTGGCCGCTGTCGGTCGGTACCTTGTCAGTTATGGGTGACCACGATAAAGCGGATGGCATCCAGCTTGAGTTGGGTCTGATCGATCAGGTGGTGCAATTCTGCCTGCAGATTGCGCAGATAATCCAGTTCGCTGTCGCGCACGTTCGGGTTGACTGCCTTGAGCGCTTCCAGCCGATCGAGATCCTGCTGCAGGGTCTGCGCCATTTGGGCACGGGCCTTGTCGACAATCACGGCTTTCAGCTCTTCGGCAATCGGCTGGCCTTTGCCAATCAGACCGTGAATAACCGGCTGGGAAGCTGTCACCAGTTTGCTGCCAAGATGGCGGTTGACTGGAGTCAGCTGGCGGTTGAAGGCATCGAACGCCACCTTCTCGCCCAGATTCTGGCCATTCTTGTCCATCAGCAGGCGGATCGGGGTCGGCGGCATGAAGCGGTAGAGCTGGGGATGGGCCGCAGACTCGGCGACGAAGATCAGCTCCAGCAGAATGGATCCGATGGGCAGCGCCTTGTTCTTGAGCAGGGCGACCGAAGTAGCACCGATCTCGGAGCCCAGGATCAGGTCGATACCGCCGCGCATCATGGGGTGATCCCAGGAGAGCAGCGCCATATCATCCCGCGACAGGGCGGTGTTGCGATCGAAGGTGATGGTCATGCCGTCTTGCGGCAAGCCCGGGAAGCTGGAGACCAGCATGTGATCCCCCGGGGTCAGCACCAGTGCGTTCTCGCCACGGTCATCCTGATTGACGCCGATCTCGTCGAACATCTTGAGAGCGAAGGAGATCATGCCGGTGTCGTCATCTTCGGCGGCCAGCTTGTCGACCAGCAGCTGGGCAGCAGCGCCACCGCTGGAGTGGATCTCCAGCAGGCGATCGCGACCCTGTTCCAGCCGGGCTTTGAGCGGCTCGTGCAGTTCGCGGGTTTTGATCAGCAGGGCGTCGAGGGTCGCCTGATCGCCGGTGTTGGCGGCCAGCAGCTCGAACAGCTCGTCACGCACCGCTTCGAATACCGGGCGAGCGGTAGGGCAGGTCTGCTCGAACGCGTCCAGACCATCGTGATACCAGAGCTGCAGGGCGCGCTGGGCAGTCCCTTCCAGATAGGGGACGTGGATCTCGACGGTATTCTGCTGACCGATACGATCCAGTCGACCGATACGCTGTTCCAGCAGATCCGGGTTGAGCGGCAGATCGAACAGCACCAGATGACTGGCAAACTGGAAGTTGCGACCTTCTGAACCGATCTCGGAGCAGAGCAGCACCTGGGCGCCACCATCTTCTTGCGCGAAATAGGCGGAGGCCTTGTCCCGCTCGAGGATCGACATCCCTTCATGGAACACGGTGCCGCGGATCCCTTCACGGGTGCGCAGCGCCTCTTCCAGCGCGATGGCGGTGGCCGCTTCGGAGCAGATCACTAGCACCTTCTGTTGGCGGGCCGAGAGCAGCAGCCCCAGCAACCACTCGACGCGCGGGTCGAACTGAGTCCAGGTGGCGTTGTCGCCTTCGAACTGCTGGAAGATTTTCTCGGGGTAGAGGTAGCGCAGGGCACGGGTCTGCAGATCGCCACCATTGCCACCCATCATGCCCATCACCTTGATGGCAGTCTTGTACTGCTCCGGCAGCGGCATGGGGTAGACATTGAGGTGGCGCTCAGGGAAGCCCTGAATATTGGCGCGGCTGTTGCGAAACAGCACTCGGCCGGTGCCATGCTGATCCAGCAGCTTGGCGACCGCCTGCTGACGGGCGGCGGTATTGCTCAGATCCAGCCCTTCCAGCTGGCTGGCGAGGATCTGCCTGGCTTCATCGCTCAGGGTCTCGCCATCCAGCAGCTCTTGCGCTGCGCTGGCGACCTGACCATAAGCCTGCTCCTCGGCGAGGAAGGCCTCGTAGTCGTAGAAACGCTCGGGATCGAGCAGGCGCAGACGGGCGAAGTGGCTCTGGTGCCCCAGCTG
>NZ_CP149129.1:3697500-4095000 GCF_037818705.1 Aeromonas popoffii | reverse complement strand
GCTAGGTGGGCCAGGCGACGGTTGTCCTGGTGAAAGTGCGTAGGTGGTGTTTCTAGGCAAATCCGGAGACACAACACTGAGACACGAGACGAAGCCACTACGGTGGTGAAGCCATTGATGCCCTGCTTCCAGGAAAAGCCTCTAAGCTTCAGATTACAAGTCATCGTACCCCAAACCGACACAGGTGGTCGGGTAGAGAATACCAAGGCGCTTGAGAGAACTCGGGTGAAGGAACTAGGCAAAATAGAACCGTAACTTCGGGAGAAGGTTCGCTCCTGACAGTGAAGTCCCTTGCGGATGGAGCAGTTGGGAGTCGCAGTGACCAGATGGCTGGGACTGTTTATCAAAAACACAGCACTCTGCAAACACGAAAGTGGACGTATAGGGTGTGACACCTGCCCGGTGCCGGAAGGTTAATTGATGGGGTTAGCGCAAGCGAAGCTCTTGATCGAAGCCCCGGTAAACGGCGGCCGTAACTATAACGGTCCTAAGGTAGCGAAATTCCTTGTCGGGTAAGTTCCGACCTGCACGAATGGTGTAACCATGGCCATGCTGTCTCCACCCGAGACTCAGTGAAATCGAATTCGCCGTGAAGATGCGGTGTACCCGCGGCTAGACGGAAAGACCCCGTGAACCTTTACTACAGCTTGGCACTGAACATTGAACCTACATGTGTAGGATAGGTGGGAGGCTTTGAAGGCGTGACGCCAGTTGCGCTGGAGCCGTCCTTGAAATACCACCCTTGTATGTTTGATGTTCTAACGCAGGGCCCTGAATCGGGCTCGCGGACAGTGCCTGGTGGGTAGTTTGACTGGGGCGGTCTCCTCCCAAAGAGTAACGGAGGAGCACGAAGGTTGGCTAATCCTGGTCGGACATCAGGAGGTTAGTGCAATGGCATAAGCCAGCTTAACTGCGAGACGGACAGGTCGAGCAGGTACGAAAGTAGGTCATAGTGATCCGGTGGTTCTGAATGGAAGGGCCATCGCTCAACGGATAAAAGGTACTCCGGGGATAACAGGCTGATACCGCCCAAGAGTTCATATCGACGGCGGTGTTTGGCACCTCGATGTCGGCTCATCACATCCTGGGGCTGAAGTCGGTCCCAAGGGTATGGCTGTTCGCCATTTAAAGTGGTACGCGAGCTGGGTTCAGAACGTCGTGAGACAGTTCGGTCCCTATCTGCCGTGGGCGTTGGATGATTGAAGGGAGTTGCTCCTAGTACGAGAGGACCGGAGTGAACGAACCTCTGGTGTTCGGGTTGTCACGCCAGTGGCACTGCCCGGTAGCTAAGTTCGGAATCGATAACCGCTGAAAGCATCTAAGCGGGAAGCGAGCCCTGAGATGAGTCATCCCTGACCCCTTGAGGGTCCTAAAGGGCCGTTGGAGACCACAACGTTGATAGGTGGGGTGTGTAAGCGCAGTGATGTGTTGAGCTAACCCATACTAATTACCCGTGAGGCTTAACCATACAACACCCAAGAAGTGTTTCTGGCCTTGTAGCGAATGAACGAACTACTTACCTAATTCAGTGATAGTGATAAGCCAAGCGCAACATCATTACTCACGTCAGCTTTCTGGATTAAGAATTTGCCTGGCGGCCATAGCGCCGTGGAACCACCTGATCCCATGCCGAACTCAGAAGTGAAACGCGGTAGCGCCGATGGTAGTGTGGCATTCGCCATGCGAGAGTAGGACACTGCCAGGCACCCAACATTGAAAGCCCGCTCATCCGAGCGGGCTTTTTTATTGGCTGACATTGCCATACTAGGAGCAATTTTAGTCATATTTTGCTGCTTATCGCCCTATAACTAATTGTTTCATATCGCCTCAGTTCAAACCGCAAGGTGGGTTCGAGCCCGTGTTTGCTGACGTAATAATTGCTATCTCATGCTGGCTTGTCCATTTTGCTCTCCATTTGATTCCCTTTTTCCGAAACCCGGCGGCAAGCCTGCAATTAGAGTTGTATCTGCTTCATAACTCGGTAGAGTAAAGGGCATCTTGAGTTGGCCTGTACCCTCTCTTTCTTTTCTCTCTGGTACGAGCCTAACTTGCCTGCTTTTATCAACCTTTAGTCAGTGGTATCGATATGGAACCAGTAAACAAGTCCACCTTCAGCGATGTATTGGAATATGTGCGTATGTCCCGTCGCCAGAACAAACTCAAGCGCGAGATCGCCGACAACGAGAAGAAAATCCGTGATAACCAGAAGCGGGTACTGTTGCTTGACAACCTGAGCGACTATATCAAGCCGGGTATGAGCATAGATGAGGTTCAGGCCATCATCGCCAACATGCGTATCGACTATGAAGAGCGTGTCGACGATCACATCATCAAGAATGCCGAGCTGTCCAAAGAGCGTAAAGATCTGAGCTCCAAGCTCAAGGCCATGAGCTCCAGTAAATAGACCAGCCTCGCTGCTACCTGAAAACACCGGCTTTTGGCCGGTGTTTTGTTTTCCGCCATCAGCTCGGATCTCTTCGCGCACCGCAACAATCGGCTCCCCTTTTTATAATCGCCCTGTTACCATCACTATAAAGCGGTCAATAGTTTTCAAACCATTGACTTAAAAAGACTAAGCTTGAGTGAAACACAATAAATTGCGCAACCATGGTGGGGCTGATATGGGCGCATCAGAACAGACGGATTTGAACAACGTGGCATCTCAGGATTCATCCGTCCCACGCGCGGACGGCAAGTACAAGCGCAAACGTCGTCCTTGGTGGCGCTGGTTGTTCTGTTTTCTCTTTTTGCTGTGCCTGGCTGCTGTGATCGCCCTGGTTGGCTATGAGATGCAGACGTCCAGGCTGCAGTCGCAGGAGATCTCTCGCTATGCTGCCAAGCTGACCTATCAAGTCGAGCCGGGTCCCAGCAAACAGATAGCCTTCCCCGACGATGGCCCCTTCGACAAGCGGCTCGGTTACGTGCTGCTACCCATGATGCAAGAGCGCTTGTTGCAACGGGGTTATCAGGTCAGCGAGCAGGTGCATTTTTCCGATTCACTTTATGACTACGCCAGTCGTGGCTTCTTCGTTCCCTATACAGAGAAGGTTCAGGCCGGACTGACGCTGCATGACTGCCGGGCCGAGCCCTTCTATCAGTTCAAATATCCGACCCACTATTATCCGGATTTTGCTTCCATCCCACCGCTGGTCATACAGTCGCTGCTGTTCATTGAGAACCGTGATCTGTTGAGCAACGAGCAACCGCTGGCGAACCCTGCGGTAGATTGGCCCCGTTTTGCCAAGGCGGCCATGTCCCAGGTCGGCAAGGCGCTGGATATGCAGGATCAGTCCGCTGGCGGCAGCACCTTGGCCACTCAGGTCGAGAAGTATCGCCACTCACCGGACGGTCTGACGCTGTCTCCCACCGAGAAGATCCGCCAGATGGCCTCGGCCAGCGTGCGTGCCTATCGCCTGGGTCCCAAGACGCTGGAGGCTCGCAAGCTGGTAGCCTGGGCCTACCTCAACTCGGTACCGCTCTCCGCCGCCCCCGGCTATGGCGAGGTGCATGGCTTGGGTGATGGCCTCTGGGTCTGGTTTGGTGCCAATGTGGACGAGGTCAATCGTCTGCTGGATCCGGCCCGCAACCAGGATGCGCCACTTGCAGAGCAAGGGCTTGCCTTGCGTCAGGTGGTCTCGCTGATGATTGCTCACCGTCGCCCCTCCTACTATCTGGCACAGGGACGTGATGCACTGGCGACCCTGACCGACAGCTATCTGCGCCTGTTTGTGCAGGAGGGGATGATCACGCCGCCATTGATGGAGGCTGCTCTCAAGGCCAAGATCGGTTTCCGCGACTTTCTGCAGTCCCCCGCGATGACCAAGGTCAACAACAACAAGGGTCTGCAGGTCGCGCGCACTCGCCTGAGCCGTCAGCTCGGGGTGCAGTTGTATGATCTGGACCGGATGGATCTGACCGCAGACACCAGCCTTAACATGCCGCTGCAAAACGAGATTTCTCGCTACCTGCAACAGCTGGCAGACCCCGCTATCGCTGCCCAGGTCGGTCTGTTTGGTGAGCGCCTGCTCTCGCCGGAGAAGACGGGGGACGTGCGTTACAGCTTCACCCTGTTCGAGAGGTCGCCGGAAGGCTTCAAGGTACGGGTGCAGACTGACAACACAGATCAGCCGTTCGATATCAACGAGGGCAGCAAGCTGGAGCTGGGATCTACCGCCAAGTTGCGGGTACTGACCACCTATCTGGAGATAGTGTCCGAGTTGCACGATCGCTATGCGGACATGTCGGCGGAGAGCCTGCGCAAGATCGAGGTATCAAATCAGGACAACATCAGTCGCTGGGCTGTCTCCTATCTGATGACTGCCAAGGACAAGAGCCTGCCACCTATGCTGGAGGCTGCGCTGGATCGCAAGTATTCCGCTAGTCCGAACGAAGGTTTCTTCACCGGAGGTGGCATGCATACCTTCAACAACTTCCGTCGTGAGGATAATGGTCGCATTCCCGCGATCCGTGATGCACTGCGCGAGTCCATCAACCTGCCGTTTGTGCGGCTGATGCGCGATATCGTGCGCTACAGCCTCTATCGGGAGGGCAACCGTGCCCAGCTGCTCAAGGATGACAAGGATCCGCGCCGTACCGAGTATCTGGCCAAGTTCGCCGATAAAGAAGGCCAAACCTATTTGCTGCGCTTCTGGCGTAAGTATCGTGGCAAGACCCCCGAGGAGCAGCTGGATACCTTCCTGGATGGTCTCAAGCCGAGCGCGGTGCGTCTGGCTGCGGTTCACCGCTACCTGATGCCGGAAGCTGATGAAGCGGCTTTTGCTGCCTTCCTGGCCAAGCGCCTGCCGCGTGACAAGCTGAGCGACCGGCGGATAGAGCAGCTCTATACCAGCTATGGTCCCGGCAAGTATTCGCTGCCGGATCAAGGCTACATAGCCCGTGTTCACCCGCTGGAGCTGTGGCTGCTCTCCTACCTCAAGGAGTTCGACAAGGCGACCTTTGCCGATGCGGTCGAAGCCAGCCGTGACGAGCGCCAAGAGGTATACAGCTGGTTGTTCAAGACCCGTCACCGCAGTGCCAGGGACAGCCGTATCCGCACCATGCTGGAGGTCGAGGCCTTCCTCGACATTCACCAACGCTGGGCCAGAGTGGGCTACCCGTTTGATCACCTGGTCCCCTCGCTGGCGACTGCCCTGGGTAGCTCTGGTGACAGACCCGCAGCACTGGCCGAGCTGATGGGGATCATCCAGAACGGGGGTATTCGTGCGCCGACCCTGCGTATCGAGCACCTCTCGTTCGCCAAGGGAACGCCGTTCGAGACAGCGTTTGAACCACTTCATACCGAAGGCACCCGGGTGCTGCCGGCCGAGGTCGCGACCGCGTTGCGCAATGCGCTGTCGCAGGTAGTGGAAGGGGGAACGGCAAGACGCATCGCCGGAGCCTTTGCCCTGCCGGATGGTACAGTCCTGCCGATGGGAGGCAAGACGGGCACGGGTGACAACAGGATCGAAACGGTCGGTCGTTATGGCAACGTGACCAGCTCGCTGGCACGCAACCGCACCGCGACCTTTGTCTTCTTTCTGGGGGAGGATCACTTCGGTACGCTGACCGCCTATGTGCCGGGCAGCCAGTCTGATAAGTTCCGCTTCACCTCTGCCCTGCCGGTACAGGTGCTCAAGGGGATGGCGCCACTGCTGATGCCTTATCTGCACCCCGGTACCCATACCCAGTGCATCGCGAGCAACTAGCGCGCAAAGTAGTATAAGAAACGGGGCCAATGTGGCCCCGTTTTATGCTGTGTCGATTGTTGCTCTCCATGCGGCGTGAGCCATCACTTACAGCAGGTTTTCGATTTCACCGCGCAGGTACTGGTACATTTCGCGATAGGCGACGGGCGGTTTGTTCAGTTCCCGTTCCTTGTTGGCGGAACGGATCAGCTGACGCAGCTTCTGGCGGTCCAGCTCATGAAACTGGGACATCAGCTCGTTCAAGGCGCTGTCACCCTCGCTGATCAGGCGCTCACGCCACTGCTCCAGACGATGCAGGCGGGCATTCACGGTGGAGTGGCGGTTCTTGATGATGGAGAGCGCTTCTTCGATCGGTTCGATATCACGGCTGCGCATCAGACGGCCGATGAACTGTAAATGGCGACGGAAGGACTCATCTTTCTTGGGCTTGAGTTTGCGGCCCAGCTCGACGGCATCTGCAAGCTCTTCATCCAAAGGGATTTTTTCCAGCTCGCTGTGGCTCAGGGCGACTATCTCCGCGCCCAGTTTCTGCAGCGCTTCCGCATCGCGCTTGAGCTGGGTCTTGCTGGGGCCCCAGTCTTCCAACTCGTTGTCGTCTTGATATTGACTCATCGGTCTCTTGATTCCTGTCATTCACGTTGGTGGATATGTTACCAGCTTCTCCCGCTGGGCGCAGGGGTCTGATATGCTTAGCCCCCTTTCCTTCCTTCATACAGATGTGAGTTATGGATCAGCAAGACCAAATTCGCCAGGATCAAGCCCATCTCGAGGCCGTCGTTGCCGAGGCACTGGAGATAGCCAAGGGACTGGGGGCCTCGCTGGCCGAAGTCTCCATCAGCAAGCAGACCGGGTTGTCGGTGAACACCCGCGGTTGTGAACTGGAAAGTATCGAATTCAACAAGGATGGTGCCCTTGGCATTGCTGTCTATCGAGATGGCTGCAAGGGATCTTCCTCGACAACCGATCTGGGTAAGCCCGCCATCCGCGCCGCCGTCGAAGCCGCCATGGAGATAGCCCGCCACACCTCGCCCGATGACTGTGCCGGCCTGGCTGATGCTGGCCTGCTGGCCTGGGATGCCCCCGATCTGCAACTGTGCCACCCCATAGAGCTGGATCCACAGCGCGGCATCGAGCTGGCCATCGAGTGTGAGCGACTGGCGCTCGGTCGTGATGCCCGCATCAAGCATTCCGACGGGGCCGGTTTTTCCAGCCACCTCGGCATCAAGGTCTATGGCAACAGCCACGGCTTCGTCAAAGGCTATGCGGCGTCACGCAACTCCCTGAGCTGTGTGCTGATCGGCGAGCAGGATGGCGACATGCAGCGGGATTACGGCTACTCCTCCAGCCGTACTCTCGACGGGCTCTGGAGCCCGCAGCGTATCGCTGACGAGGCGGTGGAACGCACCGTCTCCCGCCTCGGCGCTCGCAAGATCTCCACCCGTCATGCTCCCGTGCTGTTTCACCCCGACACGGCTGCCGGCCTGTGGGGCCATCTGGTGATGGCCATCAGCGGTGGCAACCTCTATCGCAAGTCGAGCTTCCTGCTGGACAAGCTGGGCAAGCAGATCTTGCCCGAGTGGCTCACCATTCAGGAGTTCCCCCACCTGCTGGGCGGGCTGGCCAGTACGCCGTTCGATGGGGAAGGGGTCTGCACCCGCGACATGGACATAGTACGCAACGGCGAGCTGATGAGCTGGCTGCTCACCTCCTACTCGGCCCGCAAGCTGGGACTGACCACCACGGGCCATGCCGGTGGTATCCACAACTGGCAGGTCTCCAGCACGGGTCAGAATTTCCAGGAGATGCTCAAGGAGTTGGGCACTGGCCTGCTGGTGACCGAGCTGATGGGGCAGGGGGTCAATATCGTCAATGGCGACTACTCCCGTGGCGCCGCCGGCTTCTGGGTCGAGAATGGCGAGATTGCCTACCCGGTTGAGGAGATCACGATAGCTGGCAATCTGACCGAGATGTTCAGCCATATAGTGGCGGTGGGCAGTGACGAGGATGAGCGCTCCAGCCTAAAGACCGGTTCGGTACTGGTCGAGAACATGAAGCTGGCGGGCCATTGATCCCCTCTCGGTTCGCTCTGAACTGATGCAATGAAAAAGGCCCCCTCGCCAACGCGAGGGGGCCTTTTTATCAGCTTGCGATCAGGGCGCTATCAGCCCTTGATGCGTTCGATGCGGCCACCCAGGGCCTGCAGCTTGTGCTCTATGTCTTCATAGCCACGGTCGATGTGATAGATGCGGTCGACTATGGTGGAGCCTTCGGCCACGAAGCCGGCCAGTACCAGACTGGCGGAGGCGCGCAGGTCGGTCGCCATCACCTGGGCACCCTTGAGTTGCTCGGTGTCACGGCAGATGGCTACATTGCCCTGCAGTTCGATGTCTGCGCCCATCCGTACCAGTTCCGGTACGTGCATGAAGCGATTCTCGAAGATGGTCTCTGTGACCATGCCGGTACCCTTGGCGACAGCGTTCAGTACGGTGAACTGTGCCTGCATGTCGGTCGGGAAGGCGGGATAGGGGGCTGTCTTGATGGTGACAGGCTTGAGGGTACGACCTGTCATGTCGAGGCTGATCCAGTCAGCACCCTTCTCGATCAGTGCACCCGCTTCTTCCAGCTTGACCAGCACGGCTTCCAGCAGGGAGGGATCTGTCTTGCGGCAGGTGATCTTGCCGCCGGTAACCGCTGCGCCCACCAGGAAGGTACCGGTTTCGATGCGGTCAGGCTGCACGCTGTAGTCGCCACCGTGCAGGCGCTCGACGCCATCGATGGTCAGGGTGTCAGTGCCTGCGCCCTGGATCTTGGCGCCCAGGGTGGTGAGGAAGTTGGCCAGATCGACCACTTCCGGCTCACGGGCGGCGTTTTCGATCACGGTGCGACCTTCTGCCAGGGTCGCGGCCATCATCAGGTTCTCGGTACCGGTGACCGAAACCATGTCCATCAGGATATGGGCGCCTTTGAGGCGGCCGTCGACGCGGGCCTTGATGTAACCATCTTCGATGGTGATCTTGGCACCCATCAGCTCCAGGCCGTGGACGTGGAGGTTCACCGGACGGGCGCCGATGGCGCAGCCGCCGGGCAGGGAGACGTCGGCGGCACCGAAACGGGCGGCCAGCGGGCCCAGCGCCAGGATGGAGGCGCGCATTGTTTTCACCAGATCGTAGGGGGCGACGTGGTTGTTCACTGCACCGGTCAGCACGGTCACGTTACCGTTGACCTTGGTGGTGGCGCCCAGCATCTCCAGCAGCTTGATGGTGGTACCCACATCTTTGAGGCGCGGCACGTTGGAAAGGTGGATCTCCTCATCACACAGCAGAGTGGCGAACAGGATAGGCAGGGCGGCGTTTTTGGCGCCAGAGATGGTCACTTCGCCGTTGAGAGTACAACGACCATCAATTTTAAATTTGTCCATTTACTTAGATACCAAATCAGGAGGGCAATAGGAATTTACGTTCGCGCTTCCACTCGGCATCGGTAAAGGCCTTGATAGAGAGTGCGTGAATGGCATTGCTGGCGATCTTGTCCATCAGCGGGGCATAGATGGCCTGTTGCTTCTTGACCCGGCTCATACCGTCAAACATGTCACCGACGGCGATCACTTGGTAGTGACTACCGTCCCCTTTGACATGGACTTCGGACAATGGCAGAGCCTCGAGGAGTATCGCTTCAATTTCAGAGACTTGCATTATGCGTCCTCAGTTGTGAGCGGGGTTGACTGAAACAGCCCGGCCACCCCGTAGAGGTTGGCCAGGGTATAAAAATCAGTGGAGGCGCCCACCAGTTGCGGTGTGGCGCCTCGTGCCAATGCGGCCTTGGCCCATTTGACCAGCAGGGCCAGCCCGGCGGAGTCCAGAGTGGTGACCTCACCCAGCTCGAGCCGAGCTTCCTGCCACCAGTCGGCGCGGTGTTGCCACAGTTCAACGACCTGGGGGGCCTGCAGCTCTCCGCTCAGTCTCATGACTTAATGACCAGCGGCTTGGCATTGTGGGCGCGCAGCTGGGCGATCACCGCATCTATGCCGTTCCGGCGAATGAGGCCGCCCAGCTCGTTCTGCTTGGCAGAGAGCAGGCTGATCCCTTCGGCGACCATGTCGAAGGCTTTCCATTCGCCGGTCTTGTTGTTCTTGCGTAGCTTGAACTCGAGGAATATGTCCGGTTTGCCGGTCTCTTTCACGCTGACGTTGACGGCGGTGATGTTGCTGTCACCCGGCGTATTGCCCGGTTCGATCTTGATGGTCTGCTTGTCGAAGTGGGCGAGCGCATCGGCGTATGAGCTCACCATGTACTCGGTGAATACCTCGACGAAGGCGTCACGCTGGGCCGGGGTGGTCTGCTTGATCTGGTTGCCGAGCACCTTGTAGGCGGCGAAGCGGTTGTCCACGTAGGGCAGCAGCTCTTCACGTATGATGACCCGCAGGTGATCCGGATTGCTCTTCACCAGGGACTTGTCCGCCTTCAGGCGGGCAAAGGTCTGCTTGGCGGCTGCGTCCACCAGAGCATAGGGATCGGTGGCATTGGTGGCGTGAGCGACCAGGGAAAACAGCATGCTGGTCATCAGGCCCAGCAGCAGGGCGATCTTCTTGAACATGGTTACTCCTTACTTGGTGTCGGAAGACTGGCTGTAGAGGAATTTGCCAATCAGTTCTTCCAGCACAATGGCGGATTTGGTGTCTTCAATCATGTCGCCATCCTTGAGCATGCTGGTCCCCATCTCCTCGTCGGTGAAGCCCGGCATCAGGCCAATGTACTGTTCCCCAAGCAGCCCCGAGGTCAGGATGGAGAGGGTGCTGGTTTCGGAAAACTCACCGGCACTCTTTTGCATCTGCATGGAGACGACAGGCACCTGGTTTTTGGTGTCCAGAGTGATGTCGCTGACCCGACCGACGACGACGCCACCGACCTTGACGGGTGAACGTACTTTCAGGCCGCCGATATTATCGAAATGGGCGCGCAGGGTATAGGTTTCTCCTTCCGGTTTGAAACTCAACCCTGCTACTTGCAGTGCCAACGCCAGAATGGCACCGATGCCGGCCAGCATGAAGGCGCCAACCAGGAATTCTACTTTGCTGAACTTCATCTTTACCTTATCCAAACATGACTGCGGTGAGTATAAAATCCAGGCCGAGCACGGCCAGGGAGGAGTGGACCACGGTACGGGTTGTGGCCTGACTGATCCCGGCCGAGGTCGGCTTGGCATCATAACCGTTAAAGAGCGCAATCCAGGTGACAACCAGTGCGAAGATCACGCTCTTGATCGCCCCTTGCATGATGTCATCCTGCCAGTCGACGGAGGCCTGCATGGCGGACCAGAAGCCCCCTTCGTCAACCCCCAGCCAATCCACACCGACCAGCTTGCCGCCGAAGATGCCGATCAGGCTGAACATGAAGGCCAGCAGCGGCATGCTGATGACCCCGGCCCAGAAACGGGGAGCCACCACCCGGCGCAGCGGGTCCACCGCCATCATTTCCAGGCTGGAGAGCTGCTCGGTGGCCTTCATCAGGCCAATTTCAGCTGTCAGGGCCGAACCGGCGCGGCCGGCAAACAGCAGTGCCGTCACGACCGGGCCCAGTTCCCGCAACAGTGAGAGGGAAACCAGCGGGCCCAGGCTCTGCTCGGCGCCGAAGTCCTTCAATACGTTGTAACCCTGCAACGAGAGCACCATGCCGATGAAGAGACCTGATACCAGTATGATGGCAACGGACTGTACGCCCACCACATACAGCTGCTGAAGCAGCAGGGGGAAGTGCTTGCGCGGCTCGGGTTTGCCCGCCAACGCATGAAACAGCATGATGGTCGCGCGGCCGATGGAGCTGATGACACGCACTCCGACCCGGCCCAGCTTGCTTACTTGGCTTATCAACATCACAGATCCTGTAGCAGGTCGCCTGCCGGAAAATGGAACGGAACAGGACCGTCGGGCAATCCTTGCAGGAACTGCTCGACTTCGGGATTGTGCTCCTCGCGCAACTGATCCGGCGTGCCGTGTGCCACCACCTTGCGGTTGGCGATGATATAGGCGTAGTCGGCTATGCTCAGCACCTCTTTCACGTCGTGGGTGACGATGACGGAGGTGATGCCAAGGGCATCGTTCAGTTCCTTTATCAGTTTGACCAGCACCGCCATTGTGATGGGGTCCTGGCCGACGAACGGCTCGTCATACATGATGAGGTCCGGGTCCAGCGCGATGGAGCGTGCCAGCGCTGCGCGGCGGGCCATGCCGCCGGAGAGTTCGGACGGCATCAGTTTCGCTGCGCCACGCAGACCGACTGCCTGCAACTTCATCATGACGATGGTGTGGATCAGCTCCTCCGGCAGGCCGGAGTGCTCCCGCAGCGGGAAGGCCACGTTGTCGTAGACCGTCATGCCGGTAAACAGGGCGCCGCTCTGAAACAGCATGCTCATCCGCTTGCGCACCTCGTACAGGCGGGAGCGGGAGAGGGTGGGAATATCTTCCCCGTCAAACAGGATATGACCGGACTCAGGTTTGAGCTGGCCGCCGATCAGCCGCAGCAAGGTGGTCTTACCTATGCCGCTGGGGCCCATGACCGCAGTGACCTTGCCACGGGGAATGGTCAGGTTGATCCCGTCGTATAACAGCCGATCTCCGTGACTGAAGGTCAGGTCGGAGATGGTGATCAGGTCATTGTTCAAACAATTGTCCATCCGGTGTAAATGAAGAGCGAATTTTATGGGCTAGTCTAGGTCTAAGCAACAGCAAGGAACAACTATTGAACAGCCTGGCTTCCCAAAAGCGCGACAGTTTTTTGTAACCAATTGTGCTTCTTTTAGGACCGAGAAGTATCCGATTCGCTTATCTCGACAGACTTTTTTATAATCCCGCAGCAAATTTCGGCCCGGAGCTGTGCCTTTATGTCTGTAAAGCCTGAAAAAGTGTCTGAACTGTTCGATTTTCGTCGCAGCGCCCGTACCGTGCTGGACATTGAAAAACAAGCGATTGATGGACTCTATCAGTACCTGAATGATGCCTTCGATCAGGCATGCAACCTGGTGCTGCGCTGCAGTGGCAAGATAGTGGTCACCGGCATGGGCAAGTCAGGTCATGTCGGGAGCAAGATTGCCGCCACCCTGGCCAGCACCGGTACCCCCGCCTTCTTCCTTCACCCTGGCGAAGCCAGTCATGGGGATCTGGGGATGATTTCGAGCGGGGATCTTATCATCGCCATTTCCAACTCGGGCGAGAGTGACGAGATCCTGGCCCTGCTGCCGGTGCTCAAGCGCCGTGGCATCCAGTTGATCTGCATGACAGGCAACCCCGCCTCCACCATGGCCAAGGAAGCGAACGTGCACCTGTGCGTGCGGGTCGAGAAGGAAGCGTGCCCGCTCGGGTTGGCGCCCACCTCCAGCACCACGGCAACGCTGGTGATGGGGGACGCACTGGCGGTTGCCCTGCTGGAAGCCCGCGGTTTCACTGCTGATGACTTCGCCCTTTCTCACCCGGGCGGGTCGCTGGGCAAGCGGCTGCTGCTGCGGGTCGGTGACCTGATGCACCGCGGCGAGCTGTTGCCCCGGGTGGGGATAGATGCCACCATCAGCCAAGCGCTGCTGGAAGTGAGCCGCAAGGGGTTGGGGATGACGGCGATCGTCGACGCAGCTGGCCAGCTGGCTGGACTCTTTACCGATGGTGACCTGCGCCGCATTCTGGATCTGCAAGTGGATATCCATCACACCCCGATCGCCAAGGTGATGACGACCAACTGTGTTACCGTAGGACCCGAGATGATGGCGGCAGAAGCTGTCAAACTGATGGAAACCAGGAAAATCAACGGATTACTGGTGGTGGATGAGGACAAGCGCCTGCTGGGTGCCTTCAACATGCACGACCTGCTGAAAGCCGGAGTAATTTGATGCAAAACGTACCGACCCTCTATGGTCCGGTGACGCGCAGCCAGTATGACAGGGCGGCGCAGATCCGCCTGCTGGTGTGTGATGTGGATGGTGTTCTCTCCAATGGCCTCATCTACATGGGCAATGATGGCGAAGAGCTGAAGACCTTCTGTACCCGCGATGGTGCGGGCATACGGGCGCTGCTAAATGCCGGGATCGAGATCGCCATCATCACGGGGCGCAACTCCCGCATCGTCAGCGATCGGATGAAGAGCCTGGGTGTGCAGCATCTGGTGCAGGGGGCGGATCAGAAGCTGCCCCACTTCGAAGCACTGCTGGCCAGGCTGGGACTGACGCCGGAACAGGCCGCCTATATGGGGGATGACACCATAGATCTGCCGGTGATGCAGGCCTGTGGCCTCGGCATCGCTGTGGCCGATGCCCATCCACTGGTGCTGAGTCGTGCCGATATGGTAACCCGTCTTGGCGGTGGCATGGGTGCTGTGCGCGAGGTGTGCGACCTCATACTGCAGGCGCAAGAGCTGGGTGACTATCAGCCAGAGGCCTCGGTATGAGCAGACAGACGCTGCTGTTCGCCCTGCTGTTTTTGGTGGCGCTGGCCGCCTGGCAGCTCGGCGATATCGAGTTGGTGCCGGAGCCGCCCACCGAGGTTGAGAACTATCAGCCGGACTTCACCGCCAAGAATCTGGCCACCACCCGCTTTGACGCCGATGGGCGGCGCACCGAGCGGCTGGAGTCCGAGTATGCGGAGTATTACCAGATCCTCGAACAGGCCACCTTCAACAAGCCGGTGGTCTACATGTTTGACAAGCAGGGTGAGGCCGAGTGGAAAGTCACGGCCGATACCGGCGTACTCAACACAGATGACAATGTGATCCTGCGGGACAAGGTGCATCTGGACGGTCTGCTGCCCACCTCCTTCATCTCCACGCTGGATACCCCCTATCTGGAGCTGGATCTGGTGACCCAGAACGTGAGAAGCAATCAAAAAGTCAGCATAGTAGGTAAGGATTTCCAGACCGAGGGCGTTGGCCTGAAGGGTCATCTGGAACGTCAATATTTTGAATTACTGGATCAGAGCCATGCCATCTATTTCAATGAAAAACGTTAATCTGGCCCTCGCGGCCCTGCTGTTGTGCGGCACAGTGAGTGCCAAAGAGTCCGACTTTGCCGAGAAAGTCTACGTTGATGCTGTCAAGCAGGTGGCCGAGATGCAGGACAACCGCTTCACCTTTGAGCAGAATGTGACTATCAATCAGGGCACCATCCAGATCAAGGCTGACAAGGTGGTAGTGACCCGTTCCGGCGAGAAAGGGGCCGAGGTGATGACCGCCTACGGCAAACCTGCCACCTTCTTCCAGATCCTGGATAACGGCAAGCCGGTCAACGCCCACGGCAACAGCATTCACTACGAGGTGAAGAACCGGCTGGTGACCATCACCGGCAACGCTCAACTCAAGCAGGAAGATAGCGTGGTGAAAGGTGAGCTGATCCGCTACGACATCAACAAGCAGAAGATGATTGCTGAAAGCAAAGGTGGGCAGCAGCAAGTCAGGACTGAGTTCCTGCCAGCTCAGGTAGAGAATTTCGACAAGCCAGCCGATCAGAAGAAGCAGGGAAAATAAGCCATGGCAGTGTTGAAAGCAGTCGGCCTGCAAAAAAGTTACAAGCGCCGCATGGTGGTCAGCGATGTGAGCCTGGAAGTGGGTACCGGCCAGATTGTCGGGTTGCTGGGTCCGAATGGAGCTGGAAAGACCACCTCCTTCTATATGATAGTGGGGCTGGTGCAGAGCGATGCCGGTCTCATCACCATAGACGATCAGGATATCAGCCTGCAGCCCATGCATATCCGTGCCCGTAACGGCATCGGCTATCTGCCGCAGGAGGCCTCCATCTTCCGCCGCCTGTCGGTGTTCGACAACCTGATGGGGGTCATGCAGACCCGTAAGGGGCTGAGCCGTGAAGAGCGGGAAGACAATGTCGAACAGCTGCTGGAAGAGTTCAATATCACCCACATTCGCGACAACCTGGGTCAGAGTCTGTCCGGGGGGGAGCGTCGTCGGGTCGAAATCGCCCGAGCGCTGGCGGCCGAGCCGCGTTTTATCCTGCTGGATGAACCGTTTGCCGGGGTCGACCCCATTTCTGTGATAGACATCAAGAAGATCATCCAGCATCTGAAAGATAGAGGCCTGGGCGTCTTGATCACCGACCACAACGTCAGAGAGACTTTGGATGTATGCGAGAAGGCGTATATCGTCAGCCACGGCAAGATGATTGCCGAAGGTGCTCCGGCCGAGATACTGGCAGATGAACAGGTCAAACGCGTCTATTTGGGCGATCAATTCAGTCTATAGTAAGGGGGCATCTCTTCATTTCCTTTGACGACTGTCTCGCTGAACATAAGGATATCCCGACGTAGATGAAGCCGACATTACAGTTGCGTCTCGGTCAGTCCCTGACTATGACGCCGCAATTACAACAAGCGATTCGTCTGCTCCAGCTCTCCACTCTGGAACTCCAGCAGGAAATTCAGCAAGCGCTCGATAACAACCCCTTGCTGGAGCAAGAGGAGAATGACGTGCAGGAGACCAGCCAGGAAGAGCCAATCGATGCCAGTCAGCTCGACTCCAGCGATGCCATGGCCCAGGATCAGATGCCGGATGAGTTGCCGGTGGACACCACCTGGGAAGATGTCTACTCGGCCGGCACAGCCCAGAGCGCAGGCCCCATCCACGATGGGGAAGACAGCGTCTATCAGGGTGAAACCACCGAGAACCTGCAGGACTATCTACTGTGGCAGATGCGGCTCACGCCGTTTAGCGATCTGGATGCCGCCATTGCCCTCGCCATCATAGATGCCATCGACGATTCCGGTTATCTGACCGTCTCCCTCGAAGATATACAGGCGGCGGTGAGCAGCGAGGATGTCGAGGTGGAACTCGACGAGGTTGAGGCCGTGCTCAAGCGGGTGCAGCATTTCGATCCAGTCGGTATCGCCGCTCGCTCGGTGCAGGAATGTCTGTTGATCCAGCTTGGTCAATATGCCCCCGAACTGCCCTGGCTCAATGAGGCCAAGGAGGTGCTCAACGAGCACATGGACTTGCTCGGCAATCGTGATTATCGGACCCTGGCACGCAAGACCAAGCTCAAGGAGTGCGATCTCAAGGAGGTGCTGGATCTGATTCAGCAGCTGGAGCCCAGACCGGGCAATGGCATCATACAGAGCGACTCCCAGTACGTGATCCCGGATGTGACTGTGGTCAAGAAGGGGCCCAAATGGGTGGTAGAGCTCAATCCCGATTCTGCTCCACGCATCCGGGTCAATGAGACCTATGCCGCGATGGCGCGCCAGGCGCGCACCAGCCAGGACACCCAGTTCATCCGCTCCCATCTGCAAGAGGCCAAGTGGTTTATCAAGAGTCTGGAGAGTCGCAATGACACCCTGCTCAAGGTGGCCAGCTGTATTGTCGAGCAGCAACAGGGCTTTTTCGAGTATGGGGAAGAAGCCATGAAACCCATGGTGCTCAACGACATCGCCGAAGCGGTGGAGATGCATGAGTCTACCATTTCCCGGGTAACGACCCAGAAATACATGCATACGCCCCGTGGCATCTTCGAACTGAAGTTTTTTTTCTCCAGTCATGTGAACACCGAAGGAGGAGGAGAGTGCTCATCGACCGCAATTCGTGCGCTGATCAAGAAGTTGGTGACGGCAGAGAATCCCGCCAAGCCACTAAGTGATAGCAAGATCGCGGATTTGCTGGCCGAACAGGGTATTATGGTGGCGAGACGCACGATCGCAAAGTACCGTGAATCCTTGTTGATCCCGCCATCCAATCAGCGCAAACGCCTGGTTTAGGCAAAACAAAAGGATGATGTTATGCAAATTAACCTGACCGGACACCATGTCGAGATCACCGAAGCTCTGCGTGATTATGTGAATAACAAATTTGCCAAACTCGAGCGTCACTTTGACCACATCAACAATGTTCATGTGGTGTTGAGCGTAGAAAAACTGAACCAGATCGCCGAAGCCAAGCTGCATGTCAGCGGTGGCGAGGTGTTCGCCAATTCACAGCATGCCGACATGTATGCTGCGATTGATACCCTGCTGGACAAGCTGGATCGGCAGATCATCAAGCACAAAGATAAGTTAAATAAAAAATAACTATGCAACTTGAACACATACTGAGTCGGGACTGCACCAAAAGTGCGGTCCCTTGTACCAGCAAGAAACGCGCCCTTGAGATCATCAGTGAATTAGCCGCTGAGCGCCTGGGGACCTCTCGTCAGGCGTTATTCGAGTGCCTGCTGGCCAGAGAAAAGATGGGCAGTACCGGTATCGGTGCCGGTATCGCTATTCCCCACGGCCGGATCGGTGATGAGTTTCCGCCTACCGCCATCCTGATGACCTTCGCAGAGCCTATCCCCTTCGACTCCATCGACAATCAACCGGTTGACCTGCTCTTTGCCCTGCTGGTGCCGGAAAGCGAGTGCAAGCAGCACCTCAAGACCCTTTCCCTGATGGCATCCAAACTGGGTGACAAGGCGGTTTGCCGCCAGTTGCGCCAGGCAACCAGCGATGAAGATCTCTATCAGATCATGACCTCGGCCTGATATGCAGGCCCCCGTCATGACCCCAAGCGGTGAGGGAACAAGATGCAATTAATAGTGGTAAGTGGGCGCTCAGGCTCGGGCAAGACAGTTGCCCTGCGTGTGCTGGAGGATCTCGGTTATTACTGCGTGGATAACCTGCCGGTCAACCTGCTGCCCCAGTTGATCGTGTCGGTTGAGAGCCAGTATGACAAGTTGGCGGTCAGCATAGACGTGCGCAACCTGCCGGTGAGTCCGGACAAGCTGGAAACCCTGTTGGCTCAAGTGCGCAACGAGGGCCGGGTCGAATTTTCCAGCTTCTTCTTCGATGCGGAAAACTCCACCTTGCTCAAACGCTACGGCGAGAGCCGCCGGTTGCATCCTCTGTCGCGTAAACAGCTGTCGCTGGATGAGGCGATCCGGGAAGAGACCCACCTGCTGGCACCGCTCTCCTCGACCGCCGATCTGCGCATCGACACCACCAACCTCAGCATTCACGACCTGAGCGAGCTCATCAAGACCCGGGTGCTCGGCAAGAAAGAGAACGAACTGGTGCTGGTGTTCGAGTCGTTCGGCTTCAAGTACGGCATCCCCAAGGACGCCGACTTCGTGTTTGATGCCCGCTTTCTGCCCAATCCGCACTGGATCCCCGAGCTCAAGCCCTTTACCGGCAAGGATGAGCCTGTGGCCCGCTACCTCTCCAGCCAGCCGGACGTGATGCAATTCATTTTGCAGATTGAGAATATGCTGGCGACTTGGCTGCCGCATCTGGAGCGCAACAATCGCAGCTATGTGACTGTAGGGATAGGTTGTACCGGTGGCCAGCACAGGTCCGTGTTCATCGCCGAACAGCTGGTCAGCGCATTCCGGCTGCTTGGCAAGAACGTCCAGATCCGCCACCGCACCCTCGACAAGAGTGCGCCGCATTATTGATGGAGCAATAGGGAGATCAGATGACCGTCTCAGCCTCTGTGGAGGTCAAAAACAAACTGGGCATTCATGCCAGACCGGCCATGATGCTGTTCGAGCTGGTGCAGGGCTTCGATGCCCACGTGCTGCTGCGCAACGAGGATGGCATAGAGGCCGATGCGGATAGTGTGATCGGCCTGCTGATGCTGGATTCAGCTCAGGGCAAGCAGGTGGAAGTGCAGGTGGAGGGCCCCGAAGAGGTGGAGGCGCTAGCTGCCGTGGTGGCGCTCTTCACCTCCGGCTTTAACGAGGAGTGAATCACTCCCCGCTCCGCTTCAGGAGCCGGTGCGTGCCAGCCCCTTGAAGCTGGCAAAATCCCGACAAGTCAGCAAATTCTTGCTGGCTTTTTCGTTCATCAGCGCCAGAAACAGGTCGTAGAGCGCCATCGCCTCTTCGTAGTCTGCTTTGCTGATGGCCAGCACGAAGATGAGGGTGGCTGTCTCGCCATTGCCCCAGTCGATTCCCTGTGGTGCCAGCACGGTATAGACCAGGGTGCGGCGCGCCAGCAGGCCGAGGGAGTGGGGCAGGGCTATGCCTTCCCCCAGCAGGGTGGAGACGATGCGTTCCCGCTCGTGCAACGAGCTTCTGAATCCGCTCTCCACCCGATCTTCTACCTCCAGCTGATCGCAGACCCGCGCAAACAACTGGCTCTGGCTGAGTGGCTCATGCACCACCATGAAGTGATCGGCATCGAAGTATTTGTCGAGCAGGTAGGGGCGGGTGCGGTCGATCAGTACCAGCTTGCCGAGCTGCTCCAGCTGATACTGGGTCGGGAAGGGGGCGACTTGCACCACGGGCACGTTCTTCTCGCTCACCTTGACCGTGCTGATGACAAAGTCCTGCTCGATCCGCGCCAATCCCTCGTAATCTCGCACTGACTCCAGTGTCGTCAGCTGAAGCTGGGGATATTCCCGCTTGATGCGCGCCTCCAGCACCCGGAAGGTGGCGTTGCCGGCGTCGCACAGCAGCAGCGCCTGGGGACGACGGGTATAACCGATGTCATAGTGGCGTTCCAACCCGACCCCGATATGGATCACCAGATAACCTATCTCGTGATGGGTCAGCCGGTAGGGGGTATGCCTGATCCACTCAGAGATGGCAGCAAGCGTGATGTCGTAGGCGAGGGGATAATACTGCTTGATGTGATCCGCCAGCGGATTGTGGCTGCCAATCTGGTATTTGACCCGCAGCAGCATGGCGCTGATATGGGTCTGCAGATCCGCGCGCAACTGCAGGTCGCCGCGCAGATCATAGGGGTAGTGCTGGTGGATATAGGCAAGCAGATGCTCGACCAGCTGCTCGCTCTCGGCGGCCATGGCCGGGCTGAGCCTGGGCGTGTCGGCGGTGAGGCGGGCCTGGATCTGGATGGCGAGGCAGGTGATCTCCTCCTCTCCCGGTGGTGTCAAGGTCGGCAGCTCGGCGTAGATGTCGCGTGCCACGGTGGCCATGGCCTGGGTGATGTCGTCACTGGCAAACTGGCGCAACTCGTGTCCTGCCGCCTGGCGCAACAGGGCGACGGCGCAGTAGATGGCGAGCTGCTGCAGGCTCTCGTCGGCGAGGCGTAGTTGGTGATGGCCGAGCTGGGCATGGATGTGATTGCCCACGACTTCCAGTGTCTTGCTGGGGCACAGGTTAGGCAGCAGGCTCTGCAACTGGTTGTTGTGGAGCAGCTCCTGATAGAGCAGCTGGGTGAGGCAGGCCCGGATCGCCGTCTCGCTCCCTTGGATGCGCATTCCCAGCCGTGGCTTGCTGTCGATGAGTAGCCCGAAATGGGCGAGCCGCTCCCGTACTTCCGCCATGTCCCCCTGCAGTGCTGCCCGGCTCAGATACCAGGTATCCGCCAGCTCATCCAGCTTGATCCCCTGTTCCGCCGTCAGCAGCAGGATCTGCAAATGCAGCACCCGCTCGCGACTGGTGCGCGGCAGGCAGCTCTCCTGTTCCTGGGCCGCCAGCAACTCGTCAAACAGCCCCTGATTGTAAATCTTGAGCTGGTAGCCACTGCCGCGCTGGTGGATCAGGTGGGCGCCGTGGGTGGCAATCAGCTCGTTGAGGGTCGCCACGTCGGTGCGCACTGTGCGGGTGGAGACATTGAGGCGGCGAGCCAGCTCCTCCTGCGGCAGCGGTTCGGCATGGAGTTGGGTCAGCAGTTGATGGAGTCTGGGGTGGGGCAGCCTGGTCATGAGGGGGCGGGACTCCTGTCGGGAAATAAAGGGTCAATGTTAACAAACGGGTCATTAACAAGCCAGGCACCGGCCAGTGATCGAACCGGTGCCATTTTCTCGTCACGCCAGCAGCCGTTTCACCGTGGTGAGCAGGGTACGCACATCGTCGGGGCGGGTCTGGCCACTCTCGCTGTCGATGATGGAGCTGTAGACGTGGGGGATCACCTTCTCGACACCGGCGTCCAGCGCAATCCGCACTATCTCCTCGAAGTTTTCCAGATCGATGCCGCCGGTGGGCTCCAGCCAGAAGCCGTGGCGGGCGCACGCCTCAGCCACTGCCTGATACTCGTCGCGGCAGGCCAGCCCGCCCATGGGGAAGAACTTGACCGAGCTGCCGCCCATATCCTTGAGCAGGGCGATGGCGGTATCGATAGGCACAATGCCGTCCGGCTGCCCGGCACTGAGGGGGCCGGTGGAGATCTTCACCATGCCCGGCGTACCGGTGGGGGAGATAAGGCCATTCACCAGTGTTTGTGACTGGCCGAGCAACGCCCGGCTGGCGCCGACCCCGGTGAACACCTGGTTGACGTGCTGGGGCTGCAGCTGGCGAGCCAGCTCGGCCACCATGGCGGACTGGTGCGGATCGCCCGCCCCCAGTCCGATGGAGAGGGCGTTGTCGATAAGGGCCGCATACTCCTTCATATCGGCGACCGCAGCGGGGATATCCGGATAGTTTTTGGAGAGCACGCCGACCAGCACATGACCTTCAGCTGCGTCGTACACCGCGACGGCGTTCTCTTTGGAACCTGCCAGTACGTTGAGGCAGACACGATCACGGTAGTAGTTGGGAGTAAGGGACATCAGCGATTCTCCTGTACGAGGTTGGCAATGGCGGCATGGATCTGGTCGAGCTGGGGGATGGTGACGCTGCGCACATCGATCTCGATGTGCCCCTCGTTGGCCTTGTAGCCGCGGCAGTAGATGGCAGGATTGCCCTGCTGCAGGCGGCTTATGACCTGCACTGTGGTCATGCCGATCTGCTGGTGGTCAAACGCGATATCGGTGCGGGCAATGTCACGCCCTGCACTGTCCCACACTACCTTGGCGGTGACGCTGGGCAGCTGGTTGAGGCGTTCGATGAAGGGAGTCATCTTGGCGACCATGGCGGCGCCGTTCTCCTTCTCTTTGGCCAGATAGCGTTCGATGGCGTGGGTCAGACCGAGGATCCCCTCTTTGCCTACCTTCATGGCGCGGCCGATGCCGTTGGCCTGCTGTTTGACCCACTCCACGTATTGCCGTTTGCCGAGCACCAGCCCGCTGGTGGGCCCTTCAATGGCCTTGGCGCCGCTGTAGATAACCAGATCCGCCCCCTGGTTGTAATAGAGCCGCAGATCCTCTTCCGCAGCGGCATCGACGATCAGCGGCAGGTTGTGTGCTCGGGCCACCTCGGCGGCCTCGGCCACCGACAGAATGCTCTTCTGCACGCAGTGGTGGGACTTGATATAGAGAATGGCGGCTGTGTTGGCATTGATGGCGGCGGTCAGTTGGGCAGGGGTGCACTCGTTGGCATAGCCAGCCTCTACCACCTTGCCGCCACCCAGATTGACCATGGTGCCGACCGGGGCGCCGAAGTTGACGTTGTGCCCCTTGGGCAGCACGATTTCGCTCGGCACCCCGTGGGCATGGGCGTGCAGCTGCTCAAGGCGGTAGGGGTCGCCACGCACTATCACGGCGGCCACCGACTGGGCGATACCGGCGCTGGCGCAGGAGACCACCACCGCATCCTCCACATCCAGCAAGCCAGCCAGATAGGCGCCTGTCTTGTTGACCAGATCCTTGACCTCAAAGTAGTGGCCGAGGCCGAAGTTGACCGCATCGACCACCTCCTGCTCGGGGGTGGAGACACCGAGAATGGTCATGCGCCCGGAGGCGTTGATCACCGGTTTGAGCTGATATTTCTCATAAACAGAAGGCATGGTGTGATTTCCCATTGTGAGTCAGAACCAGTTCACCCCCCACCAGGGCGGCGAGAGGCAGCAGTTGTTGGTCACCGTTGCGGGACTGGGCTTCGGTATCCATAAACAGGGTCGGTCCGTTGATGATCTCGAACAGGGTCAGGTCTGCATCGGCGCCCACGTCGAGTCGCCCCTTGCCGGTCAGCCGCAGTGCATCGGCCGCGTGGCGGGTGACACAGGCCAGTACCTGCTCCAGCGTCATGCCGATGGCGAGAAACTTCGACATCACGTGAGCCAGGCTGTAGACCGGCCCCTTGATGCGGTTCTTGCAGTAGATATCGGAGCTGATGGTGTGGGGCAGGATCCCCTGACGGATGGCAAGCTCCGCCACGTCAAAGCTGAAGCTGGCGCCGCCGTGGCCAATGTCGAGCAACATGCCGCGCTGCATCGCCTCGCGCACCGCGACCCGCAGCTCGCCGGCCGGGGTCAGGATGCGGTTCGGTTTGCCGTTGAAGCAGTGGGTCAGCAGGTCGCCATCCCCCAGCAGGGTGACGATCTCGTCCAGATCCGGCGGCGTGTTGCCCACGTGTACCATCAGCGGTAGCTGACCGTGGGCCTGTTGCAGCGCCTTGGCCATATACAGCGGTTGCAGGCCGTTTTCGCCCACCACGCTGCCGCTCATGCGCGCCTTGATGCCGACGATAAACTCGGGATGGCGACGAATGGCTGCCGAGGCGAGCGCCATGTCCAGATCCTGGCTATCGGCCAGTTCGTTCTGGCGCAGCAGGCCGATGCGGGCGATGTTGAGCAGGGCGTGCACCCGGGTCTTGCAGCCAGCGGCGATCCGCTGGAAGTCGTCCACATCGTCGGCCCCTGTACTGCCCGCGTCGATGACGGTGGTGACGCCGGACTCTACACCCACCTTGTCCGGTTCATCGTGATAGATGGGGGAGGCGGGGTAGCAGTGGGTATGGCCGTCAATCCAGCCTGCACTCACATGTACCCGGCCTGCCAGATCCAGAGTTCGCTTTGCTCCGCTCCTTGCTGGTAGCTGGCCGAGGGCCACTATCTTGCCGTTCCGGATGGCGATGTCGATGAGCTCGCCATTTGCCTGGCGTCCTGCTTTGATGATCATGTCGTACATGCTGATATCCCTCTTGGAACCTGCTTGCGCTCTTACTACGAGGCCGTGATCAAGGCTCATGTGCTGCTCGGAATCCTCACGTATATCTATACGCTCCGGTTCCTGCGCTGCTCTTCACCTTGCTGACGACCTCTCGCGACAGATCGCAAACAGGTTCTTAAATGCCGCCCGAGAGACGACCTGTGATTAAGCAAGGGCGACCGGGAAGAAGGTGCCGAGCAGCATGGCACCCAGGATAGCGCCACCTGTGATGGGCTTGTTCCACACGTAGAACAGCAGTGCACCCAGCAGTGAACCCAGCCCTATGGGGATGGAGGCCCCCATGGCGGAGAGGATGATCAAGGGGCCAAGGAAGCGGCCCGAGCTGTTACCAGCCCCCATCATCACGTCGGCGCCGTAGGTGGAGTTGCTCTGGTTGATGGTGAACTTGCGCGCCAGAATGATGATGCCGCCAATAGCAAGCCCGATGGCCATACCGGTGGCCAGCGAGGCGCCGAAGTTCTCCACCGGATAGACGATACCGGCCCCCAGCAGCAGGGCGGGCACGCCCAGCCCGACCCCGGTCTGGATGGCGCCGCCGATATCAAGGATACCCACCAGTGAGCCCTCGATGATGCGGGCAAACAGGAAGCTGGCTCCGAATGCGGCGACCGCGCCGTAGGCGCCTGTGTCCATGCCCGCTTTCAGCATGGCGACGAAGGCCACCTCGTTGAAGGCACCGACTCCGTACAGGTAGAACATGTGGGTTCCGGCAAAGACGCCGGCCGAGAGCAGGCCGACGAAGATGGGGAAGGACCAGTCGGCGTACCAGAAGTTGTTTCTCAGTTTCTCATCCATGTGGTGGCCCCTTATTTGCCGCTAAGCAGGTTATGGACGTTCTCCAGCCACAGGGGAATGCCCATGTGGAAGGATTCAATCAGTTTAATGTCGAAGCCGCGGAAGAAGCCGCTCAGCACGAACAGCAGCACGATGGCGGCCATCATCACGCGAGTGACGTGATTCCAGCCGCTCTCCTCCACCCCCTTGCCGATCAGGATGCCGAGCACCAGCCCCGGCACTGCGTTGCCCATGATGAGTTGCGCCAGACCGCCGAAGATGGTGGCCCAGAAGCCGGATTTCTTGCCCGCCTCGATGGCGGCGAGCCAGAAGATGACCGGCATGACGGTGTTGACCAACAGGTTTGCTGCCGGCACCAGCACCTTGACGGCGGTGACTTGCAGGGCTTCCGGCACAGCGGCGGCCGTGCTGTTGAGGAAAGCGACGACGATGGCACCTATGATGCCGCCGGCGATAGCCATCTTCTTGGGATCGTGCAAGGTGGTGGCGAGATCCCGATTCTTGACCAGCAGTGCGGCTGTGGCCCAGTGCGGAATGATGCGGTGGTCCACGTCCTGGGTGAAGGCACCGGCCGCCACCGTCGAGGCCCAGGCGTTGAAGAAGAAGCCGAGGCCGAACGAGAAGTGGGAGGCGGGATCCCCTTCGCAGGAGTTGAGCTCGCCCAGGGTACGGAAAGCGCCCATGCCCTGTACGGTCGGGGCGTGGAACATCCGCGCCGCGCCAGCCCCCACCCCGACGCCCACCAGGCCGCCGATGATGAGTGACTTGATAAATATGATTAGAAACATCCAGGGTATCCTTCTTGTGAGGTGGTGCCAGCGGGTGGCGTCACACCCGGGTGAACGTGACTTGTTCGGCGTCCAGGCTGGTGACCTTGACCGTGATCTCGAGCTGGACGCGAAACTCGCGGCGCTGGCGTGGCAGAAAGAAGAACAGGAACTTCTCCACCCGGACCGACTCTTCAGCCTTGAGCACCTGCACCTCGACCGGTTCGATCCGTAGCATCACGCGCGGGTTGTCCTTGAGCAGGGTTGGTTGCACCTGACTGAGGGCGGCGGCGAACGCCTGTTGGCGGGTCGTCCCCTTGCCGTTGACGATGACCTGGGTGGTGAAGTTCTCTTTCATCAGACGCGTCCGTGCTTCTTGGCGAAGGCTTCGACCAGCTTCTGGCCCAGCTCTTCCTTGTCCATGAAGCCGAAGCCCAGCACCACGCAGCCGTCATTGATGGCGGTGACACCCTCCTCGACGGAGCGCATGCCATAGCGGCACTTGTAGCCGTATTTGGTCTGGGCCGTGATGGCACCGGCGCCACCGCTGCCGCAGAAGGAGATGCCGAGATCCGCCTGCTCCTTGTTCATCACATCACCGAGCTTCATGTCGGCGGCCATACCAGGGATCACGGTCACGCTGGCACCGGCGGTTTCTGCCCCTGCACCCACTTTCTGGCCCTTGCCGAGACGATCTCCAATCACGAGTTTGATGGCTGACATTTAGATATCTCCTTTGAGTGAGCTGAGTTCGTTTTCTTTGGCGACTTCGAAATGGACGGACAAGAGGTGAGCCTCTTCATAGGCCAGCTTGTCCAGCCAGGCGACGACCTGTTCGGCCAGCCGCAGGGAAAGGGGGGAGATCTCCTCGAACAGGCTGAGGTCGACCTCTGGCAAGGATTCGCCGCTATGGGAGCGCCACACCATGGCCTTGACATGGGAGGCCAGCATCTGCCGTTGCACCTCGTTGGGGATGATGCCCTGTTCGGCCAGCAGGGGATGGATGCGTGCCAGGACCAGGTCGGTCTTGCGCAGCAACGCCGGGCTGTTCGGGGTCAGGGTCTGGTCGTGGGTCTCTGTTTGCAATGTCTGCTCTCCAAGGCTGGCAGAAGGGATGGCGTTACCCTAAGCCCGCAGGGGCGTGCAGAGGAGGCAGCGTTTTTCCGATTCGAAGCGGAAATTCCCGTGCGCTTGGGCTGAAAACGGTGATTTTTGTGCGTTGGTGGGGGCGGAGGGCTGCTATCGGGGCCAACTTAGTGTGATCAAAGGCACACTTGGCCCGCGGGACTGACCCGATAAGGCTTGGCGGAAACTGTGAGTCGCCTCACGGATGATAAGGAAAAGAAGGGGCGCAGAGATGACAAAGGGCGGTATCCCGCCCTTGTAATGGAGAGCACTGAGCGTCAGCTGGCGGCAGCGGCACTCGCGTTGGCATTGTCCTTGTTCTTGTTCTGTTGTCTTTGCTGGTAGCGCAGGTCTTCTTCTATGGTGACCTGCAGCTCCAGTGGCTTGCCATCGCGAAACACCGAGATAGTGAGCTTGGTGCCGGGGCGGCTCTCTACGATCTTGTCCATGGCAGAGCGCACGCCACTGATGGCTTCCCCGTTGATCTTGAGCAGCACATCTCCCCGTGCCAGCCCCCCCCTGGCCGCCGGGCCATTGGGATCCAGGTTCTCGATCACCAGGCCACGCAGATCGCCCAAGTTCATCATGCGTGCCACTATGGGGTTGATCTCGACGCTGGAGATGCCGAGGTAGCCGCGGATGACCCGGCCATTGGCGATCAGCTCGTCCATGATCCGCTTGGCCAGCTTGTAGGGGATGGCGAAGCTGATGCCATAGCTCTCCTGATTGCTATTGAGGTGATAGGCGGCCGTGTTGATGCCGACCAGATCGCCACGGCCGTTGACCAGGGCGCCACCTGAGTTGCCCTCGTTGATGGCGGCATCGGTCTGCAACAGATCCTGCCGCCCGTTGCTGTCCGGCCCCATGCTGGAGAGACCGATCCGGCCGGTGGCACTGATAATGCCTTGAGTGATGGTCTGGCCGACGTTGTAGGGGTTGCCGATGGCGAGCACGACATCCCCCACATCTGGCAGCCGATCGGGATCCTGCGGGATCACCGGCAGGTTATCCGACTCTATGTAGAGCACCGCCAGATCGGTCAGCTGATCGGTACCGACCAGCTCGGCACTGAACACGCGGCCATCCTGCAGCGCGACTATTATCTGGTCCGCATCGGCGATGACATGGTAGTTGGTCAGCACATGGCCACGCGGGTTCATGATGACGCCCGAACCCAGCCCCTGAGGCCTGAGTTCGGCCTGGTTGCCCTGATTGCGGGCGAAGCTGCGGGTATAAATGTTGACGACGGCAGGGCCGGCCCGGTGTGCCGCATAGGAGAAGCTCAGATCGCGGGCATTGGTGATGAGGCCAGGCAGCTGGGCACCGCCACGGAAATCGGGAAACATCAGCAACAGGAGAGCCGCCACGGTTAAACCGAAGCCGATAGACTTGCCCAAGTAACTGATCAAAGGTGGGATTTTCATGTCATTCTCATCCGTACATGCAGCGCGCAGAGAATAACACTATCGGTGGATAAAAATCACCCGCGGCGACGGCCGCGGGTGTGAGGGCGTTAACGTAAAACCAGATAGAGGGAGGACTCCCCGCGCTGTATGTTCAGTGCCAGTACCTCGGGCTTGTTCTTGAGCGCCTTGGTCAGCTCCTCCAGCGAGTTGATGTGCAGGCGGTTGACCCCGATGATGATGTCGCCCTTCTGCAGGCCGGAGGCGGCAGCAGGAGAACGCGGATCGATATCAGAGACAGCCACGCCGGTGACTGGTTCGGTCGTGGTGCTGAGCTTGGCGCCTTCCAGGGCCGGGTGCAGCGCGCTGGCGAGGATCTCGCTGTCATCTGCTTTCTTCAGGATGACCTTGACGGTCTGTTCCTTGCCATCACGGATGAGGCCCAGGGAAACCTGCTTGTCGGCCCCCATGGTAGCTATCTTGGCGCGCAACTCACCGAACGAGCGGATGGCTTTGCCATCTATGCTGATGATGATGTCGCCAGCCTTGATGCCTGCCTTGGCGGCGGCAGAGCCGGGCATGACCTGGTTGACGAAGGCGCCATCCTTCTTGTTGTAGCCGAAGGTCTTGGCGATCTCTGAGGTCAGCTCGGTACCCGTAATCCCCAGCTGGCCACGGCGTACTTCACCGAACTTGACGATCTGTTCGGACAGATCCCGCACCATGTTAGAGGGGATGGCGAAGCCGATGCCGATGTTGCCACCGTTCGGGCCCAGGATGGCGGTATTGATGCCGATCAGCTCACCGCGCAGGTTGAGCAGGGCGCCACCCGAGTTACCGGAGTTGATGGCTGCATCGGTCTGGATGAAGTTCTCCAGATTTTCGATGTTGAGGCCGCTTCTGCCCAGGGCGCTGACGATGCCGGAGGTGACTGTCTGGCCCAGGCCAAACGGGTTGCCTATGGCCAGTGCATAGTCGCCGACTCGCAATTCGTCCGAATCGGCAAATTTGATCTGGACCAGATCCTCAGCCTTGATTTGCAGCAGCGCGATGTCGGACTGCCTGTCTTCACCTATCTTCTTGGCCGCGTATTCACGACCATCTTTCAGGTTGACCTTGATCTCGTCCGCCTCGTGCACGACGTGGGCGTTGGTGATCACGTAGCCCTTCTTGGCATCTATGATGACGCCTGAGCCCAGCGCCTGGAAGGGCCGCTCGCTCACCTGCTCACCAGGCATGTTGGGGCCGAAGAAGAAGCGGAATTGTTCCGGCAGACGCTGGCGGGTGATTTTTTTGCCAGAGACCGAGATATTGACCACAGCTGGCGTGACCTGTTCGAGAACCGGCGCCAGGCTCGGCATCTCCTGGTTGTTCGCCAGCAAAGAGGGCAGCGCAGCCTGCACCGGGGTCGCTGACATAGCGATACCGACACTGAGGGCTAACACACTGAACACAGAAAGAGGTTTACGCATATGAAAAACGGCTCCCAGAAAAAGTTGCAATGCAATCGTCAAGGTCTGACCACGATACAGCGCAGTTAGTTCCGCAAAGAACTAGCTGGACTGCTTGAGCAAACCGGACGCGCCAGCATAGTCACGGGGCGGGATACCGGGTTCTTCGTTGACCTGGGTATCTGCGTTATCGTCGAGCAGCGCTTCGCGGAATCGCGGCTCCTGTGCCTTGGCCAGGAATTTGCTCTGTTCTGCCATGTGGCGATAGAGGGTCTGATACTGCTCGGCCAGTTGCTCCATCAGGGCGGCGCTGTCGGCAAAGTGGGTATTGATCTGGCCCTGGTAGTTTTCCAGCTCCGAGTGTGCTTTTTTCAGCTCTTGTTCCAGACGTCCTGCATCCCGGCTGCGCACCGTGAAACGACCGATGATGATGCCGATAATCAAGGCGGCGACAGCCAGCAGGATCCCATTTAACAGACTCATAGATGCTCCTTATTACAGCTAAATCAGTGTGTGTTGATGCGGCCTGGGTGGCCGCTACGCCTTGATGGCACTATACCGTGCACCCCGAGAGCGTGATACCATTTTGTCCTCTGTTCAGGGACTTGGAGGCGGTTGACAGGATGACCCCGCAGCAAAAATATCAGCAGGATTTGCAGCGCCCCGGCTTTGTGGCCGACCCGGCCCAGGCGATGGCCGTGACCCGCCTGGAGCGACTCTATCAGGATTTGTGCCAAAGCCCGACTCCGACCAGATCCCGCGGCCTGTTGGGCTGGTTGCAAAAGCCCAAGGCCCAGGAACCTGTCCTCGGGTTATATATGTGGGGTGGAGTGGGCAGAGGCAAGACCTGGTTGATGGATACTTTTTTCGAAAGCCTGCCGGGGACGGGAAAACTGCGTATCCACTTCCACCGTTTCATGCACAGGGTACACGACGAACTCAAGGGGCTGACCGGTCAGGCCGATCCGCTCAAGCTCATCGCCAGCAAGCTGGCCAGCGAGATAGACGTCATCTGTTTCGATGAGTTCTTTGTCTCCGACATCACGGATGCCATGCTGCTGGGGACCTTGTTCCAGGAGTTGTTCGGGCACGGTGTGGTACTGGTGGCCACCTCGAACATACCACCACAGGATCTTTATCGAAATGGCCTGCAGCGCGCCCGTTTTCTGCCAGCCATCGCATTGATCGAGCGTCATTGCGAGATACTTAACGTGGATGGCGGGATCGACTATCGCTTGCGTACTCTGGAGCAGGCTGAGATTTATCACTCTCCGTTGGATCAGCAGGCAAAAGCGAATCTTGATCGTTATTTTCAACAGTTAACAGGGTTGGAAGAGGCTCGGGCGGGCAGTGTCGAGATCAACCATCGTCAATTGACGTCGCTGGGGATGGGAGAAGGGGTGCTCTACATGGAGTTCGAGCAACTTTGCTGCACTCCGCGCTCGCAGGGCGACTACATAGAACTGGCACGACTGTTTCACACCGTGTTGCTGGCCAATGTGCAGCCCATGGGGGCGGGCACGGATGACGCGGCTCGCCGCTTCATCGCCATGGTGGATGAGTTCTATGAGCGGCACGTCAAACTCATTATGTCGGCGGCTGTCTCCATGACAGAACTCTACGGGGACGGGCTGCTGAATTTCGAATTCAAACGTTGTCTTTCACGGCTTCAGGAAATGCAATCGCACGAATACCTTGCCAGAGTGCACCTTCCTTAGTCACAATACCGCGCCTGCCAGTCGGATGGGCATCTGCGGCAGGTAGGGCCGGGCGACATTTGCTAGCTTCATGGCAGTGAAATTAGCAGGTGATATTTAAGGCAACTTCACTTATAATCGCCCGGCCCACGTTACAGCTGTCGATAAGGCAGCAACACTTTAAGCTTTACTTGTATTCGAAGGGGTACAGGTAGGCCATCGTTTGTTGTTTGTGGGAGAGCCCCCATAAGCAATTGGGTCTGTAACAGGTAATTGGGTTTAACTTAATGAAAACTTTCGTTGCCAAGCCAGAAACCGTAAAACGTGACTGGTACATTGTGGACGCAGAAGGTAAAACTCTGGGTCGTATCGCAACCGAGATCGCTTCTCGTCTGCGTGGTAAGCACAAAGCTGAGTACACTCCGCACGTTGACACCGGTGATTACATCATCGTTGTAAATGCTGAGAAGGTACACGTAACCGGTAAGAAATTTACCGACAAAATGTACCATGCTCACTCCGGTTTCCCGGGTGGTATCAAGTCAATCAGCTTCGACAAGCTGATCAAGCGTAAACCGGAAATGGTAATCGAAGCTGCTGTCAAAGGTATGCTGCCGAAGGGTCCTCTGGGCCGTGCCATGTTCCGTAAACTGAAAGTTTACGCAGGCGCCGAGCATGCTCATGCTGCTCAGCAACCTCAAGTACTGGATATCTAATCGGGAACTGGCAACATGGCAGAAAATCAATACTACGGTACCGGCCGTCGCAAAAGCTCCACTGCTCGCGTGTTTATCAAAGCGGGTAGCGGTAAAATCATCATCAACCAACGCTCCCTGGAGCAGTACTTCGGCCGTCCGACTGCCCGCATGGTAGTTCGTCAGCCGCTGGAACTGGTTGAGATGACCGAAAAACTGGATCTGTACATCACCGTTAACGGTGGCGGCATCTCCGGTCAAGCTGGTGCAATCCGCCACGGTATCACTCGTGCTCTGATGCAGTACGATGAGACCCTGCGTGCCGAACTGCGTAAAGCAGGCTTTGTTACTCGCGATGCCCGTAAGGTTGAGCGTAAGAAAGTCGGTCTGCACAAAGCTCGTAAGCGTCCGCAGTACTCCAAGCGTTAATTCGCTTTTGGTACGCACTCTCACGAGTGTCAAAAAAGCCTGGCCATGTGCCAGGCTTTTTTTATTGGTAATATTATTTACGCCAATGCTAACACCACGTCACAAAAGACAAATATTTGTGTATTTATTGTTTTTGCCCTTCGCTTCTCTTTCTTGTCAAGTTGTTATCTTTTCTTTAAAATTCCCTCGGTTTTTCTGTGACAATTGTAACTCCGCTTCCGCCGCTGTTGTCACGGAAGAAAGGGGAACAGGGACACAATAAGAATGTGCGGAGTCCACATGGGAGAGTTTTTGGATGAGCAATGCGCCAGTTGATACCGGTCGCCGCAGATTTCTTACCTGGTCAACGGTCGCCGTTGGTGGGGTAGGAGCTGCTTTTACCGCAGTGCCGTTTATAAAGTCATGGAACCCGAGTGCCAAAGCCAAAGCGGCGGGTGCTCCGGTAGAAGTGGATATCAGTAAGTTGGAACCAGGTCAGCTCATTCGCGTTGAGTGGCGAGGCAAACCGGTCTGGGTGGTAAAACGTACCGAGCAGACGCTGGATGCCTTGGCTGCTCATAATGACAAGTTGCGCGACCCAGCCTCCGACGAACCCCAGCAGCCCGACTATGCCCACAACGAGCACAGGTCCATCAAGCCGGAAATCTTCGTTGCCGTCGGTATTTGCACCCATCTGGGATGCTCTCCCTCCTATCTGCCGGACAGCTTCGGTGAACAGGTTCAGGGCGTGACCTCCGGATTCTTCTGCCCGTGCCATGGCTCCAAGTTCGACATGGCTGGTCGAGTGTTCCAGGGGGTGCCTGCACCTTTGAACCTGGTCATTCCGCCGTACCAATATCTTAGCGACACCACCATCCTGGTCGGTGCCGACGGCAAGGAGGCTTGACCATGTTTGCCAAACTGATGGGCTGGATCGACGATCGCTTCCCGCTCACTGCCATGTACAACGACCATATGGCCAAGTACCCGGCGCCAAAGAACCTGAACTTCTGGTACATCTTCGGCTCGCTGGCCATGCTGGTGCTGGTCAACCAGATTATCACCGGCATCTGGCTAACCATGAACTACAACCCCTCTGCAGAAGGCGCCTTTGCCTCCGTAGAGTACATCATGCGGGATGTGGACTATGGCTGGTTGTTGCGCTACATGCACTCCACAGGCGCGTCTGCGTTCTTTGTGGTGGTGTATTTGCACATGTTCCGCGGCATGATCTACGGCTCCTACCAGAAGCCGCGCGAGCTGCTGTGGATCTTCGGCATGCTGATCTTCCTCTGCCTGATGGCCGAAGCGTTCATGGGCTATTTGCTGCCCTGGGGTCAGATGTCATTCTGGGGGGCCCAGGTTATCATCTCACTGTTTGGCGCCATCCCGGTGATTGGCGACGATCTGACCCTGTGGATCCGTGGTGATTATGTCATCTCGGGTGCGACCCTTAACCGCTTCTTCGCCCTGCATGTCATCGCACTGCCGCTGGTGCTTGTGATGCTGGTGGTCATGCACATTCTGGCGCTGCACGAGGTGGGCTCCAACAACCCGGACGGCATCGACATCAAGAAGCACAAGGACGAGAAAGGCTGGCCGCTGGATGCGGTGGCATTCCACCCTTACTTTACCGTGAAGGACATGATCGGGGTGGCAGGCTTCCTGTTCCTGTTCTGCGCCGTCATCTTCTTCAAGCCGGACATGTGGGGCTATTTCCTCGAAAAGCCGAACTTTGAAGTGGCCAACGGCCTGAAAACCCCGGCGCACATTGCCCCCGTGTGGTACTTCACACCCTTCTACGCCATTTTGCGTGCGGTGCCGGACAAGCTGCTGGGCGTCATCATGATGGGTCTCTCTATCCTAGTGCTGTTCCTGCTGCCCTGGCTGGATCGCTGCAAGGTGCGCTCAGTGCGTTATCGCAGCACTCTGCACAGGCTGAACATCGCCCAGTTCGTGGTCTGCTTCGTCATTCTCGGTGTCCTCGGCGTGTTGCCATCGACCCCGACCCTGACGCTGATTGCCCAGATCTGTACCCTGGGTTATTTCGGGTTCTTCGTCCTGCTGTTCTTCTACAGCAAGAACGAACGCACCAAGCCGCTGCCGGAGAGGGTGACATTTAAATGAAAAGAATAATTTTTGCAGTGCTGACCCTGCTGCCAGCGCTGGTGTTTGCCAATACCGGTGCCGTGCAGCTGGACAAGGCCAACTATGACTTGAACGACAAGGCGTCCCTGCAGCGTGGTGCCACCACCTTCATGAACTACTGCTTTGGCTGCCATAGCACCCAGTACCAGCGTTACAACCGGGTTGCGGCAGATATAGGCATTCCGGAAGACCTGATGGCTGCCAACCTGATCGTCAACGGTGCCAAGATCGGTGATCTGATGGAAAACTCGGTTTCAGAGCAGGATGCGGCCAAGTGGTTTGGTGCGCCTCCCCCCGATCTGACACTGGTGGCGCGGGTGCGAGGTGCAGACTGGATCTACACCTATCTGCGCTCCTTCTACGTGGACGAGACTCGTCCGTTTGGTGTGAACAACGTGGTGTTCCCGTCGGTGGGTATGCCCCACGTACTGGAGCCGCTGCAAGGCACGCCGCGTGCCGAGTTTGCCACTCATATGGTCGATGGGGTGGAAACCCAGCAGGTTGTCAGTGTCAAATCTGACGGAAACGGTGAAATGAATAACGAAGAGTATGATCAGATGGTACTGGATCTGGTAAACTTCTTGGTCTACTCGGCTGAACCGGTACAACAGGAGCGCGAACGCATGGGCTTCTGGGTACTCGGATTCATCGTGATCTTCTTCATCTTCACTGTGCTGTTGAAGAAGGAATTCTGGCGCGACGTTCACTAAGCGACCAGATCCGGGTAATATAATGCACGGCAATGAAGACCAAGATGCTTCATTGCCGTTTCTGCTTTTTAATGACGGGAGGGTTCAATGGCTGTAGCTGCCAATAAGCGTTCGGTAATGACGCTGTTTTCCGGTGCCAACGATATGTTCAGCCATCAGGTGCGCATTGTCCTGGCGGAGAAGGGTGTTAGCGTAGATATTTGCCAGGTTGACCCAAGCAACCTGCCGGATGAGCTGGCCGAGCTGAACCCGTACAACACAGTACCGACTCTGGTCGATCGTGAGCTGGCACTGTACACCTCACGCATCATCATGGAGTATCTGGACGAGCGCTTCCCGCACCCGCCCCTGATGCCCGTTTACCCGGTAGCCCGTGGTAACAGCCGTTTGATGATGCATCGCATCGAGCTGGACTGGTACTCCCTGGCTGACAAGATCATGGCGGGTACTGACGTGGATGCGGCACGCGCCGAGCTGCGAGACAACCTGCTGGCCATTGCGCCCATCTTCGGTGAAATGCCCTATTTCATGAGCGAAGAGTTCGGTCTGGTCGACTGCTATATGGCCCCGCTGCTGTGGCGTCTGCCGAGTCTCGGCATTGACTTCGCCGGCCGTGGAGCCAAGGAGCTGAAGGCCTACATGGTTCGTCTGTTCGAGCGTGAATCCTTCCAGGCTTCCCTGACTGAAGCCGAGCGCGAGATCCGTGCTGGCGTATGAGCATGGAACCGACAATGACACCCAGTCGCCCGTATCTGTTACGGGCGTTCTTTGACTGGTTACTGGATAACGAGCTGACCCCGCATCTGGTGGTCAACGTCAATATCCCTCATGTGATGGTGCCGATGCAGTTTGTCCAGGATGGACAAATTGTGTTGAACATAGCGCCGCGTGCGGTGGGGCAGTTCCACATGGACAATGAAGCCATCAGTTTCAGCGCCCGTTTCGGTGGTGTCTCCCAGCAGGTTTATATCCCGATGGCGGCCGTGCTGGCCATTCATGCCCGGGAAAATGGCGTGGGTACCCTGTTCCCGCCCGAGCCGGGTTACGACCTTTGGCTGGAGCAGGCCGAAGCACCGGCGGAGCCTGAGCCGGAACCACCGCGTCCGACTGGTCGTCCGACGCTGAAAGTCATCAAATAAAAACGCAGCCAGTTGGCTGCGTTTTTTTATAGCGGTTTGCTCGTCGCTCAGTTCTGGGCGAACTCGAAAGCCTTGATAACGCGCTTCACGCCGCTGACGTGGCGGGCTATCTCAACGGCTCGATCCCCTTCCTGACGAGTGACCAGGCCAATCAGGAACACCTCGCCATTCTCGGTGACCACCTTGACCTTGGCGCTGTCGAAGTTCTTGGCTCCCAGCATGTCTGCACGGACTTTGGAGGTGATCCAGGAGTCATTGCTGCGAACCCCTATGCTGACCGGCTGGCCGAGGCGCAGTTCGTTGTAGACGTGGCGTACACCGTCGATGCGGGCCACTATCTTGCCTGCTTCGAGTTTGTAAGCGTCAGAAGGTGTCTGACCGACCAGCAGCACACGGCCGTTGTTGCTGTAGACGCTGATCTTGCTGGCCGCGCTCAGCGGCTTGTTGTCGGCCAGCAGGTTGGCCGCTTTCAGCTCTATGGCCTGATCGCTCCACTGGGCCCCCAGGGTGCGGCGATCGCCGGAAGCCTTGGCAGTACCGGCGGCACCGCCCACCACCACGGCCGCACAGCCTTGCAGCAGCAGGGTGCCGGCCAGCAGGCCGAGCAGGAGAGTTTGCTTCTTCATGGTTTCAATCTTCCTGTTGCGGGAAAAGAGTCTGGTCGATGAGGTCACACAGGCAGTGCAGGGTCAACAGGTTTACTTCCAGAATGCGGGGGCGACGGGCGGATGGCACCCGGATCTCCACATCGTTGGGGCCGAGCAAGCCGGCGATCTCGCCGCCGTCACCGCCACCCAGCACGACTATCGTCATGTCGCGGGAGAGCGCGGCTTCGGCTGCCTTGATCAGGCTGCGGCTGTTACCCGTGGTGGTGATGACCACCAGGATGTCGCCGGGTTGACCCAGAGCCCGGATCTGCTTGGCATAGACTTCCTCGAAGCCATGGTCGGTGGCGATGGCGCTGATGGTGGCCATGTCGGGGGTCAGTGCCATGCCGGGCAGGGAGGGGCGCTCTGTCTCGTAGCAGTTGACCAGCTCCGAGATAAACAGCTGGGCCAGTGCCGCAGAAGGACCATTACCGCACGCCATCACCTTGTGGCCATTGAGCAGACAGATGGTCAGCATCTGGGCCGCAGTATGGATAGCGTCCGGCAGCGCCTCGGCGGCGGCAATCTTGGTCTGGATGCTTTCGGTGTAGTTCTCTTTGATGCGGTCAGTCATAGGGTCCTCTTAAAATGCGTTCTGGATCCAGTCTGGCTGGTCTCCCTCGAACGCAATCACATCGAATCGGCAGGCCTGGCTGGCCTCGTTGATGGCATGTTGCTTGAAATAGTGGCGCGCTGCCAGCACGATCTTGTGCTGCTTGCGCCGGGTGACTGAGCTGGCTGCTCCACCATGGCTGGTGTTGGCGCGGTAGCGGACCTCAACAAACACCAGGGTTTCCCCCTGGCGCATGATGAGATCGATTTCGCCCCCCCGACAGCGGTAGTTGCGGGTCACCGGTTGCAGACCTCGGGCCTGCAACCAGCGTTCCGCTACCTGCTCAAAGTGCGGTCCCTTGCTCGTCGGTGACGGGAACAGGTTCTGCCACTGTTGGCTCATCCGTGCCAATAGACCCTTCATCGGAGGCTCCCTCTAGCTGGGGCATGGCACTGTCACTGACCAGCTTGCCGTTCTGGTAGGTGGCCCAGTCCAGTACCCGCACTATGTTGCCACTGGCGTCCACGCTCAGCTGGCCGCTCATGCCAGGCTGCTGCATGGCATTGACCTTGCGCATCTGCTGCAGGTTTTCCGCCAGGCTGACGGCATCGTAACCGAGCGCGAAGAGGCGTAGCAGGTCACCCTGGGTCTGTGGCCAGAGCAGGGCAATTTGCTCCCGTTGCTTCTCGTAGCCACCCAGCAGCAGTGGCATGTCGGAGATATGCATGCTATTGAGCTCGGAGGCAACCTCTGTTGTGGCGCTGTCGTAGCCACGTGAGCTGCTGTAGATGGGCAGACTGCCCATGGGATTGACCGAGATGTCCACATAGGGCTTGATCATCCGGGTCTCCAGGCTGTTGGCGACCACATAGACCACATCTATGCTGCGCGGGGCTGCAGCTGAGAGTTGCACCACTTCCCCTGCCCGGGCGGTCGAGCGGCCGCTCAGGGCATTTTTGACCATCCCCTGCACCTCGTTGCGGGCACCGAAGGTGGCCACGACCGGCGGGTCCTGACTCACGGCGGCCCATGCCTGCTCAAACGCCTTGATGCTGCTGTAGCCGATCCGCCCCTGGGCGGCGATCAGCAACGGCTTGCGATAACCCTGACCGTAGAGATATTGCGCGGCCTGGGCCGCATCGGCGGCAGCCGAGAGGGAAAAGTAGAAGGTGTTGTCGTTGACGATCGGCTGGTCCAGCTCGTTGAGCGCCAGCACGGGGACGGTCGGATTGGACTTGAGCAGCTCCTCGACCCTGTCCTTGAGCAGCGGGCCTATGATCATGTCGGCCCCTTCCTGAATGGCCTGCTTGTAGAGCTCGCCCATCGTCTTGGACTGGGTGTCGTAGAAGTTCAGGGTGAATTGGCCCTGATTCTCCTTGTAAGACATCAACATGCCGTTGCGAATGGCGGCGCCTTGAGGCTCCAGGTTACCGGAGAGCGGCAGGAACACGGCGATCTGTTGCAGTGTATTGAGGTTGCTGGTTGCCAGATCACCCAGACCCGCCGGCATGTCTTTCTGGGCCGGGTGGTGCGGGAAGGCTTGCTTCCAGCCCGCCAGCTGGCGGGCCATCTGATTGGGCTGGGCACCGAACTCGTTCACCAGTGCTGCCAGTCGCAGCCAGCCAGTGGTCACATCGGGGGCGGGGGCTTCTTCCAGCGCCTGCAGGGTGGACGGGGTCATGCTTTTCAGCAGTGACCAGATCTGCTGATGGTTGGTCGCCAGCTCATTCTGGGCCAGATAGGGCTCCAGCAGGATCAGCGATTTGGCGGCTCCAAACTTGTTGTTGATGTCCAGTTGCAGTACTACCCGCTGGCGATACCAATCCTTCTGGGTATCGGCATCCAGCGCTACCTCCGGCTTGCCCTCCAGCAGGATCAGCGCCTGGTTGGCGTTGCCCTGGGCGAGCAACAGATGTGCCTGCAGCAGTTGCAGCTGCGCCTTCTGCTCCGCGCTCTGGGCCTGCTTCTGCAGTTGCTGGTACAGGGCCGAGGCCGGTTTGGCCTGGCCGAGTGCCAGATAGCTGCGCGCCGCCATCACCTGCCAGGTGAAGGCGTCGGCCGGTTTGGCTTGGTCCACCTGCTCCAGATACCACTGGGCATTCTTGGTCAGATTGGAGAACGCAGACGGCATGCCTGGTTGCACGGAAGGTTGGTTGGGCTCCGACGCACAGGCGGCGAGCAGTACTGCCGCGAGTAGGATGCCGAAGAGTCGTGATACACTTAGCTGCTTTGTAACCCGGTTCAAGTTCATTCCCCGACCAGTGTTGAAGTTCTCCATAGTGTAAACGGGCCAATATGGCGACACAATTGTCGGGACACTCGGAGATCCCATGAGTGACATCCCAACCCTGTATATAGTCCCCACTCCGATCGGTAATCTGGCGGACATCACCCAGCGTGCATTGGACATTTTACGCAGTGTCGATCTGGTGGCTGCCGAGGATACGCGTCATACCGGTATCCTGCTCAGCCATTACCAAATCTCGGTGCCGACCTTCGCGCTGCACGATCACAACGAGCAGCAGAAAGCCGATGTGCTGATCGGCAGGATCAAGGAGGGCAAGAATGTCGCCCTGGTCTCGGATGCGGGCACCCCGCTCATCAGCGACCCCGGTTACCACTTGGTCACCCGCTGTCGTGAGGCCGGGGTCAAGGTTGTGCCGCTGCCCGGTCCCTGTGCCGCCATCACGGCGTTGAGCGCCGCTGGCCTGCCGACCGACCGCTTCGCCTTCGAAGGGTTCTTGCCCGCGAAGACCAAGGGGCGTGATGATCGGTTACAGGCGGTAATCGAAGACACCCGTTCGCTGGTGTTCTATGAATCCCCGCGCCGGGTGCAGGATACGGTGGAAGCGATCGCTCGCATTCTGGGGGAGCGTCAGGTGGTGGTATGCCGCGAGCTGACCAAGACCTTCGAGTCCATCCATGGTCTGCCAGCCTCCGAGATGCTGACTTGGCTCGGCCAAGACGATAACCGCTGCCGTGGCGAGATCGTGCTGGTGGTCGCCGGTGCCAGCAAGGTGGATGAAGAGCTGCCCGCCGAGGCTATCCGCACACTGGGGCTGCTGGTCGCCGAATTGCCGCTGAAAAAAGCGGCAGCCCTGACTGCAGAGATCCATGGCGTCAAGAAGAATGCCCTCTACAAATACGGTCTCGATCACTATTAATCCGGGGAAAGGCCAATTGCAGGTTTACCCGGGCCGGCGGACAAGGCTATAATCCGCGCCCGGAGTCGGCTGGGCAATCGCTGCTTCGTCGTTGTGTCCTTCGGGACAGACGGGCGAAGGGGAGGAAAGTCCGGGCTTCATAGGGCAGGGTGCCAGGTAACGCCTGGGGGGCGCGAGCCCACGACCAGTGCAACAGAGAGCAAACCGCCGATGGCCCGCAAGGGATCAGGTAAGGGTGAAAGGGTGCGGTAAGAGCGCACCGCGCGACTGGCAACAGTTCGTGGCACGGTAAACTCCACCCGAAGCAAGACCAAATAGGCCCCTATTGGCGCGGCCCGCGTTGGGGGCGGGTAGGTTGCTTGAGCCAGTGAGCGATTGCTGGCCTAGAGGAATGATTGCTACCGGGGCAACCCGGAACAGAACCCGGCTTACAGGCCGACTCCGACCTCTTCCTGAAGAGCCTTGCGATTTATCGTGAGGCTCTTTTTTTATTATCTGGAAAAATATTGTCACCGTTTGGGCTGTGATGTTTTCTGTTGAGTGTTTTTTTTGATGTTTTATATTTAAAATCAAATGTTTATTATTTTTTTACATATGATTTAGGTGCTGATCGAGTACCAAGAAACGAGGGATGCCTCCAATGTATCTTTTTTGTCCTCTTTGTTTATTTTTTAGTTGATTTCAATTAATCAGATTGCCGTTAACTCAAATAACTCGTGGAAAATCAACTCATTTAATCAGCGCTGCCCAATCACTGCGTCAATATGTTCCCTATGCCCGATATCCTCGCTTGAAAAGCCCTCAGCACGTCCTTAAACTTCAAGGTGGGGAAAAGTGGATCAAAGTGGTTTTTATCGGGCGATTTGCCCCCCTTAACTCATTTTCAGGGACTGCAATTTGTTGCGTGGTGCTCACGCCATCAGCCTGGACAGCAAAGGGCGATTGGCAATTCCGACCAAGTACCGTGATTGGCTGCGCGACGAAAGCGAGGGCCAGCTGGTCTGCACCATAGATATTGCTCATCCCTGCTTGCTGCTTTACCCCCTGAACGAATGGGAAGAGATAGAGCGCAAGCTCAAGATGCTCTCCAGCATGAACCCCGTAGAGCGCCGCTTGCAGCGGTTGTTGCTCGGCCATGCGACCGAATGCGAGCTGGATGGCAATGGCCGTCTGCTGTTGAGCCAGCCACTGCGTAACCACGCAGGGCTGGACAAGAAGATCATGCTGGTGGGCCAGCTCAACAAGTTTGAGCTGTGGGATGAAGCCCGCTGGCAACAACAGGTCAATGATGACATTCAGGGCCTGCCCGAGGACGACTGGGCAAGCTCGCCACGACTACAGGATTTTTCTTTATAAATGACCCAAGCCGCTGAACACATCACAGTGCTGTTGCACGAAGCCGTTGAAGGGCTGGCCATCAAGCCGGACGGCATCTACGTCGACGGTACTTTTGGCCGGGGTGGTCACTCTCGTCTCATTCTCCAGCACCTGGGCCCGAACGGCCGGCTGATCGCCATTGACCGGGATCCCCAGGCCATTGCCGAGGCTGCCAAGATCCAGGATCCCCGTTTCGAAATCGTGCACGGCCCCTTCTCCGGCATTACCACCTATCTGGCCGAGCGCGATCTGCTGGGCAAGGTAGACGGCTTTCTGCTGGATTTGGGTGTTTCCTCCCCCCAGCTGGACGATGCCGAGCGTGGTTTCAGTTTCATGAAAGACGGCCCGCTCGACATGCGGATGGACCCCACCTCGGGCCAGAGTGCCGCACAGTGGCTGGCTCGCGCCGATGTGGATGACATTGCCTGGGTATTGAAGACCTTCGGCGAGGAGCGTTTTGCCAAGAAAATAGCCCGCGCCATCGTCCATGATCGGGTCACCGAGCCTTATGTGCGAACCCGCCAGTTGGCGGAGATGATTGCCAGGGTCAATCCGAGCAAGGAGAAGGGCAAACACGCCGCCACCCGCAGCTTCCAGGCCATCCGCATCTATATCAACAGCGAGCTGGACGAGATCGAGACCGCGCTGGACGGTGCCCTGCAGGCGCTCGCTCCCGAGGGGCGTCTTTCCGTCATCAGCTTCCACTCGCTGGAAGACAGGCTGGTGAAGCACTTCATCCGCAAGCACGAGAAAGGCCCCGAGGTGCCGCGCGGCATTCCGTTGACCGAGGCCCAGCTGGCCGGTGGCCGCAAATTGAAGGCGGTTGGCAAGGCGCTCAAACCTTCCGAGCATGAAGTCACCGAAAACAGCCGATCGCGCAGCTCTGTGCTGCGGGTCGCCCAGCGACTGGCGGAGTAAGTCATGAGCGAGGTGCGTGTTCATCTGGCCAGGGAGATCCTCGGCGATCTCTGGCGGCACAAGCTGCAGGTCGTGCTGGCCGTTGCCGTGCTGATCACCGCCTTTGCTGTGATCCTGGTGACCAACATGACCCGTGGCATGACCGCCCAGCAGAACGATCTGATGGCGGAAGAGGATCGGCTCAACATCGAATGGCGTCACCTCCTGCTGGAGCAGGGGACGCTGGCCGAGCACTCTCGCGTAGCGAGCCTGGCCATGGACAAATTGCATATGGCTCGCCCGCTGGTGACCACCGAGAAGGTAATCACACAACCATGAAACGCAAGGCATCTGCCAAGGCCCCACCCAAGACGAAAGCACCGTCACTCTATCCGTGGCGCTTTCGCACATTGGTGTTCTTCATCGGCATTGCGTTTGCTGGCTTGATCCTGCGGCTGGCCTGGATCCAGGTGATAGATCCGGATCGGCTGCGCCAGGAAGGGGACATGCGTTCATTGCGGACCACAGCCACCCAGGCGGTGCGCGGCATGATCACCGATCGCAATGGTGAACAGCTTGCCGTATCTGTGCCGGTGGAGGCCGTCTGGGCCGACCCCAAGACGGTGCACGAATCCGGCGCTATTCATAACGAGCGCGCCTGGCTGGCGCTTTCCGCTGTGCTCAAGCTCGACATCAATACCCTCAAACACCGCATCTCCAACCCGAGCAAGCGCTTCGTCTACCTGCAGCGGCAAGTGACGCCAGCGGTGGCGGAGTACATCAAGGGCCTCAAGCTGGGTGGCATCTATCTGCGCCCAGAGGCGCGTCGTTTCTATCCCACCGGTGAGATCAGTGCCCATCTGGTGGGGGTGACCAACATAGATGGCAGCGGGATAGAAGGGATAGAGCGCAGCTACAACGAGTGGCTGACCGCGACCCCGGGGGAGATGCGGGTGCGCAAGGACAGGCAGGGTCGGGTCATCGAACGGCTTGGCCTTGTCAAGGAGGGCAAGAACGCGAACGATCTGCAGCTGAGTATCGACCAGCGGGTACAGGCATTGGCCTACCGCGCTCTCAAGCGGGCCACTGACGAGAACAAGGCAACCTCCGGCTCCATGGTGATGCTGGATATCAAGACCGGCGAAGTGCTCGCCATGGTCAACACCCCCTCCTACAACCCGAATAACCGCGGTCAGTACCAGAGTTTCCGGGTACGCAACCGGGTCGTGACCGATACCTATGAGCCGGGTTCGACCATCAAACCCTTGATTTTGTTGAGTGCCCTGCAGGCAGGCGTCACCAGCTGGAAAGACACAATCCCGGGCGGGCCGCTGTATATCGGGGCCAAGCAGATTCGTGATGTGAGCATCCACAAGGCGACCAACCTGTACGACATACTGCGCTACTCCTCCAACATTGGTATGTCGCGCATCGCGCTGCGTATGCCGGCGCAGGAGATGATCAATACCCTCAGCATGGTCGGTTTCGGCATGGATACCGGCAGCGGACTGATGGGCGAGAGTAGCGGCATGCTGCCCCAGCGTCGTCGCTGGTCCGATATCGAGCGGGCCACCCTTTCGTTCGGTTACGGCCTGCGGGTCACTCCGCTGCAGCTGGCTTCCGCCTACGCCACCCTGGCCAACAAGGGCAAGCGAGTGCCGCTCTCCATCGTCAAGGTGACCGAGCCGCCCAAGGGCGAGCAGGTCATCGACCACAACAACGCCACCGCCATGTTGCAGGCGCTGGAGTACGTGGTGAGCAATGCCATTCCGAGAGCGCAGATCCCAGGTTACCGGGTCGGCGGCAAGAGTGGTACCGCCAAGGTCGCCGTCGCTGGCGGCTACGGCAAGGATTACATGGCCTGGTTTGCCGGTTTTGCCCCGGCCAGCAACCCCCGTTTCGTCATGGTGGTGGTGATCAACGAGCCCAAGGGCGATGCCTACTACGGTGGTGCCGTTGCGACGCCGCCCTTTGCCGAAGCCATGGGCGGGGTGCTGCAGCTCTTCAATATTCGTCCCGATGCGTTACCGCCTGCAGTACCTGCCAAACTCGCCCGTATGGAGGCCCCCCTTGCACCGCGCACTTGACCTGGCCCTCCATCCCATCTGTTCTGGGGCGTATTCCATGCTGTTTCGCGGTGTGAGCGTCTGCATTCCTGCCCATACGGAGGCTTCCCATGTTGCACCGCGCACTTGATGCATTACTGCGCCCCTTCGGCATCCGTGCCCCGGCGCTTGCCCTGACCGATATCCAGCTGGACAGTCGGCGGGTCGGGCCCGGTTGTCTCTTCGTGGCCATTCGTGGTCATCAGGTGGATGGCAGACGGTTTATCGAACAGGCGGTGGCTCAGGGAGCGGCCGCTGTTGTATTTGAGGAGGATGGTGAATTTATCGCGCCTCAGCTGGCCGTGCCTTGCATCGGCATTCCCAGTCTGCCAGCCAGACTCTCCGAACTGGCCGGTTACTTCTACCAGCAGCCTGCCAACAGGCTGGAACTGGTCGGCATCACGGGCACCAATGGCAAGAGCACCACGGCGCTGCTGGTTGTCAACTGGCGTACTCTGCTCGGTGGCAAGGCTGGCGTGATGGGCACCATAGGCAATGGCTTGTTTGGCAAGCTGATCGAAGCGGAAAATACCACCGGCAGTGCCGTGCAGGTACAGGCCAATCTGGCTGAGCTGCAGTTGCAGGGGGCGGATCTGGTGGCGATGGAGGTTTCAAGCCACGGTCTGGTACAGCATCGTGTGGCGGCGTTGCCTTTCGCGGCGGCCGTGTTCACCAACCTGAGCCGGGATCATCTCGACTATCACGGCACCATGGAAGCGTATGGCGCGGCCAAGGAGCTGTTGCTGCAACGGGTCGATGCACCGAATGCGGTGATCAACCGGGATGACGAGCTTGGCGCCAAGTGGCTCGAAAAATACCCGACTGCAGTAGCCTTCAGTGTTGATGGTCCGATTGAAAATCATGTTGGCCGTCAGTTAACGGCGCAGCAACTCGATTTTCACCAGCAAGGTTTTCGCGCGCAGATTAACTCCAGTTGGGGGAATGGTGTATTATCCGCCCCCTTGCTCGGCCGCTTCAACGTCAGCAATGTGCTGGCGGCAATGGGCGTCATGCTGGTGCTCGGTTACGACTTCAACGAGTTGCTGGCGACCGCCCCCCAATTGCAGCCGGTGACCGGCCGCATGGAGTGTTTCGGTGGCGGCAATGCGCCGCTCGCCGTGGTCGATTACGCCCATACCCCGGATGCGCTTGAGAAGGCATTGCAGGCCCTGCGAGTGCACTGCAAAGGTCAGCTCTGGTGTCTGGTGGGTTGTGGTGGCGACCGGGATCGCGGCAAGCGCCCCATGATGGCGGCCATGGCTGAACGGTATGCGGATCGCGTGATCCTGACCGACGACAATCCCCGTACCGAGGAGCCGGCCCGGATCATGGCCGACATGGTGGCGGGTCTTCGCGATCCTGCTGCGGTGCAGGTGGAGCACGACAGGGTCAAGGCGATTGCGCTGGCCATCGGTCAGGCGAGCAAACAGGACATCATCCTGGTGGCCGGTAAGGGTCATGAGGATTATCAGATCATTGGAACCGACAAGCGGCACTACAGCGACCGGGAAACCGTCGTGGTCGCCTTGCACACATTATTGGAGTCATTCACATGATGACCCTCAGGCTTGCCGAGCTGGCGCAGGTACTCGATGCCCGTCTGATCGGTGGCGACGGCGAGATCACGGCTGTGAGTACCGACACCCGCACCCTGGGAAAGGGCGCCCTGTTTGTTGCGCTGCGTGGTGAGCGCTTCGATGCCCACGATTTTTGCGATCAGGCCGTTGCCGCAGGGGCCTCTGCCCTGCTGGTGGAGCGGGAATTGCCACTGGCCATTCCCCAGCTGGTTGTCAGCGACAGCCTCAAGGGGCTGGGCCGCCTTGGCAAGCTGGTGCGCGAGCGCATCAATCCCAAAGTGCTGGCCATCACCGGCAGCTGCGGCAAGACCACGGTCAAGGAGATGGCTACCGCTATCCTGCGTCACGAAGGCGAGGTGCTGGCCACCGCCGGCAACTTCAACAACGAAGTGGGTGTACCGCTGACACTGCTGCGGCTCGAGCCGCAGCACAAGTTTGCGGTGATGGAGCTGGGCGCCAACCACAAGGGTGAGATTTCCTGGACCACGTCACTGGCCAAACCTGATGCCGCCATCATCAACAACGTGGCGGCCGCCCATCTGGAGGGGTTTGGTTCTCTTGAAGGGATTTTCCACGCCAAGAGCGAAATTTTTGAAGGCCTGAGCGAGGGCGGTAGCGCCATCGTCAACGCTGATAACGAATTCTGGCCGAAGTGGCGGGCACGCGGCATCCATAACGCCTTCTCCATCGAAGACCAGAGCCAGCCATACCACGCTCGAAACGTGGTGCTTAACAATGAAGGCTGCGCCGAATTTGTGCTGGTGACCCCACAGGGCGAGTTGCAACTGACCCTGGCGATCCCCGGTCGCCACAACGTGGCCAATGCGCTGGCTGCCGCTGCGGGCTGTCTGGCCCTCGGTGCATCCCTCGACTCCGTCAAGGCGGGGCTGGAGCAGATGGCGCCGGTCAAGGGACGCTTCTGCGTTCAGCGCTGGGGCGGTCTGACACTGGTAGATGATACCTATAACGCCAGCGTGGAATCCGTGCTGGCGGGCATCGATGCCCTGACCGCCATGGGCGGCTTCAAGGTACTGGTGTTTGGTGACATGCGGGAACTGGGTGATGAGTCTGCCGAGCAACATGCCCGGGTGGGCCGTCATGCCCGCGAGTGCGGTCTGGATGCCGTGCTGACAGTAGGAGAACATAGTCGCCATACCGCAGATGCCGCGGTTGGCCGACATTTCGATAACAAGGCGTCGTTGTTTGAAGTGCTTGCGCAAATGATAAATACACATCAAGAAATTTCGATTCTGGTCAAGGGCGCCCGCGGCTCCCGCATGGAAGATATCGTCAAGATGGTCGTTGACCGTCAGGAGTCAGCCACATGCTAGTCTGGCTGGCGGAACTGCTCACCCCGCATTTCACCTTCTTCAACGTCTTCTCCTACCTGACGTTTCGCGCCATCCTGTCGATCATCACCGGCCTGGTGGTGGCGCTCTGGATGGGGCCACACCTCATCCGCCGTCTGCAGATCATGAAGTTCGGCCAGGTGATCCGCAACGACGGTCCCGAGTCCCATCTGAGCAAGAAAGGCACCCCGACCATGGGCGGCCTGATGATCATTGCGGCCATTTTCATCTCCGTGCTGCTCTGGAGCCGTCTCGACAACCCCTATGTCTGGCTGGTGCTGTTCGTGCTCGGTGCCTACGGTGCCATCGGCTTTGCCGACGACTACCTCAAGGTGGTGCGCAAGAATACCGACGGTCTGATCGCCCGCTGGAAGTACTTCTGGCAGTCGGCGGTCGCGCTGGGCGTGGCTGTGTTTCTCTACGCCACGGCCACCCACGATGGTCAGACCCAGCTGGTGGTGCCCTTCCTCAAGGATGTGATGCCGCAGCTCGGTCTGATGTTCATTGTGCTGACCTATTTTGTCATTGTCGGTACCTCCAACGCGGTCAACCTGACCGATGGTCTGGATGGCTTGGCCATCATGCCGACCGTGATGGTGGCAGGGGGGTTCGCGCTGATCGCCTGGGCCACCGGCAACGTCAACTTCGCCAACTACTTGCACATTCCCTACGTGCCCTATACCTCCGAGCTGGTGATCGTCTGTACCGCCATTGTCGGGGCGGGTCTGGGCTTCCTCTGGTTCAACACCTACCCGGCCCAGGTCTTCATGGGGGACGTCGGTTCCCTGGCTCTTGGCGGCGCGCTCGGCACCATAGCCGTGCTGGTGCGCCAGGAGTTTCTGCTGGTGATCATGGGGGGCGTCTTCGTGATGGAGACTGTCTCCGTGATCCTGCAGGTGGGCTCCTACAAGCTGCGTGGCGTGCGGATCTTCCGCATGGCCCCGATCCATCACCATTATGAGAAGAAGGGCTGGCCGGAGCCGCGCGTCATTGTGCGCTTCTGGATCATCACCCTCATGCTGGTGCTGCTCGGTCTCGCCACCCTGAAGGTGAGGTAAGCCATGGTCATCATCATAGGACTCGGCAAAACCGGACTCTCCTGCGTCGATTACTTCCTCGGCCGTGGTGTCACGCCTTTGGTGATGGATACCCGCGCCAACCCGCCGGGCAAGGATAAACTGCCCGCCGAGGTAGCACTGATCCAGGGACTTGACGGCGAGCTGCTCAGGCAGGCGCACATGATAGTCGCGAGCCCGGGCATCGCCCTGGCGACCCCCGAGCTGAAAGCCGCGGCCGAGTTCGGGGTGAGCATCGTCGGCGATATCGAGTTGTTCGTGCGCGAGGCCCAGGTGCCAGTCATCGCCATCACGGGTTCCAACGGCAAGAGCACTGTCACCACGCTAGTGGGCGAGATGATTGCCGAGGCGGGCCTCAAAGTCGGCGTCGGTGGCAACATAGGGATCCCGGCGCTGGAGTTGCTCAAACAGCCGATGGATCTCTGTGTGCTGGAGCTCTCCAGCTTCCAGCTGGAGACCACTCACAGCCTGCGTGCCGCCGCTTCCGTGGTGCTCAACCTCTCCGAGGACCACATGGATCGCTATCAGGGCATGGCCGACTACCGCGCCGCCAAGATGGAGATCCATCAGCATTCCCAGCACATCCTGATCAACCGCGACGATGCCCAGACCCTGCCCGATGTGGGTCAGGTGTGGCAGAGCTTCGGCCTCGACTGCAACGGCTATGGCCGCTGCCTGCTGGAGGGACGCCCTTGGTTGACCCTGCACGGGGAGCAACTGCTCGCGGTGGACGACATGAAGATCGTCGGTGCCCACAATCAGGCGAATGCCCTGGCGGCCATGGCCCTGTGCGATGCGGTCGGCATTCCCCGCGAGCCGCAACTCGCCGTGCTGCGCCGCTTCGAAGGCCTGCCCCACCGTGCCCGCTTCGTGCGGGAGGTGAACGGGGTGCGCTGGATCAATGATTCCAAGGCCACCAACGTGGGGGCGACCCTGGCTGCCGTTGCCGGTGTGCGCGAGTCGGTCAAGGGACGCCTGTTGCTGCTGGCCGGTGGTCAGGGCAAGGGCCAGGACTTTGGCCCGATCCAGGCGCTGCTGGGCAACCAGATCGATCACATGTACTGCTTCGGTCAGGATGCCGAGGTGCTGCTGGCCCTGGGCGAGCAGACCGAGCAGGTCGCCTCCCTCGAGGCCGCCGTTGCCAAGGCTGCCGCCGATGCCAGACCTGGTGACTGGGTGCTGCTTGCGCCGGCTTGCGCCAGCCTGGATCAATTCACGTCTTTTGAAGCGCGCGGTGATCGTTTCACCGAGCTGGTACACACCTTATGAACGCCCTTAGCGCCGTCGCAGGTGTGCTGAAACGCTGGTTGTTACCTGCGCGCCCGGCGGGCCTCTACGATCGGCAACTGGTGGTGCTGGCACTGGCATTGATGGCGGTGGGTCTGGTGATAGTGGCCTCGGCTTCGATCCCGGAGGGGATCGCCATCAACAACGATCCCTTCATGTTCGTGAAGCGCCACGGCCTCTTCCTGGTGATGGCGCTCGGCATCTCCTGGTTCGTGCTGCAAGTGCCCATGGCCCGCTGGCAACACTATAACGGCCCCATGCTGGTGCTTGCCATCATCATGCTGGTGCTGGTGCTGCTGGTGGGGCGCAGCGTCAACGGTTCCATCCGTTGGCTGCCGCTCGGCCCCTTCAACCTGCAGCCGGCCGAGTTCGGCAAGCTGGCCCTGTTTGTCTATTTGGCGGGCTACCTGGTGCGCCGCCAGAACGAGGTACGCGAGCGCTTCATCGGCTTCATGAAGCCGATGGCTGTGCTGTTCGTGGTGGCCATACTGCTGCTGGCTCAGCCCGACCTGGGATCCGTGGTGGTGATGTTTGTCACTTCGCTGGGTATGTTGTTCTTGGCGGGGGCGCGGCTGGTGCAGTTCATCGGCCTCATCCTGGTGGGGGTGGGAGCCGTGGTGACCCTGATCATCGTCGAGCCTTACCGGATGCGACGGGTAACCTCCTTCCTCGACCCCTGGGCCGATCCGTTCGGCAGCGGCTACCAGCTGACCCAGTCACTGATGGCGTTCGGTCGTGGCAGCTGGTTTGGCGAGGGACTTGGCAACTCCATTCAGAAGATGGAGTACCTGCCGGAGGCGCATACCGACTTCGTGTTTGCGATCCTGGGCGAAGAGCTGGGCTATGTGGGCGTGCTGGGCGCGCTCTTCCTCATTTTCGCGCTGGCGTTCAAGGCACTCAAGCTGGGGCACCAGGCACTGGTGGCCGAGCGCTTGTATGAAGGCTACCTGGCCATCGGTATCGGCATCTGGTTCAGCTTCCAGACCTTCGTCAACGTCGGTGCTGCCAGCGGCATGATGCCCACCAAGGGGCTGACCCTGCCGCTGGTCAGCTACGGTGGTTCCAGTCTCATCATCATGATGGTGGCGGTGAGTATGTTGATTCGTATCGATTTCGAGCTGCGTCAGGCCAGTGCTCAGGCGCGCGTGCGGGAGGTTTCGTGAGCAAGACTCTGTTGGTGATGGCGGGCGGAACCGGGGGCCATGTGTTCCCCGGCTTGGCCGTGGCCGATCGCCTCAAGGCCCAGGGCTGGACCATCCACTGGCTCGGCACCGCCGACCGGATGGAGGCCGAACTGGTGCCTGCCCACGGTTATCCCATCTCCTTCATCGACATTCAGGGGGTGCGTGGCAATGGCATCAAGCGTCTGCTGGCAGCTCCCTATCGCATCGTCAAATCCGTGCTGCAGGCGCGCCGAGTGCTCAAGACCATACGGCCTGACGTAGTGCTCGGCATGGGGGGCTTTGCCTCCGGCCCGGGTGGCGTGGCAGCCTGGCTGTCCGGCATCCCCTTGCTGCTGCACGAGCAGAATGCGGCGGCCGGCCTGACCAACAAGCTGCTGGCTCGCCTTGCCCAGCGGGTGCTGATGGCGTTCCCGGGGGCGTTTGCGCCTAGCCGTCGTACCGCTGTAGTGGGCAATCCGGTGCGCCCTGAGGTGGTTGCCTTGCCGGATCCGCAGCTACGCAGCAGCGCAGAGCCACTGCACCTGCTGATCGTCGGTGGCAGCCTGGGGGCCCGAGTGCTCAACGAACAGGTTCCGCCAGCCATTGCCGCTGCCGGTGTCCCCATTGCGGTGCGCCATCAGTGCGGCAAGGGCAACCGGGAGGCTGTCGCGCAGGAGTATGCCAATCAGGGCGTTGAGGCCGAGGTAAGCGAGTTCATCAAAGACATGGCTGATGCCTATGCCTGGGCCGATCTGGTGGTGTGCCGCGCGGGGGCCCTGACCGTCTCCGAAGTGGCTGCAGCCGGAGTTGCCGCCATTTTTGTGCCACTGCCTCATGCGGTGGATGATCACCAGACCCGCAACGCCCTGACCCTGGTCGATGGCGGCGGTGCTGAATTCCTGCCCCAATCCGAGCTGACCACGGCCTCGCTGGCCGCACGCCTCAGCTGGCTTGCCGGACGCAGAGAAACCCTATTGAACATGGCCCAAGCTGCCCGTCGCGTCGCGATTACCGATGCCGCCGAGCGGGTAGCCGATGAGTGTAAACGACTCGCCGCTGGGCAGACTGAGAGAACATTATGACCAAGGTTGAACTGGCAAAACTGCGTACTGTGATCCCCGAAATGCGTCGCGTGCGTCGCATCCACTTTATCGGCATAGGTGGCGCCGGTATGGGCGGGATCGCCGAGGTGCTTGCCAACGAAGGGTATCAGGTAACAGGCTCGGATCTGGCCCGCAATGCGGTGACCGAGCGGCTGGCGTCGCTGGGCGCTCATATTTTCGTCGGCCACAGCGCCGAGCATGTGAGCGAGGCGAGTGTGGTGGTGGTCTCTACCGCTATCAAGCAGGACAACCCGGAGCTGCTGGCCGCCCGCGAGCTGCGCATCCCGGTGGTGCGCCGCGCCGAGATGCTGGCCGAGCTGATGCGTTTCCGCCATGGCATCGCCATCGCCGGCACCCACGGCAAGACCACCACCACCAGTCTGGTGGCGAGCATCTATGCCGAGGCCGAGCGTGATCCGACCTTCGTCATCGGCGGCCTGCTCAACAGCGCCGGCACCAATGCCCGCCTGGGCAGCAGCCGTTATCTGATCGCCGAAGCGGACGAGAGTGACGCCTCCTTCCTGCATCTGCAGCCGATGGTATCCATAGTGACCAACATCGAAGCGGATCACATGGATACCTACGGCGGTGACTTCTCCCGGTTGAAAGCCACCTTCATCGACTTTTTGCACAACCTGCCCTTCTACGGTCTGGCCGTGGTGTGTGTGGATGATCCCGTGATCCGTGGTCTGCTGCCCGAGATCGCCCGCCCGACCATCACCTATGGTCTCTGCGATGATGCCGACGTACAGGTGCTGGACTTTGTGCAGACCAGCAATCGCAGCCGTTTCCGGGTCCGTCGAGCGGGCGCTGGTGAGCTGGAAGTGACCCTGAACCTGCCGGGCATCCACAATGCGCTCAATGCCGCCGCAGCGATTGCGGTCGCTACCGAAGACGGGATCGGCGATGATGCCATCATCCGTGCGCTGGCCAAGTTTGAAGGCGTGGGTCGCCGCTTCCAGCAATATGGTGAATTCGAGACTGGCCGCGGTAAGGCCATGCTGGTGGACGATTACGGTCATCACCCGAGCGAAGTGAAGGTCACCATCAATGCCGCTCGCGCCGGTTGGCCCGAGAAGCGCCTGGTCATGGTGTTCCAGCCGCACCGTTATACCCGCACCCGCGACCTCTACGAGGACTTCGCCGATGTGCTCTCCAAGGTAGACGTGCTGGTGATGCTGGAGGTCTATGCCGCCGGTGAAGAGCCCATACCGGGGGCTGATGGCCGCGCCCTGTGCCGTTCCATCCGCTCCCGTGGCAACCTGGAGCCCATCTTTGTCGCGACTCCGGACGACGTACCCTCAGTGCTGGCAGGACTGGTCGGAGAGGGGGACCTGGTGTTGACCCAGGGGGCGGGGAACGTCGGTGCGCTGGCACGCCGTCTCGGCGAGATGAAATTGAGCATTGAGAGCATGAAATCCGGCGCCTGAGGGCCCAATCAGTATTTTGACCGCCAAGCCGGGGCCTATATAATGGCGGACCGGTCTGTAAAGGGCCGGCATGGCGCGTTAAACGGGGAAAGATCGGGTGGAGGCAAGGGCACAAGGGCGCACCAAGGGTGGCTTCATCGCAGGGGTGGCATTTTTCATCCTGGTCATGTGGGGCTTCTACCAGACAGCGCTGGATGTTAAAGGTTGGCTGACGGATGCCAATCGGTTGCCCATGAGCGAGTTGTTGCTGCAGGGGCAGCACCAGTATTTGCAGACCGACGAGTTGCGTAACGCCGTGCTGGATGGTGCCGAGCTGCGTAACTTCTTCGAGTTGGATGTAAACGAATTACAGGCGCGATTGAATGCCTTGCCTTGGGTGGCTCAGGTCTCTGTACGCAAGAAGTGGCCAAACAAGATCAAGGTCTATCTCACCGAGCAGGCGGTAGCGGCACGCTGGAATGGCAACCGCTTCGTCAACACCAAGGGTGAGGTGTTCAGTGCGCCGGACAGGGTGAAGACCCCCCTGATGCAGCTATCCGGGCCGGAAGATCAGGCCGTTAAGGTACTGGAAGCCAGCCGTCAGTACGAGGCGCAGCTGGCAGCCAAGGGATACAAGCTGCTGGGAGTGAATCTGACTCCCCGCCATGCCTGGGAACTGACCCTGGATGGCAACATTCAGCTGTTTTTGGGGCGCTCGGATATAGCGCTTCGATTGCAGCGGTTTATCGATGCTTTTCCGATCATCGAACCCCGTGAGCAGGTTGCTTATGTGGATCTTCGATACGACACCGGAATGGCAGTTGGCTGGAAGAAGAACGAAGAGAAAGTGAATGACCAAAACCGCAGATAGAAATCTGATTGTCGGACTGGATATCGGCACAACCAAGGTGGCGGTTCTGGTTGGCGAAGTGCTGCCAGACGGTGAGCTCAATGTCATCGGCATGGGCAGTCACGCCTCTCGTGGCATGGATAAGGGCGGGGTCAACGATCTTGATTCCGTGGTCAAGTCCCTGCGTCGTGCGGTGGAAGAGGCCGAGATGATGGCCGACTGCCAGATCAGCTCCGTGTATCTGGGGCTGTCCGGCAAGCACATCGATTGCCGCAACGAAACCGGTATGGTGCCCATCTCCGATGAGGAGGTGACCCAGGAGGACGTGGATAACGTCATCCACACCGCCAAATCGGTGCGTTTGTCCGATGAGCTGCGGGTGCTGCATGTGCTGCCTCAGGAGTTTGCCATCGACTATCAGGAAGGCATCAAGAACCCGGTCGGTCTGTCCGGGGTCCGTATGGCAGCCAAGGTGCACCTGATCACCTGCCACAACGACATGGCCCGCAACATCGAGAAATGTGTGGAGAAGGTCGGTCTGCGGGTGGATCAGCTGATTTTCTCCGCGCTGGCTTCCAGCTATGCCGTGCTGACCGAAGACGAGAAAGAGCTGGGTGTCTGTGTGGTGGACATTGGTGGCGGTACCATGGATATGTCGCTGTTTACCGGCGGTGCCCTGCGCCACACCAAGGTGATCCCCTACGCTGGCAGCACTGTGACCAGCGACATCGCCTACGCCTTCGGCACACCGCCGCTGGACGCAGAAGCGATCAAGGTGCGCTACGGCTGCGCCCTCGGCCGTCTGGTCAGCAAGGAAGACAATATTGAAGTACCCAGTGTCGGCGGTCGTCCGGCGCGTAGCCTGCAACGGCAGACACTGGCCGAAGTGATTGAGCCCCGTTACACCGAGTTGCTCTCCATGGTGAATGATGAGCTGGTGCGGGTACAAAGCGAATTGAAAGCGCAGGGGGTCAAGCATCAGTTGGCCGCCGGTGTGGTTTTGACTGGCGGCGCTGCCCAGATCGAAGGCATTGTGGAGTGTGCAGAGCAGATCTTCCAGAGCCAGGTCCGGGTAGGGGAGCCCATGAATATACGGGGATTGAGTGATTATGTGCAGGCGCCTGTGTACTCGACCGCGGTCGGGCTATTGCAGTACGGCCGCACCCATCAATCTTCAGGCAGTAGCAAGGAATATGCCGCCAAAGCAAGCGTCGGTGGGCTGGTCAAACGGGTCAGCAACTGGTTGCGTGGCGAGTTTTAAGAATTTTGCTGAGTCAGGCAAATAAAGCGGAGAGACAACATGTTTGAATTTATGGATAGCCACACTGACGAAGCCGTCATTAAAGTGATCGGTGTAGGTGGCGGCGGCGGTAACGCGGTCGAGCACATGGTTCGTCAAAACATCGAAGGTGTCGAGTTCATTACCGTCAACACCGACGCCCAGGCTCTGCGTAACTCCAGTGCCAACACCACTCTGCAGATCGGCGGTGGCATCACCAAGGGTCTGGGCGCCGGAGCCAATCCGGAAGTGGGTCGTGATGCGGCCATGGAAGACCGGGAAGCGTTGCGTGAGCTGCTGACCGGTGCTGACATGGTGTTCATCGCCGCCGGCATGGGTGGTGGTACAGGTACAGGCGCTGCGCCGATCGTGGCCGAAGTAGCCCGTGAGATGGGCATACTGACAGTTGCTGTCGTAACCAAGCCGTTCTCCTTCGAAGGGAAGAAGCGGATGGGCTTCGCCGCCCACGGCATCGAAGAGCTTTCCAAGAACGTCGACTCCCTGATCACCATCCCCAACGACAAGTTGCTGAAGGTGCTGGGTCGCGGTATTTCCCTGCTGGACGCCTTCAAGGCTGCCAACGATGTACTGCTGGGCGCGGTACAGGGCATTGCCGAGTTGATTACCCGTCCGGGCTTGATCAACGTCGACTTCGCGGACGTGCGTACCGTGATGCGTGAAATGGGTACCGCCATGATGGGTACCGGTTCCGCCACCGGCGATGACCGTGCCGAAGAAGCGGCTGAGAAAGCCATCTCCAGCCCGCTGCTGGAAGACGTGGATCTGGCCGGTGCCCGTGGCATCCTGGTCAACATCACCGCAGGCATGGACATGACCATCGAAGAGTTCGAAACCGTGGGTAACGCGGTCAAGGCCTTCGCATCCGAGAACGCCACCGTGGTGGTGGGTACCGTCATCGATCCGGAAATGCACGACGAACTGCGTGTGACCGTGGTTGCCACCGGTATCGGTGCCGAGCGCAAGCCCGACATCACGCTGGTGAAGAACAACATGGTACAAGAGCGTCCGGCCCGTCAGCCCCTGATCAGCGAAGCCCTGCAGTCTCGCGTGATGGAAGAGGCCCCGGCCAAGGTGGTTAACGCCGAGCCGCAAGCTCGTCGTGAACCGGATTATCTCGATATTCCTGCGTTCCTGCGCAAGCAAGCTGACTAAGCCCCTAATGGCACTAGTTTGTTTGTTGTTTAAGGAATGTGCTAAGATGGCCTGCCACGACCATCTGGTCCGGAATATGAGCTGTTAAGCGGATATGCCCATGATTAGACAAAGAACCTTGAAAACGAGTGTCCAGGCCACTGGTGTGGGCCTGCATTCGGGCCGGAAAGTCACAATGACGTTCCGTCCGGCGCCTGTTAACACAGGGATCGTTTACTTGCGTACCGATCTTGATCCTGTGGTGGCGCTGCCAGCCAATGCCGATCAGGTGCGCGATACCGTGCTTTGTACCGCGTTGGTCAACGAAGCCGGTGTCCGTGTCTCTACCATTGAGCACCTCTCTGCCGCGCTGGCCGGAATGGGGATCGACAACCTCTATGTCGAGGTTGACGCACCCGAGATCCCGGTGATGGACGGCAGTGCGCACCCCTTTATCTACCTGCTGCAAGAAGTCGGTATCCGTGAGCAAAATGCGGCCAAGCAGTTTGTGCGGATCAAGCAGAGCATCCGGGTTGAAGACGGCGACAAGTGGGCGGAATTCCACCCTTATCGCAATGGCTTCAAGATGGATCTCGAGATCGACTTCCAGCACCCGGTATTTGAAGGACGCAACCAGCGTTGCGTGCTGGATTTCTCCGGTGCTTCTTTCGTGAAAGAGATCAGTCGTGCCCGTACTTTCGGTTTCATGCGTGACATCGAGTACCTGCGTTCCCAGAACCTGGCGCTGGGCGGAAGCCTGGAAAACGCCGTGGTGCTGGATGACTATCGGGTACTGAACGAAGATGGTCTGCGCTATGAAGACGAATTCGTCAAACACAAGATGTTGGATGCGATCGGTGACCTGTACATGTGTAACCGCAGCATCATTGGCGAATTCCGTGCCTACAAGACGGGTCATGCCCTGAACAACATGCTGCTGCGTGCCTTGCTGGCCAAGCAGGAGGCCTGGGAACTGGTGACCTTCGAGGGCGAGGGCGATAAAGCGCCCATCGCTTACTACGATAACGGTCTGGTTCTGGCCTGATAGCTGTGCAACGGAACGTCGGTCCTCTCTCCGCACCGACGTTCCGTCATTTATTGACTCCATCCTTTAATACCGATTATCTCCCGGTTTTATTCCCCGTGCTGGCTCCTGGCCTCACCTGACCGAGCAGACAGATTTCTATGAGCATTACCCTGATCCTCAACGGCAAGCAGCGACGCAAGTTGCACTTACCCAAACAACGTCTGGCCTGGGTCGGCGGTATCCTCTTCACTGTATTGGCCCTGGGCGGTGGTTGGCTCTGGCAGAGCTGGCACCAGAAAATGGAGGCGCTGACAGTCGCGCTGGCCATGGCCGAACAGCAAAAAAACACGCAAGGGGCCGATGAAGCCCGCGAACAGCTTGCCATGCTGGCCGCCCAGGTGGGCACCATGCAGGGGCAGCTGGGTCGTCTCAATGCGCTCGGCGAGCGGCTGACCGAGCAGGCAGACCTCGATCCCGAGGAGTTCAATTTCAAGGAGTTGCCCCCCATGGGCGGCCCTTCCTATGATGCGGATCTGGAAGTCAACCTCAATGAGTTGCAGGATTCCATGAAGCATCTCAGCCAGCAGCTCGGCAGTCGTGAAGAGCAGCTGTCGGTACTTGAATCTTTCATCATGAATCACCATATAACCGATGCCGGTTTTATTTCCGGATCGCCGGTCAAGCAGGAGCGGGTTTGGGTCTCCTCTGGCTTCGGTGGTCGGGTCGATCCGTTCAACGGTCGCGCCAAGATGCATAAAGGGGTGGATTTCCGTGGCAAGCCCGGTACTCCTATCCTGGCCACGGGCCAGGGCGTCATCAGCTGGGCAGGCCGCCATCCGGAATTTGGCAACATGGTGGAGATCAACCATGGCAATGGTCTGGTGACCCGCTATGCCCACAACTCCAAGTTGCTGGTCGAAGTGGGCACCCTGGTCGATCAGGGCCAGAAGATTGCCTTGATGGGACGCACCGGTCGCGCGACCGGGGTCCATTTGCATTACGAAGTGTTGAAAGACGGTCGTCAGGTCAACCCCGCACGCTTTCTTAATGCCAGACGGGGTTAGGTTTTTTTCTCCAGGTTCCAGTGACGGAACATGTATATAACCAGAAATAGTTGGTACCCATGATTAGCACACTGCTCACCAAGATTATCGGCAGCCGGAACGACAGAACGCTCAAGGCTTTACGCAAAATTGTAAAACAGATCAATGCGATGGAGCCTCAGTACGAGGCCCTGTCCGATAGCGAGTTGCAGGCCAAGACAGCTGAATATCGTCAGCGTCTGGAGCAGGGTGAGACGCTGGAGCAGCTGCTGCCGGAAGCGTTCGCCACCGTGCGTGAAGCATCGCGCCGGGTGTTTGGCATGCGTCACTTCGACGTGCAGCTGATCGGTGGCATGGTGCTTGACTCCAACCGCATCGCCGAGATGAAAACCGGTGAAGGCAAGACGCTGACGGCGACATTGCCGGCGTATCTGAACGCCTTGAGCGGTCGCGGTGTGCACGTGGTGACGGTGAACGACTACCTGGCCAGGCGCGATGCCGAGGCGAACCGCCCCCTGTTCACCTTCCTCGGCATGACGGTCGATTGCAACGTGCCAGGCATGGATGCGTCCCAGAAGCGTGACGCCTACGCCGCCGACATCACCTACGGTACCAACAACGAATTCGGTTTCGATTACCTGCGCGACAACATGGCGTTTTCGCCGGAGCAGCGCGTGCAGCGTCCGCTCAACTACGCGCTGGTGGATGAGGTGGATTCCGTGCTCATCGATGAAGCTCGTACCCCGCTCATCATCTCTGGTCCGGCCGAAGACAGCTCAGCCCTCTATATCCAGGTTAACAAGCTGATCCCTGAGCTGATCAAGCAGGACAAGGAAGACACCGAGGAGTACACGGGTGAAGGTCACTACACGGTGGACGAGAAGAACCGTCAGGCCCTGTTGACCGAAAATGGCCAGATCTTCGTGGAAGAGCTGCTCAAGCGAGAGGGTTTGCTGGCAGAAGAGGACTCCCTGTTCTCCGCCACCAACATCAGCCTGCTGCACCATGTCAATGCCGGTCTGCGTGCTCACACCCTGTTTGAGCGCAACGTCGACTACATAGTGCAAAAAGGCGAGATCGTCATCGTCGATGAACACACGGGTCGCACCATGCCGGGCCGTCGCTGGTCCGATGGCCTGCATCAGGCCGTCGAGGCGAAGGAAGGGGTCAAGATCCAGAACGAGAACCAGACGCTGGCCTCCATCACCTTCCAGAACTATTTCCGTCTCTATGACAAGCTGGCGGGGATGACGGGTACTGCGGATACCGAAGCCTTTGAATTCCAGCAGATCTATGGCCTGGATACCGTCGTTATCCCGACCAACAAGCCGATGGTGCGCAAAGACATGGGCGATCTGGTCTATCTGACCGCCCAGGAGAAATACGCTGCCATCGTCGAAGATATTCGCGGTTGCGTCTCCCGTGGTCAGCCGGTGCTGGTGGGTACTGTCTCCATCGAAAACTCCGAGCTGCTCTCCGGTATCCTGACCAAGGAGGAGATCCCGCACAAGGTGCTGAACGCCAAGTTCCACGCGATGGAAGCGGAGATAGTTGCTCAGGCTGGTCAACTCGGTGCCGTCACTATCGCCACCAACATGGCCGGTCGTGGTACCGATATCGTGTTGGGTGGTAACTGGCAGGCAGAGATTGCCCAGCTGGAGAATCCGAGCGACGAGCAGATCAGCGACATCAAGGCTGCCTGGCAGATCCGCCACGATGCCGTGCTGGCTGCCGGTGGTTTGCACATCATAGGTACCGAGCGCCACGAATCCCGTCGCATCGACAACCAGCTGCGCGGTCGTTCCGGTCGTCAGGGTGACCCGGGTTCCTCGCGCTTCTATCTCTCCATGGAAGATACCCTGATGCGGATCTTCGCCTCCGATCGTGTCACCGGCATGATGAAGAAGCTGGGCATGGAAGAGGGCGAAGCCATCGAGCATCCCTGGGTGACCAAGGCCATCGAAAACGCCCAGCGCAAGGTGGAAGGTCGCAACTTCGACATCCGCAAGAGCCTGCTCGAGTTTGATGACGTGGCCAATGACCAGCGCAAGGTGGTCTATGAGCAGCGCAACGAGCTGCTGGACACCAACGACATCTCCGAGACCATTCACGTCATCCGTGACGACGTCTACGGCGCCGTGATCGACGAGTACATTCCGCCCCAGTCGCTGGAAGAGATGTGGGATGTACCGGGTCTGGAAGCGCGTCTGAAGGCCGACTTCGCGCTGGATCTGCCGCTGCAGCAGTGGCTGGCAGAAGATGACAAATTGTATGAAGAGAAGCTGCGCGAGCGCATTCTGGACGAAGCCAACAAGCTTTATGCCCACAAGCAGGAGATGGTTGGTATCGATGTGCTGCGCAACTTCGAGAAAGCCGTGATGCTGCAAACCCTGGATGGCCTGTGGAAGGAGCATCTGGCGGCCATGGATCACCTGCGTCAGGGTATCCATCTGCGCGGTTACGCCCAGAAGAACCCCAAGCAGGAGTACAAGCGCGAATCCTTCGATCTGTTCACCCAGATGCTGGAAACCCTCAAGCGCGACGTGGTCAGCATACTGAGCCGGGTACAGGTGCAGGGACGTGATGTGGAGGCGCTGGAAGAACAGCAACGCCAACAGGCGGAAGCCGCTCCCCACACTTACACCCATGCTGCCGCAGAGAGCCAGCTGGCCGATGAAGAGGCCGATGCCAAAGAGGGTCATACCACCTTCGTGCGGGACGAGCAGAAGGTCGGTCGCAACGATCCCTGCCCCTGTGGCTCCGGCAAGAAATACAAGCACTGCCATGGTCAGTTGACCTGATCTGTCAGTGACGCTTCAATGCACCGCCTCCGGGCGGTGCATTCATTTAAGGGCGGCAAAAGGAGAGGGACTGGATGAGCAAGATGCCGACAGGATGGGATTCCGCTGCCCATGAGCGCTGGCTCGGAGGCCAGCGACAGGCGGCGATCCAGCAGTTGCTGGTGCGACTGAACGGTGCCGCAGTCAAACCTGTGGCATGGCAGCTGCAGTTTGCCTATTACCTCTTCCTGTGTGATGACCCGGCTTCTGCCGCGCAAGTGCTGGAGATGACTCACCAGATGGCGCCCGAGAATGACGAGGTGCTGCGCAATCTCGGCATCAGTTTGTCGCGCTCGGGGCAATACGAACGTGCGGTCGAGAGGCTGCAGATCCTGCTGGTACGAGCGCCGGCGGATTTCCATGCGCTGGACGCGCTCTGCGCCTCGCTGGCCAAGCTGGGGCGTCATGCTGAGGCGGCAGTGGCAGGCACCAGAGCGCTGACCCTGAAAGATCGTGTGGCCCGATATCAGCCCGGCGACTGGTCGTTACCCGACGATGAGCCGTCAACCTGGCTGGCGAGCCGTGAAAGCAAGCAGGATGTCATCGCTTTCTCCCTGTGGGGCAAGGCACCTCGCTATCTTCGAGGGGCTATCGACAACGTACTGGCGGCCACCTATCTCTACCCTGGGTGGCGTGTGCGCTTCTATGTGGATGAGAGTGTGCCGTCGGCAATGGTGACTTGTCTGCAGGAACTGGGGGCCGAGGTGCTGGTGCAAGCGCCCGGTCAATCCCAGCGTCAGCGTCTGTGCTGGCGCTTCCTGGTGGTCAATGACCCGCAGGTGGGACGCTTCCTGGTGCGGGATGTAGATTCAGTGCTGAGCGTGCGAGAGCGTGTCGCCGTCGATGACTGGCTTGTATCGGGGCGCTGGTTTCATATCATGCGGGATTGGTGGAGTCACACCGATCTGGTGTTGGCGGGCATGTGGGGAGGGATCGCTGGCGTTCTGCCGCCGTTGACCCCCTTGCTCGATGCCTACCAACCCGAGGCGATGGAAACGCCGAACATCGATCAATGGTTTCTACGCGACACGCTTTGGGGCTATCTGGCCCAGAGCTGTCTGGTTCATGATCGCTGCTTCACCCCGCCAGGGGCGCTCCCCTGGCCGCGTCCCGCTCCCGATGGGGGTGAGCATGTGGGGCAGGATATCTTTACGGCACAAGGGGAACGCCAGGCCCGCCGGTTGGCCCCCTGGATGACCAAGTTGCCGTGTTTACGTTGAGGACAATGATGGAACAGAAAAAACGGCTCTGGGTGGCGGTTGGCGTCATCGAGAATGAACGGGGCGAGATCTTCATCGCCAAGCGCTCTTCAGACCGCCATCAGGGCGATCGCTGGGAGTTCCCGGGTGGCAAGGTGGAGGCGGGGGAAGACCTGCTCACCGCACTGGACAGGGAGCTGTGGGAAGAGATTGGCATCCGGGTACTGGATTGTGCCCCCTTCATGGAGCTGCATCACGACTACCCAGAGAAGCAGGTGTTGCTGGATATCTGGAAGGTGACCCGTTTCAGCGGTGATCCGTTCGGCAAGGAGGGTCAGGCGTGTCTGTGGGTGCCGCTGGCATCGCTGCATGAATACCGGTTCCCGGATGCCAACGGTCCTATCGTCGCGCGGTTGCAGGCCTGTTTGACCGTCTGATGCGGTGTAGCTGGGTCGCGTGGATATGACAGAGATGAAAAAAGGGCCTTGCGGGCCCTTTTTGTTCGCGGCTCATTGCCACTGCTCACCCTCTTCCGGGTAAGGCAGCAGGTCCGGATTGATGGGGCCGGGGATACGCTTCTCCTCGTTGGCCCACTCGCCCAGATCGATCAGCTGGCAGCGCTTGCAACAGAAGGGGCGAAACGGGCTCTGGGGACCCCACTCCAGCTCGGTTTTACAGGTCGGGCATTTTATCTTGGTGACCATTCTTGCTCTTTAGCAGCAGGCGAGCTGGAAGGGGACATCGCCAATCTGCTGTTCTGCGGTTGGCAGAAAGCGCAGGGCGAAACGGTTCTTGTGGCCGCTCAGCGTCGGATAGCACTGCTGGGCGCCGGGCAGGCGGATCCGGATCAGCTCGGCACTCTCGGCGGTATCTTGGAAGAAACCGTTGGTGGCGATCTGATCGCTGAAGTTACCTGATTCGCGCCACAGCCGCAGCAGCAGGGAAATGGCATTCATCAGCAGGTTGATGTCGCTGAGCCACAGCTGCATTTGCTGATGGCGAGCGGCAGCCGGGATGCCGAGCCAGTGGTGCAGCTGCGGCACATCGAAGGCGCAAAGACCGCCAGGGATGGAAAAGCGCTGACGGATGGCGCCGAGCTGCCGATCTTCTTTCAGTCTGGCGCCCGGACGTGGGGCACTGAGCAGGTTGCGAGAGAGCTGGGTGCTCTCCTGCTGCATCTGCTTGATCTGTTCCAGGTCGACATCCGGCAGGCTGGCCCAGTGGCTCAGACGCTGGCCTAGACGTTCCAGATCCTTGATAAGATCGGCGCGCAGATCACCACGCTCCAGCAGCTCTTGCAGATCGAACAGCCCCTTGAAGAAGGCGATGTGTGCCCAGGACTGGTCACTCTCCAGATTGTCGCGGATCTGGGAAAACAGGGACTCCAGACGAAGATAGGTCCGGCTTTTTTCATTGAGGGGAAAATCGTAAATCATGCCTAATCCTGGCCAGCCATAAACCGGCCTAGTGTACTCACACTTGACGGGGTTGTTGAGAGGCAAATGCGAGATATGTTTCGTGCAGCGCCAAAATCCGCGTTTTAATCGCCATTTTGCTGCCATTGTGGTTATCGATGACATCATCCGCCGCTGCGAGCCGCTCCGACCGGCTTGCCTGGGCTGCGATGATCGCCTTGGCCTGCTCGGCCGATACCCCATCCCGGCGGCAGGTGCGCTCAATCTGGGTTGCTTCATCCACGTCGATCACCAGTACCCGGTTGGCCAAGCCAGTGAGTTTGTTCTCCACCAGCAGGGGCACCACCAGCAGGCAGTAGGGCGAGCGAGCAGAGGCGCACTGGCGCAGCATCTCCTGACGGATCAGGGGGTGAAGCAGGGCATTGAGCCAGGCCTTGGCGTTCGGGTCGCTGAACACCCGTTCCCGCAGGCTGCGTCGATCGAGCTGGCCATCAGGGGCGATGACATCCGGACCAAAGTAGGTCGCGATGGCGGCAAGGGCCGGGGCGCCGGGTTCCACGACGTCGCGCGCGATGATGTCCGCATCCACTACGTCTATGCCCAGTGCGGCAAATTGGTTGGCTATGGTGGTTTTACCGCTACCAATGCCACCTGTGACTGCGACTACATACATGGGGCAGATCACCTTTTTTAGAGGAAAGTCGTGAGATACCAGCGGGTGATGCTATCGCCCCACAGCAGCGCAATCCAGCCCGCGATAGCGAGATAGGGGCCAAAGGGAATGGGTTTACTCTGATGGTGGTTGCGCAACAGGATCAGGCCTATGCCCATGAAGGCACCGATCAGGGAGGAGAGCAGCAGCACTATGGGCAGCGCTTGCCAGCCCAGCCAGGCACCCAGCGCGGCCAGCAGCTTGAAGTCACCATAGCCCATGCCCTCCTTGCCAGTGAGCAGCTTGAATGCCCAATAGAGGCTCCATAGCACCAGATAACCGGTCATGGCGCCGATCACCGCATCGCCAAGCGATACAAAACCGCCCAGTAAGTTGAACAGCAGCCCGCCCCACAGCAGGGGCAAGGTGAGCTGGTCCGGCAGCAGCATCTTGTCGAAATCGATAAAGGTGAGAGCCACCAGCACCCAGGTCAGTAGCAGGGCTGCCAGCGTGCCCCAGCCGGGGGGAACCGTCATGGCAACGGCAACCGAGAGCAGGGCGGTCAGCAGCTCGACCAGCGGATAGCGGGCCGATATGGGAGCCTGGCAGCCTCGGCAGCGACCCTTGAGCCAGAGCCAGCTCAGCAAGGGGATGTTTTCCAGTGCCGTGATGGGGTGATGGCAGTGAGGGCAGCAGGAGCGTGGCCCCATCAGGTTGTAGGGCGGCTCGTCGCCCCCCGCGTCATCAGGGGTGAAGTAGCTGTGATATTCGGCCTGCCACTCCCGTTCCAGCATGATGGGCAGGCGATGGATCACCACGTTGAGAAAACTGCCGATCATCAGGGAAAAGAGAAATACCAGCGAGAAATAGAGCCAGGGCAAGTTGTGTGCCAGCTCGAGGAGAAGTGTCATAACCAACCGTCTGTCATGAAATGGGGGGAAGGGCATGCGTTTTATGAGCGCATACCCTCGTGAATCAGCCTACTACGTCACCCAGCTTGAAGATGGGCAGGTACATGGCCACAACCATGCCGCCAACCAGCACCCCCAGCACTACCATGATGAGGGGCTCGAGCAGGCTGGTGAGGCCGTCGACCAGATCGTCCACCTCCTGCTCAAAGATGGTTGCAACCTTGGAGAGCATATCATCGATGGCACCGGACTCCTCGCCGATCATCACCATTTGGATCACCATGTCGGGGAAGAGATCCACAGTACGCATGGCCACGTTGATCTGCATGCCGGCGACCACCTCGTTGCGAATGGCCATGACGGCGGTGCGATAGACATAGTTGCCGGAGGCACCTGCGGCCGAGATCAGTGCATCCACCAGCGGGATCCCGGCGGAGAAGGTGGTGGAGAGGGTTCGGGCGAAACGGGCCATGGCCGCCTTGTGCAGTATCATGCCGACCACAGGAATGGTGAGGATGAACTTGTCGGTGTTGTCTTTGACCTTCTGGGAGGTGCGCCATGCCCGTACATAGAGGAAAATGGCGAGTGCAGTGCCGCCAAAGATGACAAACCACCAATGCTGCATGAAGCGAGAGATGCCGATGACAACCTGGGTGAAGATGGGCAGTTCGGCACCGAAGCTCTTGAAAATATCCTCAAACTGCGGAATGACGAACAGCAGCAGTATGGAGGTGACAACGATGGCAACCAGTATGACCATGGCTGGGTAAAACATCGCCTTCTTGATCTTGGACTTGAGCGCCTCCGACTTTTCCCGATAGGTGGCGATCCGGTCATAGATAGTCTCCAGCGCACCGGATTGTTCCCCTGCCTCCACCAGATCACAATAGAGCGCATCAAAGTGGAGGGGATGGCGGCGCAGCGCCTCGGACATGGGGGTGCCGGTTTCCACGTCGGCGGCGATCTGTCCCATGAGTTCACGCATCGCGGCTTTTTCGTGGCTGCGGGCGATTATCTGCAGGCTCTGTACCAAGGGGACGCCAGCGGAAAGCATGGTAGTGATTTGACGGGAGACGATGGCAATATCCATCGGCCTGATCTTGGCACCACCCTTGGAGAATAATCCCTGGCTCTTCTTGCTCACCTTGGTGACGTTGACACCCTGCTTGCGCAGCTCAGCTTTGACCGTGTTGATACTGTCGGCCTGCAGCTCACCGGAGACCTTCTGACCCTTGCGGTTCACTCCGCTCCAGCGGAAGGAGAAGACTTTCTTGGGGGCATTCTGTTTCTGCGTTAGCGTTGCCATCACTGCGTCCTGCAATTGGGCTCTGGTATCCCGCTCAACACCTTGCTATGCGGGTTGCCTTGGCTTGATGGAAATCCTCAGGAGTGCCGGCTGGGCGATACCTGGATGAATCAGCTTGATCGATATGCACTGTCAGTTGGTGGTCACCCGATTGATTTCTGCCAGGCTGGTCACTCCCAGACGAGCTTTCTCAAGGCCGGATACACGCAGAGTGCGCATCCCCTCTTTTTGGGCAATGGCTGCAATTTGCAGCGAGTTGGCACCTTGCATGATCAATTTTGCAATGTTTTCAGACATTAGCATGATTTCGTAGATACCGACCCGCCCCTTGTAACCGCCCGAGCAATCCTTGCAGCCCACGGGTTTGAACAGGCGCAGCCCGGCGGCCAGCTGCTGCTGGGTGAATCCCAGCTCCAGCAGCTCGGCTTCTGGTACTACTTCGGGTGTCTTGCAGTGATCGCACAGCTTGCGGGCGAGTCGCTGGGCCATGATCAGGGTCACCGAGGAGGCAATGTTGAAGGCGGGCACCCCCATGTTCATCATCCGGGTTAGTGTCTCGGCGGCCGAGTTGGTGTGCAGGGTGGAGAGCACCAGGTGGCCTGTCTGGGCGGCCTTGATGGCGATTTCGGCGGTTTCCAGATCCCGGATCTCCCCCACCATGACCACGTCGGGATCCTGGCGAAGAAACGAGCGCAGGGCGCTGGCGAAGGTCAGCCCTGCCTTTGGGTTGACTTGCACCTGATTGACGCCGGGCAGATTGATCTCCACCGGATCTTCGGCGGTGGAGATGTTCACCTCTGTGGTGTTGAGAATATTAAGACCGGTGTAGAGGGAGACAGTTTTGCCCGAGCCGGTGGGGCCTGTGACCAATATCATGCCCTGCGGTTTGGAAAGGGCGTGCAGATATTGTGCTTTCTGCCGGTCGTCAAAGCCGAGCTGCTCTATGTTGAGCCGCGCCGCCGAGGAGTCCAGCAGCCGGATGACGATCTTCTCACCCCACATGGTGGGCAGGGTGTTAACCCGCATATCCATCGACTTGTTGCGGGACAGCTTCAGCTTGATGCGGCCATCCTGCGGCAGCCGCCGCTCGGCAATGTCGAGCCGTGCCATGACCTTGAGGCGGGCGGAGAAGCGGTTGGCCAGATTAACCGGTGGCGTCGCGATTTCGTGTAAGATGCCGTCGATCCGGAAGCGGATGCGGTATTTGGTCTCATAGGGTTCGAAGTGCAGATCGGATGCGCCACGCTTGATGGCATCCATCATGATTTTGTTAATGTATTTGACGATGGGGGCATCGTCGTCAGCGGCATTGACGCTCTCATCCAGCCGGGAGTTTTCGTCCGAGACTTCCAGCTCGGAGATCTCGGATTCGTCGATGTCCTCCATGCCGAGGGCTTCCTGCTCGCTCTCCAGCAGTTTGCCGATGGCGGCCGTCAGCTTGTTCTCCTCGACCAGCAGCGCCTCGGTATGCAGCCCGAAGCTGAAGCCAAAATCCTCCAGCGCCGATACATTAGTCGGATCCGACATGGCGATATAGAGGGTATGGCCCTGGGTGTAGATGGGCAGCACATGGTGTTTCTCAATCAGCTTCTGATTGAGGTATTTCTGCGGTATCTCGGCCAGGTCGAAGGCGGCAAGATCCAGCAGAGGTACCCCATACTCCAGCTCACAGAAATCCGCCAGCGTCTTGCTGTCGAGGATCTCGCTCTCTATCAGAAAGGTCACAAAGGGTTTGCGCTGGGCCTTGGCTTGGCTCAGATAGCGCTGGGAGTCCTCTTCACTTATCAGGGAAGAGGCGGCCAGGCTTAACGCCAGGCCGCTATTGGGGCTAGAGGTCATGCGTTAGCATTTACCATCGGTTTTGCAGGAACCAGAGATTGTCCACAATACTTGGCCACCAGTGGTTACCCCACCTGAAGTGACTAAGGAATAAGTGGAATTATCGAGAGCAGCAGTTGCGGTGGCTGTTATTGTGATATCACCTCCAGCCCCGCCACTTGAAACATCCGCACTTGCGAAGTTAGCGGTAACTGCTGAGGCTCCAGAGATAGCAGTATCAGCAGCAGCAGCACAATCATCTTCGATTGTTCCCGTACCAGTGTATCCCTGTACGCAGACTTCAACTGCAGTTTTCGCGGGTCCTACGGCTGCAATAACCTCCGAGAACTTGGCGCGCTTGGTATAGCTCTGATATGCCGGCAGCGCGATGGCGGCCAGAATGGCCACGATCGCGACCACGATCATCAGTTCGATAAGGGTAAAGCCTGATTGCTTCTTCATGTCAAATGTCCTTTTGTCCTTGGTTCCTGGGCAGTGGTGGTGGAAAACTATCCACCCGTCAATATCTTATCCGAGCTGTCCGGCTTGGCAACAGAGGTGTGGCCTTTGTTAACAACCTTTTTATCATTTAATAAAAATTTGATATAAATCATAGACAAAGATTCTGTGCGAACTCTTTTTAACTGGCGGGATAGGATCCATCATCACACTCCTTTGCTGAGGGAGTCAGCATAAAGAAAAGGCGCCCATGGCGCCTTTTGCAAGTCCTTCATCTTGTTATATGTCACGGTGCAATCCTGCGACTGCGACACTTCCCCGGCTAGATAAAGCGCATCGAGAGATCCAGTGCTCGCACATGCTTGGTCAGCGCCCCTACCGAGATAAAATCGACGCCGGTGGCGGCAAACTCCGCGAGTGTATCCAGCGTGACGTTGCCAGAGACCTCCAGCTTGGCACGGCCCCGATTGAGGGCCACTGCTTCGCGCATCATGGGCACATCGAAGTTGTCCAGCATCACTATGTCTGCGCTGGCCATCAGCGCCTGTTCCAGCTCGGCCAGGGATTCAACCTCCACCTCGACCGGTTTGCCCGGATTGAGGCGGCGCGCTTCGCTGATGGCTTCGCTTATGCCGCCGCAGGCAAGGATATGGTTCTCCTTGATGAGGTAGGCGTCGAACAGGCCGATTCGGTGGTTCTTGCCGCCGCCGCAGGTCACGGCATATTTCTGGGCGGTGCGCAGCCCCGGCAGAGTCTTGCGAGTATCGAGCAGGCGGCAGTAGGTGCCTGCCAGCTCGGCCACGTAGCGGGCGGTGAGGGTGGCGACACCCGAGAGAGTCTGCACGAAGTTCAGTGCGTTGCGCTCGCCGGTCAGTAGCACACGGGCCGGACCATGCAGGCGGAACAGCTCCTGATTGGGGGTGAGCCGTTCGCCATCCTGTACTAACCACTCCACTTTTACCTCGCCACCGAGCTGGACGAACACCTCATCCACCCAAGGCTGGCCACAGAATACGCCAGCTTCGCGGGTGATGACTCGGGCGCTGGCCAGGCGATCCGCCGGGATCAGCTGGGCCGTGATATCGGCGCTGGCATCCGGTTGGTCCAGCGTGGTGAGGGCTTGACCCAAGTCTTCGAGTAGTGCGGCGCGCACGGCGCAGCGGATGTCCTGTTGTAACATGCCTGTTATTCCTGCAAGGGTCTGAGAAGCAATTGTCTGTCTTTCTGACGCAATTCCAGCCGGCCCAGGGCATTCATGCCCACCAGGATCACGTCCCCGTCGGCCGCCGGATTGATATAGATAGGCAAATCGTACAAGGTCAGCGGACCCATCACCAGAGTTTCAATCTGGCCGGTCTGCACCTGAATCGTACCTGCTGCCGTGTTGACCAGGCTGTTGCCATTGGGGCTCAGGCCGATGCGCTCGGCCACCTGACGTGGCACAGTGACCCGGGTTGCCCCCGTGTCCAGCAGCAGTTGCACCGGTTGGCCGTTGATGGCACCCTCCAGTCGATAGTGGCCGCTGGCATCGGCCTTGAGCAGCAGGTCGCCGCTGGCGGTGACTGTGGGTTGCGAGCGGGCGTGAAAGTAGAGGGTCAGCAGCCCCATCAGAGAGAGCCAGGCCAGCAACCAGAAGCGGCGCGCTATCGGGTGCATATCCTTTCCAGAGTTGAACAGAAGATGGTTCAGCCTATCACAGTTGCCTTGGTGGATTGAGAGGAGCCTGAGAGACGGATCGCTTTGTTGCCCATCCGGCGCTATCACATGTGTCATTCCATTGCAGATTGAGTAGATGATGACCCAGCCTAAAACAGTTTTTTCCATTGATTCAGACGGTTGGTGTGAGCAGGCCCGCAAGGTGCCGTCACCGCACTACAACGAGCGGACCAGTTTGGACGATATCTCCCTGCTGGTGGTACACGGTATCAGCCTGCCACCAGGGGCGTTCGGCGGTCCCTGGATCGACGATCTCTTCATGGGACGGCTGGACCCTGGGGCGCACCCTTACTTCGCTGGCATTCATCAGCTGCGGGTCTCGGCCCACTGCCTGATCCGGCGGGACGGCGAGCTGGTGCAATACGTGCCATTTGGCGCACGTGCCTGGCATGCCGGGATATCGAGCTGGGAGGGAAGGGAGGCCTGTAACGATTTTTCCATCGGCATTGAGCTGGAAGGGACCGATGAGCTGCCCTACAGCGATGCACAATATGAGGTGCTGGCGGGGCTCAGTCGAACCATATCCAGCCATTATCCTGCCATTACAGCGCAACGAATTGTCGGTCATTGCGATATAGCGCCAGGGCGCAAGACAGATCCGGGCGGAAGTTTCGAATGGAATCGATATAGAAAAATGCTCAACTTTAAGTAATTATTCTAAAACAAAGTTAGTGTTTTTAAAATCAATGGCTTGCCTTTATGGCAGGCCATTTTATTGTGCTGTTGAACAAATGTTACCTGTGAGCCAGCTCAAAAATATTGGTCAGACCAATTTCTATGCGCCACATCATAAATCCCTCCATTTACCCCTTAGGTGGCAAGGTTGAACCTTGATTCAGATCATCTTTTGGGTGGACTTTTCCCAAGTCCTCTGCTAATTTTCGCCCCATTCATGAAATTGGTAATACCAATTTAACAAAGTAGCCTCATGCCCTATCTCAAGATAACTCAACCCAAGCTGGCCGACGCCATCGTCGCCGAGCTGGAAAGCATGATTTTGGAAGGCAGTTTGCAGCCGGGCCAGAAGTTGCCGCCCGAGCGGGAACTCGCCATCCAGTTTCAGGTGTCGCGCCCCTCCCTGCGCGAAGCCATCCAGCGCCTGGAAGCCAGAGGACTCTTGTATCGCCGTCAGGGCGGTGGCACTTACGTACAAAATGCCTTGAGCAAGGGGATTGCAGATCCCCTGTTCGAGCTGCTCAGCACCCACCCCGAAGCCCAGTATGACTTGCTGGAGTTTCGTCACGCACTGGAAGGCATCTGTGCCTACTATGCTGCGTTGCGGGGGACGGAAGCCGATGCCGAGCGTATTCGTCAGGCGCAGTCAGCCATTGAGGAAGCTGGCCAGCAAGGTTCGCTGGTCACCGAATCCGCCGCCGTGACCCAGTTCTATCTGGCGGTGGCCGAGGCGTCCCACAACGTGGTGCTGCTGCACCTGCTGCGGGCCATGGGCCCCATGCTTGAGCAGAACATTTTACGCAATAACGAAATTTTGAATCGCCGTCCGGGAGTGGTAGCCAAGATCCGTCGCCATCGTGCGCATCTGATCGAGGCTATCCTGTCGGGGGCTCCGGAGCGGGCCAGGGCTGCTTGTCATGAGCACCTGGCCTTTATCGAGGACACCTTGTTGGATATGCAGAGGGAAGACAGCCGGATCCAGCGATCCATGCGTCGGATCCGTCAGCAGGAAAACTAATCCCACAAGGCTTTATTGTCGAATTCTTGCGCATCTTAACCGCCGTGCAATAACAATAGGAACCAGCCATGTCTGATATCCTGAAGAACGATGTGGACCCGATAGAAACGCTGGAGTGGCTTGCCTCTCTGGAATCCCTGCTGCGTGAAGAGGGTCCGCAACGCGCTCAGTTCATTCTTGAACAGCTTGCCGAGAAAGCCCGCGTAAGCGGTGTGGATGTAGCTGCCAAGGCGAATCGCGACTACATCAACACCATCCCGTCCAGTGACGAACCGGCTTACCCGGGCGATCTGGAGATGGAACGTCGCATCCGCGCCATCATCCGCTGGAATGCCATGATGATAGTGCTGCGCGCCTCCAAGAAAGACCTGGACCTCGGCGGTCACATGTCTTCCTTCGCTTCCTCCGCGACCATCTACGAAGTCTGCTACAACCATTTCTTCCGCGCTCGCAGCGAGAAGGACGGTGGTGATCTGGTTTACTTCCAGGGTCACATCTCCCCGGGCATCTACGCTCGTGCGTTCGCTGAAGGTCGTCTGACCGCAGATCAGCTGGACAACTTCCGTCAGGAAGTGGACGGCAAGGGTATCCCTTCCTATCCGCACCCGAAGCTGATGCCGGACTTCTGGCAGTTCCCGACCGTCTCTATGGGTCTGGGCCCCATCGCCGCCATCTATCAGGCTCGCTTCCTGAAGTACCTGACCGACCGTGGCATCAAGGATTGCTCCGAGCAGACCGTTTACGCCTTCCTGGGTGACGGCGAGATGGACGAGCCGGAAGCCAAGGGCGCCCTGACTGTTGCCGTGCGTGAAAAGCTCGACAACCTGGTGTTCGTGGTCAACTGCAACCTGCAGCGTCTTGACGGTCCTGTTGTCGGTAACGGCAAGGTCATCAACGAGCTGGAAGGGCTGTTCGCAGGCGCCGGCTGGGATGTCACCAAGGTTATCTGGGGTCGCAAGTGGGATGAGCTGCTGAAGAAAGACACCTCCGGCAAGCTGATCCAGCTGATGAACGAAACCGTGGATGGCGACTATCAGACCATGAAGTCCCGTGATGGCGGCTACGTGCGTGAGCACTTCTTCAACCGTTACCCGGAAACCGCCGCGCTGGTCAAAGACATGACCGACGAGGAGATCTTCGCCCTGAACCGCGGTGGTCACGACCCCCGTAAATTGTTTGCCGCTTTCTCCAAAGCCGCAGCGACCAAGGGCAAGCCGACTGTCATCCTGGCCAAGACCATCAAGGGTTATGGCATGGGCGAAGCGGCCGAAGGCAAAAACATTGCTCACCAGGTCAAGAAGATGGATCTGGGCTCTGTCCGTCACCTGCGCGATCGTTTCAACCTGCCGGTCACCGACGAGCAGCTCGAAGCGCTGCCGTACCTGAAGATCGAAGAGGGTACCGAAGAGCACAAGTACCTGCACGCTCGTCGCGCAGCGCTCAAAGGCTATGTACCGACCCGTCTGCGTGAGACCACCACTCAGCTGGACATCCCGGCGCTGGAGACCTTTGGTCCCCTGCTGGGCGAGCAGGCTCGCGAGATCTCCACCACCATGGCGTTCGTGCGTTCCCTGAATGTGCTGCTGAAAGACAAGTCCATCGGCAAGCGCATCGTCCCTATCCTGGCTGACGAAGCCCGTACCTTCGGTATGGAAGGTCTGTTCCGCCAGATCGGTATCTACAGCCCGCACGGTCAGCAGTACACCCCGCAAGACCGCGACATCGTCTCCTACTACAAGGAAGACAAGCAGGGTCAGGTTCTGCAAGACGGTATCAACGAGCTGGGCGCCATGTCCTCCTGGCTGGCTGCTGCGACCTCTTACAGCACCAACGACTGCCCGATGATCCCGTTCTACATCTACTACTCCATGTTCGGCTTCCAGCGAGTCGGCGACATGGCGTGGGCAGCCGGTGACCAGCAAGCCCGTGGCTTCCTGCTGGGCGCGACCTCGGGTCGTACCACCCTCAACGGCGAAGGTCTGCAGCACGAAGATGGTCACAGCCACATCCTGGCGAACACCATCCCGAACTGCATCTCCTATGACCCGTCCTACGCCTATGAAGTGGCGGTTATCGTACAGGACGGCCTGCGCCGTATGTACGGTGAGAACCCGGAGAACGTGTTCTACTACATCACCACCCTGAACGAGAACTATGCGATGCCGGCCATGCCGGAAGGCGCTGAAGAGGGTATCCGCAAGGGTATCTACAAGCTGGAAACCGTTGCCGGCACCAAGGGCAAGGTACAGCTGCTGGGTTGTGGTTCCATCCTGGGTCATGTGCGCACCGCTGCCCAGATCCTGGCCAGCGAATACGGCGTGGGTTCCGACGTGTTCAGCGTCACCTCCTTCAACGAACTGGCCCGTGACGGTCAGGACGTGGATCGCTGGAACATGCTGCACCCGACCGCCGAGGCTCGCGTACCGTACATCGCTACCGTACTGGGCTCCGACGCTACCATCGCCGCGACCGACTACATGAAGTCCTTCGCTGATCAGGTCCGTGCCTTCGTACCGACCGAGCATTACCGTGTACTGGGTACCGACGGTTATGGCCGTTCCGACAGCCGTGCCAACCTGCGTCGTCACTTCGAAGTGAACGAATTCTACGTGGTGGTTGCTGCCCTGACCGAACTGGCCAAGCGCGGCGAAATCGACAAGCAGGTTGTGGCCGACGCCATCGCCAAGTACGGCATCGATGCCGACAAGGTCAACCCGCTGTACGCGTAAGAGGATCGAGAGCCGTGTCGGGACAAGCTGCCCGGCATGGCCTTGCAAAGGTTAACGCGAGATACGCGTGAGGGCGGTCAGTCAGTCACGCGGATACACGCAAGAGGATAAAGCACTATGTCCAAACAGATTATGGTTCCGGATATCGGCGCCGATGAAGTTGAAGTCACCGAGATCATGGTGGCCGTGGGTGACAAGGTCGAGCTCGACCAGTCCCTGATCGCCGTAGAAGGTGATAAAGCCTCCATGGAAGTCCCGGCACCGGCTGCCGGTATCGTCAAAGAGATCCTGATCAAGGTGGGCGACAAGGTTGCCACCGGTTCCCAGATCATGATCTTCGAAGCGGAAGGCGCAGCTGCGCCGGCGCCTGCTCAAGCCGCCGCTCCGGTTGCTGCTGCCCCGGCTGCCCCTGTTGCTGCTGCAGCCAAAGACGTGCACGTCCCCGACATAGGTGACGATGAAGTCGAAGTGACCGAGATCATGGTTGCCGTGGGCGACATGGTTGAAGCTGACCAGTCCATCATCGCGGTGGAAGGTGACAAGGCTTCTATGGAAGTCCCTGCGCCGTTCGCGGGCCGCGTGATCGAGATCAAGGTTGCCGCTGGCGCCAAGGTCTCTACCGGTTCCCTGGTGATGGTATTTGAAGTGGCTGGCGCCGCGCCTGCCGCCGTTGCCGCGCCGGTTCAGGCTGCCGCTCCCGTGGCTACTGCCCCGGTGGCCGCCGCTGCCAAAGAGGTCAATGTACCTGACATTGGCGGTGACGAAGTCGAAGTGACCGAGATCATGGTTGCCGTGGGTGACAAGGTCGACGCCGACCAGTCCCTGATCGCGGTGGAAGGCGACAAGGCCTCCATGGAAGTGCCTGCACCGTTCGCCGGTATCATCAAAGAGATCAAGGTGAAGGCGGGTGACAAGGTCTCCACCGGTTCCCTGATCATGGTATTCGAAGTAGCTGGTGCAGCTCCGGCCGCCGCCGCTGCCCCGGTTGCTCAGGCTGCCGCCCCGGTCGCTGCTGCCCCTGTTGCCGCGGCTCCGGCTCCGGTTGCCCAGGCTGCTGCCGCTTCCGACTTCGTTGCCAACGACGCCTACGTACATGCCGCCCCGGCCGTACGTCGCCTGGCCCGTGAGTTCGGTATCAACCTAGCCAAGGTGAAAGCCTCCGGTCGCAAGGGTCGCATCGTCAAAGAAGACGTGCAGGCCTATGTGAAGGATGCGGTCAAGCGCGCCGAGTCCGCCCCGGCAGCCGGCACTGGCAACGGCATGAGTGTCCTGCCGTGGCCCAAGGTTGACTTCAGCAAGTTCGGCCCGGTCGAAGAGCTGGAACTGACCCGGATCCAGAAGATCTCCGGTCCTGCCCTGCATCGCAACTGGGCCATGATCCCGCACGTCACCCAGTTCGACGAAGCCGATACCACAGATCTGGAAGCGTTCCGCAAAGAGCAGAACCTGCTGGCCGAGAAGCAGAAGCTGGACGTGAAGATCACCCCGCTGGTGTTCATCCTGAAAGCCGCCGCCAAGGCCCTGGAAGCCCATCCGCGCTTCTGCAGCGCCCTGTCCGAAGACGGCAGCAAGCTGATCATGAAGAAGTACATCCACATCGGTGTGGCAGTCGACACCCCGGGGGGCCTGGTGGTGCCTGTGGTGCGTGACGTCAACAAGAAGGGCATCTACGAGCTGTCTCGCGATCTGGCCGAGATCTCCAAGAAGGCCCGTGCCGGCAAGCTGACCGCTGCCGACATGCAGGGCGGCTGCTTCACCATCTCCAGCCTGGGTGGCATCGGTGGTACCAGCTTTACCCCGATCGTCAACGCGCCGGAAGTGGCCATCCTGGGCGTATCCAAGTCCGAGATGAAGCCGAAGTGGAATGGCAAGGAGTTCGTACCGCGCCTGATGCTGCCGCTGGCCCTGAGCTATGACCACCGTGTCATCGATGGTGCTGATGGAGCCCGCTTCATCACCACCATGAGTGGTGTGCTGTCCGACATTCGTCGACTGGTCCTGTAAGTGAGAGGGCGGGCCCAGAGCCTGCCCTTTTTACTTCTCATTTCATTAACAGGATTGTAAACTTGCCCCGTTTTTTCACGGTTGCAGCCGCCTTGTTTGGCATTGAGTCGGCATAAGACTGCGCCGTCCGGGGATATATAAGAACGACAAAGAGGTCATGATGAGTAAAGAAATCAAAACTCAGGTCGTAGTACTGGGTGCTGGCCCTGCCGGTTATTCTGCTGCTTTCCGTGCTGCCGATCTGGGTCTGGATACCATTATCGTCGAGCGTTACTCCACCCTGGGTGGCGTCTGCCTGAACGTGGGTTGTATCCCGTCCAAGGCGCTGCTGCACGTCGCCAAAGTCATTGAAGAAGCCAAGGCGCTGTCCGAACACGGCATCATCTTCGGTGCCCCGCAGACCGACATCGACAAGGTCCGCCTGTGGAAAGAGAAGGTCATCAACCAGCTGACCGGCGGTCTGGCTGGCATGGCCAAGATGCGTAAGGTGCAGGTTGTTAACGGCTTCGGTAAATTTACCGGCCCGAATACCCTGGAAGTGGAAGGTGCCGACGGCAAGACGACCGTGACCTTCGACAACGCCATCATTGCAGCTGGCTCCCGTCCGGTAAAACTGCCTTTCATCCCCCATGATGATCCGCGCGTATGGGATTCAACCGATGCGCTGGAACTGACTTCCGTACCGGGCAAGCTGCTGGTTATCGGTGGTGGCATCATAGGTCTGGAGATGGGTACCGTGTACTCCTCTCTGGGGTCCGAGATCGATGTAGTGGAATTTGCCGACCAGCTGGTACCGGCTGCCGACAAAGACATCGTCAAGATCTACACCAAGCGCGTGGCCAAGAAATTCAACATCATGCTGGAGACCAAGGTCACCGCAGTTGAAGCCCGTGCAGACGGTCTGTATGTCTCCTACGAAGGCAAGCACGCCCCGGCCGAGCCGGTACGTTACGACAACGTGCTGGTTGCCGTAGGCCGTGTGCCGAACGGCAAGCTGATGGATGCCGAGAAGGCCGGCGTTGCCGTGACCGAGCGCGGTTTCATCGAGGTGGACAAGCAGCTGCGTACCAACGTGGCTCACATCCACGCTATCGGTGACATCGTTGGTCAGCCGATGCTGGCCCACAAGGGTGTTCACGAAGGCCACGTTGCCGCCGAAGTGATCGCTGGCAAGAAGCACTACTTCGACCCGAAAGTGATCCCGTCCATCGCCTACACCGAGCCAGAGATGGCCTGGGTTGGTGTGACCGAGAAGGAAGCCAAGCAACAAGGGCTGAACTTCGAAGTGGCCACCTTCCCGTGGGCTGCTTCCGGTCGCGCCATTGCGTCTGATTGCTCCGACGGTATGACCAAGCTGATCTTCGACAAGGCGAGCGGCCGTGTCATCGGTGGTGCCATCGTCGGTACCAACGGCGGTGAACTGCTGGGTGAAATCGGTCTGGCTATCGAAATGGGTGCCGACGCCGAGGATATCGCGCTGACCATCCACGCTCACCCGACTCTGCACGAGTCAGTGGGTCTGGCTGCCGAAGTGTTCGAAGGTTCGATCACCGACCTGCCGAACGCCAAGGCCAAGAAGAAAAAGTAATTTTCTTCTTTCACTTGTGTAAAAAGCCGCTCGTAAGAGCGGCTTTTTGTTTTCTCCGTATCACACAAACTTTTCTAAAGCCGAATATGCTAAAGACAGGTTTTAGCGCTGACGAGAGAAAACTGATGCTAAAGGCTCCTATTCCACCCGATGAGGCATTGCGACTTGACGCCCTGCGTCGGCTCTCTTTGCTTGATACCGAGGCCGAGGAGCGGTTTGACCGGCTGACCCGCATGGCCCGACGGGTGTTTGATGTACCTATCGCTCTGGTGAGCCTGGTAGATGAAGAACGCCAGTGGTTTAAATCCTGTATCGGGTTGGAGGTCAGTGAGACCGCGCGGGATATCTCATTCTGTGGTCACGCGATCATGGGTAATGAAACCTTTATCGTACCGAATGCCTCGCTCGATCCTCGTTTTGCCGACAATCCGCTGGTGGTGGGTGGGCCTGGCATTCGCTTTTATGCCGGACAGCCATTGCGGATCGCCAACGGCTGCAAATTGGGGACGCTCTGCATCATAGACACTGTGCCGCGGGTCTTGAGTGACGAAGATGTGGGTCTGCTCAAGGATCTGGCGGCGATGGTGGTGCAGGAGCTCGAAGCGGTGCAACTGGCCACCATTGATGAGCTGACCGGGATCTCCAATCGGCGCGGGTTTGTGATGCTGGCAGAGAAAAGCCTCTTGCTGGCAAGTCGAGTGCAAATGCCACTGTCGTTGCTCTATCTGGATCTCAATGGCTTCAAGGGGATCAATGATCGGTGGGGACATGCGGAAGGGGATCGCGCCTTGATTGTCTTTGCCAGTTTGCTCAAGCAGGCTTTTCGGGGCGCCGATGTGTTTGCCCGTATGGGAGGAGATGAGTTCGCCGTCCTGCTGCCCAATGTGGTCGAGGCCCAGGCGCAACTGGCCTATGAACGTTTCAACGCCATCTTGACCGAGCATAATCGGCACAGCGGTTGCGGTTATGAGTTAGCCTGCAGCACCGGGATAGTCAGCTATGACGGGCGTGGCTGTGTTTCGCTGACTGCGCTGCTCACCCGCGCGGATGAGCTGATGTATCAGCGCAAGCGGGATGGCAAGCACTGACGGTTACGCAGTACGAGAAACCACCAGAAACAACAGAGAGCGCCGCAGCGCTCTCTGTTGTTTCTGGTTCACGTCAAGGAGCAGGTCCGAGCCGGAAGCTGCCAACCAGCTTGCCGAACTGGCCGCAGAGCGGCAGCAGGCTGCGGCTCGACAAGCCGGTGGGCTATGTCGGTCGTCTTGATGTCATCCACGTTGCGGTTGAGCTCGATCACCACGCTGGACTGCCCCTCGGTGGCGGTGGGCTCACACAGCGGCACCGGATTGTTCAGACCCATTGGCTGCTCGGTGAGTGCGCTATATCGCTGTCGTAGCGGTTGCGGTTCCTTTTTCGCACTTTATAGTAGGCTTCATTGCTCACTTGGCTCGAACTGGATTCAATGGAAAATCATATGCGCATCTTTCATCGGGGATGGACCCACCTGTTTCTGGTTTTGCTGGCTTGCCTGCCGTTCATGGTGGCGGCCCAGTCCGATCGCCCCAAGATTGCTCTGGTACTGAGTGGTGGTGGTGCCAAGGGGGCAGCCCATATCGGTATCCTCAAGGTGCTGGAGGAGAAGCGCATTCCGGTCGACATCATAGTGGGCACCAGCATGGGTGCCTATGTGGCGGGCATGTCCGCCATGGGGCTCAGTGCCGAAGAGGTGGAGCGAACCACGCTCGCCATCGATTGGAGTAAGGGATATCAGGACCGAGTGGGCCGTGAAGAGCTCTCGTTGCGTAAAAAGCAGCAGATAGAGAGGTTTCAGCTGCGTACCGATATCGGTTTTAATGATGGCGCTTTCCAACTACCGAATGGCTTCATTCAGGGGCAGACTATGGCTAGTCTGCTACGACTCGCGACCTTCAACCTGCCGTCATTGCAGAGTTTCGACGATCTGCCCATCCCCTATCGTGCCATGGCGACCGACATGGAGACCGTCACCCCCTTCGTGCTGGATCACGGTAGCTTGGCTAAGGCGATGCAGGCATCCATGTCCATCCCGGGGGCGCTCAAGCCGGTCAAGTGGGAGGGGCGCATTCTGGCCGATGGTGGCATCGTCAACAACATGCCGGTCGATGTTGCCAAGGCGATGGGGGCTGATGTGGTGATCGCGGTGGATATTGGGGCCAGGCTGCGCACTCAGGAATCCCTCAATTCTGGCCTTGCCATGATTGGCCAGCTCACCACCTTCATGACCCGGGTCGGTACCGACAGGCAGAAGGCGCTGCTGGAGGATGGAGATATCTTGCTGACACCTGACATAGACGACATTGGGATCGCTGATTTTGCCCGTATGCCGGATGGGATCAAACGGGGTGAGATGGCTGCCATGAAGGCTGCACCGGAACTGGATCGGCTTGCCCTGAGCAAGGAGCGTTACAAGGAGTATCGCGATCACAAACTGAGCCGGCGGGCCGAGCGTAGTGGCCAGCCCGCCTACTTCATCGACAAGGTGGAGATCATCAACAACTCGCGCCTCTCGGACGAGACTGTGCGCGCCATGTTGAACGTACGTCCCGATCAGATCCAGACCAATGAGAGCTTGGAGGCTGGGATCCGCCGTCTCTATGCGCTGGAGTCATTTGACCGTATCACCTACAAGATAGAGGAACGGGATGGGGAGAACGTGCTGGTGGTGGATGCCAACGAGAAGAGCTGGGGTCCGGGTTTCCTCAACTTCCAGTTTGGCTTCTCTGACGATTTCGAGAGTAATTCCAACTACAACGTCGGCATGTCCTATACCCTGACCAATGTCAACAAGTGGGGGGCCGAGTGGTTAACAGAGGCCGCGCTTGGTACCTCAAAGCACGTTAAAACAGTCTTCTACACCCCGCTGGAACCATCCCAGACCTTCTACGGTGAGGCGAGCCTGGCTTATAACAAAACCCCGCGGCGCATCTTCAATATTGGGTTGGATGCATCGACTAATCCCGACATCAGCTACTCATTCTTCAGCTCCGAGCTGGCCGTGGGTTGGAACAGTCAGCCCTGGAGCCGTATCTACACGGGACTGGAGGGGCAAATAGGCAGTATCGAGATTAAACAGGCGGGGAATGCCAATGTAGATGCCACCACTTGGGGCCCTTTCATTCACTTTGAGTACGACACCCTGGATAGCCTCTACTTCCCCTACTCGGGAAATAAGTGGGACATGAAGCTGGGTTACTCCCGCGTCAATCTCACTGGGGGAGAACTTGATCAGATGGGCAGGGACAGGGGACTGAACTACAACTTCGCCATGGTCAAGCCTTGGTCGTGGGATCGGCACAGCCTCAACCTGATACTGGAAGGGGGCGGTTCCAATAGTGACGAGATCGTACCGCTCTACGTCCAGGATCTTGGTGGTCCTTTCCGCCTCTCCGGCTTCCAGCGCTATCAGCTGAGCGGTCGCTACAGTCTGCTGGGAGGACTTCGCTATATCTACCGGGTGGCGGATAACGACTTTGGCGCATTCAGGATGCCGCTCTATCTGGGCAGTTCCCTCGAACAGGGCGGGGTATGGAACAAGGGGGCGGAGATCGACTTCGACAGCTCCATTACCGCCGGTTCCGTCTATGTGGGGGTGGAGAGCTTCCTCGGCCCCATCTTCCTCGGCTATGGCGTGGCAGAGGGGGGCAACAACATGTTCTATCTGCAATTGGGCACCACATTCGAATAACGGCAAAATGATGCTTTTTTGTTAACTTATTTCTGTCGTGTCTTTTATATGCTGGCAAAACATGAGCAAGTTTAGATGGTTATGTTGTTTTGGTGAATATATGTACAGTGTTTGGATTTTAATTAGTCGTTAAAACTTATATAGTGGGGGGCACCCTAAGGGTGTCCCGCAAGGACGATCGCCGCGAGCGTGGGCGACCCCCAAAAAAGACCAAAGAGGAATTAGTCGTGCTTGAAACATACCGTAAACACGTCGCAGAACGTGCCGCCGAGGGCGTGGTAGCCAAACCTCTGGATGCAGAGCAGGTCGCCGCCCTGGTTGAGCTTCTCAAGAACCCGCCCGCTGGCGAACAAGACTTTCTGAAAGAGCTGTTGTCCTCCCGTATTCCCCCCGGTGTTGATGAAGCGGCCTATGTCAAAGCCGGTTTCCTCACCGCCATCGCCAAGGGCGAAGCCCACTCTCCTATCCTGACTGCCGCGCAAGCTGTTGAGCTGCTGGGCACCATGCAGGGTGGTTACAACATTCAGCCGCTGATCGACCTGCTGGACCACAGCACCCTGGCCCCGCTTGCCGCCAAGGGCCTCTCCCACACCCTGCTGATGTTTGACTCCTTCCACGACGTGGAAGAGAAGGCCAAGGCGGGCAATGCTCACGCCAAGCAGGTGATGCAATCCTGGGCTGATGCGCAGTGGTTCCTCTCCCGCCCAGAGCTTGCCGAGAAGATCACGGTCACCGTGTTCAAGGTGACTGGCGAAACCAACACCGACGACCTATCTCCGGCGCCGGATGCCTGGTCCCGTCCCGACATTCCGCTCCATGCCCTGGCCATGCTGAAAAACGCCCGTCCCGGCATCACTCCGGACAATGACGGCACCGTTGGCCCCATCAAGACCATCGATGCCCTGAAAGAGAAAGGCTTCCCGCTGGCCTATGTGGGTGACGTGGTCGGCACCGGTTCTTCCCGTAAATCCGCCACCAACTCGGTGCTCTGGTTCATGGGCGACGACATTCCGTTTGTGCCGAACAAGCGCGCCGGCGGTGTCTGCCTGGGTGGCAAGATTGCCCCGATCTTCTTCAACACCATGGAAGATGCCGGCGCCCTGCCCATCGAAGTGGATGTCTCTGCGCTTGCGATGGGCGATGTGATCGACATCTACCCGTTTGCCGGCAAGATCTGCAAGCACGGCACCGAGCAGGTGCTGGCCCAGTTTGAACTCAAGACAGAGGTATTGATCGACGAGGTACGTGCCGGTGGCCGTATTCCGCTGATCATCGGCCGCGGCCTGACCGACAAGGCGCGGGAAGTCATGGGTCTGCCGTTTTCCACCGTGTTCCGCCGTCCTGTGCCTGTGGCCGATACCGGCAAGGGTTACACCCTGGCCCAGAAGATGGTCGGCAAGGCGTGCGGCGTGAAGGGTATTCGCCCCGGCACTTACTGCGAGCCTCGCATGACCACGGTCGGCTCTCAGGACACCACGGGCCCCATGACCCGCGATGAGCTCAAAGATCTGGCTTGCCTCGGCTTCTCCGCCGATCTGACCATGCAGTCCTTCTGCCACACAGCGGCCTATCCTAAGCCCATCGACGTGCAGACTCACCACACCCTGCCGGACTTCATCATGAACCGTGGTGGCGTCTCCCTGCGTCCGGGTGATGGCGTCATCCACTCCTGGCTTAACCGCATGTTGCTGCCGGATACCGTGGGTACCGGTGGTGACTCCCATACCCGTTTCCCAATCGGTATCTCCTTCCCGGCGGGTTCCGGTCTGGTGGCCTTCGCCGCCGCCACCGGCGTCATGCCGCTGGACATGCCGGAGTCCGTGCTGGTGCGCTTCAAGGGCGAACTGCAACCGGGCATCACCTTGCGTGATCTGGTTCATGCCATCCCTTACGCTGCCATCCAGAAAGGGCTGCTGACTGTCGAGAAAGCGGGCAAGAAGAACATCTTCTCCGGCCGCATCCTCGAAATCGAAGGTTTGCCGACCCTGAAGGTGGAGCAGGCGTTCGAGCTGGCCGACGCAAGTGCCGAGCGCTCCGCCGCCGGTTGCACCATCAAGCTGGATCAGGCGCCGATCATCGAGTACCTCAAGTCCAACATCGTCATGCTGAAATGGATGTTGTCCGAGGGCTACGGCGACCCGCGCACCATCACCCGTCGCATCAAGGGGATGGAAGAGTGGCTGGCTAATCCTGTGCTGATGGAAGCGGACAAGGATGCCGAGTACGCCGAAATCATCGAGATCGATCTGGCCACCATCAAGGAGCCGATCCTGTGTGCGCCGAACGATCCTGACGATGCCCGTCTGCTCAGCACTGTGGCTGGCGACAAGATCGACGAAGTGTTCATCGGTTCCTGCATGACCAACATCGGCCATTTCCGTGCAGCCGGCAAGCTGCTCGAGAAGTTCCAGGGCGAACTGCCAACCCGCATGTGGATAGCGCCGCCCACCAAGATGGACAAAGATCAGCTGACCGAAGAGGGCTACTACGGCATCTTTGGTCGCGTCGGGGCCCGCATCGAGATCCCGGGCTGCTCCCTCTGTATGGGCAACCAGGCGCGCGTGGCCGAAGGGGCCTCTGTGGTCTCCACCTCCACCCGCAACTTCCCGAACCGTCTGGGCAAGGGGGCCAACGTCTATCTGGCCTCTGCCGAGCTGGCTGCCGTGGCCGCCATCCTCGGCAAGATCCCGACCGTGGCTGAGTACCTGCAGTACGCCAAGACCCTGGATGCCACTGCGGCTGACACCTATCGCTACCTCAACTTCAACGAGATAGCCTTCTACACCAAGAAGGCCGATGCGGTGATCCTGCAGCAAGCGGTATAAGGATTGGCGCCGGTTGGCGCAAACAGTCTGACAAAAAGCCCCGGCTCATGCCGGGGCTTTTGTTTGGCCGACCTTTGCCTCTGGTTCTATCTTGCCTGCCAGGGCTCAGGCATTGAGGGATTGCAGCCAGTTCGCCAGTTTTTCATGGGGGCTGCCTACCTCATCTTCCTCGGCATCAAGATGTTGCGTGCCAGGCCTGTGACCCATGAGGAGATGGTCAGCCAGCCAGCGCTATCCAGCCTGGGGGCACTGCGCACCGGGTTTCTGACCAATGTGCTCAACCCCAAGACCACCATCTTCATCGTCAGCCTGTTTATGCAGGTGGTGCGACCGGACACGGCCCTTGGCGTCCAGCTTGGCTATGGCGCCTTTATCGTGCTGGCCCACGGGGCCTGGTTCAGTGCGGTGGCGCTTTTCTTCTCCACCGCGTCGGTACGGGCCCGTCTCTTGGCGGTGCGCCACTGGATCGATCGGGTGTTTGGCGGCTTGCTGGTGGGGTTTGGCATGCTGCTGGCACTGACCCAGCAATCGCGCTGAGGGAGTGGGTGAGTCATCCCCCTTATCCACTCTCGACTGTAGGGGCTTGTTTTTCATGCCTTGTGGTCCGCTTTTCGGTAGAATTGCCGCTCATTTAGAAGTCAGATGAGGCGCGGTATGACGGTCAAGTTCCAGGCATTTCACAGCATCAAGGCGATCAACAATCGGGAGGTGCTGTTCAACTGGTCCAGGACCAACCCCCTCGGCGCGCTGGATCAGGTGTGGCGTCCGACTCATAGCGACGAGCTGCAAGCGCTGCTGCGCGAACACCCCGGGCGCAAGCTGCGGCTGATCGGCTCAGGCCTCTCCTTCGAACCCATCCACAGCGTCTATGCCGAGGGCAGTCAGGCGCTGCTGGTGGATCTGTACCGCCTGCGCGGCCAGCTGGCGAAAACCGCGGAGACTGTCACTTATCAGGCGGGTACGCCGCTCGATACCATTTACGCCGATCTCATCGCCATGGAGCGGATGCTGCCCGCATCCCCCGGCGTCATTGGCATCCAGACCCTGGGCGGCGCCCTCAGCACCGGCACCCACGGTCAGGGGCTGCACCAGTCTGCCCTCTGCGATGCGGTGGAGGCGATGACGGTGATGCTGGCCAGTGGCGAGATCATCCGGGTCGATCGCACCGATCTGCGCTTCGGCGCCTTCGTGATGGGGATGGGGATGCTCGGTATCCTGCTCGACGTCACCCTGCGTACCGTGCCTAACCGCATCATGCGCTGCACCAAGTTCACCACCGACTATCCCTTCCTGCTGGAACACAACGAGCGGCTCAACCGCGAGCACGGCTTCGTGAAGAGCTGGTGGTTTGCCTGGACCGGCGAGAGCCACATCTGGCTGGTGGATCCTGCCTCCGAGGAGGAGGTGGCCCGCTACCGCGCCGCTGGCAGCGAGCCGCTGCTGCTGGAGGGCGACATCGACGCCCGCATGAATGCCACCATAGATGCCACCCTGCAGAAGATGGCGAAAGACACCAAGGATGAAGCACTGGCAGGGGAGCACTTCGAGACGGTGCGCCGTTTCAAGGATGCCTCCGATCTGGTGGGCAACGTCTACCAGATCCTCTGCAAGGGGATCCCGGCGCCCCAGATCAACTGCGAGGTGGCGGTGCCGCTCAATCGTATGAACGAGGCGCTGGAGACCCTGCAAGCGTGGCAGCAGGCCAATCCCGGCGTGTTGCACTACCCCTTTATCCTGCGCTGCACCGGCCCCTCCGAGGCCTGGCTCAGCGCCGCCCATGGTCAGTCGGTCTGCTGGGTGGGTTTCTTGGTCTATCTGGCGGCGGACGGCACTTTCGTCAACGGTTCCATGGAGCAGATGCGCGAGCTGCAGCAACTGCTGGTGCCGCTCGGCGGCATTCCCCATTTCGGCAAGCATCTGGCGATGGATCTCTACGACTTCCCGGCCCTGTTGCCACGCTGGAACGACTTTGTGGCCTTGAAGCGCGAGCTCGACCCTCACGGCCGCTTCGAAAACCGCTGGCTCAGCGACCTGTTTGCCAACCGGTAAGGACCCGACATGACCGATATGCAAGACACTCGTATCCCTGTGACCCTGCTGACCGGCTTTCTCGGCAGCGGCAAGACCACCTTGCTCAACCACTGGGTCAAGCAGCCTGAGCTCGGCGAGTGCGCCGTGCTGATCAACGAGTTCGGCTCGGTGGGGCTGGATCACCATCTGGTGCAGCAGGTGGACGAGCAGGTGGTGCTGCTCGATTCGGGCTGCATCTGCTGCTCGGTGCAGGGCTCCCTGGTGGAGGCGCTGCAGGGGCTCTTCATGCGCGCCATCCAGCGAAAAATTAAGCCGTTCAAGCGACTTATCATAGAAACAACCGGCCTGGCCGATCCTGCTCCCGTGCTGTTTACCCTGCGCGAAGAGGGCTTTATCGCCCAGCGTTACCGCTTCGATGGCACTGTGACAGTGGTGGATGCCGGTCACATCGAACAGCAGTTGGCGGCTCAATATGAGGCGGTGAAACAGGTGGCACTGGCGGATCTGCTGGTGGTGAGCAAGGGAGATCTGGTGGATGGCGAACAGCTGGCGCGGGTCGAAGCCCAGCTGGCATCCCTCAACCCGGCGGCCCCCATCGAGCGGGTGACTAATGGCGAGTTGTCGCCAGCGGTGCTGGAGAAGCTCGGTGCCTACAACGAGGCGGCAGGGCGCGACGTGCGTCAGCTGCTGGCCTGGCTGCGCACCGAATCCCCGAAGCAGGGGCTGGCCTCGCCCATGCAGCCCAAGATGCAGCCATTCGCCGCCAAGGTGGGCACCGCCGCGCCGACCCATTTCGAGCATGGCAACATCGAGAGCTTCTCCCTGCGCATCGGCGAGCCGCTCAAGCCGTCTCGCCTGCTGGCCGCCATCGATGCGGTGCAGGCCCAATATGGCGATGCCCTGCTGCGGCTCAAGGGGATCTTGCAGCTGGAGGGTGAAAGCCAGCCTGTGGTGATCCACGGCGTACACGGTCAGCTCTATCCGTTGCAGGCATTGGGCGACTGGCCTGAGGGCAAGGCTCAGTCCCGGCTGGTGTTTATCGTGAAAAGTCAGGACAAGGCGGGGATCGAGCGGCTGTTCCTTGATACTCTCAAGGCCCCCGAGCCCAGTCTGGAAGAGCGGCTCAAAGCCATGCTCGGCCAACCGGATGCCTGACCGGCTGATATGACCCGCTTGCGTGCGGGTCTTTTTTTATCTGAAGAGGAGGTGGTTGCTCATGCCCGATAGCACACACATGGTGACCCCTGCCCAACGCAAGTGGCTGCCGTTGCTGACGGCGGTCGGCTTCTTCATGCAGACCCTGGATGGCACCATCCTCAACACGGCCCTACCCAGCATGGCCGAGACCCTGGGCGAGAGCCCGCTGCAGATGCAGTCGGTGATCATCGCCTATATGCTGACGGTGGCACTGCTCATTCCCGCCTCCGGCTGGCTGGCGGACAGGTTCGGCACCCGCTGCATCTATCTGGCCGCCATCCTGCTGTTCACTCTGGGTTCGTTGGCCTGCGCCGCCTCCAACACCCTGCCCATGCTGGTGGCGGCCCGGGTGCTGCAAGGCATAGGTGGTGCCCTGCTGATGCCGGTGGGGCGCCTTGCCGTGCTGAGGGTCTACAGCAAGCACGAGTTGTTGCGGGTGATGTCGTTCGTCACCATCCCCGGGCTGGTGGGGCCCTTGATCGGCCCGGCACTGGGAGGCTGGCTGGTGGAGGTGGCGAGTTGGCATTGGGTGTTTCTCATCAATCTGCCGGTGGGAATCGTCGGCTTTATCGCCAGCTGGCACTTCATGCCCGACCTGCGGCAAGGCACGGCCAAGTTCGATTGGCAGGGGTTCGTGATGTTCAGTGCCGGCATGGTGCTGGTGTCGGTGGGCTTGCAGGGGCTGGGTGAGCACAGCATCTCCACTGGCTGGGCGCTGTTTGCCCTGCTGTTCGGTCTGGCCGCCATGGCAAGTTACTGGCTCTATGCCGCCACTGCCAAGGAGCCACTGTTCAGTCTGGCGCTGTTCAAGACCAGCACCTTCGCCATCGGTGTCTGGGGTAACCTGTTTGCCCGCCTCGGCAGCGGTGCCATGCCCTTCCTCACCCCGCTCTTCCTGCAACTGGGACTGGGTTTCTCGCCGAGCAAGGCGGGTATGACCATGATCCCCACTGTACTTGGGGCCATGCTGACCAAAACGCTGGTGAACAAGCTCATTCCGCGCATCGGTTATCGGCGCATCCTGATCGGCAATACCCTGGCGCTGGGGGCCATGATCGCCAGCTTCTACTTCATCGACAACCAGCTGCCCTATGGGGTACTGCTGGGCTGGTTGATGGTGTTTGGCGCCATCAACTCGCTGCAGTTCTCCGCCATGAACACACTCACGCTGCAAGACTTGAGCACCGAGCATGCCAGCAGTGGCAACGGTCTGTTGTCGGTGGTGATGCAGCTCTCCATGAGCCTGGGGGTGGCCATCGCCGCCAGCCTGTTGGGGCTCTTCTCTGCGGGTTTGTCGGCGTCGAATGGGCAGTGGCTGGGAGGCTTCCACCTCACTTATCTCTGCATCGGCCTCATGTCCATGCTGGCGGCGCTGATCTTCGCCAAGCTGGCGAGGGACAAGGGGTAAGCGGGTTGGTATCGTCAGCCGTCAGGCTGATGGTGCAGGCAGATAGCTGACCTGACAGGGCAGCTGCTCAAGCACCCGGGCAAGGTGGGTAGTCTCCAGCAGAAAGGTCTGCTCCGGGTGACCCGGCGTCCAGGTGAAGGCGTGATGGTCCATCAGTTGAGGGTCTACCAGCAGCGGAATATCGGCGCGGGGTAGAAAAGGGCAGACGGCGCCCGGCAGACAGCCGATCTCGGCCTGCATCTCTTCTGCGGTGCAGATGGAGGGCTTGGCACCGAGCGCGGCTTTGACCGCCTTGTTGTCGAGCCGCCCCTCTTGATGGGTCAGCAGCAGGGCGAAGCGACCATCCCTGAATTTGAGAAACAGCGTCTTGCTGAACACCGCCTGCCAGCCCAAGCAGGCCCTGACTCTTTCGTCGGTGGCGTAATCCAGAATGGGTTCATGCTGGTAGCGCTGATGGGGCAACTCGGCCAGCAGCTGGCAGTTGAAGTCGTGAATGGTGTCGAGCGGCATGGGGATCTCCTGTGGCGAGCCTTATCCTGCCAGCCATGGCGGGCCGGGCCCAATCACACTTTCTTATGGCGGATAAGCCGCCTTGCAAGATGCAACAAGGGCACCCTCGGGTGCCCTTGTTGATTCAGTAAGGCTGCAGCTCGCACGCTTCCCAGTGAAAGGGAATAGGGCAGAGTCGCTGGGAGGCCTTGTCATAATCCTGCCACAGCTCGCTCAGCGTGCGGCCATCGACCGGATGGCGCAGACTCGGGGCCAGTTCGGCCAGTGGCCAGAGCACAAAGGCATTGGTGAGGATCTCGCCGCGGGGCAGGGCAACCGGGGTCTCGCAGACCCGATCACCATAGAGCAGCAGATCCAGATCCAGGGTGCGCGGTGCGAACTTCTTGGCATCCGGCTCGCGGCCGTGGGCGAACTCCATAGCGCGCAGCCGTTGGCACAGGGTTGCCAGCGGTAGATCGGTGTCGGCCCCCACGACCAGGTTGTAGAAGGGGCGGCCATTGAAGCCGACCGCCTCGCTCTCGAATACCCTGGAGACCGCCAGCTCGCCGAACTCGGCATGCAGGGCATCGAGTCCGGCGCGGATGTGGTGCTCCCGCTCTATGTTCGAGCCCAGACTGATATAGATGCGGGTCATGCGGCGCTCCCTGTCATCGGGCTTGCACCCAGACGGATATAGAAGGAGGCCATCAGTTGGCGCTCGTGGCCGGAATACGGTGGCGCAGGATCTCGACCCCGACGCCAGCGGCATTGGGCACGGCGCCCGGTTTGGTCAGGATGACCTTGACCCATTGCACCCGCTCGTCGGCCAGCACCAGCATGGCGACCTGCTCGGCCATGGTTTCGACCAGTTCCACCACCTTGCTGGCGGCGTGATCACAAATCTTGCGAGAGAGGGTGGCGTAATCCAGTGCCAGATTGATATCGTCGGTTGCTGCGGCGGGACGGTTGTCAAACCCCATTTCGAGGTCGAAACAGAGCTTCTGGCGAATGCCTTTCTCCCACTCATAAACACCAATAGTGGTCAAAACCTCGAGTCCGCGAATAAACACCTTGTCCATGACAGTACTTCTTCTTTACTCTTGATGGGCTGTGATAACAGCGCAGGGATGCAGGCCTGGCAACCAGTTTGCCGCGCGGTCGGTTTGAACGACACGCTTTTGGGCAACGCCAAGCCAGAGAATGTGGCCCGCATCATACCCCATTCATATCGTGGTAAAAACGACCAAGATGACGGCCCTGACGATTTTGATGATTATTCTGGCCTATCTGGGCGGCTCGCTGTCCAGTGCTGTGCTGGTTTCCCGTATCACGGGTCTGCCGGATCCTCGCGATCATGGCTCACACAATCCGGGTGCGACCAATGTATTGCGCCTCGGCGGCCGCGTGGCTGCCGTTGTGGTGTTGCTGCTCGACGTGCTCAAGGGCACGGCCCCCGTCTATCTCGCCTGGTATCTGCAAATCAAACCCGTCTACCTCGGCTTGATCGGGGTGGCGGCCTGCCTCGGCCACATGTACCCCATTTTTTTCCACTTCCGGGGAGGAAAGGGGGTCGCGACGGCACTCGGTACCATGATGCCCATTGGTTTCACCATGGGCGGTGCCGTCATCGGCACCTGGCTACTGGTGCTGCTGGTGAGCGGCTACTCCTCGCTGGCCTCCATCATTACCGTGCTGCTGACCCCGCTCTTTACCTACCTGCTCAAACCCGAATACACGCTGCCAGTCTCGTTGCTCTCCTGCCTCATCCTTATCCGCCATCATGAGAACATAGCCCGCCTGCTGAAAGGGGAGGAGCCCAGAGTCTGGGGCCGTCCGGCGCAGTCCGGTCAGGAAGAAGTAGGGGAAATGTATGATGTTGCGCAAAAAAGAGACGAACGAGACAAAAAGTGAAATTTCCCGTTGACCATCCGCCTTAAAATCCGTTTAATAGCGCCCACGCCCAGATAGCTCAGTCGGTAGAGCAGGGGATTGAAAATCCCCGTGTCGGCGGTTCGATTCCGTCTCTGGGCACCAAAATTTGGTGCCATGAAATAAAAAATTGTTCATGCACAAGGGTTTAAAGTGTGCCGGCTTAGCTCAGTAGGTAGAGCAACTGACTTGTAATCAGTAGGTCACCAGTTCGATTCCGGTAGCCGGCACCATTTATAGATTGCCCAGATAGCTCAGTCGGTAGAGCAGGGGATTGAAAATCCCCGTGTCGGCGGTTCGATTCCGTCTCTGGGCACCAAGTACAATTCCTCCTTAGTTCAGTCGGTAGAACGGCGGACTGTTAATCCGTATGTCACTGGTTCAAGTCCAGTAGGAGGAGCCAACACAAAAGCCCAGCAGCAATGCTGGGCTTTTTCTTTGTCTGTCGTTTACGGCCGACCAGATTCACGTGACAGGTTCGTTTGTTACTGGCCGAGTGAGATCATGGCCGGCCGAGATAGTAGCGTCTTTCGAGTATCTCCGTTCGCCAGGGATGGCACTTAATGTCTGCTGTTGTTTCATCAGCGGCCAGCGTTATCGCTATCTTTCCGGCGTGATACCTTGCATTTTCAGCCAGAATGCCTCCTGACAGGGATTGTGGAACAGCTTGCGTAGCGGCGTGATGGGCATGGGGCTGGTGATGACGCTGTAGCTTATCCAGCATTCGGCACACAGCTGTGCAGAGGGGACTTGATCCTGCTCTGTCTGATGACAGATGACGACTCTATTGGCGAACCAATAGGTGGTTTGCTGGTGCTGGATCAGGGTGCCACTCTCGTCATGCTCGCTATAGTGTTCACTCTGCTGGCGTGTGATGGTCGCCGGCCCCGGCTGCCGATGGATGGCCTTGATATAGGTGATGAGCTGATTCATTGCTGTTCTGTTTGTGATGGGGGCGGAGTTCGGCGCTGGCCGGAGGTGTCGCGATCTTAACTTGCGGCATCGAGACCGGCAATCCTGCCGCCAGACCGAGCGGTGGATCACCGTCGATATGCATTTTGGCAAGTTGCTGAAGGCCTTGCTAGTCATGCCCGAGCGCTGTCAGCAGGACGGAGTACCCTGCCACCAAGTCATCGGACTAATGCGTAACGGGTTGAACATAGGCGGCATTCAGATACGAAATCCCAGTAAGGTAGATGAAGTCTCTGGCGGAGGTTATCCACGTTCTTTCGCTGACTTGCCGCGGTTGTTATACTCCTGCCCCGCAATTTTTCCCGAGTGCTGGTTTTATCGTGCCGACCAGGTCTGATGCGGGCTTGCTGGCTATGTTGGCCCGGCAATCGCGTTTTCCTCCCGAGTGCCGTCGTCAACACTACTGACTATTCGTCCGGATGTCAGCGGAACCTTGCTGGATACGCCATTCAAGGAGCCCTTGTCGCGAGTGCGTCATGAGTTCAATAACAAAAACAACGATTCACACAGAGACAGCAATCAGGATTGGTATGGAAAATCAAGCAGTTAAAGATTCGCATACATCGGAAACCTCTCTCCGCCGCTGGCTGGAGCCGGTACTGGTGCTGGCCATTCTGGGCAGCCTGTTCGGCTACCTCGGCAGCCAGATGGGGCTCTCCTCCTTGGTCAATACCCTGTTCAACACCGCCCATCAGCTGCTGCTCAATACTGTGCTCTTCATCATGGGGATTACCGTGTTGTCGGGGGCGCTGAGTCAGCTGCTCAGCGAGTTCGGGGTGATCCGCCTGCTGGAGGTGCTGCTGGCGCCACTGATGAAGCCCATCTTCCGCCTGCCTGGACGCACCGCCCTGGCGGCCTTGATGACCTTCTTTTCCGATAACCCGGCGGTCATCAGCCTCGCCAAAGACAGTCGCTTTCGCAAAGGCTTCACCCCCTGGCAGCTGGTCTCACTCACCAACTTCGGCACCGCCTTCGGCATGGGACTGATAGTGGTGACCTTCATGGCCACCCTGCAACTGCCGAGTGGCGAATCCACTGCCAGTGCAGCCCTGATCGGCCTGCTTGGCTCCCTCATCGGTTCAGTGGTCTCGACCCGATTGATGCAGCACATGATCCGCCCGCTGGTGGGGGAAACCCTGATGGATGACGAGGTAGTGAGCCTGGGTGCCAAGCCTGGTCTGAGCCAGGAGTCGGCCCCCACCTGGCTGCGGGTGCTCAATGCCCTGCTCGATGGCGGCAAGTCCGGGGTGGAACTTGGGATGGCGGTGATCCCCGGGGTGCTTATCATCAGCACTTTCGTGATGCTGCTGACCTTCGGCCCGGGCGAGCAGGGTTACAATGGCGAGGCTTTCCAGGGGGTGGCGTTGCTGCCCGTGCTGGCGGCCAAGGTGGGTTGGTTGTTCGAACTGCTGTTTGGCTTCCAGCAACCGGAGCTGGTCGCCTTCCCGGCGACCTCGCTGGGGGCGGTCGGTGCCGCCATGTCGCTGATGCCTCCCTTTATCGCCAAGGGGTGGATCACCGGCAACGAGGTCGCGGTGTTTACCGCCATGGGCATGTGCTGGAGCGGTTTCCTGAGCACCCACACCGCCATGCTGGATGCCCTCGGCTATCGTCACCTCACCTCCCGCGCCATCGTGGCCCACACCATCGGTGGCCTGTGTGCCGGGGTGGCGGCCCATCAGATCTACCTCTGGCTTGGGTGAAGGGACAGTCAGCAAAAGGGCGCCTCGGCGCCCTTTTGCTTGTCTGACCGGCTAACGGCCTTACAGATTGCCCGATTTGGGGATGGGGATACCGATCAGGAAGTTGTCTATCATGCCGACCATGCGTCCCAGCTCGGGTTTGGTGATGGTATCGTTGGCCCCCAGCTGAAGTGCCTTCTGGCGGTTGTCGTCACTCATCAGCGACGAGAACATGACGATGGGGGTGGTCTTGAAGGCAGGGGTATCCCGCAGGCGTTTGAGCAGGTGCATGCCGTCCATGCGGGGCATCTCGACGTCTGTGATGATGCCGCTGACGAACTCGGCCACCGGGATCTTCTCCTCCTGCGACAGGCGGTCGAACTCCATCAGCATCTCCAGCCCGTCCCCCCCATCCTTGGCGGTCACCACGTTGTAGCCTGCGGTGCGCAGCGTGGTCTCTATCATCTTGCGGATGAAGGCGGAATCATCCACCACCAGCACCGTCTTGGCCTGGCGCAGTGCCATCATGCGATCGTCGATGATGACCTTGCGATCCTGGGTCACATCGTACTTCTCCATGCTCAGCTCGGGGTTGATGTCGGCGATGATCTTCTCGAAGTCGAGGATCATGATGAGGTTGCCATCACGCCTGACCACGGCCACCACGCAATCATTCTCGCCCGCCTCCAGAAACTGGCTGGGGGACTCCACATCCTCCCAGGAGACCCGATGGATCCTGCTGACGCTGTCGATGAGAAAGCCGTTCGCCATCTTGTTGAAGTCGGTGACGATCACCACCTTGTGGCTGGGGTCAGGGTTGGTCTTGATGCCAAGCCAACCCGCGAGATCCACCAACGGGATCAGCCGCTCGCGCAGGGAAAAAACACCCACCATGTGACGTTGGGCGTTGGGGTAGTCTGTGGTTTCCGGTACCCGTATCACCTCGCGCACCTTGGCGACGTTGATGCCGTAATAGGCGATCTTCTCCCTGCCATCTGGCATCTGCTTTTTGAGGTGAAACTCGATGATCTCGAGCTCGTTGGTACCGCTCTCGGTCAGGATGGATTTACGATCTTCCCCGTCTTTGGACATCATGGTCACTCTCGTGCTTCTGGTTACGCTGGCAACACCCGCTGCGGTTTTTCCTCAGTATAGGAATGGATCCGCCCACTCCGGGCGCTCCACACAAGCTGGCCCTCATAACTGCTTGATCCGGCAGACAGGAAGGCGCGTACCAGCTTAACAGGGAAAGAAAGAGGCGATGGAGAAGGGCATCACACTCACCGCAAACAGGAGATGAACATGAACGAGGGCGTCGTGGTGATTGGAGCCGGGGGCGGTATAGGTCAGGCGCTGGTGGCACACTGGCTGGCGACAGGGGGCGGTCCTGTCATGGCGGTCAGCCGGCAGCCGGCCCCCGTCGGGTGTGATGATCCCCGCTTGCATTGGCTGCGTTGCGATTACAGCGATCAGCAGATGGCTGACGTGGTGGCCCGTATCGCCACTCTGGCCCCGAGACCGCACCGGCTGGTGATATGCAATGGTGTCCTGCATCAGGGGGGGATCAAGCCTGAAAAGCGGCTGGAAGCGCTTGATGTCGAGGCCATGACCAGCCTCTACCAGACCAATGCTTTGCTGCCGCTGCGCTGGATCAACCAGCTGCTCCCGCTGCTTGGCGCCTCGCCCTGCACCCTGGCGGTGCTCAGCGCACGAGTCGGCAGTATTGGGGACAATCGGGCGGGGGGCTGGTATGGCTATCGTGCCTCCAAGGCAGCCCTCAACATGCTGCTCAAGTGTGCCGCCATCGAACTCGCCCGGCGTGCCCCGGGCGTCAAGCTGCTAGCGTTTCATCCGGGTTCTGTGGATACCCAGCTCTCGCGCCCGTTTCACGCCAATGTGCCAGATGGCAGCTTGCAGACGCCAGAGCAGGTAGCTCGCCATCTGGTCAGTCTGATGGCGGGGCTGATACCTGACGGCGAGCTCAGCTATCTCGACTGGCAGGGCAAGACTATCGAGTGGTAGGGATAGCCAGCAGGCGAGCCAGCAGGGCGCGTAGCGCCTTGATGATGGCCGGCTTGCCCGCCAGTTGCAGCTGATTGGCCAGATGTCCCCAGTCCGCATATTGCCAGATGGTGGCGATCAGCAACTGGCGTTCGCTGGGGGTCAAGGAGGTCAGTCGTGGCAGATTGTTGGTCAGCCAGTGCTGCAAGCTGGCTTGGCACAGCTCGAACGGCTTGTGGTGATGGGCGAAGCAATCAAGCTCAGCCTGTTCAAACTCATCCAGCTCAGGCATGGCCAGCTCTTGTCCCTTCAGACATTGCCACACCAGTTCGGGATCCAGCCCTTTCAACTCACCTGCCAGCAGGGTCGGCAGCTGGCACACGAAGCGTTGGCGCCACTGGGTCAGCTCGGCCTCCCACTCGGGTTTCAGTGCCTTGAACAGCAGGGCGGCATGGCAGCCGCTGGCGGCATCCCGTTGCAGGCCGATGCGCAGCACCTGCAGCCCGGCCCTGCGCCAGAAGGGCAGCAGATCGGCACTGGCCGAGAAGGCCGAGCCCAGATAGTCGAGCCCTTCCTCCCGGTAATACTCCTCCAGCTGGCCGAGCAGTTGCGAGCCGAGCCCGTGGCGATGCAGCACCGGGTGGATGGCGATACGCATCACCCGGGCGTAGCTGCGCGCCCCTGCCGTTTTGAAACCGGCGTGGGCCAGCAGGGACTGGGGCAGCAGATGGCCGCGCGGACGTCGTCGGCCCGCCCAGATCTGCTCGGCCAGTGTGGGATCTATGTTGCCTTCCCTTGCCACCAGCGCGACCCCGAGCAGGCTCTGATCCTGTTCCAGCAGGTGGATGTCGAGATCCGGGCTCTCCAGCAAAGACCTGAGATCGCTCGGCGTGGTCTGGTAGTGTGCCAGCACCAGCAGGCCGAACAGCTGATTGAGTAACTTTTCGTCTTCTGCCAATGCCTCTTGGTCGATCAGCCGCCAGCCCGCGCTGGTCGGTGACAGGGGCGGATCCACCTCGGCATTGAGGCCCAGCAGGCGGAAGATAAGCGGTTCAAGCGGATCATGGGTGCTCCAGCGGATCGGCTCGCCTAAGTGGATCTCCTGCCAATCCGGCGTCTGGTGGTCTAACACTCGCTTGAAACGCAGGTGAAAACCGCGTCCCGTGCCCTCGTAGCCGTGTTCCGTGGTGGCAAAGACGATACGGCTGTGGCGGGCCAGCAGGGCTTCCAGCAGTGGCGTGGGGATGGCGGCGGCTTCGTCCACCAGCAACAGATCGGGTTGCAGGGCTTCCTCTACCAGCCGGGCCGGTGAGCAGAACTCGAGGCCAATCAGCCGTTCCACCTCTATACCCAGCGACTGTGCCGCGTGGTCAAACAGGGTGGCAGCCGTGGCCTGGGAAGGGGCCGTCACCACTATCTTGAGGTCGGGTTGCTGGCGCAGCAGCTCGGCGGCGGCTAACCCCAGCAGGCTGCTCTTGCCGCGTCCACGATCGGCACTCAGCACCAGCGGGCGGCGACGATGGCCGTGCAATACCCTGTGAATGGCGGGCAGCGCCGCGGCCTGATCATGACTCAGCCGTCGCTGTGCGCCGATCGGCTGCCAGGGCGCGAGGCTGTGGGGCGGAAGCAGGGAGAGCGCAGGATCGTCCGCCAGCAGGTGCACCAGCCGGGCGATGAAGCCGTGACCAGCCCGGTCCGCCTCTTCTGGCTGGGCGACCAGTCGCACCCTGTCCGGATCCGGATACTCGGGCCATTGCGCTCTGGGGGGCGTCAGCAGCAGCAGCAGACCGCCCGCCCGCAGTGTGCCCGCCAGCGCGCCAAAGGCGTCGGGATGAAAACCACTGAAAGCGTTGAAGACCAGGGTGTCGCACTCCTGACCGAGCCGTTGCAGCGCCTTGGCGGCGGGAACGGGCTCATGGCAGGCCGGACCTTCTCCTAGCCAATAGATGATGCCGCCCAGCAACGCTTCGGCACGGGCGATGCAATCGGCCTCGTCCCCTTCCAGCCAGACCAGTCGCCGTTCACCGGCGCGGGCCAGGGCCTGGCGCAGGGCGTTCACCTCGGCAGGGCTCATGAGGCTGAACTGTCGCCCGCTTTGACGCGAGGTTCAAACATGCGATCCCCCATCTGATCGATGAAGGTGTGGGCCTTCTGCACCATGAAACGCTCCGCATCGGCCGGATTGGCGAACAGATCGGAGCGGATGAAGATGTGGGTCTGCAGCATGCCATCCATCTCTTTGGTGATGCGGCCCGCCAACCGGTACTGGCCCCCTTCCGCCATGGGCTCGGGGTAGATGAGATAACCGGCGTATTCGGTGGGAGTCACCTCAACGACAGGGGTGGACTTGCTTGCGAACAGGGCAGTGAACAGTTTCTTGAGCATGATGTTTTCCTCTGTGACGGGACATTGTCACCAAGGGGTTGATGGCTGGCAAGCAGGGGAGCTTATTACTAATGGTTATTTGCACTGCGAACCATTCTCATTTAGATTTCATGGCATTCCAGCATGAGGTAAACACTATGTACGTCTGTTTGTGCCGCGGCATCACAGATACCCAGATCCGCAATGCGGTACAGGCAGGCAAGACCGAGTTTCGTCAGCTCAAGCAGTCACTGGAGGTGGGGGCCCAGTGTGGCAAGTGTGTGCGCATGACCATGGAGATCATCGCCGCCGAACTCGACAAGGCCGAGCTGGCACAGACTCCGCTCTACTACGAGGTGGCCTGACCCGGACCGCCCCTTTTCTGGCTCGACCCGCTAACAGTGTCACCCTGCCTCTCAAGCGAGCTGGCTCGCCAGACCTTTTGTTGTCACCTTTCTGGACTAAGCTCTAACGATCGAGGCCTCAGGCACGCATCAAGGAGCACTGTCGATGAAAGGAGATCCCAAGATCATTACCCACCTCAACAAGGTGCTGGCCAATGAGCTGATTGCCATTAATCAATACTTCCTGCACGCTCGCATCTACGATGACTGGGGTCTCAAGGCGCTTGGGCATAAGGAGTATCACGAGTCCATCGATGAGATGAAACACGCCGACGAACTGGTCAAGCGGGTGTTGTTTCTGGAGGGGCTGCCCAACTTGCAGGATCTGGGCAAGCTGCGCATCGGTGAAACGGTCGAGGAGATGTTGCGCTGTGATCTGTTGCTGGAGATGGATGCCATCCCGGACCTGAAAGTAGCTATCGCCTACGCCGAATCGGTGCAGGACTATATCAGTCGCGACCTGTGCCAGAACATTCTGGAAGATGAGGAGGAGCATGTGGACTGGTTGGAGACCCAGCTCGATCTCATCGATCGCATCGGGCTGGAGAACTATCAGCAGTCCCAGCTGCATCACGGCTCATCCTGACCAGTCATGGCATGAAAGACCGATTCCAAAACCCGCTCTGGCGGGTTTTTTTATGTTCGGCAGCATCGCTTTTCATTGCGGTTATCTGTATGAAAAACAAGCTTGTTTTGTTAATCAGGTCGCAACAATACGGGCGAGAGAGATGCATTATTGGAGCCCCGTATCGGGACACACAATAACAACAGGTGAAAGGACTACACCATGCACTTCTTGCCCAACAAGCTGGCGCTTGCCTGCGCCATCGCACTCTCCCTCGCTGCCTGCAACGACAACAGCTCCAACGCGCCGGCGGATCCCGCTGCCACCAAGGCCTCTCTGATGCAAACCATGGACGAGGCCCTGCGCGAGAGTCAGGCGCTGGACCCCTACGGTTTTGCCATTGATGCCTCCAGCATTGCCAAACGCAAGGCGCTCGACAGTGCGCTGCTCACCCGGCTGGATGCCCTGGACCCGAGCGTGCTGAGCGAGCGGGACCGATTGTTCTACGACATGATCCGCTGGGATCTGCAGATCAATCTGGCGGGCTACGAGTTGCCCCAATCCCAGATCCCGATCCACCACTTCCGCAACCGGGTGGTGGATCTGGCCGATGACGTAGGGGCTGCCCCCGCCAGCGGCAAGGCCGCCCGCACCGTCAGCAGTGGCTTCGATTACTTCGAGCAGAGCTCGGCCGAGCGGGTCGCACCGGGGGATGCGGCCTGGCGGCGGGATCTCGACCGCCCGGCCACGGCGCCAGCGCAGGCTACTCAGGCCAGGGCAACGACGGCTCCGCTGGCCTGGTATCAGGAGCACCTTGTCTGGCTCAAGGCCTATGATGCCTATCTGGCCGAGGTAAAACATCAGTTCGAGCTGGGCAGCGCCCAGGGCAATAACTTGCCGGACGAGCTGGTGGACCGTCTGCTGGCCCAGCTCAACAGCAAGCTGGATGGCGAGGTGATCGCCGGTGCCTACCTCGGCTGGCAGCTGCTGCCGGGGGAGGCCGACGAGGCGCTGAGCACCGATTACAAAGCGGTGCTGGACAGCATCAACGGCCGCTATCTGGCACTGCGGGACTATCTGGATTACCAGCATGGTGGTGCCTATGGGGTGCGCCTTGGCAGTGGCGAGTGTGACGACGGTTTCTGCGGCATGACCAATGGCCGCGACTGGTATCGCTGGCTGCTGAAGAAGCACACCACCACCAATATGACGCCGGAGCAGGTGCATGAGCTGGGGCTGAGCGAGGTGGAACGTATCTTCGGTGCCATGGTCAAGGTGTGCCATACCGTCGGCAAGTGCGACAGCGATGAGGTGGCCCAGAGCAAGCAGAGCGGCCAGATCTATGACTTCTTCCGTTATCTCAACGAGCCGTCCTTCTTCTACCAGAATCCGCTGGCTGTCTGGTCCGCCAATCTCAACCCGGGCAATGTGGCCGGTGCGACCCTGAGCGAGCCGCAGCAGCAGGCGCTGGCGGAGCATGAGCGGGCGTTGCGGGAGTACAACGGCTTCAAGAGCAAGGCGGCGCTGGTGTTGCCGGACTTCTTCGATGCCGAGCGCACCATTCCCAAGTTGGATTACGAGGTGGTGCCTGTCTCCTATGATGAGGCGCCTTATGGCGGGGTCGCCTGGTATCAGGACGGTAACCCGCAGACCGGCCGTAAGGGGCAGTTCTTCCTCAATACTTACTACCCCTATGGCCTGCAGAGCTGGAACATCAGCACCCTGCTGGCCCACGAGGCGGCGCCGGGCCACCACTTCCAGATCACCATAGCCCAGGAGCTGGCGGCCAAGGATCCCGACTTCCCGCAGTATGTGGCGAATGCGTCCTATACCGCCTATGCAGAGGGCTGGGCGCTCTACACCGAATATCTGGCGGATCACGACATGGGGCTCTATCAGGGGCGTGGCCTCTATGATCCGGCTGTGGGGGATGTGAAGGTCGAGGGTTCGCCTGCCTTCAATAACCAGTTGCAGTACTTCGGCCGTCTCAACGAGGAGATGCTCAGGGCCATGCGGCTGGTGGTGGATACCGGCATTCACTGGTATGGCTGGGGCCACGACAGGGCCGTCGGCTACATGAAGGAGAACTCGGCACTGGGGGCGGGGGACATCAGCTCTGAGGTACCGCGCTACATGGCCTATACCGGCCAGGCAACCTCCTATAAGGCGGGTCAGCTGGCGCTGATCCGGATGCGGGAGTCTGCCGAGCAGGCCCTTGGCGGCCGCTTTGACCTCAAGGCGTTCCACCACCATGTGCTGGAATACGGCATGTTGCCCATCTCTGTGCTGGAGCAGAAGCACCAGCAGTGGATTGAACAGTCGAAGTGATCACAGTTACGGCGCCCGGCAAGGCAGCGGGCGCTGCTTTCGATTAGGATACAGCTCTCTTCCCATCACAATGCTACGGATGAATTCCATGGAACTGATTGCACGTGAGATGGCGCCCCACAAGCGGGTGGCGCTGGTGGCTCACGACAACATGAAGACCCCGCTGCTGAACTGGGTGATGTGCCGCAAGGAGGAGCTCAAGCTCCACCATCTCTATGCGACCGGCACCACAGGCACCATGCTCGGCAAGAAGGCACAACTGCCCATCACTTGCCTCTTCTCCGGCCCCATGGGTGGCGACCAGCAGCTCGGTGCCCTGATTGCCGAAGGCAAGATAGACGTGCTGATCTTCTTCTGGGATCCCCTCAATGCGGTGCCCCACGATCCGGACGTGAAGGCGCTGCTGCGCCTGGCGGCCGTGTGGAACATACCGGTTGCCACCAACGAGGCCACAGCGGACTTCATCATGGACAGCCCTCACATGCAGCAGGCGTTCAGCGTGCAGATCCCGGATTATGCCGGCTATTTGAAGGCCAGGACCGAATAACGGCAGATCCGCCAGTCAGTGCTGGTTATTTGAAGGCCAGGACCGAATAACGGCAGATCCGCCAGTCAGTGCTGGTTATTTGAAGGCCAGAGCCGAATAAAAACAGCCAGATAGCAAAGAGCCGGACACTGTCCGGCTCTTTTATGTGAAGGATGGCAGTAACTTAGCGCTGGAAGCCCTTCTGGGCGAACTTGGGTCTGGCGTTCATGATCTGCTCCACCTGCTCGTCGCTCATCTTGCCACGGGAGAGGCCCAGCACCTTGTAGGTGAGCAGTGGTCGCGCGGGCAGGGCTATCATCAGCGCCCGGATCTGGTTTTCGTCCTCTTTCTCTCGTACCGGCTTGCCGTAGGCGTAGGTGAGTACGCCGGCGTCCATCAGGTTTTTGACGGCAGGTTCGGTGATCGGCAAGTTTATGACGCTTTTGCGTTGTAGCACGAACTCGCGCAGCACCGCCTTCTCGTTGAAATCGAGGAAGGCGATCATCTGGGCCAGCTGATCCTGCTGACGGCGGGATTGCCATTCATCACAGGCCCACTCCCAGGCGATCAGGAAGCCCTGGCTGCAGAAGTAGGAGATGGCGATCAGCATGCCGACCCCGAGCCAGGCGGCGTGGAGCGTGGCCCACTGGCTGACGGCCCCCTTCATCAGGCCGGCTGGAAACAGCAATATGATGCTGCAGCAGAGTAGCAACCAGACCATAAGCCAGTTGAGACGGTTCAGTTGATAGAAATGTTGGATCCACCGTTTCATCGTTCATCCTTCCCAAACTATTGTGGACAGTAGGCAACTCATAGCAATCGTTATGCCAAGGCGTAGGTGCCGGGGGAAAGAGTGGTGACCCGGACGGAGGAATCGAGGGCACTGACCAAGGGGATCCTTACATTTTCTTACAACTTATCGGGCGGATGATCATTCATTTGCCTTGTGAGGCGGTGGTCAACTTGGTAAAAAGCCCGCACTGTCATTGGGGAGTAGCAACCCGCCCGTGATCCGGGCAGGGCTCATGTCAACATTCTTGGATCTGCCGATCCATGGCATGAGCGGCGATAGCATCTATCGCTCTGCAAGACCTTTGGCCTCGATACGCAAGCCAGCCGGGCGAGCCGTATCGGGTCCATCGGTTGTTCTGCTCGCCTGGCGGTTGCCTATTATGTTGATTACCCTGCTGTTATTTCTGCTCTCTGCCGTCACCATCTACCTGGCCTGCGAATATTTCGTCAACGGTATCGAATGGACCGGCCATCACTTCAAGTTCTCCCAGAGTGCCACCGGCTCCCTGCTAGCAGCCCTCGGCACGGCCTTGCCCGAATGCATCGTTACCCTGACCGCCCTGCTGATGGGGGATGCCCCCGCCCAGCAACAGATAGGGATAGGCGCCGCCCTCGGCGGCCCTCTGGTGCTCTCCACCATAGGCTATGCCGCCGTCGGCGTGACCCTGCTGCTGTGCATGAGCCGTGAGCACAGAGTCATCGATGGCGAGGTGCAGCGCGAGATAGGGCGTGATCAGGCCTGGTTTGTCGGTATCTTCCTGGTGGCGGTGGCCCTTGGCATGGTGGCATTCACCGGTAAAGCCTGGCTGGCACCGCTGTTCGTGCTGGTTTATCTGGTCTATGTGCGGCGTGAACTGAAACAGACCGACAGCCACGAGGTTGCGTTGCCAGAGCCCCTCAAGCTGGATCCCAAGGCCGAGATCCCGGCGCTTGGCAAGGTACTGCTGCAGACCCTGGTGGCGTTGGGGGTGGTGGCGCTGGCGGCGCAGCTGTTCGTCCATCAGTTGGAGAGCATGGGTGAGCTGTTTGGCCTCTCTCCCGTGCTGGCGGCCCTGCTGTTGAGTCCGGTGGCAACCGAGATGCCCGAGTTGATGAATGTGCTGATCTGGGTACGTCAGGGCAAGAACAGGCTGGCGCTGGCAAACATCTCCGGTGCCATGATGATCCAGGGCACCATTCCCAAGGCATTCTGCCTGCTGTTCACCCCCTGGTTGCTGGATAGCACCATGATGGTCTCCTCGCTGGTGACCCTGCTGGCGGTGGCACTGCTGTGGTGGGGCTTTAGCCGTGGACGGATGACGGCGGGCAGATTGGCCTGCGTGGGGCTCCTCTACCTGGGTTTCTGCGGCTGGCTGATGGTGAGCTGATGGCGCGCTCTATGTGCAGATGACGCCATGAGCAAGGGCAGGAGCCGATCCTGCCCTTTTTTCATGGGGTGACGTTAGCGGGTTGAGCCCCGGGATCAGAACTGCTGGAACCAGCGCTGGATCTGGACCGGATCCTTACTCTGGGTCAGCGAGAGCATCAGCAGGATGCGCGCTTTTTGCGGATTCAGAGTGCCCGCTGCGACGAAACCGTACTTGGCGTCATCGATCTCGGCATCCAGAGTGGTGGCGCCGGTCGGCACGCGGGCGGAACGTACCACGCGGATACCATCCTTGCTCGCCTGAGCCAGGGTATCGAACAGGGTGTGGTAGAGGTTACCGTTACCCACACCGGCACTGACGATACCGTCAAACTTGGCATCCACCATGGCCTTGGCCGGCAGATCGGTGGCGTTGGCATAGTTGTAGACGATGCCCACTTGCGGCAGCTTGTCGAGTTTGCTCACATCGAACGGGGTCTTGCTGGTGTGCAGGCGGGCCGGGCTGCGCTGATAGTCGATCTTGCCGTTGTGAATGTATCCCAGTGGGCCAAAATTGGGGGAGGCGAAGGTCTGTACCCCGGTGGTGTTGGTCTTGGTGACGTCGCGGGCATCCAGCACTGTGTCGTTCATCGCCACCATCACGCCACGGCCCTTGGAGCTCGGATCGGAGGCGGTCACCACGGCGTTATACAGATTCAGCGGGCCATCGGCGCTCATGGCGGTGGAGGGGCGCATGGCGCCGACCAGCACCACCGGCTTGTCGCTCTTGACGGTCAGATTGAGGAAGTAGGCGGTCTCTTCCATGGTGTCGGTGCCGTGGGTGATGACGATGGCATCCACGTCATCCTTGGCCAGTAGCTCGTTGACCCGCTTGGCCAGGGTCAGCCACACCTCGTCGTTCATGTCCTGGGAGCCTATTTTGACTACCTGCTCCCCCTGCACATCGGCCACGTTCTTCATCTCGGGAACTGCAGCAATCAGGGTCTCGATAGCTACCTTGCCAGCCTCGTAGTTGGACTGGGTGGCCGACTGGCCCGCCCCGGCGATGGTGCCGCCGGTTGCCAGAATATGGACGCTGGGCAGAGCCATCGCCATGGGGGAGAGGGTCAGGCCAACGACGGCGGCGAGCAGGGTCTTGCGGATCGGTAGGGTCATGCTGCAAATCCTTATGGTTGGAATAATCGCAGCAAGTTTGCCCATTTAAACAGCAATATCTGTGATAACACTCACCAAAAGACAGGTGGGTACAGATTTTTAACCTGTTTAATACCTCTATAGAGATAAATTAACCTACCTGAAAGCCCTGTGCTTCGATCAGGGCGATCAGCGCTGCCTTGCTCAGTTCGCTCTCGATAACAGCCTTGCTGCTGGCAAAATCCACCCGGGCCTGACTAATAGCACTCTGGGCCAGCAGGGCTTTTTGCAGGCTAGCGGCGCAGCCACCACAGGACATGCCGGACACTGTGAGTTCGATAGTCATGGGATATCTCCTCTGTTGATAGTGCGCCAGCCTAAAGCTGCCGCCCGCGGCAAGGTCAAGCCGTGCCGGATTGGCAATGGCAGCCTCCCTCAGCCCATCAGCCCGAGGTAGTTCATCAGGGTGGCACCCAGGCTGGTGCTGATCGGTAAGCCCAGCGTGGTGGTGGCGATGACATATTGACGGCGAACACACCGTCATCTGATGGATTGCTATCCCATCAGTCCCAGATAGTTCATCAGGGTGGCGCCCAGGCTGGTGCTGATCAGTGAGCCCAGCGTGGTGGTGGCGATGATGTTGGCGGCCAGTACGCTGTCGCCGCCCATGGCGCGGGTCATCACATAACTGGCGGCGGCTGTGGGGGTGGAGCTGATGAGAAACAGTATGCCGAGCGCCTGCGGGCTGAAGCCAAGCGCCCAGGCGCCCGTCACCAGCAGCACCGGAATGCAGAACAGCCGGTTGGCGGTGGCCCAGCCGGTCAGCATGGCACCGCCGCGCAGGGCTTTGAGGTTGAGACTGGCGCCGGTGCAGAGCAGGGCCAGCGGCAGTGTCATGTTGGCGAAATAGTTGCCCGTGGTGATCACCAGCTGGGGCAGCTCGATACCGAGCAGGCCGAATGGCAGGGCGGACAGGATGGCGATGATCAGGGGGTTTTTGGCGATCCCCTTCAGGATCGGCTTGATCCCCTGGCTGCCCCCCAGACTGCGGGTCAGGGTGATCACGGCGAGTATGTTGTAGAGCACTGTCACCGAGCCTACCAGCAGGGCGGCGGCACCTATCCCCTCAGCGCCGTAGGCGTTTTGCACATAGGCCAGCCCCATGATCCCCATGTTGCCGCGAAAGCTGCCCTGCACGAAGATACCGCGCTGACGCCGCTCCGGGATGAAGCGGGCCGCCAGTACCTCCAGCACCAGAAAGCCGGTGAGCGTGCCGAGCAAACCGTAGAGGATGAGCCAAGGACTCGGCATGGTGGAAAAATCGGTGCGCACCATGCTGAGGAACAGCAGGGCCGGCAGGGTGACCTGAAACACCAGGCGGGAGGCGGATTCGACGAAGCTGTCTGGCAGCAGGCCCAATTGCTTGAGCCAGATGCCGAGCAGCAGTACCACGCAGATGGGGCCTGTGATGGAGAGGGAAAAGTGCAGGCTTGCCAGCAGATCCATGATGCGCGTCCTGTGCGATGGCGAGCGGCACGGCGTTCGCCAGGGAAAAAAAAGCATTCTAACGCCATGGGCTTGTATTCACAGGGCTTAATCACAACAATGTGGGCAATTCTGCCGCCGAGCCCCCTGTGAGCCAATTCATGGACAAGAAACTGACCATCCTCGATATCGCCCGTCTGAGCGGAGTCGGCAAGTCGACCGTCTCCCGGGTGCTCAATCAGGATCCCAAGGTGAAGCCGGCGACCCGCGAGCGGGTGGAGCAGATCATTGCCCTGCACGGCTTTGTTCCGAGCAAGTCGGCCCGGGCCATGCGCAGCCATAGCCAGCAGGTGGTGGGGATCATCGTCTCCCGACTCGACTCCAGTTCCGAGAACCAGGCGGTACGCGGCATGCTGGAGACCCTCTACCAGCGTGGCTATGACGCCGTGCTGATGGAGAGCAAGTTCTCCCCCGCCAAGGTGCTTGAGCATCTGGCGGTGCTGGAGCGGCGCGGGGTGGATGGCATCATCCTCTTTGCTTTCAACGATCTGGACTACGACGCCATGGCGCCGCTGCAAGAGAAGCTGGTACTGGTGGCCCGCGACCATCCCGGTTTCTCCTCTGTCTGCTTCGACGATGCCGGGGCTGTGCGCACCATGCTGGCCGCGCTGGCGACCCGCGGGGTAGGCGAGATCGCCTATCTGGGGGTGGATACCTCGGACCTCACCACGGGCCAGCGCCGTCTCAATGCCTATCTCGGCTACTGCGCCGAGCAGGGATTGGCGGCGCGCAGTGCGCTCGGCGATCTCAGCCTGCAGAGTGGCTACCGGCTGGCGGCCGAGCTGCTCACCCCTGCCACCCAGGCACTGGTCTGCGCCAGCGATACCCTCGCCATAGGTGCTGCAAAATACCTTCAGGAACAAGGGCGCAGCGAGGTGCTGGTGACAGGCCTTGGCAACAACCCCATGCTCAGCTTCCTCTTTCCCAACGCCCTCAGCCTGGATCTTGGCTACCAGGGTGCGGGGGAGCAGGCTGCCCGCCAGCTGCTCGGCCAGATCGAGCAGGATCACCGTCCGCTGGCGACCATAGCCCCCTGCAACACCCTGTGAGCTCCATCACTTAGCCCTGAACAAAAAATGTGCTTTTTGTGATGCTGACCACGAAATGGGAACGTTCCCATTTCGATCCTATCAAATTGGCTGCATGCTAAATAAGAACGATACCAAAAACGCTCAGACCAGCAGACTGGTCCAAAAGGGCGAAGTAGACCAATATCAATAGAGTCACAGAGGGAAGACTCATGCCAAAGATCAACGCACAACAGCTTGCCACCCTGATCGACAAGATCGGCGGCAAAGAGAACATCGCCACCGTCAGCCACTGCCTGACCCGCCTGCGCTTCGTGCTGAACGACCCGGCCAAGGCTGATAGCAAAGCCATCGAGACCATACCTGCGGTGAAGGGCTGCTTTACCAATGCCGGCCAGTTCCAGGTGGTGATCGGTAACGAGGTGGATGAATGGTACAAGGCGCTCACCAAGGAGATAGGTGTCAGTGGTGGCAGCAAGGATGCCGCCAAGCTGGCCGCCCGTCAGAACATGAACCCGCTGGAACGGGGCATCTCCCATCTGGCGGAGATCTTCGTACCCCTGCTGCCTGCCATCATCACCGGTGGTCTGATCCTGGGCTTTCGCAACGTCATCGGCGATATCAAGATGTTCGATGATGGTACTCATACCCTAGTCGAAATCAGCCAGTTCTGGGCTCAGGTCCACGCCTTCCTCTGGCTGCTGGGCGAGGCTATCTTCCACTTCCTGCCGGTTGGCGTCTGCTGGTCTGCGGTGAAGAAGATGGGGGGCTCCGAGATCCTGGGGATAGTGTTGGGTGTCACCCTGGTCTCGCCGCAGCTGATGAATGCCTATGGGATAGGCCAGCAGATCCCGGAAGTGTGGGACTTCGGCTGGTTTGTCATCGAGAAGGTGGGCTATCAGGCTCAGGTTATTCCAGCCCTGCTGGCGGGCGTGGCACTGGCCTATATCGAGACCACCCTCAAGCGCATCATTCCGGCTTATCTCTACCTGGTGATCGTCCCCTTCGTCTCCTTGCTGCTGGCGGTGATCCTGGCCCATGCCCTGATAGGCCCCTTTGGCCGCTGGATTGGTGACGGCGTCGGCTTTGCGGCCAAGGCCGCCATGACAGGTTCGTTTGCTCCCATCGGTGCTGCCCTGTTCGGCTTCCTCTACGCACCCCTGGTTATCACGGGGATTCACCACACCACCAACGCAGTGGATCTGCAATTGATGCAGAGCATGGGTGGTACCCCGATCTGGCCGTTGATCGCCCTCTCCAATATCGCGCAAGCTTCGGCTGTGGTGGGCATCATCCTCATCAGCCGCAAGGAGAACGAGCGGGAGATTTCCGTGCCTGCCGCCATCTCGGCTTACTTGGGCGTGACCGAACCGGCCATGTACGGTATCAACCTCAAGTACAAGTTCCCCATGCTGTGCGCCATGGTGGGCTCCAGTCTGGCGGCGCTTATCTGCGGCTTCGCCGGTGTGATGGCCAACGGCATAGGGGTGGGCGGTCTGCCGGGCATTCTCTCCATCCAGCCTCAGTATTGGGCCGTCTACTCAGTCGCCATGCTGGTGGCCATAGTGGTGCCGATGGTACTGACCCTGCTGGTTTACCAGCGGCAGCAAGCGGCCGGCAAGCTGGCCCAGGCCAGCGCCTGAACATAGTCATCAGGGCGGCCCTAACGGGTCGCCCTCTCCTTTTTCATTCGAAACAAGAGCAAGACTCATGAACCAAACACCTTGGTGGCAGAGTGCCGTGATTTACCAGATATACCCCAAGAGTTTTCAGGATTCCGCTGCCCGTGGCACCGGCGATCTCAAGGGGATCATGGCCCGCCTAGACTATCTCAAGACCTTGGGGGTCGATGCCCTCTGGCTTACTCCGGTTTATGTTTCCCCTCAGGTAGATAACGGTTACGACATCGCCGACTATCTGGCCATCGATCCCGCCTACGGCACCATGGACGATTTTGAGGCACTGCTGGCTGCCGCCCACGCACGCGACATCCGCATAGTGATGGATATCGTGGTGAACCACACCTCTACCGAGCACGCCTGGTTCAAATCTGCGTTGGGAGATAAAAACAGTCCCTACCGCGACTACTACATCTGGCGCGATCCGGTGGACGGCGGCGTGCCCAACAACTGGCAGTCCAAGTTTGGTGGCAGCGCCTGGGAGCTGGATCAGGCCACCGGCCAGTACTACCTGCACCTGTTTGCCCGCGAGCAGGCGGACCTCAACTGGGAGAATCCGGCCGTGCGTGCCGAGGTGAAGAAGGTTATCCACTTCTGGGCCGAGAAGGGCATCGATGGCTTCCGCCTCGACGTCATTAACCTCATCTCCAAGGATCAGACTTTCCCGAACGACGAGATTGGCGATGGCCGCCGGTTCTACACCGATGGGCCGCGTATCCACGAATTCCTGCAGGATGTGAGCCGCGATGTTTTTGCACCGGTGGGCGTCATGACGGTGGGAGAGATGTCCTCTACCTCGCTGGAACACTGCCAGCGCTACGGCGCGCTCGATGGCTCCGAGCTCTCCATGGTGTTCAACTTCCACCATCTGAAGGTGGATTACCCCAACGGCGACAAGTGGACGAAAGCACCGTTCGATTTCCTCGAACTGAAGCGTATATTCAACCACTGGCAGAGCGGCATGCATGGCAAGGGCTGGTCGGCGCTGTTCTGGTGCAACCACGACCAGCCGCGCATCGTCTCCCGCTTCGGGGACGAGGGCGAACATCGGGTTGTGGCCGCCAAGATGCTGGCCAGCACCCTGCACGGCCTGCAGGGCACGCCCTACATCTATCAGGGGGAGGAGATCGGCATGACCAACCCCGGTTATCAGAGCATCGATGACTATCAGGATGTGGAGAGCCGCAATATCTTCGCCATCAAGCAGGCCGAAGGGATGAGCGAGGCCGAGATCCTCGCCATCCTCGGCGCCAAGTCGCGCGACAACTCGCGCACCCCGATGCAGTGGAGTGCCGCCCCCAACGCCGGTTTCACGAAAGGTGAGCCCTGGCTCACCCCTGCCGCCAACTACCCCGAGATCAACGCAGAGGCAGCGCTGGCCGACCGCGATTCCGTATTCTGGCACTACCGGGATCTGATCGCTTTGCGCAAGGCGCACCCCATCTTCACCCAGGGGGATTATCAGGAGCTGCTGGTGGGGCATCAGCGGATCTGGGCCTATACCCGTAGTGCCAACGGCCAGACCCTGTTGGTAGTTAGCAACTTCTACGGCGAGCCGACAGAGTTCGTGCTGCCTGCGCAGATGCTGGCTGGCGAGGGACGCCTGCTGCTTGGTAACTACCCGGATAGCCCGGCCCGGCCGCAATCTTGTATGCTGCGCCCTTATGAATCCCTGATCTGGCTGATGGAATAGACGATGACACAGGCCCCGCCCATGGCGGCAACAGAGGCTCGGCAACCCGTGCGCGGGCCCGAGTGGCAGAAGATGGTGGCGGGGGAGCCCTATGATGCAGGAGATCCTGAGCTCAAGGCGGCGCGTGAGCGCTGCCGTTTCCTCTATCACACCTTCAATACCAGTTGGCAGGAACCGCCGGCGCGGGACGCCATGCTGCGGGAATTGTTTGGCAGCCGTGGCGCTGTGTGCGCCATCAATCCTCCGTTCTTCTGCGACTACGGCGCCAACATCCACCTAGGGGAGAACTTCTACGCCAATGTCAACTGCACCATCCTCGATGTGTGCGAGGTGCATATCGGTGACAACGTGCTGCTGGCGCCAGGGGTACAGATCTACACCGCGGCCCACCCGGTGGCGGTGGTGCCGCGGGTGGCCGGGGTCGAGTTCGGCAAGCCGGTGCGCCTCGGCAACAACGTCTGGATCGGTGGCAGTGTCGTCATCTGCCCGGGTGTCACCATAGGGGACAACAGCGTGATCGGTGCGGGCTCAGTGGTCACCCGGGATATTCCGGCCAACGTGGTTGCCGTCGGCAATCCCTGCAGGGTATTGCGGCCCATGACGACAGAGGAACTGGCAGGAATATGAGTATCAAAGGGCAGGAGATCCTGCCCTTTGTGTTGTCCGTCTGTGAACTTATTCCAATCCTCATTCCACCGAGGAATAGGGGTCAAAGCGTGCTTCCTGCGCTAGCCAAATTGGGAGCGACGCCGTGTCGTTCCCCTGCCATAAACCAGTGCCCGTTGCGGTGTTGGCGATACCTGAACCCAAGATGGATATCCACATCAGATTTTTTGAACATCTAGGCCAGTTTATCTCGCTAACAAAGATGGGTAGAGGTGTCTAATATTCACTCAACGCTTAGGCAGGAACGCCAAGCGGCCAAATAACAGGTCGTTCCAGGCTGTGGCACCATCAAACAAGGTGTCGGATGTCAGTGAAAGAACAACATTCTATTTGAATAACCTCTTGCATGGATGCATTGATTCAGGCCGAACCGGCCTTGGCAATGACATAAAAACCAAGAGAGTGAATGAACATGAAAAACGTAATCAAGATGCTGGCCGTTGCAGGCCTGATGACAGCCGGTGTCGCCCAGGCTTCTGTCCCCGCTGACCTCAACGCCACGCCGGGCGTGCTGTTTGTCAATTGGCATGCGAGCGCTGCCGCGGATGGCAAGGCTAACCCCATGCTGGAAGTGCGTGACGAGTCTGGCGATGTCGTTGCCTCCGCCCACGCCAATCTGGTGGGGACCCAGCAGGTTCGTATTCCAAGCCGCGCTCAGGGCAACCTGACCGTCACCTTGGGTGAGCAGAGCAGTGATTACCGCATCCCGTTTGGTATCGGCAGCGGCAAGCAGCGCTAAGCCGTACACGCAAGCAGAGAACGATGGCCACAGGCCAGACCGGCAGTCGCTGGCAAAGGGCTCGGTCATGTTCCGCCACAGTGGCGTGAACATACAGAGTGTTCAGAAAGAAGGCCCCGCATTGCGGGGCCTTCTGCTTTTTGGCGCGGCGAGCAATCCCTTGTCAGAGCTTGACCATAATATGGCGCGGCAACGTGCAGTCCTCCAGCGCATAGAGGGAGAGATCCTTGCCGTAGCCCGAGATCTTCATGCCGCCGACAAACTTGTCGTAGATCTTGCCCTGGGCATAGGTACGGCTGGCGGCGGTGCAATCCTGGCCGGTGTTGTAGAAGGCGAAGGTGCGAATACCCGCCACCACCGCCTCCAGGTCCGCATCGTCGAAGATGGTCACCCCCAGCTCAAGCTGGGTGCGCTTCATGGTGCGAGCGGCGCTATGCAGGATCTTCTGGCCGGTGGCGATATCGCCGGTGAGCGATACCATGCGTACCAGCGAGTACGCCACCAACGGCGCCCCACGCTTTCGGCCCGCTGGCAGATGACGCCGGGCGGGAAGATCTCGCTGCCCAGCTCGGCGGCGGCGCGGCTCACTCAAAAGCTGTCAGCCACAGCCACAAAATAACGGATCTGGCGAAAGGTAAAGTTCATCGGGCCACTCGCGACTGGGGTGGCTGTCAGCTTAACCTCGAATCCCGCTCAAACAAAAGGCGCCGTGATGGCGCCTTTGTCATTGATCTCGCAACGATTAGCGAGAGCTGGCTGCGGCCACCAGCGGAACCCGGTTCACCCCTTTGCCCATGTAGGCGAGGGTGACGGTCACTATGATGCAGGTGAAGCTGAGCCACATGTAGGGCAGGTAGTCGAGGGTGGCGACTCCGAGCACCCCGGCCATGAAGATGCCGTTGTCGCTCCAGGGCACCATGCCGCAGGTGAGGGTGCCGCCGAACTCGGCGTTGCGGGAGAGGTTCTTGCGTGCCAGTCCCAGCCGGTCGTAGTTCTTGGCCATGATCTTGGGGGTCAGGATCAGTGATACATACATGGCCGAGCCGAACACGTTGGCCAGAAAAGCGGTACCAATGGTGTGGCTGGTCAGGCTGCCGACACTGTTGATGCGTTTTTCGAAGGCACTGGCAATGACGGAGAGAATACCGACCTTCTCCAGCAGGCCACCAAAGCCCAGGCCGAAGATGATGACTGCGACCGAGCCCAGCATGGACTCCATGCCGCCGCGACCGAGAATGTTGTCGATAAAGTCGATGCCAGAGCTGATGGCAAACGGGCTGTAGGCGGAGTGCATCGCCTTGACCGGATCCATGTCCTGAAATGCGATGGCCCAGATCAGGCCCAGCAGGGCGCCGAAGCTGATCACCGGGAAGGCGGGTTTGCGGTTGGCCAGCAGGCCCAGCACCAGCACCACGGGGACTATGGCCAGCGGGGTGATGTTGAACTGGTTGTCGAGCGCCTCCATTACCAGATTGACCTGCTCCAGACTGACATTGCCTGAATATTGCATGCCCACCACGGTGAACAGCACGGCGGTGATGACATAAGAGAGCAGGCTGATGGGCAGCATCCCTTTGATGTGCTCCACCACGTCGACGTTGGACATGGTCGAGGCCAGCACCACGGAGTCGGAGAGCGGAGAGAGCTTGTCACCGAAGTAGACGCCGGAGAGTACGGCACCTGCCACCAGCGGCGCAGGCACGCCGAGACTGTGGCCGATCCCCATCATGGCAATACCGGCCGTGGCGGCAGATCCCCATGAGGTGCCAGTGGCCAGTGAGGTCAGGGAGCAGATGATCAGGGTTGCCAGCAGGAAGATGGACGGGTGGATCACCTTGAGGCCGAAGTAGATGATGCTGGGCACTATGCCGCCAGCAATCCAGGTGCCAACCAGCGCACCGACGGAGACCAGGATAAGGATGGCCCCCATCCCCTTGGCTACGCCGTCAACGGCCGCCTGCTCCAGAGATTTGTAATCGTGGCCAAGCTTGATGCCGAGCCCCATGATGATGAACCAGGCGATGAACAGCGCCAGTTGGATGGGCAAATCGAGCACGCTGGTGAACGAAAATGCCAGTGCCAGGAAAATGGCCAGACAGGCAAACACCTGCGCCATGTTCGGTAGTCGGATGTGGTTTTGTTGGTTTTGCATAGATACTTCCTAAACTCTTGCTCGCCAAGGTCAGTCCCTCTCGTCCTGTGGATACACGTATCCCGAGGGGCCAACCCAAAAAGAGGCCGCAATCTACCACAAACCTGGGGGGGAGAATCCCAACAGATTTAGCAAAAATGCACTTTTGATTGGAAAACTTACCAATTAGTTGATCTCATAACCCGTTTTTGAGTGCTCTGTTTGCCCCGATGGACATTTGAATCTGATAGAAAAGTCCGATTGCATACGCCTAAAATACAAATGATAATTGTTATTGATTGGTAGGGGAGGCATCACCATGATCTGGATTGTGAGAGTCATGCTGTTGGGCGGGCTGCTGGCTGTGCTGGGCTGGGGTCAGGATAAGGAGTACGGCATCTGGAGTCTTGGCTTTGTGCTGGCCGCCTGGGTCATGCTTGAACCCAGATTGAGGCCAGCCTTGATCCTGCTGCCAGTGGCAGGGCTGACCGGTATTGTCACTTTGCTCTGGCAGCAGCCTTGGTTATGAGGTTTTGACGGGATCCTGCTTGATCTTTTGCTGTGCCAGTGTGAGTGAGTCGACAACCAGCCTCTCCATTTCGGTGCGCTTGGCATCGGTCAGGAAGTAGAGCATATCGACACTGTGGCGAATATAGTGGGCCGGGAGCTGGTTGAGGGTGAGACAGCAGAGATCGGCCATCTGGTCGCTGGTGAGCGTCTGTTGCAGTCCCTGTTGCTCAATCTCCTTGAGCACCAGATGTTCGTAAAAGTTGTGAATATCGGTATCCGGTAGCATATGCGTTCCTTGGCATGACGATGGGCGGTAAGTCGTCAAAAGCATAGTCATAACAAGGAGTGAAAACAAAAGGCCCATCACTTGCGTGATGGGCCTTTTATGTAATGAATGGTGCGAAGAGAGGGACTCGAACCCTCACATCCGTGGGACACTAACACCTGAAGCTAGCGCGTCTACCAATTCCGCCACCTTCGCACACTGATTTTCTCCAGCTGGTTTTTAAATGCGGTTGGAGCGCATTGCTCTGTTTTTACATGTCAGAGTCATGGTGCGAAGAGAGGGACTCGAACCCTCACACCCGGGGGGCACTAACACCTGAAGCTAGCGCGTCTACCAATTCCGCCACCTTCGCACATTGTGTTACCAGTTTTGATTTACATGCTGTCTGGAGAAGCATGGTGCGAAGAGAGGGACTCGAACCCTCACATCCGTGGGACACTAACACCTGAAGCTAGCGCGTCTACCAATTCCGCCACCTTCGCACATTGTGTTACCAGTTTTGATTTACATGCTGTCTGGAGAAGCATGGTGCGAAGAGAGGGACTCGAACCCTCACACCCGGGGGGCACTAACACCTGAAGCTAGCGCGTCTACCAATTCCGCCACCTTCGCACATTCGGGTTTTCTAGTTGGATTTACATGCTGCTGAATCAGCATGGCAGTATTGGTGCGAAGAGAGGGACTCGAACCCTCACATCCGTGGGACACTAACACCTGAAGCTAGCGCGTCTACCAATTCCGCCACCTTCGCATCACTGCGGAGGGGGATTCTATAGAGTTTTGGGGGAGCGTCAACAGCCAAAGGGGACTTTTTTCGCTGTTGACGTCCAAGGTGAAACCAAGGGGACAAAACTTCAGCAATTAGCCGACGTTTACGGCTCAGTAACGGCCCAATGCACTCTGATACATCAGCTCGTACTGGGTGACCGAATCAGGCCAGTTGAAGCGGGTGCTCATGGCGTTGTGCTGCACCCTGGCCAAGCGCTCTTTGTCCTGCAGGAAGTAGAGCAGACTGCGGCGCATCGTATCGAGCAGGATGGAGGCCGTCGGATCGTTGAAGCAGAAGCCGGTGGTATGCTCGGGATCGGCATCCCAATCCACCACGGTATCTTTCAGACCTCCCACTGCACGCACCAGTGGCAGGGTGCCATAGGCGAGGCTGTACATCTGGTTGAGGCCGCAAGGCTCGAACAGCGAGGGCATCAGGAAGAAGTCGGCACCGGCTTCGACCAGATGGGCCAGACGATCGTCATAGGTGTTGATGAAAGCGAGTTTGCCCGGATACTGCTGGGCCATGGTTTGCAGTTGTGTGGCGAGCGCAGGATCGCCAGAGCCGACGATCACCACTTGCACCTGATGGTGGAGGAATTTCTCCAGTGCAGGGAGCAGCAGGGGGACGCCCTTCTGCTCGGTCAGGCGACAAACCATGCCGTAGATGGGCAGATCCGCAACGGCAAGCCCGGCTTCCTCTTGCAGGTGCTCTTTGCAAATCTGCTTGCCTGCCATGTTGTCGATGCTATAGGTCGCAGGCAGGAACTCGTCGAACTCCGGATCCCAGTCCTTGTAGTCGCAACCGTTTAGGATGCCGCAGAGATCGGCGGCCCGCTGCTGGAAGATATGCGCCATGCCGTGGGCGCCAAGGTGAGTCAGCAGCTCCTGGGCATAGTTGGGGCTGACCGCATTGATTTTGTCGGCGTAGAGCACCCCGCATTTGAGCAGGTTGACGTGGCCGTAGTCATAGTTGAGGCGGTGTTCGTAATCCGCGATCTCGGGCATGGCCCAGAACTGCTCGCGGCCGAACACCCCCTGAAACGCCGCGTTGTGAATGCTGATCACACTGCGGGTCTGCTGGAAGAAGGGGTTGTGGGCATGGCGGGTTTTCAGCAGCAGCGGCAGCAGGCCGGTATGCCAGTCGTTGCAGTGGGCGATATCCGGGGCAAAGCCGAGCTGCTCGCAGGCATGGAGGGCCGCGGCCGAGAAGAAGGCAAAACGTTCGCCATTATCCGGATAGGCCTGATTGTTCTCGGCGTAGAGCTGGGGACGATCGAAATATTGCGGGCAGTCGAGCAGGTAGACGCAGACGCTATCCAGTGCCATCTGGTAGATGCGATAACCGATGTCTGGCAGCCCTGGATGGGTTGGCAACCAGTGTGAAGCGACCAGTCTGGCCTCATCCCGTCGCTTTATCGTCTTGTAGAAGGGCAGCATGATCCTGACATCATGTCCCTTCTGGGCCAGGTACATCGGCAGGGCTCTGGCGACGTCTGCCAGACCTCCGGTCTTGGCCAGCCCCTCAACTTCCGAGGCAACAAACAGGATTTTCAGTGGGTTAATAGCCAACTCTTGCTCCCTTAGGTACCACCACGATACCGCCTTCGGATACGGTAAATCGCTCTCGATCGTGGTCCAGATTTTCACCGATAACGGTGCCGGGCGCAATTTCAACATTTTTATCTATGATCGCGCGCCGGATGGAGCAGCCTTCACCAATCTTCACATCCCCCAGCAGCACGGACTCACTGACATGGCTGCAAGCGCCGATATTGCAACGGAAACCGAGGATGGAACGCTGGATCTGGCTGCCCTGAATGAAGCAACCGGCGGAGATGAGGGAGTTGGCGATCTTCACTTTGCACTCGTCGCTGTCGATGAAGGTGGCAGGCGGCAGTGCCGGATAGTGGGTGTGCAGCGGCCACTTGCGGTTATAGAGGGAGAAGGGAGGGTTGTCGGCCACCAAATCCATGTGCGCTTGCCAGTAGGAGTCAAGGGTGCCCACATCCCGCCAGTAGACGCTCGGTCTTTCGCCTGGGATGACGTTGGTGCTGTAGTCATAGACATAGACGGGAGCGCGCGGGTAGAGGCTCGGGATCACATCCTTGCCAAAGTCGTGGCTGGAGTTCTCCTCGGCAGCATCCCGCTTCAGCTCGCGGCAGAGGGCATCGGTCTCGAAGATGTAGTTGCCCATTGAGACCAGCGCCTGGGTTGGATCGCCGGGGATGTGTTTGGGGTGCTTGGGCTTTTCCTGAAAGCCGATCATCTTCCCTTCGGTATCCACCTCGATCACCCCGAATGCGCTCGCCTCTTCGATGGGCATGCGCAGGGCGGCGACTGTCATGGCGGCACTCTTCTGCTTGTGGAAGGTCACCATCTGGCTCACATCCATTTTGTAGATGTGGTCGGAGCCAAAGATGCAGACGTGATCCGGTTCGGCCCGCTCGATAAAGCCGAGGTTCTGGTAGATGGCGTCTGCGGTGCCGTCATACCAGCGTTTGCCCATCCGCATCTGGGCCGGGATGGGGTCGATGAAGCGGTCGGTGATCCCGACGATATTCCAGCCCTTCTTCATGTGCAGATAGAGGGACTGGGATTTGAATTGGGTCAGCACGTAGATGCGCAGAAAGTCTGCGTTGACGAAGTTATTGAGGACAAAGTCGATCAGCCTGTAGCTGCCACCGAAGGGGACGGAAGGCTTGCTGCGGGTGGTGGTCAAAGGCTGCAGGCGAGTACCTTCGCCACCAGCCAGGATCATGGTCAAGATGCCTGCCATCGTATTTCTCTCCCTGAATGAACAAGATGAAAAGGTTTTCAATGCTAGGTATAAAAAACACCCCTAAAGGGGTGTTTTTTATCGTGCTATTAGTACCTTATCAGATACCGGATGGCGCTCTCTAGCGGTTTGATTGTGCTGCTTAGACTTATTTACACTTTGCTCAGATAGACCTTGAATTTGGCATCACTGCTGATCACGTCCACCCGTTTGAAATGTGTTTCCAGTATAGGCTGGTAGCGCAAGAAGGCGTTGGCAACAATGGTCAGCGAGCCATTTGGCAGCAAAAACTCCGGTGCCCTGGCGAGGAAGGTTTCGGTCGCGGCATAGAAGGTCTTGAGACCCGCATGGAATGGTGGATTGGAGACGATGTGCTGGAAAGGGGTGGAGACATCCGAATAGACATCAGAGGGATACACCTTGCCCTGCAGACCATTGATCGCCAGGGTGCGGCGGCTCGATTCGAGCGCCAGCGCGCTGATATCCACCATGTTGACCTTGAGGTCAGGATTGCGCTTGGCCAGCACTGAACCAATCACCCCTGCGCCACAGCCGAAATCGAGCAGCTCGCCCTGCATCGGTGGCACCGCCGCCAGCAGCATCTGGGTGCCGAGATCCAGCTCGGCGGCGCTGAATACCCCGGGCAGCGCCAGCACGGTCAGTTCGGTGTCACCCGCCTTGCACTGGTAGCGGCCAAACCAGCTTTCCAGTTCGAACGGGGCGACCGGCTTGCAGAGCTCGCCGTGGTAGAGGGAGCAGCGGCGCGCCGAATCACGCTTGATCGGCTTCTCGCCATAGGGGGCCAGCAGCTTGTCGGCGCCATTGATGCCACTGCGGTTTTCACCAGCCAGGAACAGGTCGGCGCCGGCTTCCAGCAGGGGAGTCATCATGGCCAGCAGATATTGCGCCTCGGCTTTGGCCTTTGGCATCAGCAGCAGCAGGGCGTCGAAGCGGGGGGCACCACCGAGCTGGTGGTCGAACAGGATCCCTTCGCCCAGGGCCGCCTGCTGGCTGCGGTAGTAGCAGTAATCGGTGGTAAAGACGGTCAGGGTCTGGGCCAGAGCGGCCAGCTGGCGCGGATAGTCATCCTCCAGCGCGCCACAGACAAGTAGCCGCTTGCCGACAAAGAGGGCTTGGTTTCGTTCCAGCATCTGGCTGACGGCACTGATAGGGCTGCTCATCGGGTCTCTCCGCTCAATTTTGGGCGGCCATTATACATAGCCCCTTTCGCCTTGACATTTATGCCGTGTTCCCGAAATATGCCCAGACACCATTTTTTGACCAGAGATGATGAAATGCGGTTCAACGGGTTGAAACGAAAGCACAAAAAAAGCCTGATATTCGGGCCTGCCGACGTTCGCGCGTAACCTCTCATCGCTGAGAAACTTAAAACCCCGGTTGCGCGCATCGTACCGGGGTTTTTTATTGCCATATGCGCGTTATTTAGGAGAAGGAAAGCCCATGTTTCAAGGTTCAATCGTTGCGTTGATCACCCCGTTTCGACAGGGCAAGCTGGATGAAGAGGCGCTGCTGCGTCTGGTAGAGTGGCACATCGAGCAGGGTACCCACGGCATTGTACCTGTGGGCACCACGGGCGAGAGTCCGACCCTGACTCATGACGAGCACTGCCGGGTGGTCGAGCTGGTGGTCAAGCAGGTGGCAGGGCGCATCCCGGTGATTGCCGGCGCTGGTTCCAACAACCCGGTCGAAGCCATTGAGTACACCCGCCACGCCGAGCAGGCGGGGGCCGATGCAACCCTGCATGTGGCCGGTTACTACAACCGCCCCAATCAGGAGGGGCTCTATCACCACTTCAAGGCGGTGCACGACGCGACGACCAAGCCCATCATCGTTTACAACATTCCGCCGCGCGCCATCGTTGATGTGCAACCGGCTACCCTGGCCCGCTTGGCCGAACTGCCGCGTATCGCTGGCGTGAAGGATGCCACCGGCGACCTGGCCCGCCCCTGGACCGAGCGCCAGCTGATCAAAACGCCGTTTGCCTGGCTCTCCGGTGAAGATGCCACCGCCGTGGCCTACAACATTGGTGGTGGCCAGGGTTGTATCTCGGTAACTGCCAACGTGGCTCCCAAGCTGGTGGCAGAGGTGCAGAACCTGACGCTGGCTGGCAAGTGGCAAGCCGCGCGTGAACTGCAAGACCAGCTCATACCGCTCCATCAGGCGATGTTTGCCGAGCTGAGCCCGGCCGGTGCCAAATATGCGGTTTCCCTGCTCGGTTTCTGCAGTGAGGAGTGCCGCCTGCCGGTGATGCCGCTGTCCGAGGCGACCCGTGAACGCATCCGCAGTGCGATGCAGGCATTGAATCTGTTATAAAAATTGGGCTCTGGATCGCGCTTTTGACTGCCTGGTCAATTAATGGCAAAGTTTGCCGATATACTCGCTTGGATACAACCAAGGATGGCAGGTATGCAGGAATGGGATCCAGAGCACTTCACCAGTTTTGAACACCTCTGTGAAGTGACGCTGGCAACGGTCAGGGAAAAGACAGAAGCCGAACAAATTTACCTTTGGTTGCGGGCTCCCGAGTCCCAACTTTACAGTTTTCAGCTCGATCAGGGGCTGGTCTGCCTGAATGCAGACATTGCTGCCCCCCTCAAACTCCCCGTCATTTTCATCGAACAGGCCTTCGACAAGGGCCAGCTGGTGGTGGAGCAGATAGCCCCGACGACCGATGTCTGGGAGACGGTCGAACCCGAAATTCCGCGCCTGCGTGCCTGCTTCCCGCTCAAACGCCAGAAGGGGTTGAAGGCCGTGGTCTATCTGGAGACCCGCCGTCGTCTCGATCGCCTCTCCCGACGCCAGCAGCAGAGCATCCAACTGCTGATGCACTATCTGGCCGCCGAGCTGGAGAGCCGGTTGCTCGCCAACCAGATCGATCAGGAGCGGGATCAACGCAGGCACACCCAGGCCGATCTCATCCGCAGCCAGGCGCTGCAAGACTCTTTCCTCAGCATGTTGCAGGCGTTGCATCAGGTGGGGGTCAAACTTTCCCGTTGCGACAGCGAGCATCAACTGCTGCACGATGCGGTGGCGCTGGCCCGTCAGGATCTGCAGTTCGACCGCATCGCCATCTTCCTGGTCGACGCCGAGTTCAAGACCATGCACGGCACCTGGGGCACCAACGAAGCGGGTGAACTCATTGACGAGCGCCACTTCATCAGCGCCATTCCTGAGCATCCCGCGGTGCAGGAGGCCCTGCGCCGCAAGGACTATGTGCTGGTGCTGGAAGATGCGCCGCTCTACTACGAGAAGCAGGAGGTGGGGCGTGGCTGGAATGCCATGGTTTCACTGTGGGACGGTGCCACTCCCATCGGCTGGATCGCAGCCGACAACCTGTTGTGGCGGCGGCCGCTCAAGGCGTACCAGAGCGAGATCTTCAAGCAGTATGCGGCCATGCTCTCCCAGTTGTTGATCCGCCAGCGCACCCAGGCCGCACTGGAGCGCTTCAATCGGGAGCTGGAGCTGAGGGTCAGCGAGCGCACCATGCAATTGGCGGAGACCAACCGGGCGCTGGAGGAGGCCAACAAGCGACTGTCGCTGCTGTCGCTGGAGGATCCCCTGACCGGCATAGCCAATCGTCGTCACTGGGACCTCACCATGCAGCGGGAGTGGGAGTGGGCCCGTCGTCACCAGGGCCTGCTGGCGGTGCTGATGATCGACGTGGACGACTTCAAGTCCTACAACGATCACTTCGGTCATGCCAAAGGGGATCAATGTTTGCAACAGGTGGCCAGTTTGCTGCAGGAGGCGGAGCGGCGGCGCACCAACCTGGTGGCCCGCTATGGCGGGGAGGAGTTCGTGATCCTGCTGTGCGGCCCACAACCCGGAGAGGCCGAGCGGTTGGCGGAGCGGATTCACGAAGGGCTCAGTGAATTAAAGATCCCTCATCCGGCTTCCCGAGTTACTGATTTCATTACGGTTAGCATAGGTTTTAGCTATCTGGTTCCCTCGCTGGATTGCACATGGCAGAGCTTGACCGAACAGGCCGATCAGGCGCTCTATCATGCCAAATCCCAGGGGAGGGCGTGTACGCTAGCCTATCGGTGAGCCCATGGTGTGACGTTGCTATCCCCTCTTCCATTGTCGTCTTGCCCCCGTTACCTATGGCATGGACTCTCCGCTTGCCGACCCCGCCGAATGGACTCTTCTCGCGATGCAATGCTGCGAGCTGATCGCCGCGACTGCGCTCGGCAAGGCCGCCGCCAGCTGGGCGTTGTTTGGTGAGCTTGGTATTGGATGGGGCGTTACTCTTCGAGCAGCCCAAAGCCCAAGGATATGAAGCGGGTGTTTGAGCCCTGTGAGGGGCCGCTCTTTTATCTGTTTGCGCTGGGGAAAACCTATGAACAGGGTGACTGGCCGCTGCGAGCCCAGCTGGCAGCCCAGCTACCCGCTGGCTCCCGCCAAGCTGACCTCATCTCTTTTCAGGCAAAAATGTGGGGGCAAGCGTTTCTCGCCACCCAGGTCATGGCGACGGGGCGCGGCTCTGGCTAGAATGGGGGCCCATGTTCAGACACAGATCCCGCACCATGACCCTCTCCGGATTTCAAGGCCTGGTATTTGACCTCGATGGCACCCTGGTGGACTCCATGCCACTGCACCTTGCCGCCTGGGCACACACTGCCCGGGAGTTTGGCTTTCACTTCGATGCCGACTGGTTCTATGAGCTAGGTGGCATGCCGAGCCGCAAAATCGCCCTGCTGGTTGCCGAGCAGCAGCAGATCGCCCTGGATCCGCTGGTGGTAACCCGTTGCAAGACGGATCACTACGTGGCCAACCTGCACAAGGTCACCGTCTTTCCGGCCATGCTGGCACTGGTACAGCGCTATCACGGCCTGCTTCCCATGGGAATAGGCACAGGTTCGCCCCGTATCAATGCTGAGGCCGTGCTGCGCAATACCGGGCTGGATCGTTACTTCCCCGTGGTGGTGACCGCTGACGATGTGGCGCTGCACAAACCCCATCCCGATACGTTTCTGCTGGTTGCACATCGGCTGGGTATCGAACCTGCAGCTAGTCTGGTGTTCGAGGATACGGGAATTGGCGTACAAGCCGGTCAGGCGGCGGGCATGCAGACCTGCATGGTCAGGGATGGAAAACCAGTCGACTTGCAGTATTGAAGCGAGGGGAGGTGAAACAGGCGACGCCACTCAGAGCAAGAGTGGAGTCCATTCTCATACGGGACAGGCATGATAAATGAGAATGGACTCGGTCACCCTTTGACGCAGCAATGGCGTGGGAGTGACTCAGGCAAGCATATTACTGCTCGCTGCTACCGCCGCCCTGATTGTCATCGTAACGACCGGGGGCGCCATGGGGACGCGGCGCCATGGAGACGCGCGGCTTGCGGGCGCGCTGTATGCTGACCTGGGGGCGGCCGGAGTGCATGGCGATGGTGGAGATCTTGGCCTTGTAGACCAGCTGCTGGTTGCCATGGGCATCGGTCAACAGCACGCTGTACTGGTCGAAACCGCTGATGGTCCCCTCCAGCTTGATGCCGCTCACCAGGAAGATGGCGACCTGGCTGCGATTCTTGCGCAACCAGTTGAGGGCAGAATCTTGCCCGTTCCCGAGGGAGAAGGCTTGCTCGATCGTGGAGTAGCTTGGGGATTCAGTTGTCATAAATTATTGTCCCGCGGAAAAAAAGTGGCGTTTGATTGTGCTAAATGGTCACTGGCTTGTCAAAGTCATTCTCACTCCCATCCCGGATGGGGCAACGACAGAGCTGGTCGGCAGGGGGCTGCTGCGGTAATAATTGGCAGCTCAGGCCCAGTGGCGGGCCTCATGCTGGGGTTTTATCTTGCATCCGGTTTCAAACCAACACCTATCCACCTATACCCATGACGCGACCGCGTGCGAAGAGTGTGACCTGCTGGTGCCGGCCACCGCGCTGGCCGTCGGGGAGACGAGCAGCTGTCCGCGTTGCGGCCATACCCTGAGCCGTCATTTACCGGACCAGGAGCGCAGGCCCATTGCTTACGGCTTTGCGGCCATCATCATGTTCGTGCTCTCCAACTCCTTCACCTTTATGTCGTTCTCGGCCAAAGGGATAGGGCAGGAGATGACGTTTCTGCAGTGCATCACCACCCTGGTGGATCAGGGCTATCTGTTTTTGGGCGCTGTGCTGAGCCTGACCCTGATCGGTCTGCCACTGGTCTACGTTGGCTCTATCATGCTGGTGCTGTGGCGGGTCGACAAGGACTTGCACAGCAATGCCCTGCGCTCCCTCGGTCGCCTGCTGTGCCGGATCAAGCCCTGGCTGATGGTGGATGTGTTCTTGATCGGGGTGCTCATCTCGCTGGTCAAGCTGATGGGGATGGCAGACATCAAGATGGGGCTGTCGTTCTGGGCCTTTGTCGGCTACACGGTGTTGCTCATCAAGACGATCTCGTCACTGGACCGGATGTGGCTGTGGCAACGGCTGTTCGGCCCGACCGGGGCCCGAGAGCTGGATGCCGAGGCCACTGCCATGGCGTCCGGGCTGGTGGGTTGTCACATCTGCGGCGCCCTGAGCGAGGTGGGCGAACACAGTTGTCCGCGCTGCGGCGGCAAGCTGCACAGCCGCAAGCCGGGTGGTTTGAGCCGGACCTGGGCGCTGCTTTTGACCTCGGTGATCCTCTATGTGCCCGCCAACATCTATCCCATTATGGATACGGTATTTCTCGGCGATGACAGCCCCTCTACCATCCTTGGCGGCGTGGTCTTGCTGTGGGCCCTGGGCTCCTATCCCATCGCCGCGGTGATCTTCATCGCCAGCGTGGTGGTGCCGCTGGTGAAAATCATGGCACTGTTGTGGCTTTGCTATATGGTACAGCGCGGCCACGGTGCCTCGCCCCTTGGCAAGCTCAAGCTCTATCGCATGACTGAATTCGTGGGACGCTGGTCAATGATCGACGTCTTCGTGGTGGCCATTCTGGCGGGCCTGATCCGGCTCGACAACCTGATGACCATATATCCGGGCCCTGCGGCCGTCGCATTTGCGGGTGTGGTGCTGATTACTATGGTGGCAGCCATGAGTTTCGATTCCCGCCTGATCTGGGATTTACAACAAGGAGAGCGCGAACGTGAGTGAGCGTAAGAAAAGGTGGAAACCCGGCTCTGATTTTCTGAGCTCGGCGGCCGCAATCTGGATGGTGCCGCTGCTGGCGCTGTTCATCGGCATCTGGATGTTGTTCCAGCACTGGTATTCGCAAGGTCCCAGCTTCACCCTGACAGTGGCCACCGCCGAAGGCATAGTGGCGGGCAAGACGGTGATCCGTTCCCGCGAGGTGGAAGTGGGCCGCATTGAGGCGGTGGAGCTTAGCGAGGATTACAGCCATGCGGTGCTGAAGGCTCGCCTGACCAATGCCGCCGCCGGCATGCTCAAGAAAGACAGCCAGTTCTGGGTGGTTAAGCCCAGGGTCGGCCGTGACGGGGTCTCGGGTCTTGGCACCCTGCTCTCCGGTGCCTATATCGAGCTGGCCCCCGGCAAGAAGGGCAGGCCGCTGGACGAGTACGCCATGCTGGACAAGCCACCGCTGGCATCTCAGGACGCCAAGGGGCTGCGGCTCTCCTTGAGTAGCCGGGATACCCGTGCACTCGGGGTGGGCTCGCCCATTAACTACCAGGGCTTCACCATAGGTCAGGTGGAAGAGGCGAGATTCCTGCCTGAAAAGAGCGAAATGCAGTACCAGATCTTCATCAACGCCCCCTATGACGTGCTGGTGAGCGGCAACTCCCGCTTCTGGATGACCCCGGGCTTCGAGGTCTCCATGAGCAGCGAGGGGATGAAGGTGAAGATGGATTCGCTCGAGAGCCTGCTCGACGGTGGCATCACCATGGGCCTGCCCCCCGGCTGGGCGCCTGGCGAGCCGGTCAAGCCGATGGATGAGTTTACCCTGTTCCAGGATCAGGCCAGCGTGCTGGCCGGTAGTCTGGATCAGTTCATCGACTATGTGTTCCTGTTCGAGGACAGCGTCGGCGGCCTGCATCCTGGCGCGGCGGTAGAGTATCGCGGCATTCGGGTCGGCACCGTCATCTCGGCCCCCTATCTCATTGACGAGAAAGGGGTACAGATGTTCCAGAACCGGCAGATCCCGGTACTGGCGCGCATCGAGGTGCAGCGTCTCTCTCATCGCTATGCCAACGCGGAGAAGGAGCAGTGGCGTGCCTTGTTCGGCAAGCAGTTCAAGGAAGGACTGCGGGCCACGCTCAAGACCTCCAGTCTGCTGACCGGGGGCAAGGTGGTGGATCTGAACTTCTATCCGGATGCACCCAAGTTCAAGCCCACCGAGCTGGCCGGTTATCAGGTGTTCCCGACCGTGCAGGCCGGGCTGGACCAGATTGAGCGCAAGGTGAACCAGATCCTCGACAAGTTCGTCGACATGGACACGGCCAAGACCTTGAACCAGGTCAACCATACCCTGGCCACCCTGGAGCAGACCCTCAAGAGCGTCAGCGCGGTGAGCGCCAATCTGGACAAGTTTACCGGCCAGAGTGCGACCCAGCAGTTGCCGGCGTCCCTGAACGACAGCCTGAAGCAGTTGCAGAGCACGCTGCAAGAGTACGATGCCAACTCCCAGACCAATCAGGATCTGCGTCAGTCGGTACAGTCGCTCAATCAGCTGATGCGTGAGTTGCAGCCACTGGTGCATTCGCTCAACGAGCAGCCGAGTTCGTTGATCTTCGATCGCGCCCGCCCCCGTGATCCTGAGCCCAAACGAGGCCAATGATGAAAAAACAGATGATGACCCTGGCCTTGCTGGGCCTGTTGGCGGGATGCAGCTCTGCGCCGACGACGCTGCACTACTACTCCCTCGATGCCGAGGCGCAGCAGCCGACCATAATGACGGCGCAACCGCTGCACCAGCTGGTGCTGAAGCCGGTCTCTCTGTCCGGCCAGCTGGACAGGATGAGCCTGGTCTATCAGCTGGAAGGCAAGGAGTTGCACTTCGCCGAGTACCATCGCTGGGCGGGTTCCCTCGATGCCCAGCTCGATCAGCTGACCCTGAACGGTCTCTCCAGCCGGCTGCCGGGTTGGGTGGTGCGTCAGGATGGTGCCCGCAAGGGGTCAGTGTTGACCATCTCGGTCGAGCGCTTCCAGGGGCGCCATGACGGGCGCGCCGTGCTCAGTGGCCGCTGGCGACTGCTGACGGAGGAGGGCACCGTCCTGCGTGACGTCCCCTTCCAGCAGGTGCGGGTGTTGCCAGAGGATGGCTACGGTTCCCTCGTCAGCGAGCTGGGACTGGGCTGGCAACAGCTGCTCGACCAGATTGCGGCAGAGGTGCGCAAGGGCGCCTGAGGCGGTCATGAATGAAAACGGGAGGCCAGAGGCCTCCCGTTTTTTTATCCAGACACCACAGACACGGCGCCAAGACCCTGGAAATGACGGCTGAACGTCAGATACCCCTTGTCATCAGTGGGCGAGGAACTCGTACTGGCTCTCGATGAAGGTGGCGGCGCGTTCGCTCAGGGCGGCGTGTACGACCTTGGTCGGGTGTACATCATCAAAGAACATCTTGCCCTCACAGTTGAGGGGGCTGGCGCTGCGGCGAGCCATAGGGTTGGCTACGGCCTGTGCCAGCAGCGGGTTGCCAGCGATGGCGAGGCGATCCTGCAGGTTGAAGGCGGAGAGACGACTGTCGGTGCTGGCACTGAGCAAAGAAAAGGGTTTCCCCAAATAGTCTCCGCCATAGCAGGCATTCTCTGTGTCGCTCAGGCCGAAGTTTTGCGGGTCACTCAGCATTTCGGCGAACTGCTTGTCGATCTCGAACAGCTTCACCAGCCCGACGGGGGCCAGCTGGCGTGTCAGGTTCAACATTAGCTGATTGTGATAGGCGGAGATATGGCTGACCTTGTCGACCACCTTCTGGCTGCGTGCATTCGGGGTCTGACCCAGATCCGGCAGGTTGAAAAGCAATATCTGCTTGGCCCCGTTTAACACCATGCGGTTGGCTGCGTCGCTGATGGCATCGCGTACCCGCTTGGCATCTTGCTCCGTATTCCAGCCATAGGCCAGATAGTCGTTGGCACCGAACCAGAGGATCACCAGATCGTCTGGCTTGAAGCGGTCTTTTTCCAGGAACTGGGTGACCTCGTAGTCCAGGTTGTTGATGACCTGATACTTGGGGTTCCAGGAGATCTTGTTGTAAGCCACGGCGGTAGCACCGCCTTCCGCTTCGTTGGCTATGGTCAGACCCGGGAACTGCGTGGTCAACTGCTCCAGCCAGAGGGGCCCGTTGGAGAAGCGACCCTCATAGTAGGGGGGGCTGGAAGGGAGGAAACCGAGCATCTTGCGGTACATCTTGCCGGTATCGGAGAGGCTGTCGCCAAACATCACGATCCGGGAAAAGGCGGGACGGCTGTCGGCTGCCTGAACTGTCAGCGCGACCAGTCCCAATAAACACACAAACCATTTTTTCATATTGTTGTTCTCATTGATTTGAAAGCAGGTGGTGCCTGCGGGCTTTTCCTCGATAGGCAAACGGGCTGGGAAGCTGTTTTGCCATTTTGTAAGGTATCCAGCCAAATTAAATTTCGCAGCAGGCGAGGCTGATTAAGTCGATTACGGTCACATCCCCTTCACCCAAATGGGGAGCCTTCACGTTTATTTCACGCCCCGACTTGCACACTGCTCCTGTACCCAATAACAGGAGCATGAAATGAACAAGGCGAGCGTAATCGGTCTGTTGACCCTGATGTCCATCTCTTCTTCCGCCATGGCGGCCTATACAGGTCCGCAGGAGCAGAACAAGGTCTCTGTCGCTCAGTTGAAGGATCTGGCCGATGACAGCTGGGCCACCCTGGAAGGCAAGCTGGTCAAGCATCTGGGCGGCGAGAACTACGTGTTCCGTGACGCCAGTGGCGAGGTGGAAGTCGAAGTGGATCAGGATGTGTGGCGTGGCACCGAAGTGGGTCCGGACGATCTGATCCGCATCCGTGGTGAAGTGGACCACAGCTGGAACAAGACAGAGGTAGAGGTGAAGAGTCTGGAGAGGGTCGGGGCCGCTCCGCAGAGCAAGGGCGGGTTTGTCGTCAAGTAAGGCCGGATAGCCGTACGCCAGATGCAACAAGGGCGCCTCCATGGAGGCGCCCATTTGCTGTTGGTCTGCTTAGCCGGTGCGGGGCAGCGTGCGCTTGAACCCCTTCTCGGCTTGATTGACCTTGTAGAGATAGCGTCTGGCCTCCGCCTTGGGATGCTGCTCGGTCAGGATCTGGTACACCGCCTCGGGGGAGAGCTGATTGATCATGCCGGGCGCCGCCTTGCGGTCGCTGGAGAAGGTGTTCAGCACCCCACCGGCGCCACCGTTGTAGGCCGAGATGACGGCATAGCGGCGGGAGAGCGGATCCTGGATATTCACCAGATAGACGGTCTGCAACAGGTGCAGGTAGGCGGTGCCCACGTCGATGTTGTAAGCCGGATTGAACAGATCTTCCCGGGTCGGCTGGCCGTTTTTGCCCTTGACCCGCACGTAGACGTCCCGCCCGGCGGTAGCCGGGATCACCTGCATCAGGCCATAGGCATTGGCGTGGCTGACCGCATAGGGGTTGAAGCTGCTCTCTGTCTTGATCACCGCGTAGATGAGGCTTTCGGCGACCCCATACTTACGGGAGGCTTCCCGTATGATGCCGGCATACTTGTAACCCCGTTTGTCCTCGTGGTTGGCCACCATGGGGATGTCGACGAAGAAAATGGTGCGGATCCCCAGGGTACGCTTCTTCATCGCCGTGCTGAGCAGGTAATCGGCGTAACGCTCGGCACGCCAGTCGAAGCGGATCGGCTGGCCCTGGTTGTCCAGCACCTGACCATAGAGGAAGGGCTCGCCACCGGGCAGAATTTCACGGTCGGAGTACAGATCCACTTCAGCCGGATCATCCGGGGTCAGCAGGGTCTCTATGATGGCGCGGCGCAGGTGGGCACGAGGGTCAACCCCGGAGACGGTCTCCACCATGATGTGGCCGCTGGAGAAGTTAATGTGAGCCCGGCTCTTGTACTGATCCGTGTATTTGACGTAGTCAAATTTGCCCGCGAACAGCGCCTCACGCCCCCATATCTCGTTCACGTTATGGGAGAGCGCGCTGATCATGTGTTCGAAACCGCGAATGTCCTTGCCGTTGACGAGATCGTCATCCTCACTCCCGTTGGGCTTGGGGGAGGATGAGCAGGCAGAGAGAAACAGCAGGGTGCAAAGCAGCCAAAAAATTCGGCCCATAGGATCCTCAAGCTGGGCGGCAGAGCCGCCCGTCATTCATTGGCAGTGAACCTTAAGATGTACAGCCGTCGCTGGCTCGCAAATACAACCCATTGGTCCATAGGCCGGTCATTGGCTGTGAACTGGGAAATGTATAGCCGTCACTGGCTTGCAAGTACAACTTACCAGCTTATTGGCTGGGAGGGGTATAACCGTCTATGGCCACTTCACCCGCTTCAAACAGGTAGCTCACCATCTCTTTTTCCAGCAGCTGACGATGCTCGAGGTTCATCATGTTCAGCTTCTTTTCGTTGATCAACATCACCTGTTTTTTCTGCCATTCGGTCCAGGCTTCCTTGCTGATGTTGTCAAAAATCCGCTTGCCGAGTTCACCGGGGTAGAGTTGGAAATCCAGGCCCGGGCCCTCTTTTTTCAGGCGTTGGCAAAATACAGTACGGCTCATGTTGACCTCTATGGTTGTAAGTCCGGGTAGGCGAGCAGGCGGGCCGTGGCGGCCGCCAGACCCACCTCTGCAGGATGGCGTAAGTTATACCAGAGTCGGTTATCCGCTTCCATGAGCTGGGGGGCCGGTGGCGCATCGATTTCAATCAGGAAAGGCTGAATATCGAGGTGGAAGTGGCTGAATGTATGCCGAAATCCGCTCAGTTCCCGATAATCGTGGCCGCTCAGCCCCAGCTGCTGCATCAGCCCCTTGACCTCAGACAGCGACTCCACCTGCGGGAAGCAGTAGAGCCCGCCCCAGATCCCCTGTGGCGGCCGCTTCTCCAGCAACAGCTCATCGCCGTGACGAATGAGCAGCATGATGCCGGTGCGGGCCGGAATGCTCTTCTTGGGCTTGCTGTTGGGGTAGGCGGTGGGCTTGCCCTGCGACAGCCCCTGGCAATCGGCCTGCACCGGACAGCGCTCGCAGGCGGGTTTGCTGCGGGTGCAGACGGTGGCGCCCATGTCCATCATGGCCTGGTTGTAGTGGGCCACACCGAGCTTGGGCGTGAGGCGGATGGCAAGCTCCCACAGATCGTTCTCCACCTGTTTCTGACCGGGCCAGCCCGGCAGTGCCAGCCAGCGGGTGAGTACCCGCTTCACGTTGCCGTCCAGAATGGCGTGGGGCTGGCCAAGCGACAGGGAGAGCACGGCGCCCGCGGTGGAGCGGCCTATGCCGGGCAGGGCCATGACCTCTTCCAGCCGCTCCGGGAACAGGCCACCGTGCAGCTCGCAGATCTGCTGGGCCGCCTTGTGCAGGTTGCGGGCGCGGGCGTAATAGCCGAGCCCGGTCCAGTGGTGCAGCACTTCATCGATGGGAGCATGGGCCAGGGCTTGCACGTCGGGGAAGCGAGTCATGAAGCGTTGATAATACGGGATCACGGTGGCGACCTGGGTCTGCTGCAGCATGATCTCGGAGACCCAGACCCGATAGGGCGTCTTGTTCTGTTGCCAGGGCAGGGTCTTGCGGCCGTGGATCTGGTACCAGTCCAGGATCCTGGTGGCGAAGGTGGTGTTGTCTGAATTGCTCACATGGCTCTCATGTTATTGATTAAAAAGGGGAGCTCTCAGGCTCCCTCTTGAAATGGACGCCAGATCAGCGGGGCTGAGCTGGCTTGGTGGTCGTGATGGACTCAGCCGCGCCAATCCTGCAGCGCCTTGAGGCTGACGTTCTGGCCCGCCACCTGCAGGATGATGTAATCCTGGGCGATGGCGATCAGGGTCACTCCTGGGGCAACCTCGCTGCCCTCATGAAACTCACGTCCGTTCAGCATCACGGCACGCTTGGCCGGGTTGGAGGAGAAGACGTGGGAGCCGTAGGCCAGGGGCGGCACCCGCTGCTTCAGTTCCAGCGGCAGGGCGCTGATCGGCATGGATTGAGACTCGTTTTGGGCCTGGGGTGCCGTCTCATCCATCAGCGGCGTGTTATTAAGTGCATTCATGATGCGCTCGGCCAGCCCCTGGCTGCCGTTGGCGGCAGGGGCGCTGTTGTCGGGGGCGACTCTGGGGCGCACCACGGGTTCCGGCAGGGGCGGGGGCAGCGGGCGGGTGATCATGGGCCTGGGTTCGACCCGCACGAACGGCGGCGTGACCACCTCTTTCACCTCCACCGTCTTCTCGATGGGGCGGTTGTTGAACAGGTGCCAGCCATAGTTGGCGCCAGCTCCCATCAGCAGGGCAAGCGGGGCCAGCAGCCACCAGATCCAGCGCCGGTTCTGCTCCTCTTCCTGGGTGACGGGCAGCCCCATCGCCGGAATATGGGGGGTGAACTGGGGCTGTTCGGCCCGGCGCAGTGCCTTGAGCAGGGTAGACATCAGGAAGCCTCCTCCGACAATGTGGCCATGGTCTCATCGTTCATGGTATCCAGCGTGGCCGGTGTGCTGGTGCGTTGGGACTCATCTTCCAGCCTCGGCATGGGTTCGCCGGCCATCACGTTGAGGCGCAGCAGGGTATTGCTGCCGGCGATGCCGTCCGGGTTCAGCCCCTGTTCGCGCTGGAACTGTTGCAACTTGCTCTTGAGCTCGGCGTCGAAGCGACGCACCTTGCGATCCGGCTGCTGCAAGGCGCGGCTGAGGGTGTTGTCCAGCCACTGCACCTGGGTCGCCCCGGCATTGTTGCCAATCAGGGCGACGCCGCCCTTGGGCATGCGCCACAGCAGGGTGTAGCTGCCACCCCAGAAGTCTGACAGCCACTGCCTGTCCACCTGCCAGCTCTGGTTGCCGATGAGCAGGTTGGCCTTGTCCGGCCCCAGGCTGACCAGGGTCGCGTAATAGATGCCGCCTGTCTCGTCGGTCAGGCTGATGAGGGCCGGGTGCTGCAGGGCTTGCAGCTCTGCCAGCGAGGCATCGCCCTCCTGGCAGCGCAAACCGGCGCGCGGTGCGTTGTCGCAGGTCGCCTCCTCCAGCTCTGTCCGGTAGCCCCACACCTTGTAGAGATTCTGCATGGCACTCTCTGGCTCCAGCGCCTGATTGATGGCGCGGGTCAGCTGCTCCTGCTGCTCCGGGGTGTCGTCAACCTTGACCGGCACCTCCACCTTGATCACGGGGCGCTCGGGGAAGAAGCCGAAGAATTGCCAGCCCCACCAGCCGGTGGCGACCAGCAAGGCCCCTGCCAGAGCGACCATGAGGCCGGACTGCCAGGTGCCTTCGTCGCGAATGCCGCTCACCTCATAGGCCGCCAGGCTGATGTCACCGTGGACTATCTTGTGGCTGCCACGGGCGAAGGCGGCGATCAGGGCGCGGTCGCAGATGAGGTTGATGAGGCGAGGAATGCCGCCGGAGAGGCGGTGCAGGGTCTGGAGCGCTTTGGGGGTAAAGATGGGCTGGACGCAGCCTGCGATCTGCAGCCGGAAGCGCACATAGGCATCCACGTCCTGATGTGAAAGCGGCAGCAGGTGATAACGGGCCGTGATGCGCTGAGCCAGCTGGCGCAGCAGGGGTTGGCGCAGCATCTGTTGCAGCTCTGGCTGACCGATAAGCACCACTTGCAGCAGTTTCTTCTCGTCGGTTTCCAGGTTGGTGAGCAGACGCAGCTGTTCCAGCACGCCGGGCAGCAGATGCTGGGCCTCATCCACCAGCACCACGCTGCGCTTGCCTGCTGCCAGGTTGGCCAGCAGGTGATCGCGAATGAGATCGAACAGCAGCTTGAGACCGGCGTCCTTGTCGTACGGCAGCTGGAACTCGTCACAGATGGCCGCCAGCAGGTCACGCTCGGTCAGGGATGGATTGAGGATGTAGGCGATCTCGGTCTCGGCCGGCAACTGTTGCAACAGGCAGCGGGAGACGGTGGTTTTACCGGTTCCCACTTCCCCGGTTAGCAACACGAAGCCTCCCCCATCCTGCAACCCGTAGTTGAGGTGGGCGAGGGCCTCCCCGTGACGTTCACTCATATAGAGGTATTTGGGGTTGGGCGAGATGGAGAACGGGGGCTCCGACAGACCGAAGAACTGTGTGTACATAAGGATCCATTCCATTGTTATGGGCGGCAGGTTAAAGCCTCCCCACTGGGATGTCAAAGACCCGGATGCCATAAGGGGGGCTGGCGCATCTGGCAGCCAAAACCGCTGTTTTTATCGAATGTGGTCTGGTTGTGGTGGGCCACTGTGGCTGTCGGGCCAAGCTGGCCGGGTGATCGCGGCAGCCTGATCGCGGGAGGCATGGCGGTGTCATCGTGTCCGCCAGGCAAAACCGGTATAATCGAGGCAGGTTTATCAAGGGAGACAGAGATTGCAGACTTATCTGGTTGGGGGCGCAGTGCGGGATCGCCTGTTGGGATTGCCGCAAGGGGATCGGGATCACCTGGTGGTGGGGGCGACCGTGGAGCAGATGCTGGCACTGGGGTTCACCCAGGTGGGCCGCGACTTCCCTGTGTTTCTCCATCCAAAGACCCAGCAGGAGTATGCCCTGGCCCGCACCGAACGCAAACAGGGCTGCGGTTACACAGGGTTTGTCTGCCACGCCTCCCCCGAGGTGACGCTGGAGCAGGATCTGCTGCGCCGGGATCTCACCGTCAATGCCATCGCCGAGGATGACGAGGGTCGGCTGCACGATCCCTATGGCGGCATTCAGGATCTGGAGCAACGCTTGCTGCGTCATGTCTCCCCGGCCTTTGCCGAGGATCCGCTGCGCATCCTGCGGGTTGCGCGCTTCGCCGCCCGTTTCCACGCCCAGGGTTTTGTCGTGGCCCCCGAGACGTTGGCGCTGATGCGCGAGATGACCGACGCCGGCGAGCTGGCCCACCTCACCCCGGAGCGAGTCTGGAAGGAGCTGGAGAAGGTGTTGCTGGGACAGACACCCCAGATCTTCTTCGAGGTACTGCGCGAATGTGGCGCCCTCAAGGCGCTATTTCCGGAGCTGGACGCCCTGTTTGGTGTGCCAGCGCCCGCCAAGTGGCACCCGGAGATAGACACCGGCATCCACACCCTCATGGTATTGGAGCAGGCGTGTCGCCTCTCTCCCGAGCTGGCGGTGCGTTTTGCTGCCCTGTGCCACGACTTTGGCAAAGGGCTGACTCCGCCCGCCTTCTGGCCGAGCCACCACGGTCACGGCCAGAAGGGACTGCCGCTGATCCGCGACTTTTGCGAACGCTTTCGGGTGCCGAACGACTGTCGTGATCTGGCGCTGCTGGTGAGCGATCTGCACACCCATATTCACATTGCCTTCGAACTCAAGCCTGCGACCCTGCTCAAGGTGTTCGACAAAGCGGATGCCTGGCGCAGACCCGAGCGTTTCGCCCAGCTGCTGGATGCTTGCCGCGCCGACTTCCACGGCCGTACCGGCTTCGAGGAGCGGGTCTATGCCGAGCCTGACTATGTGGCCCAGGCGCTCGGCGCAGCCCAGGCCGTGCCTGTGAAGGATATAGTGGCCGCCGGTTTCAAGGGCGAAGCCATTCGCGAGCAGCTCGCCAAGCGCCGGCTCGATGCCATCAGCCGGGTGCGAGACGAGTGGACCTTTATCGAGGAGTAGGCGCGGCGTCTGCCAGCTGTCCGTCATCAACAAGCCCGAGTCACTGACCCGGGCTTTTTGCTGAGGTGTGTGTCAAGAGGCGCAGGCTTGCCACCCCTGGCAGGGAAAAACGGACCTGGCCTGACTGCAAGCCGGATTACCAGAACACCTTGCCGAGCAGGGGGGCGAACAGCACAGTCACCATGCCGGCAATCATCATCACCATGCTGGAGACGACGCCCTCCTCGTTACCCATCTGGTACGCCTTGGCGGTACCGGCGCCATGGGCCGAGGCGCCGAAGCCGGCCCCCTTGCCTAGGCGGCTGCGGATGGCAAGCAGGGTGAGCACACTCTCGCCCACTGCCATGCCGATGACGCCGGTCAGCACTACAAACAGGGCGGTGAGATCGCTCTGGCCGCCGATGGCGCGGGTCGCCTCCACCGCGAACGGTGTGGTGATGGAGCGCATCGCCAGGCTGCGCTGCAACATGTCGGAGAGGTGCAGCCAGCGCGCCAGCAGCACTGTACTGCCCACCGCCATGATGACGGAGGCGACGACCCCGACCGAGAGGGAGAGCCAGTGACGGTGGATCAGCTGGCGGTTCTCATAGACGGGCACGGCAAAGGCGACGGTGGCCGGGCCCAGCAGCCAGAGCAGCCAGTGGGACTGGGCCATGTAGTCCTGATAGGGGATGTGGAACCCCAGCACCACGGCCACCAGCAGGGTGGGTGCCAGCAGCAGCGGCATCAGCGGCAGTATGCGCTTGCGGCCATAGAGCCACTTGCTGGCGTAGTAGAACAGCAGGGTCAGGGCGAAGCAGAGCAGGCCAAGCAGGGTATCAGACATGACGGCGACTCCGGCGGGCCAGCTTCAGCTCGAGGCGATAGACCCTGTCCACCACCAACGCCGTGGTGCCCAGCACCAGGGCGGTGCTGATCAGCAAGACCAGCATGATGCGCCACCCCTCCTGCAACAGCAGATCCTGATAGTTGACCACGGCCACCACGGCCGGCACGAAGAACAGCAGCATCTCGGCCAGCAGCCAGCGGGCGCCGGCGCTGAACCACTGGGTCTTGACCACGCCGAGCAGGATCAGGACCAGCAGCGCCAGCATGCCGGTGAGGTTGGCGGGCAGCGGCAGATGGAAGGTGCGTACCGCCGCATCGGCCAGCAGCCAGATGGCGGCCAGCAGGGCGATTTGGAAGGGCGTCTGTAACCAGCGAATGCAGAGGGCTTTCATGATGGGCGTCTTTCTGTGAACTGGCTCACAGTATAGGGACAGGCTAAACCTGCAAAAAATGAATTTAAATTATCAAATTCATGCCAAAGATGCATGATTAAGGCTTACCGCCTGTGAGAGAGCACTATGGATATCCGAGCCCTGCGTTACTTTGTCGAACTGGTACGCGAGCAGAGCTTCACCCGCGCCTCCGAGAAGCTGTTCGTCACCCAGCCCACCATCAGCAAGATGATCCGCAACATCGAGGAGGAGCTGGGTCAGCCGCTGCTCAACCGTGAAGGGCGCCGCTTCACCCTGACCGACAGCGGTCAGGTGCTGTTCAACCGGGCCCAGACCATACTGGCCGAGATGCAGCAGCTGGAGGCCGAGCTTGCGGATCTGCAGAGCCTGCAATTTGGCCGGTTAGCCCTCGGCATCCCGCCCATGGTGGGTCACGTCTATGCGGATCTCATCCGCACCTATCGCAGCCGTTATCCCAAGGTGGAGCTCTCCATCGTCGAATATGGCGGTCGGCGCATCGAGCAGGCGGTGTTGGCGGGGGAGCTGGATCTGGCCATCACCATGCTGCCGACCCGGGAGGGGGGCGCCCTGAGTGCGCTGGAGCTGGATCAGTATCCCATCCAGGTGGTGCTGCCGGACTTGCCGCGCTGGCGCGCGTGCCGCGAGATCCGGCTGGAGGATTTGCGCGATGAACCCTTCCTGCTCTACACCCAGGCCTTCACCCTGAGCGAGCGGCTGGAGCAGGCATGCCAGCAGGCGGGCTTCGTGCCCCAGGTGGCGGCCCGCAGCAGCCAGTGGGACTTTCTCACCGCCATGGTGCGCAGCGGCATGGGAGTCGCCTTTTTGCCCGAACCCATCTGCCGTCGGCTGACCCCGGACGGTCTGGTGCTGCGGCCGCTCCTGCCCGAGCTCAGCTGGCGACTCGGGGTGATATGGCCGAGCGAACGCTATCTCTCCCGCACCGCCGAGGCCTGGCTGGCGCTCTGCCGCGAACAGGGTTGAGGCCCATCATGGATCGCCGAAGCGATCCGTCATGGGGTTGTAGAAGTAGGGGCGGTAGTCGAAGCTGATCCCCTCGAGGAAGGGGTTTTCCAGTCGCAGCATACGCCGCTGCTTGAGCCCGGCAAAGGCGATGGCGGGGCCGAAGCTTTGGCGCCACAAGGCCTGCAGCGAACCATCTTGCCAGGCTTGGCGCAGCCCTGTCTCTACCCGTTTCAGGGCCTCACCGTTTGCCATATTGGTATAGAAGACTCTGGGCAGCGGGTAGTAGAGCAGCAGGTAGGGATCCATCTTCAGATCCCCTATATCTTTGTGGGTCAGCAGCTCGCTGCGCAGTTCGCTCGCCCCGCGGCACAAGAGATCGAACCGGCCGCGCGCCACCATTTTGAACAGTATCTCGTAGCCATCCACCTCTACCACCTTGAGACCGGCATGGCGCAGTATCTCCACATCCAGCCAGCCCTTGCCCTGACCAAACGTGAAATGGCGCAACCCTGCCAGATCATCTACCTCCGCCAGGGCCGCCTGCTGTTGAGGACTGACGAAGCAGACGCGATAGCTGACGATGCCGAGATGAATGGGGAAGCGGACATACGCCAGCCCTTTGCCGTCGCGTGCGCTGCTGTAGCTGTCCATGGCAAACAGGTTGGTGAAACTGTTGAGCTGCAGGCTGAGCCGCACCCGGGCCTTGGTCATGGTCGGGGCGGGCACCAGCTCATAGTCGCCGAAGGTGTCACGGGTCTTGTCGAGGGCGAGACGCAGCAGCTCCCTGTCATAGGTCATGCGCGGATCCCGTTCGCTCTCCGGACTGATGTAGGTGAAGCGGGTGGCCGCCATCGGGGTGGAGGAGAGAGAAAGGCAGAAGATCAGGAACAGGAGTCTATACATCTCGGCCAGGCTTTACGACTTGGGTTCATCCATTATCGTCCGGCAGCCCACTTTGGCCGATCTGGAACAACTGCACTGTCAAGCCCATGAGGAGTGCTTTATCGCCAACTCCGTCAAAACCATCGTCACCACTCGGATCCGGGTCTAGTCACAAGGAGGGGTATCATGAGTCAGGTATTGAGCGGCGGGCTGGTCAGCGCGGCAGAGGTCAGCGTCTTCTACGAGGCTCAGCTGGTCTATCGGTGGCGCCAGGACGGCTTTGCCGTCGCCACCGGCAACGAGACGGGATCGCTGCAAACGGGAGGGATTGCCTGTGGCAGCTGACATCTATCTGAACGAGTTCGGCCAGCCGGTTGGTGCCCCACTGCCCGACTGGCGGGGGGCAGCATTTCCTCCCCATCACCTCCTGAGTGGCTGGGGCTGCCAGTTGGCGCCGCTGGATCCCGAGCGTCACGGCCCAGGCCTCTGGCAGGCGTTCTGCAGCGACAGCGGGGCTATGTGGACCTACCTCACCAGCGGGCCTTTTGCCGATGAGGCGGCCATGGGGAGCTGGTTACAGCAGTGCGCCGCCAAGGCGGATCCCCAGTTCTACACCATCATGGATGCCAAGAGCGGTCAGGCGCAGGGGCTCGCCAGCTACCTGCACATCGATCCCCAGGCTGGCAGCATGGAAGTGGGCTGGCTGCACTTCTCGCCAGCCCTGCAACAATCGCGGCTGGCGACGGCGGCCATGGCGCTGATGATGGCCAACGCCTTTGCCCTCGGCTACCGGCGCTACGAGTGGAAGTGCAATGCGCTCAACCAGCCCTCCTGGCGGGCGGCGCTGCGGCTCGGTTTCAGTTACGAGGGGACCTTTCGCCAGAGCCGGGTGGACAAGGGGCGGGCACGGGATACCGCCTGGTTCTCGGTGATCGATGGTGAGTGGCCCGCCTTGCAAACCTGTTTCGAGCGCTGGCTGGCCGATGCCAACTTCGACCAACAGGGACGCCAGAGGTTGCGATTATCCGAGCTGACAGCCGCCTGTCGTACCAATAACGACTGACCTGGCAAGATGACAGAGGCCCCGCCAGCGGGGCCTCGTTTGTCGGTATCAGGGCTTACTCATGGTGCTCACCTATGGGGGCGGCGATCCACTGCAGCAGGGTCAGCATGTCCTGTGGCGCCACCCCGACCGAGAGGCCGCGCTTGCCGCCGCTCACCAGTATCTCGTCAAATGCCATGGCAGAGTCGTCGAGTACGGTGAGCAGCCGTTTTTTCTGGGCCAGCGGGCTGATGCCCCCCACTTTGTAACCGGTCAGCTTCTCGGCCTCGGCCGGTTTCATCATCTCCACCTTCTTCAGGCCAGTGGCCTTGGCCAGCTGCTTGAGACTGCACATGCCCGACGAGGGCACTATGGCGACCACTGCTTGCTTGTCGTGATGGGCGACCAGGGTCTTGAACACCTGGGCTTCCGGCAGGCCGAGCTGGGTCGCGGCATGTTTACCGAAATCGTCGTGAGCTGCGCACTCATAGGGGTAGAGCTTGTGCGGTATCTTGAGCTTTTTCAGAAGGTTGATGGCAGGAGTCATGATAAGCGCCTTGAGTCAAAACAAGGCCAAACAGTCTGCGCCTGCAAGGCAGGGGATGCAAGTTGCTCGCGCCCCCAAGGTGTGGATGAGCGTGCTGAGATAAAAAAGCCCGGGTCAATGACCCGGGCTTTTTGCGGCTGCGCGTATCAGGAGAAACAGGCTTGCAGCACGTAGAAGATGGCGATGGCCAGGATGGCACCGGCGGGCAGGGTGATGATCCAGGAGACCACTATGTTGCGCAGTACCCCCAGATTCAGGGCGGCTATGCCACGGGCCAGACCGACACCCATCACGGCACCCACCAGCGTCTGGGTGGTGGAGATGGGCAGACCCGTGCCGGAGGCGATCACCACGGTCGCGGCTGTGGCCAGCTGGGCGGCGAAGCCACGGCTCGGGGTCAGATGAGTGATGCCGGTACCGACGGTGGCCATCACCTTCTCGCCCATGGTGGCGAGGCCGATGACGATACCTATGCCGCCGAGCGGCAGGATCCACCAGGCTATGGTGGACTTACCGGCGATCTGACCGGAGCTTTCGACGATGGAGACCACGGCGGAGAGCGGACCTATGGCGTTGGCCACGTCGTTGGAGCCGTGGGCAAAGGCCATGGCACAGGCGGTGATCACCATCAGGATGCCGAATACCTTCTCCACGTTGGCGAAGTGCATCTTGCTGTCATCCTGCGGGTTGTATTGCTGGCCGCGAATGTAGAGCCAGCCAGCACATGCCACCGCGATGGAGATGATGGTGGAGAGCAGGATCCCTTCGCCATTGCTCAGGTGTAGACCAACGTGGGTCAGCCCCTTCTTGATGGTCACCAGGCAGATCACCAGCGCGGTCAGGAACATGTAGAAAGGCACGTAACGCTTGGCGTTGGCCAGGGGATCATCTGTGTTGAAGATGAGCTTCTGCACGCTGATGAACATGAAGTAGGCGATGATGCCGGAGATGGCCGGGGTGATGATCCAGGAGCCGACTATACCGCCGAACTTGCCCCACTGAACCGCTTCCGGACCTATGCTCACCACGGCGAAGCCGACGATGGCGCCGATAATGGAGTGGGTGGTAGAGACGGGCCATCCGAAGTAGGAGGCCAGGATCAACCAGGCACCGGCCGCCAGCAGGGAGGCTATCATGCCGAGCACCAGCAGATCTGGCGTGTCGACAAAGGCGTTGGTATCTATGATGCCGTTACGTATGGTCGCTGTCACTTCGCCACCGGCCAGATAGGCACCGGCAAATTCGAAGATCATGGCGATGATGATCGCCTGACGTATGGTCAGGGATTTGGTGCCGACCGATGTGCCCATAGCGTTGGCCACGTCATTCGCGCCTATACCCCAGGCCATCAAAAAGCCGAACAAGGCCGCCACGAGCACCAGAGTCGTGCCGTAATTCGCGATAATGTCCATTAATAGTGTTTACCCAGTCAGTCGATTACGAACGAGCCAGCATCAGTTCCAGACGGGCGCCAACGCGCTCGGCCTGATCTGCCAGGTCACCTACCCATTCGAGGATCTTGTAGAGGAACATAATGTCGATCGGATTGTATTTCTGCTCAACAGCTTGCAGCTGTTGGCGCAGTCCGATCTGCATGGTGTCAGTATCGTCCTCGATAAGATCCAGCTGATGGATCATCTCGGCAACCATTTCAACTTCACGTCCTTTGAAGCCGGTTTCGAGCAGCTCATCGAGTTCTCCGATGGCTTTTTCGGCTTGGGCGGTCGCATCGATACAACGTTTGAGATAGGCCATGAAATCGGCACGCATCTCGGCAGGGAATTCCATTCGACGGCCAAGCATGCGGCCGGAGATATCCTTGGCACGGTTGGCAATCTTGTCTTGCTGGGTCAGCAGTTCCAGCAGGTCGGTACGGGCGACCGGCAGGAACAGGCCGCGAGGCAGTTTCAGACGAATTTCACGTTTGAGGATGTCCGCCTCTTTTTCCAGCTGGGCTATCTGCTGCCGGATCTTCTCGGCATCTTCCCAACGGTCTTCGGCAACGGCATCAAAGAAGGGAATGAGCTGCTCGCAGCACACGTGAACCTTGATGATATGCTTCTGCAGCGGCTTGATGGGGGACTTGGCAAAAAGCCCCAAAATAGTATTTACTGGCATGGACAAACCTGTGTCGGTGAAAAAACACTCGATACGATTTTATGAGGGGCGCATGGTAACCGAACTGCGTCATCAATAAAACCGTGAATTAACCCTGATGTATCACAGGCATTATATCCTCGCGTTTCACATTGTGCCCCCCCAAGTTGCCTGCCAGCCCGGAATGACTATGCAAACTGAGATCGAGATAAAGTTTTTTGTCTCACAAGATATTCAACGCTCACTATCCAAGCTTTTGAATTCACTAGAAATTAAATCAAGATCCCAAGTCGAGCTCGGCAATGTCTATTTTGATACGCCGACCCTGGATTTACGTCGGCTGGAAATGGGATTGCGTATTCGTCGCAGCGATGATTTTGCCGAGCAGACGATTAAATGTCGGGGTCAGGTGGTGGGGGGATTGCATGCCAGGCCTGAATATAATGCCCCTGTGCAGGGTGATGTGCCCCTGCTTGCGGCTTTTCCAGCCGAGCTTTGGCCGAGCTTGGTGGTGCGCGACGAAATCCAGACCGGGCTGGTTGCCCAGTTCAGGACTGATTTCCTGCGCCGCTACTGGCTGATAGCCTTCGAGGGTGCCGAGATAGAGCTGGCTTGGGATCAGGGCGAGATCGTCGGTTCGCTGGGCAAGACCTGCATCGATGAGCTGGAGCTGGAACTCAAGTCTGGCGATGCACGGGCCCTGTTCGGGTTGGCAGAGCAGCTGGCCGGTCTTGGCGGGGTCAGGTTGGGGGCGCAATCCAAGGCGCAGCGAGGCTATCGGCTGGCGGGATTCGGCAAGCCGCTGACGCTGCAATCCTTGCCTGTAGCCAATGGGAGCGATGCCGTGATGCGCATCACCTCGGGCCTGCAACATTGGCAACATCACGAGCAGTACTGGCTGGAGCAGGCAGACCCCGAGCAGAGACAACTGGCGCTGCTTGCGATCCGGCAAGGGGTTGCGCTCATGGTCGATGCTGCCGCTACGCAGGCGCCAGTGTGGCTGGCGGCGCTGACCGACTTGTCGACTCATCTGGCCTTATGGGCCCAGGAACCGGCCGACACAGGGTGGCAAGCTGCCCTGTCGACGCTGTTCCATCGCGTCGACTATGTGCGGCTGCAATTGGCCATCGCTGCCTGGCTGCACGCGGTGGCATGACATCTGTGCCTTGCAGGACGCGGTGGTGACGAACAATGGCGACAACGAAAAAGGTGAGCGTTAGCTCACCTTTTTCATGTGGGATGTACCGCCATGGGAGTTGTGCTCAGACCTGGGTGTAGACGTGCCCCGTGCTGCGAACCATGTCCTCACCCGGGCAGCGCTGCGCCAGTCCGCGGGTGTCACAGGGCTGGCCGTTATGCTCGATACAGAATTCGAACCGGGTTTGGGACTTGACGGGGAGATGGCCCGAATTGGCGGCGGTTGCCTGCCATTGCCACTGTTGCAGCGCCTCCATGGCGGCCTCGCTGAATGCGTCCTCACTGGGTGTCAGCACGCGGATCTGCTCGGCCCGGCCTGCTGCATTGATCACGTACTCGAGCGAGGTACACCCCATTTTTTCGGCCAGTATGGCCTCCTTGGGGTAGCGGGATTCGTTCCTGCCGAGAGGGCTCCAGTGGGCGTTCACATCCGTGATGTCGCTCAGGGGGAGAGGGGTGAGGTGCACGCTCTGGGTCTGGTGACTGCAACCTGTCAATGCGCACAGGGCGCTCACTAAAAGAGTGGCTTTCATGTTCGCTTCCCTTCGTTCGTTTTATTGTTCCTGGCGGGGCCTGACCCGCGGCTTGGCACTGTCACTCATTAAATATGCAGCCACGAATGAAAACGCTTTCCGGACTGCAGGCCATCACAAATCGCCTCGCGGCGGTTTTTTCATCCCTTTCTGACTCAGTAGTAGCCAGCGTCATCCGGATTGGGCCGGGTCTTGAAACGGCGATGGAGCCACATGTACTGCTCCGGCGCCTTGCGCACGGCGGCTTCAATCTCGCGGTTGGCGCGGGCGGCATCTGCCATCTCGTCACCGCATGGGTAGTCGGCGAGCGGCGCCCCGATATGCAGGGTGTAACCCTCGCTGGTGCGGATGTTGTAGCAGGGCAGGGTGACGGTGTTTTTCACCCGCGCCAACGTAGCGGTACCTGTGATGGTCGCCGCCTGCTCTACCGCGAAGTAGGGCACGAACACGCTGGCGTGGGAGCCGTAGTCGTGATCCGGCGCGTACCAGAGGGCGTCGCCGTTGCGCAGCGCCTTGATCATCCCCTTCACGTCCATCCGGTCCACCAGATATTTGTTGGAGGCGCAGCGGCCGTGGTACTGGGCATATTCCAGCACCGGATTGGTGTTGGGGCGATAGACCCCCACGCCGGGGCGTACCAGACCGAAACAGCGGGCGTTGAGCTCCAGCGTCAAAAAATGGCAGGAGAGCAGCAGCATGCCCTGACCCTTTTCCATGGCGGCGATGACGTGCTCTTCCCCTTCCACCTTCATCAGGTTGCGCATCCGCCAGTCTGGCCAGAACCAGGCGATGCCCACCTCGAAGATGGCGCAGCCGACGCTCTCGAAGTTTGCTGTGAGCAGTTTTTCCCGTTCATCTCGGGTCAGTTCCGGCATCGCCAGTTCCAGATTACGACGGGCAATCTTCACCCGTGACTTCAGTATCTTGGCGGCGAGGCGGCCGAGCTGGCGGCCCAGCCACATCTGGCTGTGCCACGGCAGCAAGGCCAGCAGCCAGAGCAGGGAAAGGCCGAACCAGCTTGCCCAGTAACGGGGGTGAAACAGGCGGGGCTCGAGGCGAGGAGCGTTGTCATGGGCCATGGATAATCTCTTGTTCGCAAACACAATCGGGGATTCTAGCCGAAAAGGGGGGGCGGGGGCGAATGGCTGTGTGCTGGTCAGAGGGGTAGCCTGCGTCAGATCCGCGTGGCGTGAACTGTAACTATGGGTTCCCTTTGTGCTTCAAATGGATATCACAGGTTTGCTTTTGCTACACCGTATAAAAGAGTGTGATAAAATCCGGGACTGAATTTTTCAGGTTTTGAGAGTCGATACAGATGAAGATCACCCTGCCCGAGTTTGAAAAAGCCCGCGTTCTGGTCGTTGGCGATGTCATGTTGGACCGCTATTGGCATGGCCCCACCGGCCGGATCTCGCCCGAGGCCCCGGTGCCCGTGGTCAAGGTTGAACACATTGAGGAGCGCCCGGGTGGCGCTGCCAACGTGGCCCTCAACTCTGCCGCACTGGGCGCTCACGCCGTGCTGCTGGGCTTGACCGGTCAGGATGAGGCCGCCGATGCTCTGGCTGGCCAGATGGCTGGCGTCAAGGTCGCCTGTGATTTCGTTCGTCTGGCCGACTATCCGACCATTACCAAGCTGCGGGTGCTTTCCCGCAACCAGCAACTGCTGCGCCTCGACTTCGAGGAGGCGTTCCATGATGTCGATTCCACTCTGCTGATGCACAAGGTGGAGCAGGCGCTACCTAACTGCGACGTGATGATCCTCTCCGACTACGGTAAGGGTGCCCTCAACGATGTACCCGGCATGATCCAGCGTGCCCGTGCCGCTGGTATTCCCGTCCTGGTCGACCCCAAGGGGACCGAGTTTGAGAAGTATCGCGGCGCCACCCTGCTGACTCCCAACATGTCCGAGTTCGAGGCTGTGGTGGGCAAGGTGAAAGGTGAAGAGGATCTGGTTGCCAAGGGACTGGCGCTGGTCAAGCGTTTCGAGCTGGAGGCCCTGCTGGTCACCCGTTCTGAAAACGGCATGACCCTGATCCGCGAAGGTCAGCCAGAGCTGCACCTGCCGGCCTTGGCCCAGGAGGTCTACGACGTGACCGGTGCAGGTGATACTGTCATCTCCACTCTGGCCACCTCGCTGGCCGCCGGCATGAGCCTGGAAGAGGCGTGTGCCCTGGCCAACACCGCCGCCGGCATAGTGGTCGGCAAGCTGGGGACCTCCACCGTCAGCCCGGTCGAGCTTGCCAATGCGCTTTACACCGAGCAGGAGACTGGCTTTGGTGTCATGTCCGAGGCTCAGCTCAAGGTTGCCGTGCAGGCTGCCCGCTTGCGTGGGGAGAAGGTGGTGATGACCAACGGCTGTTTCGACATACTGCACGCCGGTCACGTATCTTACCTCGCCAATGCCGGCAAGCTGGGGGATCGCCTGATAGTGGCGGTCAATACCGATGACTCCGTCCGTCGCCTGAAAGGGCCGGGTCGCCCGGTCAATGCGACCGATCGCCGCATGGCCGTGCTGGCAGCGTTGGGCGCCGTGGACTGGGTGGTGCCTTTCGCCGAAGATACGCCCCAGCGGCTGATCGCTGAAGTGTTGCCCGACCTGTTGGTCAAGGGGGGTGACTACAAGCCGGAGGATATTGCCGGTTACGACGAGGTGACCGCCAATGGTGGCGAGGTGCGCGTGCTCAACTTCGAGGATGGCTGCTCTACCTCCGATATCATCAAGACTATCCGCGAGCGCGGCTAACTGCTCCATTGGCCCCGTAACATGGCGGGGCCGACACTTCTGCACGTTCAGCTCGGCAGCAATCCGGATAACAAAAAGGCGACCCTGTGGTCGCCTTCTTCATTCCCGATAGCGGCTATCAGGCGTTGGTTTTGGTTTTTGCCGTGGCAGGCATCAAGCCCTGGTTCACTTCCACCAGATCTTTCTCTTCCAGCACGCCGGCAGCCTGTTTCAGGCTCAGGATGTTGAGGATGTAGCTGTAACGAGCGGCAGAGAGCTTCTGCTTGGCATCGTACAGCTTACGGGTGGAGTCCAGCACGTCGACTATGGTGCGGGTACCCACTTCGTAACCGGCTTCAGTCGCTTTCAGGGCGCTGTCGGCAGAAACCACGGACTGGCTGTAGGCGCGTACCGAGCCGATGCTGGCGTTCACGTTGTTGTAAGAGGAGCGCACAGTGCTCTGTACCGAGCGGAAGTTCTTCTCCAGCTGCTCGCTGGCAGCCACGTAGTCGTACTGGGCCTGCTTCACTTTGGAGCTGGTGGCGCCACCGCTGTAGATAGGCAGCTTGAAGGTCAGGCCAATGTTGGACTGATTGGCATTGCTATCGGGGTTGCGGATCTCGTCTTTGTAATCGGTATAGCTGGTCTTCAGACCGGCATCCAGATCCAGGGTCGGCTCATGACCGGTCTTCTTCAGGTCGATCTGCTCCTTGGCAATGTCCTTGGCGATACGCGCGTTGTGCAGTTGCAGATTCTTGTCCAGTGCCAGCTCCAGCCACTTTTCGGAGCCAAAAGCGGTCTTCTGCGGGCTGAATCGCTCGGTGTTGAGCACAGCCAGGTTGCGGTGATCGATGCCGGTCAGTTCACGCAGGCTCTCGTAGCTGTTGTCCAGGGTATTTTCGGCATTGATCTCGTCGGCCAGTGCCTTGTCGCGCTCGGCCTCGGCCTCATGCACGTCCGTGATGGCGGTCAGGCCCACTTCGAAGCGCTGCTGGGTCTGTTCCAGCTGGCGTTCCACAGCAGCCTTGTTGGCGCGAACGAACTCCAGGATGTCCATCGCCTTGAGCACGTCGAAATAGGCTTGGGAGGTGCGCAGCATCAGGTTCTGGGCTTCGAGGTTGTAGGCCACGTCGGACTGGGTGGCGCTCTTCTCGGTGATATCCAGGTTGATCCAGTTGCTGCGACGATAGAGAGATTGCGTTAGCGCAACTTTTCCGTTGGCAGTCGAACCGGTCAGGGTATCACCTTTGTTTTGCAGGTGGCTCAGACCTGCTTCCAGATCGACCTGTGGAAGCAGAGTGGCACGGGATTCGTTGATTTTCTCGAAGGCTTGGTCACGCCTGGCCTTGGATTCCTGCAGCTGGGTGTCCTTGATCTGGGCCTGTTGGTAAATATCGAGCAGGTTTTCGGCATGGACGCCGGCGCTGACGCCCAGCAACACCATGGCTGACAAGAGTGTTCTTTTCATTGATCGTTTTAACCTTATGTATTAACCCAAAGCTGTCGCTGGATGAAGGAGGGTTATTGTCACTGACCAAGCTTGATTTCAGCTTAATCGCTCCACTATAAGCAAAATTTTATGATAACTGGCTCTTTTCCAGCGACAAGAACGTCAGGCACGAGGGGGAGTTTTCTCCCCCTCGTGCCTAGCCAAATACCCTGTGGCTGCTAAAATCCATGCCTCATCTCCGTCGGGAACGAGTGAATGAATGTTCATTCATGTTCTCGGATTTTATGGTCAAACCGAGCCAAGTCAAGCTGGCGGGAGTCTCGTATGTCGCAGCAAGCCTTGCCCCAAACCCGTCACTATTCTGCCGATGATGTAAAAATTATCGATAAATCATCGGGATATAACGGCTTCTTCAAAGTAAACGTCTATCGCCTGCAGCACAGGTTATTTGCGGGGGGCTGGAATGAACCCATAGTGCGCGAGCTGTTCGAGCGCGGCCATGCCAGCGCCCTGCTGCCCTATGATCCTGTGCGCGACCAGATAGTGCTGGTGGAGCAGTTCCGCATCGGCGCCATCGAGACCAGCCCCACGCCCTGGCTGCTGGAGCTGGTGGCCGGCATCATAGATGAAGGAGAAACCGCCGAAGCCGTGGTGCGTCGCGAGGCGGTGGAAGAGGCTGGGATCGAAGTGGGTCGCTGCGAGCATGCCATCAGCTATCTGGTGAGCCCGGGTGGCAGCACAGAGCGCATCGAGGTCTATGTGGGCGAGGTGGATGCCAGCAAGGCCGAGGGGATCCACGGTCTGGCGGAAGAGGGTGAGGATATCCGGGTGCACGTGGTGAGCCGCGAGCAGGCCTATGCCTGGCTCAAAGAGGGGCGCATCGACAACGCGGCCTCCGTCATTGCCTTGCAGTGGCTGGCCCTCAATCACGGCGAGCTGCGGGCGCGCTGGCTGGCGGGGCGCTAAAGGTGGCGCTCGTTCACACCCAGGCCAGGCGCTATGTGCCCGATTTGATGTCCCTGCAGCGTACCTGCGAGGTGAACTACTCACGGGTGTTGATTGATGGAGCTGTGAGATGCCCTTAGTCCAGAGCCCGATGAAACGCTATGTGCCTGATTTGATGTCCCTGCAGCGTACCTGTGAGGTGAACTACTCACGGGTGTTGATTGATGGAGCTGTGAGATGCCGTTAGTCCAGAGCCCGATGAAACGCTATGTACCTGACTTAATGTCCCTGCAGCGTACCTGCGAGGTGAACTACATGGCCTTGATGAAACTGTTGCCACCCGGTGGCACAGTCGGGGCCGAACGCCGCTATCAGGTGGGCAATGGCCTGCAGTTCCAGCTCACCGTCAGCGAGGAGAGCCGCTTCACCAGTCAGGTGATCCTGGCCCAGCACAACCCGGAGTTGCCGAGCTACTTGCAGGCTCGCATCGAGATTCGTTTGTATCATGACGTGCGGATGGCGGAAGTGTGTGCGGCGCAACAGATTTCGAGGTTGCAACCACGTTATGATTATCCCAATAAAAAAATGCACCAGCGGGATGAAAAGGAGCAGGTAAATCTGTTCCTGGCCGATTGGCTAAGATTTTGTCTCAGACATGGTGCCAGCCAGATAAATATCCTCTAGTTGAACTTATAAGAAGCGTGATTTTGGAAACAGAGCTACCCCAGGCGCAGGACGGCAGTGTGCGCCTGTTACAAATTACCGACACCCACCTCTTCGCGAGTGCCGAGGGGCGGCTATTGGCTATACGCACCGCAGAGAGCCTGGCTGCCGTGCTGGAGCGGGTGCAGGCCAATGATCATCCGTTTGATCTGATCCTGGCGACCGGTGATCTGTCGCAGGATCACAGTCCGGAATCCTACCAGCGCTTTGCCAGCATGATGGCAAAGCTGGCGCGCCCCATCTACTGGCTGCCCGGCAACCATGACGACGGCCCCCTGATGACCGAATACCTGCATGCGGCCGGGATCAGCGAGGCCAAGCAGCTGGTGGGGGATTACTGGCAGGTGATACTGCTGGATACCCAGGTACGCGGCAAACCTCACGGCGTACTCGGCGATCATCAGCTGGCGGCGCTCGACCAGGCCCTGCGCCAGCACCCCGAGCGTCATGTCCTGATAGCCTTGCACCATCAGGCCGTGCCTGTGGGTTGCGCCTGGCTGGATCAGCACAATCTCAAGAACGCCGACGATCTGTTCGCCGTGCTGGCTCGTCATCCCCAGCAGAAAACCATCTTGTTTGGCCATGTCCATCAGGAATTTGACGAGATGCATCGCGGAGTGCGGCTGATTGCCAGCCCCTCCACCTGCATTCAGTTCAAGCCGCTCAGCGATGGCTTTGCGCTGGACGAATCAGGTCCGGGCTGGCGCTATCTCACCCTGCATCCGGATGGCCGGGTAGCGAGCCAGGTGTGGCGTCTGCCGGTGGGGCAGTTTGTGCCCGACCCCGATGCCACCGGTTATTGAGGAAGCCGCGTCCATGACCTCCGTTTTGCTTTATCTGCACGGTTTCAACTCTTCCCCCGGCTCTGCCAAGGCGCAGCAGATGGCTGCCTGGGTGGCGCAATACAGACCCGACATCGAGCTCATTATTCCGGCCCAGCCCAATACGCCGGCGGCGGCTTGGGCCGCCATAGCGCAGACCGTTGAAGAGGCCATCGCCCGCCACGGTGACCGCCTCAAGCTTGGTGCCGTGGGCAGCTCCCTCGGCGGCTTTATGGCCACCCGGGTGAGCGAGTTGTATGGCTGTCGCGCGGCCCTGATCAACCCGGCGGTGCGCCCTCACGAGTTGTTGTGCGACTACCTGGGCCCTCAGACCAATCCCTATACCGATGAGCAGTACGAGCTGCTGCCGGCACATATGGGCGAGCTGCGGGCGTTGGCAGTGCCGGTGACGGCCCCCGAGCGGCTCTGGATCCTGCAACAGCAGGAGGATGAGGTGCTCGACTATCGCAAGGCGCTGGATGAATACCGCTTTGCCCGCCTGTCGCTGGAGTGCGGTGGCAACCACGCTTTTGTCGCGTTTGAACGCTACCCCGCCCAGATCGTTCGCTTTCTGGGGTTGTAGCAAAGGCACCTTATACACAAGGCAAGAAGGTGACATGATCAAGCTCATCGGCAACACAGTGATTGAGGAAAAGCACAAGGCCAGCTGTCACTGCGGGGCCGTGGTGCTGGCGCTTACCCTGCCGGATGGCGTGGTGGATCCGCGCCGCTGCGACTGCTCTCTCTGCCGACGACGCGGTGCCATCGTGGCCTCGGTGCCGCTCTCAGGGATCCAGATCTTGCAGGGGGAGGCGGCGCTGCGCTGCTACCAGTTCAACACCCGTACCGCGAAACACTACTTCTGCAGCATCTGCGGCATCTATACCCATCATCAACGTCGATCCAACCCGGCCGAGTATGGCTACAACCTCGCCTGCCTTGAGGGGGTCAACCCGTTTGAGCTGGATGAGGCGCCGCTGCGCGACGGGATCAACCATCCCGCGGATCGTGAATAAGAAGATATGGGCCGACCCGAGAGTCGGCCGTTGAGTCAAGCTTGGCCCTTCAGATCAAGCTTTCGGCGCGGGGAGTTTGTTCTGCCCCCGCGTAGCAGTTAAGATTCTCCCCAAACGTCAATTCGCAAGGCCCTCCATGTCCACTCAATACAATGCGGATGCCATTGAGGTCCTCAATGGCCTTGAACCGGTGCGTCGTCGCCCCGGCATGTATACCGACACCACCCGGCCCAATCACCTCGGCCAGGAGGTCATCGACAACAGCGTCGACGAAGCGCTAGCGGGCCACGCCCGTACCCTGGAGGTGACCCTGTATGAAGACCAGTCCCTCGAGGTGATCGATGACGGCCGCGGCATGCCGGTCGACATTCACCCGGAGGAGGGGGTATCCGGCGTGGAGCTGATCCTCTGCAAGCTGCACGCGGGGGGCAAGTTCTCCAACAAGAACTACCAGTTCTCCGGCGGTCTGCACGGGGTGGGTATTTCGGTGGTGAACGCCCTCTCCGATCGGGTCGAGGTGACGGTGCGTCGCGACGGCCAGGTCTATGACATCGCCTTCGAGCGCGGCGACAAGGTGCAGGAGCTGACCATTACCGGTACCTGTGGCCGCCGCAACACCGGCACCCGGGTGCGCTTCTGGCCGCAGGCGAGCTATTTCGACTCGCCCCGCTTCTCGGTTACCAAGCTGGAGCACCTGCTCAAGGCCAAGGCCGTGCTCTGCCCCGGCCTCACCATCAAGTTCCTCGACAAGAACACCGGCATCAAGCTGGAGTGGTGCTACGAAGATGGCCTCAAGGATTATCTGGTCGATGCGGTCAAGCAGTTCACCTGCCTGCCGGAGCAGCCCTTCGTCGGCGCCTTCAGCACCGAACAGTCCGCCGTGGACTGGGCACTCTGCTGGTTGCCGGAAGGGGGCGAGTGCCTCGCCGAATCCTATGTGAACCTGATCCCGACGCCCCAGGGCGGTACTCACGTCAATGGCCTGCGTCAGGGGCTGCTCGACGCCATGCGCGAGTTCTGCGAGTTCCGCAACCTGTTGCCGCGCGGGGTCAAGCTGACCCCGGAAGATATCTGGGATCGCTGCGCCTACATCCTCTCCATCAAGATGCAGGATCCCCAGTTCGCCGGTCAGACCAAGGAGCGGCTGTCATCGCGCCAGAGCTCGGCCTTCGTGTCGGGGGTGGTGAAGGATGCCTTCAGCCTGTTCCTCAACAGCAACACCGAGCTGGCGGAGCAGATCGCCGAGATCTGTATCAGTAGCGCCCAGCGCCGGCTGCGCGCCGCCAAGACGGTGGTGCGCAAGAAGATAACCCAGGGCCCGGCGCTGCCCGGCAAGCTCACCGACTGCAACTGCGCTGACCCCATGCAGGGAGAATTGTTCCTGGTGGAGGGTGACTCCGCGGGCGGCAGCGCCAAGCAGGCGCGGGATCGCGAATTTCAGGCCATCATGCCGCTGCGCGGCAAGATCCTGAACACCTGGGAAGTGGAGGCCGGTCAGGTGCTCGCCTCCCAAGAGGTGCACGATATCTCGGTGGCCATCGGCCTGGATCCCGACTCCGAGGATCTCAGCGGCCTGCGCTACGGCAAGGTGTGCATCCTCGCGGATGCGGACTCGGACGGTCTGCATATCGCCACCCTGCTCTGCGCCCTGTTCGTGAGGCACTTCCGCACCCTGGTCAACAAGGGCCACGTCTATGTGGCTATGCCGCCGCTCTACCGGATCGACATCGGCAAGGAGGTGTTCTACGCCCTCGACGAGGACGAGAAGAACGGCGTGCTGCAGCGGGTCGAGGCCGAGAAGAAGAAAGGCAAGGTGATGGTGACCCGATTCAAGGGGCTGGGTGAGATGAACCCGAAACAGCTGCGGGAAACCACCATGGATCCCAACACCCGCCGTCTGGTGCAGCTCACCATGGGCGAGATGGAGGAGGGGGACGAGACCCTGCAACTGATGGACATGCTGCTGGCCAAGAAACGCTCCGGCGATCGTCGTGAGTGGCTGGAAGAGAAGGGTAATCTCGCCATCATCTAAGCCGTCGGCTGGCCCTGTGCGGGCCAGCAAGCATTTAGCCGGAGTCGCCCTGTGGCGGCTCCCGAACCGAAAGAGAAAATCACATGAGTGATGCTATCGAGCTCAGTCTGGACGGGGTAGAGCGCCAGCCAATGCGCACCTTTACCGAACAGGCTTACTTGAACTACTCCATGTACGTCATCATGGATCGGGCCTTGCCGCATATCGGCGATGGTCTCAAACCGGTGCAGCGGCGCATCATCTACGCCATGAGCGAGCTGGGGCTCTCTGCCCTCTCCAAGCACAAGAAATCCGCCCGTACCGTGGGTGACGTGCTGGGTAAATACCACCCCCACGGCGACAGCGCCTGTTATGAAGCCATGGTGCTGATGGCCCAGCCCTTCTCTTACCGTTACCCGCTGGTGGACGGTCAGGGCAACTGGGGGGCGCCGGACGATCCCAAATCCTTCGCCGCCATGCGTTATACCGAGGCGCGGTTGTCGCGCTTCTCCGAGCTGCTGCTCTCCGAATTGGGCCAAGGAACTGTGGAGTGGACGCCGAACTTCGACGGCACCATGAAAGAACCCGTGGTGCTGCCCGCCCGCCTGCCGCACATACTGCTCAACGGCATTACCGGCATCGCCGTGGGCATGGCGACCGACATTCCGCCCCACAACGCGCGGGAAGTGGCCTACGCCTGTGCCGAGCTGCTCGATAACCCCGATGCCGGGCTGGATGCGCTGATGGCGCACATTCAGGGGCCGGACTACCCGACCAGCGCCGAGATCATCACCCCGCGCGATGACATCCGCAAAATCTACGAGACCGGCAAGGGCTCCATCAAGCAGCGAGCAGTGTGGAACGAGGAGGATGGTGACATCGTCATCACGGCGCTGCCCCATCAGGCTTCCGGCGCCAAGATCATGGAGCAGATCGCCGCCCAGATGGTGGCCAAGAAGCTGCCCATGGTCACCGACCTGCGCGATGAATCGGACCACGAGAACCCGACCCGTCTGGTGATCGTGCCCCGCTCCAACCGGGTGGATGTGGAGGGGCTGATGGCCCACCTGTTCGCCACCACGGATCTGGAGAAGAACTACCGGGTCAACCTCAACATCCTCGGCCTCGACAACCGGCCGCAGGTGAAGACCCTCAAGATGATCCTCTCCGAGTGGATCATCTTCCGCCGCGAGACGGTGCGTCGTCGCTTGCAGTATCGCCTCGACAAGGTGCTGGCTCGCCTGCACATCCTCGAAGGCTTGCTGGTGGCCTACCTCAATATCGACGAGGTGATTGAGATCATCCGTACCGAGGATGAGCCGGGCAAGGTGATGGTGGAGCGCTTCAATATCAGCGAAACCCAAGCCGAGGCTATCCTCGAGATCAAACTGCGCCATCTGGCCAAGCTCGAAGAGTTCAAGCTGCGCGCCGAGCAGGATGAACTGGCGATAGAACGGGACAAGCTGCAACTGATCCTGGGCTCGGAGCGCCGCCTCAATACCCTGCTCAAGAAAGAGCTGCTGGCGGATGCCGAGAAGTACGGCGACGATCGCCGCACCCCGCTGGTGGAGCGCGCCAGCGCGGTAGCCCTGACTGAAAAAGAGCTGACCCCGAGCGAGCCGGTCACCGTCATCCTCTCCGATAAAGGTTGGGTGCGGGCCGCCAAGGGCCACGACGTCGATGTGGCGGGGCTCTCCTACAAGGCGGGGGATAACTATCTGGCCCATGCCTGTGGCCGCAGTAACCAGCAGGCTGTGTTCCTCTCCACCCTGGGGCGCACCTATGCACTGGAAGCCCACACACTGCCATCTGCCCGCAGTCAGGGCGAGCCGCTCACCGGCCGCTTTGCGTTGGGGGCGGGGGAAGAGGTGCGCCATCTGGTGATGGGCAATGAAGGCGAGCCGTATCTGATCGCGAGCGATGCCGGTTACGGCTTTGTCTGCACCTATGACGACCTCATCGGCAAGAACAAGAACGGCAAGGCGCTGCTCACAGTGCCGGAAGGGGGTCAGGTGATGGCACCCCAGAAGATTGGCTCGCCAGAGACCGATCTCTGCATGGCCATCTCCAACGAGGGGCGCATGCTGTTGTTCCCGCTCAACACCCTGCCGGTACTTGGCAAGGGCAAGGGCAACAAGCTGATCAGCATTCCGTCGGCACGGGTCAAGGCGCGGGAAGAGTTTATGGTGATGGCCGCCATTATCCCGCAGGGGCAATATGTCACCCTGTTTGCTGGCAAGCGCAAGCTGACTCTCAAACCTGCCGATCTCGACTACTACCGCGGCGAGCGCGGCCGCCGCGGCGCCAAGTTGCCCCGCGGTTTACAGCGAGTAGATCGTATCGAGATAGAACCCGCCGCCGGTGCCGAGCCGGTCGCGGAGGAAAATCAGGAAGGGTAATTAATAAAAGGGAACGGTTAATCGTTCCCTTTTTTATCGTGTTCAAGTAATTACTAAGTATAATACGCCATTGATCTATGATTTCATTTTACCAATTTCAAATTTTATATAATCAAGGTTGGCGTTATTTAAGTTGCTTTTAACGGTTTTAATTACGTGTTCAATATTAATTTTTATTGCTGGCTTATAAAGACATTTTTGATGTTCACCTACCTCACAGTAGGGGCATGATGATAAGTCACTCCCGCAATAAGCATGTATACCTGAAATTAAATTCTGGACTGAGGATAGAAAATATCTTAGGTGCCACTTTCCTTTACAGTAACTCTTCATGCTTATAATGCCATTAGGAGCTATATTCATAGAGGATGCAAATATATCTAAGTCAGTCCTTTTGTTCTTCAGGGCTTCCTTCATATTAGGGTCGTTTAACATTTGTTCATAACCATCTGAAAAACCTACTAGCCCCTGATATCCATCTATGACAGAATTCTTCAATGCTTCTAAAGCTATGTAATAGAAATCTGTGAACTGTTCATTTATCAAATCCAGTAATTTTTGTGACAGCTTTATATTTAGTTGTTCATGTGAGGCAGCAGTTAATAGTTTAACCGTGTCAATAATAGAGCTTTCACTTACAAATTCACTCTCAAATGAGTAGGAATCTAGGTATAATATTCCATCTCGAGCAAGTAGTTCGCCTCTAAAATATTTGGTGTCTCTATCTACAATACCTTTAAAAAATGAATATGCCTTATGTCCTGTCGGATAGATTGAGTTTATTTCAGTTATTTGCCTTTCTATTTCCTTGCAACCTGGAGAACAATCTTTAAAATATTCTATGGGCTTTATATTAAAATGCTCATCGATGCCGTTAATTAACTCACAATAAATCCCTAGGTCATCTTTACCTTCAACAATTACTAACGGCTTTTTATTCATGACGGCATTAGTGATTGCTGAGGATAATGAAATCTTCATATTCTCAGTGCTCATCTAACCGTTACCTCTAATTCTGCCAAATTATCAATGGATTTAACAATTATGGGGCTGTGAGATGCAACAATTATTTGACTATTGGGGAGTAGCTCTTCCAATGTCGGTAATAGGGCCTCTTGCCATTTACTATTCAATGATATTTCAGGCTCATCAATTATTATAAAATCTCTTTGTCGCCCCTGATCGAGTAGGAGGGTAAAAAGTGTTAATATATGTCGTTCACCACTTGATAGCTCATTAATAGAGTGCTCTCCCCCCTTAACTTTTACCATAATCTGATTTTTCGTGAAATCTAATTGTTTATCATCACCGGTGAAGTAGTTAAAACGTTCAATAACAGTATTAACTGCAGATAACTCCTGCTCACTATCTTTTAATTGACTGGACATTTTAACTAGCAATTTTACTAGCAATGGATTGCTCTTTAGGTTCTTTATATCATCTTCTGACTTTATTTTTTTTAGTTTATCAACAATAGTGTCTTTAAAACTGTTTTCTAAATTATCATCAAGAGCTTCTATTATAAGTTCTCTATTCTTAAAAATAAGCGCAGAATATATGTTGTATTCTTCATCGTTGCTATTTTTTATATCCTGTTCAGTTATTGCTAATGCCAAGGTGTCAAACAATGCTGTTTGCACCTGTCTTGCCGCATTCCTTCGTGCATTCCTGTATCTGCTTAATAAAGTTTCCTCGACATTGTTCATGTTTATTTCTTTCAAAAAGATATGATCTTCATCGAACTCAATTGACTTGGTTGTCGAATATGAAGAGTTAGTTCTATTGCGCAAGGAATAAGCCAGTTCAGCACAAAACTCATGCATTTCAAAGTTACTTCTGAAAGCTTCCCTGATTTTAATATTTTTTGAAATGAGCATCATTAATACTTTGGGGCTTACATTTAGCCGTTGGGATTGGCTACCCCTGTCAACACCAAGAAAAAGAGATTTACTTTTATATAATTCAGAGTTTATATACTCATTCCAGCTATAGTTTTGCTCTTGCAACAATTCTTTTTTAATTGACTCAATCCCATGTGACATTACTCTCCGGGTCTCTTCAAATATATGTTCAACCTTTTGGATTAATATTTTTTTAATGATGCCATCGATATTATACTCTATGGCAACTGAGTTAACTTCCTCAGATAACAATACAGCTTCATTTCTTGTGAATATTGCATTTAATATTTTTAGGAAAGTAGTCTTCCCTGAACCATTGTTACCATAAATAATAGAACTTTGATGATCTGAAAAAATAACTTCAACGCTTCTTGCTATTGTTTTAAAACCATCAATCTTAACTTTTTTTAATTTTATCATTGTTACCTCGTAGCATATCGAAGAATAAAAAAGAATGGCCGTCAGAAATTATTACAAATTTAATGAACAGTGTACATTAAGATGTGGCCGGTATGAAGCCCTGATGTTGCGAAGTGTAAATCAGTTATGTCCAACTGACTGAGAGAAAATTGGAGGACTAAATTTATAATGTCTAGCCATCTCTTAGTCGTATACGGTGTTGACCATCATAAGCAGTAGCCAGAACTAGGACACCAGCCAGAACTAGGACAGCCAGAACTAGGACACCCACCTTTTTGACAGCGGCGTAATCCTGTACTTGGCTTGAGGAGTTACTGTCGAGGGATGCGCCATGACCATTGCCCGTTCACGTCAAATCAGTTTGCAGGATACGCCTTACTACCACGTGGTCAGTCGCTGTGTGCGGCGGGCTTTCTTGTGTGGTGAAGACATCCATTCTGGTCAGAGCTACGAACATCGGCGCCAGTGGGTGGTCGACAAGCTGGGCCAGCTGTCGAGGCTGTTTGCCATCGGTATCTGCGCCTATGCAGTGATGAGCAACCATTACCACCTGGTGCTCAAGGTTGAGCCCGATACTGCCGCCAACTGGAGTGAACGGGAGGTGGCCGAGCGTTGGGCTGCATTGTTCCAATGGCCACTGTTGGTGCGGCGCTGGTATCAGGGGGAATCCCTGATTGAACCTGAGATTGCAGTGGTTAAACAACTGATAGGGCAGTGGCGCGAGCGGCTTTACTCCATCAGCTGGTTTGTGCGGCTGCTCAATGAAACTCTGGCTCGCCAGGCCAATCTGGAAGATGGCTGCAAGGGCCATTTCTGGGAAGGGCGCTTTAAAAGTCAGGCGCTGCTCACCGAATCAGCTTTGCTGGCTTGCATGACTTATGTAGATCTCAATCCGGTGCGGGCGGCCCTTGCCGATCGACCAGAGCAGAGTGACTACACAAGTATCAAACAACGCCTTGATAACGCGCCCCTATCTGAAGCCTTACCCCCGCTATTGCTACCGTTTACCGATAAGGAGAAGTCCGGCTGCTTGCCCTATGCCTTCACCGATTATCTGATGCTGGTCGATTGGACAGGGCGAGCAATCAGGGCAGACAAGCGCGGCTACATCCCGGTTCATCTTACTCCCATTATGGAACGACTAGGACTTGATAAAACCGTCTGGCTTCGACAGGTGACTTTGTTCCGGCGGCAGGGCATCAGAGCGGTAGGTGATCATCAGCATCGCAAACAGTTTGCCCTGCATTGTGGTCAGCTGCGTTGTTACCAGCCTAGCGACTAGACAGCCTGCTGTTCCTCACCTTCACCACGTCCCCGCTTGTCATAGCGCCGCTGAGCCTGTTTTTTACTCGTACTTCCTAAACAGGAGGCAGAGTAGAGATATTGTTGCTGCAGCCACGTCTATGAAGTGTCGAGTAATTGACCTCGTGATGGCCTGTCCAAAAGGTGGGTGTCCTAGTTGTCGCCCGACCACGGCCTGAGGTTGGCATTGATTTGTTCCCTCTCCCTTTGGGAGAGGGCTAGGGTGAGGGGGCCGTAGATCCGACTAGCGGAGCGTAATCAGACGTTCTCGAACGATAAAAACTGGGGCGTACCTTTTGATATCTTGAAAGGTCAGCCTGTTCTGTTGAGACTTTACTGGTTTTAGCTACTGATAATTCATAATATTTTGCCGTACGAACTCAATAAATACGCGCGTTTTTGCCGGTAGATATTGACGGTTTGCATAAACAGCAAACAACTGCAATGGGGCGGCGGGTAACTCAAGTTCAATTTCAATCAAGCTGCCATCATCAATAAACTCTTGGCAAGCGACTTTGGCAAGAATGGCAAATCCTACACCGGCTATTGCTGCTTTTAACGCCAGTTCGCCACTGTTGACCCGGTAGTGTTCATTCACCTGTATGGTGGAAAATTCACTGTTTGTGCGAGTAAATTGCCAAGGCATCCCTTTCAGGGCGCTCACCGTAGTGATACAGGGGAGATCTTTTAGTTGTGACGTGTGGTTGGGAAGACCCCACTTCTGGATCAATGAGGGGGAGCCAACAACAGTGCAGGGAATGGTGGTCAGATGGTTGGCTATGTAATCGCAATCATCCATCTTGCCTCTGTGAATGATGATTGCCATGTCCAAATCCTCTCTTAATGATTCAAGTCCGGACAGGTTGGTAATACAGCTGATTTTTATCTCGGGATGTTGACAGGCAAAGTCAGCGATGGCTGTACCGAGCAGTTTTGGCCCGGCTTCATTGGGGATGCAGATGCGTAATGGCCCTTTCAGCTGAATCTGCTGTGATGTCAGTTCAGCCTCGGTTTGCTCCAGTGACTCCAGTAATGGCTTTACTCGGGTATAGAGCAGTTGCCCTGCCTGTGTGAGCTTCATATGGCGGGTAGTGCGTTCAATCAGTTGAAGGTCCAAGGCTTCTTCCAATTGAGAGATACTGCGGCTCACATTTGACGTGGGTATTTGAAGGGTTTTAGATGCCCCGACAAAACTGCTATTTTCAACCACTGCAATGAAAATTCTCAGCGCATTCAATTCCATGCCTGTACGCATTGATTATCCCTAATATGATAACAATCTGTGCCATTTTAACGGATAAAATTAAATTGTGATAGTGGATATACTGTTTACCTCTAAAGATTGAGAGTAAACACTATGATGTTAGATAAAAATAATGTGGATGATACAACTCACGTTAATAGTTCGCCTATGGATATTAACGCCGTCTGGCTAGCCGCATTGATTCAATTTGTCAGTGCTCTTGATTTCATGATGATTATGCCTCTTGGGCCGGATTTATCTCGTGCGCTAAATATAAGTTCAACCTATATAGGGTATTTAGGGAGTGGGTATGCATTGGCAGCCGCATTATCATCATTACTGTGTGCCAGATATCTCGATCGATTTGATAGAAAACATGTTGCACTGATCTCATTGTTGGGCATCGCGCTATCCACCTGGGCGTGCGCGTTAGCATGGAATATGGAAAGTTTGTTCTTTACCCGCTTGCTGGCCGGTGTGTTTGCAGGTCCGGCAACATCCATCGCTCTGGCGATCGTTGTGGATGCCACGCCACTACAGCAACGTGGTCGAGCGATGGCTATAGTGATGGGGGCTTTCTCGTTGTCAGCGATTGCCGGTGTCCCCTTGGGATTGGAGCTGGCCATGTTAAAAGGATGGAGTGCACCTTTCTATGTCGTTGGTGGTTTGGGGTTGTGTGTTTGCGTGGCGGTATATATAAGGCTGCCCGGGATGACTGCCCACTTGGGACGGAGCCAGAAGGTTTTTTCATCCATTCAAATGTTGAAACGACCTGTGGTGTGGAATGCGTTTATGGCAATTGGATTGGCAATTTTCAGTACCTTTCTTATTGTGCCAAATATTGCAGCTTATTTTCAATTCAACCTTGATGTACCGCGTGGTGATATGAGTCATTACTATCTCATGGGCGGTATTTTTAGCTTGCTTGCGATGCAGTTTGGTGGATATTTTATTGACCGTTTTGGCGCAATGAGAGTGACGGTTTTGATGGGGGTATTGACGATTGCCGTTGTTTGGGACGGCTTCTTGCGTGAACCCCGGTTGCCGACCATAGTGATTTTCACGTTATTCATGGTGGTTACGTCGACACGGACGATCACCGTTGCTGCTGTGAACAGTCAAGTGGCCGCGCCTTGGGAAAGAGCGGGATTCATGTCATTGCAGAATGTTTTCCAACATATATTCAGTGGCTTGGCTGCCGTAGTTTCTTCGATGATGTTAACTAATGTTGATGGTCACCTTGGTAACATGACTATATTGGCTTGGTTGACCATAGCGCTGACGATTATTCAACCACTCTTTCTATATCAGTTACTCACACGTTTATGGTTGGTGACCAAATCACCGAATATTTAAGTAACGGCGTGTGTAGTGGGGGGGGCTCATCGCCGGATATAACAACGCCCGGCAAGCCGGGCGTTGTGGTGCGACTGAATGGGCGGCGAAAGCCCCTAGAAGTCGTGGTAGAGCGGCCAGCCGAGCAGCGGGTGCTTGAGACCGGCGCGCATTTCGATGTTGTCGAGCTTCTCCGGCGAGGCGTTCTCTTGTTGCAGCTGCTGGTACTGGCGCACAAAGCCGAGGGTATGCAGCAGGTTGGGGATAAACCCCTTGCTGAGCTCCTGACGCAGACCGGCGATCAGCTCGCCCGGCAGCTCTGCCAGCAGCCGCTCCAGCTGGGCGGCCAGATAGTCGGTGTCGTACCACTCTTCATTGAGCTCAATCTCCCGCGCCAGTTTGCGCTTGAGATCCTGCTTCACCTTCAATTTGGCGGCGCCGCTGCCATTGCCGCAGAGGATGCGGTAGAGCAGGGCCTCGGCCAGCTTGTCCTCCATGGTGGGGTGGTCGTTCTCGCAGGCGAAGAAGTGCTGATCGATCAGGCTCATCAGGCGGGCCTTGTTATGTTCGGCCAGCGCCTTCTCGTACTCCTGCCAGCCTTGCCACTCTTCCACATCCGGCGGGCTGGAGATCTTGTCCAAGAGCCGCGCGTCCACGTCGCCATAGAGGCTGTTGCTACCGGGCTGCTTGGCGCTGACCGAGATCAGCATGGACCAACCCTTCTGGAACGGCTTGATGGGCCCCTCCGGCGCCTGCAGCAGGGCCAGTGCCCGGGCAAGGTCCCGCTGCGACAGCTCCAGCAGGCCCAGGCTCACCACACCGATGACGTCGTGGGCGGCCTGTTCCAGCAGATGCATCTTGTACTTGTTGTAGTACTTGTCGGCGAATTTGAGGCTCATCAGCATCGCCTTGCCCTTGATCTGGCCCAGCTGCTGATCGCTCAAGTGTTCGCTCTCGCGGCCAAAGCGCAGCACCTGAGAGAGAAAGGGGCCCTGATTGACATCGCGTATGACTAGTTGCATGACGGGGTTCCTCAATCCAGGAAGCTGAACATGTCGTCGACTTCGGCGTACTCGTCGGAGGCCTCGTTCTTCTCTTTGGCCTGCATCACCAGCTCGCTGGCGAACTTGCTGATGATCCCTTCCCAGCTGGAGTGCTCATTGCGCAGCAGTGCCTTGATCGATTTTTCCACCTCGGGGGTCAGCTCGCGGATCAGCATCAACAGGCTGCGCGGGTCATCCAGCGGGTAGTCGTGGGCATTTTCGCTCTGCTGGCGGTCGCTGTAGGAGAGCGCCTCTTCCAGATCTTCCTCTTCGGCGTGCAGCGGATCCTGATAGCCCTCTTCATCGTCGAAGCGCTCACCGCGATAGAACTCGATAAAGGGGATGGCGAGGTAGAAGAGACCGGCCGGATCCTCGGCGATGCACTCCAGGATCTCCGCCTGCTTGGCGTCGCTCTCCTGGGTGCGGATCAGGTAGTTGAGGAAGTCGAAGGTGTGCTGCTGCAGCTCTTCGGCGTTGTTCTTGATCGCCTCTTCCCAGTAGAGGGGCTGCTGGCAGACGATGTCGCGGATCCGCTCCGGGGTCATCAGCTCGGAGATGATCGACGGGAATGACATGTCGTGCTGGCCGTTGATCTGGGTCAGGGTGACAATATCAATCTGTTCAATGACTTCGGCCAATTGATCGTCGGACATGGTCTTGGCGATCAGCTCAAATTTTTCGCTGGCCTGCTTCGGCTCGATCACGGCCAGCTCTTTGATCTCGATGGCGGTAATTTCTATCAGACTGTGCATGCTGTGCCTCAAGTTAGAAACGTACTTCGTCGTACATGTCTTGATCGCCGTCGTCGTCACCATCACCGTTATAGTCGGCGTCAGCGTTTTCCCCGTCGTCATCGTCGTCGCTAAGCTCGTAGTCGTCATCGGCACGGCGGCCACCGCGCGGCTGCGGGCTCTCTTTTGGATGGCAGAGCTGGAACAGCACGGCGCAGGCTTCGATCAGCTGATCTTCGCTCTGGGCCCGCACCGCTTTCACCAGCGGCAGGTCGGCATTATTGAACGCCACCGACACCTTGAACTCGTCCCATGAGGGTTGTACGCCGCTGGTGAGCCATTTGTTCCACTCGGGCTTGGCCTTGGCCGGAAACTGCACCCGGCCATAGAGGGCCAGCGGCAAGTATTCCGGCATGAACTCCAGCATGCTCATGTCGGCCAGCAGCAGGGTCTTCATCTGGCTGGTGAACTGCTCCAGTGCCTTGGGCTGATCCTGATCCCGGTAGGATTCGATGTTTTCGCTGGCATCACTCATCAGCGCTTTGATGCGCGCCTGATCCCATTTTTTTTGCATAGTGGCTCTTCTTTCTTGCGTTGGCATCAGGGGTAGAACTGATCCCACATCTCCTGCATGGCAGCAGCGGGATCGGTCACGATAACGTTGTTGAAATCTTTGATAAAGGCGGCCCGCTGTTTCGGGTCTGACAGCACTTCATAGGCCTGCTTTACCTGGTGCAGCTTGATGGCTGCCAGCTCTCGCTCTTCTTCGCTCGCTCCCAACAGCTTGTCTGGGTGGTACTGGTTCGACAGCCGGCGATAGGCTTTTTTGATGTCATTTTCGTTGGCATTGGACTTGACGCCCAGCACCCGAAAGTAGTTGTTCATGGCAGATCCTGCATCACTGGCATCATCGGATTCACACTGCGGGTGCCTGATGGTGGAGCGTAAGAAACCAGGCACGGCAAAAACCCGTCATTTTAACGGAAACAGGCCAACTCCGCCATGAATAGGAGGCGATATGGCAAGCAAGTTGCTAATGCGAGTTAAGTTCCGATCGCTGCCATTTTGGCAAGAAGAGGGAGTGAGATGTGTGATGAAGGTTAAAAAACGCCCGGCAGGCCGGGCGTTGGGTCATGTGAACCGGGTGACTCCGTCAGTCGCGGTCAATGCCCCGGCGCTGCCAGCTTGCGGCCCAGCGGGCGGTCGATCCCCCAGGGGCCACAACCCTGCACCACCAGCAAGATGCACAGCAATATATAGACAGACTCGGGCAGATAGAGCAGCCAGCTATACCATTCGAGCCCGGTCACGTTGGCGGGGATCTGGTGCAGACCTATGGTCACCAGGGCAACCGTGTTGATGACCAGCAGTGCCAGCGCAGACAACCGGGTTAACAGACCGAGAGTCAGCAGCACGCCAAACAGGGTTTCACAGGTCGCAACCAAGATTGCCATCAAGGCCGGGTAGGGGAGACCTGCTGCGATCATGGTATGCAACATGGCCTCTTGGTTAGCGGGTTGAATCAATTTATTCAGGCCAGATGCAAAGAAAAACAGACCAAAGGAGATCCGGATCAGTGCCAGCGGCCAGAAATAGCGACCGCTTCGGGTCGACAGCAAACATGTGATGAGGGATTTCATTACCACTCCTGTTCTTTTATAAGCATGTGAACTTGAGCGCTGATGCGGCGGCGGGCGTTGTCCCGCTCGCTTGGGCAAAAGTCACGGCTATCTCGATAATGTTTGGCGCCCTTTTCCCAAGGGACAGGGCGCCAGCGTTGTCGCCAGTCGGGTCGATTCAGCTAAAGCGGGCCCATGCCAGGCGCATTTTGAGCCCCAGTCCCGAACTCCAGCCTGTCGTCGTGCTGACCACCTTGCCGTCCTTGACGATGAGGAAGCTGGGAGTGACGCTCACCCGCCAGCGGGCGGCGAGGTTGCCCTGTTCATCGTTATAGGTCGGAAAGGTCAGCCCCTTCCTGGTCATCCCTTGCTGCAACTGGATAGAGTTGCCAGAGCGCAGCGCGACCGTCAGCACGTTTTCACCCTCTTGCCAGAGCTGCTCCACAGTCGGGGTGGTGAAGCGGCAGACGCCGCACCAGCTGGCCCAGTAGTAGACCAGCAGCGGCTTGTCCCGGCTCATGGCCTGCAGGTCGGCGGTGGTGCCATCTTGCAGGATGAGGGTGGGCAGCGGGCCGTCTTCTGGTAGTGCCGGGCTGCGCCAGAAGTCCAGTGCCGTCGAGATGACCAGCGCCATCAGCAGCAGCCAGAGTGCCTCTTTACCCCAGCGTCGCCAGCGGGGTTGGGGGGCGATTGTCTCTGTCATGGTTTACCCCTGTTTGGCCAGTTCGGCTTGCACGATTTGCTCCAGCTCCTCATAGGGGATGGCGCCCGACACCAGCTGGTTGCCGACAAGGGTCGCCGGTGTGCCCTGCACCCCCAGAAGCGTGCCGATGCGAAGGCTGTTGCGCAGCTCCTCGGTGGCCTTGGCGTCGGGCTTGAGCGCGGTATTGCCGGTGGCCGCCAGCGCCTTGTTGATATCCGCCTCGGTCAGCATTCCCTGCTTGCTCATCAGCTTGTCGTGCAGGGTGAGGAAGCGGGCAGGATCTTGCTGCCACAGCGTCAGGCTGTACTGGGCCGCCTTGGCAGAGGTCTGCCCCTTGAACGGCAGCAGCTTGATCACCAGCCCCAGATCGTCCGGATGGGCCTTGAGCAGCTGGGTCAGATGAGGATCGAACTGTTTGCAGTAGGGGCAGTTGTAGTCGGTGAACAGCACCAGCGTCAGCTTGGGGTTCTTGGCACCGAGGCGCGGGCTGGTCGCGCTGTTGAACAGCACATCCTGATTGCCCTTGATGAAGTTGCCGAGCTGCGCCTGTTGGGCCGCTGCATTCTGCTTCTCCCAGGATTCGGCTGCCTCGTCGAGGATCTTGGGGTTGGCCACCAGAGTCTCGCGAATGAGCTCCTTGATACGCGCCTCCTGTTCCGGGGTGAAGGGGGCCGCGTGCAGGGCCGGAGCCAGCAGGGCGGCAGAGAGGGAGGCCAGCAGGGTCAGGGTATACAGGGTCGGTTTCATTTCGTGTCTCCTTGAGAAGTGGCAATGCCTGCTTGCGCCAGGGTGGCAAGCAGAGTCGGTCGGTCCAGCAGGGGCGAGAGGATCTCGCCACCCTGCAGGCCGGGCCCGTAGATCTGGTTGAAGGGAATGGCCACGCTGCCACGCTGGCGCAAGAAGTCAGCGATGCTGGCAGAGGGGCGGCTCCAGTCCCCGCGCAGGGCCACCACGTCGGGGGCGCTCAGGGCTTTTTGCACATCATCTCGCAGCAGCACGTTGAATTTGTTGGCTTTACAGGTAATGCACCAGTCGGCGGTGACATCGACAAAGACCCGCTTGTTCTGCGCCAGCGCGTCCTGGATGGCTTGCTCCGAGAGGGGCTGCCAGTTGACGGTATCTCGCTGGGGTTTTCCTTCCATCGTAAAGGCGCCGCCCAGCAGCAGGGCTCCACCCAGTAGACAGGTGAGGGCCAGTCCCAGGGTCACACCCCGCATGCCATGGCGCCACACGACGGCCAGCAGCAGGGTGGCCAGCATCAGCGCCATCAGGATCAGCATCCAGAAGTGGCCGACATGGTTGCCGAGCAGACTGAGCAGCCAGAGGCTGGAGCCCAGCATCATCAGACCGAGCAGCATACGCAGGCGCCCCATCCAGCGGCCCGGTTTCGGCAGCCAGAGTGCAAGACGGGGGAAGGCGGCGATCAGCAGCCAGGGCAGGCTCATGCCAAGGCCAAGCGCGGTGAAGATGAGCCAGAGCTGACCGAGCGGTGCCCCGAGCGCAAAGGCGACCGCAGTGCCGAGGAAGGGCGCCGAGCAGGGTGTGGCCAGCAGGGTGGCAAAGCACCCTTGCAGGAAGTGACCGCCCAGGCTGTTGCCACCCGTGGTGGCGAGGCGGGTAGTGAGGTTGCTCGGCAGCCTTAACTCGAACAGCCCCAGCAGGTTGGCGCAGAACAGCAGGGTGACCACCACCATGAAGCCGATAAACCAGACGCTCTGGAACTGGATACCCCAACCGACCGCTCCCTGGGTGGCGCGCAGCAGTGTGCTCATGAGTGCCAGCGCCCAGAAAGAGACCAGGATGCCAGCACTGGCCGCCAGAAATTGCAGACGAACCGGGCGGCGCTCACGGGTTGTTAGCTGCAATACCGACCCCAGCTTGAGTGCCAGCACCGGCAGCACGCAGGGCATCAGATTGAGGATAAGGCCACCCAGCAGGGCGGCGCCCAGCAGCCAGAACAGCGAGTGGCCCTGACTCGGCAGGGTCAGCGGGTCACCTATGCTGAGCTCGCTCTGCCAGGCTTGTTCACCGTTGGCCAGTACAAACCCGAGTTGCTGGGCGCGGATGTCGGGCGCATCGCCCTGCCAGCCATCGCTCACCGGAATGCGGGCGATCAGGGTGTTGCCTTGCACCTCCAGCTCGGGTTTGCCAAATTCGGCGCCCTCCAGCCGCTGGAGGAAAATCTTCGGTTCCTGCCAGCCTTGCGGGTTGTCGGCGGTCAATTGCAGCTGGTTTTGCTGATAACCAGCCTTGAGGGTGACGCTGCCCGGCATGGCTTGTGGCAGCTTGCTCATCGCCTGGGCGTAGGCAAAGTCGAACCCTTCTGGCGTAGTGCCATCGACTGCGAGGGTAAAGGGGTAGTCGGTCAGGATGCAGACGTTGCTGCAAGTCGAAAGGCGCAGTGTGCCCGTCAGCGCCTCGCGGCGGCTGTGGGTCAGGCTGATGGGGAGGCTGACGGCTTGTCGATAGCCCTGGGCCGAGATGCCGCTGACGTCAAATCGCTCCGGCACGGGCCAGTACCACTGCTGCGCGGGTTGAGGGTCATCCCAGAATATTTCAGGGGCGATGCCGCCCTCTCCCGGGTTCTGCCAATAGGTCTTCCAACCGGATTCGAGCTCCAGGCTCAGCAGCACGCGAGTTTGGGCGGGATCGCGGGTGTCGGCTTGCAGCCGCACCCTGGCGTGATCATTCTGGGGGCTGACAAGCCAGCCGGTATCGCTGGCCAATCCCATGGATTGCCACAGCAGGCCGCCCATCAACAGGGCAGTCTTGATGATTTTTGTCATATTGTTGTCTCTTGAAAATGAAAGTCAGGGGTAGATAACCGCCGCTAACTCATTCTCGCCAGACGCAGAAAGTAAGATGTAGTCGCCGTTCAGGCGGAGATATGTTGCGAGGGGGGGGCAAGGCAGGCGAGCGCCGCGACAACGGCGCCAGCAGGGCAATCACGAAGGCGATGGCAAAGAAGATCTGTTCGACACAGAGCAGGCTGGCGGCACTGAGCCACTTGCCATTGAGCTGGCAACTGCTTGGCTGAGGCGTCGCTGGCTGCGCATCGTCGGCATCGACACCGGAAGAGGGGAGGAGTTGAACCTGGCAACTGAGGGCTTGATCGAGTTGAGCCAGCCGGGCCAGCGGCTGGGCCGCACAGTTGAGCACCAGAATGCAGACCAGCAGCAGGAGTCTTGTCGCCACGCGTTGTCGCAAAATCATGCTAGCCCTACCCTGTTGAATAGTGCATATCCTATCGATCAACCATGACAGGAGCAAGTCAGCAGAATTCGATGCGACCATCTGTGCACATCGGGGTGGGCGGTTCTGTTTGGCGAACGCTTGTTCGCTAAAAGGGGGACCAGTATACTGCGCCAAGTTAAAATCCGAGGTGTTCGATGCTCAAACTTGCCCGTGTGCTGCTGCTTACCCTGCTGCTCGTTTTCTGGTTCGTGTTTGGTCTGTTGCTCTGTCTGGTGCGTCCGCGTCATCCCAACAACGTCTTTGTTTTCGCCCGCATGTACCATGCGATCTGCCCGCTGCTCGGGCTCAAGGTCAAGGTAACCATACCGGACGAGGTAAAGTCGCTCGGCCCGGCGGTTTACGTCTGCAATCACCAGAGCAATTTCGACATCTTCACCGTGACAGGTGCTGTCATGCCCGGCGTGGTGGCGGTCGGCAAGAAGAGTCTGCTGTGGCTGCCCTTCTTCGGCCAACTCTTCTGGCTCTCAGGCAACGTGCTGATCGATCGCTCCAACCGCTCCCGTGCCATCGGCACCATAGGCCAGGTGGTGGATCGCATCAAGAATCATGGCACCTCCATCTGGATGTTCCCGGAAGGTACTCGCTCCAAGGGGCGTGGCCTGCTGCCGTTCAAGGCTGGCGCCTTCCACACCGCCGTGCAGGCCGAGGTGCCCGTGGTGCCCATCGTTTGCTCCAGCTACTTTGGCCAGATCGACCTGAACCGCTGGGACAATGGTGAAGTGCTGCTGGAAATGTTGCCGCCCGTGTGCAGCAAGGAGCATGGCGCAGCCGGTATTCGCGAGTTGTCTGACAACTGCCGTGCACAGATGGAAGCCAAGCTGGTCGAACTGGACAGCAAGCTGGGTCGCCATCAAGCCGCCTGACTCTGAACGGAAGACGACATAGAGGGAGCCGCTGGCTCCCTTTTTTGTTGGTTAAAATCACCACTTTGTTGGCAAATTTCACCAGAAAACCCTGCTTGCATCTTGCCGATAAATCCCCATCTAGTTGTAAAGCAACAATAAATTTTCTTGGCACGGCTCTTGTAATGCTATGGGAAGAGATAGCCATCCCCATGAACAAGGAGCCAGACCATGAGCGTATTTAGCCGCCTGACCGACGTGATCAATGCCAACCTGCACAGCTTGCTCGACAAGAGTGAAGAGCCGGAGAAGATGCTGCGACTGATGATCGAAGAGATGGAGCAGGTGCAGGTCGAGATGAGAACCCAAGCCGCCCGCGTCATCGCCGAGCAGAAGCAGCTGGAACGCCACCAGCAGGCGCTGCAACACCAGGTTCTGGAGTGGTCGGCCAAGGCCGAGCTCGCCATCCAGAAGGGACGTGAGGATCTGGCCCGTGCCGCCCTCACTGAAAAACTGGCCGAGGCTAAAAAATGTGACCAGCTGGAACAGGACAAGGTCCGGGTGGCCGAGGTGCTGGCCCAGCTTACCGCCGACAGCGAGCGACTGGCCGCCAAGCTGACCGAAGCCCGCGAGAAGCAGAAGATGCTGACCCTGCGCGAACAGACCGCCCATAGCCGGATCCGGGCCCGTGCCCAGGTCGATAACCAGCGCATGCATGAGCTGATGGCGCGTTTCGACGGTTTTCAAGGCCGGGTCGATCAGCTGGAAGCTCAGCTGGAGGCGGCGACCCTGGGGCAGAATCCTTCGTTGGAGGCCCAGTTCCGCGAGCTGGAATTGAACGACGAGATTGAGCGCGAACTGGCCCGGCTGAAGGGTCAGAAGGTGGGGGCATAAGCATGACGCCCTGGCCGAAGGACCTTGCTCATCGCAAGTTGACCGGGGTTTGCGCCGGTATTGCCAACCGGCTGGGGCTCTCGAGGGTGACGGTACGGATAGTGGCGCTGATTGCCCTGATCCTGATGCCGCCACTGACCCTGGCCGCCTATTTGCTGGCGGTGCTGATCATGCCACCCCATCGTGAATTGAAGCGCTGGCTGGATTGACCCTGGGGTCATTCAGCCGGCAAGAGAAGCCTGCGAGGAGCAGAACATGCTGGAATTTATTGTCTTGATGCTGGTGTTGGTGGCCATGGCGCTGGCGGGGTTTACCGTGCTGGCCATGCTGCTGGTGAGCGGTCTCTTTGTGCTGTTTGGCGCGCTGGCCGGCATGTTCGCTCTGATCATCAAGCTGGCGCCCTGGTTGCTGGTGCTGCTGGTGGTGTGCTGGCTCATCAGCAACCGGCGCAAGCAACCCAATACCTACCGTTAAGCCTCCCTGCTATCGGATCCTTCCTTGGCCACTGCTCGCAGTGGCCTTTTTTGTGGCCTCTTCATTGCCGGGTCAATCGCTGCCAGCCAAGGCTGACTCCAGTCGGCCCAGCCATCCGGTTCTCGTACCAGGCGCTCCTTGAAGGCCTTGCTCTGCTGTTTGAGGCGGTATTCGAGTCGCAGTGCCGCCCCCTTGTCGCCCACCCTCTGCTGCCAGACCAGCGTGAGTGGCCCCTTGCCGCGCAGGGCGCGGGATCCCTTGCCGCTCTGGTGCTGGCGCAACCGCCTGATCGGATCCGTGCTGATACCCGTATAGAGCAGGCCGGCTGCGGTGCGCACCAGATAGAGGGACCATTGGCCGGGTGGGGGTGAGCTGGTCGGTTTTGTGTCCATCGCTGCGTTTCTCATTCGATCTGTCTGTGCCAAACTCAAGAGCAGTCCAAGGAGGTGCGATGCGAGTCTGGTTGTGGTTGTGGTGCCTGTTGTCGGTCCCGGCTCTGGGTGAGACGATCCGTCTCTATGATTACCATCAGCATCCACCTTTCATGACAGGGGAGAAGACGGGACTGAGCCGGGATCTGGTCAAGTATCTCAATGAAAGGCTCGGCGGAGAACCCAGGCTTGAACTCTGGCTGGTGAATCGGGCCAGATTGGCGCTGGAGATGTCGGATCCTGGCTTCGACGGTCTGGTGGCCTGGGTCAATCCTGTCTGGGTGGGGGATCCCCAGCACGAACGTTATCTGTGGACCTTCCCTGTGATGCGCGACACCAACGAGCTCATCTCCAGCGCGGCCAGACCCGTCACCTATCGCGGCCCGGATTCACTCAAGGGGCTGATCTTCGGTGGCATAGAGGGCTATCGCTATCAAGGCATCGATGATGCTGTGGCCCGGGGCGAGCTGGTACGCCACGATGCCAAGAAGGTCAAAACCAATTTCAGCCTGCTGATACGGGGCCGCATTGATGTGACCCTGGTGCCGGGCTCGGCGCTGTCTTTCTTCATCAATGACGCTTATGAGGGCAAGCTGTTCATCTCGCCCTTTCCCCAATCCAGCTATACCCGCCATATTCTGGTTCCCAAATCCCGTGCCGATCTCCATGCCCGGCTGAACGACATCGCCGGGCAGATGGACATGGATCCCGCGTGGCACGCTATCCTGGAATCCTATCGTGGCAGACCCTGAGCTGGGTTGCCGGCACCGCGCCTGAGCCGGTGCAGTGGTAGCAGGCTCACCAGCAGACCCGCCCAGACGAAGGCAAATCCCACCGATTTCACCGGATCCGCCGTCTCGCCAAACCAGAAGATGGCGAGCAGGAAGGCGAGGCTGGGCTCGATATATTGCAGCAGCCCCACAGTGCTCATGCGGGTGCGTGCCACGGCGTAGCAGAACAGGCCCACCGGCAGCAGGGTGGCGGGGGCGCTGCCCATCAGCAGCAGCCGTTCGGCCCAGTCACCGGACATAAACTGGCTCATGCCGTTCAGGGCAAGCCAGCCGATGATCAGCAGAGCAACCGGCAGCTGGACCAGGGCTTCGAGGTAGAGGCTGACGCCAGCATCGTAGTGCACCTTCTTTTTGAGCAGGCCATAAAAGGCGAAGTTGGCACCCATGATGAGGGAGAACCAGGGCAGCTGGCCGTAGGAGAAGAGCATGTAGGCCAGCCCCGCCAGTGCCAGGGCGACCGCCAGATGTTTTTGCGGGGTGAGCCGCTCCTTGAGGAAGAGGACTGCGAACACGATATTGAACAGCGGAGTCATGAAGAAGGCGAGGCTGGTGGCCAGCACCTGACCCGTGGTCAGGCACCAGGTAAACATGCACCAACTGATGGACATGACCGGGCCCGCCAGCAGTATGAGGCAAAGCTGACGGGGTTCACTGCGCAGGCGTGCCCAGGGCACCCGGTAGCCGAGCAGGGAAAAGAGGGTTCCCAGCAGTACCGCCGACCAGAGGACCCGGTGGGAGAGCAGCTCCCACATGTTGACCTCTGGCATGAACTGGTAATAGAGGGGCAGCATGCCCCACAGCACGAATGAGAGGGCCGCGCTGCCGGTGCCCATCCAGTTCTTCATCTCTCTCCGTTTATTAAATTAAACATTTGTGGTCGCATGATAAGTATCCTCTGAGACTTTCACAAGCAGGATAGAGGGGGAAATCCTGTTACTATCGGGGCATGAACCGACTCGATACGTTGTTTGAACAGATCCGGGCCTGCCGGTTATGCGAGGCTCATTTGCCACTGGGGCCACGCCCGGTGATCCGTGGCGCCGAGAGCGCCCGCTTGCTGATCATCGGCCAGGCGCCAGGTACCCGCGTTCATGCCAGCGGCATCCCCTGGGATGACCCCTCTGGCGATAGGCTGCGTCACTGGCTCGGCGTGGATAAGGCCACTTTCTACGACGAGTCCCGCATCGCCATCATGCCGATGGGGCTCTGCTACCCCGGCAGGGGAAAATCCGGCGATCTGCCACCCAGACCCGAGTGCGCGCCCACCTGGCACGACAAGGTGTTGATGCTGCTGCCCAATATTGAGCTGACCCTGCTCATCGGCCAGTATGCGCAAGCCTACTACCTGCGGGGGGCAGCCAAGGGGCCGCTCACCGAGACGGTGCGCAGCTGGGCTGACTATGGCCCCGGCTGGCTGCCGTTGCCGCACCCGTCTCCCCGCAATACCTTCTGGCTCAAGAAGAACCTCTGGTTCGAGCAGGAGGTGATCCCTCATCTGCAACAAAGGGTCGCCCCCTTGCTGGTGCGACCCTAGTATTGGCCTCTGTGTCAGACCGCAGGTTCCGTCAGCGGTTTTGGTTTGTTGCGCGCCATGGCAACCAGCGGGATGATGATGCACAGGCACCCCAGCAGCAGCGGCAGACCCGGTTGCTCGTCAAACATCCAGACCCCGATGGCGACCGCCATCAAGAGGCCAGTGTATTCCGCCGAGGCGATCTTGCTTGCCTCTGCCTTGCGATAGGCCACCACGCACAAGCCGGCATAGACCATGATCAGCGCCGATGAGCCGAAGGCGGGCCACCACATCTGCCACTGCCAGTCGCCCCCTTCCCACAGTGCCAGCGCCAGTATGAAGGGCATGCTCAGCACGTTGGTGAAGAACAGGGTCTGGGCGATGGGCTGCTTGAGCGGGATCCGCTTGATCAGCAAGTTGTTGAGTGCCATGGAGAGCGCGACCCCGAGCGCGGCCAGCGCGGCCCAGTTCACCTCGGTTGGTCGAAGTACGATCAAGACCCCGATAAAACCGATGAGCGCGGTCAGCACCTTCTGGCGTGAGATCGCTTCCCCCGCCATCCATACCGCCAGCGGCACCATCATCAGGGGGGCCGCATAGAAGAGGGCGTTGGCGGTGGCGAGCGGCAAGCGGGTGAGGGCGACCACCATCAGGCAGACGCCGACCGCCCAGATGTGGGCCCGCAGCAGGTGCCACTTGATGGCTACCGGCGGATTGCGACGCCATGACCAGAGCAGCCAGGGCATCAGCAGAATGGCGGCTGAGAGCTGGCGAAAGAAGACAAACTGGAACACGGGCTGGCTCGGCTCCAGTACCTTGACCAGTGCATCGGAAAAGACCGCCACCATGTTGCCCAGCACCAGATAGAGGATGCCGATCCCGACTGCATTCATACCACCTCCGATGTTATATGAGGGCAGGGTAGCGTGGGGTCAGTTATCCAGTAAAATGATAAAAAATCACCATCTATGAGAATTTTGGATAATGAAGCTGCCTCCCCTGCGCGCGGTTCAATATTTCGAAGCGGTTGCCCGCCTGCTCAGTTTTTCTCGCGCGGCCCTCGAGCTGAACGTCAGCCAGAGTGCGGTCAGCCACCAGATCCGCCTGCTGGAGGATTTTCTGGGGGAACGGCTGCTGTTGCGTCAGGGGCGGCTGTTGTCATTGACCGCCCAGGGGGAGGTTTACTTTGAAGGCATAGCCGCTGGGCTGGGCCAGATCGCCCAGAGCAGCGAACAGCTGCGCGGCGGTGGCGAGATGCGGCTGCGACTCGCGGTCTACAGCTCGTTCGCGGTGAAGTGGCTGATCCCGCGTCTGGCGGGTCTGCGTCAGCTCTACCCCGAGCTGGATCTGAGCCTGGAGATGGTGGCGGAAGATCCCGAGCTCTCCGATCGGGTGGCGGACTGTTTCATCACGGTGTCGCCCCATGGCCGCGGTTATTGCCACGATCTCATCTATCAGGAGCGGCTTTTCCCGGTCTGCAGCCGACGCCTGTTGCAACAGCTGGAGGGGGAGTGGCCACAGGCCATCTGGCAGCTGCCGCTTCTGTCGGTGCAGTCCATCTACAAGGCGCGGGGAGAGGATTGGCAGCGCTGGGCCAAGGCTGGCGGTCTGGTCATCCCGGATGAGGCACGGATGCACCACTTCAGCCATGTGCTGCTGGCGATGGAGGCGGCGGCCTGGGATCAGGGGGTGGCATTCGTGAACGACTACATGCTGCGGCCCGATGATCCCCAGCTGGTGGCCTTGCCGGTTCACCAGCTGGAGACGGGGGATGCCTTCTACTTTACCTGCAAGCGATCCCGGGCCCATGAGCCCGCCATCAGTCGATTGCGCCAATGGCTGATGATGGAGGCGCGCCAGAGCATGGCGCTATAACCGCTTGGCTTATCAGGCTTTCTTGAACTGGCTCAGGATAAACAGGCCGGTGGCGCAGACCACCACGGAAGGGCCCGCCGGCGTGTCTTGATGCCAGGAGAGGCTGAGGCCGCCCAGCACGGCGAGACAGCCGATCAGTGCGGCAAAGCCCGCCATTTGCTCCGGCGTCTGGCTGAAGCGGCGGGCGGTGGCGGCGGGAATGATCAGCAGCGAGGTGATGATCAGCGCCCCGACAAACTTCATTGCCACGGCGATCACCAGCCCGATCAGCAGCATCAGCACACAGCGCAGCACATCGACCCGGATCCCTTCCACCCGAGCCAGCTCTTCCGAGATGGTCATGGAGAGCAGGGGATCCCACAGGCGCCACAGGGTGAGCAGGACCAGGGCGCCACCGCCGTAGATCCAGAGCAGATCCACCGGTTGTACCGAGAGCAGGTCGCCGAACAGGTAGGCCATCAGATCCACCCGCACGTTATCCATAAAACTCAAGGTGACCAGGCCAAGCGACAGGGCGCTGTGGGCCAGGATGCCGAGCAGGGTATCGGTCGCCACCTGCTGGTTGCGACTCATGATCACCAGCAGCATGGCCATGGCGAGGCAGCAGACCACCACCGCCAGGGTCAGATTCACCTGCAGCAGTATGCCGAGTGCTATGCCGAACAGGCAGGCATGGGAGAGGGTGTCACCAAAATAGGCCATCTTGCGCCACACCACGAAGCTGCCAAGGGGCCCGGCCAGCAGGGCGATGCCGAGGCCGGCCGTGAGGGCATATAACAGAAAGCTGTCCACTTGAATGTCCTTAGCTGCGCTTATTGATTGCGAGACGGCAGGCGGATGACGGGGGCCTGCTCATTATGATGATGGTGTTCGCCGTCGCAGTGATGATGGTGGGTGTAGACTGCCAGCACTTCCTGTTCAGGGCGCCCGAACAGGCGGGCAAATTCGGGATGGCGTGCCACGCTTTCCGGCTCGCCGTGACAGCAGACGTGGCGATTGAGGCAGATCACTTCGTGGGTGCTGGCCATCACTAGGTGCAAGTCGTGGGAGACCATCAGTACGGCGCAGTTGAACTCGGCCGCCAGCGTGCTGATGAGGGCATAGAGCTCGATCTGACCGTTGATATCCACCCCCTGCACCGGCTCATCCAGCACCAGCAGCTCTGGCTTGACCAGCAGGGCACGTGCCAGCAGCACTCGCTGCATCTCGCCGCCAGAGAGCTTTTGCATCCGGTTATCCAGCAACCCCTGGGCGCCGACCCGATTGAGCGCTTCCTCGATGGATAGACGGCCATTCTTGCCCAGTTGCAGGAAGCGGCGCACCGTCAGCGGCAAAGTGGGATCCAGATAGAGGCGTTGCGGTACATAGCCAACCCGCAGATCGCGACGGCGCCGGATCTCGCCGGTATCCGGAGTGAGCAGGCCCAGTACCAGCTTGCTCAGGGTGCTCTTGCCCGCCCCGTTAGGGCCGACCAGGGTAGTGATTTTGCCTTTATTCAGGGTAAAGGAGACCTTGTCGAGCACGGATCGTCCGTCGAACGAAAGACAGACCTCTTTCAGCTCCACCAGTTGGGTCATGACAGCTCCGGGGTTTACAGCCTGTGAGAGTTATAATATAACAACAGCGTTGGTTTGTTATATTATCACACACTCACTTCCTGACGAGATCTCTATGCGAATTCTTACACTTATCACTGCCTTGCTGGCAGTGAGCCTGCCTGTCCGTGCCCTCGAGGTACTGACCACCATCAAGCCTCTCGGCTTTATCGCAGCTGCGATCACCGATGGCGTGAGTGAGCCCAGAGTACTGCTGCCGACCGGCGCCTCTCCCCACGACTTCTCCCTGCGCCCCTCCGATATCCGCAGCATCCAGGGTGCCGATCTGGTGGTATGGGTCGGCCCCGAGCTGGAAGGCTTCATGGCCAAACCGCTGGCCAAGCATCCCCATGTGCTGACGCTTACCCGGGTTGAGGGGATGCCGCTGTTCGACTACGCCAAGCAGGAAGGGCACGAAGAGCATGCCGATGAGGGTCATGATCACGATGGACACGAGGGGCATCATCACGAAGGGGTAGATCCGCATATCTGGCTGGGGCCGACCCAGGCACTGGTTATCGCCAGTGCGCTGAGTGAAACGCTAAGTGCCCAGGATCCCGCCAATGCCGAACGTTATCGCGCCAACCTGCTGACCTTCAAGGCCAAGGTGGCGGCCAAGGACAAGCTCATCTCTGAACAGATGAAGGCGGTGAACCAGAAGGGCTACTTCGTGTTCCACGAGGCTTATGGCTACTGGGAACGTCACTACGGAATGAGCTCCAAGGGGCACTTTACCGTAAACCCGGAACGCCGTCCCGGCGCCAAGACGCTGGTAGAGATCCGCAAGGCGCTGCAGGAGAAACAGGCAAGCTGCATCTACGCCGAGCCGCAATTCTCCCCTGCCGTGATTGAGTCGGTGGCCCGCAATACCGGCGCCAAGGTATTGCTGCTGGATGAGGTGGGTGAGCAGGTCCCGATTGGTGCGGATGGCTACCCGCAGTTCATGCAACAGTTGGCTGACGCCTTCGCCCAGTGCCGCTGAGCTCTCTTTGGTTCACCTGATAGGGTGGCCTGCGCCAACTATACTGACCTCCAGCATCTGACATGGAGTGTTAAATATGAAATGGCTGCTCATTCCCACCTGCACGCTGGCGCTGCTCTGTGCCAGCGTGCAAGCGTCCCGTCTCTCCGAATACATCGCCAGCCCCGAGTTGAGGGCCAAATTGCAGGAGGTTTATGGCGGCAGGGCGATCCAGCGTGCCGAGGCGTTTTCCCGCCTGCTCACGCCCCGTGCCGGTACCACGGATCAGCAGAAGATCGAGCTGGTGAACAACTACTTCAATAACCTGACCTACAGCGATGATCCCAGATTGTGGGGTGATGAGGATTATTGGGCCAATCCATTGGAGTTTATTGGTGCTCGCGGGGGGGACTGCGAAGATTACAGCATCTCCAAGTACTACACCCTGATGGAGCTGGGGGTTGAAGAGAAAAAGCTGCGGCTGGCTTATGTCAAGGCGGTGAAGTACAACCAGTTTCATATGGTGACGCTTTATTTTCCAACGCCCAAATCCGATCCGCTGGTGCTCGACAACATCAACAGCCGGATCCTGCCCGGCAGTCAGCGAACTGATCTCATCCCCGTCTACAGCTTCGATGCAAAGAGCATCTGGATCATGAAGTCGCGCCGTGAAGGCACATTGGCGGGCAGTGCCGATAGGTTGGCGCAGTGGACATCGATGAAGACCCGTTTCTCCAGCGAGCAACTGCGCTCCCCCCGTCGCCAGTTATAGTTTTCCCGCCGCTTTCAACTCTTCGAAATATTTTGCCGCGCCCGGATGCTGTTCGATGCTCAGCACCGGGCCTGTTTTGTTACGGGCCTTGTGAAACAGGTTGGCGTAACCATAGGTCTGCTCGTTGAAGCTGGTCTGCTGGGACAACATGGCCCTGGTCAGTCGGTAGACCTCCGCCTCAGGCGTGGCGGCATTGGTCACCAGAGTGGCCGCGATGGCGAAGGTGGGGGTCGCCTTCAGGTTGTCGGGATAGATGCGGGCAGGCACTTGGCTGCGCTGGTAGTACTTGATCCCCTTGAGCAGTTGATCCCGAGTCTCTCCCTCGATCGGCAGAAAGCGGATGGCACAGCGCTTGGTGGTATCGAGCACGATCCGGTTCGGGTGTCCCATTACCAGACCGTAGGCATCTATCTGCTTGCTGCAGAGCGCCTCCGCCAGATTGCCTACGCTCTTCAGATCGAGATCCTGCTCTTTTGCTCCCAACAGGTTGAACAGGGCCAGGGCCGTCTGGCGAGTGCCCGAGCTTTTCAGCCCTATGTCGATGGGCGCCAGCTTGAGCTGTGTCAGCGTGGTGATGTCGCCATCTGCCCGCACCACTATGGTGAAAGGCTCGGCGTGGGTAGCGAACATGGCTCTCAGTTCGGGTTGCGGCTGGCTGGCATAGGGCCCGAGGCCTCGGCTGGCCTGATAGAGCCAGTCCGATTGCACCAGGGCATAGGGTATCTGCCCTGACTGTAGTTGGTGCAGATTCTCGATGGTACCTGAGGTGACCTGCAGCTTGCATTGCAGCTCGGGGTCACTCTTGTTGGCCAGCCGGCAGAACTCTTTGGCGACCTGATGATAAATCCCCTGCTCACCGCCGGTGGCGATGAGCAGGGGGCTGGCCAGCAGCGGCAGCGGCCACAGCAGGGCGAGTAACAACCCGAGTTTGTTCATGAGATCTCCTTGCTGGAGTAACCGTCTATGCCCCAGCTGCGCAGGGTGTCGATATCCTGGATCTCGCTGGCTTCTGCCAGCAGAGTGTAGCCCGCACTGTGCAGGCATTGAGCCACCAGATTCCAGTAAAGGGGAGCCTGGGTTGGCTGGCAGCTGATGAAGACGGGGTTGATGGGGTCGAGCTGATTGAAGGTGTCGTTGGTCATGGGGATGGCGCTGAACGCCATCTCGATGCCCTGCTCCTGCAAGGTGGCGAGCCGTGCTTCCCCGAGGGGTGGGAAGCTTGCCAGATCCCAGCGCCAGTCGAGGGTCTTGCCTCTGCCCTTGGCCAGCAGCGGGACGAATTGCGCCCAGTCAGCATGATTGAGCAGGCTGAGGGGCAGTTGCAGCCCCTCCACCGGATGGTGCAACCAGAGGTCGAGCAGGTGCAGGATCTGATCCGGGGAGCTCTCCGGCGAGGGAGTAAGGGTGGGAATGAGGCGGCTGTAGAGACGGATGCTGCCCTGGGTGGAGAAAAAATGCTGTTGTTGCATGCCGTCTTCCCCTTCCGTCACATCTTGCAGGGGTTGAGCGATTGTCGGCGCCTGTTGCTTGCCGAGCTGGGTGATCTTGAGCCGCTGTTGCAGCAGATCCCGCTTGCGCTCCGAGACCAGCTGGTTGACCGAGATGACCAGCTCCTTGAGATCCTGCAGCCAGGGAGAATCCAGATTGCCGCTGAACTGGCGTTTGCGGATCCTGACCAGTTGCTGGTTGATAAGCTCGAGGGGGCGCAGTAGGCGGCCGCATACCCAGGAGATCACCAAGGTGAACACCAGTAGGCCGGCGAGCAGGGCAAGGCCAGTGCGGCTGATGGCATTCCACAGGTGCTGATAGGCGTAGCCCGTGTGCCCTTCCAGGGTGAGGGTGCCCAGCATGCGCCAGCCATCGGTCAACTCCTGCTCAATTTTGACCGGCGGCATGTCGATAACAGAAGGGAGCCAGCTCGGCACATTCTGCAGTGTTGTGTGAAAGACCTTCTGGAACAGTAGTTGACCGTCAGGGTCCAGCAGGGTGACCGAGCTGACGAAGCCGCCGTCGAACATGGCGTTGACTATGGTTTCGGCAAGCACCTTGTCATCGTTGAGCAGGGTGCCTTGCAGCACCAGGCCGAGGGCCGTGATGGCCGTTTCCAGGTTGGCCGACATCTGGTCGAGGATGGATTGGCGTACCGTGGTGACTTCCAGCATGAACAGCAGGGCGGCACCGATCACGAACAGGATCAGGATGATTCGGTTTAACAGTTTTGCTAACGACATATCCACTCCATGGAAAAGTTATCACAACATCATGAAACCTTGGGCCAAGCACAATCGGACCCGGTTCTTAAAAATAGGAAAAAATGGTTAAAAAAGACGATCATTTCTGCCCATAGGGGAATGTTATGCATAAAATGTGAGGTTCATGCAGATTGCTATGAACTAATTGTGAGTATTTAGGTCAAACAGTCAGTTTTATACAGTTTTGTAGTAAACAGACTGACGACTAACACCCTTGGATCTAATGACAGGATAGCGGATGAAACGTCTCCGTCCCTTGGTAGCACAGGCTGCCAATTGGGAACCCCCGGTTCCCCGCAAGCATTTTTACGCCATGTTACTGCTCACAGCGATGACACTGTCAGCGGTAGCCATATTGCCAGCGCCAGGTGACATCCTGGAGCGGCCATTGCGTTTGGAGTTGCCCATTGCCACTAACGGTACGGCAACCAACGAAGACAATACGGATTTTAACGACATCCCGGATCATGAGCTGGTGGAAGCCGCGCTCCCGGAAGATGACATCCCGACCGACGCCACTCCCCAGTGGCAGGACTACAGGGTGCGCAACGGTGAAAACCTGACCACCATCTTCAACAACTTGGGGCTTTCGACCACCACTCTCTACAAGGTGCTGGATGCGGATAGCAAAAACAATCTGGCCCGCCTCAAACCCGGTCAGACTATCGAGTTGCTGATCGATCAGGACAACATACTGCAACAGATGAAGATTCGTCTGAATATCAAGCAGACCCTGATCCTGGAACGCACCGATGACACCTACAGCGCCAACATGCTCAATGAAGAGGTGCAGTGGCAGCAGAAGAGTTATGAAGGCGTCATCAACGGCAGTTTCTATGTCAGTGCCCGTAATGCGGGGATCCCGGCCAACCACATCCAGAAGATCGCTAACCTGTTCCAGTGGCGGTTGAATTTCGCCAAGGATCTGAAAAAGGGCGACAAGTTCAAAGTGCTGGTCCGTCAGGAGACGGTCGAGGGCAAGAGCACGGGCAACACCCAGTTGCTGGGGGTCGAAGTGTTCAATCAGGGGCAGGGCATCTCGGCTTGGTTGTCGGAAGATGGCAACTACTATGACGGTCAGGGTAACAGCCTGGAGCGCGGTTTCCGCCGCTATCCGACCCATAGCCGTTATCGGGTCAGCTCCAGCTTCAACCCGAGTCGTCGCCACCCGATTACAGGTCAGGTTCGTCCTCACGAGGGCACTGACTTTGCCCTGCCGGTGGGCACGCCCGTGATGGCGACGGGTGACGGCGTCGTGATCAAGGCGACCAGCCACCCGCTGGCCGGCACCTATGTGGTGATCAAGCACGGCCGTACCCTGATGACCCGTTATCTGCATTTGAGCAAGCTGCTGGTGAAAACCGGTCAGAAGGTGAAGATGGGCGACAAGATTGGGCTCTCCGGTAACACAGGCCGTTCCACCGGTGCCCACTTGCACTATGAGGTGCGGATCAACAACCGCCCGGTCGATCCCATGAAGGTCAAGTTGCCGATGGCGGAGCCGCTCTCCGGCAAGGCCAAACGTCAGTTCCTTGCCAAGGTGAAGAGCTATCGCAAGGAGATGGAGGCAGGCTGACGCCGGTTTCCAGCCGAATAGAAAAAGGCCCTGCCACATTGGCAGGGCCTTTTCATTGGTGTCATGGGCGGGATCAGTAACCTTTGTCGAAGTCTATCTTGCCGTCCAGCGGCTGACCGTCGATGAAGCGAATGTAGTTGCGCACGAAGATCTGGGCCACATCATCGGGGAAGCTGTAGGCGCTGTTGTGCGGGGTGATGATGAGGTTAGGCTGGCCCCAGAGCGGACTGTCGGCGGGCAGGGGTTCCTGCTCGAACACGTCCAGCACCGCCATACCCAGCTTGCCGGTGCGCAGGGCGGTCAGCAGATCGCCTTCGTTGATGGCATTGCCGCGACCGACGTTGAACAGGATGGCGCCCGGCTTGCAATGCTCGAAACGGGATGCAGTGAACAGATGATGGGTCTCGCGGGTGGCGGGCAGGACACTGACGATGACGTCGGCCTGGGCCAGCATCTTGTTCAGCGCCGGCAACTGATACACCTGATCGAAACCGGCCCGCTCACGGCCGCTGCGGCTGACGCCGAGCACCTTCATGCCAAAGTGCTTACCGGTGTGGGCCAGGTGCTGGCCTATGCTGCCGGTCCCCAGGATCAGCAGGGTACGCCCCTTGAGCCCCTGGTACGGGTGGCTTTGCCACAGCCGCTGTTTCTGCTGCTCCCGGTAGAGCGGTAGCTGACGCATCAGGCTGAGCAGGTGGCCGAACACATACTCGCTCATTAGCGGGCCGAAGATACCGCGCACGTTGGTGAGTTGATAATCGCGTCGGCTGCTGGCATCCAGCAGCACGTCGACCCCGGCATAGGTTGACTGGAACCAGCTCAGCTTGTTGGCCCTGGCCAGCAGCGGCTTGGCCCGCGCAGGCTCGGCCATCAGTATGTGGGCCTCCCCGATCAGTTTCTCGGCATCGCTCTGGTTGTCGGCTCTCAGAATGCGTAAATGGGGGAGATGGGCGGCCTTGAGCAGGCGCTCGTAGTGCGCGTTGTCCTGGCTGAGTAAAAGAAGGGTACGTTGACTCATACTCTTGTTCCTTATCAGATTTACGGCGCGGGAGAGAGGCCGCTTTGTCTTCATCTTACCCGAGTTGATCGGACAAGCTAGTCGACCGGGCCGCTTTTTCGTTTTCGTGCGGCCCCTCGTGGGCTACAATCTGCCCCACATTTTGCAAAGGATCCGACTCCAGTGTTTGGTGACAAGTTTTATAAGCGACTGGCCGAGCTACAGCCTTGGCAACAGACCGTCTACACCCTGGCGCTGGCAGAGCGCATGTACCCCAACTATGCGCTGTTTACCCAAGCATCCGGCTTCGGTGATGCGAAGGCGTTTCGCAACGCGCTGGAACAGATGTGGAACTACCTGACGGTAAAGGGATCCCGCGTCAATCTGGGGGCTATCCTGGAAGCGTTTGAAGTCTACATTCCGGAGCCCAACAAGTTTGAATCCTACGGTGCTTATCCGGCGCTGGATGCCTGCGTGGCGCTGGGTTGTGCCTACAACTCGGTGATCTGCCGGGTCGGCGAAGAAGCCGAAGACGCCAGCCATGCCTCAGTGGGAACTGTGGCCGGTTTCATCGAGATGCTGGAAGAGCGCGACATGACAGAAGAGGAACTCTACGAGCACGAGTACATCGAGGCCGAGCTGGAGTTTCAGGTCGAGCTGCTCAAGCGGGTAGCCCACGAGCGTGACAGCGACCGCATCCTGGCAATCAGGGTATTTGCGGCCCAGGACGGTGTTTCCAACATAGGCATCAGCCTGGAGGAGTGATACCGCTACGGGATAGGTAGACAAAATCCCCATAGAAAAAAAGCTCCCGTCGGGAGCTTTTTTTCTGCCTGTTCCCTTTTCATGCCCGTTCTTCGGTGAGCGGTCTGACGCTCAGCACGGGGGCGGCATCAATGCCATCGGCATTCATCATGGCCGAGATACGCTGCAGGGAGGAGAGCAACAGCCCTTGCTCCCAGGTTTCCAGCGCTTGGAAACGCTGGATAAAGCTCTCTTGCAGCGGGGTGGGCGCCTGGGCCAGCAGTGCGCGGCCTGCGTCAGTGAGTGTCGCGTGAACCTTGCGTTTGTCGGTTTCACTGCGAATTCGTTGCACCAATTGGCGGTTCTCGAGACGGTCCATAATGGTGGTCGCGGTAGCCTGGCTCATGTTGGTGTGATCCGCCAGCTGGCGCATGGATATTTGCCCCAGTTCGTTGATCCCCTTGAGCAGCAAGAGCTGTGGCGATGTCAGCCCGGCTTCCTTGATCAAGCGCTTGGAGTGCATATCGATGGCACGAATAATCTGGCGCAGTGCGACCAGCACTTCATCATGTTTTTCCATGGGACCTGAGTCATTGGGGGGCTGTTGAGAGGCGCAAAATTTTCCGCCTAATTCCTCATCGGGTCAATATTGTTTTTGGTCTAATGATTTTTGTGTTGGGTTGTCCGCCGTTGTCCGGATTTTAACCCGATATTTGAGGCGCAAGATGATCAATAACAATCTGGATATCAAGTCTCTGGTTGCCGATCTACGGGGGGATGAGTGCCTTGCTATCTGCCTGATACCGCAGTTTTCGTACATTATCAGCCCCCCTGTGACGCAGACCCACCTCCTCAAGCTGCACCACCATGATGGTGAGCTTCCCCTCTCTTGCCGCGAGATTGGTACTTTCAACCTGAAGGAGTTGGTGAGCGAATGACGTTATGCCTATGTGCTGGTCCACCTCTATCCCGACGAGCGCAACCAAAGGGCGATTGAAAGGCCGCAACCCGACCATGGCCATGACGGCGTTCACGGTCGTCACCCTGTTCCTGTTGTTCGCTTCAACCGTTTCGGCAGCATACGGCTGGGTGACGACGCTCAGGTACCGGAGTCCGGCTATTTTGCCTGGTTTTCCATGTTGTTTAGCGCCGGCATGGGCTTTTGGAGTGTCGCTGCGCCCATGAACCACCTGCAGGGCAGCCTCTGTATCACCAAGGCATGACCACGCAGGCGGCCCAGATCGCCATGTGTCTCGCCGTCTTCCACTGGGGCCTGCAAAGCAGGAGAGTCAGCACCCGTTCGCGTACCGGCAGAAGCTCAAGCGTCAGCCCGGCTCGGCCACTCTGAGCCTGCCGGATCGCATAGGCCCGGCCTGATAACGCAGTGGCAAATAGTGCAAAACAGAAGGGGAACCGCGAGGTTCCCCTTTTTCATTGCTATTTCCTGTGCTCAGCGGCCGATCAGAGCATCTGCTTGAGGCGATAGAGCAGATCCAGCGCCTGGCGGGGGGTGAGCTCGTCCGGGCGCACCGCCTCCAACTCCTCCACCACCGGATGGGGCTGAGGCGCCAGCGTCACCGGCGTCGGGCGTATTTCACCAGCAGGCAGGGGCGTGGCGCTTTCGAGCTCTGCCAGCTTGTGCCGGGCCTGCTGGATCACCGATTTCGGCACCCCCGCCAGCGCCGCGACCTGCAGGCCGTAGGAGCGGCTGGCCGCTCCCTCCTGCACCGCATGCATGAAGGCGATGGTGTCGCCGTGCTCGACCGCGTCCAGATGGACGTTAGCCAGCCCCTCAATCAGCTCCGGCAGCCGGGTCAGCTCGAAGTAGTGGGTGGCAAACAGGGTGTAGGCGCCAATCTTGCTCGCCAGCTGCTCGGCGCAGGCCCACGCCAGCGAGAGCCCGTCGTAGGTGCTGGTACCGCGGCCAATTTCGTCCATCAGCACCAGACTGCGGGCGGTGGCGTTGTTGAGGATGTTGGCTGTTTCTGTCATCTCCACCATAAAGGTGGATCTGCCCGATGCCAGATCATCCGACGCCCCGATCCGGGTGAAAATACGGTCGATGGGGCCGATGCGGGCGCTGTCGGCGGGTACGAAGGCACCGATATGGGCCAGCAGCACGATCAGCGCGGTCTGGCGCATATAGGTGGATTTACCCCCCATGTTGGGGCCTGTGATGATCAGCATCCGGCGATCCCGCTCAAGCCGGATGGGGTTGGCGATAAAGGGATCGCTCATCACCTGTTCAACGACAGGATGGCGGCCCGCCTCGATCAGGATCTGATCTTCGTCGATCAGGGCCGGGCAGCGGTAGTCGAGGCTCTCGGCCCGCTCCGCCAGGTTGGCCAGCACGTCCAGCTCCGCCAGTGCAGCGGCGGACTCCTGCAGATCGCCGAGGTGGGGCAGCAGGGTGTCGAGCAGCTCTTCGTAGAGCCGTTTCTCCAGTGCCAGCGCCTGCGCCTGGGCGGTGAGCACCTTATCCTCGTATTTTTTAAGCTCGTCGATGATGTAGCGTTCATTGTTTTTGAGGGTCTGGCGGCGGATGTAGTGGGCCGGTACCAGATGACTGTTGGCGCGGCTCACCTCGATGTAGAAACCATGCACCCTGTTGTAGCCCACCTTGAGGGTGTTGATGCCGGTCAGCGCCTTCTCGCGCTCCTCGATGCGGGCCAGGCTGGCGGTGGCGCCGTTGGCCAGATCCCGCAACTCGTCCAGCTCCTGATTGAAGCCGTCACGGATGACGCCACCATCGCGGATCAGCACGGGTGGCACCTCCATCACGGCACACTCCAGCAGGCTCAGCAATTCGGGGAAGGTGCTGGCGCGCTCTGCCAGTTGCTGCACCGCCTCGTGCTGGTTATCCGCCAGCAGGCGCTGCAGCTCGGGCAGCTGGGCAAACGCCTGCCGCAGCCGGGTGAGGTCGCGCGGGCGGGCTGAGCGCAGGGCGAGACGGGCCAGCACCCGCTCCACATCGCCCACCTGACGCAGCAGGTTGCCCAGCTCATCGTAGAGGTTCTGCTCGATAAGCGTATGGATGGTGCTCTGGCGACCTTTCAGGATCACTCGATCGCGGATCGGCTGGTGGATCCAGCGCTTGAGCAAACGGCTGCCCATGGGGGTGGCGGTGCGATCGAGCACCTCGGCCAGGGTATTTTCATACCCTCCCGCCAGATTCTGGGTCAGCTCCAGATTGCGGCGGGTGGCGGCATCCATGATGACAGCGTGATCAGGCTGCTCGAGGCGCACGCTGCGGATGTGGGGCAGGGCGGTGCGCTGGGTATCTTTGACGTACTGCATCAGGCAACCGGCGGCGCACAGGGCAGTCTCGCTCTTGTCGACCCCGAAGCCGACCAGATCCTGGGTGCCGAACTGCTGGCACAAGAGGGTGCGGGCGGTGCCGAGCTCGAACTCCCATTCGGGGCGACGACGCAGACCACGGCGACCCTCGACGTGCTGTAAAAACGCGAAGGATTCGGGATAGAGCAGCTCCGCCGGATTGGTGCGTTGCAGCTCCGCCAGTAACGTCTCTTCCTTGTCGAACTGGTTGATGAAGAAGCGGCCCGAACCGATATCCATGGTGCCGTAACCGAAGCGGCGGCCATCGTGGTAGACGGCGGCGATCAGGTTGTCTTGTCGCTCCGAGAGCAGCGCCTCGTCGGAGACGGTGCCCGGGGTGATGATGCGAATGACCTTGCGCTCCACCGGTCCCTTACTGGTGGCGGGATCCCCCACCTGCTCGCAGATGGCGGCGGATTCACCGAGCTGTATCAGCTTGGCCAGGTAGCCTTCGATGGCGTGATAGGGCACCCCCGCCATGGGGATTGGGGTGCCCGCCGACTGGCCGCGCTTGGTCAGGGAGATATCGAGCAGCTGGGAGGCCTTGCGGGCATCGTCATAGAACAGCTCGTAGAAGTCGCCCATGCGATAGAACAGCAGGATCTCGGGGTTCTCGGCCTTGAGGCCAAGGTACTGCTGCATCATGGGCGTGTGGGCGCTCAGATTGGCGCCGGGCGCGGAGCCAATGGCGCCGCTGGCTTGGTGTTGTGCTGTCATGTTCTATTCCAGAAGGGGCCTCTGCGGGCCTGGGTCTGCGGTGATGAGCATTGAACTTGATGGCGCCATTCTACACGTAAGCGCCGCCGCAGTGGAGGCATGGCTGCCATGGCGCTGCCCGCATAGCCCAAGCCCCGCAGGCAAGCCTTGGCAGGCTGCGCCTGCACGAAGCGGCCCCAGCACCACACATCAGTGCCGCGACGGGGGCGGTCGGGTTCTGCCCTGCGGCGGTTGCGGGCGACAGGATCGGGATCGCATAATGTACCCTTTGAGCGAACCAGAAGGAGCCGGGATGAAACTGGATGCAGAGATAGAGCACCTCGCCACCGAGCTGGGCCTGGCCCTGAGCCAGCGTGGCTGGCTGGCGGCCACCGCCGAATCCTGTACCGGTGGCGGGGTGGCCACGGCCATCACGGATATTGCAGGCAGCTCCGGTTGGTTCGATCGCGGTTTTGTGACCTATACCAACGAGGCCAAGCAGCAGATGCTGGGGGTAAGCGAGCAGAGTCTGCGGGAACAGGGCGCAGTGAGCGAGGCCGTGGTGCTGGAGATGGCTCGCGGCGCGCTGGCGAACTCGTTGGCCTCCATCAGCGTCGCCATCAGTGGTATCGCGGGTCCCGGTGGTGCCACAGAGGACAAACCGGTCGGCACAGTCTGGTTCGCCTGGGTGGATCGCGGTGGTCGTCATCACTCCCTGCTGGCCCGTTTTGACGGGAACCGGCGACAGGTACGCCAGCAGGCAGTGAGACAGGCCTTGTCGGGTCTGTTGGCCCTGCTCAGATAAATTGGGCTTGATACTGTATGAATAGACAGTATACTTAGCCCAACTTCACTTCTTACTCACGATTTCCAGCGGAGATTGGCATGGATCAGAACAAACAGAAGGCACTGGCGGCTGCGCTGGGTCAGATTGAAAAGCAGTTCGGCAAAGGTTCCATCATGCGTCTGGGCGACAGCAAGACCATGGATATCGAAGCCATCTCTACCGGTTCCCTCTCTTTGGACGTGGCGCTTGGCATCGGCGGCTTGCCGTGTGGTCGTATCGTCGAGATCTACGGCCCGGAATCTTCCGGTAAAACCACCCTCACCCTGCAGGTGATTGCGGAAGCCCAGAAAAAAGGCAAGGTTTGTGCCTTTATCGATGCGGAACACGCCCTCGACCCCATCTATGCGGCCAAGCTGGGCGTCAACGTTGACGACCTGCTGATCTCCCAGCCGGATACCGGTGAACAAGCGCTGGAAATCTGCGACATGCTGGTTCGCTCCAACGCCGTTGACGTCATCATCGTCGACTCGGTGGCGGCCCTGACGCCGAAAGCGGAAATCGAAGGGGAGATGGGCGACTCCCACGTCGGCCTGCAGGCTCGTCTGATGTCCCAGGCGCTGCGCAAGCTGACCGCCAACATCAAAAACGCCAACTGCCTCTGTATCTTCATCAACCAGATCCGGATGAAGATCGGCGTCATGTTCGGCAGCCCGGAAACCACGACTGGTGGTAACGCGCTCAAGTTCTACGCCTCCGTGCGTCTGGATATCCGTCGCATCGGCGCTATCAAGGAAGGTGACGAAGTGGTCGGTAACGAGACCCGCGTCAAGGTGGTCAAGAACAAGGTTGCCCCGCCCTTCAAGCAGGCTGAATTCCAGATCTTCTACGGTGTTGGTATCTCCAAAGAGGGCGAACTGGTGGATCTGGGCGTCAAGCACAAGCTGATCGATAAGGCCGGCGCCTGGTACAGCTACAACGGCGAGAAGATCGGTCAGGGCAAGGCCAACGTGATGAAGCTCTTCTCCGAGAACAAGGCGATGGCGGCCGAGGTAGAAGCCAGACTGCGTGAACTGCTGCTCTCCGGTGATGCGCCGGCCGAGAAGCCGGTGGTGGCGGAGGCTGACGAGCTCGAAGCCGAAAGCGAACAAGAGTTCGAATAACAGGAAGGCCGGGCTAACCCCCGGCCTTGTCATTTATGGCTGATATATCTACTCCCAGCGAGCCCCCTGAACTCTCCTTCGAAGAGCTGTTTGCCGCAGCCAAAGCCTTCGCCATGCGCAGTCTGGCCCGCCGCGAGAGCGCCGAGTCGGAGCTGGCCAACCGGCTGCGCAAGCAGGATTTCAATGACGAGGTGATCAGTGCTGTGCTCGACTATTGTCGCGGCTACCACTGGGTCGATGACGAGCGTTATGGCGCCATGGCAGTACGAGCCGGTGCGACCAAGGGGCAGGGGCCTATCAAGATCCGCTTCGATTTGCGCCGCAAGGGGCTGAGTGATGCGCAGATAGAGGCCGCCTTCGAGCAACCCGAGCTGGACTGGTTCGAGCTGGCACTCGCGTTGTTGCAACGACGGGCCAGGGTCAGTGATCTGAGGGATTTCAAACTGCGGATGAAGTGGATCAAGTATCTGCTAGGGCGCGGATTCAACCAGGATCAGGCCCGTTATGCCATCGCAGCCATGATGGAGCAGAGTGCCTAGCGTGGCGTTTGCCACTGACGGTTGAATGGGTCGTGAGGAAAGTGACTTGAAGAAAGTGACTTGAAGAGGGTGTCTGGGCGGCTCGTTGTCATGGCTATCGCGGCTGGCTTCACCACGCTGGCTGTCGAGAGGTTTGCCATCGCGGCCCGGAGCGTCTCTTGAAACGACTCAGGGTATGTCCTTTCTTCCACTGTGCTTGCATTGACCGGGCTCCTTGCCAGGCACCTGGCCCGCGCAGGCCATGAGTGCCAAGACTGCGCAGCATAGCGTCACCCGCTTGCGATTCAGCCATGGCTGGCCGAATGGCCGACCTGACGCCGAGGGGTTGACCCTTCGGAGCCGAGCCTGAAAATTCTCCCGCTGCTGACCCCATCTCACCGGTAAAAACGGCAGGGTTGCCTCCCTGGTCTGCCAACACAGCGTGATGCGCGCTTTTTCACCCGTCACGGGCTGGTACGTTTTACTTTACCCCGCAGAAAACTTACATTAATGCGGTTAAAAGTCCGTATTCGAATCAAGCAGGATTTTCCATGTATATGTCCACGTCAGAGTTACGCTCAGCGTTTCTCGAGTATTTCCGCTCCCAGGGGCACCAGGTTGTCTCCTCCAGCTCGCTGGTGCCGCATAACGACCCGACCCTGTTGTTCACCAACGCAGGTATGAACCAGTTCAAGGATGTATTCCTTGGCGCCGACAAGCGTGCCTATAACCGCGCCACCACGGCCCAGCGTTGCGTGCGGGCTGGCGGTAAGCACAATGACCTGGAAAACGTCGGCTATACCGCTCGTCACCACACCTTCTTCGAGATGTTGGGCAACTTCAGTTTCGGTGATTACTTCAAGCAGGACGCCATCCGGTTTGCCTGGGAATTCCTGACCGGGACCCTCAAGCTGCCCAAAGAGCGCCTGCTGGTAACCGTGTATGAAACGGATGATGAAGCCTTCGACATCTGGGCAAACGAAATGGGTGTGCCGGTCGAGCGCATAGTGCGCATCGGTGACAACAAGGGTGCTCCGTTTGCTTCCGATAACTTCTGGCAGATGGGTGATACGGGTCCGTGCGGCCCCTGCACCGAGATCTTCTATGACCACGGTGATCACCTCTGGGGTGGCCCTCCCGGTTCACCGGAAGAAGATGGCGACCGTTTCATCGAGATCTGGAACGTGGTCTTCATGCAGTTCAACCGTCAGGCCGACGGTACCATGGCACCGCTGCCCCGTCCGTCCGTGGATACCGGCATGGGGCTGGAGCGTATCTCCGCCATCATGCAGGGAGTGCACTCCAACTATGAAATCGACATCTTCCAGGCACTGATCAAGAAAGCGGCCGAGATAGTCGGAACCACGGATTTGAACAACCAGTCCCTGCGCGTCATCGCCGATCACATTCGTTCCTGCGCCTTCCTGGTGGCGGACGGTGTCATGCCATCCAATGAAGGCCGTGGTTATGTGCTGCGTCGCATCATCCGCCGCGCCGTGCGTCACGGGCGCAAGCTGGGTGCCACCGACGTCTTCTTCTACAAGCTGGCCGCCGAACTGGCCGTGCAGATGAAAGACGTGGCGGCCGAGCTGATCGCCCAGCTGCCGCTGGTCGAGCGCGTGCTGCGCATCGAGGAAGAGCAGTTCGTCCGCACCCTGGATCGCGGCCTGTTGCTGCTGGAAGACGTGCTGACCAACCTGGGCGATGCCAAGATTATCCCGGGCGAGGTGGTGTTCAAGCTGTATGACACCTATGGCTTCCCGGCTGACTTGACCGCCGATGTGGTGCGCGAGCGCGAGATCGGTATCGACGAAGAGGGCTTCAATGCCGAGATGGAGAAGCAGCGCGCCCGCGCGAAAGAGGCCTCCAGCTTCGGTGTGAACTACAACGAGGTGCTCAAGCTCGACTTCGAGACCCCGTTTACCGGTTACAAACAGCTGAGTCAGAAGACGACCGTCGTTGGCATCTACAAGGATGGCGTCGAAGTGAACGGCCTCATCTCAGGTGAAGAAGCCGTGGTAGTGCTGGCCGAAACCCCCTTCTACGCCGAGTCCGGCGGTCAGGTGGGTGACTGCGGTATCCTCAAGGTGGATGACGGCATCTTCGCCGTAACTGATACCCAGAAAGCGGGCAAGGCCGTCATTCATAAGGGGTATCTGGAGCTGGGCACCCTGGAGAAGGGGGCCGAGGTCGAAGCCGTGGTCGATGGCGAGCGCCGTCAGGCCGTGGCCCTGAATCACTCGGTGACTCACCTGCTGCACGCAGCCCTGCGTCAGGCGCTGGGGGATCACGTGACTCAGAAGGGGTCTCTGGTGGGCGCCGAGCGCATGCGCTTTGACTTCTCCCACTTCGAAGGACTGACCATGGCGACCATTCGCCGGGTCGAAGAGCTGGTCAACGCCCAGATCCGTGCCAACCATGACGTCAACACCCAGGTGATGGATCTGGAAACGGCCAAGTCGGCCGGTGCCATGGCGTTGTTTGGTGAAAAATATGAAGACGACGTGCGCGTGGTGCGCATGGGCGACTACTCCACCGAGCTGTGCGGCGGTACTCACGCCAAGCGTACCGGTGACATCGGCTTCTTCAAGATCATCGCCGAGAGCGGCATTGCCGCTGGCGTGCGTCGTATCGAAGCCGTGACCGGCAAGGGTGCCATCGATTTCATGCACCAGATGGGCGAGCAGATCGAAGAGGCAGCGGCGCTGGTGAAGGGGGATCAGTTCTCCATCGCCGATAAAGTGCGCCAGATGCTGGACAAGTCCAAGATGATGGAGCGCGAGCTGGAGCAGCTCAAGGCCAAGCTGGCGGCTCAAGCTGGCAGCGACCTGCTCAGTCAGGTGATCGAGATCAATGGCCGGAAGGTGCTGATTGCAGCGCTGGAAGGGGCCGATCCCAAGTCACTGCGTGGCATGCTGGACGAGCTGAAGAATCAGATGAAATCCGGTGTCGTGCTGTTGGCAACCAGCAGCGATGACAAGGTCAACCTGATCGCCGGCGTGACCAGTGATTTGACCGGCAAGGTCAAGGCTGGTGAGTTGGTCAATCTGGTGGCCCAGCAGGTGGGCGGCAAGGGCGGTGGTCGGCCCGACATGGCGCAGGCGGGCGGTACCCAGCCGGAAGCTGTGCCTGCGGCACTGCAATCTGTTCACTCCTGGCTGGAAGAGCGCCTGTAATCGGGCGAGGTGATCTGTGGCACTCTATGTACAGAAGTACGGCGGCACCTCGGTCGGCACGCTGGAGCGGATCGAGGCGGTGGCTGAGCGGGTTCAACTGACCCGCGCCCAGGGACACGACGTGGTGGTGGTTGTCTCCGCCATGTCGGGCGAAACCAACCGGTTGCTGGGCATGGCTCAGCAGCTGGATCCGGATGCCAACCGGCGCGAGATGGATGTGCTGGTTTCCACCGGTGAGCAGGTCACCATAGCGCTGTTGGCGATCGCGTTGAACAAACGCGGTTGTTCCGCGGTCTCAATGACCGGCGATCAGGTCCGTATTCATACCGACTCCGCCTATGGCAAGGCGCGCATCAGCCACATCGATACCGAGCAGGTTCAGGCTGAGCTGGGCGCGGGCAAGGTGGTGGTGATCGCCGGATTCCAGGGCCGTGATACGCATAACGCCATCACGACGCTGGGACGCGGTGGTTCGGATACCACAGCAGTAGCGGTAGCGGCAGCCATCAAGGCCGATGAATGCCAGATCTTTACCGATGTGGACGGGGTCTATACCACGGATCCGCGCATCGAACCCAAGGCCCGTCGTCTCTCCACCATCACCTTTGAGGAGATGCTGGAGATGGCGAGCCTGGGGGCCAAAGTGCTGCAGATCCGTTCGGTGGAGTTCGCGGGTAAATACCGCGTGCCACTACGGGTACTGTCGAGCTTTGTCGATGGAGAGGGAACTTTAATCACATATGGAGGTGAGAGGATGGAAGCTCCCCTGGTATCCGGGATTGCGTTCAATCGCAACGAGGCCAGCCTGACCATTCTGGGGGTGCCGGACCGGCCAACGGTGGCGGCGCAGATCCTGAATCCGATCAGCGATGCCAACATTGATGTCGACATGATAGTGCAGAACACCCTGGGGGATGGCACCGCCGATTTCACCTTCACGGTCAATCGCGATGACTATCGCCGGGCCCGCGCCTTGCTGGAGGAGACTGCCAGCGAGCTGGGCGCCGCCTGCGTGCAGGGCAACGGTGAGATAGCCAAGGTGTCTATCGTCGGCGTCGGCATGTGGAATCATCCTGGCGTCGCCCGCACCATGTTCAAGGTATTGGGCGAGGAGGGGATCAACATGCAGTTGATTTCCACCTCTGAAATCAAAATATCCGTGGTGATTGACGAGAAGTACCTGGAGCTGGCGGTGCGCGCGTTGCACGATGCTTTCGGGCTGGATAATGAGCCTCATGAGCAGCCCTTGGGGAACAATCCCTGATTGATTTAGTTTCAACCATTTACCATATCGGTATCTTTGTAAGATAATGTCGTATATCGATATAAATACAAAACAGGCTACAGGAGCAAGCGAATGCTTATTTTGACTCGTCGTGTAGGGGAAACCCTGATGATTGGTGATGAAGTGACTGTCACCGTACTGGGCGTTAAAGGCAATCAGGTTCGTATCGGTGTGAACGCACCGAAAGAGGTCTCCGTGCACCGCGAAGAGATCTACCAGCGGATACAGGCCGAGAAAGTTCCGGGCCAACCGAATTTCTAAGCCGCATCGATAGCTGCTTGAAGGCGACACCTCTGTGTCGCCTTTTGTTTTTCCGTGCCCCGGGAATTGGCTTTCAAGGTACTAAACTGCGGCATAAGTACTGATATTGTTTGAATATTCCACGCTTTGACCAAATGCTGAGCTAACGCACTTTTTTCTCCAAAAAAGTGTTTGACTAAAAATCCCTGTGAAGTATTATCAGCCCCGCAAACGGAGAGGTGGCCGAGAGGCTGAAGGCGCTCCCCTGCTAAGGGAGTATGCGGCTTATACCCGCATCGGGGGTTCGAATCCCCCCTTCTCCGCCATTTGCGCCCGTAGCTCAGCTGGATAGAGTACCTGGCTACGAACCAGGTGGTCGGAGGTTCGAATCCTCCCGGGCGCACCATATTACGACTCAAGCAAGAGTCATGTGTTGACCATCAGCAAGTCGACACTTTGGAAAAGGCTTACTGATAAGTAAGCTTTTTTTATCGTTTAAAATCAGGGCGCCCGTAGCTCAGCTGGATAGAGTACCTGGCTACGAACCAGGTGGTCGGAGGTTCGAATCCTCCCGGGCGCACCATTTTGAGCAGTACACAAAAGTTTGTGAGCGCCCGTAGCTCAGCTGGATAGAGTACCTGGCTACGAACCAGGTGGTCGGAGGTTCGAATCCTCCCGGGCGCACCATTTTGAGCAGTACCAAAAGTTTGTGAGCGCCCGTAGCTCAGCTGGATAGAGTACCTGGCTACGAACCAGGTGGTCGGAGGTTCGAATCCTCCCGGGCGCACCATTTTGAGCAGTACCAAAAGTTGATGAGCGCCCGTAGCTCAGCTGGATAGAGTACCTGGCTACGAACCAGGTGGTCGGAGGTTCGAATCCTCCCGGGCGCACCATACAGACAGCCTCGACTCAGGTCGGGGCTGTTTTTTTATGGGCCGGATCCGGCGACTGAAGGTCGACACGCCGCACCAGGGTACCATCAGGCATTGCCTCCTTTGTTCCTCTCTCACTATCCCGCTGAATTCCTTGCCCTATCGCACCATGCGGCGTTCTTTTGCCTGGTAGCAACCCAAGTCGGCCATCGTACCCGGTCTCATCCTGAGGCACACTGACGGCGCACCGTAAGGTGTGCGGAGACGACGTGCGGATCTGCGGACAATAAAAAAGGATGCCGCAGCATCCTTTTCCAATTCAGGGTTGGCAACTCAGCTTTTCAGCCACTTGCGAATGCGGTTGGCATCGCCGATAGGGGTGCGTTTGCCCACCGAGTTGAGCAACACGATGGCCAGCTCCTGGCGGTCGGGTTTGGCGCGCATCACCAGGCAGCGGCCCGCCTCGTCGGTGAAACCTGTCTTGGAGAGGCGAACATCCCAGTCCGGGTTTTTCACCAGCGGGTTGGTGTTGTTGAACATCAGGCTGTAGGCGGGGGTGCTGAAACGCATCTCCTTGTCGGTGTCCTGGGTGAATTCACGGATCAGCGGCTGGCGATAGGCGGCAGAGATGAGCTTGGCCAGATCCTGGGCGGTGGAAACGTTGCGCGTCGACAGGCCGGTGGAGTCGTAGAAACGGCTGTTGCGCATGCCAAGTTGCTTGGCCTTGTTGTTCATGGCGCGGATGAAGGCGGGGCGTCCACCGGGATAGTGGCGTGCCAGGGCCGAGGCCATCCGGTTCTCGGAGGACATCAGTGCCAGGTGCAGCGCATCGCGGCGGCTGACCTTGCTGCCAAAGCGGACCCGGGAATAGGTGTGCTTGATGGCATCCCTGTCATTCTGATCTATGGTCAGGGTCTGGTTGAGATCCTGACGGGCATCCAGTACCACCAGCGCCGTCATCAGCTTGGTGAGTGAGGCGATCGGCCGTACCTGGGTGGCATTCTTCTGATACAGGGTCTTGCCCGTATTGACGTCCATCACCAGTGCGCTGCTCGATTGCAACTGCAGTTTGGCCGGGTTGGGGGCAGCCAATGCTGCTGGCAAGCCCAGCAGTCCAACCAATGCATATACCAGCGCCATTGCGCTAACCCGACACCGCATACTACCGACTCCGTTCACGTCGAAAAAAAGGCGGTAGATTCACTCATTTTTACCCCTGCTTTACAAGGGTATCAGGGGGAATTCGCCATTATTTCGATAAAAAAAGGCCATCTTGCGATGGCCTTTTTCATTTGTCTCAATCCCGTGGGGTGACGGTTTTACTTTTGCTCAGCCAGCGCCAGATGAGGGCGACAATACCACCGACCAGCAACACCAGCGGCAGGTAAAGAATGATGCTGAGGAACTGTGACTCGTACTTGGCCGCGAGCTTGGTGTGGCTCAGGTAGTAACCCAGGCTCACCAGCGGAGTGATCCACATGATGGAGCTGACCAGATTGACGACGAGAAAGCGCCCCTGCGGGATCTCGGTCGCCCCGACAATGTAGGGGTAGACAGTGCGCACGAAGGCGATGTAGCGGGCCGTGATCAGGGTCAGGATGCCGTATTTGTTGAGCAGGTAGAACACCTTCTCCTTGTGCTTGTCGTCCATGTGGGACATCAGGCGATGGTACATGCGGGTATGGCCCAGAAAGCGTCCCTGCATATAGCCGAACCAGGTACCGACGAAGGTGGCCAGGATCAGCAGTGGCACTATACCAAGGGGGAGTACGTCCTGATAGATGAGTACACCCGTCAGAATGAGCAGGCTATCGCCGGGCAGGAAGGCGGTGGGGATGAACCCGTTCTCCAGCACAAGAAAAGTTAGCAACACGCCGCAGACCATGAAGGCCATCTTGGGATCGGACAGCGTCGCCAGATCCTGATGCATAAAGGCGTGAGCCAGTTGGTAAAACTGCTCCATACTCACAAGCTCCGCGTAAATTAGCTGGGTTGATCGATCAAGGGCATGGCGAGCACCTTGTCGATGCGCAGACCATCCATGTCGACAATTTCCAGTTGCCACTGCTCCAGAGCCACCAAATCTCCGGTCTGAGGAACACGGCCAAGGAGCAGCATGATAAGCCCTCCAAGGGTGTGATAGTGATGTTTTTCTTCTTCAGGTAGTCGAACCAGTCCCAGACAGTCCTTCAACTCCGGCAGCGGAATGAGGCCATCGAGCAGCCAGCTGCCATCAGTGCGCTGGAAGGCCCAGTTGTCATCGCTGTTATCCTGCTGGAAGTCACCCGCCAGCGTCTCCAGCAGATCCTGCTGGGTGACCAGCCCCTGCAGTTCACCGTATTCGTCCACCACCAGCACCATGTGCTCGGAGTGGGCGCGGAAGTGATTGAGCAGCTCCAGGCCATTGAGGGTCTCCGGCAACAGGCTGCCATCCTGGGTCAGGGCCGCCAGATCGATGGGTTCCCCCTTGATGTAGGCGTGCAGTACCTTGTTGACGTTGAGTATGCCCACCAGATCCGAGAGGCTGCCATCGCAAACCGGAAAGAAGCTATGGCGATACTCCACCAGCCGTTGCAGGTTCACCTCCAGCGGCAGGGCGAGATCCAGATAGCGGATGTCGCTGCGTGGCACCATCAGGGAGGAGAGGCTGCGCTCGTCGAGACGAAACACGTTGCGCAGCATGGTGTGCTCATGATCTTCGATGATCCCGGCTTCGGAGCCCTCCACCAGCATGGCGTGGATCTCCTCCTGGGTCACGTTCGCTCCGCCCTCCTGGCTGACGCGCAGGATGCGCAGGCTGGCCTTGGTGGAAGCGGACAACAGCCAGACGAAGGGGCGGGTGATGGCCGCCAGCCACAGCATGGGGCGGGCCACCAGACAGGCGATGCGCTCGGCGTTGAGCTGGCCGAGGCGCTTGGGCACCAGTTCACCGACGATGATGGAGAGGTAGGTGATCACCACTATGACCAGCACGGTGGCGAGCAGGCTGCTGCTCTTGGCGGCCATGCCCCACTCTTGTAGCCAGAAGGCCAGCGGTTGGGCTAGCAGTGATTCGCCGTAGATACCGTTGAGCAGGCCGATACTGGTGATGCCAATTTGGACGGCGGAGAGGAAATGGGTCGGATCTTCGCTCAGCTTGAGGGCAATGGCGGCTGAGTCGCTGCCTTCGCTCGCCATCTTGCTGAGGCGAGCCTTGCGTGCGGTAACGATGGCGATTTCCGACATGGCAAATACGCCATTAAGCAAAATCAATCCAAACAGGATCAATATTTCCATACTGCAACAGCACTCCGAGTAGAAAAGATCGCTGGCAGTGTAATGAATTTGGGGGCGATGTGCTTGTGAAAGCAGGTGATTTGGCTCGCTAATTTTGTACAAAGGGGCGAAGAAAGGCCGTGAGAAGGGATTTATGGCAACAAAAAGCCCCCTGCGGGAGGGGAATGCCAGTCAGTTAACCATTTTTGTGACTGAATATCCGAAATATTGAATAACAGGAACTGTGCCATGGTTAACGCGTCAATGTGGCTGACACCTTTGCCCTGACTGGCATCCAATAAAAAGAGGGAGGCATGATGCCTCCCTCACTCTTTTGCCCTTATCCCTCGCGGGCTGAGCCTCACATGCCCTTAACCGGCTTGTATTACCCTGTGCTGCAGGGGGGCTTTTTCATGCAGCTCAGCTGCCTTACAGAGCGGCGATTTCGGCCTGCTGGGTCTCGAGGGTCACCAGCTGGGCGCGGTACTCTTCCAGCTTCTCGCGCTCCTTGGCGATGACGGCTTCCGGCGCCTTGGCCACGAAGGCCTCGTTGCCGAGCTTGCCTTCGATGCGGGCGCACTCGCCGACCAGCTTGGTCACTTCTTTGGCCAGACGGGCCAGTTCGGCGTCCTTGTCGATGAGACCGGCCATCGGGATCATCAGCTCGGTGGCACCGATCAGCTTCTTCACTGACAGGGGCGCCACTTCACCGTCCGCCAGTACGCGGATGGATTCCAGACGGGCCAGCGACTTGAGGAAAGCCTCGTTGTCACCGGCGCGTTGGCTATCCTTGGCATCGCACTTGAGCAGCACGTTCAAGGCAACGCTCGGCGCCACATTCATCTCGGCGCGGATGTTGCGGATACTGACGATAAACTCCTTCACCCACTCCTGATCCGCCATGGCGGTGTCGTCTACCTTGGCGGCATCGAACTGTGGGAAGGCTTGCAGCATGATGGTGTCTGCGTGCACGCCAGTCAGCGGTGCCACCGATTTCCAGATGGTCTCGGTGATGAACGGGATGATCGGGTGCGCCAGACGCAGCAGGGTTTCCAGCACAGTCACCAAGGTGTGACGGGTGGCACGCTGCTCAGCCTCGGACCCCTTGCCCAGCACCGGCTTGGTCAGCTCCAGATACCAGTCACAGAACTGGTTCCAGATAAATTCGTACAAGACGCCTGCCGCGATATCGAAGCGGTAGGTGTCGAGCGCGGTGCGGAAGTCACGGATGGCCACTTGCAGCTGGGACTGGATCCAGCGATCCGCCAGGCTGAACTGCATCTCGCCGCCATTGCCTTGCGAAGAGAAACCGCAATCCTGATCTTCGGTGTTCATCAGCACATAGCGGGAGGCGTTCCACAGCTTGTTGCAGAAGTTGTTGTAGCCGTCCAGGCGCTTCATGTCCCAGTTGATGTCACGACCGGTAGAGGCGAGCGCCGCCAGGGTGAAGCGCAGGGCGTCGGTACCGTGCGCGTCGATCCCTTCCGGGAACTGCTTGGCGGTACGCTTGCCGATCTTCTCGGCCATCTGCGGCTGCATCATGTTGCCGGTACGCTTCTCCAGCAGATCTTCCAGTGAGATGCCGTCGATCATGTCGAGCGGATCCAGCACGTTGCCCTTGGACTTGGACATCTTCTGGCCCTCTTCATCACGGATAAGGCCGGTGATATAGACGGTCTTGAACGGGACTTGCGGCTGGCCGTTTTCGTCCTTGATGAAGTGCATGGTCATCATGATCATCCGGGCTATCCAGAAGAAGATGATGTCGAAGCCGCTCATCAGCACGTCGGTCGGGTGGAAGGTCTTGAGTGCTTCGGTGTTGTTCGGCCAGCCCAGGGTGGAGAAGGTCCACAGGGCGGAGCTGAACCAGGTGTCGAGCACGTCTTCGTCCTGACGCAGCACGGTCACGGACGGGATGCTGTGCTTGGCACGCACTTCCGCCTCGTCACGGCCCACGTAAACATTGCCGGCGTCGTCATACCATGCCGGGATGCGGTGACCCCACCACAGCTGACGGGAGACGCACCAGTCCTGAATGTCACGCATCCAGGAGAAGTACATGTTTTCGTACTGCTTGGGCACGAACTGGATGCGGCCATCTTCCACCGCTTCGATGGCGGTCTTGGCCATGGGTGCCACGCGCACGTACCACTGGTCGGTCAGCATCGGCTCGATGGGCACACCGCCGCGATCGCCGTAGGGTTGTTGCAGTACGTGATCCTTGATTTCGGCCAGCAGGCCCAGCTCATCCAGCTTGGCCACGATGGCTTTGCGGGCGGCGAAGCGCTCCATACCGGCGAACTCGCCCGGCAGGGCGGCGTCGTAGGCGGTGCTCGGGTTGCCGTTGGTATCGACCACTTCGGCCTCGGCACGCACGTGGGCGTCCAAGGTAAAGATGTTGATCATCGGCAGGCTGTGGCGCTTGCCCACTTCGTTATCGTTGAAGTCGTGGGCCGGGGTGATCTTCACGCAACCGGTGCCCTTCTCCATGTCGGCGTGTTCGTCGGCGACGATGGGGATCAGACGGTTCACCAGCGGCAGCAGGATGTGCTGGCCGATCAGCGCCTTGTAGCGCGGGTCTTCCGGGTTCACTGCCACGGCGGTATCGCCCAGCATGGTCTCCGGACGGGTGGTGGCGACGATCAGGTGATCCTGACCTTCGGCTGTCTTGGCGCCGTTGGCCAGCGGATAGCGAAGGTGCCACATATGGCCCTTGATCTCGCGGTTTTCCACTTCCAGATCGGAGATGGCGGTGTTGAGTTTCGGATCCCAGTTCACCAGACGCTTGCCGCGGTACATCAAGCCATCTTCGTAGAGACGGACAAACACTTCCTGCACGGCGCTCGAGAGACCCTCATCCATGGTGAAGCGCTCGCGCTCCCAATCTACCGAGTCGCCCAGACGGCGCATCTGGCGGGTGATGGTGCCACCGGACTCTTCCTTCCACTGCCAGATCTTGTCGATGAAGGCATCACGGCCGTAATCGTGGCGAGTCTTGCCCTCTTCTGCAGCGATCTTGCGCTCAACCACCATCTGGGTGGCGATACCGGCGTGGTCGGTGCCTGATTGCCACAGGGTGTTCTTGCCCTGCATGCGGTTGTAGCGGATCAAGGTGTCCATCAGGGTCTGCTGGAAGGCATGGCCCATGTGCAGGCTGCCGGTGACGTTCGGCGGCGGGATCATGATGCAGAAGGAGTCTTTGCTGGTGTCGCCGTGGGGCTTGAAGTAACCCTGGGTTTCCCAGTGCTGATAGAGCGCCTGTTCGATGGCGTTGTGATTAAAAGTCTTTTCCATGGTCTCGCCGTAATCTGGATGGATGGAGTCTGGTGTTGATTCTTTTTTTGGATCAATAGGTTGCAGTCAGGGCTGCGCTGGATCCGGTGCGGCAAGGACGGGCTGATCCCTCATTTCGAGGGTATGGCCTGCCTGGCGATAGTGCTTGTAGCGCTCGCGGGCTTGCTGCTTTTGAGTTTCATCAGTGGGGACAAAATCTACCACTTGAGCGAAGTGTCCTGCAAACAAAGGTGTCGCACTGGCCAGATTGATGAGGCGAGCATAGCGCCGCTTCGGCGGTTGATGACCGATCTCCACCGGTGCCTGACCGCTCTCACCCTGCAACTGATGGGGCACGAAGCGCTCCGGTGGCAGTTGCCACAACAGCTCGTCCAGGCGCAGGGCCTGAGCCTCATCGTCGCACAGCAGGTAGAGATGGCCCGCGCTCCAGCCATCGGCCACGAGTTGACAGGCGAGCCGCTCGACGGCGGTGGCCTGCGCGTCATCCGGCTCGCTCATCAGGTAAAAGGTCACTTGGCTCATCAGGTTGATCCCGTTTGCGGTGACGGACTATTGACCGCCGAAGAGGCTGACAGGGAGTTTTCCCGCCTGCCACTCACTGATTCAAGAATGAAACAAGGAAGAGGCGGGCCTCTTCCTTGTGGTACTGGGCAACTCCCGCGCTTCCGATGCAGCCATCGGAAGGAGCAGGGGAGTTACTCCTTCTCTTCGATATCCACGCCAGCCCTGTTCAGCAGGAACTGGGTCAGCAGGGGCACCGGACGACCGGTGGAGCCTTTATCCTTGCCACTCTTCCAGGCGGTCCCGGCGATATCCAGGTGGGCCCAGTTGTACTTCTTGGTGAAGCGTGACAGGAAGGCGGCAGCGGTAATGGTGCCAGCGGGCCGACCGCCTATGTTGGCCATGTCGGCAAACGGGCTCTCCAGCTGTTCCTGATACTCGTCGAACAGCGGCAGGCGCCAGGCGCGATCGCCAGCTTGCTCGGAGGCGTTGAGCAGCTCGTGAGCCAGCGGGTTGTGGTTGGCCAGCAGACCCGTGGTGTGGTGGCCCAGCGCTATGATGCAGGCACCGGTCAGGGTCGCCACGTCGATGACGGTCTCGGGATCGTAACGATCCACATAGGTGAGCGCATCGCACAGCACCAGACGACCTTCCGCATCGGTGTTCAGCACTTCAATGGTCTGGCCGGACATGGAGGTGAGGATGTCACCCGGGCGATAGGCGTTGCCACCTGGCATGTTCTCGCAACCGGCCAGCACGCCGATGACGTTGATGGGCAGCTGTAACTGAGCCAGGGCGTGCATGGTGCCGAGCACGGAGGCGGCGCCACCCATGTCGTACTTCATCTCGTCCATGCCTTCGGCTGGCTTGATGGAGATGCCGCCGGAATCGAAAGTCAGACCCTTGCCGACCAGCACGATGGGCTTGGCATCGGCATTGCCCTTGTATTCGATGATGGCCATCATGGCCTCATTGTCGGAGCCACGGGCCACTGCCAGATAGGAGTTCATGCCGAGCTCGGCCATCTCCTGCTCACCGATCACTTTGGTGGTGATGTTGTCGAAGGCATCGGCAAGACGACGAGCCTGGGAAGCCAGATAGGCCGGATTGCAGATGTTGGGCGGCATGTTGGCCACGTCACGACAGACCCGCACCCCTTTCGCCACCGCCAGACCGTGGGAGATGGCTTTTTCACCTATGGTCAGTTCCCGACGCGTCGGGACGTTGAACACCAGCTTGCGCAGCGGACGGCGCGGCTCGGCCTTGTTGGTCTTGAACTGATCGAAGCTGTAGAGGCCCGCCTTGGTGGTTTCCACCGCCTGGCGCACCTTCCAATAGGTATCCCGACCCTTGACGTGCAGTTCTGTCAGGAAGCAGACCGCTTCCATGGAACCCGTCTCGTTCAGGGTGGTGATGGTCTTGTTGATGATCTGCTTGTACTGGCGTTCGTCGAGTTCCCGCTCCTTGCCACAACCGACCAGCAATACGCGCTCGCTGAGCACGCCTGGTACTTGATGCAGCAACAGCATCTGGCCTGGTTTCCCTTCCAAGTCGCCACGGCGCAACAGCGAACTGATGTAGCCATCGCTGATCTTGTCCAGTTGTTCGGCAACCGGAGAGAGACGACGCGGCTCGAACACGCCGACCACGACGCAGGCACTGCGTTGCTTCTCAGGACTGCCACTCTTTACACTGAACTCCATGGAATCTCCTACATCCTAAAGACAAAAGGCACCTTTTATTGAATAATGCGGTGCTTGTTGGGGTATCAGAGGCGGAGCGAACAGCCATAGGCTCCGCAGTTCAAACTGGTAAAAATCCAATATACGGCCCTATTTTTCAGGCATTCAACTAAAAACACAAGTTTACTTGGGAATGACTGTGATCGTTTTCCGATATTTGTTCAGGGAAACCCTGAAAACCCAGCTGGCAGTGTTGTTCGTGCTGCTGCTTATCTTTGTCAGTCAACAATTTATCCAGATCATCGGTGATGCCGCCGATGGCGAGGTGCCAACACGCCTGGTCTCTACCCTGTTGCTGCTCAACTTGCCCAATATGGCGCTGTTGATGCTGCCTATCAGCCTGTTTTTAGCCATCTTGTTTGCTCACGGTCGCCTGTATGCCGAAAGTGAGATGACTGTGATGCATGCGGTGGGGTTAAGCCACCGCTTTGTGATGCACAGCGCCATGCTGCTGGCGTTGCTGACCGCGGCCATCGCCGCTTTCAATACCGGCTGGATCGCCCCTCAGGCCAAGGAGCGCGAGTATCAGGTAATCGACGAATTCAAGGCCGATCCGGGTATCTCCTTCCTGCAGGCGGGCCGTTTCATGGAGCTCGACAAGGGGCGGCTCGTTGTCTACATCCAGGAGCTGAACGACAAGGGCTCCCGGCTGCAGAAGATCTTCGTGCTGCAGCGCTCTCAGGAGGGCAAACCGCCCTCTGTGGTGGTGGCGACGGAAGGGGTGGTGACGGTCGATGAGAACGGCCTGCAGTGGCTGACCCTGAAGGACGGATCCCGCTACGAGGGCCACTTCAGCAGCAAGCAGTTCCAGATCTCCGAATTTGATGAGTTCAGCCTGGTGATCCGCCAGCAGGAGATGGAGCGCTCCAGCCGCAAGGCGGCTGCCAAGCCGACTCTGGATCTGTTGGGTACGCAGGACAACGGCATGATGGCCGAGTTGCAGTGGCGCCTGTCGTTGCCGCTCTCCATCCTGGTGCTCACCTTCCTGGTGGTGCCGCTGGCCAGGGTCAACCCCCGTCAGGGGCGCTATGCCAAGCTGCTGCCTGCCATCTTGCTCTATCTTTCCTACTTCCTGTTGCTCAGTGCGGCGCGCTCGGCCATCGACAGCGGACGCCTGCCTCATTGGCCGGGCATGTTCCTGGTGCCGCTGGCCTATCTGCTGTTGATCGGTCTGCCGCTCAACCTGCAGGGCACCAGCTGGTGGAACGGGATCAAAACTCTCTATTTCAAAAGAAAATCAGCATGATGCTGCCACTTAGGAGCCTCTGTTGATGGTTGGCATTCTCGACAGGCATATCAAAATGGGTCAGCGCGGTATCGCTCCTGTTTTATGCACAGTATTTCAAGGCAAATCAGCATGATGCTGCCACTTAGGAGCCTCTGTTGATGGTTGGCATTCTCGACAGGCATATCAAAATGGGTCCGCGCGGTACCGCTCCTGTTTTATGCACAGTATTTCAAGGCGAATCAGTATGATGCTGCAACTTAGGAATCTCGGCTGATGTTTGGCATTCTCGACAGATATATCGGCAGGGTCATTTTCATGGCAATCCTGTTGTGTCAACTGACCCTGGTCGGGCTGGCTGCGCTCATCAAATATGTTGAGCAGCTCAGAGCCGTGGGGGAAGGCAACTACGACATGATTAATGCGCTCTATTTCGTCATGCTCTCCATGCCCAAGGAGGCGGTTCAGTTCTTCCCGCTGGCCGCCCTGCTGGGTGGGCTCATCGGGCTGGGCCAGTTGGCGAGCAGCTCGGAGCTGGTTGTGATGCAGGCGGTGGGGCGTTCCAAGATCAGTATCGTGATGGCGGCGCTCAAGACTGCCATCCCCTTGATGATACTGGTGGGCTTGATGGGTGAGTATGTGGCGCCCATCGCCAAGCGGATGGCGGATGATATCAAGGCGGGCGCCCTGTCTGAGGGGCGACTGACGGTCTCTGCCTACGGGGTGTGGGCCCGCGATGGCAATAACTTTGTCAACATCAACGGGGTGCGCAACGATGGCGCCCTCACCGGCATTACCCTCTATCGCTTCACGCCCGAGCGCAGGCTGATCGATATCCTCCAGGCGCAGGAAGGGGTGTTTGAACAGCACCACTGGCTGCTCAAGCAGGTCATGGTCACCCGCTTTGACGATCCCAAGCAGATCCAGAGCGAGACGCAGGCCCAGATGGAGTGGACTTCAGAACTCACCCCCAAGCAGCTGGGGGTAGTGAGTATCAATCCTGAAAATCTGCCGGTGGCCGGGTTGCTCGACTACATCGGCTATCTGGATGCCAACAAGCAGGATTCCGGGCGTTACAAGCTGGAGATGTGGCGCAAGCTGCTGTCGCCGCTCTCCGTCGTGGCCATGATACTGCTGGCCTCCTCCTTCATCTTCGGCCCGCTGCGTTCGGTGAGCATGGGGGCGCGGATGCTGATGGGCATCATGACCGGCTTTGCCGTCTACGTGAGCGATCGGGTGTTCGGCCCCGTCAGTCTTGTGTATGCGGTGCCGCCTATCCTGGCCGCCATCGCGCCCAGTCTGCTGTTTGGCGGTATCTCTTTCTATATCCTCAGTCGCAAGCAGTAATACGCTGTGCGGTAATGCAAAGAGGGCACCTGTTGGTGCCCTCTTTCGTTGCAGCGTTGACCTGCAATTACTTGTTCAGCATCTCCAGATTTTCCTGTTTGCCGAGCACTACCACTTCGCATTCGGACCAGATGTCCTGAAATGCGCGCGGTGCCTTGCGGTTGAACAGGCACAGCAGGTTGCCGAGGCCGAATGCTGCCGTCGCCAGCCGGATCAGGGCCTGGGTGATGCGGATGTTGCTGCCATCCGCATTCTGGATGCGCAGGCGCCAGGCGCGCATGCCGACGGTCTGACCGGCACGGGTCCAGAACCAGGTGTAAAAACCACAGATGATGAAGGCGAGCCAGGCACTGTAAATCGGGCTGGTCAGCAGCCAGGAGGCATCTTTGCCTTCCGGCAGGGTGGCCGCGCCGGTTGCCAGCAGCAGGTGTGCCACCCCCATCCCGATGAAGCCGGCGATGATCAGCAAGGAGATGACTACCAGATAGTCATAGAGCAGGGCGCCGAGTCGGCGCAACAGGCCCGCCGAAGGGTAGTGGGGGACTGTGTGGGAGGTGGATGCGGGTTGGACTGGTTTACGCTTGGCCATCGTTCTTATTCCATTAATATGATGCGGGCATTCTATGTAACTGACCCTGCATCGGCAAGGCGTTGAATAAATGAGCAAACGAGCGTGTTCAATAGAAAAACCCCTTGCATGGCATCGCACCATTCGTATAATCCCTCGCAGTTGCCCGGGTGGCGAAATCGGTAGACGCAGCGGATTCAAAATCCGCCGATGAATAATCGTGTCGGTTCGAGTCCGACCCCGGGCACCATTATTTTCCCTGTTTGGTCAACAGGTTACAGCGCTCAAGAGCGCTCCTGCTCAAAGTTTCTGCGGTTGATAACACTCATTCATGTGCAAATATGTGCAAGAGGTTTCAACCAATGGCAAGCATCCAAGTTCTGACTCGAAAAACCGGCAAGTCCTATCGCGTTCAGTTCATGCGTAACGGCAACCGCGTATCCAAAGTTTTTACCCGCAAAAAAGACGCAGAGCAGTTCCTAGCTCAGATCACTGTATCTGACGAGTTGGCAGATGCCTTAACCAACGTCACCCTCACCAGTACCACCATTCAACAAGCTATCCATGAGTACCTTGAACAGCACAAGGGACGAGACAAGTCTGTGCCCCAGCGTCTGAGCTGGTGGGCTGAGCATATCGGCGACAAGACGTTGAACAAGGTCCACCGCCAGCGGATCAAGAACGCCATCTCGATTCTGGAGGCGGAAGGGAAAGCACCTGCGACTCTTAATCGGTACAAAGCGGCGTTGTCGGCGGTTTTTGCCTACATGTGCGATCGCTATGACCTCAAAGTGAACCCTTGCCTGGAAGTGAAACAGAAGCGGGAAGACAATGCTCGCACACGCTTTTTGTCGACAGATGAACTTGCTCGATTGATGAAGGCCACCAAGTCGAGCAAGTGGGAGCGACTTCATATGTTGGTTCATATGGCGTTGACCACAGGAGCACGGAGGGGCGAGCTGATAGGCCTCAAATGGTCAGATATCAACTTCAACACGCGAACAGCTCATTTGGCGGTGACCAAGAATGGTAGTCAGAGGGTTCTGTCTCTGACGGCTGATCTGCTTACTGAGCTCTCAAAGTTTCGCGAGATTGGTGCCAGCTTTGTTTTCCCTCACCCCTCTGGCCTAAATCGACCATTTACCGAGTTTGACTACCACTGGCAGGCAGCGAAGAAAGCTGCGTTGCTCTCTGATTTCCATTTTCATGACCTTCGGCATACCTGTGCAAGCTTGTTGGCGATGAATGGTGCCAGCATTCTGGAGATCGCAGAGGTGTTAGGCCATAAGTCGATCACCATGACTCAAAGATATTCCCATCTGTGCAATGCCCACACGGCCAAGCTCACAGAGCGGGTATTTGGGAATCTGATGGGTGGTTAATCAAGTCGGCCTTGCCGCCTAGATATTTTGAATATGTTAGCCTTAGCCCCCCGTATCTATTGATGCGGGGGGCTTTTGTTTGTCTGGGGTACAGTAGATGAGTGATCAATATATAAGCAGTGATTTTCTGGAGGGTTTGGTTGTATGGCAAAAATCACCAGATGATGAACCCATCATCGTTAATGAGGAGGAGGGCATACCATACTTCTCCCCAAATGGCTGCCCGAGGCTGGCCATTACAAAAGATGGTCAATTATTAGACTCTGTATCAATCGATATCACAGCAAAAAAAGTAACATCCGATGATGAGGTCGAGAGCCAAAATGACCAATGTCATATTGGGAGCTGGGAAAATAAAACTCCTCGTCTGATGGTCACCCGGAAGGCGATTAAGAGGGCGATGGGGTATAGCGCAAAGCTAAGGAAAATCGGGTGGACTGATGAACGCCTCAAGTTGGAATTGAGCTGCCTTGCGCAAAGTGTAACTGACCCTAGTGCTGCGGATCAGTTGGTGGCTGCTATCTGTACGAGAAATAGAATTTCTCCCCAGCAAGATGACATCCCATTGTTAGCTGTGGAGGCCTATGAGCATTACCAAGGTTTCGGTCCGAGAAAGGGCTTTAAAGTACCGCTAAAAAAGATAAATGAGGGGGAGCTTGCAGATACAGTAATGAGATTAGCCCTCTACATTGCGCTGATCAATCCGTGTCTGGGAAGGCCTTGGGGAAAGCAGTACACCCGGCAGGGTCATCGTTCCAGTGAGCGCCCTAAGACTGCTCTGGAAATGACGTTGGAGTCCTTGGAGGACAGGCTCACAGACTTGTTTTGCCAACAGGAATGTAATGACCTTTATGATGAATGGTATCGAGATGAGATCTCGAGTTTAGAGATTTCAATCGCGTCAATTCGGCGTGATATCCAGATTGAAGCAATTAATCGAATGGCACAGCCAGATGCAGTAAAGGCCGCGAAGATTAAGTTAATGGCCTTAGGAATAGAATGTGAGACAAAAACGATGGCTCAGGAATGGACTCAATTTATTGCCAAAGCCTGGGGGGTAACCCCCTCAAACGTCGTCAGTGCTGCTAAGCAAATAGACGAATAAAAGTCAAGAACAGAAGTTCGCTGACTTCTGTTCTAAAATAAAACCTATCACATCGCGTTAAATACTCCCCGACCAAACCGCAGAACATTAAGAGCAATAGGAAAGGGAGTATAAGCAGTATGCAAGACCTCAACCTCATCGCAATCAGTCAAGATCTAAACAACTGGCTGCCTGTGACCGAAATCCCCAAGCGCTACCCCCAATTTAACTATCCCACACTGAAGGCCATGTTTTGGAAGCGAGCAGAGAAGCCCGGCTTAGAACGTTGCTGCCGAATTGTCGGCAAGCGGATGTTTGTGAATACCAAACTCTTCAGCTTGTGGATGGCTGGTGGACTGCCTGAACAACACCCGACGGATGATTAAACCGCAGGGAACCCATCTGTTATCGGATATAGGCAAACATGGTGTGCAAACCCATGGGGAAAACATGAAAAAAAGCCCTTACCTGCGACAGTAAGGGCATTTCGGATTACTCACTGACTCTGACAGTTTGGCGACCAAGGAGCCAGTGAGTGCGAGGTAATTTTAACATGAAAGTTCACTTATTAATCCATAAAGGCCATCAAGGCTTGCTGGCCGAGATCCATGCTCTTTCTTCTGACTCGGAGGGCAAGCGATGATCTATTTTGCATGGGCCGCTGATAGCCAGACTGAAACCTTCTATGGACCACCCAATCCCAGAACCGGCAAACGCTCCCGTGTCGGAGTATTGAGTGCCTTCACCAGCCGAAAAGCGAGATCCGTTTTTATAGAGCAAAGCCAACGGGCCGTGGCTGTTGTAACTCGCCCCTATGCTCGCCAAATGAAGGCAGGCTTAGACGAGCGGGCATTCAATGAGCTGGTAGCCGCTCTGGTTGGGGGCGAGGTATGAGCACTGTAAGGTTTGTTTCTGATGTGGCCGCCGCAGCTGTAGGGCACTGGCCGGATTTGCTGGCGGGTCTTGGCCTCGACATTCCGCGTCATGGCAAGCATGGCCCCTGCCCTGCCTGTGGTGGCAAAGATCGCTTTCGACTCGATGACAAGGAAGGACGAGGGACTTTCATCTGTAGCCAGTGCGGCGCCGGGGATGGGTTGGAACTGGTATGTCGGGTGACGAGCAAGAGCCCCAAGGAGGCCGCCGAGTTGATAGCGCCTATGGTGGGGTTGGCTGCCGGTGGGCTAGATCCTGCCAAACGGGAGCGCATCCACCAGCAACAACAGGCCAAGGCCAAAGAGGTAGCCCGAAAGAGGGAACATGGATACAAGAGGGCGGCAAAACGCGCCAGTCGTATCATGAACGCGCATTCGTTTGGTGGTAGTGCTTACCTATCCAGGAAAGGTTTTGTGGGGCACCAGATCTCGATGAGCAACTCCAAGGAGACGATAAACGGTGAGGAGTTTCCTGTCGGTAGCGTGATTATTCCCTTGCTCGATGATGCAGGGGCGCTGGTGAACGTGGAGCTAATCCGCAACGAAGATGGTTTGAAACACACCTTGGGTGGTTGCCGTAAGGCTGGTGTATACCATCGCATTGATGGTGGGGCGCTGGTGGCCGTGGTGGAAGGCTACGCCACCGGGCTATCAGTCCAGCAGGCGACAGGGGCAACGGTCTATTGCGCGATGACAGCCAACAATCTGATGAACGTGGCTGAGATTGCCAGAAGCCAGCACTCAGACGCCCAGATCATTATCTGTGGTGATCACGACTTGGATAATGCAACAGGCCAGCGTAATGGCACTACCAAGCACCAGACTGAGCAAGCAGCACTGGCCGTGGGCGGGCGTGCAATATTTCCACCAGAGGCCGGGGACTGGAACGATTACCACCAAGCTCATGGGCTGAGTAAGACACAAGAGGCCATCATGAGCGCCAGCACCATACCGGCTTCCAGCCAAAACCAAAACGCCAGCCAGAAGGGAGAGGAACTCTGGCAGATCGAAGTGAACCCGCCCCAACGGGGGCATGAGCCGCCAGCCACCATGATCGACAAGATGAGTGCTAGTCAGCGGGCTGTATTGCTGGTCGAACGATTGGGGCAAGTTGCTATCAGCCTTGAGGCCGAGCGTGTCTATCGCTATGACGGCAGCCTATGGACGCCATGGACAGATACCGAGCTGCGCCGCGAAATGGCAGCCATCTTTACCGAGCATGGCGTTCCGTTCAGTGACAAAGGTATTGCCGCCACAGTTTCCACGATGAAGCTGATGATCCCAACCATGGGCCAGCCCACCAAAGAGCTGATCGGCTTTGCTAATGGGGTTTATGACATGGCAACTCGCCAGTTTCGGCCACATTCGCCTAGTGATGGACTGCTCACGCATAACGGTATCAACTATGCATCGCCGCTCGTTGATGAATGTCTCGATCGGGATGCCCCCAACTTCACTAGGTGGTTATGCCATGCCGCCGATAACAACGCCCCCAAGATGGCTCGCATCAATGCCGCCCTCTATATGGTGCTGGCAAACCGTTATGACTGGCAGCTATTCCTTGAGGTTACCGGTGAGGGGGGCAGCGGCAAGAGCATCTTTGCCAATGTGGCAATCCTGTTAGCTGGTGGAAAACGGAACACTGGCTCCGGCAACATGGCCTCACTGGACCACGCTAAAAGTCGCTACCAGTTTGTCGATAAACGGCTGATTGTGCTGCCTGATCAGCCCAAATACATAGGTGATGGCAGTGGGATCAAAGCGATTACCGGGGGAGATCTGGTCGAGATCGATGGGAAGTATGAGAAACAATTTGCCACTGTCATCCAGGCTGTTGTGCTGGCAACCAATAACGAACCCATGGTCATTACTGAACGCAATGGGGGAGTTTCAAGGCGCAGGGTGATCTTTACCTTTGACCGGGTTGTTGCCGAAGCGGATAAAGACCCGTTGCTCGGCGACAAGATTGCCGCCGAGTTGCCGGTGGTGATCCGCCATCTGTTAGCCCAGTTCGCTGAGCCGGAGAATGCCCGTCATTTATTGTTGGAACAGCGTAACTCTGATGACGCCTTGACCATCAAACGAGCCACTGACCCCGTGATCGACCTTTGTGGGATGGTGCTCTTTCTGGATGAACCCAAGGGATTGATGATGGGTGGTAATCCGGAGATCAAACGGGAACCCCGGCGCTATCTCTATCATGCCTACCTTGCCTTCATGGAGTATCACGGCCTGGGGCGCCCGCTATCAGTTCAAGGTTTTAGCCGTGCGCTCAAGGCAGCAGCCAAAGAGTATGGCCGCCAATACTGCAGCAGGGTGATCAAGGGCAAGTCACAAACCAACATTATGTTGACCGAGGTAGCGGAGATGTTCTTACCCCAAGCTGTCTATGCCGATCAGTAATGACGGAACAGTGATGACAGAATGATGATCTTGGCCGCTGTACCTGATGATACGTAGGACTTTCATCTACAAACCCTACCCTCCCTACCCGGCACAGCTGAAAGCCTTGCCAGGCAAGGGATGTAAAGAGGTAGGGTGAGTATTCTCTAACCCTACCCAAACCCTACTGGTCATCTTTATCCCTACCGTCATGGCTGATTTGGCTTGGTTGCAAATCTACGCTGTTCTGATTAACCAAACGGATGAGATCTTGCTGCCGGGGTAGGGTATGGGTAGGGAATGAATGTTGAACCCTACACGTTTCAAGCCAGTCTTGGTAAGGCCTGCCACGGAGGTAGGCTGGGTAGGAGCAAAAAAGCGGTAAAACAATTCAGGGGGATTAGCGGGCCAAGCCAATGATGATCCACCAAGCCCAACGTGAAGCAGAAGCGAATGATCGACGAAGTTCTGAAGATGTATGCCAAAGACATAGCGGAAGAGGAAAAGCAGCGGCTAAAGGAGAAAAAACGAGCAGAGCGCCAACGCAAGAAGTTAGAACGATTATGTAAACCTGCGCCAGGAGTTGAGGACATTTTTCGGTATCGTAATGCCTGGGCTCGGAATGTCGGGCAGTCTAACCGTCGATTGATGGAACGAGCAGAGCGAGACCATGCCATAGCCAAGCTGGGGCCGATTAATCACTTGGCTGCTCTTGTCGTTGCAATGGAGTGGCACCCGCACCATGCCTACATTCTGGTCGTCGCAACAGATCCCGGCGTGACCTGTGAGGAGCTGACTGACTTCTACAACCTGAGCCATTCAAATCACAGGATGGTGTTCCGTCGCTTGAACACAGTGTTGAAGCCGTTGGGTTGGCGTTTCGCCTCATACCCTAGGGGCTCACCAAATGAGCCATGGGGTTGGGAGTTGGAAATCATCCCGGAGTGATCATCCCTAAAATGATCACTTTTTGTGTTACAGGCGATCATTATTGCCCTGCGTGGCCATGTGGTTGTGATAAGCCAATGATAATGCTGTGCTACAGCCCAGCTTACGTCCCCAAATACGGTAAAGCGATCACTTTTGGCAGAGTGGTTCTGATGCAAAAGCAGGATCGCTTACTCGCGTCACAAATCGTGGTAACACACAGTAAAATAAAGGTTTTTATTAAAAGTGATCGTTTTGCATAACGATCCTTTTTCTCTGCTCTCGGCGATCGCTTTTCTGGCTAGCCAGGATCGTTTTTTGTAGTCACCAGTCCCCTAATTCACCGCAAGCCCAGTCCTGGCAAGGGATTGCTGGTAGGGGCGATCGCACACGCCTCTTCGACTGCCCCCCCAAAATGCAAAATCCTTTGTCCCGTTACGAGTGATCATTTGCAGAGCGCCCTTGAACCTTGCTGTATCGAAAGGGGGCGATGGATGACGGTGAGAAGCAAGAGAGGTATTGGTTCACCAAACAGCCTGGCTCACGAAAACACCATGTCCCCTGTGGTAAACTGCCCGCATTTCCGTTTGGTCCTGAATATGCCTCGGCAGTTCCCCGTATTTTGAGAATCCTGATGACCACCAATATCTCTTCCCTGGCTAGCCTGATCTGGTCGGTTGCCGATCTGCTTCGCGGTGATTTCAAACAGTCCCAGTATGGCCGCATCATCCTGCCCTTTACCGTGCTGCGTCGTCTTGAGTGTGTGCTTGCACCGAGTAAGACCCAGGTGCTGGCTATGGTGGATACCACCAAAACCATGCCGGAGCTGGCCAAAGAGAAGCTGCTGCTCAATGCCAGCGGCCACGCCTTCTACAACAGTTCGCCGCTGGAACTGGCCAAGCTGGGTGAAACCCATGTGGGTGACAACCTGGATGCCTACGTGCGGGCCTTCTCCAAGGATGCTCGTGAGATCTTCGAGCACTTCAACTTCGATGCCAGCATCAACCTGCTGGAAGATGCCGACCTGCTCTACAAGGTGGTTCGCTCCTTTGCCAACGTGGATCTCTCCCCGGAAGCGGTAGACAACTACCACATGGGTTTGGTGTTTGAAGAGCTGATCCGCCGCTTTGCGGAAAGTTCCAACGAAACCGCCGGTGAGCACTTTACCCCTCGCGATATCGTGCGGCTCACCACCTCCCTGGTGTTTGCCGGTGATGACGAGGCGCTCGGCAAGCCGGGGATTGTGCGCTCCATCTATGACCCCACGGCGGGGACCGGTGGGTTTCTCTCTTGCGGCATGGAGTATCTGCACGAGCTGAACCCCGCCGCACGGCTGGCTACCTTCGGCCAGGAACTCAACCCCGAGTCCTACGCTATCTGTAAAGCCGACATGCTGATCAAGGGGCAGGAGATCAGCAACATCAAGCTGGGCAATACCCTGTCTGATGACCAGTTGCCCTACAAGAGTTTCGACTATTGTCTTTCCAACCCGCCATTCGGGGTGGACTGGAAGAAGGTCGAAAAGCAGGTGCGAGATGAAGCGACCAAGCAAGGCTTTAACGGCCGCTTTGGCCCCGGCTTACCACGGGTATCTGACGGCTCCTTGCTGTTTTTGATGCACCTCATCGCCAAGATGCAGCAACCCACGGCCGAGTGTGTGGGCTCCAAGATCGGGATTATCCTCAACGGCTCACCGCTCTTTACCGGTGGGGCGGGCAGTGGCGAGAGCGAGATCCGCCGTTATATCCTTGAGCACGATCTGCTGGATGCCTTGGTGGCCCTGCCCACCGATATGTTCTACAACACCGGCATTGCCACCTATATCTGGGTGCTCTCCAACCACAAACCGGCCGAGCGTAAGGGCAAGGTGCTGCTGATCAACGCCAGCGATATGCACAGCCCGATGCGTAAATCGTTGGGCTCCAAGCGCAAGCAGCTGAGCGATGAAGCGTTAAGCGAGATCGTTAGCCTCTATAGCCGCTACGAAGAGAGCCCGATCGCCAAGATCTTCCCCACCACCGCCTTTGGCTATCGTCGTCTGACCATTGAACGACCGCTTAAACTGGCGTTCTATCTGCAGGATGCCGAGCGTCTTGCCAGCCTCACTGCCGACAAGGGATGGGCCAAGCTCGATGGCACTTTGCAGTCCACCATCCTGACTGCCTTGGGCCAGTTTCCTGAGGCCAAACTGCTCTCACGCGACAAGTTCAAAAAGCAGCTGACCAAGCTGCTGGGGGAGGTCAAGCTGCCTGCTCCTGCCTTCAAGCTGCTGGTGAGCCATCTTGCTGAGCAGGACGATGCTGCCGAAGTGTGTAAAGCCAAGGGGGAGCCGGAAGCCAACCCGGATCTGCGGGATAACGAGAATGTGCCGCTAGGGGAGGACATCTATGACTACCTCAAGCGAGAAGTTCTACCCCATGTGCCGGATGCCTGGATCGACACCAGCAAAACCGATCCGCTGGATGGTCAGATTGGCATGGTCGGTTATGAGATCCCCTTTAACCGCCACTTCTACAAGTACCAGCCGCCCCGCGAGCTGGCGGCCATCGATGCCGATCTGGATGCGGTAGCCAAGGAGATTATGCAATTGCTGGCGGAGGTGCATTCATGATGGCGACTCATACAGGCCACTCAGATATAGCTGACACAGTTGGGCGCAATAGCACGCAATATGACGCAAAGAGATTGACTATCGGACGTCCGATATCTAGTATCGCGGGTAACACACCCGCCATGCCTCTCAACGATGCACACTTTGGCGGGTTTTTTATGCCTGAAATTTACAGTGTCGCAATGAGCTGGAGATTTCAGTGAACAGCTACCCTAAACCTCCTCTGTCGCTGGATGAACAGTTGGCCTTGCTTGCCGAACGCGGCCTCCTGATTACTGATGAGGCAAGCGCTCGCCACTATCTGGCCAATATCAGTTACTTTCGGCTCAGCGCCTACACCCGACCTTTTTACAGGCCGGATCAAGATGAACATCGCTTTATCGACGGTACTCATTTTGAGCAAGTCCTTGAGCTCTATGTGTTTGATCGGGAGCTTCGCCTGTTACTGCTTGATGCGATTGAGCGGTTGGAAGTCGCACTGCGAGCCCGGTTAACAGAAGTGTTGGCAACCCATTACAAGGACCCATTCTGTTATCTAGATCAGACTCTGTTTGATAGTCGCTATGATCACGGCTGGTTGTTGGCGGAGCTAAGAAAGAAAGCTCAGGGTCATAAGATGGAACATTTTATGGCTCACTATAGGCAGCGATATCCAGATGCACCACAGGAGCCGCCAATCTGGATGGCGATGGAGCTGCTGACCTTTGCTCAAATCTCCTGCCTCTTTGCCAATCTATTATCACCTGAGGTGCAAAAGGATATTTCTGGTCACTTCGGCTGGCCCTATACCGTGTTGAAGTCCTGGTTTCGCTCGCTCTCAGATTTGCGTAACTGGTGTGCCCACCATAGCCGCGTCTGGAATCGGGAACTCGGTACGGCCCCTCTTTGGCCGAGAAAGAGTGCTGAACGATTGGCTGCAGTATCGGAGGGACTGCAAGTCAATGCTGAGCAACAGCTTAATGGTCGCAAACGTCTCTATTTTTTGCTGGTGATCATCGAGAGTCTGTTGGCCAGAGTTAGCCCGGATAGTGCCTGGTCATCTCGTTTGCTCGCCCTATTTGCCAAATACCCCCATATCTCCCTAGCCCATATGGGAATGCCGGTGAACTGGCAGCAAGATCCCTTCTGGCAACAGGTATTACAACAAGGAGAGCAGAGATGATAGCTGCCGAAAATAAAAATATGACCAAGTATCAGCCGTATCCGGAATATAAGGATTCGGGGGTTGAGTGGTTGGGGTATTTGCCTACTGATTGGCGAGTCATAAAGCTGGGTTTTTTGGCCACAAAAATTGGTAGTGGTAAGACACCATCTGGTGGTGCAACAGTATATGTCGATGAAGGTATTACCTTTCTTCGAAGCCAAAATGTTTATGACGATGGTTTGCGTTTAGATGATGTTGTCCATATTACTCCAGATGTTGATACTGAAATGGCACATTCACGTGTCAAGCCGATGGACATATTGATAAATATTACTGGGGCATCTATCGGCCGGACATGTATCGTTCCGCTAGGAATCGGTTCTGCAAACGTCAATCAGCATGTTTGTATTATTCGTTTGAATAAAGGTGAGCTTATTCGTTTTGTCTCTTGGGCTGTGAAAGCACAACCAACTAAGGCACAAATTGATAATGCTCAGACCGGTGCTGCTCGAGAGGGGCTAAATTTTGAGCAGATCGCAAGTTTGTTGTTATCTCTGCCTCCAGAGACAGAATGCGAACAAATATCCGATTTTCTCGACTACGAAACCGCCCGGATTGATCGGTTGATTGTCCAGCAGCAACGGTTGATTGAGCTACTCAAAGAGAAGCGGCAGGCGGTGATCTCCCACGCCGTCACCAAGGGTATGAACCCCGATGCTCCAATGAAAGACTCCGGTGTTGAGTGGCTCGGTCAAGTGCCAGAGCATTGGCACATCCGGAGGCTTAAACATCACATTATTTCAATGGAGCAAGGTTGGTCACCTCAATGTGAGGCTCGCCTTGCTGAAATGGGTGAATTTGGTGTGATGAAAGTTGGTTGTGTCAATGGTGGCATATTCCGAGCGGGGGAACATAAAGCGTTACCCGCAGATTTAGATCCTAAGGCAGAATATCGTTTGAAAAAAGGTCAGTTATTGATGTCGCGAGCGAATACCCGTGAGTTAGTGGGTAGTGCAGCGGTCGTTGATGCTGATTATGATCAGCTTTTACTTTGCGATAAATTATATCGTATTAAATTATCATCTGATGTCAGCCCAGAGTTTATAGCTTTATTACTCGGCACCTTAGCTTATAGAGGTCAAATCGAGTTATCTGCCTCTGGTGCTAGCGATTCGATGCAGAATATTGGCCAAAGCACGGTTAAAGAACTACCCATTGCATTTCCTCCGATTGATGAAGTGGGTGGTATCCTAAAGTATGTAACAACAAGATTGCGTACTTTTGATAGTTTGAATAACCAGCTTAAACAACAGTATTCACTTCTCCAAGAACGCCGCACAGCCCTGATTTCCGCAGCTGTCACCGGCAAGATAGATCTGCGTGGCTGGATACCGCCAGCGGATGAGGTAGCCGCATGAGCGACATCAAATTGTTTCGTTATGGCCACCAGGGGGTGAGCGAGTTGGAGGGCAAGGCTGCAGTGGTCGAAAAACAGTTGCAGCAGTTGATTGAAAACCACATGGAATCCTTTCTAGGGATTCGTTTTCTAGCCAGTGAATACAACACAGGTAAAACCCATAAGGGCCGTATCGATTCGTTAGGTCTCGATGAAAATGGTTGTCCAGTAATTATCGAGTACAAGCGTTACAGCAACGAGAATGTCATCAACCAAGGGCTCTTCTACCTTGATTGGTTACTCGATCATCAGGCTGAGTTTCAATTGCTGGTGATGAAGACGCTTGGATCAGTTGTCTCCGAAAGTATCGAATGGGAAGGTACTCGATTACTCTGTATTGCCGGTGATTTCACCAAATATGACGAGCATGCAGTCCAGCAGATAAACCGCAATATCGAGCTGCTACGGTACAAGTTGTTTGCTGAGGATTTGTTGATGCTTGAGTTGGTTAACGTGGTAGCGGCATCAAGTCAGTTCGTTAAATACCAGGCAAGCGAGCAGAATGCTCAAACTAGAGTTGATAAGCAAAAAGGGGTTTACGGGATGAAGACTCATCTCGAGCAGCTAGAGCTTGCGCCACCAACGTTGAGGCTGCTCTATGAAGGGGTTGTGGATTTTACATCCAGTCTTGGGGATGACGTACTTTACAAACAACTCAAGTTGTATGGAGCCTTCAGGCGACTTAAGAATTTCGTCTCTGTTATCGTACTACCTAAACAAGATCCCAAGCTGCAGCTGCTGCTTAAGCTCGATCCGAAGACAGTAGATATAGAAGAGGGATTCAGTCGCGATGTAAGTGACATTGGCCATTGGGGAACCGGTGACTTGGAGTTGACCTTGAGGGTTGTGGATGACTTGGAGAAAGCAAAACCGTTCATCATGAAAGCATTTGAGGAAAACTGATGAGTATGGATGCCAAAGCCAGGGAGCTTGTGTTTCAGAATTATATTATCGAGCAGTTGGCCGCTTCGGGTTGGCTGGTGGGTGAGTCGGCTCATTACGACAAAGAGCGAGCTCTCTACCCGGAAGATTTGATCGCCTTTGTGCAACAGAGCCAGCCTGAGGGGTGGCAGAAGTTCTGCAAGACCTATGGCGAGCAACCAGAACGTCATCTGCTGGATGGTGCAGTGCGCCAGTTGAAACGCAGTGAAGGGGGAACCCTGTGGCTGCTGCGTAATCAGATTGAAGATCGCGGCCATCGACTCAAGGTGGCCAGCTTCAAGCCGGATCATGACTTGAATCCCGAGTTGCTGGCTCGTTATCAAGCCAACCGGTTGCGGGTGGTACCCGAGTTGGTCTATAGCCCCCATGGCTATGATGGCCGTATCGATCTGACCCTCTTTTTGAACGGCATCCCGGTAGCGACACTGGAACTCAAATCTTGCTTCAAGCAGTCGCTGGAGAATGCCAAGAAGCAGTATCGCGAAGATCGCTTGCCCAAGACCAATGGGCGTGATGAACCACTGCTGAGTTTTCGCCGCGGGGCGCTGGTGCACTTTGCAGTGAATCAGTTCGAAGTGGCGATGACCACCAAGTTGGCGGGCGACTCGACTTTCTTCCTGCCATTCAATCAGGGCACCCATGAGGGTGGGGCGGGCAATGATCAGCCCTTGTCAGTGAATGGAGAAGAGGGCATCGCCACTGGGTATCTGTGGCAAGAGATCCTGCAGCCGGATAACTTCCTGCGGATACTGAGCCGCTATCTGCACCTTGAGGTCAAGGTGGAAGAGGATGAGCTGGGGCGGCAGAACAAGAAAGAGACGATGATCTTCCCTCGCTATCACCAGTGGAAAGTGGTTCAGAATTTGTTGGCCACGGTGGCACAGGAGGGGGCTGGTCAGAAGTATCTGGTCCAGCACTCGGCTGGATCAGGCAAATCTAACTCCATTGCCTGGTTGACTCATCAGCTGGCCTCGCTCTACCTGGATAAGGGGGAGAAGCTGTTCAATTCGGTGATAGTGATTACCGATAGAACGGTGCTCGACAGCCAGTTGCAAGAGACTATCGCCCAGTTTGACCATGCTGATGGGGTGGTGAGCCGCATCAACCGCGAAGAGGGAGATGGCTCCAAGTCGGCACAGCTGACCGAGGCTCTGGCCAGTGGCACGCCCATCATCATCGTCACCATTCAAACCTTCCCGCACGTACTCAAGGCCATTCAGGAATCGACCACGCTGAAAGGCTCTCGCTTTGCGGTGGTTGCCGATGAAGCGCATTCAAGCCAGACCGGCAGCACTGCGCGCCAGTTGCGTGAAGTCTTGATGGCCGAGCAGCTGGATGTGGAAGAGGAGCTCAGTGGCGAAGATGTGATGAACATGACGCTGGCCGCTCGTGGCGGCAGCCAGAACATCAGCTATTTCGCCTTTACGGCAACCCGAAGGGTAAAACGCTGGAGCTGTTTGGCCGCCCAGCGAACCCGGCGATGCCGCTTGGCCCAGATAACAAACCCAAGCCATTGCATGTTTACTCCATGCGTCAGGCGATCGAGGAGGGTTTTATCCTCGACGTGCTCAAGAACTACACCAATTACAAGCTTGCCTACAAACTCGCCATGAAGGCAGAAGAGGCCATCTCTGGTAGCGAAGAGCAGGAAGTGGACGCTAAGAATGCTCGCATCCGGCTATCCAAGTGGGTGCGGCTGCACCCGCACAATATTGGTCAGAAAGTGGCGATCATCGTTGAGCATTTCCGCTCCAACGTGGCCACTCTCCTGGGGGGACAGGCCAAGGCGATGGTCGTGACCTCGAGTCGGTTGGAGGCGGTGCGCTACAAGCTGGCGTTTGACAAGTATGTAAGGGAGCAAGGCTATGGTGCTATTCGTGCCATGGTGGCGTTCTCTGGCGATATCGAGGAAGAAGGGCAGAGTTTTAACGAGCGGAACATGAACCCCGAGCTCAATGGGCGGGACATGCGTAAGGCGTTCGATACCCAGGACTATCAGGTGATGCTGGTGGCCAACAAGTTTCAGACCGGTTTCGATCAGCCCAAGCTGTGTGCCATGTATGTGGACAAGAAGCTGACAGGGGTGGATTGCGTTCAGACTCTGTCACGGCTCAACCGCACCTACCCCGGTAAAGAGAGCACTTTTGTGCTCGATTTCGTCAATGACCCGCTGGATGTGCTGGAGGAGTTCCAGAAATATTTTGAGACAGCCACCCTCGATACCGTCTCCGATCCCAATCTGGTTTATGACCTGTTCCACAAGCTGAAAGCGACGGGCATCTTTACCTGGAGTGAGGTGGAGGCGTTTAGTGATGCCTATTTCGATCCCAAGCGCGGGGCGCAAGCCTTGCCCGGTTATATCAAACCGGCTGTCGAGCGGTTCACCAAGCGTTACAAGCTGGCCAGTGAGGCTGTGCGGGAGTGCCGCCAGATGCTCAAACGCATCGAACGGGAAGGGGGATCTGCGACTGACAAGGTAAATGCCGAACGGCGGGTCAAAGAAGCGACCGAAGCCCGGGGTGAGCTGGATCTCTTCAAGAAAGATCTCAACAGCTATGTGCGGTTCTATGAGTTTGTCTCCCAGATCACCGCCTTTGATGACGAATCATTGGAGCGGCTCTGCGTGTTCGCTCGCCACCTGCTGCCGATGTTGCGTCAGGAGGTACTGGAGGAGGACGAGATTGACCTCTCCCAAGTATTGCTGAGCCATTACAACCTCAAGGCCAAGCGAACTCAGGATCTCAAGCTCAAAGAGGATGCTGCCGGTTATGGCTTGCAGGGCATTTCGGCGCTCGGCAGTGCCAAAGCAAAAGAGGAGAAGAAAGACTTCCTCTCTCACATCCTGGAGCAGTTGAACGATCTGTTCGGCACAGAGGTGACCGATGGGGACAAGCTGGATTGGCTACAGGGGATGGCCAGCAAGATTGCGGAAAACCAGCCCTTGATGGATCAGGTTCGAAATAACCCCCGAGACGCCATCATGCTGGGTGACTATCCCAAGGCAGTCGATGCTGCCGTGATCGAGCGAATGGATATCCAGAACGGCATGTCGCTGGACTACCTCTCTCGGCCCGAAGCGGCCAATGTCATCCAGGGTTTGATCCTGGACCTGCTGTTCAAGGGATTTGGTAAGCCATTGCAAGGGAAGCTATGAGTAGCGTGAACTGGAAAGACCTGTTGGCCCACCTCAAGGTGGTGGTGCCAGCAGGCAGCGTGACCAGCTATAAGGTGCTCTCGCGGCATTTTTATGGCCATGACAATGGCACTCAAGCTATTGCCTCCATGCTGAAGGCTGCCGTGGCTGCAGATGTTCGTCATGCGATTTGGACCAACCGAGTGGTAGGGGCTGATGGGAGCGTCGTTGATGTAAACGGACAGGCGGATCAGCTGAAGGAAGAAGGTTGGCTGTTGCCACTCAAAGAGGTGAGGGTGTGAAGGGACAAGAGGGCTTTCGCTTACCAAACCGAATCCATGATATCGGTTCTTTAGTGTTTCAAGCCAAGCAATGGAGCCAGACCCCCTCAGTTGAAGATCTCTGGATGGCCTATCTGGCTCGCATTCCTATGGAGCGTACGCGTGAAGAAATCCATGCTCTCCAGTCATGGTTTTATCAAGAGGTTGAGGAGCAGGGGTATGAGCTTCTACTAATTTAGTAAGAAATGGGTTCAGCCTCCGAGGAGATTGAACCCATTTTTATGTTTCATGAAACCCGAGGTTCGGCCTAATCAAGAGTCCGGATCTAGTTGACTACGCCATAAGGCAACCTAACTGATAACCAGCGTACTTATCTGTAATTGTCTGAACTAAAAGGATTAAGCTTTCAGTTTTACTGTGGATCATTTCTTTTCGCAACCAACATAATGAGGCTGCATTACGTTCTCGTATGAGGCACAATGTGGGCCGCGATATTAATCGTCGGACACCATTTGGTGTCTCTTTGTTTGTGAAGGTTTTTATCAGTGGTAAGGCGATGGGGATCTGGATAAGAGAGCCTGTCTTTTGCTGAAACATTCCCAAGGAGAAACCCTCATTCCCAAGGAGAAACCCTATTACCTAGGGGGCTGGTTGAAAAATTAAAATAATGAGTTATCTGTTGCACTGCTTGAGCATATTACCACCGGCATGGAGTGCGGGTGATTTATTGTTCAATTCAATATTAATACCAGTCCCGATACGATTCCCGATGTGCAGGAATCCATCATCGAATCGTGTATCAGCGTTTTACTCCGAGTTCTGTCCACTGACTCACGGTGAATTGAGGGGTTGGCAAGAAATCTTGCTATTCAGGTAAACATAACAAAAAAGGATAAGTAATGATTAGGATGCCTATAGCGAGGCCAACTGCGCTGGCGATGGCCATAACCGTGTCGGTGACAGGGTGTGCAACCATCGACAAGAAAGTGGCCGAGAGTGATAGTTGGGTCAGCTGTGTTGGCGGTGGCCTGCTAGGGGCTGTTGCTGGCGCTGCAATTGGTGCAACCCAAGGTGGTAGCGACAAGGTGCTCCTCGGGACCATTGCCGGTGCCGCTGTGGGTTGTGGTGGAGGCCTGTTGTACAAAAACCGAGTTGATCGGTTGCAAAAAATAGCCAAGGAAGAAGGCTTGAAAATGCAGGTGAGAGAGCTGCAATTGGCCACCGCTCAGGACCAGCAGAAACAGAGGGAGGAATCTGCCGCCGTTGGACTTGAAGCGTCAGTAGAGTACGCCCAGATGTTCCCGGTAGGTTCTGCCAACCTGACCACTGAGGGCTACCGGAAAATGACCCGTGTGGCGCAAGAGTTCGCCAGCAAGCGGGAAGATCAGTCCAAGCTCCCCGAGAATCAACGCAGGAAGGTGTTGGTGGTCGGCCATACCGATTCTGCCGGGGCTGCTCAGTTCAATCAGCGCCTCTCTGAGGAACGAGCCCGGGCCATGGGCCAGATATTGGCCGCAGCCGGGGTGCCTCGTAGCGATATCTACTACCAGGGGGCAGGCTCTTCCCGACCGATTGCCAACAACGACAGCGAAGATGGTAGGGCACAGAACCGCCGGGTCGAGTTGGTCGAGGTGCAAAATGAGGCCTTGCTGGTCAAGCGTGTGAGTGAGGAACGTGCCAGTCCCAAATATTTGGCTCATGGTACCGGCACTGCGAGCAAGGCCGCACGGGCTACCACTACCAGTTCAGTGACCAAAAAGGTGGCGAAGGCTGAGACCGCACCCGCTAAGTCTGCCAGCGTTGCCGAGTCGACAACCACGGCTGCGGCGCTCATCAAGGACAAACAGGCCAATCAGCCTCACTTGGATAATGCTCTCCCAGCCAGTGAATCTGTAGCGATCAAATTGGCGGGCAAGGGAACCATCGACTTTGGTGGCCATCTGGTTACCGACAGTTCCTCACCACTGACCGGTAGCATTGCGCCCAAGACCCCCACCTTCTCCATTATCAGTCCGGCTTACGCCAGTGCACCTATCAGTTCTTGCATAGGGGATCTGCCCCGTGTAGAGGGCCAGGTTAAGAATCTGGAGAACGACCAACCGCTGGTGGAACATTCGACTGAAGAATACTTCCCTGGCCTCAATGGCAAGCCATGGGTTGCCGCCGTGAATGGTCATGTTGCCTCGGTGGGGCCTGTTGCGGTACTGCGTGACGAGGCGAAAGTGGTTAAGCAGCCCGCGATGCAGTTCATCCCGGACTACAAGAAATCCAAAAAGCAGACCGCCAAGATTGAATCGGTCGCCAACACCTATGAAGGGGAGACCCAAATCCTCTATCGGGTGTTTGCCGTCAATCAGGCCACCTCACCCGTGTCGTGCATGGACGTTGTGTTCGACAAACGATCTGGTTCTGCGGTTGCAGGCGAAATCTACTATCCGAAGCAGAGTGATGCCTACGTGGCCCAATACCTGCCCAAGCGTCGTTAAGGACTCCAAAAATGATACAAGACATTGTTCATACCCTGTCTGGGATCTGGCAAATCATCATGTTGGTGATCGGTCTGATGGTCGCGGTAGTGACTGCCATCGTCTACTGGTACGAAGTAAAATACTGGCACATGGAGATGCGACTCCGCATGCCGTGGTTTGGCCGAATTGCTGCCTGGGTCAAGAATCCGGGCGAAAACGAGAAGGCGTCCGAGGATAACCCCAATGCAGTCGGCTTCAATGCTGGTGAGAAAGGGGTGTGCGGTGAGTATCAAACCTATTACTCAGAGCATCAGCCGTCAGAAGAGAATTTCAAGCGCAACATGGATTATCTGGGGAAAGCGGATGAGGCGGATCGGTCTGAGAAAGGTTTAGGGATCTGGCTGCTGATGATCGTCTTGATGGTGATTGAAGCATCCGCTTTTGGTTATGCGTTGGCGCCGTTTGCCCTCACCATGGCGACCCCCAATACAGCCATTGTTGGCGCTTTTTTCCTAGGGTTAGTCATCTCAATCATCGCCCTGGCTCTGTCCGAGCTTGCAGGCCGTCAGCTTTACCGTAACGGGGTAGTGAACAAGATCCTCTCCTACGAGTCGATCCGTGATGGTGCAGACATGACCAAGACCCTCAACGCCACCATCGATAATACTTATGACGACAATGGCGCTAAACCCTTCCAGCAATTGCTGAACCGGATCAATGTGCCAATCGATAAATACGGTCAGCCGCAGCGTCGATTCTCGATCATTGCCGGGTACGGGATCTTTATCATAGGGTTGGCCGTCGCCGCGTTCTGGGTTAGAACCGAAACCCTGAACCAGCAGGAAGCAATGCTGGTCGAGAATCCGACCGCAGTCATCCAGAATGCTGATGATTTCCCGGTTGCGTCTGGTGAGGACGAGATTCCTTTGCCATCAGATATGGCAGAGTTGTCCGCCAGTTCCAGTCAGAAGTCCGCACAAGACCAGATTGATGCCATCCATCGGGCTTCGCTGGTGACCTTTGCTGTGCTATCTGGGTTGTTCGTCTTTATTCAATTTACTTCGACCTTCCTTGCATTCCGTCATGGCTTCGCTGGCACCTACTCGCGCCGTGCCTGGGAGTTGACCCACAAGTACAACAGTGCTGACGAGTTTGCCCGTCGCCACAAGGCCAAAGCTGCCAGCATTGCTCAAGATGCCCAATCTTCTTTGGTGAAGTTGCAGTCGTTGCAGGACAAGGTGTTCAGGGTGAACGGTAAGACGAAGGACGACCTGAGTCATAACAAAGACAGTCGCACCTTCCTGCGCTATGTGGAAGAGCAGACGATCATTGTGCATAACCAGAAAAACCGTGCGATCGGCCAGGACAGTACCAAACTGCTCGTCGATTACGTCACTAAGACCATCGATGATTTGAGGGGCGCGATAAATGCTGAGGATAACGAGAAGATCTTGGCGATCACTGATGTTGCAGGGCCTCGGTTCGCCGCGATCAATAATCCTGCACTGATGGCTCAAAAGGCTCAGTTCAACGAATTGGTGACCGTCTTTGGCGCGAGACCCAACGCGCCACAGCCCCAAGCGGTCCCACAGCCCTATCAGCCCGCCACGGTTGCTGTCGCATCTGTCTCATCAGTGGCAACGGTAGTTCCAGTGGTTGAAATGGCACAGATAGCCCATGACGTTGACCTTCAACAGCCTCACAGCGAGGAGGTGAGGGTAGCTAGTTTTAATCCGCATGCATGGGGTGATCTCACCCAGTTCGATGAGGACGATATGGAATACGTCGCCAACAAGAAGGGGGCGTTAGTGGAAGATCTTAAACGGGCTCGTCGTCTGCAGCAATTGGACAAGGTGGAAGCGTGATAACTCTGAAACAACTCCTAACTTTGGCAATGTTGCTGCCTGCTGCCGTTATGGCAGCAGACCGCAACGACCTGACCAGTTGCTATCAACAGGCCCGGATCACCGAGTTCAAGCCCGAGCCCTCGGGTCGCATGTTGTCGGTGGTGGTGGATCAGACCACTCCGCTCACGCCGGATCTGCAGCGCACCGCCTGGGAGCATATCAAGCGATTCCTGCAGCCAGGCGATCAGTTGCGGCTGTACTCCTTCTCCGCCTATCTGGAAGGCCACTACATGCAGCTCAAATATGCAGGACTGCTGGAGAAAGGACTCGACCAATCGACAGTGGGTGATGTGCCTATGATGAGCGCCAAGAAGCTCGACCAATGCCTCGCTGCCCAGCCGAAGCAGATGTTGCAGCAGTTTGGCCAGCGGTTCGCGCAGACCATGGGCAAATCCTCCACCGATATCCCGCGCAGCGAGATCCTGTTTAGCCTCAAGGCGGTAGGCGACGATATCCGGGCTGCGGAGGGAGTGAAGGATAATGTTGTTTTACTGATGTCTGACATGCTTGAGCACAGCGACTTTGGCAGCTTCTATCAGTCTCGAGGGATCCGTGACATTCAGCCTGATATCGAGATGAGCAAGGTTGAGAAGGCCAATCTGGTCGCTGACTTCAATGGTGCGCGGGTCTATGTGCATGGGGCGGCCTTTGTGCCTACCGATGCCAAGAACGGCTACCGCAGTGGCAAGATGATCCAACATCTTGAAACCTTCTGGGGCCAGTATTTCAGCAAGTCCAACGGGCAGTTGGTTGCATTTGGTCATCCTGAGCTCACTGTCTCGGTCCAGTAAAGGTCTTACAACGATTTTAAACAGCCAAGTGAGTAGAGATAAAAAGCACCGCCGTTATGGTGGTGCTTTTATTTTTCATGATTTTGTCTGTTCTCATGACAAGTACAAAAAACTAGCGGACACACGGTCAGCCCTCACCTATGCCATCTGATTTCGGCTGTTATATCAGACAAGGAATGCATTTAGTCGGTGGGTAAAAATGTGCAAAGTGTGCAAACCCGCCTCACTCACAGCAAACTGGAGATAACTCAAACCCTATTGATTCAAGGTATTACGAGTCGTACTATCCTTGTGAAACCGCAGTTTCTGGATTCAAAATCCGCCGATGAATAATCGTGTCGGTTCGAGTCCGACCCCGGGCACCATTTAGAATTCAATGACTTAAGGCCCCCCCAAGCGGGTGGCCTTACGTTTTTCTGCGACCAAGTGGCGGCAGAGTGGCGACAGAGATTTCGGTGATCGATTTGGTCTCTACTTAAATGCTGGTTGTTGGCCCACTGTGTGACCGGACACATTTCACAGACAACCTATTTTCCGTGGGGCAGGCCAGCCAGCGCACCCAGGCCGCTGCACCCTTTCAAAATTTCAGTTATCAAATCGGCCCTCATCACACCTAACTGGCTGAAACAAAACGCCTTCTAGCTGTTCCCTCGCAGCAAACCGGATCCTTCCCGATAGTTCAAATTCCCACGGAAAGTACGACCATCCCAATACATTCAACGACTTACGTTTTCGACGCCGCTAGTCAGCCCCCTTTCAAACTGTAAAACCCTGCAATTTCTTTCGATCCTTTCAGATCCTCGTCAAGCTGCGGATCCTTTATCTGGCGCGGTCTGGGCCTATGGAGTTGCGGTAATCCACTTTTGCAAAAAATTTTATTGATGAGGCGCGCAGGCGGGAGCAGAAGAGCGCGGATTCAGTGACGCAGCGGTGGGCGCCGGGAGGCTGTGAGCGTGCTCAGGCGTCACGTATGATGCAGCACCTGATGGTGCTTTATGCGCACTCTGAGCGTCAGGTTGTTACGCTCGATACGTTGTGTGAATATTTCCCCGGTCAGGTCTATCTCGCGCGGGACTTCCCTGGCATAGCCTCTCCACTCATTACTGGTGATAACGCCAGGCAGGGGGCAAGCAGGTTCAGCAATCGACGGCATGTTTCATCGTTGCGCGGACCTAAGGTGTAGGAAATAGCTTATTTTCTTTTAGTATCAAAGGCATACAAAAATGTCGATTATTGTTGTTGCCAACATAGACCCAGAGCTCATCGAGCTCACAGATAAGCGTGACCTCATCCAGCACAACCTGTTCGGTGGTTACTTACCTTGGTGCGCGTTTTTAACGCGCACATTGACCACATTATTTTAACCGGCCTAGACTGCGCGCATTACTGGGCCCCCAATAGACGGAGAAACAGATGCCTAAGGTCGGAATGCAACCCATCCGTCGATCACAATTGATTGCTGCCACCCTTGAAGCGGTCGATCAAGTCGGCATGAACGATGCCAGCATTGCCTTCATCGCACGGATCGCTGGAGTCTCTAATGGCATCATCAGCCATTACTTTCGCGACAAGAACGGGTTACTCGACGCCACCATGCGCCACCTGATGCAGGCGCTAAGCAATGCCGTGCGCGAACGCCGCGCTAGTCTACCGCCAGATCAACCGCGCGCGCATTTGCGGGCCATGATTGAAGGCAACTTCGATGACAGCCAAGTCAACGGACCGGCGATGAAGACTTGGCTGGCGTTCTGGGCCACCAGCATGCATCAACCCACCCTGCGCCGCTTGCAACGGGTTAATGATCACCGCCTCTATTCCAATCTCTGCGGGCAGTTCAGCCGGGTGTTGCCGCAGGCACAGGCACGCGCCGCAGCACGTGGACTTGCCGCACTGATTGACGGGTTGTGGCTGCGCGGGGCCTTGTCTGGTGAAAGCTTCGACACCCGCCAGGCGATGCAGATCGCCTATGACTACCTGGACATGCAGCTGGAAAAAGCCGGCTAAGAGTCAGGGTGACGCACACTGCGTCACCCGAGACAGGTTCAGCCTTATGTCGGCAGGGCTGGCAGCGCCGTTGGCTGCTCACTGGCGGCCAAATCCGACTTCATCGCCTTGAGCAGGGCGAACATGTACAGCAGCAGCACCACCGAGAAGGGCAATCCCGCCAGTACCACCACGGTTTGCATGGCGGTGAAATTACCGGCGAACAGCAACCCAATGGTCACCAGAGTGATGACCATGCTCCAGAAGATCCGCAGCCAGTACGGGGCATCTTCGTCCAGTTCACTCCCCTGGCGTGAGAGGTTGGCCAGCATCACCGAGCCGGAGTCCGCCGGTGTGAGGAACAGCACAAAGCCGACGCAAATCGACATGCCAATCACCACCTTGGACCAGGGGTAATGCTCCAGCAGCAGGTAGATGGACATGGCGGGCTGCTCCAGCGCAGCTTTGCCTAGATCGGTGGCGTTATGGTTCATCACCAGCTCCAGCGCGCTGTTGCCGAAGATCGACAGCCAGGCCAGGGTGAAGCCCAGCGGGATCAGTAATACGCCGCAGACCAATTCCCGCACGGTACGACCACGGGAAATTCGCGCGATAAACATGCCGACAAACGGTGCCCAGGAAATCCACCACGCCCAGTAGAACAGGGTCCACAAGCCCATCCACGCTTCACTCTTGCCGGACTGGCCGGTGTACACATAGAGGTCAAAGGTTTTCAGTACCAAACCGTTGAGGTAGTCACCGAGGTTTTGCACCAGGCTGTTGAGCAAATGCAAGGTGTCGCCGGCCAGCAACACGAACACCAGCAAACTGCTAAACAGAATGATGTTGAGGTTGGACAAGCGGCGAATGCCCTTCTCCACCCCGGAAACGGCGGCCAGGGTGGCTACCGCACTCATCACCAGAATCACCGTAAGCAGCGCCCCCTGGCTGTTGGACATACCAAAAAGGTATTCAAAACCAGACGCCACTTGCAGCGAGCCAATACCAAGGTTGGTCACCAGCCCCAGCAAGGTGACAAAAATGCCGAAGCAGTCCACGGCATTACCGACCCAGCCACGGGTCAGGCGCTCGCCGAACAGCGGGTACAACGCCGAGCGCAAGGCCAGCGGTTGCTGGTGGCGATAGGCAAAGTAGCCCACGGCAAGACCGACCAGTGCGTAGATCGCCCAGCCATGTAAACCCCAATGCAGAAAGGTCAGTTGCAGCGCCTGACGCGCCGCCGAGGTCGTGCCTGGCTCGCCTTCGGGCGGGTTGTAGAGGTGGTCAATCGGTTCTGATGCTGCGAAATACAGCAACGAAATACCGATCCCCGAGGAGAACAGCATTCCTGCCCAGGCCCCGTAACTGAACTCTGGACGTTCGTGGTCAGTCCCCAGGCGCAGGTTGCCGTAGCGCGAACAGGCCACGTACAGCACAAATAACAGATAAGCCCCAATCGCCAGCATGTAATACCAGCCAAAACTGCGTGACAGCCACACTTGGGCTTTGCCCAGCCAAACTCCGGCCGCATCGGGGAAGGCGATTAACGCCAAGGTCAACAGCAGGATCAGCGCCGTCGATCCGTAAAACACGGTCGGATTCAAGCGCACTTTTTCAGGTGTTGTTGTGATGAGAGAGGCAGTCGTCATGGTGGAGGTGAGCTCCAAGGCAATGGAAACGAACGCACCGAAGGGTCTCAAACGATGCGAATCAATGACATAGACCACAGCAGACTCGCGATCAGGTTCTTGCAGCCAGCTTAACGGCTACGGCGATGTATGGCAGTGAGAGTCACGGCGCTGAGCTTATTACTTGATGCATAAATGTCAATTTATTGTTACTTGGATGTTCAATAAAAATAAGCTAGTCTCTGACCGGACTACTACCAGTGCGAACAATTTTCAGTAGCCGGATACCACATAAACCAACAAAAAAGGACTCGAAGATGCCCCGATTTAATGAACAACAGCTCTATATCGGAGGTCGTTATGTGGCGGCCAGCAGTGGTGAGACCTTTGACAGCATCAATCCGGCCACTGGGGAGGTGCTGGCCAAAGTGCAGTGCGCCAACCAGGTGGACGTAGAGCGCGCCGTAGCGAGCGCTACCGAAGGGCAAAAGGTCTGGGCGGCGATGACGGCCATGCAACGCTCACGCATTCTGCGCAAGGCCGTGGACATTCTGCGCGAGCGCAACGATGAACTCGCCGAGCTGGAAACCCTCGACACCGGCAAGCCGCTCTCGGAAACGCGCTATGTCGATATCGTCACCGGTGCGGACGTATTGGAGTACTACGCCGGTTTGATCCCCGCCATCGAAGGTGAACAGATCCCGTTGCGCGATACCAGCTTCGTCTACACCCGCCGTGAGCCGCTGGGCGTGGTCGCAGGTATAGGCGCGTGGAACTACCCGATCCAGATTGCTCTGTGGAAATCCGCTCCGGCCTTGGCCGCCGGCAATGCGATGATCTTCAAACCCAGCGAAGTGACCTCGCTCAGCGCGCTGAAACTGGCAGAAATCTACACCGCCGCCGGCCTGCCGGATGGCGTATTTAACGTGCTCACCGGCAGCGGTCGTGAAGTCGGTCAGTGGCTGACCGAGCATCCGGGTATCGCAAAGATATCCTTCACCGGCGGCACTGTGACCGGCAAAAAGGTCATGGCAAGCGCCTCCAGTTCATCACTCAAGGATGTGACAATGGAGCTGGGAGGCAAATCGCCACTGATCATCTTCGAAGACGCCGATCTCGACCGAGCCGCTGATATCGCAGTGATGGCTAATTTTTATAGCTCCGGGCAGGTCTGTACTAACGGTACCCGTGTGTTTGTGCCGCGCAGGCTGCAGGCGAGCTTCGAAGCCAAGGTGTTGGAGCGGGTCAAACGTATTCGCCTGGGCAACCCGCAAGATGACGCCACCAACTTCGGCCCGCTGGTCAGCTTCGCGCACATGGACAGCGTGCTCGGCTACATCGAAAAAGGCCGCCGCGAAGGTGCCCGCCTGCTGATCGGTGGTCAGCGCGTGACCGAGGGCGAATACGCCAACGGTGCCTACGTGGCCCCCACGGTATTCACCGACTGCAAGGACGACATGACCATAGTGCGTGAAGAGATCTTCGGCCCGGTGATGAGCATTCTGGTTTACGACACGGAAGAAGAAGTCATCCGCCGCGCCAACGCCACCGAATACGGCCTGGCCGCTGGCGTGGTCACCCGCGATCTGAACCGCGCGCACCGGGTAATCCACAAGCTGGAAGCCGGTATTTGCTGGATCAACACCTGGGGAGAATCGCCAGCGGAAATGCCGGTGGGCGGTTACAAGCAATCCGGCGTTGGTCGCGAAAACGGTTTGACCACGCTGGCGCACTACACGCGGATCAAATCGGTGCAGCTGGAAATGGGCGCCTACACCTCGGTGTTCTAAAGCCCTGTCATAGGCGGGAAACAGCGTCATTCGCCCTACACAGTGATCTCCGCCCCGTAGCCCGGATGCCATCCGGGAACCGTCATCGCATTTTCTCCGGAGTGCATCCGGCTACAGGAGCTTCTATGCCCCAAGAATTCGATTACATCATCATCGGTGCTGGCTCAGCTGGTAACGTATTGGCCACCCGCCTGACCGAAGACGCGGACGTCAGCGTGCTGCTGATCGAAGCGGGCGGTCCAGACCATCGCCTGGACTTTCGCACGCAAATGCCCGCCGCCCTGGCCTACCCCCTGCAAGGTCGGCGGTATAACTGGGCGTACCTGACCGACCCCGAACCGCACATGAACAACCGGCGCATGGAATGCGGGCGTGGCAAAGGTTTGGGCGGCTCATCGCTGATCAACGGCATGTGCTACATCCGTGGCAACGCCATGGACTACGACGGCTGGGCCAAGGAAAAAGGCCTGGAAGAGTGGAGCTACCTGGATTGCCTGCCGTATTTTCGCAAAGCTGAAACCCGTGACATCGGAGCAAATGATTACCACGGCGGCGAAGGCCCGGTGAGCGTGACCACGCCGAAGCATGGCAACAACCCGCTGTTCCACGCCATGGTCGAAGCCGGCGTGCAAGCCGGTTATCCGCGTACCGACGACCTCAACGGCTATCAGCAAGAAGGCTTTGGCCCGATGGATCGTACCGTCACGCCCAAAGGCCGGCGCTCCAGCACCGCACGCGGCTATCTGGACCAGGCCCGTGCCCGTCCCAACCTGACTATCGTCACCCACGCCTTGACCGATCGCATCCTATTTAGCGCTAAGCGTGCCATTGGTGCGACCTACCTGGTGGGTGACAGCAACACCCCGCACATCGCTAACGCCCGTCGCGAAGTGTTGCTGTGCAGCGGCGCAATTGCTTCCCCTCAAATCCTTCAACGTTCCGGCGTCGGCCCGGCAGCTCTGCTGAATGAACTGCAGATCCCCGTGGTCCACGATTTGCCGGGCGTTGGCCAGAACCTGCAGGATCACCTCGAGTTGTATCTGCAATACGCCTGCAAAGAACCTGTGTCGCTGTTCCCGGCGCTGCAATGGTGGAACCAGCCCGCCATCGGCGCGCAGTGGCTGTTTCAGGGCACGGGCATAGGTGCCAGCAACCAGTTCGAGGCTGGCGGGTTTATCCGTTCCAGCGCCGAGTTCGAATGGCCGAACATTCAGTACCACTTCCTGCCGGTGGCGATTAACTACAACGGCAGTAATGCGGTGAAAGAACATGGCTTCCAGGCGCACATGGGCTCCATGCGCTCCCCCAGTCGCGGGCGCATCCAGATCAAATCCAAAGACCCGCGCCAGCACCCGAGCATTCTGTTCAATTACATGGCCACCGAGCAGGATTGGCGTGAGTTCCGCGATGGCATCCGCATCACCCGCGAAATCATGGCGCAAGCGGCGCTGGACCCGTATCGCGGGCGCGAAATCAGCCCCGGCAAGGACGTGCAGAGCGATGCCGAACTGGATGCCTTTATCCGTGAGCATGCGGAAACGGCTTACCACCCCTCGTGCTCCTGCAAAATGGGCGAAGACGACATGGCCGTGGTCGATGGTCAGGGACGGGTGCATGGCATCGAAGGGCTGCGTGTGGTCGATGCCTCGATCATGCCGTTGATCGTCACCGGCAATCTCAATGCCCCGACCATCATGATGGCCGAGAAGATTGCCGACAACATCCGTGGCCGCGCCCCACTGCCGCGCAGCACAGTAAAATACTTCACGGCGGGTGATACTATGCCACGCCTCACAAAACAAAGGGCTATGTGATACACAACCGCCACAAAGCCTTGCTGAACAATTCCGAGGGTAAAGCGGCCAGCACACAGGCCGTTTTCCTCACTGAACCGACCTGTTACCAAACGAGCATACCCAGGCATGTCATCTTGTTCATGGGGCACCTCCCCACATGCGGGTTGTAATGTCTCATGCTCAGCCTTGGGCTAATGAGTTGCTTTACCAGCCTGCAAAATATAATGGTCAGATTGGAGCCGCGATGGCGTATGTGAGCGCGATAAACAAACTCAATACCTTCGGTTCCCCTGTAAGAACGCCCCGGGAGTAGCGGCCCCTTGGGGTTGGAGATACCCACTCTGATACGAAGGTACTGAAGCCAGCGTCACTGGTGCGGGTAGTAAGTAAAATCCACATCTAACGTTTCCCTTTGCAATCAGTTTTGTCATTTCTCGTTTCGATAGAGACCCTGGCACTATTTATATTTCAATGGCTTAAGGCCGCCCTGCGGGTGGCCTTTTGTTTTTCTGTACCCCTTTTGCTTGGGTAATCCTCATCGCGTGTAGGCTTGATGGCTTGTTTTTGCCGCATTTGGCTGTGTGTCAGTCGCCGCTCAGCGGTCATCCCGGCCTATGATCTGCTCTATTTCGGTGCGTGCTGGTTGCGCTGCACAGCAGAAGTGCGCGCTTGCTCAGGTTAGCGAGCCTTATGCTCCAACTTGGTGCGCTGGCCCGCCTGCTGGACATTAAGGCATTGATTTAAATCAATTTAGTGAGTTGGCCTGTTTTATGCTTTAAAGCAATCATGTCGCCATGACGCTGCCCGATGAAGGAAGCATGACCAGGGCTGTGGCAAGTGTGTGTGTTGAGTGTGAGTTTGTGGGGATTCTCGGATTCGATGTTCATATCAGGAAATGAGCCCGGACAGGTGCCGGGACGACAGGGAAGGAGATGGCTGTATGCTCAAAAGACTCGTGATGACTGGTTTGTTGGCGCTTGCCGCCTTGCTGGCCGCCCCCAGTTGGGCTGAAGAGGTGGTGGCCGCGTCGGCCGACATCGTGCTGGCTGCGGTGCCAGTCGCTGCCGGAGTGACCATCAACAAGGGGGATAATAGCTGGATGCTGCTGTCGGCGGCACTGGTGATCCTGATGTCCATTCCGGGATTGGCCCTATTCTATGGCGGCCTGGTGCGCAGCAAGAACATGCTGAGCGTGTTGATGCAGGTGTTCACCTTGTTCTCGCTCATCAGCGTGCTGTGGATCCTCTACGGTTATTCGCTGGCTTTTACCGAGGGCAACAGTGTCTACGGATCCTTTAGCAAGGTGCTGCTCAAGGGGGTTACGCCAGACTCCATTGCAGCGACCTTCAGCAAGGGGGTCGGTATCAGCGAGTTCATCTACGTGGTGTTCCAGGGGGCTTTTGCGGCCATCACCTGCGGTCTGATAGTGGGCGCCTTCGCCGAACGTATCAAGTTTGCCGCCGTGCTGCTGTTCTCGGTGATCTGGTTCACCTTCGCCTACATACCGCTGGCCCACATGGTGTGGTATTGGGCGGGTCCGGATGCCTATACCACGGCCGAGGCAGCGGCAACCGCGACAGCGACGGCCGGGTATCTGTTCCGGCATGGTGCACTGGATTTTGCGGGCGGCACAGTGGTGCACATCAACGCTGCCGTGGCCGGTCTGGTGGGGGCCTATCTGGTGGGTAAGCGTCTGGGTTACGGACGTGATCCCATGACACCGCACAGCCTCACCATGACCATGATAGGGGCCTCCCTGCTCTGGTTCGGCTGGTTTGGTTTCAACGCCGGATCCGCGCTGGAAGCCAACGGTATTGCGGCACTGGCCTTTATTAACACTTGGGTGGCACCGGCGGCGGCTGCGCTCTCCTGGACCTTGGCCGAGTGGATGATGAAGGGTCGTCCCTCCCTGCTGGGTGCAGCCTCCGGCGCCGTCTCCGGTCTGGTGGTGATCACGCCGGCGGCCGGTTTCGTCGGGGTTGGCGGTGGCCTGATGATGGGCCTCATCAGCGGCGTGGCCGGTTTGTGGGGGGTTCATGGACTCAAGCGCCTGCTGGGAGCCGATGATAGCCTGGATGTGTTTGGCGTGCATGGGGTGTGCGGCATTCTCGGTGCCCTGCTGACCGGCGTCTTTGCCAGTCCGGATCTGGGCGGCACCGGAGTGTGGGACTATGTCACCAACCAGGTCGCGGAAGGCTACTCCATCCTGGCCCAGGTCAAGATCCAGGCCATCGGGGTCGGGATCACCATCCTCTGGTCCGGCGCCGTCTCGGTCGTGGCTTACAAGCTGGTGGATCTGCTCATCGGCCTGCGAGTGAAGGAAGATGCAGAGCGGGAGGGGCTGGATGTCACCACCCACGGTGAAAAAGCCTATAGCCTGTAACAGCGTCGGGTTACTTGCTGACAGGATCGCCGCCGGTTATGCCGGCGGCTTTTTGATGTCTGCAAAAGTGGAGTGCGCCTTGCCCCACCTTTTATGCCTGCAATTTGACAGGATCTCCGCTAAACTCTGCCACCCTTAATGGGCTTGCCCCATTTTCCCCATCATTATTTCTACGCCTTTGGAGCCGCTCATGCCGTTAGTGGGACATCAACACCAGATCGAGATCCAGGAACTGACCGACAAAGGGGATGGCAAGGGACGCCTGTTCGATCGCCCCCTGTTTGTCGAAGGTCTGCTGCCCGGTGAGCAGGCGTTGGTGGAGCTGACCGAGGTCAAGCCAAACTATCTGCATGGCAAGGTGACCGAGCTGCTCCAGCCGTCCGCCGATCGGGTCGCCGATTTTTGCCCCAACACAGAGTGCGGCGGCTGTCAGGTGCGCCCGCTGGCCTACCCGGCCCAGCTCAAGCTCAAGCAGGCACTGGTGCAGAGCGCACTGGAACAGGTCGGCCTGGGTGACAGCAAGGTTAACCCGATCCTCGGCATGGAGAGTCCGTTCGCCTATCGCAACAAGGCGCAATATGCGGTGCGTGGCTGCGAGGTCGGTGCCGAGATTGGCTTCTATCGCAAGCACTCCCACGATCTCATCACGGCGGACGATTGCGCCGTGCAGGACCCGCTGCACGTGGTGCTCAATGCCCGGGTGCGCAACTGGATGCGCGAGCACGACATTGCCGCCTATGACGAAGTGAACCACACCGGCTGCGTGCGCAACCTGATGACCCGCAAGGGCTTCAAGAGTGGCGAGCTGATGGTGGTGCTAGTGACCCTGGGTGAAGCGCTGCCGTTCGAAGCCGAGCTGCTGGCGGCCCTGAGCGATCTGCCAGTCACTACCTTGGTGCAGAATATCAACGATGAGCGCACTAACCGCATTCTGGGCGCGAGCAACCGGGTGCTGCTGGGAGAAGGGGTGATCCGCGACAAGATCCATGAACTCGAGTTCGAGATCTCGCCGCTCTCTTTCTTCCAGAACAACCCGACCCAGACCGATGTGCTCTACTCCAGCGCCCTCGAGTATGCCGAGCTGACCGGCAACGAGACGGTATTCGACATCTATTGTGGTATCGGCACCATCTCCCTGTTCCTGGCAGGCAAGGCCGCCAAGGTAGTGGGAATAGAGTCGGTGGAGAGCGCCATTAGCGATGCCCGTCGCAACGCCGCCCTCAACGGCATCGAGCATACCGAATTCCACGTGGGCAAGGCCGAGCAGCTGATGCCCGAGCTGCACGCTCAGGGCGTGACCGCCGATGTGGTGGTGCTGGATCCGCCCCGCAAGGGTTGTGACAAGGCGGTGCTGCAGACGCTGGTTGCCATGGCACCGCGCCGTCTGGTCTATGTTTCCTGCAACCCGCAGACCCTGGCCCGCGATCTCGCCTGGTTGGTCAAGCAGGGCTTCGTGCTGGACGAAGTGCAGCCGGTGGACATGTTCCCGCACTCCATGCATGTGGAGGCTGTTGCCCGTCTGAGCCTGCCAGCCAAGGGCTGACAGAAGGCTGGACTGGGCGCGGCCAGTGGATCTATCCAGCTGCGTGGACGCAGTCACTGGTCTGATGTTACAGGCAGCCATCCATTGCATTGGCCAGATGGCTCTGATAAAAAAACGACTCCAAATGGAGTCTTTTTTTTATGCCCGTGATCCGGCGCGGCAGCCAAACAGGGAGGGTAAGCATGACGATTCGTCTGGCCAGCGTGGAGGATGCAGCAGCGCTGGATCACTTCTTTCAGCAACTGGATCGGGAGACCCGCTTCATGCTGTATGAAGCGGGGGAGAGACCATCCGACATCGAGGGGCAGCGCCAGCGTCTGGCTGCCATGCAGGCCAGCCGCAATCAGCGGATGTGGCTGCTGAGTCTGGCCGGTGAGGTCCAGGGCTTTGCACTCCTGCTGGGAGGGAATATGCATCGCAATCGCCACTGTGCACTGGTGGTGATGGGGTTGCGTCCTGGTGCGCGCGGTCTGGGTTGGGGTGAGCGGTTACTGCGCACACTCATCACGGCTGCCAGCGAGCTGGGTGTCAGCCGGCTGGAGCTGGGCGTGATGGCGCATAACGAAGTGGCCCATTCACTCTACCGCAAGTGCGGTTTCATGGATGAGGGGTTACGGCGGCAGGCGTATCGGCTGGACGAGGGCTATGTCGACGAGATCAGCATGGGGCTGCTGTTGCCGTCCGGAGCGCCATAATGCCGTTGGCCCGATCTCGCTGGGTTGGCGAGAGGGAATGGGGCAGAGTATCGGATGGCGTGATGGAAAGAGGAAAAGGAACATGAAAGGTATCTTGCTACGCTGGTTGGCTCGCTACGATGCGTGGTGTCAGGAGTGGGGACTCACCCCAGAGAACCGGCGTTGCTGCACGCCGGTGCGTTATGACGAAGATGACCAGCAAGAGCCTGAGCCCGACGCCTCGTCATTCAATCAAAATGGCGTGTCACGGCCCCGTTAATGCTGTTGTAGTCGAAGCTCAACCCATCCGGGTAAGCCGGGAAGCGGGCGATGGAGTCGCGCAGGGTATAGCGGCAGTTGCTGTGAGGCTCGCCGTCTTCATCTATATGGTTGCCGGGTTGCTCGCTGGAAAGGTAGTCGGCCCTGAGCTGGATCTCGGGATCCTGATCGACCGAGGCGACGGTATAGCTGCTGTCCAGCAGCCCCTGAAACAGCAGGCGGCAGTCTGCCTGGTTGCTGACCGAGATGTAGTCTTCCTGACCTGGGACGTAAGGCTCATTGATCCCCTTGCGGCCCTGATCCTCATCCGTGCCAGCGGGCCAGCCATAACGGTTGATGTCGAGGTTGCGTTGACCCATGCTGCCCAGATTGTAGAGTGCCTGATCCTGCGTCTGGACAGCCCAGCCAGCATGGGCCAGCTGCACCGCGCTGGCGACGCTGCTGGCAGTGGCGGCAACCGTGCTCTTGAGGGCATCATCCTTGATAGTGATGAAGCGGGGCATTGCCGTTACGGCCAGGACCCCCAGCACTATGATAGCCATCACCAGTTCTATCAGGGTAAAGCCATGGTTCGAGCGTTTCATTATTGAGTAGAGCCATCAAGTACGACAAACAGGTGAGGACGACATGCAACTGATCGACACCCATTGCCATCTCGATTTTCCCGTCTTCGATCCAGACAGGGCGGCGTTGCTGGCAGAGTGTCGGCAGTTGGGGGTGGGCGAGTATATCATCCCCGCAGTGGGAGAGGAAAACTGGACTCGCGTGATGGCGCTGGCGGAGCAGTACCCGGAGATCACTTACGGGCTGGGCATTCACCCCTGGTATGTGGGCACCCAGGCCCAGGGAGCACTGACGCGATTGCAAGCGTTATTGGCTGCCAGACCCCGTGGATTGGTGGCGGTCGGCGAATGTGGACTGGATCTGCGATCCCATGTACCGCAGGAAGGGCAGGTCGAGTTGTTTGAGGCACAAATCAGGCTGGCCATGGATCATGAGTTGCCGCTGATCGTCCACTCGGTGCGGGCCAACGATACGGTCGCAAAAATACTCAGGCGTTTCAAACCGGCCCGGGGTGGCGTCATTCACGCCTTCAGCGGTTCACTGCAACAGGGACAGGCGTTCTGGCAGCTTGGGTTCAGGCTTGGAATAGGTGGCGTCATCAGCTATGAGCGGGCCAACAAGACCCGGGAGGCGATCCGCGACATGCCGCTGGAGGCCCTGTTGCTGGAGACGGATGCGCCCGATATGCCGTTACAGGGTCAGCAGGGTCTCCCTAATACCCCCGCCAACTTGCCTAAGATTGCACAACTCTTGGCCGAATTGCGGCAACAGCCCTTGGGCCATGTTGTCGCGGTGTTACATGAATCCACTTTGCACACTTTTCCGCTCAGGCACACTTAAATTAACACCTGATTAACTCTTGATAGCATCATGATAAAAAACGGAGCGACTAAAAATCGTTTGCGGTCTAATTTGGCGACCTCTAGCGTATTTCATGCTCATAAAATGTGACCAGCATTCTACTTTGTCGCACCGTAATTAGTATAATGCGCACCCTTGATTGATGGCGTTGAGATACAAGCTGTTAACAAGCTGGAAGGTGCTACTAAAGAGGAAGTGTTAATAATGAATTTGATTATGGGTCTGGTGGGGATGGCAACGCTCATCCTTATCGCGGTGCTGTTCTCCAGTAATCGCAAAGCAATAAAAATTCGCACCGTAGGCGGTGCCTTCGCAATTCAAGCTGGCCTGGGTGCATTCGTGCTGTACGTCCCGGTTGGCCGAGATATTCTGGTCGGTGTATCCAATGCCGTTTCCAGCGTCATCGGTTATGGCCAGAGTGGCATCGACTTCCTGTTCGGTGGCCTGGTCAGCAACAAGATGTTTGAAGTGTTCGGTGGCGGCGGCTTTATCTTTGCCTTCCGCGTTCTGCCCGTCATCATCTTCTTCTCCTCGCTGATCGCGGTTCTCTATTATCTGGGCATCATGCAGTGGGTGATCAAGCTGCTGGGCGGTGCCCTGCAAAAAGTACTGGGCACTTCCCGTACCGAGTCCCTGTCTGCCACTGCCAACATCTTCGTCGGTCAGACTGAAGCGCCGCTGGTGGTTCGTCCCTACATCTCCAAGATGACAGACTCCGAGCTGTTCGCCGTCATGTGTGGTGGTCTGGCCTCCGTTGCCGGTTCCGTGCTGGCTGGTTACGCCTCCATGGGCGTCAAGATGGAATACCTGATCGCTGCCTCCTTCATGGCTGCCCCGGGTGGTCTGCTGTTCGCCAAGTTGCTGGTACCGGAAACCGAGACTCCCAACTATGACGAAAGCAATGCCGACGGCGATCTGGAAGACAAGCCTGCCAACGTGATCGATGCCGCCGCCGCCGGTGCCTCCGCCGGCCTGCAACTGGCCCTGAACGTGGGTGCCATGCTGCTGGCGTTCATCGGCCTCATCGCCATGATCAACGGTATTTTCTCCGGTGTGGGTGGTTGGTTCGGCATGCCTGAGCTTTCTCTGGAACTGCTGCTGGGCTGGTTGTTCTCCCCGCTGGCTTTCCTGATCGGGGTACCCTGGAGCGAAGCCGTGGTTGCCGGTTCCTTCATCGGCCAGAAGCTGGTGGTGAACGAATTCGTGGCTTACCTGAACTTTGCCCCCTATCTGAAGGATGAGCTGCTGATCAATGGCGTGCCCATGTCTGACCACACCAAGGCCATCATCTCCTTCGCCCTGTGCGGTTTTGCCAACCTCTCCTCTGTTGCTATCCTGCTGGGTGGTCTGGGCTCAATGGCACCGAATCGTCGCGGTACCATTGCTCGCTTTGGTCTGAAAGCCGTATTGGCGGGGTCACTGTCCAACCTGATGTCTGCCACTATCGCAGGCTTCTTCCTGGCACTGACAGCCATGTAATGTTTGCCTGATATTCAGGTAAAGACGAACGCCACAGCGAAATGCTGTGGCGTTCGCGTTTGGGGCGGTGACAACCGTTTTCCTTCCTAAACTAATAATAAAAATTGAGTCAAATCGGAGGTTATATGCATGAAGTGCTACTGGCGATAGCGGCCGGCTTTATCGTTGGCTTGTTGTTTTCTTTCCTCAAATTGCCGATCCCGGCCCCCCCCGTCCTGTCAGGGGTGATGGGGATCGTAGGAGTCTATCTGGGGGGCATGGCTTACTCCTGGATACTCACGCGTTTCTTCTCTTAACGCACGTTCCAGTAACGGATTTGCCAGATGTGAGGTACCTCTGAAATTGGCAAATCCGGCTTGCAAACACGGGGTATCTCGGCTGAAATAGGCATTGCCAGCAGGGTGCTGGCAATGACTAATATCCGATCAAATCGGGTGTTGGCGGTCAAATGGAATTGATTGGGAAGTCGGGTCATCAGTTGTCGGCCCTTCTCAAGTCTTCATGGAACCAAGTCCGTACTTTTGTAAGAAAGTGACAGGGCTCTTGCCTTATTTACAGCTACATTGCCTGTGCGGCGCGCTGTAATTCCATTCCCGTATCCTTGGGAGTCGTGTCTTGCTGGTTGCGCTGCGACACGCAGGCGCTCGCCCCTGGAATCAGGATTAAATCGAGACTTTGGAGAACAGAATGACTGATCTGAAACTGGCCGCCCAACGCGCCCTGAACCTGATGGACCTGACCACTCTGAACGATGATGACACCGATCAGAAGGTCATCGACCTGTGCCGCAAGGCCAAGTCTCCGGCTGGCCTGACTGCCGCCGTCTGCATCTACCCCCGTTTTATCCCTATCGCTCGCAAGACCTTGCGTGAGCTCGGTGCCGCCGACGTGCGCATCGCCACCGTGACCAACTTCCCCCATGGCAACGACGACATCGAGATCGCCGTGGCCGAGACCCGCGCCGCCGTGGCTTACGGTGCCGATGAAGTGGACGTGGTGTTCCCGTACCGTGCCTTCATGGCGGGCAATGAACAGATCGGTTCTGATCTGGTCAAAGCATGTAAGGAAGCCTGTGGCACCAAGGTGCTGTTGAAAGTGATCATCGAGACCGGTGAACTGAAAGAAGCAGCACTGATCCGTCGCGCTTCCGAAATTTGTATCGATGCCGGTGCCGATTTCATCAAAACCTCCACCGGCAAAGTGCCCGTCAACGCAACCCCGGAAGCGGCCCGCATCATGATGGAAGTGATCAAGGCCAAGAACCCGAAAGTCGGCTTTAAGCCGGCTGGTGGTGTGAAAGATGCAGCCGTTGCCGATCAGTACCTGGCCATGGCCGAAGAGATCCTCGGCAAAGATTGGGTCTGTGCCCGTACCTTCCGCTTCGGCGCCTCCAGCCTGCTCGCCAGCTTGCTGGCCACGCTGGGACACGGCGACAAGCCTGCCAACACCAGCGGTTACTAATAAGTTGATGAGAGGGCGAGCGTGGCTTGCCCTGTTATGCCTACGCCATATGGTGCGCGGGCAGGGATAACGGCTTATGTGACGCTAGCAACGGCGGAGGGAATGAAGGATGTTTTTGCCTCAAGAAATTATTCGAAAGAAGCGCAATGGTGAAGCGCTCAGTACCCAAGAGATTCAATTCTTCGTGCAGGGCATTACCAACAACACCATCGGCGAGGGCCAGATTGCGGCGCTCGCCATGGCGGTTTACTTCAAAGACATGAGCATGGATGAGCGGGTTGCCCTGACCTGCGCCATGCGTGACTCCGGCATGGTATTGAACTGGGATCACCTGAACCTGGGCGGCCCGATTGTTGACAAGCACTCCACCGGTGGTGTGGGGGATGTGGTTTCCCTGATGCTGGGCCCCATGGTCGCCGCTTGCGGTGGCTTCGTGCCCATGATCTCCGGTCGTGGTCTGGGTCATACCGGCGGTACTCTGGACAAGCTGGATGCCATCCCCGGCTACCAGACCTCGGTCGATAACGATCGTTTCCTGAACGTGGTGAAAGAGGCCGGTGTCGCCATCATAGGCCAGACCGGCGATCTCGCCCCCGCTGACAAGCGTATCTATGCAGTACGTGACATCACCGCCACCGTCGAATCCATCGCCATGATCACCGGCTCCATCCTCTCCAAGAAGCTCGCCTCCGGGCTGGAAGCGCTGGTGATGGATGTGAAAGTGGGCTCAGGCGCCTTTATGCCGACCTTCGAAGCCTCCGAAGAGCTGGCCAAGAGCATAGTGGCGGTGGCCAACGGTGCTGGTTGTCGTACCTCGGCCCTGCTGACCGACATGAACCAGGTGCTGGCCTCCAGCGCCGGTAACGGGGTTGAAGTGCGCGAGGCGGTGCGTTACCTGACCGGTGAATACCGCAACCCGCGCATTCACGAAGTCACCATGAGCCTGTGCGCCGAGATGCTGATCTCCGCCCATCTGGCCTGCGACGACAGCGATGCCCGTCGCAAGCTGCAGGCCGTGCTCGACAACGGCAAGGCTGCCGAGATCTTCGGGCGCATGGTGACCGGGCTCGGTGGTCCGTCCGACTTCATGGAACGTTATGACAGTCACCTGCCCAAGGCTGCCATTGTGCGCCCTGTGTATGCCGCCAATGCCGGCTTCGTGACCGCCATGGATACCCGGGAGCTGGGTCTGGCCGTGGTCGCCATGGGCGGCGGTCGTCGTGCTGCCGGTGACAAACTCGATTACGCCGTCGGTCTGACCGACGTTATCCGCCTGGGCCAGAGCGTCGATGCTGACAAGCCGATTGCCCTGATCCACGCTCAAACTGACGATCAATTTGCTCAGGCTGCCAGCATGGTGCAGGCGGCTGTCAAGATCGGTGACACTCAGCCCCAGGCGTTGCCTGAGGTTTACCGTCGCATCGGTCTGGCTGATTTGTAACAAGGGGAAAACCCATGAAACGTACCTTTATTCTGATGATGGACTCTTTCGGTATTGGCGCTGCTGCCGATGCCGACAAGTTCGGAGATGTGGGCGCCAACACCCTTGGCCACATTGCCAAGGCCTGTGCAGCCGGTGAAATTGAAGGCCGTGGCGCCCTCAATCTGCCGAACCTGAACAAGCTGGGTCTGGGCCATGCGGGGGAGCTGGCCTCCGGCTACTTCCCGGCAGGCTTGAAGAAGGATATCGAGGTGGTCGGTGCCTACGGTTTCGCCCAGGAGCTCTCCTCCGGCAAGGACACGCCCTCCGGCCACTGGGAGATCGCTGGCGTGCCCGTGCTGTTCGAGTGGGGTTACTTCAAGGATCACCACAACAGCTTCCCGCAGGCGCTGCTGGACGCCATCGTCGAGAAGGCGGGTCTGCCTGGATATCTGGGCAACTGCCATGCCTCTGGCACCCAGGTGCTGGACGATCTCGGCGAAGAGCACATGCGTACCGGCAAGCCGATCCTCTATACCTCTGCCGACTCTGTGTTCCAGATCGCCTGTCATGAAGAGACCTATGGTCTTGAGAAGCTCTATGAGCTGTGCCACATAGTGCGCGAGCTGCTGGAGCCTTACAACATAGGTCGCGTCATCGCGCGTCCGTTCGTGGGCAGCGGCAAGGGCAACTTCAAGCGCACCGGCAATCGTCACGACTACTCGGTGCTGCCACCGGCACCCACTGTGCTGGATTACATGAAAGACGCGGGTGGCCAGGTGGTCTCCATCGGCAAGATCGCCGACATCTATGCCAACCAGGGTATCACCAAGCAGGTAAAGGGTACCGGTCTGACCGAGCTGTGGGATCGCACTCTGGAAGAGGTGAAAGCGGCCGGTGACAATACCATCGTCTTCACCAACTTCGTCGATTTCGACTCCTCCTATGGTCACCGTCGTGACGTGAAAGGCTACGCCGATGCACTGGAGTATTTCGACTCCCGTCTGCCGGAGCTGTTCGCGATGTTGCAAGATGGCGATGTGGTGGTGCTGACCGCTGATCACGGCTGTGATCCGACCTGGGGCGGCACGGATCACACCCGTGAATACATTCCCGTGCTCTTCTTCGGCAAGCCGGTCAAGGCTGGCTCAATCGGTCGTCGTGAGACCTTTGCCGATATCGGCCAGAGCATAGCGGCCTACCACGGTTTGCCGAAATTGGAATACGGTACCAGCTTCCTGTAATTTACCCGCCCGTCACTTCGGTGGCGGGCAACCAATAAAGACAATAAAACTCAACCTAGTGTGAAGGAATCAAGAGAATGGCAACTCCTCATATCAATGCGAAAGATGGCGCCTTTGCTGATACCGTACTGATGCCGGGCGACCCCCTGCGCGCCAAGTACATCGCCGAAACCTTCCTGGAGAACGTCGAGCAGGTGTGCGACGTGCGCAGCATGCTCGGCTTCACCGGCACCTACAAGGGTCGTCGTATCTCCGTCATGGGCCACGGCATGGGTATTCCGTCCTGCTCCATCTACGCCAAAGAGCTGATCACCGACTACGGTGTGAAGACCCTGATCCGCGTGGGCTCCTGTGGCGCAGTGCGTGAAGACGTGAAGCTGCGTGACGTAGTGATCGGCATGGGTGCATGTACCGATTCCAAGGTCAACCGTCTGCGCTTCAAGGATCACGACTTCGCCGCCATCGCCGACTTCGGCCTGGTTGCCAATGCTGTGCAAGCGGCCAAAAACAAGGGTGTTGCCGTGCGCGTTGGTAACATCTTCTCTGCCGACCTGTTCTACAGCCCAGACCCTTCTATGTTCGATGTCATGGAAAAGTACGGCATCCTGGGTGTCGAGATGGAAGCCGCCGGTATCTACGGCGTGGCCGCAGAGTACGGCGCCAAGGCACTGACCATCTGCACAGTCTCCGACCATATCCGTACCGGTGAGCAGACCACCTCCGAAGAGCGTCAGCTGACCTTCAACGACATGATCGAAATTGCACTGGACTCTGTGCTGCTGGGTGACTGATCCCGCAGCCTTTGGCTCCACGCAAAACGGCGACCTCAGGGTCGCCGTTTTTATATGTGCAGTTTTTTGGGGGGGGGCTCGGTTTTTCAGGGACTGGGCGTCTGGGGCGGGCTCTTCTTCTTGTGCTTGCGTACCCGCATGTAGTTGCGGCGCACGCCGTAGGAGATGAGCAGGCCGGCCAGCAGCGCCACCAGCAGCATCAGCCGCTGTTTTTCTTGCACCACCTTGAGTCGGGTGTCCTTGTCCGCCAGCAGTTTCTGCTCTTCCAGTGTGATGCGCAGGTAGCCTATGGTCTGCTCCCCATCCAGGATCTCCTGCACAAACTGGATGCGGCCCTTGCCCTGTTCCGGCACCGATTTGTTGTTGTCGCCGATGGGCAACAGGCTGTCCAGTGGCACGGCGGCGTCCGATTGGGCGAGGGGGATGCCACGGGCGTCATAGAGGGTGGCATCGAGGATCTCGGGCTCGGCGGCCAGATCCTGGGCCAGCCGTTCCAGCTCGCTGTTCTTGTCTTCCTTGATCCAGCGCTTCATGTCACGGGCGGCATAGGCGACCAGCGCCTGGGCACGGTTGCGCGCCTCGCTGTGCAGCGAGGCCTGGCTCTCGCCCTGCATATGAATGAGCACACCGAGCACCCAGAGGCCGAGCAAAATGCCGGCACCCAGACTGAGAACACGTTTGATGGGAAGATGACGCAAGCGTTGAGCCTCCTGACGACGAGCGGTGGCGGGATCTTGGCGCTTGCCTGTATAAAAAGCAATACGCTACTCTGGGCCCGCGTTGTTAACCCCATGATCATCAAGGAAGGCTCTATCTCTATGCTGTTGTCCCAATTACCTGCTGCCTTGTCCGAGTGGCCAGAGTGCCTGCCCAGTGCCCCCTGGTGGCAATTGACGCCGCAGGCGCTGCTGCCCGTCGCCAAACCGCTGGATGGCGCCTGGCTGGTGCTGTTTGGCAAGCACCTTGCCGCCCGCCATCTGGCACGCCTGGCCGAGTTGCTGGCCGCGCAGGATATGCAGGCTCAGCTCTATCCGCCGAGCACTCCGGCCGGGGTGCCCTTGCTGCTGTTGGGGACGGACAGGTTTTCCCCCGAGCTGGTGCAGTTGCTCAAGACCGGGGAGTGGGACATCGACATCTGCCATTTGCCGGTGCTGCCGACTCTGAGTGAGCCCGGCTTGCTGGTGATGGACATGGACTCCACTGCCATCCAGATCGAGTGCATCGACGAGATCGCCCGTCTGGCGGGAGTGGGTGAGCAGGTGGCCGCCGTGACGGCCGCCGCCATGCAGGGCAAGCTGGAGTTCTCCGACAGCCTGCGCAATCGGGTCGCCCTGCTGGCAGGGGCGCCGGTCACCATCCTCGACGAGGTGGCGGCCCAAATGCCCTGGATGCCGGGCCTGCAACTGATGGTCGATACCCTCAAGCAGGCGGGCTGGAAGGTGGCGATCGCCTCGGGGGGCTTCACCCGCTTCGCCGGCGAGCTGCAGCAGGTGCTGGGGCTGGACGCCATCTTCGCCAACGAGCTGGCGGTTGAGGAGGGGCGACTGACTGGCAAGGTGAGCGGGCGCATAGTGGACGCCAGCGTCAAGGCCGAGGTGCTGCAACAGTTGGCGAGCGACTTTGATATTTCCGCAGGTCAAACCGTGGCCATCGGCGATGGTGCTAACGATCTCAAGATGATGGCGGTGGCCGCTCTTGGCATTGCCATCCACGCCAAGCCGCTGGTACGGGCCCAGGCGGCCGCCACCCTCAACCATCATGATTTGGAAGGGGTCATCTGTCTGCTCGGTGCCCTTGCCTGTCGCGATCGCCGTTGGGATCGTCACGGATCTTGAGTTACCTGTCCCATGTCAAGGAGGTCCTGGCATAGTGATGGAACTGTTACAGCAGTCCCTGTTTATTCCCTGTGGTGAGCACCAGCTGCACGTGCGCCACATTCAGCCACGGGTCGCCGTGCATGCTGAGCCGATCCTGATGGTGCATGGTGCCATCGAGAATGGCCGTATCTTCTATACCGAATCGGGCAAGGGGCTTGCTTGTTTCCTGGCGCGCCACGGTTATCAGGTCTATGTGGCCGACCTGCGCGGCCGGGGTCTGAGCACCCCGGCTATTGCCGTGCAAGCCGGGCATGGCCAGCACGAGCTGATCACCGAGGATCTGCCGGCCCTGCACCGCTGGATTGCGGCGCGCCATGCCGGCTTCAGGCTGCACTGGATGGCTCACTCCTGGGGGGGCGTCATCATGGCCTCGACCCTGGTGCGTTTGCCTGAGTTGGCCGTGCAGATCGCCAGCCTGGTGTTCTTTGGTACCAAGCGTGGCATCTCGGTGCAGAACCCGGAACGCTGGTTGAAGGTGGATATCATCTGGAATCGGCTGGCGCCCTGGCTGGCGCGGCGCAGCGGTTTTCTGGCTGCCCGCAGCCTGAAGATGGGGGCCGATGACGAGCCACTGCGCTACCTGCAGGAGACTATCCCCTGGATCAAGTGCGGCCCCTGGCAGGATCCGCACGACGGCTTTGCCTATGACGAAGCGGCGGCCAGGGTCAACTGGCCGCCGCTCTGGATGATTTCAGCCAAGGCTGACAAGGTATTGGGGCACCCGACCGACGTGCGTCGCTTCAGTGCCGAGATGGGGGCTGTCACACGCCATACTCGGCTTGGCAAGGACAACGGCAACCGGCTCGATTACGATCACATCAACATGCTGACTGCGCCACAGGCACAGGAGGATCACTTCCCGCAGATCCTCGCGTGGCTGCTTAACCCGCAGACGGCGTGATGGCGAGACAAGGCTGGTTTACCTGGTCGATATCCGCGCTTGGGCCGGTTCATTGGCATGAGTTGCCGCTCAATTGATGGGCGGGGTGATGCCGAGCCGGAACAGGGTGGCCTGGCTGGTATCGGTTAGTTCACCCACACCCACCACGCTCCACAGCTCCTCCTCCAGCTTCCTGGCCTTGTGGATGGCGAACTTGGCGATGTAATCCAGCTCGTTGGCGATGAAGTTGGTATCGGGTCGGCCGGTGCGAGAAATGCCAACCAGCACCGAATAAAACTCCCCCTGACGCAGTGCCAGCTCGATGAAGCTGCGTTTTTCCGCCATGTCCTGAAAACTGCTGGCCAGCCGGCTGGAGAAGACGGGCAAGCCGGCCGGCGTGCGCAGACTGGCGATGTAGACCTCTTCCTCCTGTGGCTTGTCTTCCCGTTCGATGGCGCGTAGCGGGTTCATGATCAGCTGCTTGAGCAGATCCCCGTGGAACAGGGGATAGAGGTTGTCCTGATCCCCCTTCTCGGCACAGGCCCGCAACAGACGTGACAGGCTGCGATCCTGCGGGGCATGGCCTACCGAGGCCGGCTTGGGTGCGCCCTTCAGTTTGTTGATGTAGACGGGGGTGCTGAAGATATGATGGGTGTAGATGTTGCGCAGCGCCCTGGCCATGCCGCGGTAACGACGCTGCTCCTGCGCTGCCTTGAGTTTGTTCTGGTTGCTCTCGATCAACAGGCTGAAGAATTGGCGACCGATGTGGCGCTCAGGGTCCCCCTCGATACACAGATGCAGCATGGTCCGGGTCAGGTTGATGCTGACCAGTCGGTAGGGGAGGCGTTGCAAATCCATGCTCTTGGAGAGCTCCTGCAGGCGGGGCAAGGCGAGGGTGACTATGTCATCTTTTTCGCCCTCGAACGCCTCTTCCAGCTCTATTTGCATGCCGTGGGCCGAGATGTCGCGGGTCCAACCAAGCCAGGCCCGCCCGTTGTGCTTGATGGCGACGGCTGTCTTGTGGATGTAGCGTGCCTCTTTGCGCAACTGCACATAATGCAGCGTCTCGATCTCGAAGGGGGCGGCCCCAAGATCATGGCCGAAGCGCTGCAGTTCGTTGGCATTATTGCTGAACTCCCCCTCCTGGCGGAACTCCTCGCGCAGGGATTCCTGACTGATGTCTTGCAGCAGGCCGCAGTAGCCAATCTGCTTGAGCCGTTCGAGCAGCAGGATGTCTTGCAGCTGTGGATTCTCGAGCCCTTGCAACTGGCCGACGTCAGCTTCCCGTAACTCGCATGCCTCCAGCGAGAATTTGTAGACACGCCAGCTGGGGCGGCGGGAGCCTACCTGGAAAAAGAGCGCAGTGAGGCCGCTCTGGCGCAGCTCCTCGGCGGTGGCCGAGAAGAAGTAGATATGGCTGCGCACCGTATGGGTAAAGCAGTAGATGAGCGTCTCTACAGTAGTGCCGGGGGCCGGGCAGAGCTGCTTCATTCGCTCGGCACTGAAGAGCCCTGCCAGGGCGTCACGGTTCTTCTCGTCTCGCCAGTACTCTAGTAGATGCTGGTTGTTCTCGGTACGCAGGGCAATCTCGAGGTTGGGGTTGTCACCAGTGCCGAAGAAGAGCGGCATGCCAGTCATCCGTGGCAGGTAAAACTGCTCATATCCCTTGATGATGGCGGCGGAAAGCAGATAGTCGACGCTGACTCGATAACGGATCTTGTTGGCGTCGATAAAGTCGCTGAGGAAGGCATCGAATGCTGGCTGTTCACCCGATCGCACCAGCCGCAGCCAATATTTTCCCTCTTTGCTCTCTTCGCCGAGGATCTGGTAGCCGACCGGCTGGTGCAGCACCGGATTGGGGGTATCCCGCTCCAGCCCGGTGAAGAAGACCTCGACCTGCGCGCCGGTGTGATAGCTGGGCAGATAGGGTACCGATACCCGCATCCCACCCAGCGAGAGATCGGAGCTCTTGGCGAACAGCTTCTCCCCATCCTGAAACTTGATCAGCACCGGCGAGCTGAAGTGCATCCGCTCCTGACGTCGGCCGTAGTAGCTGGCGAAGGGGATGGGATTGACATCGTATTGGCGAAACGGGCTGGCAGGGGGGGGCAAGGAACCGTCACCCTTGCTCTGGGGGTGTTTCTGCCAATGTTGCAGCGCCTCGTTGACACCCAGGGTGTAGGTATCCCGGTAGAGATAGCACTGGGACTGAAACAGGCCTATGGCCTCAGCCGGCATGAAGTGGGTGATCCCTTCAAACTCATGGACCAGGCACTCTTCGCCCAGCTCGTCGCGCATGTCGATGACACGCCGGCAGGGGGTGCATTTGCGCTTTATCTCCATCTTGAGCAGGAAACGGCGGTTGCTGTTTTCGTCCTGCGTCAGGCGATTGAAGATGTCATCGAAATCTTTTTCTCTGAGCAGAGGAATGAGCTGTTCAATCAGGTGCTGTTGTTGTTCTGAATCCATGTGTTCCTGCCACGGAAAGTCACTTTTCCGATTCTGGGTTTGATCTGTCGGTCGCAAACAAGTATATCAAGCAGGAATTCATCCTGTCTCCGAGTTATCCATGGCCAAAAATAAAACTGCCTATGTTTGTACCGAATGTGGTGCCGACTTCACACGCTGGCAAGGCCAGTGCGGCGAATGCAAGGAGTGGAACACCATCACTGAGGTGCGTCTTGGCTCAGTGACGCCGGGCAAACATGCCCGCTACACAGGCTACGCCGGCGCCATCGGCAGTCAGGTTCAGACGCTGGCGGAGATCGCCACCACAGAGATCCCCCGTTTTTCCTCCGGTTTCAAGGAGCTGGATCGGGTGCTCGGTGGCGGCGTTGTGCCAGGTTCGGCCATTCTGATTGGCGGCAATCCGGGGGCGGGCAAGTCTACCCTGCTGTTGCAGACCATGTGCGGTCTGGCTGAGCGGATGAAGACCCTCTATGTGACTGGGGAAGAGTCGCTGCAGCAGGTGGCGATGCGTGCCAGCCGGCTGGGGCTGCCTACCGACAAGCTGCGCATGCTGTCCGAGACCAGTGTCGAGCAGATTTGCATCATAGCTCAGCAGGAGCAGCCGCAGATCATGGTCATCGACTCCATCCAGGTGATGCATGTGGCCGATGTTCAGTCATCTCCCGGCTCCGTTTCCCAGGTGCGGGAGGCCGCGGCCCTGTTGACCCGTTACGCCAAGCAGAATCACGTTGCCATCTTCATGGTGGGCCATGTGACCAAGGATGGCACCCTGGCGGGTCCCAAGGTGCTGGAGCACTGCGTCGACTGTTCTGTATTGCTGGATGGCGCCAACGATTCGCGCTTTCGCACTCTGCGTTCCCACAAGAACCGCTTCGGTGCCGTCAACGAACTCGGTGTGTTTGCCATGACGGGGCAGGGCATGCGCGAGGTGAGCAACCCTTCCGCTATCTTCCTCAGCCGGGGTGAGGAGCAGGCCCCCGGCTCCATCGTCATGGTGATCTGGGAGGGTACCCGACCGCTGCTGGTGGAGCTGCAGGCACTGGTGGACTACTCCCAGCTATCCAACCCGCGCCGGGTGGCCGTGGGGATGGATCACAACCGTCTCGCCATGCTGCTGGCTGTACTGCATCGTCATGGCGGGCTGCAGATGGCGGATCAGGATGTCTTTATCAACGTGGTGGGGGGCGTCAAGGTTGAAGAGACCAGTGCGGATCTGGCTCTGTTGCTGGCCATGGTTTCCAGCTTTAGAGATCAGGCCTTGCCCAAGGATCTGGTGGTGTTTGGTGAGGTGGGCCTGTCCGGCGAGATCCGGCCAGTACCATCCGGTCAGGAACGGCTGCAAGAGGCCGCCAAGCACGGCTTCCGCCGTGCCATAGTGCCTCATGCCAATGCGCCCAAGCATCCCATAGAGGGAATGGAAGTGGTGCCGGTGAAAAAACTGGCAGATGCGCTGGAAGCCTTGTGACCATTGATGCAGCCGCGTTCTAAAACGTAGATTTAGCCGATCTCGGCAATAAATCCAGGCAATAAAGAAAGAGCGCCATCGGCGCTCCTTTCTATTGCATCTGGAGGGATCCTCAGGGATGAGGGTGTTCCAGATGCTCGTTCAGCAGTTGTTCCAATTCACGATGGAGCAGCTCTTCATCTCCGACGTTGAGCTCTACCATCCGCTTGAGGTGGGTCGCACTGTCGATGTCGATATGGTGGCAGTAGAATCCCAGCTTCTTGCTGGCCTCATGGGTCAGTTCGACCTGCATCTTGATCTCGATGTCGCTGCCGCTCAGGACGAAGCCCAGTTCATACTCTTTGTTGTCGTTGCTCTCCCAGCCATCGGGCCGGATCAAGAGCGCCCCCTGGAGGGATATATCCACCAGCTGGGTACGCCATATCTTATCGCCCTGGACGAGGTCGGCCATGGTCAAGTAGAGGATTCGTGAAAAACGGCGACGCTCGGACATTCTCATCTCCTGTCAGCAATAGGGTTTGGTGCTAAAGGTCATAACAGAGTGTAATGTACCTTGCGCATCAGGATCTTGAACTGGCTCCGAAATTGGATATCAAACCTGTCGGGTGCTGAGTGATTCCACCACTTGCAACGCCTTGACCAGCCGATCCTCCTGTTTGAAGCGATCCTCCAGTACCGGGCCGAGTTGATTCAGATCTTCATCCAGCAGCAGCAACTGAGCCTCATCTGCGTTGCTGTACTTGTCGTTGAATTCCAGTGCGAATTCGGTGCATGCCCGAATATTGGGATAGATGCGCTTGGCCAGCTCCAGTTTGTCGCCGCTGGCTTTTTCGAAGGCGGTGACCACATGGTTGTAGATCTCGAAGTGGCCGGCGCTGACGTAATCGACCAGTTGCTCGCAGAAACGCTGCAGTTCGACATGGCCGGGGAGTGAGCGCTGTTTGGTGCGGGCGGGCGTCAGCCCGGCGAGCCGCATGTATTCAACCAGCAGAGCCTGCCTGGCATCCAGCCAGTCATCGATAGCCCGATGCTTTCCTGCCAATGCGCGTTTGGTTTGTTCCAGTTCAGTTAACATAATCCCTCCGTGGGGCATAGGCATGGAGTGCTATCGCTACAGGCCTCCGGCCTTTCTTATTGACTGACGACACTCCCTATAACTAGGGAAAATCCTGTTGACCGTCAATAGGTGTATGGGGATATTGTTACATCTGATGGTGTTTTGGCTACAAGACGCCATCACTTGCTCTCCTCTTCCAATCCATCGCGATAACGAAGGGGTGAGATTTGTGACTATTTCCGCAGATCTTGATGAAAACCCCAGCATTCAAGCCAACCTGGCTGATAAAGCCTTTGCCTGAGTGTTTTTTTTTGAATAGAGTGACTCGGTGCTAAATGCCCGATCATAAAGGAAATGTTATGAACAAAGCTCAACTTGTCGATGCAATTGCCGCCAAAGCCGATCTGAGCAAAGCTCAGGCCAAAGTTGCTCTGGAAGAGATCATCAATGGTATTACCCAGAGCCTGAAAGAAGGCGATGCTGTGCAGTTGGTGGGTTTTGGTACCTTCAAGGTGAACCATCGCGCGGGCCGTACTGGCCGTAACCCGCAAACTGGTAAAGAAATCCAGATTGCAGCCGCGAATGTGCCGTCCTTTGTGGCAGGCAAGGCGCTCAAAGACGCCGTCAAGTAATCGTGTAAAACCCGGCGCCAGCCGGGTTTTTTATTGCCATCGTCAGCGGAATTTGTTTCAGATACACTCAAGATATGGCGTGCGCCGTAGTGAGGTGGATGATGGAACAGAAAAATGCCATTCGGCAGGTTGCCGTACCTTGGGCTCCGTCCCGCCAACTCCCCCCAGGCCTGGTTGTGGCCGAACTTCACCAGGATATCTGGAGTGACTCTCTGACCGTCATGCTGGGTCGGGCGCGCAGCATAGATCTGCCGCCCCAGATCCTGTGCCGGGTCTACTTTCGTCATATCTTCGCGGTGCGGGTCATGGAGGATTGCGATCTGTCGGAAGGCAAGGAGAGCCATGCCATCGAGGAGCAGATCCAGCTCATCACCCCGTCCCGTTTTGCCAGCTGGTTCCATCAGGAATCGGAGGGGCTTCATCTGGACGAGGATCTGCAGCACTATCGCATCTCGACTTGGGACTACTGTGCCGATGTGCTGACGTCATTTGCACCCGAACTGCAGTTTGTGGACAAGGGGTCGTAGCGTCAGCGCGATGGCCACGCATAGAAAAGCCGGTAACACCAGGTGTTACCGGCTTTTTCATTGGTGGGCGGGAACGGGTTAAGGGTCAGCCCAGCTGCGGCTCCCTGTGCAGCCATAAACCTGTGAAGCGAACAGGATTATTCCACCGAGTCGGCGCTGGCGAATTCCGGCACCTTGGCCATGGCATCCAGTACGACCTGGATGCCGGCACCCGGTTTGCAGGCGTTTTCGCTCAGGTGGCGACGCCAGGCACGGGCACCCTGCATGTTCTGGAACAGTCCCAGCATGTGGCGGGTCATGTGGGAGAGGTAGTTGCCCTTGGCCAGCTCCTGCTCCATGTAGGGCAGCATCATCCGTACCACCTCATGACGGCTAGGAACGTCGCCCGCTAGGCCGAACAGCTGGCTGTCCACCTGCGCCAGGATATAGGGATTCTGATACGCTTCGCGCCCCATCATCACGCCATCGACATGCTGCAGATGCTCGAGGGTCTGCTCCATGGAGGTGACGCCACCGTTGAGGGCGATGGTCAGCTCAGGGTAATCCTGCTTGACCCGGTAGACGCGCGGGTAATCGAGCGGCGGGATCTCGCGGTTCTCACGCGGGCTCAGGCCGCTCAGCCACGCCTTGCGGGCGTGCACGATAAAGGTATCGCAACCGGCGTCGCGAACTTGCTCGATAAAGGCCTGCAAAAATTCGTAAGAGTCCTGATCGTCGATACCGATGCGGGTCTTGACCGTCACCGGGATATCGACCACATCGCGCATCGCCTTGACGCAGTCGGCCACCAGCGCGGGTTCGCCCATCAGGCAGGCACCGAAGCGGCCATTCTGGACCCGATCCGACGGGCAACCCACGTTGAGGTTGATCTCGTCATAGCCGCGCTCCTGTGCCAGTCTGGCGCAGTGGGCAAGATCCGCCGGGTTGCTGCCACCCAGTTGCAGCGAGATCGGATGCTCCTGCTCGCTATAGCCCAGATAATCCCCTTTGCCATGGATGATAGCGCCCGTGGTCACCATCTCGGTATAGAGTAAGGTCTGGCGGGTCATCAGACGGTGGAAATAACGGCAATGCCGATCGGTCCAGTCCAGCATGGGGGCGATGGAAAAACGCTGCGCCTGCATAAAAATCATCCGGGTTGGCTAAACAAAGGGGGCGGATTTTATCACAACGTGAGGCAGCCCCAGAAAATGAATTTTGTCGCCGCGCCACCGGGGGCCCTGTGATAGTATCCGACTAATAAGTAAAGGGTATTTGCGTGATCATGAATCAAGACCAACTTTTACAACGAGCCGAACGACTCTGCGAACAACGCGGGATCCGCTTCACCCCTACCCGGCGTCAGGTGTTCACTTTGCTGGCTGCCCACGGCAATGCTATCAGCGCCTATGATTTGTTAGCCCAGCTGCAGCAAACAGAGGCTCACGCCAAGCCGCCTACAGTCTATCGGGCACTCGATTTTCTGCTCGAACAGGGCTTTGCCCACAAGGTGGAGTCGCTCAACGCCTTCATATTCTGTTGTCACTTTGACCATGCTCATCCCATGCAACTGCTGATCTGCGACCGATGTGGCGAGGTGGTCGAACTCCATGACACGGCGATCGACAGCGCGTTTTCCGAGCAGGCCCATCAGCATGGTTTTACTATTACCAATAAGACAATAGAGGCACATGGCCAATGTGCTCGCTGTACGACCACCGTAGGACATCAACATGAAGGCTGATTTTGTAAACCCGTTCCTGCTTTCCCTGCTCAATGTGCTCTCCACCATGGCGCAGTTGGATCTTAAACCGGGTAAGCCCAAGCGCAAGATGGATGAGTTGGCGCGAGGCGATGTCTCCGGCCTCATCGGCATGGTGGGTCCGCAGACCCGTGGCTCGCTTTCCATCAGCTTCGAGAAGGGGTTGGCGTTGGAGATCATGCGTCGCATGCTGGGGGAGGCCCCCGCCACCATCAATGAAGAAGTGACCGACATGGTGGGTGAGATCACCAACATGGTTACCGGTGGTGCCAAGCGCATGCTGGGAGAGAAAGGTTACGAGTTCGACATGGCGACCCCTATCATAGTCTCCGGTCCCAACCACACCATCACCCATAGAGCCGATGGCACCAAGATTATGATGCCGTTCGAGTCAGATTACGGCCGGGCCACCATCGAAATCTGCTTCGAGTAACCTTATGTGGAAAGCGCTGAAGTGGTTCTTCATCGGTTGGGCACTGTTGCTCATCCTGTCTGATATCCAGATCAACACCTCGCTGTACAAGTACGATGACAACAAGGTGGTGGTAAGCTTTCCACGCTGGCAGGCAGAGAGTCCCTGGGGCACCTTACAATGGCATGCCGGTCGGATTGAGACCCACTGGTATGGCCTGGAAGGCAGGCCCAAACCGGTAGAGCCCCTGCTTTGAAATCGATGACAAATCAGAGAAATGAAAGAGGCCAGCATATGCTGGCCTCTTTTTTACTGATTTGAGAGTGGTCAGGCGGCTTCGGCAGCCAGCTTATCATTGGAACGCATCACAATGCCAAGGCCACAGGCAAGCAGGGTTGGCAGCAACCAGGCTAGCCCTTTGTCAAACAGCGGCAGGAAGGCGAAGGCATCCATCTTCATACCGGCAGCGCCCAGACCATCCAGGCAACCGAACAGGAATGCCACCATCAAGACGGAGCGGAACACCAGACGAGGACGACCGAAGTAACCCTTCAGGAAGGTGACCAGCACCAGGGCTACGGCGACCGGATAGATGGCAACCAGCACGGGAATGGAGAGGCTGATGAGTTGGCTCAGGCCCACGTTGGCGACGATGGCGCAGATGGTGCCCAGCAGCACAACCAGCTTCTTGTAAGCCACACCGGTGAGGTTATGGAAGAAGTCGGAGCAGGCGGAGATGAGGCCCACGGCTGTGGTGAAGCAGGCCAGAGTGATGATGGCCGCCAGGATGAACTGACCCGGCTGGCCAAACAGGCTCAACACATAGGCGTTGACGATGGCGCCGCCATTGCTGACATCGGTGGCTACCCCGGCAGCTGTGTTACCCAGCTGGAACAGGGAGATATAGACCACGGACAGACCGATGGCTGAGATGACGCCGGCGATGGCCAGATATTTGAACTGGCTCTTGTAGTCGTGGATGCCTTTCTGACGCAGTAGATCAACGATCAGGGCGCCAAACATCAGGGACGCGAGGGTGTCCATGGTGTTGTAGCCTTCCAGAATCCCTTTCACGAAGGGGCCGTTCTGGTAGTCACCGGACGCAGCTGGCATTGTACCTTGTGGCGCGATGAACACACCCACGGCCAGGGTCAGCAGCAGCAGCATCAACAGCGGGGTCAGGTACTTGCCGACGGCATCCATCAGCTTGCCCCGGTTCATGGAGACCAACATGGCGATACCGAAGAAGATCACGGTATAGACTGCCAGACCGGCTTGACCCATATCACCGATGAAAGGCTTGATTCCCATCTCGTAGGCAACCAAACCGGTACGGGGCGCAGCAAAGGCGGGGCCGATGATGATATAGATGGCAACGGCCAGCGCGGTAGCAACACCGGCAGGCAGCAGCTTGGTCATGCCAGCCCAGCCATTACCCGCCTTGGCGACGGCGAGGATGGTGATGAGGGGCAGGCCCACGGCGGTCACCAAAAAGCCCAGCATGGCCAGGGAGAGGTGTTCGCCTGCCATGTAGCCAGCCAGCGGCGGGAAAATGATGTTACCGGCGCCCAGATAGAAGGCAAAGGTCATGAAGCCCAATCCGAGTACATCGGATAATGTGAGTGATTTCGTCAAGTTCAACCTCGTCTGTCTTGTAAACTATTGCTTGTTATAGTTTTTTATTGGTCAGTGACCGGCGTTGTTCGGGGGTAAAAAAAAGAGCCCCGCGTGTTTTTTCATCACAACCAGTGGTTTGAGCTGGTCTGGAGCGGGCGCTCGTTTGAGAGTCAGCATAATGGCGTGAAAAAATAGTTCAAGACGAAATTTACATCTTCAAATAGAAGGGGTGGGTCAGTTGGATGTATCTGTCGGAATAGGCGCCATCAGCAGAATGGATCACAATCTCACCCTGCTCACACCTGCTTAATCCTCTGCCAAGTAGCAATAAAACACGATTTGCCTCTTTACCTACTCTGGTGATAACAGCTGTATAACAAACACCATACAGATCATAATCCGCCGAGATGCATAAAATTTCATCGGCCATGGCGGTCGGTAGCACCAGCGCCACCTGCCCGGCAGCGCTCAGTAAACGGTGGCACGCAGCCAGTAGATCCCGGCTGCCGAGCGCCCCTGTATGGCGGGCCAGCGCTCTGGCCGGATCGCTAAATGACTGGCCTGCCGAGAAATAGGGCGGGTTGGAGACGATGAGATCGTAGCGAGTGGCCTGATAATCTTGAATGGCGTTTTCCACTATGTTGACCCGTGAGGTCCAGGGGGAGGCGGCCACATTCGCGCGCGCCTGTGTCGCTGCATCCCTATCCAGTTCCACCCCGTCGATGAGGCAGTCGGATCGGCTGCGCTGGGCCAGCATCAGTGCAATCAGGCCGCTGCCTGTGCCAATGTCAAGCACCCGGTGGGCGTTGGCAACCGGTGCCCAGGCGCCTAGCAGTATGCCATCCGTGCCTACCTTCATGGCGCAGCGGTCGTGCTCGATATGAAACTGTTTGAAGGTAAAACCACTATTTCGTCCCATCTGACCCCCACCATATGCCGGCTACACAGAAAATGGTCGGCGATTATAGCGACTAAGCCACAGTCCCCATAGGAGCCGACGACATAATCGCCTATAATCTGCCGTTTCCTTAATGACCGAGTATTGCCATGAGCCAGTCCTTTGATGATTTCGACCTGAATCCAGCCCTCAACCGGGCCTTGGCCGAGATGGGATTCACCCGCCCCACCACCATCCAGCAGATGGTGCTGGAGCCAGCCCTGGACGGCCGCGATATTCTGGCATCCGCTCCGACCGGTACCGGCAAGACGGCCGCCTTCCTGCTGCCCGCCCTGCAGCATCTGCTGGACTTCCCGCGCCGCAAGCCGGGTCCGTGCCGCATGCTGATCCTGACCCCGACCCGCGAGCTGGCCCTGCAGGTCACCGCCCACGCCAAGGCGTTGGCGGTGCACACCAACCTCAGCATCGAGACCATCATCGGCGGCGTCAGCCACGACGAGCAGCTGCCGGCCCTGACCAAGACCACCGACATCGTAGTGGCGACCCCGGGTCGTCTGCTTGAGTACATAGAGAAAGAGGAGTTCGAGAGCCACGACATCGAGGTGCTGGTGCTGGATGAAGCGGATCGCATGCTGGACATGGGCTTCATCAAAGACGTGAACCGTATCGTGGCCGAGGCGCGCTATCGCAAGCACACCATGCTGTTCTCCGCCACCCTGGAAGGGGCTGGTCTTGAGAAGTTTGCCAACGAGATCCTCAACGAGCCGGTGGAGCTGCACGCCGAGCCGCCCCGCAGTGAGCGTCGCCCCATCACCCAGTGGGTGCATCTGGCCGATGATGCCGCCCACAAGCTGGCCCTGCTGGTGCATATCCTCAAGGATCCTGAAACCCAGAAAGCCATCGTCTTTGTCAGAACCCGTGAACGGCTGGCGGAGCTCTCCGGCCAGTTGCAGGCTGCCGGCGTCTCCTGCGCCTGGATCCGTGGCGAGATGGAGCAGAGCAAGCGCATCGAATCGATCCGCAAGTTCCATGCGGGAGAAGTGCCTTTCCTCATCGCCACCGACGTCGCTGCCCGTGGCATCGACCTGCCCAACGTCAGCCATGTCATTAACTACGACATGCCTTATGGCACCGACGTGTATGTGCACCGTATCGGTCGGACTGGCCGTGCCGGCAACCGTGGTTGCGCCATCAGCCTGGTGGAGGCGCACGACATGGCCATGGTCGCCAAGATTGAGCGTTACACCGAAGAGCGTCTCAAGCGCCGGGTGATCGACGAGCTGCGTCCCAAGCACAAAGAGGCGCGGGTACCGGTGAAGAAGAAAAAGCCGAAGGATGGCAAGAAGAAGAGTGCCAAGAAGAAAAAGAAATAAGCCATGCCTGCAGCAACGGTCATCCTCGGATGGCCGTTTTGCTTGCTGCCTGCGGTGAGTGTGCCTGTGTTCGCGGATCGCGCGCAGAAAAAAGCCGACGTATAAACGTCGGCTGATAAAAAGTGCTTACAACAGAGGATTCATGTATTCAGACCCGGGGATCCTGAATTTGGTTCCCTCTTTCTGTAATTAATTTTCGGCGCGTTTAAACATCAGGGTCTGAGCGTCAGACTCTTCTGGCACGAAGTAGTAACCATCGCTGTTGAAGCCGGTCAATTGTTCCACCTCGGTCAGCCGGTGCTTGATGATGTGACGGGCCATCATGCCACGCGCCTTCTTGGCGTAAAAGCTGATGATTTTGAACTGGCCGTTCTTCTCGTCCTTGAAAACAGGGGTGACGATCCTGCCCTTCAGGGCTTTCGCTCGTACCGACTTGAAATACTCGTCAGAGGCCAGGTTGATCAGCACCTCGTCCCCTTGCGCCGCCAGCGCTGCATTGATGTGCTGGGTAATCACATCCCCCCAAAACTGGTAGAGGTCCTTGCCGCGACTGTTATCGAGCCGGGTCCCCATCTCCAGCCGATACGGCATCATGAGATCGAGCGGACGCAGCACGCCATAGAGACCTGACAGCATGCGCAGGTGCCCTTGGGCAAAATCGAGATCCGCGTCGCTGAAATCCTCCACCGCCAGCCCCGTGTAGACATCTCCCTTGAACGCCAGCAGTGCCTGGCGGGCATTGCCTGGGTGGAAGTCAGGTTGCCATTGGGCGAAGCGGGCGGCGTTGAGGCCGGCCAGCTTGTCGCTGATTTTCATCAGACTGGCGATCTGATCCGGTGTTAGCTGGCGGGCCCGGGTGATCAGCTCGGCTGAGTGATCCAGCAATTCGGGTTGGGTGAAACGGGAGCTCACCAGAGGCGACTCGTAATCCAGCGTTTTGGCCGGGGAAACCACAATCAGCATAACGATCCTTTATAGCGGTGACACACGCCCCTCATTCATCCAGGGTGACGTTGTCGAGTGTGCCTGCACCCAGCTGCTCACGGCCGGACAGCTTGATCAGCAGTCGCAGGTCGTTGGCCGAGTCGGCATGGGCAAGGGCCTCACTGTAGCCAATTTGGCCAGCACAGAACAGAGTGAACAGCGCCTGATCGAAGGTCTGCATGCCGAGCTCGGTGGACTTGGTCATCACCTCCTTGAGGCGATGCATCTCCCCCTTGCGGATGATGTCGGTAATGAGCGGGGTGTTGAGCAGTACTTCGAAGGCCGCAAAACGGCGGCGACCGTCCACGCTCGGAAGCAGTTGCTGGGCCACGATGGCGCGCAGGTTGAAGGAGAGATCAAACAGAAACTGTCGGTGTTTCTCCTGTGGCACTAGGTGGAGGATGCGATCCAGTGCCTGGTTGGCATTGTTGGCGTGCAGGGTGGCGAGACAGAGGTGACCCGTCTCGGCAAATTGCAGCGCAAACTCCATGGTCTCAGAGCTTCGGATCTCGCCGATGAGGATCACGTCCGGCGCCTGGCGCAGCGAACTCTTCAGTGCCACGTCGAACGACTCTGTGTCTATCCCCACCTCCCGCTGGGTGATCAGGCTGCGACCGTGCTGGTGCACGAACTCCACCGGGTCTTCCACCGTCAGTATATGGCCATCGGCATGCTGGTTGCGAAACCCTATCATGGCGGCCTGGGTGGTGGACTTGCCCGCACCGGTGGCGCCGACAAACAGCACCAGCCCGCGCTTGGCCATGGCCACCTCCTGCAAGATGGGGGGCAGGGTCAGCTCGTCGAAGGTCGGGATCCGGGTCTCGATGCGGCGCAGTACCATGCCAGGCAACTCCTGCTGCCAGAAGGCGCTGACCCGAAAACGGCCAAGATCCTCGCGGTGGATGGCGTAGTTAGCTTCCTTGGTGCGGATGTAGCGCTCGAAGTGATCGCTACTGAGGGTATCTCTGACCAGCGCCAGCGCCCCCTTCTTGTCGAGCGCCTCGTCCCCCAGCGACACCAGATGGCCATTCACCTTGAGGGTGGGCGGCGAGCCCACCGTCACAAACAGATCCGACCCCTTTCGCTTGACCAGCTCGGTCAGTAGATCATCCAGATTCATCATTTATCCCTCCCTGGGTTTGAGGCTCTTAAACGCTGTTGGGGTCGACCGCCTTGGCCTTGGCATCCAGGGAGGCCACCACGCCACGACTGACCAGTTGCTTGAGGCTCTGATCCATGGTCTGCATGCCGTGGGTCATCCCGGTCTGGATCACCGAGTAGAGCTGGGCGATCTTGTCTTCCCGGATGAGGTTGCGCACCGCGGGTATGCCCATCATGATCTCGTGGGCCGCCACCCGGCCACCGCCGATCCGCTTGAGCAGGGTCTGGGAGATGACGGCGCGCAGGGATTCAGAGAGCATGGATCGCACCATGTCTTTTTCCGCGCCGGGGAAGACGTCGATGATACGGTCTATGGTCTTGGCCGCTGACGAGGTGTGCAGGGTGCCAAACACCAGGTGGCCCGTCTCGGCCGCCGTCATGGCCAGACGTATTGTCTCGAGATCGCGCATCTCGCCCACCAGTATGATGTCCGGGTCTTCCCGCAGTGCCGAGCGCAGGGCGTTGCTGAAGCTCTTGGTATCGCGGTGTACTTCCCGCTGGTTCACCAGACAGCGTTTGTTCTCGTGTACGAATTCGATGGGGTCTTCGATAGTGAGTATGTGGTGGTGGAAGTTCTCGTTGATGTAGTTGACCATGGCCGCCAGTGTGGTGGACTTGCCCGAGCCGGTCGGGCCTGTCACCAGCACCAGGCCGCGGGGGTATTCGGAGATCTTGCGAAAGATCTCGGGGGCATCGAGATCCTCCAGACTCAGTACCGTGCTGGGGATGGTACGAAACACGGCCCCCGAACCGCGCGATTGCTGGAAGGCGTTGACCCGGAAGCGGGCCAGATTGGGCACCTCGAACGAGAAGTCGACCTCGAAGTTCTCCTCCAGTTCCTTGCGCTGGTGGTCGTTCATGATGTCGTAAATGAGGGCATGCACTTCCCTGTGTTCCAGGGCGGGCAAATTGATCTTGCGAACCTCACCATCAACCCGGATCATCGGGGGAACCCCAGCCGAGAGGTGTAGATCCGAGGCTTTATGCTTTACACTGAAAGCCAATAACTCTGTGATATCCATAGATTTGTCATTCTCCCATCACAAGATCACTAACGAAATATGAGCCAAATTGCCCAGCACCTGCTTCAGGTAAAGGAGCGTATTGTACAAGCCGCGAGCCAGTCGGGTCGTTGTGTCGATCACATCCACCTGCTTGCGGTCAGTAAAACCAAGCCACTTGAGGCCATTTGCGAGGCCTATGCCGCCGGCCAGCGCCGCTTCGGTGAGTCCTATGCCCAGGAGGCGGCCACCAAGATAGATACCTTGCGCCAGCAGCCGGAATATAGCGACATCGAGTGGCACTTTATCGGCCCGCTGCAATCGAACAAGTCCCGGCTGGTGGCCGAACGGTTCGATTGGGTACAGAGTGTGGACAGAGACAAGCTGATCGAGCGCCTCGACAACCAGCGTCCTGACGGGTTGGCGCCGCTAAATGTCTGTCTGCAAATCAATATTAGCGGAGAGAGCAGCAAATCCGGAACGTCTGAGCAAGAGATTTTCCGGCTGGCCGAGCTGGTCTCACGCAGCGAGCGGCTGGTATTAAGGGGGCTGATGGCCATCCCGGAGCATACCAGTGACGAGGTGGTATTGGCTGCCCAGATGGTACGCATGCAGACTCTGTTCACCGAGCTTGCGCGGCAATACCCGAGCGTCGATACCCTCTCGATGGGCATGACAGAGGATCTTGAGCTGGCGATCGTCCATGGCAGCACCATGGTGCGGGTCGGCACAGCCATCTTCGGTGCTCGTGACTATTCCTAAGCAAGAGCACCTGATGCAATATGGAACCCTCGCCTTTATCGGCGCAGGCAGTGCAGGTGTCCGCAGCTATTTCAGCAACAGGAGTGTTTGATGCAGCAAAGAATCCTCGCCTTTATCGGTGCAGGCAACATGAGCCGCAGTATCATTGCCGGCCTGATCCAGGCGGGTTATCCGGCCGAGCGTATCATCGCCGCCAATCCCAGCCGTCCCAAACTGGATGCGCTGGCGAGCGACTATGGCATCCGCGTCACCCAGCATAATGCCGAGGCGGCCCGCGAGGCTGACGTCATAGTGTTGGCGGTCAAACCCCAGCTGATGGCCGGCATGCTGAGTGCGCTGGTTGATGAGCTGGGGTCGCTGGCGGGCAAGCTGCTCATTTCCATCGCCGCCGGCATCAAGGTGGCACGCCTTGGCGAGATGGCGGGCGGTCACGCTCGCATCATCCGCACCATGCCCAATACCCCCTCCTTGCTGGGATTGGGCATGACAGGCCTCTATGCCCCCCCCGGGGTTGAACAGGCCGATCGCGACGTTGCCGAGCAGATGATGCAAGCCGTGGGCAAGACCCTCTGGGTGGCGCAGGAGTCTGGCATCAACGGCGTCATCGCCGCGGCGGGCAGTGCCCCGGCTTACTTCTTCCTGTTCATGCAAGCGATAGCAGAGGAAGCGCAAGCCATGGGCTTTTCGCCCGAGCAGGCGCGCCTGCTGGTGCAGCAGACCGCGCTTGGCGCCGCTGCCATGGTAGAGCAAAATCCCGATTTGTCGCTGCAAACCCTGCGTGAGCAGGTGACCAGCAAGGGGGGCACGACCGCCGAGGCCATCAAGACATTCCAGGCGCAGGGGCTGATGCCGCTGACCGCTCACGCCATGCAGGCGGCCGTCGCACGTGCCGCCGAGATGGAAACGCTTTTCTGAACACTCTTCTCTTACCGCTGGAGCTCAGATGAACACAGCTTATTTTCTGATTAACACGATTTTTGATATCTACCTCATGGTGCTGCTGCTGCGCATCTGGTTGCAGTGGGCCCGCGCCGACTTCTATAACCCCATGAGCCAGATGGTGATCAAGGTGACCAATCCGCTGGTGATACCGTTGCGCCGGGTCATTCCGGGCTTCGGTGGGCTGGATATGGCCTCGGTGCTGTTGGCGCTGATCATCGCCTTCGCCAAGTTGGCACTGCTCAAGAGCATGAACGTGCTGGTGGCCGACTGGCTCACCATCAGCCTGTTTGCCGCCCTGACCGTGCTGAAGAAGGCGGGCTCCATGATCTTCTGGGTGCTGCTGATCCGTGCCATCCTGAGCTGGGTCAGCCAGGGTCGCAATCCCATCGAATACGTGATGCACCAGCTGACCGAGCCCTTCCTGGCCCCGATTCGTCGCATCCTGCCGGCGCTGGGCGGGCTGGACCTCTCCGTGCTGGTCGCTTTTATCGGGCTGCAGGCCATAAACTATGTGTTGGGTGATCTGTTCGGCCAGCTGTGGTGGATGATTTGATGCCAGCCGTCCTGCGGGAAGGGGACGAGCTGATATTGCATCTGATGATCCAGCCCAAGGCGAGTCGGGATCAGATCGTCGGACTGCATGGCGACGAGGTGAAAGTGGCCATCACGGCGCCGCCGGTGGATGGCCAGGCTAACAGCCACTTGATCAAGTATCTGGCCAAGCAGTTCAAGGTGGCCAAGGGGCAGGTTCGCATAGTGCGCGGGGAGTTGGGACGGCACAAGACGGTTGCCATCGAGGCGCCGAAGCAGATCCCCGCCGAGATCAGTACCCTGCTGGAGACTCAGGGTTAACACGAGAAGGATGACACCATGAAAACAGCCTGGATAAGCTGCCTGCTGGCACTGCTGATGACCTTGCCGCTGCGGGCGGAGCAGATGAAGGAGCTGGGCCCCTGGCGGGTACACTACAGTGCCTTCAACTCCAGCTTCCTCACTCCGGACGTGGCCAAGGCCTACGGTCTGGAACGCAGTCGCTACAACGGCATCATCAATATCGCTGTGCAAAACAAGCAGGGCGTGGCGCAGGCGGTGGGTATCACGGGTGAGGCCAAGAACCTCACCGGTACCCTACGTACTCTGACCTTCCAGGAGGTCAAGGAGGGGGACGCCATCTACTATCTGGCGGTGCTGCCCTATCGCAATGAGGATACCTACCAGTTCACCCTGAAGATCATGGGGGAGGGGCAGCAACAGACGCTCACCTTCCAGCAGACCTTCTACGTCGACTGAGGCTGTTGCCCTGATTACCGAATAGAAGAAGCCCCGAACTCAGGTTCGGGGCTTTTTTCATGATGTGGCGTCAGCTGGCCGGTGCAAAGTCGTGGATCTCGCCCGTTCGCGGGGTGAAGCGAGGATCCTGATCCCGGTTGTGCTTCACCCACTCCATGGCCTGGCAGAAGCTCTCCTGCCTGGCAAGCTCGTCACGCACCTGATCGATGGCCCGCTCGGCGCTGCGCCGCTCCATCTTGCTAGCCTTGCGATCACTGAACTGTTTTTGCTGGGCCAGCATCCAGTCGATGAAGGCCTGACGGCATTGTGACTCGCTGGCCGCTTGGGCGGGCAGTGTCATCAACAGGGTGATCATCAATACATAGCGCATAACAAACCGACGACAAGAGGGTGGGGAGAGGGTGAAGGGCAGTATTTTATGCCGAAAACGTGAGCATGAACAGAGGGGAAGCGGGGCCGACGAGTGGTCAGCCCCGGGCAGGATCAGTGCTTGATGAGGTAGAGTTGGCGGCTGTAGGCCACGTCCTCCGGGTTGTTGATGGGGTAGCCCTTGAGCCAGGGCTTGATGAGCCGGGCATTGGTGTACTGATAGATGGGCGTGATCGGCGCTTCATCCTGCAATATGGTTTCGGCCTGGTCAAACAGCTGGGCCCGCTCGCGGGGATCCTGGCTGCTTGCCGCCCTGGTCAGCAGGGCATCGTAGCCGGCGTTGGCGAAGCGAGCCATGTTGCCGCTGTGGTGGGAGCCCCACAGACCTAGGAAGGCGGAGGGGTCGTTATAATCGGCCACCCAGGAAGAGCGGATCACCTCGAACTGGCCGCTCTGGCGGCTGTCGAGATAAGTTTTCCACTCCTGATTGGTGAGCTCGACCTGGGCACCCAGTTTCTGTTTCCAGAGGTTGGCGATGGCCAGCGCCATCTTCTTGTGAATTTCCGCCGTGTTGTAGAGCAGTGTCAGCTTGAGCGGCTTGTCTGGGCCATAGCCAGCCTCCTTGAGCAGCGCTTTGGCCTTCTCATCCAGCGTCTGCTGGTTGCTGCTGGAGAGCAGGTTGGCCTTGGGCTCGAAACCGGCCACCACGTCCGGGGTGAAGCGATAGGCCGGTTTCTCGCCGGTGCCCAGCACCTTGGCGGCGATGAGGTCGCGGTCGATGGTGTAGGAGAGCGCTTTGCGCACCCTCACATCGTTCAGCGGTGGCAGCTGGGTGTTGAAGGCGTAGTAGTAGGTGCCGAGTTGATCCGGGGTATAGACCTCACCCGGGATCTGCTGCATCAGCTTGTGATATTGCTCCTTGGGGAAGGATTCCGTGATGTGCAGATCCCCGGCCAGGTAGCGGTTGGTGGCGGCGGTTTCCTGGTTGATGGGCACGAAGGTAACCCGGGTCAGCACTGTATGGGCCCTGTCCCAGTAATGGGGATTGGGGGTCAGCTCCAGCCTCTCGTTCACCACCCGGTGGCTCAGCACGAAGGCGCCGTTGCCGACCAGCTTGCCTGGCTGGGTCCACTGGTTGCCATATTGCTCCATGCTGGCCTGATGCAGTGGCGACAGACTGGGGTGGGTCAGCAGGCTCAGGAAATAGGGTACAGGCTGGGAGAGGGTCACCTGCAGTGTGTGCTCATCGAGGGCCTTGACCCCAAGCTCACTGGGGGCCAGCTTGCCGGCCACTATCTCGTCCACCTTGTCGAAGCGGGCCAGCTGGGCAAACCAGGCGAAGGTCGCGGCCTCTTTCGGATCAACCAGTTTGCGCCAGCCGTAGACGAAGTCGGCGGCCTTGACCTTGTCACCGTTGGACCAGTGTGCATCCGGTCGCAGATGGAAGGTAAACTGCTGATTGTCCTTGTTGTCCCAGCTCGCTGCTACGCCAGGCAGCACCTTGCCGTCCGGCCCCTGGGTCAACAGCCCCTCGTAGAGATCCCGCAATACCTGCAGTTCGGGCAGGCCGACCAGTTTGAGCGGGCTCAGGCTCGCCGGTTCATCCTTCAGATGACGCACGACGGCCTGCTCGGCTGCGAGTTGAGTGCTGGGTGGAACATCGGCTGCCTGGATACAGGCACAGCCCAGCAGGGCCAACAAGGGACTCCATCCTTTCATGGCTAATCCTTCAAATAGTGTGAAGCGGGGAGAAAACTTGGCGAGAAATGATCGCCGACAGATGGGAAATCATGATATCCCGTTTGCTGGTCAGACTACCAGTATGAGTCCCATTATTTCAGGGGCGGTGTGGAACCTTAATTGACCCGCTGTCAGGGGGAGAGGAGTGAACGATGAGAACATGGATCCTGCTGGCCCTGGCCATCAGTCAGGGCGCCTGGGCGCTGGCGCCTTGTGAGCGTGAGAGTCCGGTCGGCAGCTGGTGTGAGGTAAACATTGATCAGCTGCACCCGACCCAGGGCGGCGTTGGCCAGATCCAGGTCGACAATACCCAGGCAGAGCTTGCAGGCAAGAGCGCGAAGCAACTCGACAAGTTGATGAAAAAGAAAGAGATCCCCATCGTCATCGCCCCCGATGGTGGCTACTGGCTGGTGGACAGGCATCACCTCACCAAGGCGTTGTGGCAGTCGGGTGTGAAACAGGCCAGGGTCAAGGTGATCGCCCGCCTGCAGGACACGTCCAGCTTCTGGAGCCAGATGCAGGGCAATCACTGGGCCTGGCTCAAGGATGAGAAGGGGTTGCCGCTGACCCCCGAGCAGCTGCCCGCCCATATCGGCGATCTGCCGGATTACCCCTACCGGACCGTGGCGGGCTTGCTGCAGGATGCGGGCTATGTCGACAAGCGGGATCAGGTCTATTTCGTCGAGTTCGCCTGGGCCAGCTGGCTCGGCCAGCAGATGGACTGGTTGCCGGTCGATGACGCCAATCTGGCGGATCGTCTCCATCAGGCCAAGCGGCTGGCGTGCAGCAGCAAGGCGGAGGATCTACCCGGCTATCCCGGCAAGCAGTGCCGGGTCAATCAGTCGCGCAGTGGCAGCTGAGCCAGCGCCAAGCCAGTAGCCAGAGCAGGGGGGGGCCAAATCCCCCGTTCTGGTGCTGTAACGTCTGCTCGGTTGTTTGCCAACGTCCAGCAAGGCCACCTCTCTTTGCTGGATCTGCGGCAGCAGGGCTTGTACCTGTTCATCGGGCCAGTCCCACCAGGTGGCCGGGCTATGCCGTTCGAGCCAAAGCGCTGGCGTGCCTGTCACCATGCGGTAGGGCGGTACGTCCCGCGCGACCAGGCTACGGGCGGCGATAATGGCGCCATCTCCGATAGTGACGCCTGGCATTATCATGGCTTCCATTCCTATCCAGACATCATTGCCGATTTGGTGATCACCGGCGGGGCGTTAGCTGCGCTTGAGGGCATCCAGGTCAGCAAACGGACAGGTGCTGATGAAGGCCGGGTTGCTGCCGGGCTGCGCTCACCTTCTTCCTCAAGCGTCACTCCAATCCCGAGATAGCCACCTTGATCCAGCGGCAGGGCTGCGCGGCCGTTTTCGCCTCAACTGAGGGTTAACCTCTGGGTTTGAGCCTCTGCGCGATCCGCTGTTGCGCCTCTTCCCCCTGCAGGGCGAGGGAGAAGGCGCGCGCCTCCAGATCGATGACGAAGTGCACCGCCTGTTTGAGCTCCTGTTTCAGCAGTGCCTTACTCTTCTGCAGGGCCTTGGGCGGTTTGGCTGCCAGCTTTAATCCCTGCTCGCAGGCAAAAGTGAGCAACGTATCGGCGGCGACCACCTTGTTGACCAGCCCGAGTCGCAGCGCCTCTTCGGCATCGATGGCCTCGGCCAGCAGCAACAGCTCGGCCGCTTTGAGGTGTCCCACCAGACGCGGCAGCAGCAGGCTGGAGGCAAATTCCGGCACCAGTCCCAGCTCGACAAAGGGGAGCTGCAAGCGGGCATTATCCGCCAGATAGACAAGATCGCAGTGCAGCAGCAGGGTGGTGCCAATCCCCACCGCCGGGCCGCCGACCGCCGCGATCACAGGTTTGGGGAAATCCGCCAGGGTGTGCAGGAACTGCAAAATGGGATCGTCGGCATCTAGGCTGGATTTGCCCATAAAGTCGGCCAGATCATTGCCTGCGGTGAAGCAATCGCACTGCCCTTGTATCAGTAGCACATGCACGGTGTCATTTTGTGTCGCTTGGCGTAATGCCGCGGTGAGGGCGAGATACATCTCGGTATTGAGGGCGTTGCGCTTGGCGGGGCGATTGAGGGTCAGGGTGAGCAAGCCATCCTGCTGCTCGGCAACGATAATGAGGTCCATGTCTAAATCCTTGTTATCACAGGCTGTCAAAAGCTTACCGCTGCGGTAATCTTCACGACGTGTAACAACATCATAAAAGGATTTCAACCATGTTTAAACGTGCGTTTTATTCCCTGATCGCCCTGGGTCTGGCTGCGCCTGCTCTGGCCAAGGTCGAGGCCGTCGATGGCTATGTGCGTCTGCTGCCACCCGGATCTCCCAATACCGCCGCCTTTCTGATGCTCAAAAATGACGCTGACAAGCCGGTGAAGCTGGTCGCCGCCACTTCGTCCGAGGTGGGCCGAGCCGAGTTGCATACCCATCTGCACGAGAACGGGGTCATGAAGATGCGTCAGGTCGAGAGCATAGAGGTGCCAGCAAAAGGGGAAGTGGCGCTCAAACCCGGCAGCTTTCACATCATGCTGTTCGAGGTGCGCGAGCTGTTTCAGGGCACGCCCTTCCCGTTGACCCTGACCATGGATGACGGTCAGAAGCTGGAATTGAGCCTGCCAGTGAAGCCGATTGAACCCATGGCAGGCATGCAGCACTGACATTAATGGACGCGTGTTCAGTTTTTTACACTGTGTATTCCCGTCGCACTGGGTAAAATGATGGCCTTTCCAGTCCATAAGAGAGTGACATGATGAAGAAGACCTTGATTGCCGGTTGTGTGCTGGCCCTGTTCAGCCAGGCTGCCATGGCTGCTGATGACTGGCGTATTGCTGCCGGTATCGATGTATGGAACGCGCAGGGCAGCGGCCAGATCAACGGTGTCGGGGCCAACGGCAGCTATGACGAGAACTACAACTGGAGCGGCTACCTGCAACTGGAGCACGGCATCATTCTGCTGCCCAACGCCAAGTTCGAGATGTCCGATTTCGGTACCAGCGGCGGCGCTCTCAACAATGATCTGATAGCCTATGACCTGAGCCTCTACTATCGCCTGTTCAACAACGACCTGTTCCAGATCGACCTGGGTCTGACCGGCCGTCGTTACGATGGCGATTTCAACACTCAGCACTACTCCTATGACAAGGATGTGTTGATGGCTTACACGGGTGCCGAAGTGCGCATCCCAGGTACCGGCTTTGCCGCCTTCGGCGATGCCCGTGTGCAGGATGCCGACAACTATGACTACCGTCTGGGTGGCTCCTACAAGTTCGCTTCCGCCCCCCTTAAGGTACAGGCCGGTTGGCGTGAGGCGAGCATGGACTTCGATCGCGTTGATCAGCGGATTGATGGCTGGTTCATGGGCTGCGAATTCACTTTCTAATCTGGCCGTCAGCTGACGACGAGGAGCGATAATGGGCCACATCATAGTGACAGGTGCCGGTTCCGGTCTCGGCCGGGCGCTGACCATCGGGCTGGTTGAGCGGGGCCATCAGGTATCCATGATGGGGCGCCGTTATCAGCGACTGCAGGAGCAGGAGCAACGGCTCGGCAGCGCGGTGATCGGCATCGTCGCCGATCTGGCGCACCATGAAGAGGTCGACGTCGCCTTCGCCGCTGCGGTGGAGTGGGGCGGCCTGCCCGACATGGTGATCCACTGCGCCGGGGTCGGCGAGTTTGGCCCGGTTGGTGTCTACACCGCCGAGCAGATCCGTAGGGTGGTGGAGAGCAATCTCATCTCCACCATTTTGGTGGCACAACAGACGGTGCGGCTCATCGGCGAGAAAGGCGGGGTGCTGGCCAATGTGCTCTCCTCCGCCGCTCAGGTGGGCAAGGCCAACGAGAGCCTCTATTGCGCCTCAAAATGGGGGATGCGCGGCTTTCTGGAGTCGTTGCGCACCGAGCTGAAAGGCTCGCCGCTGCGGCTGGTCAACCTCTACCCGAGCGGGGTCCGCAGCGAATTTTGGGACAACTCGGATCACGTGGATCCCAGTGGTTTCATGACCCCGGAAGATGCGGCGGCCTATATGCTCGATGCGCTGGAGGCGAGAAGCAGTTGCCACGTGACCGACCTCTTTATCGGTCGCAATCCCTGAGGTGATGCCCCGTCATCCGGTTGCCGTCGCAGCAACAAAAAGCGCGCCAAATGGCGCGCTTTTTTATGGTGGCAAGGGGGGGATTAACGGCCCAGCTTGGCCTTGAGCATGGCGATAATCTCGCCAATGGCCACTTCCTGCTTCTCGCCGGAGCGGCGGCACTTATATTCCACCACGCCGTTGTCGAGGCCCCGATCGCCGATGACGATGGCGTGCGGCACACCCAGCAGCTCCATGTCGGCGAACATCACGCCCGGGCGCTCTTTACGGTCGTCGAACAGCACATCGACACCGGCGGCTTTCAGCTCGGCGTAGAACTGCTGTGCCTGCTCGGCCACGCGCTCGGATTTGTGCATGTTCATCGGCACTATGGCCACTTCGAACGGAGCGATGGCGTCCGGCCAGATGATGCCGTACTGGTCGTTGTTCTGCTCGATGGCCGCGGCTACCAGACGGGAAACCCCGATACCGTAGCAACCCATCTCCATGGTGACGGACTTGCCGCCTTCGTTCAGCACGCTCGCCTTCATGGCTTCGGAGTACTTGGTACCCAGCTGGAAGATGTGGCCCACTTCGATACCGCGTTTGAGCAGCAGCTTGCCCTGGCCGCACGGGCTCGGGTCGCCTTCCACCACGTTGCGCAGGTCGGCAACCTCATAGGTAGCGATGTCGCGATACCAGTTGGCACCGGTCAGGTGGAAGCCGGTCTCGTTGGCGCCGCAGACGAAGTCCGCCAGATGAGCGGCGCTGCGATCGGCAATAACACGACCATTGAAGCCGACCGGACCGATGGAGCCAGCATCGCAACCGGCGGCAGCTTTAATCTGCTCATCGTTGGCGAAGGTCAGCGGGTTGGCGACGCCAGCCAGTTTCTCGGCCTTGAGCTCGTTCAGCTCGTGGTCGCCACGCAATACCAGCGCGATGACCGCCTGCTTGCCGTGCTCGTCCTCTTCGGCCAGAACCAGCAGGGTCTTGGCGATGGCGGTCGGTGCCACGCTCAGGAAGGCGGCCACTTCGTCGATGGTGTGAACCGCCGGGGTGGCGACCTTGGTCAGGGCTGCGGTGGCGGCAGAGCGCTCGCCAGCCGGTGCCAGCGCTTCGGCCATCTCGATGTTGGCGGCGTAATCTGATGTATCGGAGAAGGCGATCAGATCTTCACCGCTCTCGGCCAGCACCTGGAATTCGTGGGAGCCTGTGCCACCGATGGAGCCGGTATCGGCCTGCACCGGACGGAAGTTCAGACCCATGCGGGTGAAGGCCTTGCAGTAGGCGGCGTGCATCTTCTCGTAGGTATCGACCAGGGATTCCTTGTCGATATGGAAGGAGTAGGCATCCTTCATCAGGAATTCGCGACCGCGCATCACGCCGAAACGGGGGCGCACTTCATCGCGGAACTTGGTCTGGATCTGGTAGAGGTTGAGCGGCAGCTGCTTGTAGCTGTTCACTTCGTAGCGAACCAGCGAGGTGATCACCTCTTCGTGGGTCGGGCCCAGCACGAAGGGGCGGTTGTGGCGGTCGGTCAGACGGCACAGCTCGGGACCGTAGTCATCCCAGCGGCCGGACTCTTGCCACAGCTCGGCGGGTTGTACCACCGGCATGGAGACTTCGATGGCACCAGCATTGTTCATCTCTTCGCGAACAATGTTCTCGATCTTTTTCAGTACCCGCAGACCGGACGGCAGCCAGGCATACATGCCGGAGGCCAGTTTACGGATCATGCCAGCGCGCAGCATCAGCTGATGGCTGACGACTTCGGCGTCGGACGGGGTTTCCTTGAGAGTGGAAAGCAGATATTGGCTGGTACGCATCGCTCGTGACCTTAGATAAAACGGGCCGCGGGGCCCTGGATAAATTCAAGAGCGGAATTTTAACAGGGAGGGCCCTGCGGCCCAAGGGCTAAATTTAGCGCAGCGGGAGAAAGCGGGGGCCGTGCCCCCGCCCGTGTCAGACCCTAAATTGCGACAGCAGTCGCTGTTGCAGCAGGCTGGCCTGATGCAGGGAGGAGGCGAGTTGCAGGCACTCCTGCGCCTCCTGCTCACCTGTCTGGGCTTGCAGGCTGATGCCGGAGACCTTGCCCGAGGTATTGCTCAGGGTGTGGGAGAGCTGACCCGTGGCATCTGCCACCTGCTGGACCATGTCAGCCAGATGGTCGATGGCCTCTTCTACCTTGAACAGGATCTGCTTGGTGTTGTCAGAATCCTGCATGCCCGACTTCACGGTTTTCAGGTTGCGTTGCATCATCAGGTAGGCTTTCTCGGTCTGCTGTTGAATGCTGTTGATCACCTCGGTGATCTCGGCACTGGAGGAAGCGGTACGGTTGGCCAGAGTGCGCACCTCGTCGGCCACCACGGCAAAGCCCCGGCCCATCTCGCCGGCCCGGGCTGCCTCGATGGCGGCGTTGAGTGCCAGCAGGTTGGTCTGCTCCGAGATGCTGCTGATGGTGGAGATGATCTGGCCAATCTGGCTCGCCTGTTCTTTGAGGGCGTTGATGGCGTTGGCGCACTCGCCCACCTCCACCACGACACGTTGCATGCCGTTGCTGGCGGAGGTGACGTATTGACTGCTCTCGGCGGTGAGCTGGCGTACTTCATTGGCGTTTTGCGCCGCCACTCTGCAATTATCCGAAATGGAGGTGGCGACCTGCACCATCTGCTCGCTGTCGTGGTGCAGCGCCTGAGCATGCTCGGCGGTCTGGCGGCTGCTCTGGCTGATGGCCTCGACCCGGTTGACCGAGGTGTGCACGTGGTCGCTGATGTGCTGGTTGTTGTCCATAGTGGAGCTGATCATCTTCTGCAGCTTCTCGATGAAGCGGTCCACACTGCCTGCCAGCGAGCCTATCTCATCGTCCCGCTTGAGATTGATCCGCGCGTTGAGATCACCCTCGCCAGCAGCTATGTCTTGCATCCGCTGATTGACTTGCAACAGGGGCCTGACTATGGCGCGAACCAGCCAAAAACCGCAAAGGGCGACGATCAGCAGGCTCAGTACCATACCCCCCAGGATAAGGGTCCTGGTATGGCCGATGATGGTATTGAGCTGATTTACTTGATCCTCGACAGTGGCATCCCCCTTGGCCTCGACCTCGACCAGCACCTGCTTGAGCTGTTCGGCACTGCTCTCGTATTGCACCAGCTGGCGCTGGTAATCGCTCAGGGCTGCAATCCACTGGCTCATCAGCTGCTGATTGTCAGCCTGCAGAGCCCGGTATTGCACCGCTAGCGACTGGCCGGCAAATTCCCCCTCGCCGGGGATATCGAACAGCCCTGTGGCCAGCATGCCGTCAACCGCCTCCTGATAGAAGCTGGTCGCCTCCTTCAACTCGGCCTGGATGGCAGGGGTCGGGCCTTCGCTTTGCATCTTCTCCAGCGCATAGAGCTGGCGCAGGAAGCCGATGTTGGCCTCCATGCCGCCGTCGGCCGCATGCCAGCGCGTGGCGAGACCACCATTCCAGCTGATGGCCTGATCCGGCGCCTGAGTGAGGCTCTCGATTGCGCCATCGCCGACCACTTCCAGCTGGGTGGAGAGGCGGGACATGCGCTCCGAGCTGGCACGCAGCGCCTTGTCGACGCTGGTATAGGTGCTATAGAGCGTCAGCAGCTTGTCCTGCTGTTGTTGATAATCCTGCTGGCGCTGGTTCATGGTGCTGATCGCCGTCTCATCAATGAGCCTGCCTTCACCCACCCGGCGCAGGGCATCTGTGGCGGCCTCTCTGGCTCGTTGCAGCTCGGGTTCGTCGAGCGGCATGCCTCTGAGCATTTTCTGGATATAAAGGGACTGGTTGCCCAGATCTATGGATCCCTCCATGGCGCCATCGGCAGTCTGCCAGGCGGCGCCCAATACATAGGAGAGCAGATCAGCCAGCCGTTGGCTGCCATACCAGCCGATTGCTCCCATGCCCAGTGTGCAACCGAGCAGGATAGTCAGCCCCAGATTTGATGTAGTGACAATTTTCATGATGCAAGACCTTCCTTGGTTCCGAACAAACCCAATTGAGTGTTCCATCAATGGCCAATGTTCGCCATTCCCGGTGGAAAATAAAGTTACTGCCCAGATCCGATCCAAGCATGGCTCCGAAAGTGTCAGAATGCCGAGAATCCTCTCTCATCCATCGCCGCCCTATGCTGGATACTTATCCAGTTATTCTTTATGCTATGACCCAATTTACAGATAGATGGTTTGGCGAGGAGAGAGTCGTGATTGGTCGCTTGAGAGGCGTAGTCATTGAGAAACAACCCCCCGAGGTGCTGCTGGAAGTCGGGGGCGTGGGCTATGAGGTACAGATGCCCATGAGCTGCTTCTATGATCTGCCCGAGATCGGCAAGGAAGCGACCATTCACATCCACTTTGTGGTGCGTGAAGATGCCCAGCTGCTGTATGGCTTCAATCACAAGCAGGAGCGGGCGTTGTTTCGCGAGCTGATCAAGACCAACGGCGTCGGCCCCAAGCTGGCGTTGGCTATCCTCTCCGGCATGACAGCCACCCAGTTCGTGCTGAGTGTCGAGCGCGAGGAGATAAGCTCGCTAGTCAAATTGCCTGGTGTGGGCAAGAAGACTGCCGAGCGGCTGGTGGTGGAGATGAAGGACAGGCTCAAGGGCTGGGTTAGCCACGATCTCTTCTCGCCGGCCGAGATCAGCCTGCCAGCCAAGGAGAGCCAGCTGCGGGCGCCCGATGCGAGCGAAGAGGCGGCCAGCGCGCTGGTGGCTCTGGGCTACAAGCCGCAGCAGGCCAGCCAGATCGTCAGCAAGATAGCCATCGATGGGATGTCGGTTGAGGATATCATCCGTGAATCCCTGCGTAGTCTGGTGTGAGGTAGGCAATGATTGAAGCGGACCGTCTCATCTCTGCCACTGGTGTGCGTGAGGATGAGGTCATTGATCGGGCCATACGGCCAAAGATGCTGGCCGATTATACCGGTCAGGATCCCGTCTGTGAGCAGATGGAGATCTTCATCGAGGCGGCGCGCCAGCGTGGTGAGGCACTTGATCACCTGCTGATCTTCGGCCCGCCAGGTCTGGGCAAGACCACGCTCGCGAACATCGTCGCCAACGAGATGGGGGTCAACATCAAGACCACCTCAGGCCCAGTGCTGGAAAAAGCAGGCGATCTGGCGGCGCTGCTAACCAACCTAGAACCAAACGACGTTTTGTTTATCGATGAAATTCACCGGCTGAGTCCGGTGGTGGAGGAGGTGCTCTATCCGGCGATGGAAGATTACCAGCTCGACATCATGATAGGGGAAGGCCCTGCCGCCCGCTCCATCAAGCTCGATTTGCCTCCCTTTACCCTGATCGGTGCCACGACCCGGGCCGGCTCCCTGACTAGCCCGCTGCGGGATCGTTTCGGCATAGTGCAGCGGCTGGAGTTCTATAACGTCAAGGATCTGACCGATATCGTTTCTCGCAGCGCCCGTTGCCTGGGGCTGGAGATGACCAATGACGGCGCCCTGGAATTGGCTCGACGCTCTCGCGGTACGCCGCGAATTGCCAACCGTCTGTTGCGTCGCGTGCGCGACTTTGCCCAGGTTAAGTCTGATGGCCGGATTGACGGACCCATAGCGGCCCGAGCCATGGATATGTTGGACGTGGACAATGAAGGCTTCGACTTCATGGACCGCAAGCTATTGTTGGCTCTCATAGACAAGTTTATGGGGGGCCCTGTGGGGCTCGATAACCTGGCGGCGGCTATCGGTGAAGAAAAAGATACCATCGAGGATGTGCTGGAGCCTTATTTGATCCAGCAGGGTTACCTGCAACGTACACCTAGAGGGCGGATGGCGACACCAAGAGCTTATGCACATTTTGGCCTGCAACGGCCAGATGAAAGGTGAAAATAGCTGTTTGAACAAAAAACCGCCATCAAGGGCGGTTTTTTGTTATCTGGGCATAAAAAAGCCCACGGCACAGGCGGTGGGCAAAGACAATTCAGGATGGATGTTCACAGACAGTGAGTGCGTCTGGACGCAGACCGGAAGAAACAGAGGAGCCGTCGCGAGGCCTCAGAGTCGATTCATTTGATAGAGCTGAACGAACGAAAGCTTGTAGTAACGGATGGTTGTAGCAACAAACTTTTTCATCTTACATTCCAATAGACAGGTTCGAAATGAGCGTCGTATACGTACCAAAAACCCAGATTGACCGGCCTGTACCCAAGGTATGCCCTCACTGCGAGACGCATTGTAGGAGGTATATCGGACTCGGACAAACAAGAAAAATTACCAAGTATGGATTAGATTAACTAATCAATTGCTGGGGTGTTTTGCTTGCATAAACATATTGATTTACTGAATTTTAATTGGGTTTCGCGGCGAGTATCCAAGAGTAGGTAAACATTATGAAAATCTGCTTGAGTGCTGTTTTTTAACAGAAGCTTCACTTATTGAAGTTGATATTAAATTTGATTTAAATCAATGATTTGCGATTTGGTGTTTTTTGTGACGCAGCTCTCCAAATTAAATGAAGCGTGACGTAAAAGTTCCTTTGAAAGGCATGTATTGATGATGGTTTTACATTGATTTCAATCAAATAAAGGTGATATAAAACACCGGTCATTGTGAGCGGGAATAAAGCAAGCCTGATTGTTTTGCAATTGTTAATCATTAGCTTTTTTCGTTCCTGTTTATTGCCTTGTTGTTAATGTGGGTGGCGATCGAAACCGGTCTTCAGTGCAAACTGGAGCGTGACCGATAATTCGTGGACTTCCAACGGAAGCTTTGTCCTTATACTTAAAATAGCCGTGCCAATAATCGGTGAGGAAACATCATGATTGCTGAGCATGTGGTAGACCTATCGCGGTTCCAGTTCGCTGCGACGGCCCTTTATCACTTTTTGTTTGTACCCCTGACGCTGGGATTGGCCTTTATCCTGGCGATCATGGAATCTGTCTATGTGATGACCAACAACACCATCTACCGGGATATGACCAAATTCTGGGGTAAGTTGTTTGGTATCAACTTTGCCTTGGGGGTAACCACAGGCCTGGCCATGGAGTTCCAGTTCGGGACTAACTGGGCTTATTACTCCCATTATGTCGGCGATATCTTCGGGGCCCCGCTGGCTATCGAAGGGCTGATGGCCTTCTTCCTGGAGTCCACCTTCGTCGGTATGTTCTTCTTTGGCTGGGATCGTCTGAGCAAGCATCAGCATCTGGCTGCAACTTGGTTGATGGCGCTGGGGACCAACCTCTCCGCTCTCTGGATCCTGGTTGCCAACGGTTGGATGCAGAACCCGGTCGGTGCCGAGTTCAACTTCGAATCCATGCGGATGGAGATGGTGAGCTTCGCCGACGTGGTGTTCAACCCGGTCGCTCAGGTCAAGTTTGTCCACACGGTCGCGGCGGGCTATACCACGGGTGCCATGTTTGTGCTGGGTATCTCTTCCTACTACCTGCTCAAGAATCGTGATGTGGCGTTTGCCCGTCGCTCCTTTGCCATTGCAGCTGCCTTTGGCATGGCTTCCATCGTGTCAGTGGTGATCCTGGGTGATGAATCCGGTTACCAGACCGGTGAAGTACAGAGGGTGAAACTGGCTGCTATCGAAGCTGAGTGGGATACTGAGCCGGCTCCGGCCGCATTTACCCTGTTCGGTATTCCGAATCAGGAAAAGATGCGTACCGACTTCGCCATCAAGATCCCTTTTGCGCTGGGTATTATTGCTACTCGTTCGCTGGATGGTCAGGTAACGGGTCTGAGAGATCTGAAAAACGAGCATGAGTTGCGTATACGCAATGGTATGACTGCTTACGATCTGTTGACCAAGCTGCAATCAGGTGACAAGTCTGAAGACACCCGCGCTCGCTTCGATGAAGTGAAGCAGGATCTGGGCTACGGTCTGCTGCTCAAGCTCCACACCAGTAATGTGATCGACGCGACTGACGAACAGATCCAGGCCGCTGTGGATGACTCCATCCCACGGGTGCTGCCGCTGTTCTTCGCTTTCCGCATTATGGTTGCCTGCGGCATGGTGCTGCTGGTGTTGATCGGTTTGGCCTTCTATGACAGTGCCCGTCACCGTATCGGTGAGCGCAAGTGGCTGCTCAAAGCCCTGTTGTGGGGCATACCTTTACCCTGGATCGCCAGCGAGGCGGGCTGGTTTGTCGCCGAGTATGGTCGTCAACCGTGGACCATTGCTGAGATACTGCCAACGTCCCTCTCCGCATCCAACGTGCCTGCGTCCGAGATCTGGTTCTCCCTGATCGGGATCTTCCTGTTCTATACCGTACTTCTGGTTATCGAGATGTACTTGATGTTCAAGTATGCCCGCCTAGGCCCCAGCAGCCTGAAGACTGGCAAGTATCACTTTGAACAACTCAAGGCATAAGGAGAGCGACCATGTTTGATTACGAAACACTGCGTGTCATCTGGTGGGCTCTGGTCGGCGTCTTGCTGATTGGTTTCGCCATCACCGATGGCTTCGACATGGGGGTAGGCGCACTGCTCCCCTTCGTCGGCAAGAAGGATGTAGAGCGTCGCGTGATGCTCAATACCATGGGCCCGCACTGGGAAGGCAATCAGGTTTGGCTGGTCACTGCCGGTGGTGCCTTGTTCGCAGCCTGGCCAATGGTGTATGCCGCGACCTTCTCCGGCTTCTACATCGCCATGATGTTGACCCTGATGGCGTTGTTTTTGCGTCCGGTCGGCTTGAAGTACCGTTCTCTGCGTGCTGATGCCAGATGGCGCGACAACTGGGATCGGGCCTTATTCGTCGGTAGCGCCGTGCCGCCTATCATCTTTGGTGTGGCATTTGGCAATCTGCTGCAAGGTGTTCCGTTCGAGTTCAATCAGTTCATGATGTTGACCTATCATGGCAACTTCTTTGGCCTGCTTAATCCGTTTGGCATTCTAGCCGGTCTGGTGAGCTTGTTCATGTTGCTTACCCAAGGCGCTACCTGGTTGATGATGAAGACCGACGGTGAAGTGCTGGCTCGCTCCCGCACCGCTGCCATGGTCTGCTCCCTGCTGACTCTGGTCCTGTTTGGTCTGGCCGGTTTCTGGGTAAGTGGTATGGAGGGCTATGTGGTGGTCAAGGCTGCTGCAACCGATGCAGTTTCCAATCCCATGAACAAGGAAGTGGTGCGTGAGGCTGGTGCCTGGATGAACAACTACACCCTTTACCCCTGGATGATAGTCGCGCCAGTACTGGGTCTCTCCATGAGCCTGTTGACTGCATTGTTTGCCAAGCTGAATAAAGGCTGGGTAGCATTTACCAGTTCATCTCTGGCGGTTACCGGTGTGATCCTGACCGCAGGTTTCTCCATGTTCCCGTTCGTGATGCCCTCCAGTCTTGAGCCCTCACTGAGCCTGACCATGTGGGATGCCACTGCATCGTTCAACACCTTGCAAGTGATGACCGTAGTGGCAGTTATCTTGGTACCGATTGTGCTGGCCTATACCATCTGGACTTACATCAAGATGTTTGGCCGGGTGACCAGCAAGCACATCGAAGACAACCAACAATCGCTCTACTAAGAAGGAGTCCTGATATGTGGTATTTCACCTGGTTCCTGGGTCTGCTGCTGGCTTGTGCGTTTGGCATCATCAATGCGCTCTGGCTGGAACACACCGAGAACATGGATCGTCAGATCGATGAACACAAGTGATCGACTCGCCCGGTTGGCCGCTCCGCTAGAGCGCCAACCCTGGCAGGGGTTGATGCTGGTTGCGGCAGCCCTGTTGGCGGTCGCCATTTTACAGGCCCCTGACTTGGTCGCTGCCAACACCAGTGAACACGGCCTCTGGCTTGCTCCCTGGCTGATGTGGGCGGTCTGTTGCGGCGTGATGCACGGGCTGGGATTTCATCCCCACAGCCTCATAGGCCGCGTACTGTTTTGCCCTTGGCTCGCCTGGCCCAGTTTGTTATATGGGCTCTGGTTGACTCAAGGCTATTTCCTTTCATAAAAAACGGGGGGAGGCAGGATTTCCCTGTCTCCCCCTGCTTCTTTCCTATTCAGCCCTGCGCTATGATAGCCCCCCATCTGACTGTCGAATGGATCACAGATTGCTATGGGTGAAGTCTCTGAGTTTCCGGTGCGTGTCTACTACGAAGACACCGATGCCGGAGGCATCGTCTACAACGCCAATTATCTCAAGTTTATGGAACGTGCTCGCACCGAGTTTCTGCGCGCCGGTGGCATCGAACAGGATGTTCTGCTGCGTGACGGACACGCGTTTGTGGTGAGTCGAACAGAGATCGATTTCCGCTCGGCGGCCCGTTTTAATGAGCTTTTGACTGTGTTAACGCAAGTGACTGAAGTGAAACGTGCATCCCTGCGCTTCTCACAACGGATACTGGCGGCTGATGGACGACTGATCACCCAGGCCATGGTACAGATAGCCTGTGTCAGTCATCCGCATATGAAACCTGTTGCAATACCTGAAAATGTGAAGGGAGTGCTGTTAAGTGCACGCTGAAATTTCGTTTATTGGCCTGTTTTGGCAAGCCAGCCTGTTGGTAAAACTGGTCATGATGACCCTGATGGGGATGTCGGTTGTCTCTTGGGCGCTGATCTTCCAACGCTCCAAGGTCATCAAGGCGGCCAATATCGCATCGGAGCAGTTTGAGGATAGATTCTGGTCCGGGGTCGACCTTAACCGTCTCTATCAGGAGTCCTCTTCTCGCCGCGATGACATCGAAGGCATGGAGGACATCTTCTATTCCGGCTTCAAGGAGTATGCTCGCCTGCTCAAGGCCGGCGCTCGTGGTCAGGATGCGGTGATGGATGGTACCTACCGTGCTATGCGGGTATCTCTTTCCCGCGCGGTGGACGAGTTGGAGTCCAACTTGCCAGTGCTGGCGACCGTCGGCTCCATCAGCCCTTACATAGGTCTGTTTGGTACCGTATGGGGCATCATGAACGCCTTTATCGCCTTGGGTCAGGTGCAGCAGGCTACCCTGCAGATGGTGGCCCCGGGTATCGCAGAGGCGCTGATCGCCACCGCCATGGGCCTGTTCGCGGCCATTCCTGCGGTTATTTTCTATAACCGGTTTACCAACAAAGTAGAGAAGCTGGAGAACGCCTACGCCAACTTCATGGACGAGTTCACCACCATACTGAACCGTCAAATTGCACAGCAGCAGGGTGATCAGTAATGCAAACCTATCAGCGGATCCGGCGCAAGAAGGTGTGCGAGATCAACGTGGTTCCCTATATCGACGTCATGCTGGTGCTGCTTATCATCTTCATGGCGGTGACGCCCGTGATCACGCAAGGGGTCAAGGTTGACCTGCCGCAGGCGGAATCCGAGCAGTTGCCGGAAGATGCCAAGCCCCCCTTCATCGTCAGCGTCAATACCGAAGGCGAGTACGTCATCAAGGCCGGTGAGGCCGACGATGAGCCGGTGCCGAGCGGTACGCCCGAGGCGATGCAGCAATACATCACCGAGAAAGCCATGGGGTATCTGGCCATCAACCAGAATGCCCCTGTGGTGGTGGCCGGTGACAAGTCCGTGCGCTACGAAGAAGTGATCCTGCTGATGGTCGCCCTCAAAAATGCGGGCGTGCCTCAGGTTGGCCTGATGACAGATCCGGTGAACTGACGGAGATGGACGTGAAGCGTGGTATTTCCGGTTATCTCATCGCGTCGTTACTGCTGCACCTGATCATCGGCATCATTTTGCTGGTCGGGGTCGACTTCAGCAAACCGAAGCGGCCCGAGTCGAAGGGACAGATCGTCAATGCCGTCATGCTCGACGAGAACTTCCTCAACGAGCAGGCCAAGCAGATCCAGCAGCAGAAATCTCAGCCCAAGCCTCAGAAGGTAGAGAAAGAGAAGGACAAGGAAGACACGGATATCGCCAAGCGCGAGCTGGCCCAGCAGCAGGAGCGGCAGCGCATCGCCGAAACCAAGCGCAAGGAAGCCGAAGAGGCAACCCGCAAGGCAGAGGCCGAAAAACAGAAGCAGGTCGCCGAGCAGAAGCAGGCGAAAGAGAAGGCCCAGAAAGCTGAGGAAGCCCGCAAGCTGGAAGAGCAGAAAACCAAGAAGGCGGAATCTGAGCGTAAGGCGGCAGAAGCCGAGAGCAAGGCGCTGGCGCTGAAGAAGAAAAAGGAACAGGAAGAGAAGCAAGAGGCCGAACAGAAGCAGGCCAAGGCGGAGGCAGCCAAGAAAGCGGAAGCCGACAAGAAGGCCAAGCAGGAGGCTGAGAAGAAAGCCAAAGCCGAGGCGGACAAAAAAGCCAAGGCAGAGGCCGAGAAACAGGCCAAGGCTGAAGCGGACAAGAAAGCCAAGGAGGTCAAGGAAGAGGCCGCCAAGAAGGCAAAAGCTGACGCAGAGAAGAAGGCCAAGGCCGAGGCTGACAAGCAAGCCAAGATCGCGGCGGAGCGCAAGCGCAAGGCGGCTGAAGAGGCCAAACTGCAAAAAGAGATGGAAGACATGATGCAGCAGCAGCTGTCGGCTGAGGCCAATGCCCGCAGTCAGGCTGCATCTGCGCAGGCGCAGGGCGAGGTTGATAAATATGTCGCCTTGATCAAGGCAACGGTCGAGCGTTACATGATTTTGGATCCCACCATGCGGGGTAAAACATGTACTATCGGCGTACGTCTTGCCAGCACCGGCTTTGTCATATCGGTAGATAACGGCCAGGGTGACCCGGCGGTCTGCCGTTCCGGCAAAGCGGCGGTATTGAAGGCCAGTCAACTGCCAGTGCCGAAGGATCCTGCGGCATTCGAGAGGTTGAAGGAGTTCAACCTCAAGTTAGAACCTAGCATCTAAGCATGATAAAACGGGGTCAGGCAGCGTCTTGCTGAGAAAGGAATTTAACCTCTCATTTTTATTGGAACCGAGTATTTAAGCCATGATCAGAAAAGTATTTTTTGCTTTGGTTGGCTGTTTGTTGCTGGGCCAGAGTGCCCAGGCGGCCCTGGACATCGTCATCACCGGCGGTATAGATAGCGCACGTCCTATCGCCGTCGCCCCCTTCAAGTGGGAAGGGAACGGGCAACTGCCGCAGGACATCGCGGAAGTGGTTTCCAACGATCTGATGCGCAGTGGCAAGTTCAAACCGCTGGCTCGTAGCCAGATGCCGCAGACCCCGAGCTCCAGTGGCGAGATCAACTTCGCGCCCTGGGCGTCCCAAGGGGTTGAGGCTGTGGTGGTCGGTTCCATTGCTGCTGTGGGTGACGGTACCTACAAGATCAACTTCGAGCTGGTCGACGTGCTGAAGGGACAGTTGGCCAAGACCCAGGGCGGCGAGAGCAACGGTTACATCCTGGATAGCCGCATGGCGACCATTCCAGGTGCCCAGATGCGCCAGTTTGCCCACCGTATCTCTGACATCGTCTATGAGCGTCTGACGGGGGAGCGGGGTGCTTTCCTGACCCGGATCGCCTATGTCTCCATCGAGCGCGGTACTCAATTCCCGTATCAGCTGCGTATTGCCGATTACGACGGTTACAACGAGAAGACACTGTTGCGTTCTCGCGAGCCGCTAATGTCGCCATCCTGGTCGCCGGACGGTAGCAAGCTGGCGTATGTGAGCTTTGAGAACCAGAGGTCTGAAATCTATGTGCAGGATATCTACACCCAGCAGCGCAGCCTGATCTCCAGTTTTCGCGGCATCAATGGGGCACCAAAGTGGTCTCCTGACGGTCGTCGATTGGCTATTGTGTTGTCCAAAGAGGGTCAGCCTGATATCTATGTCATTGATGTTGCAAGCAAGCAGCTGACAAGAGTGACAAATACCCGTGTGATCGACACTGAACCGGCCTGGATGCCGGACGGGCAAACTTTGATTTTCACCTCTGAACGTGGTGGCAAACCCCAGATTTATAGCGTAAATTTGGCGACTGGCGTCACTCGCCGGATGACCTGGGAAGGAGAATCCAACCAGGGTGCCTCTGTCACACCGGACGGCAAGTCCATGGTGATGGTGACCCGGGTTCAGGGACAATATCGCATCGCTCGTCAAGATATGGAAAGCGGAGCAATGTTGGTATTGACTCAGAGTGCTCTGGATGAGTCGCCAAGTGTGGCTCCCAATGGCAGCATGATCATCTATGCCACCATCTATCAAGGTCGTAAGAGTCTCGCGTTGGTGTCGACTGATGGTCGCTTCAAGGCTGTGCTTCCGACCAGTAGCGGTGAAATTCGTGCACCAGCTTGGTCGCCCTTCTTGAATTGATAAAAATTCGATTGTTTTTTGTTTTGTTATAAAGGTTTAAGGAAATAGCATGCAACTCAATAAACTGCTCAAGGGTTTGGCCATCGCACTGCCACTGTTCACCCTGGCCGCTTGTAGTTCCTCTTCTGATTCCGACGCAGCTGGCGCCGAGTCAGGCATGACCGACAGCATGGGCGGTGTACAAACCGGTGGCGCAAATGGCATGTTGTCCCCGGAAGAGCAGATGCGTCAGAAGTTCGAAGCACTGCAACGCGACAACGTGATCCACTTCCCGTTTGATGGTTATGACATTCAGGGTCAGTACGCTGATCTGCTGGATGCACACGCCAGCTACCTGCGTGAGCGTCCGTCCGTCAAGGTGTTGATCGAAGGCCACGCCGATGAGCGCGGTACTCCGGAATACAACATCGCGCTGGGTGAGCGTCGTGCCAAGGCTGTCGCCAAGTATCTGCAAACCCTGGGTGTGCAGGCCGAGCAGCTGTCCATCGTCAGCTATGGCGAAGAGAAGCCGCTGGATCTGTCTCATACCGAGGAAGCCTTTGCCAAAAACCGCCGTGCGGTTCTGGTTTACTAAGGTTTGATCTGAATGACATTCGTGTCTAAGCAAGCGGCCATTTCGATGGCCGTTTTATTTGCACTAAACACTAAGGTTTATTCCGAATGAAGCTCGTGTATAAGCAAGCGACTATTGTGATGGCCGTTTTATTTGCACTGAGCGCTCAGGCGGCTGCGCCCGTGAGCGATCTCAGTGGCGGTGGTGGCGTGGCCCTTAGCGGCAACAATGGCGCCATTATGCCCACAGGCAGCCTGGAAGACAGGGTCGCCTTGCTGGAGCGCACCCTGAATGCCCGCCTGCGCCTGCAGGCCGAGTTGCAGCAACAGGTGGATTCCCTGCAAGGGGAGGTCTCCGAGCTGCGCGGCCAGCTGGAACAGCAAACCTACCAGATGGAGCAGTCGCAAGAGCGTCAGCGCCAGCTCTACCAGGAGCTCGACAAGGTAGCCAACAGTCAGCCTGCCGCTGCCCCCGCCACACCGGCGGCCGGTGCGGCCCCGGCGGCAGTGGCCAACTACTCCGCCAATCTGGATGAGAACCAGGCCTATGATGCGGCCGTGAACATGGTGCTGAAGGACAAGAACTACGACAAGGCCATTCCCGCCTTTGAAGGGTTCATCAAGCAGTACCCAAGCTCGGGCTATGTCCCGAATGCCCACTACTGGCTCGGCCAGCTGTTGTTCAACAAGGGTGACAGGACAGGTGCTGCGGCCCAGTTCTCTACCGTAGCGAACAAGTTCAGCAAGTCCCCCAAGCGGGCAGATGCCCTGCTGAAGCTGGGGATGCTGGCGCAGCTGGATGGCAAGAAGGCCGAGGCGAAAGCGTTCTACGAGCAGGTGATCAAGGGCTACCCCAACACCTCGCCGGCCCAATTGGCCAAGCAGAGTCTGAGCAAGTTGTAGCATTGCCGTATGTCACTGTTTTCGTAACAGTCTTGTAAATACGGCCCTGCTTTGTATGCGCAGTGAACAATCAGATTTAATTTAAGAATTTTCTATTGCGCCAGGATGATAAATCCGTAATATAGGCCGCCGTCAGGGCAGGTGCAGTATTGCAGCCGGTTCTGGTCGTGGTGAGGGTCGTTAGCTCAGTCGGTAGAGCAGTTGACTTTTAATCAATTGGTCGCTGGTTCGAATCCAGCACGACCCACCATTTCTCCACCAGGTGGAGACAGAATTCCCAGGTCGTTTAGCTCAGCTGGGAGAGCACCTCCCTTACAAGGAGGGGGTCACTGGTTCGATCCCAGTAACGACCACCAGTTTGTAAAAAAATGATTTAGATGGGTCGTTAGCTCAGTCGGTAGAGCAGTTGACTTTTAATCAATTGGTCGCTGGTTCGAATCCAGCACGACCCACCATCATTTCAAGAATCCCAGGTCGTTTAGCTCAGCTGGGAGAGCACCTCCCTTACAAGGAGGGGGTCACTGGTTCGATCCCAGTAACGACCACCAGTTTGTAAAAAATGATTTAGATGGGTCGTTAGCTCAGTCGGTAGAGCAGTTGACTTTTAATCAATTGGTCGCTGGTTCGAATCCAGCACGACCCACCATCATTTCAAGAATCCCAGGTCGTTTAGCTCAGCTGGGAGAGCACCTCCCTTACAAGGAGGGGGTCACTGGTTCGATCCCAGTAACGACCACCATATTTGCAGTAAAAAGTTTAAAAAATGATTTAGATGGGTCGTTAGCTCAGTCGGTAGAGCAGTTGACTTTTAATCAATTGGTCGCTGGTTCGAATCCAGCACGACCCACCATCATTTCAAGAATCCCAGGTCGTTTAGCTCAGCTGGGAGAGCACCTCCCTTACAAGGAGGGGGTCACTGGTTCGATCCCAGTAACGACCACCAGTTTGTAAAAAATGATTTAGATGGGTCGTTAGCTCAGTCGGTAGAGCAGTTGACTTTTAATCAATTGGTCGCTGGTTCGAATCCAGCACGACCCACCATCATTTCAAGAATCCCAGGTCGTTTAGCTCAGCTGGGAGAGCACCTCCCTTACAAGGAGGGGGTCACTGGTTCGATCCCAGTAACGACCACCAGTTTGTAAAAAATGATTTAGATGGGTCGTTAGCTCAGTCGGTAGAGCAGTTGACTTTTAATCAATTGGTCGCTGGTTCGAATCCAGCACGACCCACCATCATTTCAAGAATCCCAGGTCGTTTAGCTCAGCTGGGAGAGCACCTCCCTTACAAGGAGGGGGTCACTGGTTCGATCCCAGTAACGACCACCAGATCGAAAAGCCCGCAACGATGCGGGCTTTTTTTATGGCTGTTGCTCATCAGATTCTCAGACGATCCAGCTGGGTTGCCTGGGGGGTCGAGGCCTGCGCCAGCTCCTCGCTCAGGCGATGGCTGGCCCAGGGGCGGCGGCATCCCCCATGCGCATCAGGCAGGCTCTGGTTGATGGTATCGCTGACGGTACTCGGCTCCTTGGCCGCTGTGGTGACCAGGCTGATGTGAGCGTGGATCCGCTGGATCTGGGCCACCACCGGGCTGAGTGCTTCGAAGGAGTGCTCTGTGCCCTCGACCGTACTGGCCGAGCGGGTGATGCCGGTGCTCATCTACTGCTGGTTGCCCTGCACCATGCCGCCCAGCTGATCAGGAAGAGCCCCATGGTGAGCAACCGCTTGGTGTTGAGTGGGCGTTGTTTCATTCGAAAACTCCTTTTGGCAAGAATGACAACGAATCACGTGAGGGTATCTGGACACTTGCGTATCACCGGATTTGTTGATGGGTTTGTGGCCAGCTTCTGGTTATAATTTTTGCCTTTCCGAGCCTTGATGGAACAGTCGCAATGAGCAATGCACTGAGCAGTATCCCTCCGGTGGTCGAGATGGACTACCCGTTCCCGGTCAAACCGGCCCCGCTGACCGCCGAGCAGAAAACGACCCTGATCGCAGACATCAAGGCACTGCTTGAAGCGCGCCAGGCTGTGCTGGTTGCCCACTACTACACGGATCCCGAGATCCAGGCGCTGGCCGAGGCCACTGGTGGTTTCGTCGGTGATTCCCTCGAGATGGCCCGTTTTGGCCGGGATCACGCCGCCCAGACCCTGATCGTGGCCGGGGTGCGTTTCATGGGGGAGACCTCCAAGATCCTGAGCCCGCACAAGCGGGTGTTGATGCCGACCCTGGAGGCCGAGTGTTCCCTCGATCTGGGCTGCCCCAGCGATAAATTCTCGGCCTTCTGCGATGCCCACCCCGACCACATAGTGGTGGTTTATGCCAATACCTCGGCTGCGGTGAAGGCGCGGGCAGACTGGGTGGTGACCTCCAGCATTGCGCTTGAGATAGTCGAACACCTCGACAGCCAGGGTCACAAGATCATCTGGGGCCCGGACAGGCACCTCGGCGCCTATATCGAGAAGAAGACGGGCGCCCAGATGCTGCGCTGGCAGGGCCACTGCATCGTCCATGACGAGTTCAAGGCCCGAGCCCTGCGCGAGCTCAAGGAGCAGAACCCGGATGCGGCTGTGTTGGTGCATCCGGAATCTCCGGCCTCGGTCATTGAGTTGGCCGATGCGGTGGGCTCCACCAGTCAACTGATCAAGGCGGCCAAAGAACTGCCTCAGCAGAAGCTGATCGTGGCGACTGATCGCGGCATCTTCTACAAGATGCAGCAGGCTTGTCCGGACAAGGAGATGGTCGAGGCGCCGACCGGTGGCGATGGTGCCACCTGCCGCAGCTGCGCCCACTGTCCCTGGATGGCAATGAACGGTCTGGTGGCGATCAAGGAGGCGTTGACCGATGGCGCCGAGCGTCACGAGATCCTGGTGGATGAAGCCCTGCGGGTGAAGGCACTGCTCCCGCTGGATCGCATGCTCGATTTTGCCGCCGAGCTCAGGCTCAAGACTCAGGGCAACGCCTGACAAGAGTGGCATGACATGCAAAGAGGGCACCCGCGGGTGCCCTCTTTTGTTATGAGTGCCGTGAAGATCAGAGGATCACGGTAGAGAGGCTGTGCTCCTCATCCGGTGCTATGACTACGCCTGCCTCGGCCGTGATGGCTGCTTCGACGCAGAGCATGGTGCGGTAGCCGTCGTTGCTCATGTCAGCCATGGCGGTGGCGCCTTCCTGCCAGGGGGTCCAGACCACAATGCTGTCGTGGTTGCCGCTGACCACCTGAGTAGTGCGATCGCCATCCTCAACCCGGATCATGGCCTCGGGTTGGTGGTAGACCCGATCAATGGCCTCTGTGAGTGTCAGCGCACCCTGCTGCTGCGCATCCTGGCCGGTCAGCATGTCTGCGTAAGGCTCACCCAGTCCGATCACGCTGACGGCTTCCGGGGCGCCAATCTGCAGATAGGTGTGCAGGGCGGCATTGTAGGCGATGGGGGCTTTGCCCGTGTTGCGAGTCGTCAGCACCAGCGAGAGCTCCTTGCCGACCAGGACGTCCAGTTCCAACTCGAAGGGGTGGGGCCAGAGGGTACGGGTTGCGTTGTTATCACGCAGAGAGAGATGGACGAGCGTGCCATCGCCGTGATCAGAGACACCGTCCAGGGTCCAGAGGCTAGTGCGGGCGAAGCCGTGGGACGGTTTGCCGCTGCCGACACGGGCGGGGGCCGGGCCGAACCAGGGCCAGCAGATTGGAACGCCACCGCGGATGGGCTTGCTGCCGTCCAGCACGGCCTTGTCGCTGAGCCAGAGCGAGGCGGGTTCGCCGTGGCGCTGGTAGTGCAGCACCTGGGCACCAAATAGGCTGATCTCGGCCTTTGCATCGCCATTGTCGATGGAGAGCAGGGGCAGGCCAGCGGCATTATGGCTGAGGATACAGTGGGCAGTCAGAGAGCGTGTCGGTTGCATGAGGACTCCTGTGCTCGCGCACATTCAGAAGAGAGGGTCGGAAAATCCACGGTCCAGAATACAAAAAAGCGGCCAATGGCCGCCTTTTTCAAGCTACTTGATTGCGCATCCCAAATTACTTGGAGATGTGAGCGATCAGGTCCAGAACCTTGCTGGAGTAGCCCATTTCGTTGTCGTACCAGGATACAACTTTAACGAACTTGTCGTTCAGAGCGATACCGGCTTTGGCATCGAACACAGAAGTCTGACGCTCGCCCAGGAAGTCAGTGGAGACCACTTGATCTTCGGTGTAGCCCAGCACGCCCTTCATGGAACCTTCAGAGGCTGCTTTCATGGCTGCGCAGATTTCAGCGTAGGTAGCCGCTTTCTTCAGGTTGACGGTCAGGTCAACAACGGATACGTCCGGAGTCGGTACGCGGAAGGCCATGCCGGTCAGTTTGCCGTTCAGTTCCGGGATAACAACGCCAACAGCTTTGGCAGCACCAGTAGAGGACGGGATGATGTTCTGAGCCGCACCGCGGCCACCGCGCCAGTCTTTGGCAGACGGACCATCAACGGTCTTCTGGGTAGCAGTGGTAGCGTGGACAGTGGTCATCAGGCCGGATTCGATACCGAAGGTATCGTTCAGAACCTTGGCGATCGGGGCCAGGCAGTTGGTGGTGCAGGAAGCGTTGGAAACGATGTCCTGACCAGCGTAGGTCGCGTCGTTAACACCCATGACGAACATAGGGGTAGCGTCTTTGGACGGGCCAGTCAGAACAACTTTCTTGGCGCCGGCAGCGATGTGCTTGCGAGCAGTCGCGTCGTCCAGGAACAGACCGGTGGCTTCGGCAACAACGTCAACACCGATGGCATCCCACTTCAGGTTTGCCGGGTCACGTTCAGCGGTAACACGTACGGTTTTGCCGTTGACAACCAGGTTGCCGTCTTTGACTTCAACGGTGCCCTTGAAGCGGCCGTGAGTGGAGTCGTACTTCAGCATGTAAGCCATGTAGTCAACGTCGATCAGGTCGTTGATACCAACCACTTCGATGTCAGTACGCTCAGCGGCCAGACGGAAGACGAAACGGCCGATGCGGCCAAAACCGTTAATACCTACTTTGATAGTCATATTTGGTTACCTAACTGTTCAGTAGTCAAAGAAAATTCCGTTTGTAAATTTACTAGAACTCCCCCATGAGTCAACCAACATTCTGTCTGAAATTGCGCTAAATCATGAAAAACTGTGAAATTTATTTTCGGTTTATGTAACTGACTACCAACTTTTGTCGAAAATGTCATCGGTTGGTTCGCGTCACAGAGATCAACAATAGTGCCTGTTCGGTCACACAACCAGCTAGGCAGATGTGTAAAAATGTGCGCGGTTCAGCATGGCCAAAGAGCCATTGTTCAAGTACCACCCATAAAAAATTAATCAAAATAGTATAGATAGAATCCACAGCGGGAATTCTCAAACTATGACCACCCTGATTGAACATCTGGCTGCCGCCAAAGGCATTGCCAGTGAGTATGTTGACGCCTGGGGCCACTCGGCCCAGGTATCCGAAGAGAGCAAGGCCGCCATGCTGGGCGCAATGGGTTATCGCGTCGATGACGAAGTAGCCCTGACGCAGCAGCTGGAGCAGGAGCATCGTCAGCATTGGCTGCGCGCGCTGGATCCCGTGATGGTAGTTCGCAGCGGTGAGCCCATTACCCTCGACGTACGTTTGCCCATCGATTTCGTCAATGACGCCCTCAGCTGGCAGCTAGCGCTGGAACAGGGGACTGTGTTGTCCGGCCAAATCACCCCCATCGAGGGTGAGCTGGTAGGCGTCGCAGAATTCGAAGAGATGGAGTGCCAGGCCTATCGCGTGGCGTTGAATGTGCAGCCTGAACTGGGTTATCACCAGCTGACCCTGCTGGAGGAGGGCAACGATGAGCCGCTCGCCAGCATGCGTCTCATCGTCGCGCCCAAATCCTGTTACAAGCAGGCTCCCATCGCCGATGGCCGCAAAGTGTGGGGCCCGAGCGTGCAGCTCTACTGCCTGCGCAGCCGCCACAACTGGGGCATAGGCGATTTCAGCGATCTCGGCCAGCTGGTCGAGAAAGCCGCAGCCTGGGGAGCCCACTTCGTCGGCCTGAACCCCATTCATGCCCTCTATCCTGCCAACCCTGAGAGTGCCAGCCCTTACAGCCCCTCGTCCCGTCGCTGGCTCAATGTGGCCTACATCAACGTGGAGGTAGTGCCCGAGTTTTTGGCCAACGATCATCTCAAGGCTGAGGTAGCCAACCCGGCGTTCCAGCAGCACCTAAGTGAGCTGCGCGCCAAGAGCAACGTGGATTACACCGGCGTCATCGAGACCAAGATCGGTATGCTGCGTCAGGTGTTCGACCAGGCCAGTTTCAGTGCCGAGCGCCAGGCCAACTTCGATGCCTTCGTGGCTGCCGGTGGCGACAGCCTGCAACAGCAGGCGGCCTTTGATGCCCTGCAGGCCTACTTCTATGGCAAGGGCGAAAATGCCTGGGGCTGGCCGGTATGGCCCGATGCGTACCGCGATTACCACAACCCCGAGGTGGCCACCTGGGTCGCCGCGCACCAGCAGGACGTGAACTTCTATCTCTACCTGCAGTTCCTGGCCGATGAGCAGTTGGCGCACGCCGATGCCCGCGCCAAGGCCGCCGGTATGGTGATGGGGATCTATCGGGATCTGGCGGTCGGGGTCTCTGAAGGCTCCACCGAGATCTGGGCCAACCGGGATCTCTACTGCCCGAAAGCCTCGGTCGGGGCGCCACCCGATATCCTGGGTCCCCTCGGCCAAAACTGGGGCCTGCCCCCCATGAACCCGAATCAGCTGTTCGAGGCGGGCTATCAGCCCATGGTGGATCTGTTCCGCGCCAACATGCGCTCCTGCGGCGCGCTGCGCATCGATCACGTGATGGCCTTGCTGCGCCTGTGGTGGGTGCCGCCCGGAGAGTCCGCCGCCAAGGGGGCCTACATCTACTATCCGGTCAACGATCTGTTGGGGATCCTGGCGCTCGAATCCCACCGCAATCAGTGCCTGCTGATTGGTGAAGATTTGGGCACTGTGCCCGAAGGCATAGACGTCACGCTCAAAGAGAACGGCGTTCACTCTTACAAGGTGTTCTTCTTCGAGCGATCCAAGGCCGATGGGGGCTTCATTTCCCCTGCTCACTACACCGAGCAGGCGATGTCGGCCCTGACCACTCACGACATGCCGACCCTCAAGGGCTTCTGGCATTGCGACGATCTGGCGCTGGGCCGCGAGCTGAAATTGTATCCGGATGAAGACGTGCTCAAGACCCTGTATGCTGATCGCCATCAGGCAAAACAGCGGATCCTCGACAGCCTGCATGCTCATGGCGTCATCTCTGACAGCGTCAGTCAAGACGTGAACTGGGTCGGCATGAACACCGAACTCAACCACGGTCTGCAGATCCACATGTCCCGCGGCAGCTGCGCCCTGTTCAGTACCCAGCTGGAAGACTGGTTGGAGATGGACAAACCGGTCAACGTACCGGGTACCAGTTATCAATACCCCAACTGGCGCCGCAAGCTCTCCACTGACCTGGAAGATATTTTTGCCAATGAGGCACTCAAGGCACTGGCTGGCAAGATGAGCCAAGCCCGTGATGAGGCCAGTCGTTGAGACGCTGTCTCCCACAGCGCACTCACCTCAATCCACTCCGGCCCCGGCCGGAGTGGATGCTCTGTCATGAAAGGAAATCTCGATGCTCGTTGAACGTTTGGTTGCTGCCCGCTGTTCCGATCCCTTCTCTCATTTAGGCCTGCAGGCCAATCCGGATGGGCCCGGCCTCAAACTGACCGCCTGGTTGCCTGATGCCCTCGAAGTTCGCGTCAAGGATCTCAAGTCGGGCAAAGTTGTTGCCACCCTGGCGCCCACCGATGAATCGGGTCTTTTTGAAACTGTTTTCACCCGCCGCAAAAACACCTTCCCCTACCAGCTGCTCGCCAGCTACCAAGATGCCACCACCGAGGTCATCGACCCCTATCAGTTTCAGGATGCCGCCTGGGCAGGCCTGGCCGAACTGACCGCCCAGCCGGAAAACCTCTACCACACCCTTGGCGCCCAACTGCGCACCGTGGAGCATCTCGGTCAACAGGTAGAAGGGGTGCGTTTTGCGGTCTATGCACCGAGCGCCACCGCCGTGAGCCTCATCGGCGATTTCAACTTCTGGGATGGCCGTCGCCACCCGATGCAGCGCAGCCTGTGCGGCCACTGGGTACTGTTTGTGCCGGGCCTCAAGGCGGGGGATCGCTACAAGTTCGAGCTCAAAGACCCCATGGGCAACCGGCTGCCCCACAAGAGCGACCCGGTCGGCTTCTACTGCGAACAGTATCCGTCGTTCGCTTCCGTGGTCTATGACCACGCCCAATACCAGTGGCAGGATGCCGAGTGGATCGCCAGTCAGCACAACGACAAGCGCGAGCAGCCGCTCTCCATCTATGAGCTGCATGTCGGCTCCTGGAAACGCCACCCCAACGGCGACAGCCTGAGCTGGCGCGAGCTGGCAGTGGAGCTGGTCGCCTACGTCAAGGAGATGGAGTACACCCACATCGAGCTGCTGCCGGTCTCCGAGCACCCCTTCAGCGGCTCCTGGGGCTACCAGCCGGTAGGCATGTTCTCCCCCACCAGCCGTTACGGCACCGCTGATGATTTCAAATACTTCGTCGACCAGTGCCACCAGGCAGGCATCGGCATCATTCTGGACTGGGTACCCGCCCACTTCCCGTCCGATGCCCACGGTCTGGCCCGCTTCGACGGCACCCCGCTCTACGAATATGAAGATCCGCGCCGTGGCTGGCACCCGGACTGGAACTCCTACATCTACGACTTCGGCCGCGACACCGTGCGCCAGTTCCTGGTGGCGAGCGCCCTGTTCTGGCTCGACAAGTTCCACATCGACGGCCTGCGGGTGGATGCGGTCGCCTCCATGCTCTATCTGGACTATTCGCGCAACGCCGGTGAGTGGGTACCGAACGTCGATGGCGGCAACCACAACTACGAGGCGATAAGCCTGCTGAAATGGACCAACGAAGAGGTCTACGGCAAGTATCCCCACGCCATGACCATAGCCGAAGAGTCCACCGCTTTTGCCGGTGTCTCCCGTCCTACCTTCCTCGGCGGTCTCGGTTTTGGCTTCAAGTGGAATATGGGCTGGATGCACGACACCCTCACCTATATGCAGAAAGAGCCTATTCACCGTCGCTACCACCACAACGACATGACCTTCTCGATGGTTTACCACTATGACGAGAACTTCATCCTGTCGCTCTCCCACGACGAGGTTGTGCACGGCAAGCACTCCATGCTCTACAAGATGCCCGGTGACGAGTGGCAGCAAGCGGCCAACCTGCGCGCCTACATGGGCTTCATGTATGCCCACCCGGGCAAGAAGCTCAACTTCATGGGCACCGAGATCGCCCAGAGCAACGAGTGGAACCACGATGCCCAGCTGCCGTGGCACCTGCTGCAATATCCCAAGCATGCCGGTCAGCAGCGCCTGATCCACGATCTCAACCACCTCTATCGTCATGAGCCTGCCTTGTATCAGGCCGATTATGAGCAGACCGGCTTCCGCTGGCTGGATCACAACGATGCCGACAACAGCATCTTTGCCTGGCTGCGGGCCGACAAAGAGGGCAAGCAGGCCATAGTAGTAGCGGCCAACTTCACCCCGGTGCCCCGTCTCGAATATCGGGTCGGTGTCCCTGCGGCGGGCCACTATCGGGTGGTGCTCAACACCGACAGCGAGTATTACTGGGGCAGTAACTATGATGTAGGTCTGGTGTTCGCTGCCGAGCCGACCCCCTGGCAGGGGATGGCGCACAGCATAGTGCTGGATCTGCCGCCGCTGGCGACCTTGTTCATCAAACAGGAGTCTTGATGCTTGTAATGGAAAAAGGGGTGGGCCACCCGCTGGGGGCCCGCCTTGACGAGAACGGTTGCCACTTCTGCGTCTGGGCCCCCCAGTCGGACAAGGTGGAGCTCTGCCTGTACGACGAGCAGGAGCAGGAGTTGATGCGGCTGGAACTGCCCGGCTGCCGTGGCCAGTATCGCTTTGGCTACGTGCGCGGCGTACAGGCCGGTCAACGCTATGGCTATCGGGTCTATGGCCCCCCGCAGGAGGGGATGCTGTTCGATCCGCAAAAACTGCTGATCGACCCCTACGCCAGGGCGCTCAGTCGTCCCACCTACTGGGATGAGGCCCTCTATCAGGGTGACAGTGCCGACATGATTGCCAAGTCGGTGGTGGTGGATGACAGCTTTGACTGGCAAGGGGTTGGCAAACCCGGGATCAGCCCGGCCCGCACCATCCTCTACGAGACCCACGTCAAGGGCTTTACCAAGCAGCACCCAGGGATCCCCAAAGCGTTGCAGGGCACCTACCTTGGCATCTGTCACCCGCTGGTTATCGAGCACATGAAGAGCCTCGCCATCACCTCGGTGCAGCTGATGCCGGTGGCGGCTTTTATGTCGGAACCCCGACTGGAGCAGTTGGGGCTGACCAACTACTGGGGCTACAACCCCATCGCCTTCTTCGCCCCGGAGCCGCGCTACAGCACCAAGGCAGACGAGGCGGTGACCGAGTTCAAGACCATGGTGCGCGAGCTGCACCGGGCCGGGCTCGAGGTAATTCTGGATGTGGTCTACAACCACACCGCCGCCTCTGGCTTCGATGGCCCCACCCTCTCGTTCAAGGGCTTTGACAACGCCGGTTACTACGCCTTCGAAGCGGGCCCCCACGGCCCGGACTACACCCGTCACGCCAACGTGACCGGCTGTGGCAACAGCGTCAATCTGGATCACCCCAACACCCTGCGGCTGGTGCTCGATGCCCTGCGCTACTGGGTCACCGAGATGCAGGTGGACGGCTTCCGCTTCGATCTGGCGGTGACGCTGGCGCGGGAGGCAGGGGAGTTCGACCCCATGGGTGCCTTCTTCAAGGCGGTGATGGCCGACCCCGTGCTGTCACAGGTCAAGCTCATCGCCGAACCCTGGGATATCGGCCCCTTCGGCTATCGGCTGGGTCAGTTCCCGAGCCAGTGGCAGGAGATCAACGACCGCTACCGCGACACGGTGCGCTCCTTCTGGCGGGGCGATGCGGGCAAGATGGGGGACTTTGCCACCCGTCTGGTGGGTTCGCGGGATATCTTCCCGAAAAACTGGCGATCCCCCCACACCAGCGTCAACTACCTCTGCTATCACGACGGCTTTACCCTGGAGGATCTGGTCTCCTACAACCAGCGCCACAATCAGGCCAACGGTGAAGACAATCGGGATGGTCACGGCAACAACCTCTCCTATAACCACGGGGTAGAGGGGCCGACCCTGGATCCGCGGGTCAACAGCCTGCGCCAGCAACAGAAACGCAATCTGATTGCCACCCTGCTGCTCTCCCAGGGCACCCCCCACTTCCTCGCTGGCGACGAGATGGGGCGCAGTCAGCTTGGCAACAACAACGCCTACTGTCAGGACAACCAGATCAGCTGGGTCAACTGGCAGTGGCGGCCGGAGGACGAGCGGCTGTTCGCCTTCACCCAGCAGATGATGGCGCTGCGGGCGGAGTCCTGCGTCTTCTCCAACCTGCAACTGAGCGACGACAGCTGGAACGGCGCCGCCACCAGCTGCCATCAGGTCAACTGGTATCACCCGGATGGCCACCAGCTCACCGATCAGGATTGGCACGCCCCCATGGGGCAGGCGTTTGCCATGGATATCGGCATGATCGACTGTGTCGGCGAGCGCTGGTACGTGCTGTTCAACGCCAGCGACTACGACATCCAGTTCCGCCTGCCGCCGCCGGGGGAAGGGCTGGAGTGGATCCAGACCATCGACACCGCCACCAACGATGGCCTCCCCTTCCTGCCCGATGACATCAAGCGGCAAGTGGCGGTCGGCCGCGCCCACTCCCTCAAGCTGCTGGAGCGGGTGGCACTGGCCAGCACGGCGGAAGATGCCCAGCCACCGCTGCAGGAAATTATCCCTGCATCCGGTGAGGAGCTGGCTGCCACCTCGATCACAGATGCGGGCAAAGCGTAAGACGCATGCTGGAGTCAGCTTTACGGAGCCGCTATGCTGGGCGCTGGTATGGATGGCAAGGAGTCGGTATGAGCAGTAACAATCCGGAACAGTGGCGCAGCAAACTGAGCGCCGAGCAGTTTCACGTCTGCTGGGAGAAGGGCACAGAGCGCCCCTACAGCGGCGCCCTGCTCCACAATCGCAAGAGTGGTGACTATCTCTGCGTCTGCTGCAAGAGCGTGCTGTTTCACTCAGGAGCCAAGTTTGACTCCGGCTGTGGCTGGCCTTCGTTCGATCGGGCCATCGAGGGCACAGTGACCTACACAGAGGACAGAAGCCACGGCATGAAGCGGGTGGAGATCACTTGTAGCCAGTGCGGATCCCACCTGGGGCACGTCTTTCCCGACGGGCCGACCGAGACCGGGCAGCGTTACTGCGTCAACAGTCTGAGTCTGGATTTCGATCCCGAGGCCTGAGCGACCAGTTTGAACATGAAAAACGGCGCCCCATCACGGAGGCGCCGTTTTTTTATGGTGCATCACCCACCATCTGGTTCAGGCCAGCAGCATGGCGGCCCCCACCAGCAGTGCGGCAATGGCCAGAATGGGCAGCTTCAATATTCGCAACAGATAGAAGCCGACGGCGGCCAGCGCCAGATCGGTCGGCACCTGTACCGCGCTCTGCCACACCGGTTGATAGAGAGCAGCCAACAGCAAGCCCACCACGGCGGCGTTGATGCCGATCACGGCCCCTGCCAACCGGGGGCGGGCTAGCCAGCCCTGCCAGCAAGGCCCCAGGGCCCACAACAGCAAAAAGCCGGGCAGGAACAGCGCCAGGGTCGCCAGCAGGGCTCCTGCCAGCGGCGTGGTTGGTAGCAGCTGAGCGCCGAGATAGGTGGCCAGGGTGAACATGGGGCCGGGCACCAGCTGGGCCAGACTGTAGCCAGTCAGAAACTGCTGCTCGTTGAGGGTGTGGCCCACGCTCTCTTGCAGCAAAGGCAGCACCACGTGGCCGCCGCCAAACACCAGGCTACCCGCCCGGTAGAAGTCGGCGACCAGCTGGCTGGCGGGGCCAGTGGCCAGCAGCGGCAGGCCGACAAACAGCAGGGCAAACAGCAGCAGGGTGGGCCAGTGGGGCTGGCGCATCGATAATGGCTGAGCAGGCGAGGGCTGTGGGCCTTGGGCTTGCGACTCCCCGACGCGGGCACAGAGCAGGGCGGCGCCGAGCAAGAGGCCGAGCTGGGTCAAGAGCCCGGGTTGCCACCAGAGCGCAGCGGCTGTTGCCACCATGATCCCCTGGGCCAGCGCCGTCTTGCAGAACTGACGGCTCATGGTGAGCACAGCATCCGCGACCACCACTAACGCCAGCAACTTGAGGCCGTGCAGGGCGGCATCCAGCCAGAGGTTGGCCGTTAGTTGTCCCACCCCGATGGCGGCGGCCATCAACAGCAGGAAGGAGGGAAGGGTAAAGCCGAGGAAGGCGGCCAGTGCCCCGCCCAGGCCTGCCTTGTGGCGGCCGATGGCGAAGCCGAGCTGGCTGGAGGCTGGGCCCGGCAGCAACTGACACAACGCCAGCAGCTGGGCGAATTCGGCCTGACTCAGCCAGCCCAGCCGTTCGACGAAGGTGCGCTGGAAATAGCCGATATGGGCGGCGGGCCCGCCGAAGCTGACACAGCCCAACCACAGAAATTGAATGAATACCTGCCCCACCTGTTCACCTCCTCGTTGTCTTCATAGACCCGGTTGGGATGATATGACAAAGCGGTGACTTTTTTATGACAAATCGGGGTGGCTGGCAGAGAGCAGCGTACTGCCAGTCAGCAGGCAATGGTCACACTGTCGGCTGGCCTGGTTGAGGCAGGTAGCAACGGTCGGCCAGCCAGCAGGCGATTGATTGGCGGCTGGCATCGAAGTGGGGCTCTGGCAGGTCGCGGGGATCGCACCAGACCCAGCCTTCGCATTTTTCCGGCTCCAGCAGTTGCGGCTCCCCTTCCACCCGGGCCAGCAGGGTGACCGAGATGTAGTGCAGCCCGCTCTCGCGCCAGGTCTCCAGGTTGTTGGTGACGGCGATGACGCTGGGATTGCTGATCCTGAACCCCGTCTCCTCGGCCACTTCCCGGATCGCCGCCGATTCGAAGCTCTCACCCAGCTCCAGATGGCCGCCAGCGATGGACCAGTAGGGGGCATGACTGCCCTTGCGTTTGCCAAGCAACACCTGGCCCTGGCTGTTGGTCAAGATAACGCCGACACCGACGCGGGGATAGGGAGTAGACATAAGAAAAGCTCCTTGCTGGGATGAAGCGGGGCAAACGGGTTGGTCAAGATGGCACTATCATCGACCACCGACGCGGGGATAGAGAGTGGACATATGCAAGGATCCTTGCTGAAACGGCGTATTGCACCATAAAAACGGGCCCACTTTAGGGCGGCTGGGCCCGTCATGCAAGTCGTCTGCGGCGTGATGGATCAGTCCGGTGACTCAGTCCCGCTTGACCCGCATTTTGCCGGTGTGACATCCCTCGAACAGACCGAGGAAGGCCTGCGGCATGCTGGCTAGCCCCTGATAGAGAGTCGCTTCAGCCTGGCGTGATCCGGTGTCGACGGCCGGGGACACCTCGGCCAGAAACTCGCCGTAGCGCTGCCAGTGTTCGAATACGATGAGCTCCTGCATGGTGAGGCGTTGGCGGATAAATTCAGGCCAATCCTGAATGTGGAGACTGGCAACTGTTTTGCGTGCAAATTATTCGGTCCCCAATTTTACTGGGGTATACTGGCCCCACTTGTCAGCGAGGTGCCCCCATGAGTGAATTGAAAAAACAGGTCTGTTTTGCCCTCTACAGTGCCTCCAATGCCGTGATGCGCGCCTACCGGCCACTGCTGGACCGGCTGGATCTCACCTATACCCAGTACCTGGTGATGCTGTCGCTGTGGGCACGAGATGAGGTCAGTCTCAAGGAGATTGGCCAGGAGACTGGGCTGGATGCGGGGACCCTGACCCCCATCGTCAAGCGGCTGGAGAGCAAGGGCTGGCTGACCCGCACCATCTCCTGCGAGGATGAGCGGCAAAAATGCATCGGTCTGACCGAGGCTGGGCGCCAGTTGCAGCAGGAGGTTAAAGAGTGCTGTCTGGCGGACAACTTGCGCAATCAGGTGGATTTAGCCGATGCTGAGCTGGCTCAGCTCAAGCAGCTCTGCGATCGTATCTCTGCGCAACTGGGGCGCTGAGTGCGGCCAACCCATACAGTCTGAGGATCCACCCCATGAAAATTCTGTTGCCCCTGTTTACCCTGTTGCTGACAGCCTGTAGTTCCGGCCCCGATACGCCCTTGATGGAGATAGACGATGATGCCTGGCAGGCGATCTGCAAGGACGGTACCCAGGTCCAGGCCCTGGTCGAAGAGGGGATCTGCGCGGAGCATGGCGGAGTGGCCAGTTGGACGAATCAGCCAAGAGGTGGACGGATAGTAGATGATGCCGCCAATCCGTGTGATCCAGACGCCATAAAATGACAAAATTGGCCAGCTGACCAGGTTTTTTCGCGATCTCGCCTGCACTTTGTCATCTTATTCATGGTGCACTCAGTTTTCTCTTCCCATACTGGCCCCACAGTTCCAAAAGAGGAGAGACAAGATGCAAACATCCTTGGTCGGGCTCTCCATTCTGTGGGGGCTATCCAGTTTTGGTGTTCAGGGGGATTTCATCGAGAGCCGAGATTCCGTAGCGCCATCCTGGCAAGCTGAGTCCAGAGTGGAGATGGAAGGTTATCTGATCGAGCCGCTGGGCGAAGACCGCTGGCTGTTCGACAATGGCAGCGAGAGTCTGCTGGTCTCTCTGCCCCAGGGGCAGCGGGTACCCACTGGCGAGCGGTTGCGGGTGAGCGGTGAGCCCCAGCAGGAGCAGGCCGGTTGGCTGCTGCAGGTGCAGGATGTCAGCCAGGTTGCGGTCTGACAGACGTGCCATCCAGCAAGCAAAAATGAAAAAGAGGAGGCCCTGAGCCTCCTCTTTTTGTTATCGGTTTTGTCGTGATGGCAGAGAGAGTACCGCTCTGCCATCACGGCCGCTGGCGACCCTACCCCAGATGATTGAGCGGCAGCGCCGTCTTGTGCTTGATGCGACGCAGTACGAAGCTGGAGCGCACCCCGGTCACGCCCGGAATGTGGGTCAGCTTGTCCAGCAGGAAGTGCTGGTAGTGTTCCATGTCCCGCACCACCACCTTGAGCTGGTAGTCGGCGTCGTTGCCGGTAATGAGGTCGCACTCGAGCACCTCTGGCAACTCCTTGATGGCCTTGTCGAAATTCTCGAACCGTTCCGGCGTGTGTCTGTCCATGGAGATATGGATATAAGCGGTGAGGGTAAGCCCCAGCTGGCGCGCGTTGAGCAGGGTAACGTGGGTATCGATGAGACCGGCATCCTCCAGCGCCTTGACCCGGCGGGAGCAGGGGGAGGGGGAGAGCCCGACCAGCTCGGCCAGCTCCAGGTTGCTGATGCGGCCATTTTCCTGCATCAACTCCAGAATATGCCTGTCTATGCGATCAAGTTTCAGCATTCTCCGTTCCTCGTTGCAATTACTAATTCACTTTTCCTAGATTAAGGGTGAACTATTGCAAAAACAACTGAAAAGACATGCTACTTCGCAACCACTCACCGCGCAGGGAGGGATACTATGGTTACATCTTCCGGTGGCAAAGCAGATACCTGACCGGGTCTCTGTGGTGAAGGACCTTACCGGGTCACCAACCCCATCAGCCGTCAGACCTTATCGGGAAACGACGGGCTGGAACGAGAGCACCCCCTCCCCCGAAGGCAACAAAGCAGGCATCCCGGCGCCTGCTTTGTTGTTTCTGGCATTTGGCGATCAAGGGCTCGGCGGCGTGATGCGGTAGAGACAGCGGTGATCCCCGTCCAGCAGGTATTGCTCCCGCTCCACCCCGGCGGGTGCCAGCAGTTGGCGAAACAGCGCCAACTCGCTACGACAGAAACCGCGGCACGCACGCGCCGCCGCGCAGATCGGGCAGTGGCTCTCCCATAGCAGCCAGCTGCCATCCTCCTCCTGGCGCATGTCCGCCATATAGCCCTCTCGCGTGCGCTGCTCTTTCAGGGCGGCCAGCCTGTCAGCCAGCGCTGGCTGGGTCAGCTGTGCCTGATAACGGCCCAGCTGTTGCTGCTCCCGCTGCTGGATCAGCCGCTCCATGCCCACTTCGCCAAACAGCTGCTGGATATTGTCGATAAGCTGCAAGGTCAGATCGCTGTGGCTATCGGGGAAGCGCTGCCAGGCCTGCTCGGTCAGATGCCACAAGCGCACCGGGCGGCCACGGCCGCGCGCCTCATCACGAAATCCCACCCAGCCCTCGGATGCCAGCGCGGTCAGATGCTGGCGGGCGCCCATGGAGGTCATCTGTAATTGCTCGCCCAGCGTGGCGGCGCTCTGGGGCCCGTGACTCTTGAGCAGGAACAGGATCTTGTCGGTGCTGGCGTTCATTGAGGGCTTCCCGTTATCGACAGGTACGCCAAGGATCCGGGGTATCGCAATAGGATCTTGTCAGTACGAAGGTTCATGGTGCCATTATGGCGAGCTGCCTCTTTTAAATCAATAATTCGCTTTACTTAATGGCGTGCCCTGCTCAATATAAATAAACCAAAAACTTTATTTAATGGGGCTGACATGGATGGGATCAAGGGGCAGGCGACCCTCTGGGTATTGGTGATGACGGTGACGCTGGCGGTGGCGGGTTTCAGCCTGCCCTCGCCCGTGCTGGCGCCACTGATGCTGGATCCGGCGCAGGGTATGCTGACACCAGAGGCGTCTGACTGGAGTCGCAAGGTGTGGCTGGGTGTCATTATGGGGCTTTATCCGCTGTTTCAGCTGGTGGGATCCCCCTGGCTGGGACGGCTTTCCGATCGCCACGGCCGCAAGCCGATCCTGACAGTCTGTCTGGTTGGCGTGCTGGTCGGTTATGCCCTGATGGCGTTGGGGATCGCCTGGCGATCCTTGCCACTGTTGTTGTTGAGCCGGGCGGTAGAGGGATTCTTCAATGGCAACATCGCCATCGTGCAGGCGATGGCGGCTGATATGAGCACCACCAAGACCAAGGCCCGCAGCTTCACCTGGATCAACATAGGCATGAACCTGGGCTGGGTGCTTGGCCCCATGATAGGGGGTTATGCCGCCGTGGTATCGGGGGATTACAGTCTGGCCGCCTGGCTGGCGGTGGCCATGACCCTGGTCAACTTGCTGCTGGTGCTCTGGTTGTTGCCCAATAAGGCCCCGGTTGCCCCCAGCCAGCAGGCGCCGTCGCTCTCTTCCCGTCAGCTCTTGCTGCAACCGGCGCTGTTGCCCTATTTCGTGCTGACCCTGCTCAGCTACGGGGCCGTGCAGCTTTACTTCACCTACTTCAACGTCTGGCTGGTGGAGCGGCTGGCCTGGGATCCGGTCCAGCTGGCGCAGGCGGCCGTGCTGGTGAGCGTGCCCATGATGCTGGGATCCTGGCTGGGATCCCGCCTCGCCCGTCACTGGCGTGGCAGCAGCCTGGGGGTCGTCGGCCATCTGGTGATGGCGGCGGGCATGCTGATGTTTGTGCTGCCGGATCACTGGTGGGGATTGGCACTCACCTTCATTCCGGCAGGGATCGGCATGAGCCTGGGGGAACTGGCGACCTCGGTAGCCGTCTCCAACCGCAGCCACGCCGAGCAGCAGGGGCAGGCGATGGGGATCTACCGTGGTCTGGCGGTAGGCAGCGAGATCCTGGCCGTGCTGGTGGGCAGTCTGGTGCTGCTGGCAGGGACAGAGTGGCCCTTCTATCTGGCCGCGATCTCTGGCCTGCTCTGTGCCCTCGGTTTCTACGGTCTGCGCAAACGGGCTGATCGACGCCAGCGTCTGGCGAGCTGTGTCGAGCCGGGTTGAGGAGCCGTGGACGCGAGGGACTTGCCGTGTGCCCCAGTCAGATCACAGTTCGGCGATCCGCTATCGGGCAAGGCTTGCATCGGGGCGCCGGGTCTGGGACGGTAAGGCTCTTTGCTGATTTGTTTGAGGCTGGAGGAGCTATGAGTGAGTACAAGGCCATCGCGCTGGATATGGATGGCACCCTGCTGACCCGGGATCACCAGATCTCGTCGGCAACCCGGGCTGCACTGGCGCAAGCTCGCGCCCACGGCATCAAGGTGCTGCTGGTGACGGGGCGCCACTTTATGACGGCACGCCCCTTCCACCACGAGCTGGCCCTCGATACCCCCATCATCTGTAGCAATGGCGCTTATCTCTATGATCCGGCGCAGGATCGGATCCTGGCGGGCGATCCACTGGCCGTCGCGCCGCTCACCGCACTGCTGAGAGAGGTTGAGGCGCAGCAGATGGGGGCCCTGTTTCACCTGAGCGACGGGATCGGCTACTTGGGTTGCGAGGATCACGTGACCCGAATACGCCACTGGTCGGCCAATCAGCCGGATCATCTCAAGATCTCCCTGCTGCCTGCGGACGATCTGGCGAGCTGGCTGACGCACCCGATCTGGAAGCTGGAGCTGTTCAATCAGGATCCTGCCCGCCTGCACACCTTTATGGGCGAGGTGGTCGAGCAGATGCCCTTTACCCGCGACTGGGCGGCCCCCTATGCGGTGGAGCTGGTGCAACCCGGTTGCAGCAAGGGCAACCGGCTGGCCCAGTGGGCGGCGAGCGAGGGGATAAGGATGGAAAACGTGGTGGCGTTTGGGGATAACAACAACGACATCAGCATGTTCGAGCAGGTGGGGCTGGCGGTCGCCATGGGCAATGCCGCCCCCCATGTCCAGGCCCATGCCGACCTGGTGACAGCCGATCACAACGAGGACGGCATAGCGCTGGCGTTGCAGCGCTGGGTCTTGCCGGCGTAGAGGTCAAGCCGGGCCGGCGCGGCGAACCGTGGCCGAGCCCGCTTGCATTAATTGCCGAAGGAAAACTGGATCACCCGATCCGGGAAACGGATCCGGTTATAGTCGCGGCGCAGCCCCTCGTAATGGCGGATGGCGCGTTCGCGCTGGGCCCGGTAGTAGTCACGCTGTTTGCTGTCGTTCTCATTGCGGATCTGCCGATCCAGCTGTTCGATATCCCGCTCTGTCCGCTCCATGTCGCTCTTGATCTCGCTGAGCTGCTTCTCCAGCTGGTACTCCTTGCGACCGCGATCGTACTGGGTGAGGAAGCTGGCATCGTTGGGGCAGACCCCCAGATACTCGGCGCCGGACTTGCCTTTGCTGTAAGCGAGCTCGGGAATGCAGTAGAGCTCCAGCCCCTTGGCATAACCCCGCTTCCACTCGGCTTCATCCACCTTGAGGCCATACTCGCCACAGGTCGACACATAGTCACGGGTCGCCTGACGGGTCTTGCCCTGTTCCCCATCCTGATAGCCCAGGTTGTACCAGCTCATGGCACGGCACTCCTCTTCCGACAGCGAGCTGCAACCGGCGAGCAGGAAAGGCAAGGTCAGCAACAGGATTTTGGGGGACATAAACGGGCTCCGGTATGGATGATGGGGGCATTCTAGTGAGGAAGCAGGGTCAGGACAAGGGGTGGGGACGGGTCTTGGTTGACGCCGTTTTATGATGTTTTTGTCACTATTGGTGACGGGCTGGGGCTCACTTTCCTTGTGGTCATGGGCAAGGTAAACTGCGCCACCTTTTAACTGGCCTGTAACAAAAATAATGAAAGTCCTGACCGTCGATTACCGCTCGCCCGATGCGGCGCAGCGCTTCACCGAATCCCTGCGTACCACCGGCTTTGGCGTGCTGACCCATCACCCTATCCCCAAAGAGCTGGTGCAGTCCATCTATGACAACTGGTATCGCTTCTTCATGAGCGAGCAGAAGCAGGATTTCCTGTTCAATCGCGAGACCCAGGATGGCTACTTCCCACCCTCGGTCTCCGAGGTGGCCAAGGGCCATAGCCAGAAGGACATCAAGGAGTACTTCCACCTCTACCCCTGGGGCCAGATGCCGTTAGAACTCAGGGAGCAGGCGATGGAGTACTATCACCTTGCCAACAACCTGGCCGCCGAGCTGCTGGGCTGGGTGGAGCAATACACACCGGTTGATATCGCCGCCCACTACAGCTGCCCGCTCTCCTCCATGATCGAAGAGAGTCAGAAGACCCTGCTGCGGGTGCTGCACTACCCGCCGTTCGACGGCACCGAGGCTCCGGGCGCCATCCGCGCCGCCGCCCACGAAGACATCAACCTGCTGACCATATTGCCCGCCGCCAATGAGCCGGGCCTGCAGGTGAAGGGATCTGATGGTGAGTGGATGGATGTACCGTGCGATTTTGGCACCCTGATCATCAACATAGGTGACATGTTGCAAGAGGCCTCTCGTGGCTACTACCCCTCCACGACCCATCGCGTCATCAACCCCACCGGCGGCAGCGAAGCCAAGTCCCGCATCTCGCTGCCACTGTTCCTTCACCCGAGGCCGGACGTGGTGCTCTCCGAGCGTCACACCGCCCACAGCTACCTGATGGAGCGGCTGCGGGAGCTGGGGGTAATCTAGGCCCAAAACGTACACTCATGACAGTCAAAACCGGAGCAAACACGCTCCGGTTTTTATTTGTTGGCACGATAGCGCGTTAAATAGAATTTAATTAGGTATTAATGCCAATAAATCGTGTTTTAGCCCGATAAGCGGCGTTGTGATTGCGGGGCCCTGACCGTACTCTGGGTGCCATTTCGGGCCCAGGTGGTGGGCACCTGTATTGGAGTTCTTATGAAGCAGTCCCAATGGTCATCCCGGCTCGGTTATATCCTGGCCGCCGCAGGCTCCGCCGTCGGTCTCGGCGCTATCTGGAAGTTTCCCTACGTGACGGCCGCCAACGGTGGCGGTGCCTTCCTGCTGGTCTTCTTGCTGTTCAGCTTCACCCTGGGGGTGGCCGTACTGATGGGGGAGACACTGCTTGGCAGCCTGAGCCGGCGCGGTGTGGTGGGGGCCTTCGGTGCGCTGATGGGCAAGCGCTGGCGCTGGGTCGGGGCCATGGGGCTGCTCAGTAGCCTGCTCATCTTCAGCTTCTACAGCGTGGTGGGTGGCTGGACCCTGGGTTACACCGGCATGGCGCTGGCGGGTAGTTTGCAGCACGGAGACGGCGCGGCACTGACTGCCCGCTTCAGCGACTATGTTGGTGATCCGCTCTGGCCCGTGCTGACCCACCTGCTGTTTGCCGCCCTCACCTGGTGGTTCGTGCAGGGCGGCGTGCAGCAGGGGGTGGAGCGCACCCTGCGCTGGATGATGCCGGCCCTGTTCATCATGATACTGCTGCTGGTGGCCTTCGGCCTCACCCTGCCCAATGCCATGGCCGGGGTGCGCCACTTCCTGATGCCGGACTTCAGCAAACTCGGCATGTCCGGGGTGCTCGATGCCATGGGGTTGGCCTTTTTCTCCCTCTCCATCGGGCTCGGGATTCACACCACCTATGGTGCCTACTTGCCTTCCAGCGACGGGGTTGGCCGTTCCAGCCTCTGGGTCGTGCTGCTGGCGAGTCTCATCGCCGTGCTGGCGGGCTTGATGATATTCCCCGTATTGGCGGCGACCGGCATAGATCCCGCCGCAGGCCCGGGCCTCACCTTCATGACCATGCCGGCGGTGTTCCAGAAGTTGCCATTCGGCCAGGGGTTGGCGGTGATCTTCTTCTCCCTGCTGGTGGTGGCTGCGCTCTCCTCTGCCATCTCGCTGTTGGAGCATCTGCAGTGCTTCCTCTGCGAGAGCTTTGGCTGGTCACGCCGTGCGGCCTGCGGCCTGATCATCGCGCTGGTGATGGTGAACGGTATTCCCGTCAGCCTGTCGTTCGGCCCCTGGGCGGATGTGACCCTGTTTGGCAAGAACATCTTCGAGCTGCTGGATTTTGTCACCTCCAACCTGATGATGCCCATGTTCGGGCTGGCGCTTACCCTGTTGCTGGGCTGGAAACTGGGTCAGCAGGCGTTGCCCCGGGGATTGGCACAACACTGGCGTATCCTGGTGATGGGTTGCTGGCGCTGGCTGGCACCGTTACTGATCGGCGGGATCCTGTTGCGCGGCTTGATATGAGGTTCGATCTTGATGGGGAGCGAGCCCTTCCCACTTTTCAACCTGACTCTGTCGAGCGCGGACTGCCAACGGGCGATGACTGCATCATCCTGATCCCTGGAAAAGGCGAGATAGAGCCATGATTCGTGAAGCACTACACCTGAGTTTGTCACGATGCGATGTGATAACCCTCGCTGTTCCAAGGTGGCATCCAGCACCATTTCACCGACTGGAAATGCATCAATTTTGCCCAGTACCAAGCGCTGCAAGGCTTCGTCCACGGTTTGGTAGCGCACCAGATTGGTATATCCCTCGCGGGTGAGTCGTTCGTCATCGGCATTACCCAGCACAACCCCGACCCTTGGCAAGTGACGCAAGCCGTCGAGGCTCTTCAGTTTGTGTCTGGGTGACGGGGGTTGATAGATGATCACTTTATTCAGAAACAGTGGCCCTACCCATTTAAAGAGGGGCTCTCTCTCGGGTGCCCAATGGGTGACAAACAGCGCATATCCTGGCTCAAGCCTGGTCAGTGCCAGGGCCCGTTTGAAGGGATAAATCCGGATGGGATATGTTTCTCCCAGTTCATCTTGTATTTGCTCGATCAGGCGAACGGCGACCCCGTCGAGTTGGCCATCATGGTGGTAAGTAAAGGGCACGAGTTCATGGCTGAGCAGGGTCAGCGAGGGTTGTGCCGACAGTGTCAGGCTGAGGCTGAGGAGTGTTCCGATGAGCAGCGTTCGTTTCATGCACTGTCCTGTTGCATAGGCTGAATCAAGTGGCCGAACCAGGCGATCTGTCTGATCGGTGACGGGACGTCACTGACGCATCAAGATTAAACCAAAGGGCTGGTCACAGGGGCATTATCATGGTCAATCGGGAGTCCGTGATTGATGAATATAGGTTTTTCAATGGAAGTTGAAAATTTTTACTTCTCATTGTGTCAATTTTTCTTTCCATAGTTTAGGCTGTGGCTCCTTTTTGGCGTTCAGGCCATCCTACTCATGTCATCCGTTTTCGCGCTGTCAGGCCGATTTTTCCGCTCGCAGGAGAGGTGACCTTGTACGTGCAGTTTGTCTGAATGTTCATTGCAAGGGTCGCCGACAGGCGGCCTTTTTTGTGGTTGCCCGTTTGATGTTTACCCATGGAGTATCGATTTGATGTTGCGTTCCCCGGAGGTTGTATGAGCCAGGTTCAGTGGTCTTCCCGTCTTGGTCATGTGTTGGCAGCGGCCGGCACGGCGATCGGTCTTGGCGCCATCTGGAAGTTTCCCTATGTGACGGCCACCAATGGCGGTGGCGCCTTCCTGCTGGTGTTCCTGTTGTTCAGCTTCACCCTGGGGGTGGCCGTGCTGGTGGGGGAAACCCTGCTCGGCAGCCGTAGCCAGCGCGGGGTGCTCGGCGCCTTCAACAAGCTGGTTGGACCGAACTGGCGCTGGATGGGCTACATGGGGATATTGTGCGGCTTCTTCATCTACAGCTTCTACAGTGTGGTCGGCGGCTGGACCGTGGGTTACGCGGCGCTGGCTGTGATGGGCAAGCTCAACCTGAGTGAGGGCGATGCCCTCACCGCCCTGTTCAACGGTTACGTCAGCGATCCCTGGTGGCCTGTGCTGACCCATCTGGTGTTCGCCGGGCTCACCTGGTGGTTCGTTCAGGGTGGCATTCAGAAGGGGATAGAGCGTGCGCTGCGCTGGATGATGCCGACCCTCTTCATCATGATGTTGCTGCTGGTGGGGGTGGGGCTCTCCATGCCCGGCTCCATGGTCGGGGTACGCCAACTGCTGCTGCCTGATTTTTCCATGCTGACCGGCCAGAGTGTACTGGATGCGCTGGGGCTGGCTTTCTTCTCTCTTTCCATCGGTCTTGGCGTGCACACCACTTATGGCGCCTACCTGCCCAACAGCCAAGGTGTGCTGCGCTCCGGGGTCTGGGTGGTGACGCTGGCAAGCCTCATCTCTGTGCTGGCGGGGTTGATGATCTTCCCGGCGCTGGCCTCGACCGGCATAGATCCTGCCGCAGGTCCCGGTCTCACCTTCATGACCATGCCCGCAGTGTTCAACCATCTGCCGTTTGGCCAGGGATTGGGGGTGGTGTTCTTCCTGTTGTTGCTGGTGGCGGCGCTCTCTTCCTCCATCTCCATGCTGGAGCATCTGGTGCGCTTCACCACCGAGGAGTGGGGCTGGTCCCGCCGTGGCGCCAGCCGGCTGCTGACTTTGCTCATCATGGCCTCCGGCATTCCAGTCAGCCTGTCGTTCGGCCCCTGGAGCGAGCTGACTCTGTTTGGCAAGACCCTCTTCGACTTGCTCGACTACCTCACCTCCAACCTGATGATGCCGCTGTTCGGCCTGGTGCTGACCCTGCTGCTGGGCTGGCGACTGGGGGACAGCATATTGCCCGCCGGCCTGTCGCCCGTATTGCGCTTCGGTCTGCTCTGGTGCTGGCGACTGGTGGCGCCGCTGTTGATCGCCGGGATCCTGGTACGGGGTCTGCTGTAAATCGTGCTCTGCCTGGGGGTCTGATAGCAAGGCCCAGCCTGTGCCGGGCTTAGTTGGGGGGAGTGGCGGGCAATTGGGGGTTCAGGTGTGACCTGATCTGCTTCAGCGTCTTCTGGTACAACTCTGCATGGTGTTCCATGAAGGAGGTGCTATGGGTCAGACGCCGCTCCAGCCGATCAACCAGCAGTGCCACCTTGGGGGCTGGCATGCCGGCGGGCCAGCACAGTTGCAGCAACTCGAGCAGTTGCCAGGCATCGCCGGGCAGCGCCGGAAACTCCTCCTGCAGGGTCAGGGCATACTGCACCGCGAGCTGATGCTGGTCGGCCACTATCGCTCTTTGCCGCTCCCGGCGCAGATAGGTCAGGCGCTGTTCACGGCGCTCAAGTTGCAGCATCTGGTCGGTGACCACCTGCTTGAACAGCTGTTGGATCAGGGGGGCCGGGGCCACCTTGGCCTCATATTGGCTGAGCTGTGTCAGGTAGCGCTGGGCGTGGTGGGGCAGGCCTGAGAATTGGCTGACGGCAAAACCGAGCAGCTGGTTGAGATGGTTGTCCCGTGCTGTCTCCGGCGGGTGTCTGGCCAGCAGCACCAGGGCTTCGTCGAAGCGGTAATCCAGGCTCAGCATCAGGGCCTTCAGCAAGGCATTCTCATGGGCGCGCAGGGCCACGGCATGACTGAGGTACTGATACTCCTGCTGCAGTGCGCTGATCCGGGCGGCCGTGGGGTAGTGCCAGATCACGGCCAGGCTGGCGTTCAGAATGAAATTCTCGATAGATATCCGGAGTTTGTGTTCAGAAAAGAAGCGCAAACTGATGGCGTTGGCCTGCTCAAGCGCCTTCCCCTCGTCTTTGAGTAGCAGGGCCAGCAGGATAGCGGCCTGGCGCCACTCGGGCTGCCTGGGTTGCTCGTGCAGCAGCTGGTTGAGCACCTCCCAGGCAGATTCCCACTTTGACTCGTGCAGCAGGCAGGCCAGCTTCAGCTCCAACTGTATGCTAGGCGGCAGCCGCTCCTGATAGCGGGCCAGATCCTTGTGCGCGCTCTCCAGCTTGTTCAATCCCAGCAGTGAGTGGATCAGTCCCTTGCGCGGCCACCAGGCGTCGTATTCCTTGGTGCACATGGCATAGTGCTGGGTGGCGTGGAAGTGATTCTGCTGCTGCAGCAACATGTAACCCTTGACCCTGTCCAGCAGCGGGCCCAGCCCTTTGTGCTGCTGTTGCTGATAGAGCAGGTCTTCACACAGGGTGCAGCCGATATGCCACTCTCTCAGCTTCATCGGGGCCGGTAGGGGACGGGTCAGCCGGGTCAGCAGCACGAAATCGCGCAGGCAGAGCGTCAACTGCTCTGTGGTGAAGGGCATGGGCAGGTGCAACGGGAAGTAGAGATCCGAGGGGGGATACTGGAGCAGATCATCATCCTCATCCAGCAACAGCAGCACGCAGCCCGGTTCGAGCAAGCCCAGATAGTGCGCCTCTTGCAGCAAGCGGATCCCTTCATGAGCCTGATGGTGATATTGGCGGCAGATGATGGCATCGAACGACTGCTGACGCAGCAGGGTGGGCAGGGTGGCGAGCTCCTTGCAGTGGATCAGTTGGGATGGCGTAATACCGTGCTCATTCAGCCCCTTGTAGAGGACTGAGCTGAGCATGGCATCGTCTTCGATCAACAGGATCTGCATCTTTGGCACTCCTTCGCGGGATCACAGTACGAAGAAGTATGGTACGCGGATGGATTCAAAAAGATCTAGTTTTTATCGCCCAGCCACGATCCTGGCTCAATCTCTCCTCCGGTCAAGATCGCGGAGGATTGATGAGAAAGACCACTGCGCCCCTATAGGCGGGCGTCTGTGCCAATTTCGTTTCCCAGGCGGGATCCCACTCTCCCCCCTGAGCCAGTCCCAGCTGGCCGACGGGCAGCTTGCTCGGCGCTATGCCCTGCCCCTGAAAACGCAGGGGCAGGGCCGGATCCAGAGGGCCTGTGCCCAGTGCGGGTGCATAGGCCACCACAGCGCCATAGTCCTTGGCGAGGTAGTCGCGGCTGGCCTGCTCCAGGCCTGGACCTTTGGCGGAGAAGGGGCCGTCGTTCTGGCGGATCAGGCGGGGCCCCACAGATCTGGGCGTATAGGGCCAAACAGTGGCTTATAGCAGGGGATTGGGGGGCGGGGAGCCCCGCAGCAGCTGTGCCAGCCGCTCCAGCCCCTCGGCGACGCGGGCATCCGTGGCCGGTTGACTCAGGCTCAGCCTTACCCCTTGCGGCGCGGCGAATTGGCCGGCGGCGAAGTGTTCCCCGCTCGCCACCCCGACGTCAAGGGCGTTGGCGGCCTCGGCGAACGCCTGGCTGCGCCAGGGCTCCGGCAGCGGCAGCCAGGCGTGCATGGATCCCGCCTGCCAGTGGGCTCCCGGCAGCAGGTGGCCCAGCAGCTCGCCGCGACGTGCCAGGATCTGCCGCTGCTGCTCGACCAATGGCATGATCTGGCGCTGGCTCACCAGCTTGCAGGCCAGCTCGATCAAGAGTGGGCTCACCATCCAGCTCGACAGTCGCATCGCCTGGGCGAAGGCGTTGCGCAGGGCGGGCGGCGCCAGCACGAAGCCGACCCGCAAGCCGCCGCAGGCGATCTTGGCCAGGCTGCCCAGATAGATGATCCGCTCCGGCGCCAGGTTGATCAGGGGCGCCACCGGGATCTGGGGCAGCAGGCCGTTGACGTCATCCTCGATGATCAGCAGATCGTGGCGGCGGGCGATGGCGACGACGGCTTCGCGCCGCGCCTGGCTCATGATGGCGGTGGTGGGATTTTGCAATGTGGGGGTGAGGTAGAGCAGCTTGGCTCGCCGCGTGCGACAGGCGGCCTCCAGCGCCGCGGGGATCAACCCCTCCTCGTCCATCGCCAGTCCCACTACCTGATTCTGCAACTGGCGGGCATTGCCCAACATGCCGGGATAGCTGAGCCCCTCGCATAAAATGGTCTCCCCCACGCAGCCGGTGGCCAGCAGGGAGAGCATGATGCCGTGCTGGGCGCCGTGGCTGAACAGCAGGCGCTCCTCGCTGCCGTGTACCCCCTGCTCGGCCAGCCAGTCGATGAACAGCTGACGCTGGCCGGGCTGGCCCGCCTCCTTGTCGTAGCCGAGCAGGGCATTGAGATCCCCGTTGGCCAGCTCCCCCAGCATGGGACGTATGATGGCGGCCCTGTCCAGCTGCACCGGCAGGTTCTGCCACAACTCGATGCGGTGCCCCTCCTCCTTGCGGATCACCCACTCGTTGGCCGGATCCATGCCCGCTTCCTTGACCCAGGTGCCGTGTCCCACCTTGGCGGCCAGCAGGCCGCGTCGCTCCGCCTCGCCATAGGCGCGGGTGACGGTGCCGACCGTGACGCCCAGCCGATCCGCCAGGGCCCTGTGGGTAGGCAAACGGGTCTGTGGTGACAGGGTGCCATTCTGAATGGCCTGCTCTATGGCTTTCACCAGTTTGAGATAGAGGGGGCCATCGAAGGAGGTCAGGTCCGGGGTCCAGATTGTCATGGTGACAATAAATCCATTGATCCAAATTTGTTCGCAATATAGCGTGAATAAACACTCAATAACAATCAAGAATGGCACATTGTATCGATACAATGTGTGCAGTTCAGGAGTCATGATGACGATCGAATGGTATGCCACCCTGTTTGGCTTTGCCGTGCTCACCTGCGGTACGCCGGGCCCCAACAACCTCATGCTGACCGCCTCCGGTGCCAACTTCGGGGTGCGTCGCACCCTGCCACACCTGATCGGTGTGGCGGTGGGCCAACCTGTGCTGCAACTGGTGCTGGCGCTGGGGCTCTATCCTCTGTTCGAGCGTTGGCCCCTGCTGCGGCTGGGGCTGCAGATCTTCGGCAGCCTCTATCTGCTGCTGCTGGCGTGGCGCATCGCCGTGGCTGGCACACCGGGTGATCCGGCCCGACGCGCCCGTCCGCTGACCCTGCTGGAAGGGCTGGGTTTTCAGTTTCTCAATCCCAAGGCCTGGATGATGGGGATCTCCGCCATCAGTCTGTTCAGCCTGACCGGGGCCAGCTACTGGCCGAGCCAGCTCGCCGTGATGACCATGTTTGTGCTGGTGGCCCTGCCGGTCTGCTTTGTCTGGGTATTGTTTGGCCATCAGCTGAGCAACTGGATCAGCACGGATCGGGGCTGGCGCCGCCTCAACGGTTCCCTCGGTGTGCTGACTGCGCTCTGCGTCGTCATGCTCTGGTATTGAGCCGCGCCGCGCTGGCGGGCAAGAAAGAGCCATTTCTGACTTGTCGCCACGGGGCTGGCTCTGCATATTAGAAGGCTTGCCGCCGAGCCGGCGTTTGTATCATCAAGAGGTTGAGATGGATCTGAACTGGGTGTTTCCCCTGGCGGGCTTTGCCCTCATCACCTGCGCCACGCCGGGCCCCAACAACATGTTGCTCACCAGTGCCGGGGCGGCGCAGGGCTTTCGCCGCACCATTCCCCTGCTGGTAGGGGTCGTCGGGGGGATCAACCTGATGATCCTGGCCACGGCGCTGGGGCTGGGCGTCATGTTTGAAAAGGTGCCGCTGCTGCACGACGGCCTCAAGCTCATCGGCTCGGCCTACCTGCTCTGGCTGGCCTGGAAGGTGGCGACCGCCAGCGGCCCGGCGCAGAGCAACCGGCCGCTCATCCCGGCCCATCAGGGCGCCATGCTGCAACTGCTCAATCCCAAGGCCTGGATGATGGCGCTTTCCGCCATCAGCGGCTTCACCCTGGCGGGAGAGGCCTACTGGCCCTCCGCGGTCTGGGTGCTCGGCATCTTTTTCGTGACTGGCCTCTATACCGGTGCCTTCTGGGTGCTGTTCGGTGCCCAGGTGCGCCGCATCATCCGCACCGCCCGTGGCTGGCGTCGTTTCAATCTGGGCATGGGGCTCGCCACGGCGGCCTGCGTGCTGATGATCTGGATTTAGTTCGGGCCAGACTGTGAGCCCGGGCCTTTACCGGCTGTCTTGTTGGCCCTGCGGGGCCTTTTTTATTCCATGGGCGGTGCGACGTGACGCGCTCCGCCTTCTGCTCGGTTTGTACAAGGAGATCACATGAAATGCATCGGTCTGTTGGGTGGCATGAGCTGGGAGTCCACCGTCAGCTACTATCAGGCGCTCAACCGGGGCGTGCGCGCTCGGCTCGGCGGCCTGCACTCGGCGCGGGTGTTGATCAATAGCGTCGATTTTGCCGAGATAGAGCGTCTGCAACACGCTGGCGACTGGCCCGCCACTGCCCGCCTGCTGGCGGCGGCCGCGCGGGATCTGCAAGCCGGCGGTGCCGATTTTCTGCTGATCGGCACCAACACAATGCACAAGGTGGCGCCCGAGATTGAGGCTGCCATCGATATTCCGCTGCTCCATATCGCCGATGCCACCGCCCGTCGCCTGCAAGCGGGCGGGATACAAAGGGTCGGGCTGCTCGGCACCCTCTTCACCATGGAGCAGGATTTCTACAAGGGGCGGTTGCAGGATCAGTTCGGGCTGACGGTGCTGGTGCCCGGCGAGGCGCAGCGGGAGCGGGTGCACCGCATCATCTATGACGAGCTCTGTCTGGGGGAGATCCGTGCATCGTCGCGGGTCGAGTACCTAGCCATCATCGCCGAGCTGGCCGAGGCGGGTGCCCAGGCGGTGATCCTCGGTTGCACCGAGATTGCCCTGCTGGTGGGGGATGCCGAGGCCGCAGTGCCGCTCTATGACACCACGGCCATCCACGCCGAGGCGGCGGTCAGCCTAGCGCTGGCCTGAGGGGCACGATGCCCTGCTGGCAAGCGGACAAGTTGGCGTTTGTCCGTCATCCTGCCCGATAAGGCTTGACCTTGCCATAGGGGGGCTGCTTAGGCTTAAGGTCAGCTTCTGCCAACGAGGATTGACTCATGCAGCGTCGCGATTTTCTCAAACTCTCCACCGCGCTCGGCGCCGCCAGCGCCTTGCCCTGGTGGGGCCGGGCCTTCGCCGCCGAGCGGCCCGCCCTGCCCATTCCCGCCGTGCTCGAACCGGATGAAAGCGGGGTGATCCAGCTGATCGCCCAGCCTGGTCAGATGCACTGGCGGCGTCAGCCGACCCACAGCTGGGGCTATAACGGCAACCTGCTCGGCCCCACGCTGCGAGCCCGGCAGGGGCAGGCGGTACGGATCTGCGTCAGCAACCGGCTGGCCGAGACCAGCACGGTACACTGGCACGGGCTGGAGGTGCCGGGCACCGCAGATGGCGGCCCCCAGGCCAGTATTCCCCCCGGCAAGCAGTGGCGAGCGGCATTTCGCATCGAGCAACCCGCCGCCACCTGCTGGTATCACCCCCATACCCACGGCCAGACCGGTCATCAGGTGGCCATGGGGCTGGCGGGGCTCTTCATTCTCGACGATGAGGAGAGCCTGCGACTGCCGCTGCCGCAGCGTTGGGGGCTGGACGACATACCGCTGGTGTTGCAGGACAAGCGGCTGGACGGCCAGGATCAGCTGGATTACCAGCTGGACGTGTTGAGTGCAGCGGTCGGCTGGTTTGGTGATCTGATGCTGACCAATGGCGTTGAGTATCCGAGCCATGCCGCTCCCCGTGGCTGGCTGAGGTTGCGGCTGCTCAACGGCTGCAATGCCCGCTCCCTCACGCTGGCGGCCAGCGATGGGCGAGCACTCTATGTGATCGGCAGCGATGGCGGTCTGCTGGCGGAGCCTGTGGTGCTAAGCGAGCTGGCGTTGCTGCCGGGGGAGCGGTTCGAGGTGATGGTGGATACCCGCAACGGCAAGCTGTTCGATCTGATCTCCCTGCCGGTGCGCCAGATGGGGATGACGCTGGCGCCGTTCGATGCCGCCTTGCCCGTGCTGCGGATCCAGCCCTCTCTCATCGAGGGCAAGGGGCGGCTGCCGGACACTCTGGCCCGCCTGTCGGCGCTGCCCGAGTGGCAGGGGCTGCCGAGTCGTACTCTGACGCTGTCGATGGATCCCGAGCTGGACCGGCAGGGGATGCAGGCGCTGATGAGCCGCTATGGTCACGCTGCCATGGCGGGCATGAGCATGGATCATGGCAGTGCCGAGGCGGGCATGGCGATGGGGGCGATGAAGGGAGCGCAAGGCGACGCCGGTGGTATGGCGGGGATGGACCATGGTGACATGGTCATGCCAGCGGGGGAGATGCAGCACGGCACCATGGCTGGGATGCAAGGCACCATGGCCGGGATGCAGGGTGGCAAGGGCAGTGCCAAGCCGCTGGATCTGCACAGCGGCAACCGGATCAACGGTCAGCCCTTTGCCATGAATGACCCGCAGTTTGCGGTCAAGCTGGGCCAGACCGAGCGCTGGATCATCTCGGGGGAGGGGGACATGATGCTGCACCCCTTCCATATTCATGGCACTCGTTTCCGGATCCTGAGCGAGAATGGTCAGCCGGTGGCGCCACACCGTGCCGGCTGGAAGGACATTGTGAATGTCGAGGGTGGACGCAGTGAGGTGCTGGTGCGTTTCGATCACCCGGCGCCCAGGGAGCGCGCCTACATGGCGCACTGCCACCTGCTGGAGCACGAGGACACAGGTATGATGGTCTCGTTCACAGTGGAAGCCTGAAAAAATGGCCCGAACGGGGCCATTTGTTCATTTCACTGGTCAGATCTCACTATCTGCGCACATCACATACCCCTTGGCATAAAAGCGTGTAAAATTGCGCCCTGAATTTCCCGGCCAACTCGGTTGGCCGCGGCTCCTTACACGCAAGGCTGACATTGTGACTGAAGTAGATAGATTCGCGGACATTCGCCCCTACCGCGATGAAGAAGTGCCGGCAGCCATAGAACGGCTGATCCAGGATGATGAATTTATCGGCGCCATCGCCAAGTATCGTTTCGGCTCCCTGATGAGCTGGCTTGGCTGGGCCATTCGCCCGCTGATCCGCCAATTCCTGCGCTACAAGTGGTACAAGGTGACCACCATCCATCAGGTGCAGATGGGGGTGACCCATTACATGTCCCGCATGATAGCCACCTCCACCAAGGGCGTGACCTTCTCCGGCCTCGAACACCTCAAGAAAGAGCAGGGCTATCTGTTAGTCTCCAACCACAGGGACATCGCCATGGATCCGGCGTTCGTCAACTGGGGGCTGCACACCCATGGGTTTGATACGGTGCGCATCGCCATCGGTGACAACCTGCTGCGCAAACCCTGTGCCACCGAGTTGATGAAGCTCAACAAGAGCTTCATCGTCAAGCGCTCCGCCAAGGGGCCGCGGGAGATGATGAAAATGCTCGGCGAGCTGTCCGCCTATATCGGCCAGTCGGTGCACGAGGGTCACTCCATCTGGATCGCCCAGAAGGAAGGGCGCGCCAAGAATGGCGATGACAAGACGGATCCGGCCATCCTCAAGATGTTCTATGTGGACGGCAAGAAGCAGAAAATCGACTTCGTCGACTACATGCGCAGCCTCAACATAGTGCCGGTCAGCATCAGCTACGAGGTGGATCCCACCGACAAGGCCAAGGCGCGCGAGTTGTACGAGAAGTCAGTCAACGGCAGCTACGAGAAGGGCGAGTTCGAGGACATCGAAAGCATAGTCGCCGGCATCGTCGGCCAGAAGGGGCGGGTACACGTCTCCTTCGGCGCCCCCATCACCGAGGGCTTCAGCGATCCGGACGAACTGGCGGCGCTGATCGACAAGGCGATCTGGGGCAACTATCGCCTCTTCCCGGGCAACTACCTGGCTGCAGATGTGTCCGGCAAGGCCAATACCATAGAGCAGGCGGCCTTCCTGACCCGTCAGTCAGAGGTACCTGAAGAGCACAAGAGCATCTGGCGCGCCATGTACGCCAAGCCGGTGGAAAACGCCCGCAAGGTTTGAATGACACCGGTTGTGCGAAAAAAACGGGAGCAGATGCTCCCGTTTTTGCGTCTGGTCAAAGTCGACGGCGATGGAGTAGTGAATAATATTGTTTCAGCTGGTACGATCACTGGGCGAATACGCTTGCGCCTCTTGGCAAGCTGCGGATGAGTGTGTAACAGTGCCCTCATCACGCTCGGCACGAGCACATGCTCGACTCTTGTCTGCACGGATTGCAGACGGTGTGACACAAGGACCTGAACAGGGTCCTTTTTCATTTTGCGGCAAAGATGTTGCCGGAATACACCTAAGGATCCGCTCGCCATGATTACCGGCAGTCTGAATACCCTGCAGCGCACGCCGCTGCCCGCCCCGCTGGATCGCATCATGGTCGAGGTGGTAAAGAGCGTGGAACAGTGGCTGAATGCGCCGCTCGGCAAGACAGAGATCGACGGCCTCACGCTGTTCTGTCTGGTGAGTGAAGAGCTGACCGAGTCGGCAGCGGATCGCCGTGGCGAGTTCCATCAGCAGTATCTGGATATCCAGCTGCTGCTGCGCGGTGAAGAGTGGATAGGTGTCGGGCCTCATGCCTATGTCAATGCAGGCGCCGATCATCCCCATCCCGATCTCTGGTTCGTCGACGATGAACAGACCAGTTATCTGGCGTTGCAGCCCGGCGACTTCGCCATCTTCTGGCCGGGAGAGCTGCATCGCCCCCTCTGCACCCCCAACCAGCCGGCTCAGGTGAAGAAGCTGGTGGTCAAGGTGCACAGGGATCTGCTGGCTGGCCTGTAACCGCCGGCGCAGCGTGGCGAAGATGAGTGCACGGCATTATCAGAACCTGCACTTAACGTATTGAAAAATTGGGCGCACTTTCCTGCGACCATAAGCCCCCGGCAGGGGAATCCCATCCACTTCTGGATGACACGACACTGTTGGCACAAAGCCGAAGCACAGGAAGATGTAGAACATGAGCAAGTTGGTATTGATCCTTAACTGCGGTAGCTCTTCCCTGAAATTTGCCGTAATGGACGCCGAAACAGGTGAGGACATGCTGTCCGGCCTGGCCGAATGCTTCAATCTGGATGATGCACGTATCAAATGGAAACTCCACGGGGTCAAGGGCGAAGCCATGCTGGGAGCGGGCGCCGCACACCAGGCTGCCCTCGACCACATAGTGGGTCATATCCTGCCCCAGGATCCCTCTCTGGCCGAGCAGCTGGTGGCCATCGGCCATCGCATCGTGCACGGTGGCGAGCAGTTCTCCCGCTCCGTTCGCATCGATGATGGCGTGATCGCCGGCATCGAAGCCGCCATTCCGTTCGCTCCCCTGCACAATCCGGCGCACCTCATCGGCATCCGTGCTGCGCTCAAGGTCTTCCCGGCCCTGGTCGAGAAGAACGTGGCCGTGTTCGATACTGCCTTCCACCAGACCCTGCCGCAGGAAGCCTATCTCTACGCACTGCCCTACAAGCTCTATACAGAGAATGGCATCCGTCGTTACGGCGCCCATGGCACCTCCCACCGCTTCATCGCACAAGAGGCCGCCAAGGCGCTGGACAAGCCGTTGGCCGAGCTCAACATCATCAACTGCCACCTGGGCAACGGTGCCTCCGTCTGCGCCATCAAGAATGGCGAGTCCGTCGACACCTCCATGGGCCTGACCCCGCTGGAAGGGCTGGCAATGGGCACCCGTTGTGGCGACATAGACCCCGCGATCGTCTTCTTCATGCACGACCAGCTCGGTTACAGCGTGGACGAGATCAACCACACCCTCACCCGTGAGTCCGGTCTGCTGGGCCTGACAGAAGTGAGCAGTGACTGCCGCTATGTCACCACCCACTATGCGAGCGACGCCGGCGCCAAGCGTGCGCTGGATGTCTTCACCTACCGGGTGGCCAAGTATGTTGGCGCCTATGCCGCCGCCATGGAGGGTCGTCTGGACGCCCTGGTGTTCACCGGTGGTATCGGTGAAAACGCCGCCATGGTGCGCGAGATGGTGCTGGATCGTCTGGCCCTGTTCGGCTTCAAGGTCGATAAAGAAGCGAACAATGCCGCCGTGCTTGGTGGCGAGGGTCCCATCACGGCCGAAGGCAGCCGCCTGGCGCTGGTGATGCCCACCAACGAAGAGCTGGTGATCGCACGCGATGCCCTGAGCCTGGTCGGCTAACACCACCTGCGCGCTCAATCAACGCCCGGCTCATGCCGGGCGTTGTCGTTTCCGGCCTCTGGTTGAGCAGCTTGTCATTTGACATGGGATAGTAGATACGTACCCTGACGACTGTTGCACGCATTGGAGGTAGGGATGAAGGAGATATTTTTTCACTGGCTGACCGACATGGGGATCGAAGTCAGCGGTCTGATGGCACTGGTGATCGCTCTGGGCTTTATCGTCCTTACTGCGCTGCTACTGCACATGCTGTTGCACCGGGTGCTGCTGGTACGGCTGGTCGGCATCCTCGGCAAGACCCAGCAGGTGTGGCTGCCGCCTCAGCTGCAGCAGCGCCTGTTTTACCGGCTCGCCCTGGTGTTTCAGGGGGTCGTGCTGCTTGGCCAGGCCGAGATCTGGCTGCCGCGCAACTCCGAGAGCCTGCACTGGATCGAGATGCTGGCCCAGTTATGGATCCTCTTGTTCCTGCTGCTGGCGCTGTTTGCCCTGCTCGACTGCATGCTGTTGGTGAGCCGCTATACCCCCCGCCTCGGGCGGGAGCTGCCCCTGCGCGGTATCTTCCAGGGGGTCAAGCTGGTCGGCAGCATCATGGTCGGCATCCTGATGATCTCCATGTTGCTCGGCAAGTCACCGCTGTTCCTGTTCAGCGGCCTGGGGGCCATGACAGCCGTGCTGATGTTGGTGTTCAAGGATCCCATCCTCGGCCTGGTCGCGGGGATCCAGCTCTCCGCCAACCGCATGCTGACCGTTGGCGACTGGCTGCAGATGGACAAGTACGGTGCCGACGGCGAGGTGACCGATATCGGCCTCACCACCGTCAAGGTGTCGAACTGGGACAAGACCATCACCACTATTCCTACCTATGCGCTCATCTCCGACTCCTTCAAGAACTGGCAGGGGATGACAGAATCCGGTGGCCGTCGCATCAAGCGCAGCGTCAATATCGACATGACCAGCGTGCGTTTCCTGACCGTGGATGAGCAGATGCAGCTCAAGCAGGCCCAGCTGCTGGCGCCCTATCTCAGCCGCAAGGAGCAGGAGCTGAGCACCTATAACCAGCAGCTGAGCGATGCCTTGAGCTGCCCCATCAACGGGCGTCACCTCACCAACCTGGGTACGCTGCGCGCCTATCTGGATGCCTACTTGCGGGCCCATACCTGTATTCGTAAGGACATGACGCTGATAGTGCGCCAGCTGGCACCGACCCCTGACGGTCTGCCGCTGGAGATCTATTGCTTTACCGCGACCACCGCCTGGGCCGATTACGAAGGGATCCAGTCCGATGTTTTCGACCATATCTTCGCCATCATTGATCAATTTCATCTGCGGTTGCACCAATCTCCCACAGGTTACGATATGCGCACCTGGCAGAGGGGACAAACGGAGTGAGGAAACGGGTCGAGGTGGCAGGGGAAACGCCATATTAATCATCGACCCGTATCCAGTTGCCAGTTGAAATTTGGTGTGCAGAGGAGAAAAATGGCGGCCTTCTCTTCGCGCCCCTGATCCCTCTTGAATCAGCTGTCAGCCCTGAGACGTCAATCAAGTCATCATCATGGGAAAGTTATGAAGCTCCTTCGCAATCGTGCGGCTGCTCTGTGCTGCAGCCTTGTTCTGGCCGCCGCGCCAGTGCTTGCTGTTGAATATGCCCTGCCTGCGGCCAACAGCCGTCTGGTGGGTGAAAATCTGGAATACGTGGTGCTGGCAGAGGAAAATGGCCAGCCGCTGGAAGCCGTTGCCGCCAAATTCCAGCTGGGTCTGACCAACATGCTTGAGGCCAACCCCAAGGTGGATCCCCTGCTGCTGCAGACCGGTGAGACGCTGATAGTACCGCATCAGCTGATCCTGCCGGATGCCCCGCGCGAGGGCATAGTGCTGAACGTGGCCGAGATGCGCCTCTACTACTACCCGAAAGGCAAGAAGGTGGTGGAAGTGCTGCCCATCGGCATCGGCCAGCTCGGCACCGACACCCCGGAAAACTGGGTGACCAGCGTGCAGCGCAAGAAGGCGGGCCCGACCTGGACCCCGACGGCCAAGATGCACGCCGAGTATGCCGCCCGTGGCGAGAGCCTGCCGGCAGTCTGGCCCGCCGGTCCGGACAACCCCATGGGGCTGTTTGCGCTCTACATCGGCAAGATGTACGCCATTCACGGCACCAATGCCCAGTTCGGCATCGGCCTGCGGGTGAGCCACGGTTGCGTGCGTCTGCGTAACGAAGACATCGAATACCTGTTCAGGAAGATACCGGTTGGCGCGCGGGTGCAGTTCGTCAACCAGCCCATCAAGGCCACCGTCGAGCCGGATGGTCGCCGTTATCTGGAAGTGCATCAGCCGCTCTCCCGCAGCCAGGAGGAGTTCAACTCCAGCCTGCCTGCTCCGCTGCCCATGAACCAGGTCGCGACCCGCTTTATCGCCCATGCCGACAGCGACTCCCGGCTGGTCAAGCAGGCGCTGGAGCAGCGCAGCGGCATGCCGATTGCCATCAATCGCTGATCCTGTCGTTCATCGTCTCAAGCCCCGATCGTTGGTCGGGGCTTTTTTTACCGCCATGCCGGTAGGAGCATGGGGCAGGGCGACCCGATAAGCGTTTGCTGCATCAGGATAAAATCTGGCTGACAGCTCCTTGAGTGGTTCGTTAGTTAAAGATGAAACGTTTATATTGTGTTTTTTATTTGTTAAAAGTGATTGAGGTCATGGGATCTGCTGATTAAGCTAGGGCGGTTTTTTAAGGAAGAGCCCGTCGTCAGAACGGGTACACACGTTACCTAATGGAGTTTTGAATGACAGCCAGCACCCCAATGCTTATCACCTTTTTGGTGTATATCCTCGGGATGGTCCTGATAGGGTTTATCGCCTATCGCGCCACCCGCAACTTTGACGACTATATTCTCGGCGGCCGCCGTATGGGGAGCTGGGTCACCGCCCTCTCTGCCGGGGCCTCCGACATGAGCGGATGGCTCCTGATGGGCCTGCCTGGCGCCGTCTTCATCGGCGGCATCTCCGAGAGCTGGATCGCCATCGGCCTCACCCTGGGGGCCTATCTCAACTGGCGCTGGGTCGCCGGACGGCTGCGGGTTCACACCGAGAAGAACCGCAACGCCCTGACCCTGCCGGACTACTTCACTTACCGCTTCGAGGACAAGAGCCGGGTGCTGCGCATCCTCTCCGCCCTGGTGATCCTGCTGTTCTTCACCATCTACTGCGCCTCCGGCGTGGTGGCCGGTGCCCGCCTGTTCGAGAGCACCTTCGGCATGAACTATGAGACGGCCCTCTGGGTCGGTGCCGCGGCGACCATCACCTACACCTTCTTCGGCGGCTTCCTCGCGGTGAGCTGGACCGATACGGTGCAGGCCACCCTGATGATCTTCGCCCTGATCCTGACGCCGGTATTCGTCATTATCGCCGTCGGCGGCATCGACACCGCCATGGTGCAGGTGGCGGCGCAGAACGCCAGCAACCTCGACATGTTCAAGAACCTGGACTTCATCGCCATCATCTCGCTGATGGCCTGGGGTCTGGGCTACTTCGGCCAGCCCCACATACTGGCGCGCTTCATGGCGGCGGACTCTCACCACTCCATGGCCAATGCCCGTCGTATCAGCATGACCTGGATGGTGCTTTGCCTTGGCGGCGCCGTGGCCATCGGCTTCTTTGGCCTCTCCTACTTTGCCACCTTCACCGAGCACGCAGCCGGTGTCACCGGCAACCCGGAGCGGGTCTTTATCGAGCTCTCCAAGATCCTGTTCAACCCCTGGATTGCCGGCGTGCTGCTCTCCGCCATTCTGGCGGCCGTGATGAGCACCCTCAGCTGTCAGCTGCTGGTCTGCTCCAGCGCCATCACCGAAGATCTCTACAAGCCGTTCCTGCGCAAGAATGCCTCCCAGAAAGAGCTGGTGTGGGTCGGCCGCCTGATGGTGCTGGCCATCGCCGTGGTCGCCATCGGTGTTGCCATGAACCCGGAGAACCGGGTGCTGGGGCTGGTGAGCTACGCCTGGGCCGGCTTCGGTGCCGCCTTCGGTCCCGTGGTGCTGCTCTCCGTGCTCTGGTCGCGCATGACCCGCAATGGCGCCCTGGCGGGCATGTTGGTCGGTGCCCTGACCGTCATCATCTGGAAGCAGTTTGGCTGGCTGGGGCTGTATGAAATCATCCCGGGCTTCTTCTTCTCCGGGTTGGCGATCCTGGTGTTCAGCCTGCTGGACAAGGCCCCCTCCCAGGCCATGGTGGATCGCTTCGACGAGGCCGAGCGCGAGTTTCAGACTCCGCTACCCGCCAGCATGAGCGAGCCGGTCGCCGTCAACTGAGTTGGCTACTGCCGATAACAAGCAGCCCCGCGATGCGGGGCTTTTTCATGGCAGCCTGGCTGGTTCGGCCTGCACCCAGCGCGGCTGGCGTGCAGATAATCCCGGCTGGGCGGGCAGGATCCCGGCTTACCGCTGCGTAGTGAGCCAGTGTTGCAGATGCTGCACAAACAGCGTGGGCTGCTCGATAGGGTAGAGGTGGCCTGCGTGTGGCACCAGCAGGCGTGTGCAGGCGGGAATGGCGTTGCCAAGCGCCTCGCAGACCAGCGCATACAGTGCTCTGGTATCTGCGCCCTGCACGATGCAGGTGGGCACGCTGAGCGCGGCAAGGCGCTCTGGCGACCAATCCGGCCGCTCGCGCTGGCTCAGTTGCTTGGGCAGGCTGGCGGCCTCTGCCAGTTGCGCCTGCTGCCACTTGAGCGGCTGCGCTGCAAAATAGCCTGCATGACCGCCCGAGCCATCGATCAGGGTCGCCACGGCCTCTTGCAGCAACCCTTCCCCAACCTGACCAAACACGGGGCCAAACATGGCTCCGGCATCGGCCATAAAGGCAGCCATGGCATGCTCATCCAGCGTTCCCGGGCAACCCGGCTCCACCAGATAGAGGCTTTGGAATCGATCCGGTGCCATCAAGGCGGCGGTCAGGGCCACATCCGCGCCATAAGACCAGCCGACCAGATGGACAGGGCCACACGCCAGCTGTGCCAAGAGCGCCAGCAGATCGTTGGCGTGGGTCTCAAGACCGAAAGGACCCTCTTTGCCCGCCTCGCCAAAGTGACGCAGGGTCGGGGTATAGACGGTGTAGTGGGGTGAGAGTTGCTCGATATGTTCGAGCCAGAGGGTATGGTTGGCCAGCGCGCCGTGGATCAGCAGCAGCGGCTCACCGGAACCGGCTCGCAGGCAGGGCAGCGGGCTGCCATTGATAAGAAAAGTGTGAGTCTGTGACTGCATATCAACGCCTCCCCGGCGTGTCATAGGATCGGGGGAGTATATTACAACCGCCTTACTGCGGGGGAGAGGCTACCGTTGCACTCTGATTGGCATGGGTCTACACGATATAAGTGCCATTTTGGGGAAATTCATAAATAAAACTTATAGTGAGCCGAATATGTGGGTGACTACCTTTAAGCTGCCAATACGGGCTCCCCAAGAGGAGCCCGACCCTGACTGTGGCGAGTCACTCTCTTTTGTAGGCCTGATTAGCGACGTGTAATCAGGCGATCGCGGTGGAATGAGCGTTTGCGGGCTGGTGATAACCAGTGCTGTACATACAGTTGGTTGAACATTTAAGACACATCACTGACAAAATATTGCACCACTTCTGTCAAATCATGTTTCAGATACTCTTGCGTGTGAGGTTGCTCAAAGTGAAATTTGAAATCATCTTCACTGTCAAATCTTTCCCACAGCAAGAAGCGGCGCTCATCATCGACACATTGGTGAAGTGTAAAAATCGAGCAACCGGGTTCCTTTAATGTCTCTTCGCAAAGTTTTTTCAGGTACTGACACGCTTTACCTATGTTTGCAGGTTCTTTGACCTTCAGCTCAGCTGTAATGTAATAACCGGAATTAAACATAAATGACTCCTTTCTAGTGGAGTCTGTACGCTAAGCCCTAGAGTTCACTCTAGGTCAAGAATTTTTTTCTCATAGGCGTCTACCTTATAGATCACAATATCCAACTCACCATGTAGTCTAGCTATCTCTTGTTCAAGATTAATTTTATGAGTTAAAAGCAACGATTTCCTTTCAGCCAAGGTTTTGGAGCCAGCTTGGCGTAGCTTGGCAAATAATTTAATTTCCGCTAGCGGCATTCCTGTAGACTTTAAGCGTTTAATCCAGGTCAACCATTCAATATCTGTTTTATCAAAGATGCGTTGTCCGGATTCATTTCTGCGGATATCAAGCAACAATCCCTCTTTCTCATAATATCGCAGCGCATGAATAGATATATTTGTTTTATTCGCTACTTCAGAAATTTTCACGATACCTCCATGAAACTTTTAACGCAGTGTTAAAGGGGGGAAGAACGAAATACCAATACCTCTGCAAATCATCTCTAACACAAATAACGGTAGATAGAAAAGTGGGACCGGTTACGCATCATTCTTGAATGTTTTGTTATTCAGTAACTTTACATCTATTTTATCCGAAAAATCTGAGAAGCCGTTCAAGTCAAAAGGGACGTAAATCTTCTTGCGACTGTTAGTACGAATGACCATGCAATCCACTATGAGTAATTTTCCCATACTCACACCGATCATCTCGGTATATGGTATGGATACTTTCCAGAAAAAGCGGTTTCTACCTACAACGTCTTCACTTTTCAATTCGACTGAAAGCAATCTGGACGCTTGAGCCATCACGAACAATACAACGAAGGCTGCTAGCAGTATTTTAAGATATTGGTAAAAGAGCCAGACACCCAGCTCCATATTTAGTTGAGTGTTGTATGTGCTGAGCGCAACGCCCCCTGCAAACATCAATGTAATAAATATAAAGAACCGCTTGCTCATGGAGAGCAATGGGCATTGCCAGTTCAAAGAATACTTCATGACTTTTTCCTACTAGATTGAGGTATGCTGCCCAGATACCAAGCTGACAAGGTGCTATCACCAATACATATAAAATAGTCGTCACTATGGAATATTAGAACTGAAACGTGACGTATTGAGAGTCTGTCTTGAGCCATTGGTTATATGCGAGCTAATAATTGGCTCTTGCTCCAGTTACTTTTTATGCATTACTTTAACTGTATCCCACGAAGTTCCATTCTCAATTTCCGACATGCGACCTTCGTATTTCTGACATGACTGATAGAGGACACACTCCTTACCAGACTAGTCTGCTATCGAGAGGGGGGGGCAGTTTTTTTTCTAATGGAGCATGTACATAATCTTCTAAGTCATAAACTATCTGAATAAAAAGGTCAGCTAACCCACAACCATAGTCGTTATAAGTATCTTGGAGATTATCGCAGTTTTCCAAAGCCCCAAGGAGCTGTTCTAAGCCATCAGTGAAATCAGAAAAATTGTCTTTGCATTTTTGTATTAAATTTTTAATTTCACCTTTATTTGGCTCGTAGCCAAGCTCATGAGCAAATTTGTTACGCATTTTATTGATGTCTTGAAGACAGCTAGACGCCCCGTTTGGTATTAGGCCAAGTGAGTTAATTAGGTTAATCTTTCTGCTATGGCTTAAGGATGAAAAGTGCATTTTAAGCTTTGGATCATAGGATGCTATTATTTCTTCGAGAAGATGCTCTATGACAAGATGTCCAATTAGAAAGCCGGACAACAAATCTGAATTATCAATTTTCTGAAACAGAAATTCTTCATACTTACTATCATATAGAGACATAACTACCTCGTGTACTTTTATATATCTAGAGTAAGTTTAGAGTCTGGCCTTATAACTCCGTGCTCTGCGGAAAATTTGGAGCACAGCAGAAATTTCTCCACTCCTTATCTCCTTGGTTGTCCCAGTGTTGAGTTGAGATAATCAATAATGAGCAAGCCAAGTGTGTTTTGAAATTCTTCTCGGTCGAATCCTGTGGGATCTTGTGCTATCGCGCCGAGTTCTGATTTAAGAGATTCAGGGAATGGTGTTAAAAATGAGTAATGCCCGGCATTGGCAATTGTGATGCTGGTTAGTTTACCTTGATCTACAATGTTCTTCTCGATTAGCTTGCAATTATATGGCTCTGTCAATTCTTCATCTTTTTCAGCCCTCAGCAATAAGATTGGAATGTCGATCTCAGTGAGAGAGTCTTTAGCCGTAAACAGGGCACCTACTGGAGCCATTAATATCAGGGCTTTAATTCGATTGTCTTTGGTGTTGTTTATAATTTCTTGCGTTATAGTGCCCTCACGTACCGGGCCACAATATGGGTCTGATAACGATGGTTTACTGCGGCATAATGAGATTAAATCGCCTGTGTTTGCAATGCCGCCTGCGGCTGCGAGCGCAGTATAGCCGCCAACAGAGTGGCCCAGCACTGCGACTTTATTTGAGTCAATATGACTATTTAAACCTGGGGTGCCAAGGAGCATATCCAGTGCAGAGGTAATGTGCTTGGGTCTATTTATATAATTGGCAAGAGATCCTTCTAGTGAGTTATCAATATAGTTGTTTTTAGGGTGCAGTGGTATTGCAACCATAAAGCCATTTGCTGCCAATGAAACGGCTATATCTTTATATGATAAATTGCTGCTACCCGAACCATGGGACACCATGACTAATGGGAACTTGCCTGCTGATATGTTCCCACCTATGGCGACATTCATTTTAAATGGCCCCATTTCAACCAGTTTTGGCTTGCTGCTGGTTGGATAAAACAAAACCATCGGAAAACTATTATTTGTCTCTGATGAGGACACTTCCACTTTACGAAATCCCACTTCATGTGCATGGGATAACGTGGACATAAAAATCAGCAAAGAAAGTACCAATCGAAATGTTATGCTCATTTATTTTTCCTAAAATACGTTCATCTAGCTTCAGATATAAATTCAAATATAAAGCTGATATTTCCTGTAGCAATGCGGAGGGAAAACAAGGGCTGGCACTACGGCTATGCGTCTCGAAACTGGCATTGATCCCTGCGAGCGACAAGGCCATCATCCTGAAAGGCAGGATATAGGCTACTGCCCTATTCACTTTACGGCTGCGGGTTTGTTGAAGCCCAATGGTTATCAATAAAGCCAACAAGCCATAGACCAAAAAAGGTGTGCAAATAAATACTTGAGTGATCTTTTTATAAATCACACCATAGATATGTAATGTGAAAAATAATAGCATGTATTAACGTCAACGACGGGTGTGCTCCATAATAATACTCTGTGAGGCGGGAAGTTTTGTACACAGTGTCATCGTGGTTTCAGATACTGACTCACCGTCAATGCGGTAACAATCTGACATCTCACCAACGACGTTGAATCCACACTTTAAATATAAATTCTTAGCTGGCAGGTTGTTTGTAAGCACATTTAAATCAAGCCACTCAACTTCTTCTGATTCACGACAAAACGTGATGGCCGTTTCTATTAGCTTTACACCCAAACCCTGCTTTCTTACGCGACAGTCAACCCCCATGCCCAACATAACACGGTGAAATCTGTACTCTTCGTTGTAATGACGTAAATCTATATGTCCAAAAATATTATCACTCGTGTCTTTGATCAACCAAAGCTTTCGCCAGCCAGCTTGACCTACGCCAGATCCAAAGCCAGCTCGAAATTTTGCTTGGAGTGACTCCGTAACCAGGCAGTGTTTTTTAGCCATGGGTTGAAAGAGTGGCGAGTCGTCAGCCGCATTATCTAAAAGCTGGACACTCAAATATGTAAAAAATGGTTCCAAATCTGACAGTGTTGCTTCTGTTATTTTCACGAATAATCCTAATTACGCAAAGCTAAGCGGCAGGCAAGCAGTCAATCTACCCTGTTTGAGGCTTTTTCTTGATCGTTTTGTTGGTTACCTGCTCTTTTTGCTCAATGAGGTTTTTTTGATTGCTTTGGCTCTCTCAGCATCTAACGCAAACATGTTACTCATAAACACCATATCCAATCATGTGACTGACCAGTTGCTGGTTTATAAATCCCCCCTTTATCTGCCAGCCATATCGACCTGCTGCATGGTGCGGATTTGGGTTGTCGCGCTGGCAAACAGCATGGCTACCGCCCCTGAATTTCAGCCTCCAGTCTGCTGCGTTTAACCAACGGAGTAGGGTTGGCAGGGCTCATGGGGTGACTCCGACGAGGCGAGTGTTGCCAATCGGGTATGTTAAAGGGCGTGGCGCAGAGGGGAAGGGGAAAATGGAAGATTTCTGGGCAGGATCAACAAATTAATGAACAAGGCGGTGTGATCGATAGAGGGTGGTGAGCTGCGGGAAGCGTTTTTCAAAAGGTAGCGATAACGAGTGTGTGACCACGGATGTCGGAAGTCACCCTCTGGCATTGCGGGGGCGCCATTGTGGTCGGCAAGGGGCAGCGTGCAGGCGGCCCCCGTGCGGCGGTCAGTTGCTCTTGATCGGGATCTCAGTGCAGCTAAGCGTCGGCTGGCCGTAACGCGCCAGACTGGCCTCGTCCCCCTTGGTAAAAAGGGTGAGGTTTTGCCCTTCATAGCGGGCGCCGCTGGCGCTGGGGGCGTCATAGGCGAGCACTTGCTGCTGGCTATACCCTTCGCTCAGGTTGATCACCGCGGCGGGCAGCTTGGCATCGTGATAGAAGTAGGTGGAGAGGGTGACGTTTTTGCCGCACTGGTAGTTGACCGGGGTCGGCACCATCAGTTGGCCGCCGCTGATCTGCAGCTCGGTGATCCGCAGTTGGTAGCTATCTTCCACACACTGGCGCAGATCCTTGGCTTTCCAGCAGTCGTTGCGCCCCTTGATCCAGCCGCGCTGCATGGCCTTCTCCGTTTTGAGCTGTTCGGGGGAGAGGTTGGCAATTGCCTTGGGGTAGAGGGCCGCCAGTTCGTTATCAAGGGCCGCCAGTCCGGCATCCTTGCAGATCAGGGTTTCGGCCGCGCCGGCTGCCTTGGCGCAATCAAAGGAGGGGGTGGCAGCGCAGGCCAGCAGAGGGGCAAACAGCAGGGGGCCAAGCAGCAGCTTGTTCATCGGGAAGACTCCAGCAAACAGGGTTGGATACCCCGTTACTAGAGCACACTCTACAGCACAATGCAGCAGGGCCGCCGAGCGCGATTTGCGCCGGGCGGCCCCGATTGGCAGAGCCTGCTCTCTTGGTGCGAGAGACGGGGTTATCTGCGCAGCGACCCCATCTTGTTGGCACCCATCAGTGATTCAGGGGCGGATGGTGCAAAGTGAGGTGACGCAGGATTAGCGACCATCCCAGGCGTTGCGGGTTGCGGCCTCTTTGAAGCGCGCGCGGTTGCTATCGTTGGGCTGAGGTTCGCTATCGCCGAAGATGGCGCGCAGCCAGTGGCCGTCTGTCGGATTGGGAAACAGTATGTAGCGAGTGCCGTACAACGCCTTGTCTGCTTCCATCTGCGTCAAGCGCTCTTCCACATCCTGGCTGTAGTATTTGCGGCGAAAGTCATTGAGGTTATCGCCCAGGTAGAGCACAACGTTGAAGGCTTGCGCGATTTCATCCTGGCGAGTCTCTTTATTGGATGAGTCGCGCAGCAGGGTGACATGCTGGTCATCCGCAAAGGGCAGGCCGGCTAGTCGCACCTGGTTGACCCCTATTTCTTGCGTTTTATCTCCTTGATCCCGAGAGCTGACATAAAACACTTCCACCCCTTTGCTCGCTGCGAATTTAAAAAACGCCAATGCGCCGGGTGCCACTACCATCTGGTTTTTGGGGAGCCAGGCATCCCAAACCGGATCATCAAAGAAGTCTTTATTGTTGTTGATCAGGTAGCCCCAATAAGGCAGCGGCAGAAAAATGGTGTCATCCAGATCAGTGATCACCGCAAGGGGCTTGTCACCCGGTTTGTGTTCCTCGAGGGCTTTTTCCAGCTGCATCCGGGCCAGATTATACCCCTGATGGTAGAGGGCTTGATATTCGGCTGCCGTTTGTTTCCAGGCCACTGCCGCGATCAATAGATTGTTGGTGCCATTGCCTGTCGGGGCGTCGTGGTTGGTCGCGGGAAGAGGCTGGGCGTGTGCCCCCGCCATGGCGCCTAGCAGCGCGACAGTTGTCAGGGTTTTGGTGAATAAAGGCATGAGAACATACTCCATGTTGTTCAGTCGAGAAGGTAAGCGATAGGAGACCACCGCCCAATGGTGTTTGAAAGTCACCAGAGTGCCATAGGTGCTACGTCAGCCCCAAGCCCATATTGTCAGGGCTGCCAGGCAGGGGGGGATGATCTATTAGGTGGCGAGTCTGTTTAATACGGCAACCGCCTTGGCTCCGTGCTGATGCGCCACGAAAATATGGTCATGATAATAACCGGCCATCACGTTGCAGCTGATTTGATGTCGTGCCAGGGCGCTGGCAAAGGCTGCCGTCAACCCCACAGCGGCTAAATCGGAGTGAACCGTGAGAGTAATCCAGGCGGCCACATAGGCAAATTCAAGACCCTGTTGCTCCGCCAATGCTTTGGGTAATACCAGAGTATGTCCCTCCTGCTCCTTGATCGTGGCGACAGCACTGGCCAGCAAGGTCTGGCTTGGCGTGGCAAGGGTACAGAAGACATATTCTCCAGGATTGAGAACGGGACTGGCTCCTTTTAACAAGGTGGCAAGATCGGTTTCACCTTTCATGTTTGCTCCTGCTGACGGTGACGGCAGGCTAGTCTGCCACACCCGTTGGCGGAAAAAGTAACCACTTGTGCTAATGGGCTATGGGTTTTCTTGATAAGCGTTGCAGTTTCGCCGCCAGTGTGCGGGATGTGAAGCGGGGGCTGTTTTTTGCTCAGTGGGCGCGTGTCGCCAGCCCGGTTGTAAGGCTGGCGGCAGCAAGAGGATCAGGCCAGCGCCAGTGGCTGGCGGCTACGCCACAGCCGCTCGTGAAAGAAGAAGATGACTGTGTTGATGGCAGGCTCGATCGTCGCCATCACGCCGCCGGTGAGCAGCTCGCCGCTCAGCAGGAAGGCAACCCCGAAGGCGACACTGAAGTGGACCAGTGCGAAGCTGCTGGTCTTGGCCTGCAGGCTGTGCTCGGGTTTGAACTTGTGCCAGCCGAGGTCGTGAAAGTAGAAGGCGACTGTGTTGACGGCGGGCTCGATCAGCGCGATCAGGCTGGCGGTAAGCAGCTCACCGGTCAGCAGGTAAGCCAGGGTAAAGGCCACGATGAAGTGCAGGGCGGCAAAGCTGATGGTCTTTTTCATGATGGCGGCTCCCTCTGGTGATGATGAGAGTATCCGCCGAAATGAGATTAAATGAAAACTATTCTCATCTATTGCCGAAATAGAGAGAACCTATCAACGGGCGAGTGGCCGGTGCGGTTCAGCGGTTGCCAATCGCAGCCAAGTCGATAAAGTACAGGTTCTTCACGCTTGCCCATGAAAAAGGATCTTTCATGAATATCAATGCCACCCTGCTTGGCCAGTTTATTGCGTTGCTGATGGTCATCGTCGGCCTCATCGCCTGGCGACTGGCGCGCCGCAAGAGCGAGCATCCGGCGCTGGTCACCCTTATCTGCTCACTGCTCTGTCTGTTCCCGCCCTTTGGCCTGCTGGCCCTGTTGCTGGTTGCGCTGAAACAGGATCTGCCCGCCCGCTTATAGGGGGCGCAGCGGTTGGCGCACAGGTTCAGGCCGCCGCACAAACAGGCACCCCAATAGAAAAAGCCCCGTGATGGGGCTTTTGCGTTTCAACTCGGTGGTCGCCGCGCGGGCACGGGATTAACCCTCGGCCTTGTTGAGCCATTCCACCTTGTACTGGGCGCCTGCACCCTGTGCCAGCTTGGCACACAGCGGTTTGAGGAAGGCTTCGATCTGCTCGGCCAGCATCCAGGGGGGGCTGATGATCAGCATGCCGGAGCCGTTCATGCCCCAGTCGGCAGTCTGGCCTGCCACTTCCAGCTCGGCCACCAGCACGTTACCGAAGTTCTCTCGTTTGATCGCCTTGAGCATGTCGCGGGATTTGTCCGCCTCTTGACCCAGGATGGGATACCAGAGCGCATAGATGCCGGTGGCCCAGCGTTTCTGTGCCTTTTTCAGGGTATCGACCACGGCGAAGTAGTCTTCCTTCAGCTCGTAGGGCGGGTCGATCAGCACCAGCCCGCGGCGTGGAGTCGGTGGCAACAGGGCCACCAGCCCTTCGAAGCCATCGCGATGGTGAACGGCGACGCGGGGGTCGTAACCCATGTTGGCGCGCAGGTCTTCCACCTCGTTGTTGTGCAGCTCCATCAGCGCCAGCTTGTCTTGCTCGCGGGCGAGGCGGCGTGACAGCTCCGGCGAGCCCGGGTAGTAGTGCAGCGCGCCGCTGTTTCCTTCTTGAGCGGGGTTCATCTCCTCGATGACGCCCAGATAGGGGGCCATGGCAGACCACTGGGCCCGCTCATCCCACAGCCGGCCGATGCCGTCTGCATATTCTGCCTTCTTCTGGGACCAGTCGCCGCGCAGGTCGTAGAGACCGCCACCGGCATGGGTGTCCAGCACGATGAAGGGCTTCTCCTTCTTCTTGAGGGACTCGATGATCAGGGCCTGAACGGTGTGTTTCAGGACGTCGGCGTGGTTGCCGGCGTGAAAGGCGTGGCGATAACTCAGCATATTAGATCTCTAAGGGGGCCCTGCTGGGCACCCAGTAACGATAGATAGTTCAACAAATTGTGGCTCTTGCCCCGCAACAGGGTGAGGCTGCGCAAGGTCTGCAGCAGGACCCCCTGCTGCAGCCGTTCCAGCTCCAGCTCGTGGGCCAGCATGGCCTGATACTCTTCCTCATCCAGCCGCGACTTGGCGCTCTGGCGCAGGGTACGCCAGGGGGTCAGGACCGCTTCAGTCTGCACCAGCGCAGGTTGCAGATCGGTGAGATCGACCACGATGCCGAGTTGATCGAGCCGGTGCAACAACAGCGCCAGATTGACGTTGCCGCCCTGCGCCTGCACGGTTAGCCAGTCCTGGTTGCGCTCGCCATAGACCTTGCCGCTCCAGTGCCAGAAGCCCAGCGGCGTCGGCAGTTCGTGCACGGCGACCTGCTCGGTCGTCATCAGCTGTTCGTCACGCAAAGAAGGCCTGCTCCATGGTTTCCAGCTCCTCTGAGAGGCTCATCCACTCCAGCTCCACCCCTTCCAGCTCCTCCTTGATGGGGCCCTGGGACTTGAGCAGTTCGGAGAGCTTGTTCTTGGCGCTCTCTTCGTAGATGGCGGGATCGGCCAGTTGCTCTTCCACCGCGGCCAGCCGGGTCTGCAGTTTTTCCATGCTGGCTTCGAGCTTCTCCAGCTTCTGGCGCAGGGGGCGGGTCGCTTGCCGGAACTCAGCCTCGCGCCGCTTCTGATCCTTGCGCGCCAGCGCCGAGTTGGCGGAGATGACGCCATCGCTTGGCTTGGCGTTGGCCTCTTTTTCCTGCTCGCCGAGCCACTTGTGGTAGTCATCCAGATCGCCATCGAAGGCTTCGACCCGGCCGCCGTGCACCAGATAGAAATCATCGGTGGTGGTACGCAGCAGGTGACGGTCGTGCGACACCACCACCATGGCCCCTTCGAAGCCTTGCAGTGCCATGGTCAGGGCGTGGCGCATCTCCAGATCCAGGTGGTTGGTCGGTTCATCCAGCAGCAAGAGGTTGGGCTTTTGCCAGGTGACGAGGGCCAGCACCAGCCGCGCCTTCTCGCCGCCGGAGAAGGGGGCCACCTTGTCGAGGGCCTTGTCACCGTGGAAGCCGAAGCTGCCCAGGTAGTTGCGCAGCTCCTGCTCGGATTTGTCCGGCGCGAGGCGGGCCAGGTGATCGAGGGGCGTGTCGTCGAGGCGCAGGGTCTCCAGCTGATGCTGGGCGAAGTAGCCTATGCTGACCCCGGCGCTCACCTCCAGCTTGCCTGACAGGGGCGGATTGGTGCCCGACAGCATCTTGATGAAGGTGGACTTGCCGGCGCCGTTGCGACCGAGCAGGCCGATGCGTGAACCCGGTACCAGGTTGAGTTTGATCTTCTCCAGGATCACCTTGTCGCCGTAACCGGCGCACAGATTTTCCATGGCGATGAGCGGGGTCGGCAGGGCTGACGGCTCGCGAAACTCGAAGCTGAACTCGGAGTCGGCGTGGGCAGGCAGCAGCTTCTCCATCCGCTCCATTGCTTTCAGGCGACTCTGTGCCTGACGGGCCTTGGAGGCCTTGTAGCGGAAGCGGTCCACATAGGCCTGCATGTGGGATACCTCCCGCTGCTGCTTCTCGTACATGGACTGCTGCTGGGCCAGCTGTTCGGAGCGCTGCAGTTCGAAGTCGGAGTAGCCGCCGGTGTATTCGTTGAGCTTGCCGTTCTCGATGTGGATGATGCGGCTGATGACCGAATCGAGGAAGTCGCGGTCGTGAGAGATAAGGACGAGCGTGCCCTGATAGCCCTTGAGCCACTTCTCCAGCCAGATCACTGCATCGAGATCCAGGTGGTTGGTCGGTTCATCGAGCAGCAGCAGATCGGAGCGGCAGAGTAGCGCCTGGGCGAGGTTCAGGCGCATGCGCCAGCCACCGGAGAAGCTGCGCACCGGCGAGCCCAGTTGCTCGTCGCTGAAACCCAGACCGTGCAGCAGCTCGGCGGCGCGGGCCCGAATGCTGTAGGCGCCTATGGTGTCGAGTTTGCCGTGCAGCTCGGCCACCAGCAGGCCGTTGTCATCCAACTCGGCCTGGGCCAGCTGGGCCTCCAGCGAGCGGAACTCCTTGTCGCCGTCGATCACGTACTCGAGCGCCGAGCAGTCAAGGGCCGGCGTCTCCTGGGCGACGCCAGCGATCTGCCAGCCGGCAGGCAGGCTGAAGCTGCCGCTGTCGATGGCCAGCTCGCCCCGTACCAGTGCAAAAAAGGTGGACTTGCCACAGCCATTTTTACCCACCAGGCCCACCTTGTGGCCCGGGTGAATGGTGGCGGAGGCGTTGTCCAGCAGCTTGCGGCCGCCGCGGATCAGTTCGATTTGACTGGCAACTATCATGGATGGGGTCTGCTTGCTCAAATGGAGGAGAAAAACTGGCGCGGATCTTACGTGAAATGGCGCAGATTTGCACTTGAGGTGGGGGGCTCCCACTGGCTGGGGGGGCAAAAACATGCCATAACAGAGAAATCAGTCAGGGTTGGGGAGGTTAGCATGCTTATCAGAGACATAATGACGACCCGGGTCGCTACCGTTTCCATGGATGACAGACTCACTGTCATCAAGGATATCTTCGAGCAGGCCCACTTCCGCCACCTGCTGGTGCTGGAAGAGGAGGAGCTGGTGGGGGTCATCTCGGACCGGGATCTGTTCCGTGCCATCAGCCCCTATCTCGACTCCGAAGCCGAGATGAGCCGTGACACTGAAACCCTCACCAAGCGGGCCCATCAGATCATGAGCCGCCATCCCGTCACCATAGCCCCCCATCTGCCGGTGCGCGACGGTGTGAAAATCATGCTGGAGAAGAATGTATCCTGCCTGCCAGTGCTGGAAAATGGCGCCCTGGTCGGCATCATCAGCTGGAAGGATCTGCTGCGCACCGCCCTCGACGCTGACGCTTTCTAGTCTTTGGCCTGTGCCACCCCATGAAAAAGGGCTCCGCGGAGCCCTTTGTTGTGTCATCAAGTGGTGATGGTTGGCCCGAGTCAGGGCAATTGTTCCACCAATAGAATGTGGGAATCCGCCCCCACCACCTTGACCCGACTGCCCGCGGTGAGCGGAACCTCGCTGCGCACCGTCCAGACGGTGTCATCCAGACGCACCCGGCTTGTTCCCTGCACCACATCATCCAGCAGGGTCAACTCACGGCCCAGATAGCTCTGCATCCGCTCATTGATAGGGCTGGCGGCATCCTGACCCGAGCTGTCCAGCCGATGCTGCCAGCGCCACCAGACCCAGGTGGTGAGCAGGGATTGCACCGCAAACAGCATCAGCTGCGCTTGCCAGCCGAAGGGCCAAAGCAGCAGGATCAAGCCGACTTCCACCGCGGCTATGCCGGTCCAGAGCAGGAAACCCACCGAGCTCAGCACTTCGATGGCCAGCAGCACGAAACCGAGTCCCAGCCAGTGCCAGTGGGTCAGCTCCGCGAGCAGGGCTGTCATGACTTGCTACTCTTGCCGTCCCTGAACAGCTCGGCCATGCCAGCTACCGAGCCAATCAGGCTGCCTGCTTCGAGCGGCATCATGATGATCTTGCTGTTGGGGCCTTCACCGATGCGGGCCAGCGCTTCCGTGTATTTCTGGGCAACGAAGTAGTTGATGGCCTGCATATCCCCCTCGGCGATGGCCTGGGAAACCATGTGAGTTGCCTTGGCTTCCGCCTCGGCGGCCCGCTCCCGCGCTTCGGCGGCGAGGAAGGCGGCCTGACGCTCACCCTCAGCCTTGAGGATCTGGGACTGTTTCTCGCCTTCGGCCTTGAGGATCTTGGACTGGCGCACCCCTTCGGCTTCCAGTACCTCGGCCCGTTTCTGGCGCTCGGCCTTCATCTGGGCGTTCATGGCTTCTACCAGTGACACCGGCGGACGCACATCCCTGATCTCGATCCGGGTCACCTTGATGCCCCAGGGGGCGGTGGCCGCATCCATGGTGCGCAGCAGTTTCTCGTTGATGGTGTCACGCTGGGAGAGCATTTCGTCCAGCTCCATGGCGCCGAGCACGGTCCGCATGTTGGTCATGGAGAGATTGCGGATGGCGCTGGTGAGATCGTTGACCTCATAGGCCGCTTTGCGGGCATCCACCACCTGTATGAAGCTGATGGCGTCTATGGTGACGTTGGCGTTGTCGCGGGAGATTACCTCCTGCGCCGGTATGTCCAGCACCTGTTCCATCATAATGATTCTGTGGCCGATCCTGTCCACATAGGGGATCAGCAGGTTGAGACCGGGGGAAAGGGTACGGGTGTAGCGACCGAAGCGCTCCACTGTCCAGTTGTAGCCCTGCGGTATTATCTTGATCCCGGCACTCAGGGTGATGATCACCAGGAACACGAAGATCCCCGTCACAATCAATGACTCGTTCATTATTAAGCTCCTTATGAAACACATTCACTAGCCTATGGCCTAGCGTCGAGCACCACAAGGATGTTCGTTCGCCTTCGTCATCATACTGCTTTGCTAATTACTAAAACGCATTAAAAAGCATTTTTTATTATTTTGAGGGATAAGCAGCCCTGCCTATAGTCGCCCTATATTAGTCGTGTTCCAAGGGATGGGCCGAAATGGATTATTTACCTATGTTTGCCAGGTTGGAAGGCCGCCCCGTGTTGCTGGTAGGCGGGGGCGAGGTCGCCCTGCGCAAAGCACGTCTGCTGCTGGCCGCAGGCGCAAGGCTGACCCTGGTCTCCCCCGAGATTGACCCCGAATTCACCGCTTTTACCGGTCGCTTCACTCATCTGGTCGAGCGTTTTACGCCGGCCCATCTGACCGGTCAGATCCTGGTGGTGGCCGCCACCGACGATCTCGAGGTCAACGCCCTCGTTTATCAGAGCGCCAATCAGCGCGGTCTGTTCGTCAATGTGGTGGATGATCCCAAGCGTTCCAGCTTCATCTTTCCCTCCATCATCGACCGATCTCCCCTGATGGTCGCCATCTCCAGCGGTGGCAAGGCACCGGTGCTGGTACGCCTGCTGCGCGAGCGGCTGGAGAGCCTGCTGCCCCGCCATCTGGGGGGGCTCACCGAACTCTCCGGCCGGGTGCGCGACAAGGCCAAGCGGGTGCTCTCATCCATTTCCGATCGTCGCCGTTTCTGGGAGCGGGCGTTTGCCTCCAATACCCTGGCTGGCCTCATCGAAAAGCAGGATTGGCAGAGTGCCGAGCGCTGGCTGAACGACGGTCTGGATCAGGCCAAGAGCGAGGTGGGTGAGGTGGTGCTGGTCGGTGCGGGGCCCGGCGATCCTGGCTTGCTGACCCTCAAGGCGCTGCAACAAATTCAGCAGGCGGAAGTGGTGCTGTATGACCAGCTGGTCTCCGCCGAGATCCTGGATCTGGTGCGCCGCGATGCCACCCTGGTCTCGGTCGGCAAGAAGGCCGGTGCCCACAGCGTGCCGCAGGAGGAGACCAATCGCCTGCTGGTGGAGCATGCCCGCGCGGGTAATCGGGTGGTGCGGCTCAAGGGGGGCGATCCCTTTATGTTTGGCCGGGGCGGCGAGGAGCTGGAAGTGCTGGCGGCAGAGGGGATCCCCTTCTCTGTGGTGCCCGGCATCACGGCCGCCGCTGGCGCCACCGCCTATGCCGGTATCCCGCTGACCCACCGCGACCACGCCCAGAGCGCCGTCTTCATCACGGGCCATTGCCAGAGCGATGGCAAGGAGCCCGACTGGCAGCAGCTCGCCACCACCAACCAGACCCTGGTCGTCTACATGGGGCTGATGCGATCCGAGCACATTCAGCAGCAGCTGGTGAGCCACGGCCGCCGCAGCACGACCCCCATCGCCATCATAGAGCGGGGCACCACGGCCCGTCAGCGTGTGCTGACCGGCACCCTGGCTGAGTTGGCTGTGCTGGCCCAGCAGGCCGTGAGCCCGTCGCTCATCGTCATCGGCGAGGTAGTGGCACTGCGCGAGCGGCTCGCCTGGTTTGGAGAAAAAAGCGGGGAAAAGAGTGGCGAGCAGCAGCGTGATAACCCGGATCTCGATGGCTGCGACCTCAAGCTGGTGCAGCTGGCCTGAGAGCAAAGACCTATTTGATGCGGCTGCCAGCGCGGCCGCGCACTGAACCACCCAGCGCCCTGACCATGCGCGTTAGCAATGACCCGAGGACCAACATGGACCGTGAAAGAGTGACTCACTTGCAGCAACCTGATGTGGAGAAGACCCCAGCAGGTATCTCCCGTGAACGATTGACTCACCTTCAGCAGCTGGAAGCCGAGAGCATCCATATCATCCGCGAGGTGGCTGCCGAATTTGAAAACCCGGTGATGATGTACTCCATCGGCAAGGACTCCTCCGTCATGCTGCATTTGGCCCGCAAGGCCTTCTATCCGGGCAAGATCCCCTTCCCCTTGCTGCACGTCGACACCGACTGGAAGTTCAAGGAGATGATCAGGTTTCGCGATGAGACAGCCAAAAAGTACGGGCTGGATCTCATCGTCCACAAGAACCCGGATGGCCTCGCCATGGGCATCAACCCCTTCGTGCACGGCAGCGGCAAGCACACCGACATTATGAAGACCGAAGGGCTCAAGCAGGCGCTCAACCAGCACGGCTTCGATGCCGCCTTTGGCGGTGCCCGTCGCGACGAGGAGAAGTCCCGCGCCAAGGAGCGGGTCTACTCCTTCCGTGACAAGTCTCACCGCTGGGATCCAAAAAACCAGCGGCCCGAGCTGTGGCGCGTCTACAACAGCCAGGTCAACAAGGGGGAGAGCATCCGGGTGTTCCCGCTCTCCAACTGGACCGAGCTCGACATCTGGCAATACATCTATCTGGAAAACATCGACATAGTGCCGCTCTACTTCGCCGCTCACCGTCCGGTTGTTGAGCGCAACGGCATCAAGATCATGGTGGATGACGAGCGCATGCCCATCGGCCCTGAAGATGACGTGAAGCAGGAGCTGGTGCGCTTCCGTACCCTCGGCTGCTACCCGCTGACCGGGGCCATCGAATCCGATGCCACCACGCTGCCGGAGATCATCGAAGAGATGCTGCTCACCACCTCGAGCGAGCGGCAAGGGCGGCTGATTGACCACGATCAGGCAGGCTCCATGGAGCAGAAGAAGCGTCAGGGATATTTCTAAGGAATCGCAACATGAACAACCATATTCAGACCGCCATCAGCGAACAGGGCATTGAAGCCTACCTGCACGCCCAGCAACACAAGAGTCTGCTGCGTTTTCTCACCTGCGGCAGCGTGGATGACGGCAAGAGCACCCTCATAGGCCGGTTGTTGCACGACTCCCAGCAGATCTATGAAGATCAGCTCAAAGCGCTGGAGTCCGACAGCCAGAAACTTGGCACCACCGGCGAGAAGCTGGATCTGGCGCTGCTGGTGGATGGCCTGCAAGCCGAGCGCGAGCAGGGCATCACCATAGACGTGGCCTACCGCTATTTTTCTACCGCCAAGCGCAAATTTATCATCTCGGATACCCCGGGCCACGAGCAGTACACCCGCAACATGGCGACCGGCGCCTCCACTTGCGATCTCGCCATCATCCTGATTGATGCCCGCAAAGGGGTGCTGGATCAGACCCGTCGCCACAGCTTTATTGCGAGCCTCTTGGGCATCAAGCAGTTCGTGGTGGCGGTCAACAAGATGGATCTGGTGGAGTTCAGCCAGGAGGTGTTCGATCGCATCAGTGCCGATTATCGCGAGTTTGCCAAGAAGCTCAGCGTCGACACCATCCATATAGTACCGGTCTCGGCGCTGGACGGTGACAACGTGGTCAACCCGAGCGACAAGCTGGCCTGGTATCAGGGCGAAACCCTGCTTGCACTGCTGGAATCTGCGGAAGTGGAACGGGAGCTGGAGCGCCATCCGGTGCGCCTGCCGGTGCAGTATGTGAACCGCCCCAACCTCGATTTTCGCGGCTTCGCGGGCACGCTCGCGGCCGGTATTTTGCGGGTCGGCGACAAGCTGGTGGTGTTGCCCTCCGGCAAAGAGAGCACCGTGACCCGTATCGTTACCTTCGACGGGGATCTGGAATACGCCCTGCCGGGTCAGGCCATCACTGTCACCTTTGCCGACGAGATCGACATCAGTCGCGGCGATCTGCTGGTGGATGCCGCCAGAAAACCGCTGGTGACCCAGAACGTGCTGGCCCACATCGTCTGGATGGGGGAGGAGTCCCTGCAATCGGGCCGGGTCTATGACATCAAGCTGGCCACCAAAAAGACCCGCGGTCAGGTGGAGGCCATCCGCCATCGCATCGAGATCAACAAGTTGGACGAGCTGCCCGCAAGCGAGCTCAAGCTCAACGAGATTGGCCTGTGCGAAGTGAGCCTGACCGATCCGGTGGCGTTTGACCCGTATACGGATATCCGCGACACCGGCAGCTTTATCCTGATCGACCGGCTGAGCAACGTCACCGTCGGGGCGGGCATGATAGTGGAAGGCTTGGCCGCGAAAGTGGCAAAAGGGCAATACAGCGAGTTCGAGATCGAGTTAAACGCCTTGGTACGCAAGCACTTCCCCCACTGGCAGGCGCTGGCTATCGGCAGCGACAAGGCGTAGGTCGTCATTCCCTTCCCCCGCGAGCGCGGAGGAATTCCCCTTATCCCCAGCCCTGCTCCCGCCAAATAAAAGAGAGGGAGGCGGGGCTTGATAGGCCCTCTCCTGTGGGGGGAGGGCCAGGGTGAGGGATTGAGCGGTAGAGAAGGAGTCTGGATGAATAACGTTGTGTGGCACCAGCATGCGGTGAACAAGGCAAGCCGGGCCGGGCTCAAAGGGCAGAAGCCGCTGGTGATCTGGTTTACCGGGTTGTCGGGGGCGGGTAAATCGACCCTGGCGGGGGCGCTGGAACAGGCGCTGGCGGCCGAGGGCAAACACACCTATCTGCTGGATGGGGACAATGTGCGCCACGGCCTGTGCGGCGATCTCGGTTTCGACGATGCCGCCCGTCAGGAGAATATCCGCCGGGTCGGCGAGGTGGCAAAACTGATGGTGGATGCGGGCTTGATTGTGCTCACCGCCTTTATCTCGCCATTTCGCGCCGAGCGGGAGCTGGTGCGCAACCTCTTGGGGCCTGACGAGTTTGTCGAAGTCTTTGTCGATGCGCCGCTCGCCATCTGTGAAGAGCGCGACCCCAAGGGGCTCTACAAAAAGGCGCGGGCAGGGGAGATCCGCAACTTTACCGGTATCGACTCCGCCTATGAGGCGCCGGAGCAGCCGGAAATCCATCTGCTGAATGCTGGCAAGCCAGTGGCAGCGTTGGTGGATGAGCTGCTGACTGCGTTAAGGCTGCGTGGGTTGATCGACTGAGGTTTATTGTGCGAACAGAATATTGATAAACAAGGGGGCGTTTGCCCCCTTATTTATTTCTTTCCAATGATGCTCCTCAGTTAAAGAACTCGATAGATTCAGTAATAGAGGCTATTTGCTCTCTTGCTCCATTCGTTACTGCCTGATGTAGTAAACCAGATAGAATAGCGCTACGTGTTGCTTCAGGTATCACACATGGGCTTAATATGCCCCTAGATTGAGGGTAATCCCCCCAGTGAACACCAAGTGATTTTTCGCCACCATTATATTGGTTCTTGTGATCATACCAGCCAATGATTAGCTTTAAGCCATCATCAACATGTATTTCTTTATAGTCTTTCCAATAGGAAATCATGTTCATCTTGATATTGTCCTCATAAACCTAAGGTTTGAGCTAACCGAACCGCCACGGCCGGACGCCGCAGAGCCAGAATGAAATGAGGCCCGAAGGCGGCATTCCAGTTGAGCTCAGGGTTAGGCATCACGACGGTGCGGCTCGAGTTGGTGAATAAACACTGTGTAGGTATCGGCGGGTCTCATCGCGGCCGCCAGATCGAGTGCATGGCCGATAGCCCCACGGTGGTATGTTCCATGATTGACGATATGAAACAGAATCTCGGTTGGTGTCATAGATCCCCGAAAGCCATCGACAAAGGTAAAGCTCAGTGTCTGGTGAGCCTGATCGGTTCGCAGGTGCGAGGCATAGGCTGCCAACCACTCATTTGACACCGTCAGTCGTTGGTCGAGTTCTTGGAGCGAAGGTACTAGGTCTGTATTTGTCGAGGGGTGCGGCTCAGGTGTCGATTGGAGTCTAGCCCTGAAATTCTCCTCGACCCTGACCATGTGATTGAGCTGCTGACGAGCAAACGCAAGTGATGCCGCGCCTTGGACTGGATCAATGGTTCCCACCACATCCAACGTTCTTCTATCGGCCCAGCATTTGTACTCAAGTGCCTTGTGTAGTAGTGAAGTTTCCATTTGATACCTAACGCCGCGCTCAGGGGAAAAACGTAGTGGAGCTAATTTGTGGTAAAGTGATCTCGTATGTTGGGCTAAAAATCGTAGGTTGGTGCTGAACGAAGTGAAGCCCAACGTTTACCGCGAAACGTATCTTAAAATTTGTTTTACCGATCGACCCAATCCATATTTATCCCGCTCTGGTTGATGTGATAATGCTCTGACTTGATGTGTGAGTGAGTTTCCTGCCAGAGTAATTGATGGTGCAAGATGGCTTGCTTACCATAAGGTCATGCAAAGTTTAAATAGCTGCCGTATACTAGTAAATAATGCCATTGATAATATTGTGAGTGCTCATTCTTAGTAAAATTATGGAGGTGGTAAGAGCACAAAAAAAAGAATGAGCCAATAGGAAATCATGTTGTGTATTTGCAAAAGCATGCGAAGGCGCATGAATTAAACTTGTCCCCCCTTGGGTGACATTACGGGTATTTAAACTCACTGTTTGTTACCTCAAAAAAGAGGGAGATAATACTCTCCCCCATTCTTTTTTCATTGTTTAATGTTTAATTCCCTTTAAAAGAGACCAGCCAGGGAGTTTGCCAACTGATCTTCAAGGACTGGCCTTGCATCTTTGAAATCAAGGTTAACTTGGTTAGCATTGCTCACAATACGGGTTTGATATTTGTGACGGGAACCTTGCTCAGTGCTTGTCTGGACCTTGCCACCAGATGACCCTTGCTTGAGCATGGCGACATTGTCGGTGGTCACGGTAACCCCTGTGAGAGCTTTTTCTGCGATCTGCAAGTCCGTAATCATGGTGTAGTTGGTGTCTTCAATCATGGCATCGGCGGCAACCCCCGCCAATGCGCCGACCAGTCCTGCGCCGAGGGCTGCACCGTTGGAGGAGCTGTTATAGGCGACTGCGCCAGCAGCGGCAGCAGCCCCGACCGCACCTGCCCCATAACCGGAAAGCAGGGCGTTTTGGGAATCACGCAGGTCCATTTTCCCCACGGAAAGGACATTTGCCTGGATCCAGTATTGGGCGGTATCTGGGTTGCTGGAAATGACCATCCCTTTGTTTTGTAGTGCTTGGCGCAATTTTGGTTCAACGGCCACGCTCTGTTCAGTGCTGGTGTTGCGCAGTTGCAGGTAGACGGTCCGCTCAGCGGTCGGTTCAAGGAAGATGGTCTCGGACATCTTGGTCTGGACATCGAGGTTACGTTTGGTGACTGCTGTATGCACTGCGGAGCATCCAGACAGACCGAATATAGCGACAGTAACCACTGCCAGAACTGTTTTTTTCATCATCGTTATTCTCTTCTTCTTTTGGTAAAGACTTATGGTTTATGGAGTGAGGCGTTCACATCCGCACTTCCCCGCCATTGTTGGATGGCAGAGCTCAACAGGGCGAGGTCATATCGCCCAAAATTGACAATGGCAATTAAATATCTCGTATGTTGGGCTAAAAATCGTAGGTTGGTGCTGAACGCAGTGAAGCCCAACGTTTACCGCGAAACGTATCTGCAAATTTGTTTTACCGATCGGCCCAATCCATGTTTATCCCACTCTGGTTGATGTGATCATGCTCGTCTGTTGGGCTTCGCTACGCTTTGCGCCAACCTACAAAAACCACGCTACCGCCCCTGAATTCCAGCTTCCAGTCTGCTGCTTGTTACCTGTGGTGTTGCTCTGGTCTGGCTCATGGCTGACTCCGACGAGATGGTTGTCAATCGGGTATGTTACCAAGCGGAGCTTTAATTAAAAGCGCAAGCAGGCCGTTTTCTGAGCAAGATCAACAAATTAATCAACAATGTCGTAGGTTCGAATAGCGCAGCGTATTCGGACGATCGCGAAAGGGAGGGGAGGGAACTTTGGGGGTGCCAAGGGGGTGAGTTGCGAAGATGGGCCGGCGGGCCCATCTTGCCGGGGCATCAGAGGGTCTGTTCTCCCGCCGTCGTGGCCGGTTCGGCGGCGCTCAGCTGCACGTCGATCTGCATCTCGTATGTTGGGCTAAAAATCGTAGGTTGGTGCTGAACGAAGTGAAGCCCAACGTTTACCGCGAAACGTATCTGCAAATTTGTTTTACCGATCGACCCAACCCATGTTTATTCCGCTCTGGTTGAGGTGATCATGCTCATCTGTTGGGCTTCGCTACGCTCTGCGCCAACCTACAAAAACCACGCTACCGCCCCTGAATTTCAGCCTCCAGTCTGCTGCTTGTTACCTGTGGTGTTGCTCTGGTCTGGCTCATGGCTGACTCCGACGAGACGGTTGTCAATCGGGTGTGTTACCAAACGGAGCTTTAATTAAAAGCGCAAGCAGGCCGTTTTCTGAGCAAGATCAACAAATTAATCAACAATGTCGTAGGTTCGAATAGCGCAGCGTATTCGGACGATCGCGAAAGGGAGGGGAGGGAACTTTGGGGGTGCCAAGGGGGTGAGTTGCGAAGATGGGCCGGCGGGCCCATCTTGCCGGGGCATCAGAGGGTCTGTTCTCCCGCCGTCGTGGCATCTCGTATGTTGGGCTAAAAATCGTAGGGTGGTGCTGAACGAAGTGAAGCCCAACGTTTACCGCGAAACGTATCTGCAAATTTTTTTTACCGATCGACCCAATCCATGTTTATTCCGCTCTGGTTGAGGTGATAATGCTCATCTGTTGGGCTTCGCTACGCTCTGCGCCAACCTACACGAAGTGAAACCCAACGTTTACCGCGAAACGTATCTGCAAATTTGTTTTACCGATCGACCCAACCCATGTTTATTCCGCTCTGGTTGAGGTGATCATGCTCATCTGTTGGGCTTCGCTACGCTCTGCGCCAACCTACAAAACCACGCTACCGCCCCTGAATTTCAGCCTCCAGCCTACCGCTTGTTACCTGTGATATTGCTCTGGCCTGGCTCATGGCTGACTCCTATAGGATGGTTACCGAACCAAGATGTTACTGAACGGAGCCTTACAGGGAAGAGGGAATTGGTCATTTCTCGTACCAGATCAATAAATTGAGTGAACATTGACCGTTAATGGGGCGTACCAATGCCCACGGCGCATCTGCGCAGTGGGTGGATAAACTGCTCAGGGGGACTTGCCAACCCGAGCAGATACATCTCAATCAGCTGACGCTACGTTTATCTGTTGGGGTTACCAAGTTTCGACCTTAGCCACAGGTTCATATTACTGATGACCTCTTTACGTTTGCTTTCTCCGCTAATATTGTTCAGTCCGTGATCAAGTTCGTCGTAACGTTGATACTCAATATTTTCTTTCCCGAGGTCTTTAAGATGTTTTATCATTTCATCTGTTTTTTGAGGTGATACAGAGGTATCTCTCCCTCCCTGAACGATCAACAAAGGGGATTTTACGTTTTGCAGGGTATCAAGCTGATCGATGGAGAGCACCTGATACCACCAATGATAGCCATGTCCGCTTGCTTGAATATCCAATGGTTTGCTGTTAAGTACATGTTCGGCAAACCCTTTAAAATTATTGATGTTTTCTTTTGCCTCTTCGAGGTTTTCATACTTTTAAGCGATATTGTCTAACACGTCATCAATGAACCAGCGACCACCACCATTAAAGGAAATCGTTGCATCTATATCGTCAACGTTTGCTGCAACCAAGTGAGCAATGACTGCCCCCTCACTGCCTCCCAATACTATAAACTTATTGTATTTGCTATCTTTTCGTACTATGTCAAGAACAACCTTAATGTCAGCTACTCGCTGCTCAGGGCTATCCTTTTTAAGGTAATAAGCAGGGCAGTCCTTTCGATCAGTTGCTATGTCGTATTTGAGGTCTTTGTTAATGCCGTATTTTTCAATTAATAAAATGTCGGCTTCTGGCCAAACATTTTTATAGGCGGTAAATATCGAATCTATTTTTAAAACACTGTTGCAATCCGAACCATGAAGAATCAGTAATAATGTATCTGAGTCATGAGTATTCTGGAGCAAGTAATATGATATGAGAGAGCCATCAGCCCTGCTAGCGGTATGAGTAATGACATCTTTAGCGCTCACAGAAAATATTAAAAAAAATAAAGTTAAATATGTGGCTCGAATTTTCATTTTTTTCCCTAACAGTGACTAGACGGAGGTTTGTACTAACCCGATCATTGAGTCTTTCGCTGGGTTTTGCATTATCCTTATTTGCACAACCCAAAGAACCATATTTTATGGTATCTGAAGATACTCACTAAATGTCCTCTTGCTGCGCTACCCTTTTCGCAGTGAAAAAATACCGCCAATAAAATCGGGACAGTCACCAATTTGATTATCGCATGCCCGATAAAACTAACCCCCTGTTAAGGGGGAGCAATGAAATATCGATACCGCCGCAAACCAGCTTAAACAAAAAATGCAACGCACAATAAAAACACTACGCGTTGCGAATCACACTTGAACAGTTTGTTATGCGTTACTTTTTCCTGACAACACAGTAACCCTTTCCAAATCTCTACTCGGAAAGTCGGGGTCTACATACACATACATACGACTTATTAGTTTTCCAGTAAACTCAAATACACTACAAAAACGACCAGTAGATATATTATTGTCCGGCCAAGAGGTGCCATCGCTCATCACACCTCCCTCTTGCCCCTCAACGACTACCATGTTACCAGCAGTTGTTATCTTAAAACCGTCTATGTCGTGCCAGATACTTGTGAGCGAGCTACCAATTCTATTACCAAACTCAACTAATGCATCCTTTCCTTTCGCCTGCCCAAATTTAGGAAAGAAAAAATCAACATTCTCTGAGAATAGATCAAGATAACTAGGATCACCCATATCTACTTTCTCGAAATACTCAACTACCTGCTCAACTAAATTGTCTTGTTCCATAACTATTCCTACGTCCGTATCATCTCGTATGTTTGGCTAAAAATCGTAGGTTGGTGCTGAACGCAGTGAAGCCCAACGTTTACTGCGAAACGTATCGGAAAATTTGTTTTACCGATCGGCCCAGTCCATGTTTATCCCGCTCTGGTTGAGGTGAGAATGCTCGTCTGTTGGGCTTCGCTGCGCTCTGCGCCAACCTACACGAAGTGAAGCCCAACGTTTACCGCGAAACGTATCGGCAAATTTGTTTTACCGATCGGCCCCATCCATGTATATCCCGCTCAGGTTGGCGTAATTATGCTCGCTTGTTGGGTTTCGCTAGGCTCTGCGCCAATCTACAAAAACCAGGCTACCGCCCCTGAATTCCAGCCTCCAGTCTGCTGCTTGTTACCTGCGATGATGCTTTGGGCTGGCTCATGGCTGACTCTGATGAGACGGTTGCCAAGCGGCTATGTTACCGAACGGAGCTTTTATTAAAAGCGCAAGCGGGCCGTTTTCTGAGCAAGATCAACAAATTAATCAACAATGTCGTCGGTTCGAATAGCGCAGCGTATTCGGACGATCGCGAAAGGGAGGGGAGGGAACTTTGGGGGCGCCAAGGGGGTGAGTTGCGAAGATGGGCCGGCGGGCCCATCTTGCCGGGGTGTCAGGGGGTCTGTTCTCCCGCCGTCGTGGCTGGTTCGGCGGCGCTCAGCTGCACGTCGATCTGCAGCCCCTGCATCAGCACGGTTTTCAGATCTTGCAGGTACTCCTCCAGTGGTGGTTCCTGCAACAGCTGGGCGAGCTCGTTGCCCACCGGGGTCAGCCGGTAGTAGAGCAGGGTGATGTTGGTCTGCTTGCGCTGCAGCCGCCAGCGCTGGTTGCCGAACTCCAGCTCGACGCCATCGGCGGGCAGCGGGCCGGATTCGAGCTCTCCCTTGTGCAGCAGGCCGAGCTCGAACAGCTGCAACAGGGCATTGTAGGGCAGCCGGTATTTGCCAAGGCCAAGGCGGGTCACCTTGGCGCGGCTGAGCAGGCTGGCCCCCTTGTGCAGCCCCAGCAGCAGGCGCTGCTCATCGCTGCCCGCATAGTGGCAGGCGAGGGCGCAGATCCGCTGGAATAGCAGGGCCTCGCGCTGGGTCATCTCTTTGAGGGTGGTGAGGGCACGAATGGAGAAACGGCCAGGGGTGGCGATCTCGATAGCGAAGATGCGCCCCCACAGCTGCTGCATGGGCACCATGCTGATGTCTTCCGCCAGTTGCAGGAAGCGGGTCAGCCAGTCGCTGTCCATCTCGCCGCCGGCAGCCGTCTCTTCGCAGTGGCGGGAGGCCATCACCATGATGGCTTCCAGATTGCGCTGGCGAGCGGCCTGATCCGCCAGATGGCGAAAGGTGGCGCGCTGTTCGAAGGTGCTGTCGCTGTTGCGAGTGAGCATGCCGTCTATGCCACGGCTGCGGGCCAGACGCAGGGTCTGCTCCTGGCTGCTCAGGATGGAACTCTCTTTCTTGGGCGGGGGCAGGTCAGCCATGCTGGCTCCGTGATCGCAAGGTCTAGTCTTGAATGTTACTCCAACCGGGATGGCGGGCAATCCCTCAAGCAGGGGCAGGTCACGGTTTCGACGGGTAAGGGAATTAAAAATGGCCTCCGGTCGAAGGCCACTGTTGCTGGATGCGCAGTTCGCTCACCGGGGGGGGCGGGGCTGGCGCGCATCATGGTGTCTGGTCTGACTTACTCTTCTTCGTAGACGCTGACTTCGACCGCTTCCATGGAGTAGGAAGCGGTGGCCATTTCGTGGCTGGAGCTGATAGTGCGCATCTTGCCTTTTACCCAGATGGCGTCCCACAGATCATCCACCGGCGCACCCTTGGGGTAGCTCACATAGATCACCTGATTGGTTGGCGGGGGCGGCACATGGATGCAGGCGCCAAAGTAGGGCACCAGCAGGAAGGCGGTGATCTTTTTGGCATCCCCCTCCAGCGGTACCACGAAGCCCGGGATCCGCACATTCTGCTGATCCAGCTTCTTGTTCACGCCGCCCACCGGCTGCGGTACCGACATGGGATCTTCGTGATTGACCTGGGGCGGTGGCAGCAGTCTTTCCCCTTCCGGGATCAGAACATCCCAGTCGATGGTTTTGTAATCGGCGGCCGTGGCGGGCAGCACCAGCAGGCTGGCCAGCAGCGCTACTATTTTCCACTTCATCATCTGTCTTTCTGTTCCTATTTTGGGCGTCTCGCTAGACGCGAATGCTCATGCCATCGCTCAGGCTGTAGCGGTAGGCGCGGGCGGCAGGGAGCAGGCCTATCACCATGCCCGCCAGCCACACCATGCCCAGCAACTGCCACTCGTAGGCGCTGGGCAGCCCCACGCTTAATTGCAGGCCATAGTGGCTGAGTAGCCAGGGGGTGGCAAGCCCCTGTCCCAGATAGAGTGCCGCCACCCCGAGGGCGATGCCGACCGTGGTGAGGGCCATCGCCTCCAGCGCCAGCAGCAGGAACAGGTGGGAGGGGCCAGCGCCCAGGGATCTCAAGATGGCCAGCTCGCGCCGCCGCTCGTTGAGCCCCGCCAGCAGGGTGGTCAGCATGCCGATGAGGCCAGCCACCACCACGAAGCCGGCGATCACCGACAGCGCCGTTTCCGCCACGCTCATCAGGCTCCACAGCTCCTGCAGGGCTGCCCCCGGCAGGATCGCCATCAGCGGCTCACCCCGGTAGGTGTTGACGCTGCGCTGCAGCTGGAATGCCAGGATGCGGTTGCTCAGCCCCACCATGAAGGCGGTGATGGTTTTGGGTGTCAGATCCTGCGCCAGCGCCTGTTCTGCGGTCACGTTCTTGCTGTGCCGGCCCGTGTCCCAGCCCAGATGGATCGCCTCGATACCGGCCAGTGGCACGTGGATGGTTCTGTCTATGGGGGTGCCGGTCGGTGCCAGGATCCCTACCACCCTGAACGGCAGATTGTCGTGCTGGCTGAACGAGGTGCTGCCTGCGCCGTGGGCGATGACGATGGACTGATCCAGCCGGTAGCCGAGCTTCTCGGCCACCTGGGCACCGAGCACCGCCTCGAATGGCGTGTCGAACGGCCGCCCCTCCCGCAGTTGTAGCGATTGCTGCTGACCGTACTTCAGGTGGGTGAAGTAGTCGCCAGTGGTGCCGAGCACCCGAAAGCCCCTGTGAGAATCACCGAGGGAGAGGGGGATGGTCCAGGCGACGCCGGGTTTTGTCTTGATGGCCTGATAGGCCTCCCACCCCACGTTGTTGGTGGGATTGCCGATGCGAAATACCGAGTAGAGCAGCAGGTTCACCTGGCCGGAGCGGGCACCGACGATAAGGTCGGTCCCCGAGACGGTATTGGAGAAACTCTCGCGGGCCTGGGTACGCACCCGCTCTACCCCGAGCAGCAGGGTGACGCTGATGGCCACGGCGAGCAGGGTGAGCCCGGCGGTGAGGCGGCGGGCCCAGAGACTTTGCAGGGCGAGCTTTAGCATACTGGCCTCCGGTTTTGTGGCTGTGATGCAGCCATTGGTGCGGGCCTGGCCCGGTAGATAGCGCTGCTATTGTGATTCAGCATATGGCCCTCCGGTTGAGCAGTTGCAGATTTTCCACTCGCGGGAAGAGCGGCTCGAGGTAGGGATCGTGACTGACGAAGATAAGGGTCGACCCCTGTTTATCACACTCCTCGAACAGCAGTTTGATGAAGGCGGACCGGTTGTCGGTATCGAGAGCCGAGGTGGGTTCATCGGCAATCACCAGCGGTGGCGAGCCTATCAGCGCCCGTGCGGCGGCCACCCGCTGTTGCTGGCCTATGCTCAGGGCATGGACGGGTCTGTGCAGCGCCTCGGCCGGCAGTTGCAGCTCCGCCAGCAGGCGGCGCGCCTCCTGTTCGGGGCTCCCCTGCAGGCGAGCCCGCTTCTCGGGCGAGAAGGTGAGGGCGGCGGTGACGTTGTCCAGCACCGATAAAAATGGCAGCAGATTGAACTGCTGGAAGATATAACCCAGATTGGCCGCCCGGAAGTGGTCACGGGCACGGCCGGATAGCTGGGCCAATGGCTGGCCCAGCACTGCCAGGGTGCCGTGGTTGGCGGTCTGGATCCCGGCAAGCAAGCCAAGCAGGGTCGACTTGCCGGAGCCCGATGGCCCCTTGATAAACACCCGTTCCCCCTCGTTGATGGTGAGGGCGGGCAGATCGAGTACAGGCTCGTGATCCGGCCAGGCGAAGGCCAGATCGCGGATCTCAACCACGGCTTTTTTCATGGTGTTACCAGCTCAGCTTGTTGGCGGACGGGGTCAGTTCGGCAGCAGTCTGGCCGGTGGGCAGTATGCCCTGCACGCTCAGCTTCTCCAGGCTCGGATAGACGCTGAACAGAGTCGCTTCCAGTCCGGTCAGTTTGGCCGGGGCCTCACAGGTATAGGTGTACATGGCACCCACATCGGCGTGACCCGCATCATCATGGTGGTGGTCATCATGATTGCTGCCAGCCTTTTTATGGTCATGGTCATGGTCATGGTCGTGATCATGCTCTTCCTTGGCGGCATTGAGCTCCTGCTGGGTCAGTTTGCAGCCAGCGGACGGGTCGAAGCGAAACAGGGCATCGGGTTGCTTGAGCTGAGCCATGGCCTTGGCGTATTGGGCCTTCTCCTCGTCGCTCTTGGCCGCGTGCTCGAAGCCCACCAGATCGGCGGCGGGCGCCTGCAGCTCGAGCATCAGCTGGTTGCCATCGAGCACCAGGTTGAGATGACCGTGGCCGTGCTCGTGGGCACCGTGCCCATGACTCTCATGCTCGTCGTGATTTGCTTGTACGCCAAAGGCGGCTGCGGCCAGTAACAGTGTGACTGCTTTCATCGTTAATCCTTTTGAAACCATTGATAAGAGAAATGTTCAGTGGGAGAAGCAATGAAAGTGCGGCGGAGCACGAATGCGGCAGTGGCCTGTAGGGGTGGAATCGATTGTGGGCAAGGCGGTATCGAGGTGCTTGCCGATGACAACATGCAGGACTGGGGTGGGCAAGTTGGGCGTCAGTGCCAGCTTGCCATCGAGATGGAGGGCGCAAAGGACGCAAGTGTGGCTATGACCGGGCTGGTCTGCTTCCAGCGGGTGTTGTGCCAGCGCCGGTTGCAACCACAACCAGCCCAGCAGCAACAACCAGATTTTCAGCTTGAAACGACCCATAGACCCTTATGAAAGGGGCGCCATCAGGGCCCCTTCTCTCTGATTCAGAGATGGGACTGGATGAGCCCCATCACGGTAGCAATGTTGTTGGCATCGAGCTGGCCATCTTTGGCAAACAGCACCTTGCCCTCTTTATCCAGCAGTATGATGGCCGAGCTTTCCGGCGCGAGATCCCAGGCGTTGCGGGCCATGCCTTTGGCATCCAGCACCATGGCGGACCAAGGGAACTCTTTCTTGCTGTCTTCGGCACTGCTCTTCACAAAGCCGGAAGTGCCCCAGATGGCGTCATTGCTGTTGATGATGGTGACTGTCTGGTACTTGTCGTGGGGCAACTTGGCCGCCTTGATCGCCTCGATCATGGGGGCGTTAAGCTCTTTGGCACTGGAGCGACCCGCGATGTGCTGGATCAGAAAGACTTTGCCAGTCAGTACCTTGCTTTGCCAGGGTTGGTAGCTGACCTCTTTTTCTTGCAGTACCAGCTCACCCTTGTCGCTGATGTTGACCAGCGGTACCTGGGCAGACTCCTTGATATTGTGAGCCATGACCAGTGTTGGCAGCAGCGCCAGAGTAAGTACGAGATGTTTCATCCTGATGACACTCCTTTTGTTATGTTATAACGATTTTTCACTTGAGGGAATGGGGCAGAACTCATCCTAAACTGATCGGATCTGTTTAAAAAGTGTTAAATAAGCTCGCGAGTGAGCCGCGCGGGCTGCCCGCCAGTGCAGAAAGCGGCTGGCAAAGGCGGCTAGGATGGCATGCAGTCGATAAAAATCAATTCGTTATCAACTGGTTTGAGGAGTGCGCTTCAGTTGAACCGGTTGTGGTGCAACCGGCATGGCGGGCGTGGCTCAGTACAAGGGTTCACTGATCAGCGGGATCTTGGCCATGGTCATCTGCTGGGCCAGCAGGGGTGAGCCGGTCAGCAGAACGTGGCGCTGATTGCCGATCACCAGGGTATCGCCTTTCAGGCCGCTGTCGGCCGTGATGGCCAGCCAGGCTGGCGAGACGCTGCCGATGCTGATGTTGGGGTATATGATGCTGAGCATGTATTGCGGCGCCAGCTCGGCCAGGAGGCTTGCCATCAGCAGCGCCTTCTCATCACTGTCGGCCTTGTTGTCCTTCAAGGCCTGCAGGGGGGGGGCGAAGTGATCCATCTGCTCGGGGGGGGTGGGGATGGCGCTGAGCCACTCCTGCAGCAGGCCGACGCTGGTGGCCAGATCCTTGGCGGAAAACTGCTTCGCTAGGGGCCTCAGGTCTCCTTTGAACTGGTAGAACAGTTGGGAGTAGTTGGGGCGTACGCAGGGCAGCTTGCTATTGGCCGGGTGCACACAGGGCACCACCCGCATCTGGTAGAAGGCATCGTCCTGATATTGCTGGTAGGCCTGCCAGAACAGGGTCGACTCCATGCTGTCGTCGTGCAGGGTGAAGGCCTGCTCCAGATTGCGAAACTTGGTGGCGGTCTCTGGACTGGTCTGGTTGATCAGGTTGATGCTGTTGTAAAGGCGCGGGCTGATGTAGGCGTAGAGTGTCTCCAGCGGATAGTTGAGGGAGGCATTGAGCTGGGTCATCTCGTGGCGGCTGGCGGACATGATGCGTTCGTCTGCATTCAGTCGCAGGTGCTTCTGCTGGCCGTCGGCAGACTGCCACTGCCAGCTCAGATTGACTTCGTTGGCGCCGACTGCGGATGCGAACACTAGACTTAATAACAGACCGTGTGCCAGTTTCATGATGTGCATCCTGCTCGAGGTGATACTAAACAACTAGGTGAGCTGGCCGGATTTGGATTAGCTTAGTTTTGATGATCTGGGTAACAGCCTGATAAGGCTTTAAATTTAATTCTGGAAATAAGTCATACAGGAAACCGTTATGAAGCGAATTCTACTGCTGTTGTTGCTGTCGGCCGCCTTGCCTGCGGCAGCGGGCCAGGTGTTCGTCAACAAGGGGATGTCCAGTGCGGATACCTTTGCCCTGCGGGACAAGCTGGCACGGGAGCATGAATGGCAGGAATGGCTGCGTTTTCAGCAGGCCATCAAGTGGCTGGAGGTATTGCCGGTCAACTGCGAGCTGATGAGTGTGCAGGGCGGGGGTTATCGCTGTGGTGGCGACTTTTATCGCCCCTATCGGCAGAATGGCCGTGACATCTACATCAAGGGCGATCCTGCTGGCGAGACGCGGAGTCTGCGCCCGCAACAGCCCATAAAAAAGGCGCCCTGAGGCGCCTTGTTGCGAGGGTACGCTTACTTGGCAGCGTAACGCTCGGCAGAGGTGACGATCTCGGCTTCGGCCGCAGCCTTGTCGCCCCAACCTTCCACCTTGACCCACTTGCCCGCTTCCAGCTCTTTGTAGCGCTCGAAGAAGTGCTGGATCTGGGCTTTCAGCAGCTCGGGCAGATCGTTCACATCCTTGATGTGGTCGTACTGCTTGGTCAGCTTGGAGTGCGGCACGGCCACGATCTTGGCATCTTCGCCAGATTCGTCGGTCATCTTCAGCACGCCAACCGGGCGGCAGCGAATGACGGAGCCGGCCAGCAACGGGTAGGGGGTCGGAACCAGAACGTCAACCGGATCACCATCCAGAGACAGGGTGGCGTTCACGTAACCGTAGTTGCACGGGTAGAACATAGGGGTCGACATGAAGCGATCAACGAAGATGGCACCGCTGTCCTTGTCGACTTCGTATTTGATCGGGTCGGCATTCTGCGGGATTTCGATGATGACGTAGATGTCGTCGGGCAGGCTCTTGCCAGCCGGTACCAGGTTCAGGCTCATGACGTTTCCTTCAATGTTGGAGTCAAGTTTGCAGGCCGATATTATAGCGATGTCGCGTCAAATGACCATATTTCAAGGGCACTGTGACAGCCTTGGCTGATGCCGTGCAGCCCGGGTCTGCCAAATGGTGGCCCGCTTGCCTGGGTCTATTGACGTCTCGTCACGCCCGCGGCTTGCGACCAAACGTCAACAGACCCTAGAATGCGCACTCCCTTTACTGGAAAAGGCAGCGGTATGCACATTCACATCCTCGGGATCTGCGGCACCTTCATGGGTGGTCTGGCGGTGTTGGCAAAACAGCTTGGTTATCGAGTCACCGGCTCGGATGCCAACGTCTATCCCCCCATGAGTACCCAGCTCGAGCAACAGGGCATCGAACTGACCGAGGGATATGACCCGTCCCAGCTTGATCCCGCGCCGGATCTGGTGGTGATCGGCAACGCCATGAGCCGTGGCAACCCCTGTGTTGAATATGTACTGGACCGCAATTTGCCCTATATCTCCGGCCCCCAGTGGCTGCTGGAACACGTGCTGCAGGATCGCTGGGTACTGGCCGTGGCGGGCACCCATGGCAAGACCACCACCGCCAGCATGCTGGCCTGGGTGCTCGAATACGCCAAGCTGGAACCGGGTTTTCTCATCGGCGGGGTACCGGGCAACTTCCCGGTTTCCGCCCGTCTCGGTTCTGCCCCCTTCTTCGTCATCGAAGCGGACGAGTATGACTGCGCCTTCTTCGACAAGCGCTCCAAGTTCGTCCATTACCACCCGCGTACCCTGGTGATGAACAACCTGGAATTCGACCACGCGGACATATTCCCGGATCTCGCCGCCATCCAGCGCCAGTTCCACCACCTGATGCGTACCGTGCCGAGCAATGGCCGGGTGTTGTTCCCGAAAGCAGATGATAACCTCACCGCCGTGCGCAAGATGGGCTGCTGGAGCGAGGTGGAGCTGGTAGGTCAGGACGATGCCAAGTGGAAAGCGATCAAGCTGGCCGAGGACGGCTCCGCCTTCGAGGTGTGGCTGGATGGGCAGAAGCAGGGCGAGGTGCACTGGGAGTGCATCGGCGAGCACAACGTCAACAACGGCCTGATGGCCATCGCCGCCGCCCGCCATGCCGGTGTCATGGTGGAGCATGGCATCGCGGCCCTCTGCCAGTTCAAGTCCCCCAAGCGGCGGATGGAGCTCAAGGGCGAGGTGGCAGGCATCAGCGTCTATGACGACTTTGCCCACCACCCGACTGCCATCGAGACCACCCTCGGCGGCCTGCGTGCCAAGGTGGGTGCGTCACGCATTCTGGCGGTGCTGGAGCCGCGCTCCAACACCATGAAGTTGGGGGTGCACAAGGAGGAGCTGGCCGGCTGCTTCACTGGCGCCGACGAGGTGTTCTTCTTCCAGCCACCCAACATCGGTTGGGATCTCGGCGAGGTGACAGCTCACATGAGCCGACCGGCCAAGGTGTTTAACGATCTGGAGACCCTGATCAACCGGCTGGTGGCCGAGAGCCGCGATGGCGATCATATTCTGATCATGAGCAACGGCGGCTTTGGCGGTATTCATGACAAGCTGATCGCCCGCCTCAAGGATTACCACGGCGAACTATGAACAAAGCGATCACTCTGGCACTGACCGGCGCCTCCGGCGCCCCCTACGCCCTGCGCCTGCTCCAGTGTCTGGTGCAGGCGGACTATCGGGTCTATCTGCTCGCCTCATCGGCGGCGAGAGTAGTGCTCAAGACCGAGCAGCAGCAAGATTGGCCGGGCTCACCGAAAGCGCTCTCTGCCCATCTCTGTCGCCAGTATGGCGCTAAAGAGGGTCAGATAATTGCCTGCGGCAAGGAGGAGTGGTTCTCGCCGGTGGCCTCTGGCTCGGCGGCTCCCAAGCAGATGGTGGTCTGCCCCTGCTCCATGGGCACCGTCTCAGCCATCGCCAACGGCGCTTCCGACAACTTGCTGGAGCGGGCGGCGGATGTGGTGATCAAAGAGCGCGGCCAGCTGATTCTGGTGCCCCGCGAGAGCCCTTTCTCCGCCATCCATCTGGAGAACATGCTCAAACTGGCGCGACTCGGGGTGACCATCATGCCGGCCGCACCCGGTTTCTATCATGAGCCGAAAAGTATCGAGGATCTGGTGGACTTCATGGTGGCGCGGATCCTGGATCACCTCGGAGTCGAGCACGCGCTGACCAGCCGCTGGGGCTATGCCAACGCTTGACCCGTGATTCATCACCTTGCTGGCGATCTCTGGCGACAGCGGCTGAACCGGTAGCAAAGGGACAAATAAAAGCGGCGCCGACATGAACAGTCTGGCGCCGTTTGTCATTCACGAGGCGGGTTAGGCGGCCTGGATGGGGGCTGTCACGTACTTGAACAGAAAATCGGTCACATCTTCCCGTGACGGGCGTTGTGGCTGGTTGATCATCTGCATCATGACGTAACCAAAACCGGTCAGGGAGCGAGCCAGGTCCTGGGCGGACAGCACACTCTGGATCTCACCGGCATCCATGGCTCGTTGCAAATGGGGCGCGATGCGCTCCAATGCCTTGTCCAGCAGCTTGGCATAACGGGGCCAGACTTCTTCCCGCACCGATGAACTCCACTCCAGCCAGATGCTGGCATGGTCGGGTTGATCGTAGGCTGCATCGACAAACAGCTTCACATGACGACGAATACTGTCGTTGATTGGACCCTGGCCGGTATAGGCCTGTTCCAGCATCTGGTGAACGAAGCGTTCGATCTCGGCCAACACTTCATCCACCAGCTCTTCGCGAGTGTTGAAATAGTTGAACACGGTAGCTACCGAGACTTTGGCCTGTTCTGCTATCTCGGCGTGACCCGCACGGCCTATGCCGCGACGGGAGAACACCTCGATGGCACATTCCATCAATTGAGTGCGACGAGCTTCCGGAGAAAGCCGGGTTCGACGTCTTATTTCTGCGCGTGGTTCCATAGTTTTTTCATCTAATAGTTATTGATTATGGTGTTTATAGTATTGTCACCGATAATGCCCGAGAGCCTGCTAACTCTATCAATTAAAATAAGCCGATAAAAGCATCACGTATGCCTGACGCCTCTCGGCTTGGATGGTAGAATCCTCGGTTTTGACGTTAATGAACGGCCAAATCCCTTTGGCCATGAGGGAGTAAGTGATGAAACACACCGTCGAGGTGATGATCTCCGAGGCCGATGTGGCCGCCCGGATCGCCAAATTGGGTGAAGAGATCACCGCCCGTTATCAGGGTTCTGACGAAGTGGTCATGATTGGCCTGCTGCGTGGCTCCTGCGTCTTCCTGGCCGACTTGTGCCGCCAGACCCCGCTGCCCGTCACCCTGGATTTTATGACCGCCTCCAGCTATGGCTCCGGCCTGCGCAGTACCCGTGACGTTCGCATCCTCAAAGATCTGGATGACGACATCAAAGGCAAGGACGTGTTGATCGTCGAGGACATCATCGACACCGGCTACACCCTCAACAAGGTGCGTGAAATCCTGTCACTGCGCGAGCCGAAATCCCTCGCCATCTGCACCCTGCTGGACAAGCCGTCCCGTCGCGAGGTGCAGGTGCCGGTGGACTGGATCGGTTTCTCCATTCCGGACGAATTCGTGGTGGGTTGTGGTATCGACTACGCCCAGAAGTACCGTAATCTGCCGTTCATCGGCAAGGTAGTACCGCAAGAGTAAGCAAGGTCCAGGAATATCACGGGCTAGGTGGCCGAGCGCCATTTTTGTCTGCAAGGCGGCCCCGGCCGCCTTTTCTGTATCGAGATGGGATCCGCCATCACAGGGGTTGCAATGAACGCACTGGAAATAAGCGGCCTGAAAAAGACCTATCAGGGGGGCGTGGAAGCCCTTAAAGGCATAGATCTGACCGTCAAGCAGGGGGATTTCTTCGCCCTGCTCGGCCCCAACGGGGCAGGCAAGTCCACCACCATCGGCATCATCAGCTCGCTGGTGAACAAGAGCGCCGGCAAGGTGAAGGTGTTTGGCTACGACATCGACAGCGATCTCGAGCAGGCCAAGGCCCAGCTCGGCCTGGTGCCACAGGAGTTCAACTTCAGTCAGTTTGAGAAGGTGATCCAGATTGTCACCCATCAGGCCGGTTTCTACGGCGTGCCCAAGGCCGAAGCCAAGATCCGCGCCGAGAAATACCTGCGTCAGCTCGATCTGTGGGACAAGCGTGACATGCCGGCCCGCACTCTCTCCGGTGGCATGAAGCGTCGGCTGATGATAGCCCGCGCCCTGATGCACGAGCCCAGATTGCTGATCCTGGACGAACCGACCGCCGGGGTGGATATCGAGATCCGCCGCTCCATGTGGACCTTCCTCAAAGAGCTCAACGAGCAGGGGGTCACCATCATACTCACCACTCACTATCTGGAAGAGGCCGAGATGCTGTGCCGCAACATTGGCATCATCGACAAGGGGCGGCTGATTGAAAATACCAGCATGAAGAAGCTGCTCGGCAAGCTGGGCCGCGAGACCTTCATGTTGGATCTGGCACCGGGCTCCGCCGTGCCGAATGTGCCCGAGTTCAACGGCCGCATGCTGGATGAGCGCACTCTGGAAGTGGATCTGGACAAGAGTCAGTCTCTCAATAGCCTGTTCGAGCAGCTGTCGGGCCAGCAGGTGCAGGTGTTGAGCATGCGCAACAAGGCCAATCGACTGGAAGAGCTGTTCGTCAGTCTGGTCGAGGAGGGGAGAAAAGCATGAATCTGACCACGTATTACATCGCCTTCAAGAGCATTCTGGCCAAGGAGGTGAGCCGCTTCACCCGGATCTGGATCCAGACCCTGGTGCCCCCCGCCATCACCATGAGCCTCTATTTTGTCATCTTCGGCAACCTCATCGGCTCGCGCATCGGTGACATGGGGGGGGTCAGCTACATGGAGTTCATCGTGCCTGGACTCATCATGATGTCGGTGATCACCAACTCCTACTCCAACGTCGCTTCCTCCTTCTTCAGCGCCAAGTTCCAGCGCAATGTGGAGGAGCTGCTGGTGGCGCCCGTGCCCAACTACGTCATCATCGCCGGTTACGTGGGGGGAGGCGTGGCGCGTGGCCTCTGTGTCGGCCTCATCGTCACCCTGGTGTCGCTGTTCTTCGTGCCGCTGCAGATCCACCATCTGTTCAGTGTCTGCTTTACCGTGCTGCTGACCGCCATCCTCTTCTCGCTGGGGGGGCTGATCAACGCCGTGTTTGCCAAGACCTTCGACGACATCAGCATCATCCCCACCTTCGTGCTGACGCCGCTCACTTATCTGGGCGGGGTGTTTTACTCCATCAGCCTGCTGCCGCCCTTCTGGCATGGGGTCTCCCAGGTGAACCCCATCATCTACATGGTGAACGCGTTCCGCTACGGTTTCCTCGGTATCTCTGACGTGCCGCTCGGCACCGCCTACCTCATCATCATCGGCTTCATCGCCGCGCTCTACGGACTGGCCTGGTGGCTCATCTCCCGCGGTACCGGGCTGCGGCACTGAGTTGTACTCAAAACGGGGCGTCCATTCGGGCGCCCTGTTTCTTTTTGCGTTCGCGGATCCCGGTGGTTGCCGGGGGGGCACCATGCCCTATGAGGGCGTCTGCTCGTATGGTTCCAGTGCAGGTCAGCGCTGGGGACCTCGTTCTGCGCCGGCTCATCACGGTAGACGCAGACGTTCTACTTGGCAGTCAGACCATCATCGGCCAGGCCGTTACGCCAGGTCTCTTTAAAGACGATGGGGAAACGCCCCTTCGGCAAACGGAGTGGCGATGTGGCGGGTGACTATGTATTGCTGGCCGCCATCTTCATGCAGGATATGGCAGCACCTGAAACCGGGCCTGCTCCTGGCCAGACTTGGGCAGGAACAGGAAGAGGCAATAAACCTCTTGGAGATGAAACTCTCCAGGTTGTGACTGACTCAGGCGTGCTGAAGCGTGACCACGCGGTTGTCGATGAGGCGGGCCTTGCCGAGATAGGCCGCCATCAGGATCACCAGTTGCTGGCTCTGGTCGGTGGCGGATTCCAGGGTCACGGCATCGACGATGTCGATGGCGTCGGTACGGAAACCTGCGTTATCGAGGCGCTGGCTGGCCTGCGCCACCAGAGAGGGCAGGTGGTGATCGGCCCCTGCGATCTGCTCGGCAATCCAGTTCATGGTGCGTGCCAGCTCGGGGGCCAGCGCCCGCTCGGCGGCGGTCAGGTAGCCGTTGCGTGACGACAGAGCCAGCCCGTCTTCGGCCCGCACCGTGGGCACGCCGACGATCTCGATGGGCATGGCCATGTCGGCCACCATCTTGCGAATGAGCGCCAGCTGCTGGTAATCCTTCTGGCCGAAACAGGCCACATCCGGCTGTACCAGATTGAACAGCTTGGTCACCACTGTGCTGACGCCACGAAAATGCCCCGGACGCAGCGCTCCTTCCAGCAGGCCGGATAGACCCGGCACCTCGACGAAGGTTTGGCTCGCCAGCCCCTGCGGATACATGATCTCCGGCGTCGGGGTGAACACCATGTCGACGCCAGCGGCTTCCAGTGCAGCGCAATCCTGCTCCAGGGTGCGCGGATAGTTGACGAGATCCTCTGCCTTGTCGAACTGCATGGGGTTGACAAAGATGCTGACCACCACCTTACCGGCATGGCGGTGCGCCTCTTTCACCAGCGTCAGGTGCCCCTGATGGAGGTTGCCCATGGTGGGGACGAATGCGATGGCACGCCCTTCACGGCGCCATTGGCCGATCTGTTCACGCAGAGCGGCAGGATTGTTAACGACCAACATCGGCAGTTCACCTTCGGAAATATCAAACAGAGAAAACGGGTTGCATCAGCGGGCAAGGGACAGCGAAACGGGGGCTTGTGCCCCCGCTCTCATCCATCGCGCCGGATCAGTTGAAACAGTGTTCGGGGCCGGGGAAGGTCCCCTCGCTCACTTGCTGCACATAGAGTCGGATGGCGGCACGTATGTCACCGGTCTCGGCCAGGAAGTTCTTGGTGAACTTGGGCACGTAACCTGAGGTGATGCCTAAGGCATCGTGCATTACCAGGATCTGGCCATCGGTGGCGGGACCGGCACCGATGCCGATCACCGGGATGCGCAGCGCCTTGGTGAGGCGTTCGGTAAGGGCGACCGGTACGCACTCGAGCACCAGCATCTGGATGCCGGCTGCTTGCAGTTCGAGGGCCTGACGGTAGATCTCCTGGGCCTGGAACTCGTCGCGACCTTGCACCTTGAAGCCGCCAAACACATGGACGGATTGGGGGGTGAGGCCGAGGTGGCCACAGACAGGCACGCCATTGCGAGTCAGGTGGCGAATGCTGTCACACAGCCAGTCGCCCCCTTCCACCTTCACCATGCGGGCTCCGGCGGCCATCAGGCGGGCGGCGTTCTGGTAAGTCTGATCCGAAGTGGCATAGCTCATGAACGGCATGTCGGCGACGACCAGCGCCTTGCTGGCACCACGCGCCACACAGCGGGTGTGATAGACCATCTCATCCATGTTGACCGCCAGGGTGTCCTGACCCCCTTGCAGCACCATGCCCAGCGAATCGCCGATGAGCAGCACGTGGGCCCCTTCGTCGTCGAACAGCTTGGCAAAGGTGGCATCATAGGCGGTGATGGCGGTGATGCGTTGCCCTTCCTGCTTCATCTTCAGCAGGCTGGTGGTGGTGATCTTGCTCATAACGTTGCTCCTACTCGCCGCGTGTGTCTGTGAGGATCACAAGGGCGTCGATGGCTCTGCTCATCAGGGTTCCCCTATGTCTGCACCGGGGGCAATGATGGCAAGATCATTGTGCGGGCAGCGGGCAACCAGTTGTGCGAGCGGGGTGCCGCAGGGCAGCACCAGAGCGGGCGCAATCTCGGCAAGGGGTAGCAGTACGAACGCCCGCTCCTTCATGCCGTAATGGGGAACGACGAGGCGCTCATGCCTGATGATCCGATCGCCATAGAGCAGCAGATCGAGATCCAGGGTTCTGGGCCCCCAACGCTCATCCTTGCGCACACGTCCCTGTTCCAGCTCGATTTTTTGCAGTTGATCCAGCAAGGCCAGAGGGCCGAGCCGGGTATTCAGCCGCACCACGGCATTGACGTAGTCCGGCTGATCCGCAGGGCCCATGGGGCGGCTGCTGTAAAACGAGGAGGCCTGCTGCAACCGGGACTCCGGCAGCGCCGCCAGTGCGTCGACGGCGCGGCGAGCCTGACCCAAGGGGTCAGCCAGATTGGAGCCGATCGCAACGAAGACCTCCGTCATGACGCTGGTGGTCACTGCGCCGCTTTCGGTTTGCGACGGCGCGGGCGACGACGACTGCGGCTGTTGCTATCACGTTTCTCGCCGTCACCGCTACGGGGTTCACCGGCTTGGGCATGCTCGCCGCTCGCAGGGCGGCGGGTCGCTTCCCGTTGCAGTTGCGGGCGTACATCCGGATTGGACTCCACATAGAGTTCCCACCAGCTGGCGAGTTCGCCGAGGCCGCGTTCGACCCGGTTACGCAGCAAGAGGAAGTCGTAGGCTGCGCGGAATTTCGGGTGTTCCATGGCCCGCTCGGGGTGACGACCCTGACGGCGGGTCAGTCGCTGTTGCAGGGCCCAGATGTCGCGGACATCGGTGGTGAAACGGCGCGGTACGGCGATGATCCGCACCTGGTTGTCCAGCACCTCGTTGATGGCCAGCATGAAGGCGTCGTGCCAGGGCAGACCGCTCTCATTTTCCAGCACGCGGGCGCGGGCTTCGACACAGCCCCACAGCAGGGTGGCGTAGAGGAAGGCCGGGGTGACCCGCTTGTCTGCGCGCACCCGGGTGTCGGTATCGAGCAGCGCCAGTTCGATGAACTGCTCGAACGGCGAGGTGCCGTGGGGAGTGAACAGGGCGGCTACCTGCGGGAACAGCGGCTGGAACAACCCGTATTCGCGCATCAGCTTGTAGGTCGCCAGGCCATCGCCAGCCAGGAACAGCTTGAGGGTCTCCTCAAACAGGCGGGCGGCGGGGATATCCTGCAGCAGTGATGCCAGCTCCTTGATGGGGGTGGCACTGCGTGGGCTGATGGTCATGTCCAGCTTGGCGGCGAAACGCACGGCGCGCAGCATGCGCACCGGATCCTCACGATAGCGGGTCTCGGGATCGCCGATCAGCTCCAGCTTGCGCTGGGCGAGATCCTCTATGCCGCCCTCGAAATCGTGCAGGGTGAAATCTCTGGCGCTGTAGTAGAGGGCGTTGACGGTGAAATCGCGACGCTCTGCATCCTCTTCAATGGTGCCGTAGACGTTGTCGCGCAGCAGCATGCCTTCATCAGACTGGGCCGACACATGCTTGCTGGTATTGACCTGATGGTGGTGACCCCGGAAGGTGGCCACTTCGATCACGTCACGACCAAAGACGATGTGGGCCAGGCGGAAGCGGCGGCCAATCAGGCGGCAGTTGCTGAACAGCGCCTTGATCTGCTCCGGCGTCGCGTTGGTCGCGATGTCGAAATCCTTTGGCGTCCTCCCGAGCAGCAGATCCCGGACGCCCCCGCCGACCAGGTAGGCATCATAGCCACCCTTGTTCAGGCGATAGAGCACCTTGAGCGCATTCTCGCTGATCTCTTTGCGCGAGATGGGGTGCTGGTCACGGCTTAAGGTACGGCGTTGCCCGGTTACGTGGGCTGGGATGGGAGACTCCACCGACTGCTCGCCGTCTTCCTTGCCGAGCACCTTGCGGCAAAAGTTTGCGATCTGGGAAAAAATGGTACACCTCTTCATGACTTCAAATTGACGGGAGGCCAAAAAATAGCGGCCTATCATAGCTCAGGCCTGACTAAATGAAAAACGATGTGGTTCATTCAAAAAGTTCAGGCTTGGCTAAACAAAAAATTGTGTTGTCCATGTCAGCACGCTTAGGTCTGACCCAATGCAAAGCCTGGTGCTCCCTGTGCCAGGCTGATCTTCTCTCTGGCTGGAACCCGGTCGAGCCGCCAGTGGTTAATGCCCCAGCCGATGATCTCGTCAATGCGGCTCGCCATCAGTTCGGGGGGCGGGCATTGACCGAGAAAGTGCAGCGCCTGCCACAGGGCCGGCCTGACCTCGTCCAGCGCCAGTGCCGGCGCATGGTTCTGCTTCGACAACTTGTGGCCATCTGCCAGCACCGCCAGTGGCAGGTGCACCCAGGCGGGGACGCTAGCCCCCAGCGTCTGGTAGAGGGCAACCTGGCGCACCGTGGGCTCCAGCAGATCGGCACCACGTACTATCTCTGTGATGCCGCTGTCCATGTCGTCCACCACCACCGCCAGGTTATAGGCGTAGAGGCCATCCCGACGGCGTATGATGAAGTCCTCTTCGGCCAGCGCCGCAGGAACCGCAATGCGGCCCTGCAACCCATCCTCGAAATGGTAGACCGGATGGTGCTGGCGCAGCCGAGCGGCGCATCCCTCGGCCCCGAGACCAAGATCGCGACAGTGGCCGCGGTACAAGCCGCCGCCCGCCATGATCTCGCGCCGGGTACAGCGGCACCAGTAGAGATCGCCAGCCTGATAGAGCTGCCTGATGATCTCGTCATAACGGCCATGACGCTGGCTCTGGTACATCACTTCCCCATCCCACTCCAAGCCGTGGGCCGCCAAGGTCTGCAGTATGAGCGACGCGGCACCGGCCATCTCCCGTGGCGGATCTATGTCTTCGATCCGCACCAGCCAGCGCCCCTGTTGCGCCCTGGCCTGCAAGAAACTGCCGAGCGCCGCAATCAGGGAGCCAAAATGGAGCGGGCCTGACGGGGAGGGGGCAAAGCGACCTGTATAGGGGCGAGTCTGGGGCGACGGGAGTGTATTCACGGGCATGGCAATTAGGGCAAGCGATTCATTGAAGCTGCATTCTGGGACGCCCCGACCAAAAGCTCAATAAAAAAGGGAGCTAGCAAGCCCCCTTTTTTCAGTTATGCCAGTGGTCGGTATCAACCGGCCATCTGTTTTTCCTTGATTTCGGCAAGTGTTTTGCAGTCGACACAGAGGTCGGCTGTCGGACGGGCTTCCAGACGACGGATACCAATCTCGATACCGCAATGCTCGCAGTAACCGAAGTCATCGTCTTCAAGCAGTACCAATGTCTTCTCGATCTTCTTGATCAGCTTGCGTTCACGGTCGCGGGTACGCAATTCAAGAGCGAACTCTTCTTCTTGCGCGGCGCGATCCACGGGATCCGGAAAGTTGGCAGCCTCATCCTTCATATGGTCAACGGTGCGGTCAACTTCCTGCATCAGTTGGTTGCGCCAAGCTCCCAGGATCTTGCGAAAATGTGCCTTTTGTTGGTCATTCATGTACTCCTCACCCGGTTTTTCCTGGTAAGGCGCTACACCCGCAATGGCCAGGGGGCCCAGAGATTTCCTGTTTTCGCCTGTTGGCATGCCCTGTCTCCTAATTCAGCACGCTACCCGTGCCATCCATAAAATGAGGGCGACATCTATATCAGAAGGGTAATGCGTAGGCAAACAAGCCGTACCAATTATGTTACCCATCCCAACTTTTATTCGCTGCCCTCGGGTAGCAGGTGACAAGATTCAAACGGGATAAAATCTTGGGCCACCATGCTCTGCACCCCAAGATGGGGTCGATAGCATAAAATTTCAACCCCTGCCGCCATTGACTGCTCAATTAGCTGACTATAGAGCGGATCTATGTGTGCTGCAGGGCGCATTCTCACTATTCCGGAGTGCAAAACCATAAATAGCAACACGGCTCTGTGCCCTGCCGCCTTCATGGCCATCAATTCACGCAAATGCTTGGCGCCACGACTGGTGACCGCATCGGGAAAGTAGCCCATGCCGGCTTGCTCCCGCTCATCGAGCAGGGTCACGGATTTCACCTCTATGTAGCATGAGGGCCTGTGATCATCTTCCAGCAGCAGGTCGATGCGACTGTTCTCTTCGCCATATTTCACTTCTGTGCGCAGCCTGGCGTAGCCAGCGAGCGGGGCCATCGCCCCCTGTTCGATCAGCTCGCGGGCGATCTGGTTGGCCCGCGCCGTGTTGACGCAGATGAAGTGACCCGCCGGGCTCTCGGCGATTTCCCAGCTGTGGGGCAGCTTGCGCTTGGGGTTGTCGGAGGTGGAGTACCAGACCCGGGTGCCCGGCTCGGCGCAGCCGGTCATGGCACCGGTATTGGCGCAGTGGATGGTGATCACCTCGCCGTTGTCCTGCCGGATATCGGTCAGAAAGCGCTTGTAGCGGGAGATGAGCTGCCCGGACTGCAGGGGGGGATCGAAGATCATGGTGCGGTTCTCTCTTTTATAGGCAGGAAGTGAGGGCGCGCGGCTGTCACGACGCCATCTTCTCTCTGGCGCGCAGGGGCCAGCAGGCGAGCGGTTCATAGCGCATCCCGTCCGGGGTGGCAATGGATTGATAGAGGCAGAAGTGATCCGCGTGCAGCAAAAAATCCGGTGCCGGCAAGGTGTCGGGCGCCTCGCTCGCCTTGCGCGACAGGGTGACGTGGGGACGATAGCCCTGCTCACCGTTACCAAGCCCCAGCTTCTCGCCGTGACGACGCAGCGCCCTGGCCAGCACGTTCAGCTCGTTAGGCCAGTCACCTGGTCCCACCCAGGCCGCCTTGGCACGGCTGAACCAGCCGGTCTCATCCAGCTTGATGGTCAGCGGCGGACAGTGCTGCCGCTCAGCGGCGGCCATCAGGCGGGCCGTGGTGACCTGATCTGCTTCACCGAGAAAGGCCAGCGTCAGGTGGAGATTCGCTTTGGGGACCGGCTGGCCCGGCCAGGGCCGTTGGTCACGCCAGTCGACCAGTTCGGGGGCAAGCCGGTGCAGGGGCAGGGCAAAGAAGAGTTTGGCCATTCTGGGGAGTATGCCTGTTCACGCTCATAACATGCCCCCATTCTATGGCAGCCACTGTGGTCATGTCTCGCCGCAGCGTATCCTGGCGAGCTGGCCATGAATGCCAGGGTAACCGTGGTGGTCATGTCTTGCTGGTGACATCTGCTCACGGTGGTGGCGGATGCTATGGCAGAATGGGCGCCGTTTTAAGGTCATCACAGAAGGTGCTCGCCGCTTTGTCCCAACTCCCCATAGTGTCCGTGTTGCCAGCGCTGTTTGCCGCCATCGACAGCCATGCCAGCGTGATCCTGCAGGCGCCCCCGGGCGCGGGCAAGTCGACCCTGCTGCCGCTGGAGCTGGTGCGCCAAAACCGGCTGCCCGGTCGCATCCTCATGCTGGAGCCTCGTCGTTTGGCGGCGCGCAACATCGCCAGCTTTCTGGCCCGTCAGCTGGGGGAGCCGGTGGGAGAGCGCATCGGCCTGCGAGTCAGGGGCGAGAGTCGCACCAGTGCCAGGACCCGACTCGAGATCGTCACCGAGGGGGTGCTGACCCGGATGCTGCAGCAGGATCCCGAGCTTGCGGGCGTGTCGCTCGTCATCTTCGATGAGTTTCACGAGCGCAGCCTGCACGCCGATACCGCCCTGGCCTTTGCCATCGAGAGCCAACAGGGGCTGCGGGATGATCTCAAATTGCTCATCATGTCCGCCACCCTGGATGGCATGGCGCTCGAGAGCCTGTTGCCTGACGCCCCCGTCATTCGTTCCGAGGGGCGCGGTTTTCCCATCGACTATCACTATCGCCCCCTCAATCGCCAGCAGTGGCTGGAGCCGCAAGTCGGCGCCGTCGTGCTGGAAGCGCTCGCCAGCCATGCCGGCAGTGCCCTGGTGTTCCTGCCGGGGCAGGGGGAGATAGAGCGGCTCGCCCAGTGGCTGGAGGGACGGCTGCCGGATGACGTGCGCCTCGCACCGCTCTACGGGCGCCTTGACATGGCGGCGCAACAGGCCGCCATCGAACCGGCACAGGTTGGTCGCCGTAAGCTGGTGCTCACCACCAATGTGGCGGAGACCTCCCTCACCATAGAGGGCATCCATATGGTCATCGACAGCGGGCTGGAGCGGCGCGCCTCCTTCGATCTGAAAAGTGGCGTCACCCGGCTGGAGACCCGCCAGATCGCTAGGGCGTCCGCCACCCAGCGGGCGGGCCGCGCTGGTCGTCTCAGTCCTGGCGTCTGCTATCGGCTCTGGAGCGGTGAAGTGCAGGAGCGTCTCGCCGAGCAGAGCCCGCCGGACATACTGACGCAGGAGCTCACCGGCCTGCTGCTGGACGCCGCCCAGTGGGGCGCTAAAGTGGAGAGCCTGCCACTGCTGGACATGCCCCCCGCCGCTGCCGTAGCCAGCGCCCAGCGGCTGCTGGTCAGCCTGGGTGCCATGACGCCCGAGGGTGAGCAACAACTTACTCCTGCTGGCCGTGCCATGGCAGCCTTCGGCACGCACCCTCGGCTGGCGCGCATGCTGCTGCGGGCCCGGGCGCTTGAGGCCGAGGGTCTGACAGGGATTGTCGCCGATGCCGCTTTCCTGGTGGCGCTGCTGGAAGAAGATCTGCGAGGATCTGAACGCCTCTCTGTGCTGTTTCACCGCCGTCTTGGTGCTCTGCGGCAGGGGGCGGCCCGCTGGTTCGAGCGCCTCGGTGTCAGGTCTGGCGCGTCACAACGTCAGGCTCAAGGGCAGTGGCTGGGACTGCTGTGCGCCCTCGCCTGGCCGGATCGGATCGGCAAGTTGCGCAGTGGCAGCCGCTATCAACTCAGTGGTGGGGTGAGCTGCGATCTGGTAGAAGGTCACCCATGCCAGGGACAAGCGGCCCTCATCGCCATCGAGATGGGGCAAAACGATCGCGGCAGTCGCATCTTTATCGCCGAACCGGTCGAGCTGGACGAGCTGGCGCGCCAGCTGCCGGAGCTGGTGAGCGAGCGCCAGTGGTTCGACTGGGACGAACGGGAAGAGCGGGTGCGGGCTGAACGCCAGCTGGTGATCGGGGAACTGGTGCTGAGCCAGCGACCGTTGACCGAACTCTCTGACGAGCAGAAAGGACGCTGCCTGCTGCAAGGCATTCGCCGCAAGGGGCTGCATGTGCTGCCCTGGGACGAGAGCAGCGAAGGGCTGCTGGCCCGTTTGCGCTGCGCCCGCGACTGGATACCGGATGACGGCTGGCCCGCCATGGACGACGAAAGCCTGCTGGCCCGGCTGGAGGAGTGGTTATTGCCAGCCCTGAGTGGCATGACCCGGCTGGAGCAGCTGAAGCGGCTCAACCTCAACGACATCCTGCGTCAATCCCTGCCCTGGCCACTGCCCAAACGGCTGGACGACGCGCTGCCGAGCCACTTCACGGCGCCCACCGGCAGCCGGGTGCGTATTCGTTATCAGCCGGGTCAGGCGCCGGTGATCCCGGTGCGCATTCAGGAGATGTTCGGTCAAGGTACGACCCCGTGCGTGGCCGATGGCCGGGTGGCGCTGGTGGTGGAGCTGCTTTCGCCTGCCCGGCGGCCGCTACAGATCACGGCCGATCTTGCCGCCTTCTGGGCCGGTTCCTACGAGCTGGTAAAAAAAGAGATGAAGGGGCGTTATCCACGCCACTATTGGCCGGACAATCCGCTGGAAGCGATGCCGACCAGCGTCACCAAGAAGAAGATGGGGATGTAGGTTGGTGCTGAGCCGCGCGAAGCCCAACTCCAGCAGATTACCCTCACCCTAGCCCTCTCCCTGAGGGAGAGGGAACCGATCGAGGTTGGTGTTTGCCCCCTTCTCCCCTTGTGGGAGACGGGTTGAGGATGAGGGGTTGGCATCCATTTGTCTGGCGAAATGAAACCCGAGATTCAGATTTGATTGGTTAATCCCGCTCGGACGTTCGCGAACGCGACATAACAAGTAGAAAGGAAAGCAAAGAGGATTTATGGCAACGCAACGACGCAAGCGCGCACCCAAGAAGGTGGCGCCCAAACGCACCATCTGGCGCACGCTGTTCTGGCTCGGCTTCAAGCTCTCCCTGGTGGTGGCCGCTTTCATGGTGGTGTTTGGCATCTACCTCGATACCAAGGTGCGTGAGCGCTTCGATGGCGAGAAGTGGCAACTGCCGGTGATGGTCTACAGCCGTCCGTTGGAGCTCTACCCCAGCCAGCGCCTCTCCCAGACCCAGATGCTGCGTGAGCTCAACATGCTGAGCTACAAGCAGGTGCGCCAGCCTCACACGCCAGGCGAGTATGCGATCAACGGCAACCGTATCGAGCTTATTCGCCGCCCGTTCGCTTTCCATGATGGCGCCGACGGTGCGCGTGGCCTGCGTCTCACCTTCAACGGCGCGCGGCTGGAGGGGATCCAGTCGCTGGAGAATCAGCGCCAGCTCGGCTACGCCCAGATGGACCCAGTGCTGCTTGATCGCCTCAACACCGAGGATCGGGAGGATCGCCTGCTGGTGCGCATCGCCGAGGTGCCCGACAGCCTGCTGGTGACCCTGCTTACCACTGAAGATCGCGACTTCTACCAGCACGGCGGCGTCTCGCCGGTGGCCATACTGCGCGCCATGGCGGCTAACGTGCTGGCCGGTCGCACCGTGCAGGGGGGCAGTACGCTTACTCAGCAGTTGGCCAAGAACTTCTTCCTGACCCGCGAGCGCAGCCTGTGGCGCAAACTGCAGGAAGCCTACATGGCGGTGCTGATCGACTATCGCTACAGCAAGGACGAGATCCTGGAGGCCTACCTCAACGAGGTCTATCTGGGGCAGAACTTCTCGCAAGGGGTCTACGGCTTCGGGCTCGCTTCCTATTTCTACTTCGGTATTCCGGTCAACGAGCTGGATATCGATCAGGTGGCGCTGTTGGTGGGGCTGGTGAAGGGGCCTTCCTATTACGATCCCTGGCGTTTCCCGGAGCGGGCCAAGGCCCGGCGTGATCTGGTGCTCAAGCTGCTGATGGATCACGGCAGCTTGCAGCCGGCCGAGTACGAACTCGCCAGCAAGCAGCCGCTTGGCATCATCACCCGTGGCCAGATGAGCTATGGCCGCACTCCGGCCTTCATGGGGCTGCTCAAACGCGAGATCCAGAGCCGTTTCGGCGCCGATCTGCTCAAGCAGTCCGGCCTCAAGATCTTCACCAGCCTGGATCCCATCGCCCAGCACGCCGCCGAGCAGGCGGTGGCATCGGGTCTGACGCTCATCGAGAAGCAGCGTGGCAAGAAGAAGCTGGAGGCGGCCATGGTGGTCTCCGACTGGCATAAGGGCGAAGTGGTTGCGCTGGTGGGGGGGCGGGATCCCCGCTACGCCGGCTTCAACCGGGCGCTGGATGCCCGTCGCCAGATCGGTTCCCTGGTCAAGCCGGCCGTCTACCTGACCGGCCTCTCTAACGGCCTGACCCTGGCGAGCCCGCTCAAGGATCAGCCGATCCGCCTTCGCGGTCAGGATGGTCAGGTCTGGACACCGCAAAACTACGATCGCAAGTTCCGCCAGAGCGTACCCCTGATGGATGCACTGGCCAGCTCCCTCAACGTGCCGACCGTCAATCTGGGTCTGCAGGTAGGGTTGGAGAAGGTGGTGGATACCCTGCACAAGCTGGGGGTCGAGCAGGAGATCCAGCCCTATCCGTCGCTGGTGCTGGGGGCCGTGGCCCTGTCACCCATGGAGGTGAACCAGATGTACCTGCCCATCGCCAACCAGGGGCTGACCCAGCCGCTGTCGGCGATCCGCGCCGTGGTCAACAGCGATGGCAGCACTCTCTATCAGCATGATCAGACCGCCAAGCGGGTCACGGACGAACAGGCCAGCTGGCTGACCCTGTTTGCCATGACCAAGACGGTGAGCCAGGGCACAGCCCGCGCGCTGAATGCCAAGTTCCCCGGCGCCACCATGGCCGCCAAGACAGGCACCACCAACGAGCTGCGCGACTCCTGGTTTGCGGGATTGGACAACAACGAGCTGGTCAGCATCTGGGTGGGCCGTGACGACAACACGTCCGCCGGGCTGACAGGGGCCAGCGGTGCCCTACAGCTGTTTAGCGGCTACATGAGCCAGCGTGGCGTCAACAGCCTGACGCTGAAGATGCCGCAAGGGGTGAGTTGGGCCAACTTCTCCCGCGCCAGCGGCGCCCGTGTGGTTAGCGACTGTCCGGGTAGCCTGCAGGTGCCGGCCAAACTGGCCGGGCTGGCTGAGCCCATGAGCTGTGGCAGCCCCGCACCGCGCAGCGCACTGGATGACTGGTTCGGTGGTTTCTTCAACTGATAGACGAAACGGGCAGCCCTGGCTGCCCGTTTGACTGGAGTGCATATGACTTTCCCGTTGTTTGAGGCCATCCATCATGTGGCCATCATTGCCAGCGACTATGATCGCTCGCGCCACTTCTATCATCAGGTGCTGGGGCTGCCCATCCTGGCCGAGACCCTGCGCGAGGCACGTCAATCCTGGAAGCTGGATCTGGGCCTGCCTGATGGTGTCCAGCTGGAGCTGTTCAGCTTTTCGACACCTCCCGCGCGGCCCTCAAGGCCGGAGGCCTGCGGTCTGCGCCACCTGGCCTTCCGGGTCAGCGAGCTTGACCGCGTCATCCGGCATCTGCAGATCCATCAGATTGAGGTGGAGCCGGTGCGGGTGGATGAACTGACCGGCAAGCGCTTTACCTTCTTTGCCGACCCCGACGGCCTGCCGCTGGAGCTCTATGAAGCGTCGTGCTGACCCTGCGTCGACCCAACAAAAAAGCCGCCCGCAGAAGCAGGCGGCTTGGTCATGTCATTGATGGCTCGCTATCAGGCGGTGGTCAGCATGGCTACCGCTAGCGCCATCACCATCATCCCGGCCCATCCGATGGGCTTGAGTCGCTCACCAAAGAGCAGCAGACCACCCAGTGCAGTACCCAGAATACCGATGGCTCCCCAGGTGGCATAGGCAACGGCCAGATCGATTTGGCCACCGCTCATAACCTTTGACAGCAGGGTAAACGCCCCCAGCACCAGCTATCTGTCGCTAGGGGCCGAGATCGCCCGTGCACATCACGAGCATTTTGATGGCAAGGGTTACCCGGAGCAGCTGGCGGGGGAGGCGATACCGCTGTCGGCTCGCATAGTGGCGGTGGTCGATGTGTTCGATGCACTGCTCAGCAGGCGCCCTTACAAAGAGCCCTGGACGCTGGCACAAACCATGGAATACATACAGTCCCGCACTGGCAGCCAGTTCGATCCCCAAGTGGTGCAGGCGCTCAATCGGCTGGTGGCACAGTCTCGGCTGCCTTACGAGGTATGAGCACGTTAATCTGAAAGTAAAAAAGGGGCCATCAGGCGAAGGTCAGTCAGTGAAGCATTTTTTGATTTAATATTCGCCGTTTTGAATATTAAGAACGGTGCCATGGTTAAAGGTGACATTGGGATCATACCCTTGCCATGATTAGCATCCAATAAAACGAGGGAGGCATCATGCCTCCCTCACTCTTTAGTCCTTATATCTCGCGGGTTGGGACTCAAATTCTCTTAACTGAGTTGCGTTAGGCCCATCGCTACGGCTTGTCTTGTTACCCCTGCTTATATTTATGTGATTCATGTCACTATTGTTCTGTTCTAAAATACTGCGCTGGTTGGGGGGGGGAGCGTCTGCATGAGCAAGTTGGTGCCGTGTTATGTAGTGAGGGGGCTGATCGCCACCAGCTGGAGTGCTTTGCTTGCTCATTGACCTTGGGAGCTGGCCATATTTTATCAAGGTGTCCTGAAGTTAAGTCGTCGCTGAAATATTTTTTGTCGCTACATGGTACTCAATCATGTGTGAGCAGAACGATTTTACTTCATCTCAATAGCTGTTCCGAATCTTAGATCAATGGAGGCAGGGAACTCAGTCCAGTTTGTGTGATCTCATTAGTCGCCAAACAAAACAAGTCGCACCCAAAGGAGTGAGTTGATACCACTCTTATTACCCCTGTCACGGCCACAGCGGCGCCGCATTCACAAAATCATCCACGCCACTCTTGATAAAGGGCATGCTCGTCGGCTGATGGCCATCTTGCTGTTACATTACGGCCGCTTGATCACCAATGTTTATCATCTTACTGGCGCGGCTCGCTCGGCCATCGGCCGCTGGTTTCAGTGGTATCGAGAAAAAGGTGTAGATGCGTTAGAAGCCTTACCGTCTGGTCGCGCTCCAATCTTGCCTGTCGCCAAGATCGTCACCTTATTGGTGCTTCTTATACAGTTTTCCCCACAATATTTAATCACCTTTATTACAGGTGTTGTTTATTTTAAATATTTTTGCTCTGAGGAAAGCGCGATAAATTCCGTATGGTCGACCGACAACGCCAGCAATTAAAAAAAATATAAAAACACTTCTGATCATTTGATCAGGAGAAGCGCCACTTATCGACAGATTAATTAGGTACAATGGCATTTCAAAGGATAGATAGGCAAAGGTGTCAACTACATAAGGGAAAATGCCTTTGTTCTGTTCGGTCAATCTGCATCTCTTGAAAATCCAATCACGCCAAATACCGAAAGGTCTTGCTGTTGAGGTGATTATAAATAGCCCAATTAGTCTAGCGTGCAGGTGAGTTTCTAAACTCATCTGTGCAAAACCGAGTTCTATTGGTATTGATATGAAATAACAAAAGGTATTTAGTGCGAAAACATCAGCGGCGAAATTAACAAATTTTTGTTTTTTAGTTGATGAGAGTACTGCTTCCATAGTACATGAATCTTTTTAATAATCATTTGGATGCGGGAACATATACTACTGATTGATATGCGTCAATGTAACACGTTGCAATAGAGTTATTGTCAAATGTGGTGTATGGAGTCAGGCGGCGTTCCTGTCTGACGTGTCCTTTGTTCACTGCCGGCGTCAGCAGCGCTGCGAGTCTCCCGGCTCAGCGCGATCCCGACCAGAAACTCCTCCAGTGACAGCTTTCCTAGCGACCACGCCCTGTTACTGATGATCTTCGCAGGCTTCGCCCTGCGCTGTCTGCCACCCTCTTGCTGCTGACGGGATTGCCGCATGCGCTCAGCCGCTGGCTCGCTCCCCGTGGCTGCACGAGACAGAGTGCGGACAACGGATCGGTCAGCAATAAAAAAAGAAGGTCGGTGTATGCCGGCCTTCTTTTTGGCTACTTCCCATCGGGGACTGTGGTCGTCGCGAAATGACCATGATTACCACCGATGGCCCCAGGCCAGTTGGCCCTCATAGATAAGTATTAGCAGAGTCGTTCGGGCTCGCTTGTCAGGAGTTTCGTCAGGTAATCGTTTGCAGGGGGTGAATGGTTGATCCCGACCAAGATTTTTTATTTTGACTGCCTTAGAATCGCCGCCCGTTGCTGGAGAGGTCGGTATGTTAATTAATCTTTTACGCCTGATATTCATCATCTGCGCCCTGTCTTTCATCTTCATGCTGGTTCAGGCCTGGTGGCAAAAACGGCGACAGGGATCGCTGGAGCCCACCCCGTTCTGGCCCGTGGCTGCCATCGGGTTTGCCGCCAATTTTCTCGATACCCTGGGAGTCGGCAGCTTCGCTGTGAAGACAGCCTGTTACAAACAGTTCAAGCTGATTGATGATCGCCTGTTGCCAGGCACCCTCAATGGTCAGTGTGTGTTGCCGACCGTGACCCAGTCACTCATCTTTATCGGTGTGGTCAAGGTGGATCCGTTCACTCTTATCAGCATGATGATTGCCGCAGCAGCCGGCGCGGCCTGGGGGGCCCGCCATGTGGCCTCGTTTGATCGGCAGACTATCCGGCTGGTGATGGCCATCTCCCTGCTGGTTGTCGCCGGGTTGATCTTGGCCGGTCTGCTGGGTCTTTTCCCCGTTGGCGGAGATGCGATGGGGCTCGGTGGCTACAAGCTGGCGATCGCGCTGCTTGGCAATTTCATCTTCGGCGTTTTGATGAATGTCGGCATCGGCCTGTTTGCCCCCTGCATGACGCTGGTCTATCTGCTGGGGATGAATCCGCTGGCGGCGTTTCCCATCATGATGGGCTCCACCGCCGTGCTCAGTGTCTTCTCCGCAGGCACCTTTATCCGCAAAGGGGCGTTCGATGCCAAAGCCGTGCTGGCGGTGGCCATCTTCGGCCCCATCGGCGTGGTGCTGGCCGCCATGCTGGTCAAGTCCATGGATATGGAGATGCTGAAGTGGCTGGTTGCCTTTATCGTCATCTATACCTCCTGGACCATGTACGCCTCCTGGCGGGCGGCACGTCGCTCCCCTGTGCAACTGGCGTTGGAGAGCGCAGGCTAGCCTGTACCAGTGCCGCTTCGGCCTTGGCCCCCAGAAAGACATAGATGCCGAGCGCCAGCAGCAAACCCACCGCACACCCCATTACCCCGACCGCAGGCCAGAGCAGCTCGCTCTGGCCAAGCGACCCTTTAAACAGCAGCAACAGCCCTTCGATGGAGACCGCGATCAGAATGGCGGCGATAAAGCGGGTGATGGTGCGGCGAATGGCGCTGTGGCGGAAGATATCCTTATGCAGCAGCACCTCCTCTTCCAGAATGGTCTTGCCCAGATCGAACACCGCCAATGCCAGCGTCAGGAAGATGATGGCGCTAAAGGCGCCGAGCTGGTTCTGCTGCTCGCCGCACAACAATTGGTAGAGCTGCTCCAGCCCGTGCCAGATCAGGGTAGCGACGATGAGAAACAGCGCCATGCTGAGTACCACATAGACCGCCTTGAACCAGGGCATGGCGCGGCGGCGCTCCCTGTCCCCCATCAACCAGCCAATTAACTGATTCAGACAGACGGTGATCTCCCGTCCCTGCCCCTGCACGATGAGGTGCAGCCGGTTATGGGCCGCCGGTACCGCAGGCTGGATGCACATCGGCCCCTGATAGCGGTCAATGCTGACAACAAAGGGATACCGCTTGAGCGAGGCAAGGGGGGCGCTGAGCAGCCCCTGCAGTAGCGGGGTCAGCTCCTCCTGATACTCCTGATAGCGCCGCAGCACATCGATGGGGCTCATCTCTGCCATATGGACCTCGGTGACGTGGGCTCTTGTAGCGGATGTGCAAATAGTGGGCCTGCTTTATGACATGGATGGCGGGGCAAGTTGCACCACAGGATGACAAAACGACGGATGACGAGGGGGGAATGCACCAGAAATGGGCGTGCCGCCCTGTGTGGTGATGGATGCACTGCAAGAGAAAAGGGCCCGTGACGGGCCCTTCTGCGACAACCAGCGGCGATTTAGCCAGCCAGCTTGGCGAAGCTGCGCTCGGCGGCGGCCAGAGTGTGCTCAATCTCCTTATCGCCGTGAGCCAGCGACAGGAAGCCTGCCTCGTAGGCGCTCGGCGCCAGATAGACGCCCTCTTCCAGCATGAGATGATAGAAGCGCTTGAAGCGTTCCATATCGCAGCGAGTGACCTGCTCGTAGCGGGTGATTTCGGGCTCGTCGGTGAAGAAGAAGCCGAACATGCCGCCCACATAGTTGATGGCGAGCGGGATACCGTGTTTGGCTGCGGCCGCTTTCAGTCCCTCGGCAACACGAGCTGTCTTGGCGCTCAGCTGCTCATAGAGACCCGGCTCCAGCAGCAGATCCAGCATGGTCAGACCGGCCGCCATGGCCACCGGGTTGCCGGAGAGGGTGCCTGCCTGATAGACGGGGCCGGTTGGGGCAATGTATTGCATCACCTTCTTCTTGCCGCCAAAGGCACCTACCGGCATGCCGGCACCGATGATCTTGCCAAGGGTGGTGAGATCCGGGTCTATGTTGTAGTGACCCTGAGCGCCGCGCAGGGAGACGCGGAAACCGGTCATCACCTCGTCCAGGATCAGCAGGGCGCCGAACTCGTCACAGATGGCGCGCAGCCCTTCCAGGAAGCCGGGCACCGGCGGGATGCAGTTCATGTTGCCAGCGACCGGCTCGACGATGATACAGGCGATCTCGTTGCCGTACTGGGTGAAGGCTTCGCGCACCGACTCCAGATCGTTGAACACGCAGGTCAGGGTGTGCTTGGCGAAATCGGCCGGTACGCCCGGGCTGTTGGGCTGACCCAGGGTCAGGGCGCCGGAACCGGCCTTGACCAGCAGGGAGTCGGCGTGGCCGTGGTAGCAGCCCTCGAATTTGACGATCTTGTCGCGGCCGGTGTAGCCACGGGCCAGACGGATGGCGCTCATGGTCGCTTCGGTGCCGGAGTTGACCATCCGCACCTGCTCCATGGAGGGGACGATCTGGCGGACTTTCTCGGCCATCAGCACTTCGATTTCGGTCGGCGCACCGTAGCTCAGCCCCTTCTCAACGGCCTTGATGACGGCGGCCTTGATGGCAGGGTGGTTGTGGCCGAGCAACATGGGGCCCCAGGAGCCGATGTAATCCACGTAGGCCTGACCATCCACATCATAGAGATAGGCGCCATCGGCATGATCGATGAAGCGGGGCGTGCCGCCGACCCCATTGAAGGCGCGGACCGGTGAGTTGACGCCACCCGGAATGGTCTGGCGGGCCTGTTCAAACAGCTGATCTGATTTTGACATGGATCATCCTTAATGGGATTTTGGGCGTCACACAAGGGATTGCAGCCGATTGAGACTCGGCAGGCCGGGGCATGAGGAGTATGCTTTGCGCTCTCGCCACCCGGACTCTCGGTCTGCTCCCGTGACAAAAATTTAACGGGCCGACTATAGCAGAAAGCCCCAGCCCTGGGCAGCCGAGCAACGCGCCGGGTGATCCTGATCTCAGCTAGCTGACGATGTGGTTTTTCCAAGTTGGTGTAACAAGATGGCGCAACAAGCTCTCTCCTCTGAACCCGATACCGCTTCGCGGGGACCACTTGCCCGCATTATCCGGCAAGACAATATGCCCTTGCTGGTTCTGCTGCTGGCTGCGCTGGTCGGCACCCTGGCCGGACTGGTGTGCGGCCTGTTCGAATCGGGTGTCCATTGGCTGGCAGAGCAACGCATCGCCTTGCTGGCCGACCGTCCCTGGTGGCAACTCGGCCTGCTCGGCTTTGGCTTCAGCGCCTTGTTGGGATTTGTCGGCTACTTCCTTACTCATACCTTTGCCCCGGAAGCGGGGGGCTCCGGTATTCCCGAAATCGAGGGGGCGATGGACGATCTGCGCCCGGTGCGGTGGTGGCGGGTGTTGCCGGTCAAGTTCTTCGGTGGCATCTGCACCCTGAGCTCCGGCATGGTGCTGGGGAGGGAGGGGCCCTCGGTGCAGATTGGCGGCAACCTCGGCAAGATGGTGGCGGATATCTTCCGGCTGCCCAAAGAGCATGGCCACGCCCTGCTGGCGGCCGGTGCTGCGGGCGGTCTGGCAGCTGCCTTCAATGCGCCGCTGGCGGGCATCCTGTTTGTGATGGAGGAGATGCGGCCGCAGTTTCGCTACTCCTTTCTGGCCATCAAGGCGGTGGGGATCTCCGCCATCATGGCGACCCTGATGCTGCAGAACATGAAAGGGCAGGAGGCGGTGATCACCTTGCCCCACTACGATGCACCAGCCCTCAAGGCACTCTGGCTGTTCCTCTTTATGGGGGCTACCTTCGGGGTGCTGGGGTTTGTCTTCAACAAGCTGGTGCTGGCCTGTCAGGATGGCTATCTGGCGCTGCATCAGAACAAGCGCCACCGTTTCGTGGCCATCGGTATGCTGGTCGCCGGGACGTTTGGTGTGTTGTCGTTGTTTGCCCCCTCGGTGACGGGCGGCGGCACCGAGCTTATTCCCCATCTGATGGGGGATGAGTATGCGATGGCGACCCTGTTCCTCATCTTCTCGGTGCGGCTGGTCGCGACCCTCATCTGCTTCTGCTCCGGCGCCCCGGGCGGGGTGTTTGCGCCGACCCTGGCGCTGGGCACCCTGTTTGGCGTGGTGTTCGGCCATCTGTTTCATGCGGCGTTTCCCGAACTGGGTATCGAGCCCGGCGCCTTTGCCATCGCCGGGATGGGTGCGCTGTTTGCCGCCACCGTGCGTGCCCCCATCACCGGCATCGTGCTGGTCACCGAGATGACCGACAACTATCAGCTGATCCTGCCCATGATGATCACCACGGTTGGGGCGACCCTGGTTGCCCAGTGGCTGGGTGGCCGACCCATCTATTCCCAGATCCTGGAGCGAACTTTACGGCTCGCCGCGCGTCAAAAACGGGGAGACAGCGGCGCCATGGCCAGTTAACTCCTTGTATGTCAGCTCGGATCCGGTCGCGTTGCGTATAGTGAAGGGAGCATGGCCGCTGTATGGCGCAGTAACAAAAGAGGCCTTATGTCCCAGATATTGAAGTTGTTGGCTGTGCTGCTGATGGGCGCGCTGATCGGGTATTTCGTCGGCAATCGACAGGAACTGGCCCAGAGCAGCCTGTTGACGGTGCAGCAAGAAACCCTGGAGCGTCAGGGCAAGGCGATTGGTCAGCTCAAGAGTGACCTCGGCATCAAGGAGACACTGCTGGCCACCCAGAGAGCCGCGTTCGAGCAACTGCAGCAGACGCTCAAGGATCAGGAAGCCCAGGTGCAAGAACAGAAGC